>JAYQQF010000032.1:1079-1765 GCA_038145705.1 Alphaproteobacteria bacterium | reverse complement strand
GTCGACGAGGAAGCCGCGCTGCTGCTCTGCGGCGCGCTGTAATCTTCCCCCTGAACATTACAGCGGACGTTCGCGAAACTGCGGGGCATGGAGAAAATGCCCATGTCCGCCGAAACCCGCAAAGGCCCGCCCACGCGCGGCCTGACCCTCGAGCGCGCCTTCCTGTTCGAGCGCGAGAAGATCGACGAGGAAACCCGCACCGTCGAACTGGCTTTCAGTTCGGAAGCGCCCTACGAGCGCTGGTGGGGGATCGAAATCCTCGACCACTCCAAATCTGCCGTCGACCTTACCCGTCTCAAGTCCGGCGGCCCCCTGCTTTGTGACCATGATTCCCGCGACCAGATCGGGGTAATCGAATCAGTCCGCATCGACGCCGACCGGGTAGGTCGCGCCGTCGTCCGCTTCGGGAGAAGCGCGCGTGCCGAGGAGATTTTCCGCGACGTGATCGATGGCATCCGTCAGAACGTCTCGGTAGGCTATGCCATCGACGACCTCGTCCTCGAAGCCAAAAGCGGAGATGACGAAACCTACCGCGTCACCCGCTGGACCCCCTACGAAGTATCCCTCGTCAGCGTGCCGGCCGACTTCACCGTCGGCGTCGGCCGCGCTGCCGATCCTGCCCAGGAGATCAAGATGTCCCAAGCTGAAACCCCGGTCGCTCCGGTCGATGTCGCCAAGATTCAGGC
>JAYQQF010000032.1:0-1069 GCA_038145705.1 Alphaproteobacteria bacterium | reverse complement strand
TTGCAAGGCATGGCCGCCGAAGCCCTCCGCGCCGGCGAGCCGGTCGACGCCTTCCGCTCCAAGGTCATGGAAAAGCTGGCCTCGCGCCCGCTGCCGAACCCGACTGCCGAAGTCGGCCTGTCCGGCGGCGAAAAGCAGCGCTACTCGGTGCTGCGCGCCCTGCGCGCCCTGGTCGACAAGGACTGGACGAACGCCGGTTTCGAGCGCGAATGCCACCAGGCCATCCTCAAGCGCGCCGGCATCGCTGAAGCCCCGAACAATGGCTTCTACGTGCCGTATGAAATCCAGCAGCGCGACATGACGGCCACCACCGGCAACGCCGGCGGTTACGTCGTCGCCACCGACAACCTGGCCGGATCGTTCATCGACCTGCTGCGCAACCGCGCCGTCGTCGCCCAGCTCGGCGCCACGATGATGACCGGCCTCGTCGGCAACGTGACGATCCCGAAGCAGACCGCCGCCGCGACTGCCTACTGGCTGACCAACGAAGCCACGGCGATCACCGAGTCGCAGATGACCCTCGGCCAGCTCGCCCTGTCGCCGAAGAACGTCGGCGCCTACACTGAGCTGTCGCGTCAGCTCATGCTGCAGTCCAGCCCGGCCGCCGACGCCCTGGTCATGAACGACCTGGCCCGCGTCCTGGCGCTGGCCATCGACCTCGCCGCCCTCGAAGGCTCGGGCGCTTCCGGCCAGCCGACCGGCATCAGCCAGACCGCCGGCATCGGTTCGGTTACCGGCACCTCCATCGACTACGCCAAGGTCCTGGAATTCCAGACCGACGTGGCCGGCGGCAACGCCCTCGCCGCGAACTGCGCCTATGTCACCACGCCGGCCGTCGCCTCCCTGCTCAAGCAGCGCGTGGCATTCTCCTCGACTGCTTCCCCGCTCTGGGAAGGCGGCATCCTGGACGGCAACCTGCAGGGCTTCCGCGCCGTGGCGACCAACTCGGTCACCGCCGCGTCGATGGTCTTCGGCGACTTCTCGCAGGTCGTAGTCGGCGAATGGGGCATGCTCGAACTGGCTCTGAACCCCTACGCGAACTTCGCGGCGGCGATCAGCGGCATCAGGG
>JAYQQF010000031.1:0-2081 GCA_038145705.1 Alphaproteobacteria bacterium | reverse complement strand
CCTTGGCGACGTCGGGCGTCACCGTGCCGAGCTTCGGGTTCGGCATCAGGCCGCGCGGGCCCAGCACCTTACCGAGACGGCCGACCAGGCCCATCATGTCGGGCGTGGCGATGCAGCGATCGAATTCGATCTTGCCTTCCTGCACCTGCGCCGCGAGGTCTTCCGCGCCGACGATGTCGGCGCCCGCGGCCTTGGCGGCGTCCGCCTTGTCGCCCTTGGCGAACACGGCGACCTTGAGCGACTTGCCCGTGCCGTGCGGCAGCGAAATGACGCCGCGCACCATCTGGTCGGCGTGGCGCGGGTCGACGTTCAGGTTGACCGCGATCTCGACGGTTTCGTCAAACTTGGCCTTGGCACGTTCCTTGACCAGCTTCACGGCCTCGACGACGCCATAGCTCTTTTCCGGATCGATACCGGTTTCGGCACCGCGCATGCGCTTGCTCTTCGCCATGGCCCTTACTCCACAACCTGAAGGCCCATGGAACGGGCCGAACCGGCGATGATCTTCGCCGCCTGATCGATATCGTTAGCGTTGAGATCAACCATCTTCTTCTGGGCGATCTCGCGCACCTGGGCCATCGTCACCTTGCCGGCGACGGCCGTGCCCGGCGTCTTGGACCCGCTGTTGATGCCCGCCGCCTTCTTCAGGAAGTAGCTCGCCGGCGGCGTCTTCATCACGAAGGTGAAGCTGCGGTCCTGGTAGACGGTGATCACGACGGGGATCGGCATGCCCGGCTCGAAGCCCTGGGCAGCACCGGTCTGCGCGTTGAACGCCTTGCAGAATTCCATGATGTTCACGCCCTGCTGACCGAGGGCGGGGCCGATCGGCGGCGACGGATTCGCCTGGCTGGCCGGCACCTGGAGCTTGATATAGCCCGTTACCTTTTTTGCCATCTCATTCCCTTTCGATACTCGTTGCGGTGCCCGCCTGCCTTGGCCGGCACCAGGGGTGCGTGGTCCGGCCCCTCCTGGACTTTGGAGGAAGGCCTCCCACACGGCACCCGGTCGAACCCGGGTGGTTTAAGCGTTACAAACCTGCGCTCAGGCCTTTTCGACCTGCGCGTATTCCAGTTCCACCGGCGTCGAGCGTCCGAAGATGGACACCGCCACCTTGAGCCGCGCGCGTTCCTCGTCGACTTCCTCGACGAAGCCCGAGAACGACGTGAACGGCCCGTCGCAAACGCGGACCTGTTCGCCGATCTCGAAACGCACCGAAGGCTTCGGCCGCTCGATCCCTTCCTGCACCTGGCGCAGGATGCGATCGACCTCACGCTGGGGCACCGGCACCGGACGCTGTCCGGACCCGAGGAACCCGGTCACCTTCGGCGTGTTCTTCACCAGGTGCCAGGTCTCGTCGGTCAGGTCCATCTTCACCAGGACGTAACCCGGGAAGAACTTGCGCTCGGACTGAACCTTGCTGCCGCGGCGCATTTCCACGACTTCTTCCGTCGGCACCAAAACCTCGGTCACAAGCTCGCCCATGCCCTTGGCATCGGCCTGCTCGCGGATCGATTCAGCGACCTTCTTCTCGAAGCCCGAGTAGACGTGAACGACGTACCAGCTCTGCGCCATGTGCCTTGCGTCTCGAAACTAGTTGCCGAGCCCGAGAATGAACTTGATCGCCACCGACAGGATCTGGTCCACCAGCAGGAAGAAGATCGCGGCAACGACGGCCATGATGAACACCATGGTCGTCGTTATCATCGTCTCCTTGCGGCTCGGCCAGGTGACCTTGCTGATCTCCTGACGAACCTGCTGGAAGAACTGTATCGGTGACGTCTTCGCCATCTCGTACTCGTTACCCGAACCGGTGCCCGCGAACCGATCCGCAATTCAATCGTCCCGTCGGGGGACCCGAAAGACTGGCAGGAGCGGAGGGTCTCGAACCCCCAACCTCCGGTTTTGGAGACCGGCGCTCTACCAATTGAGCTACGCTCCTATCTGCCCCCGCTCCGGCGGTCGCGGAACCGCCGCCGCGGGAACGAAGGAGTGCCGTCTCTTAAACGCTCCCTACTCGACGATTTTGGCGACGACGCCGGCGCCGACGGTACGACCGCCTTCGCGGATGGCGAAGCGCAGGC
>JAYQQF010000030.1:0-8818 GCA_038145705.1 Alphaproteobacteria bacterium | reverse complement strand
TAACGCGACAGTTACCTGCCGACGCGCTGCAGCGCAGAGTATCGCCGTCGGCAGCTGTGAGGAGTCTCCGAAAGGTTCATCATAGATTTCCGGAACTTTCCACACTCCTGAAACCAATTCCTGAGCGCCGACATAATATTCCGAATGATCCGTTCCCAGATGGGTTGCCACGGCCTTCGCGTGAGGCGCTTCGTCATAGGCGGGATCGCCGAAACCGATGGAGAAGGTTCTAACCTTCTTCCTGCTCTGGTCCTGCATGAGCGCCGCCACCACGGAGCTGTCGATCCCCCCGGACAGGAAGGCGCCAAGTGGCACGTCCGAGACCATCTGCCGGCCGACGGCAGCACGCAGGAGGCGGTCGAGATCCTCAACGGCTTCCGCCTCGCTGCAGTCCACGGGGTCGGCGGCTGCCCTTGCCGCCACTTTCGACAGATCCCAGTACACAACCTTGTGCGACGTGCCGCCCTCACCGATGACAGCCATGTGTCCCGGCTCCAGCTTTTCGATTCCGCTGAAAATGGAATGGGGCGCGGGGACGTAGCCCAATCGCGTATAAAGATCGAGCGCATCGCGATCGACTTTGCCGGTCCAGTCGGGATGCGCCGCAAATGCCTTGGGCTGCGACCCGAAATATATTGTCTCGCCACACCGCCCCCAATAAAGCGGCTTGATGCCCATATGATCGCGGGCGAGCGTCAGAACCCGTTGTTCGCGGTCCCACAGCGCAAAAGCGAACATGCCATTGATTTGCAGCAGCGTCCTGTCGAGCCCCCAGCGCTCGCAGGCAGCGAGCAGGACTTCCGTATCGGAATGGCCCCGGAAGACGACAGGTTCCTCTTCCAGAAGACGGCTGCGAATTTCGGGAAAGTTGTAGATCTCGCCGTTGAAGGCGATCACGAACCTGCCGCTTGCCGAGACCATCGGTTGGTGGCCCGCCGGCGAAAGATCGATGATCGACAGGCGACGATGGCCAAGGGCGATGCCGGCGGACGCATCGCTCCAAACCCCGGCATCGTCGGGACCCCGGCTCTGCAAACGCCCCACCATGGCGGCCGCAAGCGCCTGCAGTTCAGGATCGCGCCAGCGCCTGTGAAGGTCTAGGAACCCGACGAACCCGCACATTTCGGATCGGCGTCCGAATCCGACGCCTCCAGCATGTCCGCAAGTTCGGCCATGGACCGTCGCTTGTCGTCACCAAGCGACATGTAAAGGCGCGCATACCTATCCGCGCAGGCAGCGATGCTGAATTCGGCTTCCACCCGCTCCCGCGCTTTGACACCGTATCTGCGACGCTGGTCGGCATCACCGGCGAGCGCGAGGATCGCATCGGCGAGAACCTCGGGCTTCCGGGCCGGCACCACGACCCCGCAATCCTGATCGATAATTGCTTCCGGATTACCGCCGGCCCGCGTCACGATCATGGGCAGGCCCGCCGCCATGCCTTCGATCACGCTGTTGGAAAATCCCTCCTGATGGGAAGAGAGGATTCCGATATCCGCCGCTTTATAAAGCGCCGGCACATCCGCGCGCGCCCCCAGGAATCGCACGCGTTCGGCGATTCCGCGTTCTGCCGCCTGTTTTCCCAGATCGGCACCGCATCCATAATCATTGCCGGCAAGAAGTACGTACCAGTCAGCCGGCAGACGGTCCTTGATCAGGGCGAGCGCATCGAGAAAGTCGGCGTGTCCCTTTGAGGGCAAAAGGTTGGCGACCATGATCATGACGAAGGTGTCGTCGCGAAGCCCCAGTTCCTCACGCATCGTTCGCCGCTCCGGCAGGGACTCGAAGCGCGTCAAATCCACGCCATTGTAAATCAGCGCAATTTTGGGGTTGGAGACGCCCTCGGCCCTGAGATCATCGATCACCGCCCGGGAATTGCCGGCAATGATGTCCATGGCCCGGTGAAGACGACGCTCGAGCTGGGCCAGGACAGGGTGGCCAAAATGGTAAAGATTGAGGCTGCGCCTGCTCATCAGCCGCCAGCGCAGCGGCACGAACAGGCTCTCGAGGCCGCCCATCAGATAGGCCATGGGCAGAAAAAAATGCACGATATCGGGCCGGCGCCACAGGATTCCGTATAGCTTGCATCCACTGAGAAGGATCACGCCGATGCGCCGGAAAGGCTGGGGCCACTTTCGCATCGTGGAGGCGAAAGGAGGTTCGATCACCTCTATACCTGCTTCTTCCAGGCGGTCGGCAAGCCGCCCCTTCTGCATTACGGTATAGACCGTTGGCACGATACCGCGCGACAGAAGCTGCGGCAGCAACTGCACCAAGTGCCACTGTGTGCCGCCGATCTCAAGATCGCCGGTAACAAATAGGATGCGTTTTTTCATGATATGAAATTCAAGCTTCGATAACTGCGAGTGATGTCGTCCATGATCACGCTTCAGGCGCCTCTAACTCGGGGACTCCATTCGTCTTGCCATCGGCACCCACGGCAAAATAGTGACGAACAGTTTCTTCTATCATCCTCTGCAAACCAAACCTTTTTTCGATCCAGGCAGGGCCGGCTTCCGCCATTGATCGGCGCCTATTGGCATCTTGCAGCAATGAAACGATCTGCTCGGCGATCACGGCCGCATTCCTGCGCCGGATGATCACGCCCGTCTCTCCATCCGACAATGCCTCGGCGGTGCCGCCGCTTTCGGTCGCGACGACGGGAACCCCTAGCGACTGGGCCTCCAGAACCACGTTGGGCAGTCCCTCAGCATGGGACGTGAGCAGAAATACGTCAAATAAACGCATGATTGCCCCGACATCCTGCCGCACACCGGTCCAGACAAACCGGTTCTCCAGTCCAAGTTCCGCCACACGCTTCTGCATTTCTTCCCGCAGAATTCCATCGCCGACGAGGACAAACCGCACATCAGGCAATTGCCGGGCAATTTCAGCGGCCGACGCTATCCAGAGACCGGGATCCTTTTCGGGCCAGAATCGAAAGACGCCACCGACAATGACCTCCCCTTCCTGCGCCGGCAGCCCGATTGAGTGCCTCACATCTTTCAAGTCATTTCCCATCGACTCTTCGACGAAGGCCGGGTCAAATCCGTTGTAAAGGACCGCCACGGCTCCCGGCGGAAGGCCCAGCCATTTTTCGTAACTGAGCGCACCCGCCTTGCTATTCACCAGCAGACGTACATTTGGCAGCTTGAGCAGGGTGGCATAGCCGGCTTTCATCCATGGCTGCCATAATTCGAAATTGAACGGCGCGAGGTTTCGGCCCGAAAGCAGGATCACCGGGACACCCGCCAGACCCGCGGCAATACCCGCCGTAACAGAAGTGAAATCGAGCCAAAGATGGACAACCTCCGGCCTGCTTTCACAGAATTTCAGGTAGTGGTTGATGATGTGGGCCCGAACATCAAGCGGCAGGCTTCGCAAAGCCTCATGAATCCGTGCATTGTGTCCACTGATGTGGACATCCGGGTTCAGGGTCCGCTCCTGGGCCACGACAACATCGATGGAAACACCATGGCCGATGAGGCGCCGAGCATGAAAATCCGGACTAAGTCCGGCATCGTCCTGTTTCTTGCCCAAATGCAGGACCGAGATGTCGTCAAACCCGGCAGCCTTGAGCCCAATCGCCGTATTGACCAGCTGCCGCTCCGCGCCGCCTGCGGTAAGTGAATTATTCACCAGGATGATTCGCCCGGAGACACTGTCGGCTCTCGGCGGACAATCACGCAGCAGCTTGCCGACTTGAGCGAAAGTATTGAGTTCCAGGGACTCTGCCATTCTGCGCACGATCAACCGGGCGGTTCGCGACGCCATCAGAATCTGATGCAGTTTGAACAGTGGCCAGGCCAGTCTGAGCTGGCCGCGCAACCTGCGCCCGTCGATCGGGTTCGCGAGCCATGCCGGCACGCCGCTGAGGATGAACCGTAAGATCGATTCCCTGCACCATTGCAATCCATCCCAGAAAATCATCGACTGCGCGCCCCGACGCCGAAGTTGCAAGGCGCTCTGCCGCCCGACCTCATGGACCGGCATCAATATCAGGGCAACCCTAGGAAGGCTTCCCGGCGTGGACAAGATCGCGTCCGCCTCTTCCTGAGGCGGGATTTCCCTGCCCTGCCGGGAAAGAGTGACCACTCCAGCTACCTTTTCATGACGCCTCAGTTCGTCGATTTCGTCAGGGAAAAACCCGCCACCCGGGATGACAAGAATAATCTTCCCGGCACCCTGATCGGCAACCGCGGCATGGGAATCGAGGAAACGAAGAATAGGGGCGGTTTTATCCCCGCGCCCGCCAACCGCGGGGATTGTGCCCGCTGCAGTCGCCGTCATGATTGTCTCGGCCATGTCTTCCATGCGAGCCGGGGACGAATGCTGCCGAGCCAGTCGCCATAGTAATGTTTCCGCATACCGCCGCTGTCATGAACCTGGAAGTGCGCCGCCTTTTCCAGATAGACGTGCTGGATATCCGGCAACTCCCCGATGATCGCAGTAACGTAGTAATGCTTGTCATTGAAGAAAGGCGCGGGGAACTCGCACTCGGCCACATAAACGCCCTTTTCGTGCACCCTGTTCGAGGCTGTAGGCTCAGCCCCGCTCGAAATTCCATCGAGATCCCCGGTTGAAAGAATCGCGACCCCGTTGGCATCAAATAGGTGCAGGGCCGGAAACAGCCGATGGCCCGGCTCGAGAACCTCGTATGTCATCCTGAGTTTCAGGGGCTTACCGATATCAATGGAGTTTTGTACCTGCGCCACCCCCTCCTGCATGAGCGAAACATCGAGCAGGCGGACCACGCCGGTCCTGGCTGCGGCTGAAAAATTGGTATCTCTGTCCGCGCCCTGGTCCGACCTGAGAGTGAGGTTGAGATAGTTCTCCACCACGTCGTGTGCCGGTCCGTCGGAAACAATCCGGCCCTTGTCGAGAATGATGGCGCGGTCGCACAGGTTGGAGACCGAAGGCAGGTTGTGCGAAACATAGATCAGCGTGCGTCCCTGCCGCGACATTTGCCGCATCTTTTCCATGCAGCGTTCCTGGAATACTAGGTCGCCCACGGCAAGCACTTCATCCACCAGGACGATGTCCGGCTCAAGATGGGCTGCAACAGAAAACGCGAGGCGCAATTGCATGCCGCTCGAATAGCGTTTTACCGGGGTATCGATGAACGGCTCGATGCCCGAGAAAGCAACGATTTCATCCATCTTGCGCAAGACATCGCGGCGCGACATCCCGAGCAAGATGCCGTTCACGAAGACATTTTCGCGGCCGGTCAATTCGGGATGGAAGCCGGTGCCGACTTCGAGGAGTGAACTGATCCGGCCACGAATGACAGCCTCTCCTTCGTTGGGCTCGGTAATGCGCGTGAGCAGCCTGAGGAGAGTGGTCTTGCCCGCACCGTTCATTCCGATGACCCCGAGCGCGCGCCCGGGCTCAAGGGTAAAACTCGCGTCCCGCAGGGCCCAGATATGCTTGTCCGACTGAGCCTCGCCGCGGCCAAACGCCCTGCGGACTGAACCGACCGGATCTTTCAACCCCCGGGCAAGGACATCCCGCAACGTCTGATAGCGTTCGTGCTCGCCAAGCTCATAACGTTTCCCGAGCTTTCTGGCCTCAATCGCATAGGCGGTCATCGTGCGATTCCCTAAAGCCTGTCCACGAGCGATTTTTCCACCCTGCGGAAATAACCGATCGCCGCACACAGGAGGATTGCGGTAATGCCCACGCAGGCAATCTGATCGGTCAGCATGTTCGGCCAGGGCCCGCCGCCGAGTGACCAGCGAAAACCCTCCAGGATTCCAACCAACGGGTTTACCGCGTAAAGAGGCCGGTACCCGGCAGGCAGAAGGCCCGAGGCGTAGATGATGGGGGAACTGAACATCCACACTTGCAGGAAAAGCGGCACTATGTACCCGAAGTCGCGATAAATGCCATTGAGCGCCGCCGCGAGGATCGCCAAGGAAACCGCCAACACGATCAATTCAAGGATGAAAAGCGGCAAAAACAGCAACTCAATTCCCGGCATGACGCCCGAAATCAGCATCGCTCCGAGGAGCAGAAGCATCGCAACCCCGAAATCCGCCAGGCTCACGACAACGGAGGAAAGCGGCAGAATGAGCCGCGGGAAATAGAGGCGCGTCAGTAGGCTGCGATTTTCCGCCAACGTGGCACTAGCGTCGCTGATCGATCGGGAGATGAGAATCCAGGGCACGATGCCGGAAAGAACGAACAGGGGATAAGGCATCTGGCCCGAGGGCAGCCTGGCGAGATAGCCGAAAAAAAACGAATAAACCGCCATCATCACGAGCGGCTGGAACAACACCCAGGCGACACCGATCACGGTCTGCTTGTAGCGGATCTTCAATTCGCGCCAGACGAGTACCCAAAGAAAGTCGCGATGCCCCCACAGTTCGCGCATGTCGACGCGAAGCAAACTCCGGTCCGGCCGAATGACCGTGACCGGATCGACAGCAGGCACATTCGGTTTTCCCGTCAAGCGCCCCTCGCCGCAACATCGGAGGCAAGCTCCGGGCAATCGGGAAGGTGGAGGCGTTCCGCCATCGACTCGAAATCGCGGAATTCGCGCTTCAGAACGTCGCCCGAATCGTTCTCCCAGACCCACTTGTGCTGAGGCGGGGCATAGGCCGGCGACTGCCCGGCCGAAAATCCGTATTTTCGGAGCCGTTCCTCCGTCGCCATCGGCGCCGTCGGCGTGACGATCTTGAACATCCTGTATCGGCAGTGCTCGTTCAGGGAAAAGAGGCTGGCCGGCCCGCAGTTCACGGACATGTTGAGAAAAGCGGCTTCGTAGAATGCCATCCGCAAACGCAAACTGAAGGCGGCCTCGCGCAGGAGATGAAAATCCTTCTCGAAGTCGGCCATGGCGGCATCGTAGGCCGTATCGACGTCAGGAATGATGACGACGGTATAGCGGGACCGATCCAGAGATTTCGCAAAATCCAGCCAGGCGGCCAGATCGCTGTTACGATCCGGCATGTAGCTACAATACCTCAGGGTTATCACGACCAGCCGGGGGGCGGCGTTTACCCTCTCGCGCCACTGCTCGGTATAGCGTCGCCCAACTTCGCCGCTGCTGAAATATGCGGCCATGCCGTAGGTGGTCAGGTCGCTCGTCACGACGGCCATCTCGGCCGCATCGAAGCTCGCAGGCTTGCGAACCCGGTAGCCCTCGGGGAAAACATGCGAACACCGCCGCAGATACGCCTCTGCCCTCATCCGGCTATTTGCCAGGTGAATGGAAGGCCGAGATCTCAGCAGTTGCGCGCAGGGCACAAGCACGTTGTGCAATCGCCAAATCCGGCTCTTGCGGTCGACCGACCTCTCGTAATTCTCGTCTTCGAACCGCACGCCCTGGTTGCGCCCGGGGACAATGACGATTTCGAGATACTTCAGGCTTCGCTTACGCTGCTCCAGTTCGGCCCCGACGTAGAACCATGGAACATCAAACGTCAGGGGGCTGACATCGAGGTCGTAAACCGCGACAAGAGTATCGCGAAGGGGATTGTTGAGCCTGGACGACAGCGCTGCGCGCCATTCGGCCAAAACTTCCGCGAGATCGCTCAGCCGGGAAACCCGGTAAGCCCTGGTGAATATCCAGCGCAACCCCTCCCTGCGGACACCGTCACGAAGCCGATACAGCAGATTCATGTCCGGCCGCGTTCCCCGCACAGTGCCGGCATGTCGGGAAGGTTGGTCTCATCGGCCAGCGTCTCGAATGCCCTGAATTCACGGCGCAGGACCTCGAGATCGTCGGCCTCCCAGACCAGCTTCTGGTAACGAGTTGAAAACTCTGGTGTCTCGCCGAACTTGTAGCCGATTTCCTCCAGAACCTCCCGCGTGCTCATCGCGGCCGACGGCACCATCGGCTTGAACTGCAGATAACGGCAATGAGCATTGAACGTGATCATGCTGGTCGGCCCCGCCATCGTCGCCATGTTGACGAAGGCGGCCTCATACAGCGCGGCACGAAGGTGGGGGTGGAAGGCAGCTTCGCGAAAAACGAGGAATTCCGAAGCAATTTCATCCGTATGGTCGTCATACGCCGTATCGGTATCGGGCACGAAAACGACTGTGTATTTCTCCGGATCAAGCTCCCGTGCGAAGGCGAGCCAGGCCGCGATGTTCGAGTTGCGATCGGAGGCGAAGCCGTAGTTGCGCAACGTGACGACCACCATACGCGGCCTGGCGCCGAAACAGCGCCGCCAATTCTGGATATAATTGCGCCCCGCCAGCCCGGCAGAGAAAAAGCTTTCAAGGCCCCGTGCCGAAAGCCGGCGCTGCAAGACGGCAAAATCCTGGTAGGTCACGGGCTTCGGGAAAGCAAACGGGCTGTAGCCCTGAGGGAACACGTGCCGCGGCCGCGCCGCCAGCAGGCGCAAATCCTTTACGTCCCTGAGCACGTGGACCGATGCCTCCGGCCGGATCATCAACATGCTGGCTATGACGACGTTGTATACGCGCCAAATCCGCTTATCACGATCGACCGCCTTGTCGTATTCGTAGGATTCCTCGCGAACGTCGCCGCCGCCCGTCGGAACGAGAACAAGCGCAAGGTGCTTGAGCCCCTTCTCGCGACGTTCCATTTCCGCGCACAGGCAAAACCATAACGCATCGTAGGTAATCGGGCTGACGTTGAGGTCGTAATAGGCATACAGCGTATCGCTGTCGCCCTCTGTGCCGCGGCGGAACAGGAGACCCGGGAGGGCCCAGATCCTTTGCAGGCCGCTGGCGCGCAGGCTCTGCTTCACCGTCCACAGGAACCCGTCCTTGCGAACGTGCGTCCATATCCGCAAAAACAGCGACGGAGATTTCATGCGGGTCCAGTCAATTTCGGGCTGGCAAA
>JAYQQF010000029.1:0-10723 GCA_038145705.1 Alphaproteobacteria bacterium | reverse complement strand
TTGACCGCCGGTCAAACGAAAAGGGGCGGCGCCTCGGGGGGGGCCCTTCGCGTTTGTGGGGACGGGAACTAGTCCTTGTCCGAATCGTGCAGTTCGATCACGTTGCGGTCGGGATCGTGGAAGTACAGGCTGCGCCCGGTGAAGGTCGCATCGCCGTGGCGTTCCTCGTCAAGGATGACTTTCACGCCCTTCTCGATCAGGTACTTCTTGGCGCGGTCGTATTCGTCGGCGTCGACGTAAAACGCGGTGTGGATGTCGTTCTCGTCGCCGGGGTTCGGATCGATCTTGTTCTTCGAATAGGTCAGCACGAAGTAGTCGTCCTGGTTCTTGCAGAATACCATGTGCTTGTTCTCGCGAACGAAATCGAAGCCGATGGTGTTGAGGTAGAAGTCCTTGGACCGCTTGAGGTCCGAAACCGGAATGGTGAAGTGGGTCAGGCCCTTCATCTTGATCATGGCAATCTCCCTGCGCCGTTTTGGTAAGTATAATGTCGCCGTTGGCGGCTTGCCAATGGGGGTGGGGAAAATGGATCAAAGGGTAAAGTCGGCGTTGTGGGTGGGGGCCCAGCTCCGGCTGTGCGATGCGGCCGGCCGTCCGGCCATGGTACTTCGTCATGGCGACGACGATGCCGGGGCAATCATTCTCAAACTCATCGGTACCGACGGACGGGCCCGGGTGCTGGCCCAGACCACGGCCCCGGAAGGCGGGCTTGCCTGGCACTGGCCGCTGGGCGCCCAGCCGGTGCCCGAGGCCGAGGCCGAGGCCTATATCGCCCGCCAGGTGAAATTCGATCCCGACCTGTGGGCTCTCGAGGTCATCGACCGGTCGGGGGAGTACCTGCCAGACGGCAGAATCCTTAAGTGATAGGCGGGTTTTCCCGGGGTGCGGCGTCTGTTAGGATACCCCAAAACAAGAATTCAACTATCAGGAGGAAATCATGTCGTCAGCCGAACAGCTTCCCAAGCAGCTCGATGAAGAGGTCCATCGCGAGGCCGAGTCCCGCATCGTCAAGTTCCGTTACAAGAAGCCCGAAAACTGGGGCCCGCGCCCCAAGGTGTCCGTGCGCCTGTGCGATTCGGGCCTGCTGCGCGGCCATATCCAGGTGCTGAAGGCCAAGGGCGGGGAAAACAACCTGCACTACCATTCCAAGGTGGACGGCATGTTCACCGTGATCTCCGGGCGCATCAAATTCTACGGCCCGGGCGACGAGTTGATCGGCGAATTCGGCCGCCTCGAAGGCGTGCTGATCCCGAAGGACGCGCGCTACTGGTTCGAAAACGTCAGCGATGACGATGCCGAGGTCATGCTGGTACAGGGCTTCCACGAAAAGGGCGCCGTCGCCTCGGGCCGCACCGATTCGTCCCCGCGCAAGATCGCCGATGCCGGCGAAAACGACGCCACCAACAGCCCGAAGCGCACCGCGGTCGTGAAGTAACGACGCCGCAGCACAGTCAAAAGCGAAGGGCCCCGTTTGGGGCCCTTCTTTTTTCGTTCAGGCGCTGGCTTCTTTTCGCGCCGCGCGCTTGCGGTCGTTGGAATCGAGCAGTCGTTTGCGCAGGCGGAAGGTCTTGGGCGTCACTTCCACCAGTTCGTCGTCGTCGATGTAGGCAATCGCATCTTCGAGCGAGAGGCGCACCGGCGGGGTCAGCACGATGGCCTCGTCCTTCGAATGGGTGCGGATGTTGGTCAGCTGCTTGGCCTTGAGCGGATTGACCTCGAGGTCGTTGCCGCGGCTGTGCTCGCCGATGATCATGCCGGCATAGGTCGCTTCGCCCGGATTGACGAACAGGCGGCCGCGCTCCTCGATGTTCCACAGCGCGTAGGCGACCATGTCGCCCTGGGTCATGGAAATGAGGACGCCCGCGTTGCGGCCCTTGATCGCGCCCTTGAACGGGGCGTAGCCGTGGAACAGGCGGTTCATGATGCCGGTACCGCGGGTGTCGGTCAGGAATTCCGAGTGATAGCCGATCAGAGCGCGGGTGGGGGCGTGGAACACGAGGCGCTGCTTGGCGCCGCCCGTCGGGCGCATCTCGATCAGTTCGGCGCGACGCTGGCCCAGCTTTTCCATCACCGCCCCGGCGAATTCCTCGTCGACGTCGACGACGACTTCCTCGATCGGCTCCATCTGCTGGCCGGTTTCGGCATCGGTCTTGAACAGCACGCGCGGGCGCGAGACGGAAAGCTCGAAGCCCTCGCGCCGCATGGTTTCGATCAGCACCGCGATCTGCAGTTCGCCGCGCCCTGCGACTTCAAACTCGCCGGCGGCGTCCGATTCGCGGATGCGGATGGCGACGTTGCCCTCGGCCTCGCGCTTGAGGCGGGCGCCGATCAGGCGGCTCGTCACCTTGTCGCCGTCGCGGCCCGCGAGCGGCGAATCGTTGACCGAGAAGGTCATGGCCAGCGTCGGCGGATCGACCGGCTGGGCGGCGAGCGGCTGGGTTTCCTTCGGCTCGCAGATGGTGTCGGCGACCGTAGTTTCGGCAAGGCCCGCGATGGCGACGATATCGCCCGCCTGCGCTTCCGGCACCGGCACGCGCTCCAACCCGCGGAAGGCCAGCAGTTGCATGATGCGGCCGTCTTCCAGCTTCTTGCCGTCGCGGTTCAGCGACTTCACCGCCTGGTTGACGCGGGCGACGCCCGAATGGATGCGCCCGGTCAGGATGCGGCCGAGGTAGCTGTCGTATTCCAGCGTCGTCACCAGCAAGCGGAAGGGACCGTTGGGCTCGGCTTCCGGTTCGTGCACGTGCTTGAGGATGAGGTCGAACAGAGGCGCCATGTCGACGCGCGGGCCGTCGGGGGTCTCGGACGCCCAGCCCAGCTTGGCCGAGGCGAACAGCGTCGGGAAGTCGAGCTGGTCTTCCTTGGCGCCCAGCGCCGCCATCAGGTCGAACATCTCGTTCTGAACCTCGAAGGGGCGGGCGTCGGGGCGGTCGGTCTTGTTGACGACGACGATCGGGCGCAGGCCCAGCGCCAGCGCTTTGCCCAGGACGAACTTGGTCTGCGGCATCGGGCCTTCGGCGGCATCGACGAGCACGAGCACGCCGTCCACCATGCCGAGGATACGCTCGACCTCGCCGCCGAAGTCGGCGTGGCCCGGGGTATCGACGATATTGATGCGCGTGTCCTTCCACACGACGGAAGTGCACTTGGCAAGGATGGTGATGCCGCGTTCGCGTTCGATGTCGCCCGAGTCCATGGCGCGCTCGGCCACGTGCTGGCCCTCGCGGAAGGAGCCCGACTGCTTGAGCAGGCAGTCGACCAGGGTGGTCTTGCCGTGGTCGACGTGGGCGATGATGGCGATATTACGCAGCGAGGCGGGCTGTTCGGCAGACATGGCGGAAATGGAAACTCGGCAGGCCCCCGGCCGCATCATGCGGCCCGCCCGGGCAGTGCCGGGGCGTGGGCGAAATTCGGCGCAAACATAGTCATTCCGGCGGCAGGAGCAAGGGGCACCTGCCGGGGACCCGGAAACCCGCGGAATCCGGTCCCTCCCGCGCGGGCCCGTTGACCGGCCGGGGCCTGAGGCCCTATACCCGCGGCGGAAAGACCGTGGAGGCCGTCATTACGGACAAGGTGGACAGCGTCGTTATCGGGGCCGGGGTGGTGGGCCTGGCCGTTGCCCGTGCGTTGGCGCTTTCCGGGCGCGAGGTGATCGTGCTCGAAGCGGCGGACGCCATCGGCACCGGCACCTCGTCGCGCAATTCCGAGGTCATCCATGCGGGCATCTATTACCCCAATGACAGCCTCAAGGCGCGGCTCTGCGTCGAAGGCAAGAACCGGCTCTATGCCTATTGCGCCGAGCGCGGCGTCAACCACCGCCGCTGCGGCAAGATGATCGTCGCCACCGACGACAGCCAGATCGAAGGCCTGCGCGGGCTCGAACGCAAGTCCCACGCCAACGGCGTTCCTGACGTGCAATGGCTGGAGGCCAAGGAGGCGATGGCGCTGGAACCGGCGCTGACCTGCGTTGCAGCACTGCTGTCGCCGTCGACCGGGATCATCGACAGCCACGGCCTCATGCTCGCCTACCAGGGCGATGCCGAGGACGCGGGCGCGGCCATCGCCTTCCTGTCGCCCTTCATCGCGGGCGAGGTGACGGACGCGGGCATCCGCATCGAGGCGGGCGGGGCCGAACCCATGACGCTGCTCGCGCGCGAGGTCGTCAATTCTGCGGGGCTCTTTGCCCAGCCGGTGGCGCAGGCCATCCGTGGCCTGGATGCGGCAAGCGTGCCGCCGCGCTACTTCGCCAAGGGCAACTATTTCACGCTGGCAGGCCAGGCGCCCTTTACCCACCTGATCTACCCGGCGCCCGAGCAGGCCGGCCTCGGCGTGCATCTGACCCTCGATCTCGCGGGGCAGGGCAAGTTCGGCCCCGATGTCGAATGGATCGACACGGTGGCGCGGCCGGAAGATCTCGATTACGTCGTCGATCCCCGCCGCTGCGAAGGTTTCTACGCGGCGGTGCGGACCTACTGGCCGGGGCTGGCCGACGGCGCGCTGCAGGCGGGCTATTCCGGCATTCGCCCGAAGATTCAGGCGCCCGGCGAAGGGGCTGTCGATTTCATCATACAGGGGCCCGCCGATCACGGCGTGCCCGGCCTCGTCAACCTCTACGGCATCGAAAGCCCGGGCCTGACCTCGTCCCTCGCCATCGCCGACATGGTTGCGGGCAAGCTCGGCGCATGAGCACGCCGCGCAAGCCCGACCGCCGCCTGTCGGTCGCGCCGATGATGGACTGGACCGACCGTCATGAGCGCTATTTCCTGCGCGTCATCACCAAGCGCACGCTGCTGTACACGGAAATGATCACGACCGGCGCCATCCTGCACGGCGCGCGCGACCGTATCCTCGGCTATCACCAGTCCGAGCATCCGGTGGCGCTGCAGGTCGGCGGATCCGACCCGTCGGCCCTGTCCGCGGTGGCGAAGATCGCCGCTGAATTCGGCTATGACGAGATCAACCTCAACGTCGGCTGCCCGTCCGACCGGGTGCAGGTCGGCCGCTTCGGCGCCTGCCTGATGGCGGAGCCGCAGCTTGTCGCGGACTGCGTGGCGGCGATGGCCGAAGGCGGCCTGCCGGTAACGGTCAAATGCCGCATCGGCATCGACGGGCGGGAAAGCTACGACGATCTCGCCGCCTTCATCGCCACGGTGCGCCGGGGCGGCGTCACCAGCTTCACCGTCCATGCCCGCATCGCCATCCTCGAAGGGCTGAGCCCGAAGGAGAACCGCGATATCCCGCCGCTTCGCCCCGATGAAGTCCATCGCCTCAAGCGCGAGAACCCGGAACTCGAAATCGCCATCAACGGCGGCATCAAGTCGCTGGACGAGGCGTTGGCGCATCTGGCCGAGCTCGACGGGGTGATGATCGGGCGCGCCGCCTATCATGATCCGTGGATGCTGGCGAAGGCGGACGAGCGCATCTTCGGCGAACCGCCGTCGGACCTGACCCGCCGCAAGGTGATCGAGGTCATGTGCGATTACATCGAAGCCCATGTCGGCCGGGGCGGGCGCGCCGCCGACGTGACGCGCCACATGCTGGGCCTGTTCCAGAACGTGAAGGGCGCGCGCGCCTGGCGCCGCCATATCGCGGAAAACGCCCACAAGCCGGGGGCGGGGCCCGATGTCCTGCGCGCCGCGGTGGCGAAGGTCTCGGACGATATACTGGACGCGCCCGCCTAGAACAGGCCCATCTGGCGCCCGGCGACAAACAGCAGGCGGATCGCCAGCAGCGTCAGGATGACGCGGAAGACGACGCGGAAAATCTTCTCCGGCACCCTGTCCAGAACCTGGCGGCCGACCCATGTGGCGAAGATGCCCGAGGCGATCAGCGCCACGATCAGCGGCGCATAGGCATGCAGCGCGATGCCGACGCTGATGAAGGCGAGCAGCTTCGTCGAATGCATGATCACCATCAGCGCACCGAAGGTGGCGACATAGTTGCGCCGGTCGGGCGAGGCATGATGGACGAAGGGCCCGACCATCGTGCCCGTGGCACTGACGAAGACGCCGAGGAACGTCGCGGCGAAGCCGACGACGGCGAAGCGCCCCTTGGCCTGGCCCAGTTGGGCGAAGCGCGGCAGCCACATGGAAATCAGGATGAAGCAGGCGATGATGCCCTGCAGGACGCCGCTCGGCAGCGACACGAAGATCTGGGCGCCCGCGAAGGCGCCGATGGCGGAGCCGATCAGGAAGGGTGCCAGCAGGTGACGCAGCACGAGGCGCCACATGATCATGACGCGGCCGATATTGGTGGCGAGCTGGATGATCGTGTGCATGGGCACCACGACCACCGGCGGGAAGAACGAGGCAAGGGTGGCCAGCAGCAGCAGACCACCCGCCGCGCCCGTGACCATGCCGAAGAAATGGGTGAAGAAAGATGCCGCCGTCAGGCCGACGAACAGCCAGAGATCGACGTCCGGCACGCCGAGAAAACCTTGAGCCACGAAACGCCCCCCGTTCTTGTTCTTCTGGGTTTAGTCCCCCGCGCGGGGTCGGGCAAGGCCCAACAGGTAATTAAATGCTGAAGCTTTCGCCGCAGCCGCAGCGGCCCGTCTCGTTCGGATTGCGGAAAACGAAGCCCGCCTTGAGCGGCGTTTCGTCGTAGTCGATCTCGGTACCGAACAGGTAGAGGGAGGCAAGGGCGTCGATGACGATGGTGACGCCCTTTTCTTCGATCACCATGTCCGCGGGCTTGATCTCGCGGGCGAAGTCCATCTTGTAGGTCTTGCCCGAGCAGCCGCCCTCGCTGACGCCGATCCACAGGCCCTTGGCGGGCTCGGTCGCCTTGGCGAGGATGCGCGCGACCTGCTTCGCGGCGGCGTCGGTCAGTTTCACGGGGTTAGGTCTGGTCGTGGTCGCTGTCATGGCCTGTCTCGCTACAGCATGCCGAGTTCGAGTTTCGCCGCTTCGCTCATGCGTTCGGGCGTCCACGGCGGGTCCCATACAAGGTTCACGTCGACGTGCCGCACGCCGGGCATGGCGCCGATGCGGGTTTCGACCTCGCCCGGCATGGAACCGGCCACCGGGCAGTTGGGCGTCGTCAGCGTCATGGTCACGGTGATGTCGCCGTCAGTACTTGCCTCGACCTCGTAAACGAGGCCAAGCTCGTAGATGTTCACCGGGATTTCCGGATCGAAGATCGTGCACAGGGTCTCGATCACCTGCTGGCGCAGATCGCCGGTCCCGGCCGTGTCGGAGGCAGGGGCGGCGGGCGCCGTCTCGGGCGCAGGGGCTGTCTCTTGCTTGCCGGTCTCGTCCATCGCCGCTTACTCCGTGACCACCGTTTCGGCGCCCTTGGCGTCGAGCGCGGACTTCAGCGTGTGCCAGGCGAGCGTCGCGCACTTTACGCGCATGGGATAGTCGCGCACGCCGGCCAGCACGCGCAGCTTGTCGAGGCCGCCTTCGCCCTGTTCGGCCTCGTCGTCGCCGATTTCCTCTTCGCCGGTGACGACGGCGTGGAAGCGGCGGAAGATTTCGTCGGCTTCCGCCTCGGTGCGGCCCTTCAGCATTTCCGTCATCATCGAGGCCGAGGCCATCGAGATGGCGCAGCCGCGGCCTTCGAAAGTGACGTCCTTGATGCGCCCGTCTTCCACCAGCGCGAAGATGCGCAGCTGGTCGCCGCAAAGGGGGTTGTGGCCCTTGGCGTCGCGGTTGGTCGGCTCGCGGTGGCCGTAGTTCCGCGGGTGCTTGGAGTGATCGAGGATCACTTCCTGGTACAGTTCGCGCAGGTCGCTCATCAGCCGAACATCTCCCTTACCTTGCCGAGCGCCGCGACGAGCTGGTCGATGTCTTCGCGGCAGCTGTAGGCGCCGAGCGACGGCCGGACCGTCGCGGCAATGTCAAAATGCTCCATCACCGGCTGGGCGCAATGGTGCCCGGTGCGCACGGCGACGCCCTCGGCATCGAGGATCGTGCCGATGTCGTGGGGATGGGCGTAATCGAGGACGAAGGACATGACTGCGCATTTGTTCGCGGCCGTGCCGATCATTTTCAGGCCCGGAACCTCGGCGAGCCGTTCGGTGCCGTAGGCCAACAGCTCTTCTTCGTGGGCGTCGAGCCCTTCGTGGTCCAGCGCCATGAACCAGTCGATGCCGGCCCCCATGCCGATGACGCCCGCGATGTTGGGCGTGCCCGCCTCGAACTTGTGGGGCGGTTCGGCGAAATCGGTATGGGCGAAGGTGACCGAGCGGATCATGTCGCCGCCGCCCTTCCATGGCGGCATGGCGTCGAGCAGTTCGGCCCGCGCCCACAGTGCGCCCGTGCCCGTCGGCCCGTACAGCTTGTGGCCGGAAAAGACGTAGAAATCTGCGCCCATCGCCTGGACGTCGGTGTGCAGGTGGGGAATGCCCTGGGCGCCGTCGACCAGCACGCGCGCACCCGCCGCATGGGCGAGGCGGCAGATCTCCTGCACGGGATTGATGGTGCCGAGTGCGTTGGAAACCTGCGTGACCGCGACCAGCCGCGTCTTTTCGGAAAGTTTCGCGCGGAAGGCATCCATGTCGAGGCTGCCGTCGTCGCGGAAGGGAACGACGGTCAGCGTGATACCCTTTTCGTCGCGCAGCATCTGCCACGGCACGATGTTGGAGTGATGCTCCATCTCCGTGACCAGCACCTCGTCGCCCGCCTTGAGCGTCGCCCGCCCGAAGGTCTGGGCGACCAGGTTGATGCTGTCGGTGGTGCCGCTGGTGAAGACGATTTCGTTTTCGTCGCGCGCATTGATCAGCTTCTGCACCTTGGCGCGCACGGCGTTGTAGGCGACGGTGGCGCGTTCGGACAGGTAATGCACGCCGCGATGAACGTTGGCGTATTCGTGGGTGTAGGTATGGACGATGGCCTCGATCACCTGTTTCGGCTTCTGGGCGGAAGCCGCCGAATCGAGGAAGGCGAGGCGCTTGCCACGCACGCGCTCGGCGAGGATCGGGAAGTCGGCGCGCACGCGCGCGATATCGAAGGCGGCCTTGTTCATCGGCTCGGCGGCGGTCATGGCTGTTCCTCTCCGAGCCAGGCATCGGTGCGGGCCTTGATGGCGGCGGCGATAGCGTCGTCGTCGAGGCGCCCGATCAGGTCTTCGACATAACCCGCAAGCAGAAGGCGGCGCGCCGCGTCGGGGCTGAGGCCGCGGGCGCGCAGGTAGAAGATTTCGTCGGCATCCAGATCGCCGACGGTGGCGCCGTGGCTGCATTTGACGTCGTCGGCGAGGATTTCGAGCTCGGGCTTGGCATCGGCCACGGCGCGGTCGGACAGCAGCAGGTTGACGTTGCGCTGGCGCGCGTCCGTCTTGACCGCGTGGGGCGCGACATGGATCAGGCCCTGGAAGACGCCGTGGGCTTCGCCGTCGAGCGCGCCCTTGAACAGTTCCTCGGTCGCGCAGCCGGGGTGATCGTGGCGCACGCGGGTGGTGTGGTCCATGTGCTGGCGCCCGCGGCCGAGATAGGCGCCGTAAAGCCGTGCCGTGCCGCCGGGTGCTCCAAAGCGGACGTCGCTTTCCTGCCGGGTGAGCTCGCCGCCGACCGAGAGCGCAAAGGAGACATACTCGCCGCCTTTGCCGATGCTGGCGGCGGCGTGGGAGTGGTGCAGGGCGGCCTTGCCCTCGGCTGCGATACGCCCGTGGGTAAGGCGGGCGCCCGCGCCGATATCGGCCTCGGTCACGGTGTTGGAAAACGTCGCATCGGCGCCGTTCAGGCTCGCGTGGATTTCAACGACGCTTGCGGCCGCCCCGGCGCCGAGACGGATCAGGTTGCGCGTGTGCACGGCCGCGCCGTCGCCGGCGGCGAAGAACACCAGTGCCAGCGGCTGCGCGATGCGCACATTGTCCGCGACATCGATCACCGCACCGTCGCGCATGAAGGCGGCATTCAGCGCCACAAGGGACTGGCCGCGGCCTTCGCCGGTGGCAGAGGACGGCAGAGAAGCGCCGGATAGCAGCGCAACGCCCGCGGGCAGGGCATCGGACAGCGACGCATCGAAGGTGCCGTTGATGAACACCATGTGGATCGCGCCGGGCACACCGGCGATGGCCTCGACCTGCGCGCGGGAGAGGCCCGCCGGTGTTGCGGGCGTGGCGGGCGCGAAAACCTTGCGCGACAGCGCATCGAGGCCGGTGAACTTCCATTCCTCGACCCGGCGCGTGGGCAGCCCGGCGGCTTCGAAGCGGGCAAGCGCTGCGCGCCGCGCCGCCCCGTCGCCGGGAAGGCTGGATGCCAGTCCGGCGAAGGCTTCCGCGTGGGCGCGGACGGTCGGGTTATCGGTGGCGGGCGTCGTCATCATCAGGCCGCGGACTTGTCGCCGGTGAGACCGGCATAGCCCTTCTGTTCAAGCTCCAGCGCAAGCTCCTTGCCGCCCGAGCGCACGATGCGCCCGCCCGCCAGCACGTGGATGCGGTCGGGAACGATATGCTCCAGCAGGCGCTGGTAATGGGTGATCACCAGCATGGAGCGGTTTTCGTTGCGCAGGGCATTGACCCCGGCGGAAACGATCTTGAGCGCGTCGATGTCGAGGCCCGAATCGGTCTCGTCGAGGACGGCCAGCGACGGCTCGATCATTGCCATGTGGAAAATCTCGTTGCGCTTCTTTTCGCCGCCGGAAAAGCCGACGTTGACGGGGCGGTTCAGGAACTTCTCGTCCATTTCGAGGGTCTTGAGCAGCGCCTTCGACTTCTTGAGGAAGTCCATGGCGTCAAGCTCGGGCTCGCCGCGCGCCTTGCGCCCGGCATTGACCGCGGC
>JAYQQF010000028.1:0-10965 GCA_038145705.1 Alphaproteobacteria bacterium | reverse complement strand
ACCGGTCAGAATTTGACGGTTGATGGCGGCCTTGTCGACCAGGGGCCGTGGGAATTGTTGACGGGTTATCTCAAGGATCGGCAATAAGCCGGTCCCCGCCGAAATGAAAAGCGACGAGGCATGAACTCCCGTATAGGCGAGGAAAAGCTCCACCCGTCGGGGAATAGTGCGCCCGCCATGAAGGTTGCGATTCTCGGCAGTGGCAATATCGGCATTGACCTGTTGATCAAGGTCATGCGTTCGCCGCTTCTCGAATGTTCGCTCGTCAGTGGTCGGCGCCTTGAATCGCCGGGAATGCGCAAGGCGCGCGATCTGGGTATCGCAACTTCCGATGCCGGGGTCGATGCCATCCTGCGCGATCCCGATTGCTGCGAACTGGTGTTCGACGCCACGTCCGCCCAGGCGCACAAGGTCCATTGGCCAATGTTGCGGGATGCGGGCAAGACCGTTATCGACCTGACCCCGGCGAAGGAAGGGCATTTCTTCGTCCCTGCCGTCGATCTCGTTGACGAGATTCCTTACCAGAACGTCAACATGATCAGTTGCGGGGGGCAGACGGCGCTGCCGCTTGTGCATGTTCTTGCCAAGACGCAGCAGGACATAGAATACATAGAGGTGGTGTCCAGCCTTGCTTCGAAAAGCGCAGGACCTGCCACGCGCCTCAACATCGACGAATATATCGAGACAACCGAAAATGCCATCAAGGCGTATTCCGGATGTCCGCGCGCCAAGGTTATCCTGATCCTGAATCCTGCGGAGCCCTGCATCATCATGCAGACGACGATCTCGGCAAAGACAAAGCGCCCCGATCTCCCCAGGCTGAAGGAAGAGCTGGACGGGATGCTGGAGAAGATCAGAACCTACGTACCGGGCTACGAGCTGGTCGTCCCGCCGGTCTGGGAAAGGGACCGCATCCTTATAACGATCAGGGTCAATGGTCGCGGCGATTATCTTCCCGTATATGCGGGCAATCTCGATATCATCAACTGCGCCGCCGTGAGGACGGCGGAGGCTTACGCGAAGAACCGTCCGGTGGGAAAGGCGAGGGACTGAGCGATGCCAGATATCCTGATCAGCGATCCGACCTTGCGCGACGGCAATCACGCGGTGCGTCATTCCCTGACGCTTGAGCACATCGCCGCATACGCGCAGGCAGCAGACAAGGCCGGCGTCCCCATTGTGGAGGTCGGCCATGGCAATGGACTGGGCGCCTCCTCCCTGCAGGTCGGCGAAGCCGCCGTGGGCGATATCCCGATGCTCGAAACCGTGCGTGGCTGCCTGAAGACATCAAGGCTCGGGATCCATTGCATGCCGGGTTTCGCGACGATCAAGCGCGACCTGAAGCCGGCGCTGGATATCGGTGTAGACGTCGTGCGCGTCGCTTCCCATTGCACGGAAGCCGATATTACCCAGAGACATATCGCCTTTGTCCGCGAATACGGCAGAACCGCATACGGCACTCTCATGATGACGCATATGGCGCCGAAGGAGACCCTGCTCACGGAAGCGCGGAAGATGCAGGACTACGGCGCCAGCGCGGTCATCTTCATGGATTCTGCGGGCGCCTACCTGCCCTCGGATGTTCGCGAAAGAATGACATTCCTGGTGGAAAACCTCGATATCGCCGTCGGGTTCCACGCTCACAACAACCTGGGAATGGCGATTGCCAATTCTCTGGTCGCAGCCGAGTCGGGTGTTGCCATCTTGGATGCGACTGCCCGGGGGTTCGGAGCGGGCGCAGGAAACACGCAGCTCGAGGTATTGATCCCCGTGCTTGAAAAGAGCGGCTTCCATACCGGAATCGACGTCTACAAGATGCTCGACGTCGCCGATCTTGCCGATCGCGAGCTGTTGACCGTCAGGCCCGAGATTTCATCGCTCAGCGTGGTCAGCGGCATTCATGGGGTGTTTTCCGGATTCATCAAGCATGTGGAACGGATCGCCAGCCAGTACAGTCTCGATCCGCGCCGGATCCTGGCTGAACTCGGCCGGCGCAAGGCCGTCGGCGGCCAGGAAGATCTGATCGTAGATGTCGCCACCAACATGAAGAAGAAAGGTGAATCTTGATCAGGAAGAACTTTCTTCTCGAAAAACTCCGTAACAGCGATACCGCCTGCCTGGGCACCTGGTCGGTTATCCCAAGCCCGATCCTTGCCGAGGCGGTCTGCAGCGCGGGGCTGGATTTTTTCATCATAGATGGCGAACACGGGCCCGTCGGCTTCGAGCGTGCCCAGGAAATCGCCATCGCTTGCGAAAACGCGGGCGTGTCGCCGATCATGAGGGTCCCGGAGGTCGCGCAAGCTTGTGTCCTGAGCGCGCTTGAAATCGGCGTGCACGGGATCCAGGTGCCCAATATCGAGGGCAGGGGGCAGCTCGACGATCTTGTGCGCTTTTCCAAATATCCCCCGCTGGGCAAGCGGGGCTTTTCGCCATTTACGCGGGCAAGCGGATATACATCCGACAATGCCGCCAAAGTGGTTTCCGGCGCCAATGAGAATACGCTGACCATCGTCCACATCGAGGGCGAGGCCGGGGTTTCCAACGTCGACCAGATACTCGAATGCCCCACTGTGGATGTTTATTTCATCGGCCTGTTCGACCTGTCCTGTGTCCTGGGGCGGCCGGGAGAGGTGGACCATCCGGAAATCGTCGCCCTCTTCCGGGGCCTCGTGGCAAAAATCATTGATGCGGGAAAAATCGCCGGGTCGATCTCAAACAGCGAGGCGCAACTGGAGTTTCTGATCGATAGCGGCGTGCGCTACATCACCCATTCGGTCGATTGTCATGTCGTCAGCAGTGCCTACCGGAAACTGGTCGACATCAAAGAGCGGAAAGCGGGTAACTGACATGGATATGGGAATTCAAAACCGTCGTGCCCTTGTGACGGGCGGATGTACCGGGATCGGCAAGGCGATCGCGCTGGGATTGGCGAAGGAGGGGGCGAAGGTCGTGGTGACGTCGCGCTCTCAGGCTCGCGTCGATGCGATGGTCGACGCGCTCGGAAAACTGGGCGAGGGCCATTACGGCGTCGTCAGCGACATCAGCCTGCCCGGGGAGCCGACGCGCATCGTCAATGAAGTGATCGCAAAATCAGGTCACATCGATATCGTCGTGAACAATGTCGGGGATACTCTGAATATCCTTGATCCCTTGTGCCCGCTTGAGGATTGGGAACGCCTTTTCCGGCTCATTCTCGGCGTTGCCATCGAGATCAATAACCTGGTCATCCCGCGCATGAGGGAAAAGAACTGGGGCCGCATCGTCAACATTACCGCCGGAGCCAGCATGGAGAACAGCGGGCCCGTGCCCTATTGCGCCATGAAGGCTGCCTATACCGCCTACAGCCGGTCCATGGCGCGCGTGCTCGCGCTGGAGAAGACGGGGATCGTCATGTCCGCGGTTCTCCCGGGCGTCGTCATCACCGAAGAGGGGCATTGGGCCAATGTTCTGAAGGTTCGTCCGGAACACGCCGATACGTACCTCAAGGAGCGTACGGTTCTCGGGCGCTTCGGGCAGCCGGAGGAAATCAGCCCGATGGTTGTCCTGCTGTGTTCGGAGCATGCGTCATTCTGCATCGGTTCGGTTATTCCTGTCGAAGGCGGGCAGGCTCGTCATTTCTTCCAGAAAGTGGACGATTACTGATCCGTATCCCGGGGTTTGAAAAGTGTCAGGAAACGACAAGATAAAGATTTCGGACTTCATCGTTGATGAAATCCACAAGAGCGGCGTCGACACCTTTTTCGGTGTGACCGGCGGGGCCGTCGTGCACCTGTTCGACTCGGTGCGGAAGCATGCCGGTGTCGAAGCCGTCTTCTTCAATCACGAACAGGCGGCGTCGTTCGCCGTCGAATCCTATGCCAAGAGCCGGCGTACGCTGGGCGCGGGGATTTTCACAACGGGGCCCGGGGCCACCAATGCGTTGACCGGCCTGACGGCGGCATGGCTCGATTCGGTGCCCTGTATCTTCGTGTCCGGGCAGGCGCGGGCCAGCAACACGATCGGGGCGCGCAAGTTGCGCCAGGTCGGTACGCAGGAAGTCGATATCGTGCAGATGGTCAAGCCGGTGACGAACTACGCCGTGACCATCCGCGATATCCGCGAAGTGAAATATCATCTCCACAAGGCCCTGTACCTTGCGCGGCATGGCCGCCCGGGGCCGGTCTGGATCGACATTCCCGTCGATTTCCAGTGGACCTCGGTCGATCCGGCGCAACAGCTGGAGTTCGACCCGGCCAGGGAATTTCCCGATGCTCCGGACTGGAAGCTCGGCAAGCAGATGAACGTACTGCGCGAGATGAGCGATGCGTTTTTCGCGGCTCGCCGTCCGCTCATTCTCGTGGGCTACGGCGTGCGCCTTGGCGGCGCGGAAGAGAGGGTCATCGCCCTCGCCGAACGTCTTGGCATTCCTGTGCTGACGAGCTGGAGCGTGTGCGACCTCCTTCCTTCGGACCATGCACTTAATCTTGGCCGCCCCGGCATTGCCGGGCAGCGCGGCGCCAACCTCGGCATGCAAAACTGTGATTTCCTGCTCTGCCTCGGCAGCCACCTGAACAATTCGATCACCGGGACCCGCTACGACGCCTTTGCGCGCGAAGCGAAAATTGCCGTTGTCGATGTAGACCGCGAGGAGATCGCGAACATCCCGGTCCATGTCGAATATCCGCTGAATGCCGATATCAACGCGTTCCTCGACGCTTTCGAGGCGGTGCCCGGTATGGCGCGCTGGGACGGTTCGGCAATACAGGGCTGGAGACAGCTCTGTGACCGCTATCGGGGCCTCAACAGGATCGCCGCGGACTTTGCTGCGCAGTCGTCTCCAGTCAGCTCGTATTACTTCAAGGATTACCTGAGCCGGAATGCCAGAAAGGACAGCATCTTCGTCGTCGATGGCGGGGGGACCAACGTCTATTCCTCGTTTCAGTCCTGCCTGATCGGCGAGGCCCGTCAGCTCGTGCTTTCCACCGGACTTTGCGCGATGGGATCGGGGATACCTGAGTCGATCGGCATCGCTTATGCCAATCCGGGCAAGGAAATCTATTGCTTCGTGGGCGACGGCAGTTTCCCCTTCAACATGCAGGAACTGCAGCTGATTCGCGATAACGCGCTGCCGATCAAGATATTCGTCCTCAATAACCGGGGCTACGTTTCCATCCGCAGTACGCAGCAGGAATTCCTGGAAGGCGCCTTCGTCGGTTCAGCGCCCGACGGTGACCTCCATCTGCCGGATGTCGAGAAGGTTGCCGGTGCCTTCGGCCTGCCGTTTCATCGACTTTCCTCCCATGACGAGGTGCAGGAGAGATTGCCGCAGGTGCTTGGCGGCGCCGGGCCCCTGGTATGCGAGGTCATGGTTTCGCCCGACGAAGAGATCGTGCCTCGACAGGGGTTCATGCGCAACGAGGATGGCAGTTTTTCACCCCGGCCTCTCGAAGACATGTATCCGTTTCTGGACCGGGACACCTATAAATCCCTGATGGTCGTCGCAGAGTGGAATTCCAGCCCGGCAACGAAACTCGGGCGCGAGGTCGATCTGCTCAGGAACTATCCGCGCTCCACGCGGCTGCTTGCAGACCGCGGCCTGAGAAAGCTCTCGGGGGAAGGTTATATCGCCCTGAATCAAGCGCCCCGCAGCAATGTCGAGGCGCTGTTTGAGCAGTTCCTCCTCAAAAAGGCGCGAGAGTTCGGAGAGGTGTATTTCGACGGCGATCGCCTGTATGGCTACGGCGGCTATACCTACAACAAGAAGTACTGGTACAGCGTTGCCCGTGACATCATCGAGTTTTACGGCCTGAAGGATGGGGACAAGGTTCTCGATGTCGGATGCGCGAAGGGTTTCCTGCTGCACGACCTCAAAATGAACCTGCCTGGACTACAGGTCTTCGGGGTCGATATATCCCAGTACGCAATCGACCAATCGATCGATCTTGTGAAGGAAAACCTGCCGGTTACAAACGCCGCGAGCTTGCCGTTTCCGGACGGCGAATTCGACCTGGTGATTTCAGTCAATACGCTGAGCGAACTCGACGACAGGAATTGCCGAAAGGCCCTGCGGGAAATAAGGCGGGTCAGCAAGCGGTTTGCCTTCGTGACGGTCAGTACGTGGAACAATGAAGAGGAACGGCAAAATCTGCTGCAATGGAACGTGACGGGACTTTCCAATCATTCGAAGGCCGACTGGTTGAAGATGTTCGCCGAGGAAGGCTACACCGGTGACTACTGCTGGGTCACCATAAGCGGGGAAAAGGTTTAAATTCGTGATGAAGTTCACCACCGTTGATAACTGCAATGTCTGCGGGAAAGGGCCCCTCGAGACAATCTTCGTTTCCCGGGCCATGCCGCTCACGGGCCTTTACCTGCCCGGCGATTCCGATATCGAGCTTCCGGCCTACGATCAGGCATTCAATTATTGCCCCGGTTGCGGCCATGGCCAGCTCCGCCATGTCATCAGTCCGGAAGTCCTTTATGACAAAACCTATACGCACCGCAGTTCGCAGAGCGTCATCTCGCAGGCAGGTAACGATTTCTTCGAACGCTTCGTCCGCAAGGTAACCGGCGGAGAAAAGTACCGGGCCATCCTCGAGATTGGCTGTAACGATCTCTATCTGCTCGAGAAGATTCAGGATATGGGCGAGGCGCTCATCGGCGTCGACCCGATCTGGGTCGGCAACGATCATCAGGCGAACGAGAAGACGCGAATCCTGGGGTGCTTCGTCGGTGATCTGAAGGACGGCACGAAGCTGGGGGTGCGGCCCGACCTCGTCCTTTCCGCCCATACGTTCGAGCATGTCCCCGACCTTATCGGGGAAATGCGGACGGTCTTCGATCTCGCGGCGGAAAACTGCCTGTTCGTAATCGAGATGCCGTGCCTGGACACGATCGTGCGGACGGGCCGGTTCGACCAGATATTTCATCAGCATATACAGTACCTTAGCCTGTCCTCGATGGTAGGTGTCATAGATGGTCTGGGTGCCGAATACGTGGACCATGCATTCAATTACGGCTATTGGGGCGGCACCCTTCTTTTCGCTTTCCGCAAGCGCCCTTCGGCCAAGGCCGGACAGAACCCCCGCTTTGACGCGCCGGGAGCGGCAGCGCTGCGCACGGGCTTTGAGGCGTTCAAGAAAAGGCTTCTCGGTATCCGTGACATGCTGACCGAACGGGATACCACCTATTATGGTTTCGGGGCGGCGCAGATGCTGCCGGTCTTGGCCCACTACATGGAGACGGATTTCGGCTTTGCGGAAGCCATCCTTGACGATAACGAGGGACGCATCGGCCATCGCCTGCCTCATGTGAAATGTCCGATCATGTCCCCGAGCGCGGTTGGCGATATGTCCGAGGCCACTATCATCATCACGGCACTCGACAGCACCAGGCCAATCATGAGGCGTTTGATCGAGTTGTCGCCGCGCCGCATCATCACGCTCACGAATATATTCTGAGTGCGGGCCGCTTAATCCGCGGCGCGTCAGAAAAAGGACAAACAATGGGTCAGGAAATCAACCTTCTTTCCGAATATCCGCGCTCCAAGCGACCGATCGACGACCGTGCCAAGCTGATCACGGAAGATCACCGTGCCGTCGCTCGCAGGTTTGGTGTCGAATTTTTCGATGGGGACCGGTTGACCGGCTACGGCGGCTTCAATTATCACCCGCGCTTCTGGACAGATACCGTCAGGGTCTTTCGTGACCATTACGGGCTTGCGCCCGATGCCCGGATTCTCGATGTCGGCTGCGCCAAGGGCTTCATGATGCACGATTTCAAGCTGCTCATGCCCGCAGCCGACGTCCGCGGGGTCGATGTTTCACGATACGCCATAGAGCATGCGAAAGAAGAGGTTCGAGATTTCGTGCAGGTCGCCGATGCAACCGAGCTTCCGTTCCCCGACAATTCTTTCGATCTCGTGATTTCGATCAATACGATTCACAACCTGCCGATCGATCGATGCAAGCAGGCGCTGCGGGAAATCGAGCGCGTAACCCGCAAGGATGCTTTCCTGACCGTCGACGCATGGCGCAACGAGGCAGAGAAGAAATCCATGCTGGCGTGGAACCTGACGGCACTTACCTACATGCATGTCGAAGACTGGAAAAAGGTTTTCGACGAGGTCGGCTATACCGGCGATTATTACTGGTTTATCGCCGAATCGGCCTGAAGCCATGTCTGAAAACCCTGCTGTTGAAATGACCCAGGCCGCTGTTCTGGTGGAGACCGGGAAGCCGCTGGTGTTGATGGAAATTTCGATGCCCGCGCTGAAGCCGGGGCAAGTTCTCGTCGATATCGCGTGGAGCGGCGTCTGCCACAGCCAGTTGAACGAGCAAAAGGGCCTGCGTGGCCCCGACCGTTATGTACCGCATACCCTGGGGCACGAGGGTAGCGGTACGGTCGTTGCCTGTGGGGCCGGCGTGACGAAGGTGCGTCCCGGGGACAGGGTCGTGATGACCTGGATCAAGGGCGAGGGGCTCGATGTCCCCGGCACCGTCTATGGCAGCGCACTTGGTGCCGTCAATTCCGGGGCAATCAGCACTTTCATGAACCATGCCGCGGTCAGCGAAAATCGCCTGGTGCGCATCCCGGAAAGCATGCCGCTGCGCGAGGCCGCGCTCCTTGGTTGCGCCGTGCCGACAGGCGCGGGAATCGTTTTCAACAATCTGGCCCTGAAGCCGGGCGAAACCATAGCCGTATTCGGCATAGGTGGCGTGGGGATGAGCGCGGTGATGGCGGCTGCGCTGGCGGGCGCAGGGAAAATCGTCGCCGTCGATCTCGTGCCCGCGCGGCTCGATGTGGCGAAGGCATTCGGGGCAACCCATCTCGTCAATGCCGGACATGAGGATGTACAGGCAGCCATCGCGGAAGCAACCGATGGACGTGGCGTCGATTGCGCCATCGAAGCCGCGGGTTCGCGCGCTGCCGTCGAAACGGCTTTCCGGGCCGTCCGCAACAGCGGTGGACGTTGCGTCGTTGCCGGAAATCCGCCTCACGGGACCCTGCTGTCGATCGATCCCTTCGACCTGATCCGGGGCAAGATCCTGTCGGGGACGTGGGGCGGGGAATCGGCCCCGGACCGTGATATCCCGCGTTATGTTTCGATGTTTGACGAGGGCAAGATGCCGCTCGAGATGTTCGTCGGCAGGGAATACGGCCTCGGCGAGATCAACGAGGCTCTCAAAGACCTCGAAGACGGGCGTGTGCTGCGGCCGCTGATCGACCTGCAGGGGAGATAGCGCAGAGTGTTTGCCAGCCTGAATTTGACCGGACCCGCATGAAATCGCCGTCTCTGTTTTTGCGGATATGGACGCACGTGCGCAAGGACGGGTTCCTGTGGACGGTGAAGCAGAGCCTGCGCGCCAGCGGCCTGCAACGGATATGGGCGCTCCCGGGTCTCCTGTTCCGCCGCGGTTCGGAGGGCGACAGCGATACGCTGTATGCATATTACGACCTCAACGTCAGCCCGATTACCTACGATGCATTGTGGTTTTGCCTGTGCGCGGAGATGGAACGTCGCGTGAAGGGGCTCAAGCACCTTGCGCTTGTTCTCGTTCCAACGGGCGGTGGCGACGTTCGCGAGGAATCCTACGAATACGACAAGGCGGTCGATCGTGATAAGCGGATTTGGCGGGTATACAACGTCGTCATAGCCAGCATGCTGATGATCAGGCCGGAAGCTTCGGTCCACGTGCTCAGGGACGTAAAGGATCTGCGCCTGCTGGCGGCGCGGCCGCGGCACGTGTTTCCTCAGGGCTACAGCCCGTTTGCTTTCCCGAAGCCCGTAACCTACCAGGATTTCGCCGTCCTTCAGCGCCGGCTTTCGGCACGGGGCCTCGAAAGCTTTTTTTCTGCCGGACTGGCGGGGCGCAATTATATCCAGAACTGGCGACGCTGTTTCGGCGCCAGGCCGCGCATGGTGGTCATCACGTTGCGCAACTACGGCTTCGCCTCCGATCGCAACTCGAACATCGCCGCCTGGCTCGCTTTTGCACGGGAGCTTGACCCGAAGAAATACACGGTCGTTTTCGTGCCCGATACCGATACGGCGTATGATGCCTGTACGGCCGAAATTGCTTCGGAATTTCCGGTTTTTCGTGAAGCTGCCTTCCACCCTCACCTTCGTGCCGCGATGTACGAGGCCGCCTTCGTCAACATGGCGACGATGGCGGGGCCGACCAGCATGATCACGTTCAATGCCCGTTGCCGTTATCTGCAGTTCAAACCGATGGTGCCGTCGGCCGGGATGAGCACGCGGGAGGTTCTGGAGGAGATCGGCTACAAGTTCGGGGAGTCGCCGGGGTTTTCCACCCGTTACCAGAAGCTGGTCTGGGAGGCCGATGATCTCGAAGTGCTGCGCCGCGAATTCAGGGCATTCGAGACGCTGGCCGATGAGAGCAACCTTCCTGACATGCCGGCACTGGGCGGGGAACGCGACCGGACATGAATCTGCTGTATCGGCTTCGTGACGGTGTCCGCAGGGAGGGGTTGAGCTGGATATTCACCAGGGCTTACCGGTTTTCCCGGCTGGACGAACTTGCGCGAATTTTGGCCGACTGGCACGCGGCGCTGTCGTCCAGGCTCAACAATCCCCTTCGCGATACTCTTGTTGCGGTTTACGACCTTGATGTCAGCCCCCTGACTTTTGATGTTCCATGGTTCTACGTCGGAGCCGAACTGGAACAGCGTAAGCGAGGCCTGAAGTATCTCGAAATCGTCATTGTCCCCGGACGCAACGAGGGCGTGCGGTTCGAAGACGAAAATTATGAGAGGTCGGTCGACCGCAAAAGCCGGATTTGGCGGCTGCACAACGTGCTTGTGCCCTGCGCACAACTGCTGAGATCGCGGCCATCGATTCACCTGGCAAATAGCCGGATGAGGGCAGAGGCGCATCTGCGGCGGTGCCCGCATGTTTTCCCCGAGGGCTACCGGGTTCGCAAGCCTGCGAGCTTCGATGCGGCCGAGATGGCCGTCGTGACGAGC
>JAYQQF010000027.1:0-11657 GCA_038145705.1 Alphaproteobacteria bacterium | reverse complement strand
CTCCCTTTACCTCCGTTCCCCCCGGGGCGCAAGGATGCTTTGGGGCACCTGCTGCCGCTTTTCGGCCGGGGCGCCCAGCGCCGCAAGCCATGCTATGATCCGCCGACTGGAGGGGAACAATGGCCTACGTGATCATCGGCGCATCCGGCGGGCTCGGCCGCGCGCTCGCGGACCGGCTGGCGGCGGATGGCCGCAAGCTGGTGCTGGTGGCGCGCGATGCGGATGCGCTCTCGGCGCTGGCCGGGGCCCTGCGCGACCGCCATGGGGTTGAGGCATCGACGGTCGCTGCGGACGTTGCAACGGGTGCCGGCTATCTGGACGAGGTTGCCCAGGCCGCACGTGCCGCAGGCGGTATAGAAGGCCTGCTGATGCCCATCGGTTTTGCCGTTCGCGACGGTATCGGCACGACGCCCGAGACCATGCGCGAGCTCGGCGGGGTCAATTTTTTCGCGCCTGCGGAAGCGGTCGCCAAGCTCTGGCCCGACCTCGTCGCGGGCGGGGCGACCGTGGTCGGCTTCGGCTCGATCACCGCGGCGCGCGGACGCGGGCGCAACTTCGTCTATGGCGCGATGAAGCGCGCCCTTCTGTCCTATTTCGAGAGCCTGCGGCTGGCCGCCCGCGGCACGCCGGTGAAGGTGCAGTTCTGGGTGCTGGGTTTTCTCGATACCGACGTGATGAAGGCGGAAAAGACGCCGCTGCCCAAGGGCGACCCCCGCCTGCTCGCGGACCGCGTGGTGAGCCGGATGGGCCGCGATACGGGTATCACCTATTTCCCCGGCTGGTGGAAGTGGATCACCCTGGCCCTGCGCCTGCTGCCCTGGCCGATCTATGCGCGGATCGGGGGGCGGGATTAGCGCCAGTCCGCAGGCTGCCGTGACGCCGATCGATCCCGATCCGCCGACTAACGGAGCAGCGAACGGCGAGAGTAGGGTATCCAGAACCCGGCACCGATCATGCCCATCAGGAAGCTGGCGAGGCCGAACGACACCGACAGGATCACCGCCTCTCCCGATGGCAGCCCGAAGAGACCAAGGCCGAATATCATCGCGCTTTCGCGAACGCCCCATCCGGCGATCGAGATCGGCAGCGAGATTACGAGAATGACCGGGGGCACGACGACCAGCGCCTCGACCAAGGAAAATCGAATTCCTATGGCCTTGGCCACGAGCAGCATGACGACGACGGCGCAAAGGTGCGCCCCGAGCCCGAGAAGAGCCTGCAACACGAATTGCCGGCGATGGGCGAGCAGCACGCCAAGCGCGGTCGCGGGAGCGAGCAGGATCCGCAGCCACCGGCTGGGAACGCCACGCGCCGCAAGCCGGCCGACAATTCCCAGCACTACGAACCCTCCGATCCCGCCGGCGATCACGGTCATGAGGCTCCATCCCGCGGTCGTATCGGGCCCGAGGCGCGCGAACAGAAGCGGCAGGGACACGGCGCTCAGGACGAGCAAGGCCAGGACGCCGACCAACCTGTCGGCCATCACGCAGAGAATCGCCGCCTTGTATCCCTGCCCTGCCCGCAAAACCGACCACAGGCGGTAGCCATCCCCGCCAAGGGTGGCGGGCAACACCTGTCCGAAGAACTGCGACACCATGGTGGCGCGAAAGTGCCAGAGCGTCCCCGACACGAAGTTGAACTCGGCACTGATGAGCCGCCACCGCTCCGCGGCCAGGACGGCCTGGACGAGCAGCAGCGCCAATGCCGCCGCCGCATAGGTATAACGCATCTGCCCCAGGCGAGATTCTACCGCCGAAATATCGACATGGCGCCATGCCCAGACCAGCAGGGACACAGAGATCGCGAGCTGGACGACGGCAATCAGTATGGCGCCCGTGCGCGGCATTCCTGGATTTTCGAGAACCGGTGACTGTGAATGTTTTTCCAAATCAGGGAACCGAATGTTCGAACCGCATGCTCAAAAGGAACGGCCCTCGTTGACAGATGCCACAAACCGAACCGGCGCGGCCCGTGACGCGTTATCAAATTCCACCAGCGGCGGGGAGAAACTCGCCTAACCGAACAGCGGCACCGAGTCGGGATACGAGGGCAATATTAACGGTTTTTCGGAACCCGCGTACTCTTTATGATCGATGCCTGAAGCGCCCTCCGCCAACCAGACCGGCGGCGCCGGCAGGACGTGCACCATGCAGTTTTCGGCCAAATGAACGACGACATCCGAATCCCCACCGAGCGAAAAAGTCTGGCGTTTATCGTTTCCGCCCACAATGAAGAAAAATTGCTCGCGGGAACCCTTGAGAAGCTTCTCTCGCTCTCAAGGAAGTACCCGGCCATTCGTTATGCGGCCATCGTTGCCGACGACGGCAGCCGAGACGGCACGCTTGAGATAGCGCGCCGATACGCGGATCAATTTCCAGACATCTTCGGTTTCGTACATTTTCCGGAAAACGTCGGCGTCGGCGAGGCCTTTCTGCAATCGGCCCGGCACCAGAACAGCGAGTTCATCTGCTGCGTCCCCGGCGATGACATGCTGGAAGCGAGATGCTTCGAACTGCTTCTCGAAGGCGCCCACGCCGGGCAGCCCGTTATCTCCTATCTACAAAACGCCGACAAACGCGCATGGCGCCGGCAATTGATATCGAGGTTGTATTCGGGATTCTGGACCAAGTTGCTTGGGCTCGGCATCGAATACATCAACGGCACATGCACCTACCGCAGCAGCGACCTTGAACGTGTCCGGCTGTACTCCCGGCGATTCTGCCTGTTCGCAGAATTGACCGCGAAGACCATCGTCATGGGCACCCGTTACGCAATGGTGCCCTTCAACATTCGCCAGGAAGACCTGGGCCAGCAGAACATTTCGCCAAACCAGATGAAATCCCTTCTGGAGTTGCCCGGCGCCTTCCTGAGCACACTCTATTTGTTAGTTAAGTCAAAATTCGGAAGGAGCGGGAAGTGACCGCTACGTTCGCCGACGGCAGCGACACCACGGGGCGGAGCCCGAAGTGCTATTTTCTGATCGCCCTGACGTTGGCCGTAGCGCTGGATATCACGGTCAAACTTCCGATCATCCTTGGAAACAATTCGGTTTTCGTCGGGTTTTATGACCGGGAATATTACTTCGTCGCCATCGACATCCTGATTCGGGAGATAAAGAGCCATCACGTGTTGCTCTGGAGCGTGCCCGATCAGTTGCCGACCGCATTCCTGCGGATCGTCGGCGGCACGTACGCATTCGATCAGATCGTCGCAGCCATCGTTCTCGTCACCCTGGACCTGGTGTTCGGCCTGAAAGATTCAGCGAGGTATTTCATCGCTTACGAAAGCGTCATCCTCGTCGTCTATTCGGTCCTGAAATTTCTCACCTGCTACTATTTTCTGAATTCCTTTGTCAGCCGCAAGGCTTCGGCCCTCGGGGCCATGATTTTCGTCGTGCTGATGTCGACCTATCTCAACCTCGGCTTCGGTTTCAGGTTCCTGTACCTGTTGTCTTTCGTACTGACCGGAGCCCTTGTCCGCCTTGGTCGCTCAGTCAATACGCAGAACCTCGGGGTGGTTGTGGCGGTAGCGGGTGCGGTGGTCTTCACAGCCCCCCTCTTCTCTTTTTCGTATTTTTATCTCGGGGTTCATTGCTTCCTGCTCTTGGCCGCGCTGATCTTCTTCATTTTCGAACGCAATCGAGGCGCCCGTTTCATCGAATTCCTGAAAAGCCTTGCGATGGCCGCATGGTCGAAGAAGATCATTCCCTATGCCGCTTTCGCACTCGTCATCAACCTGCCCTACCTGGCGCTCTACGGGCAGATCAAGTCGCTGTCATTTGGCCTGGAGACGTCGCGCTTCGCCACGGAGAGGAATTTCCTCGAATACCTGAAACTTCCGTTCTCGGCTTCCAAATGGCAGGATTTCCCGCTCGATACGCTCAGTTTCCATCACCCATACTGGGGCCATTCGTGGGTCCTGACCGGGACGCTGATCACGGTCCTGGTGTTCAGCGGCATCTTCCGCAATTCCAGCCGCCTGAAATGGATTTTCCTCGGTCAGTTGATGTTGTTCGTCCTGATGAACAGCGCAGCAAAGTTCGAGCAGCCGGCGCTTTGGTTTCATCTCATCAATTACCTGACGAATCCGCTCTCTTTTCTCGGGCGCTCGTTTCACATGACCGGCTCCCTCATGCTCTTTCTGCCGGTCATGGCACTTGTCGGCATGGGACTCCAGTCGCTTCTCCGCGCGGGCAGCCGCCCCGTCGGCGACTTGCGACGCGAAATCATTGCCTATTTCGCTTTTTTCCTTTGGTTCGCGCTCAGGCACCTCTGGATCTACAGGCTGAATGAAGGGGTGTTGCCGTACATCTACCCCGCGGTGCCAGTCCTGCTTTATCTCGCGTGCAAGTATGCACCGTTGTCAGGCAAGAACCTGCGAAATGTATTTCTCGCGGCGTTGTTCATTATCGATGTTCCCGCCTTTGCCCATTATCTGGAGCGCACCGCGGCGGACGTCACGAGGTATGCGCGGGTAACCGACGACCTCGCGGTCAAGATCGGGCTCGGGGAAAAATACAGTTCCGGTTTCGTGTCACCTTTCGCCGACATTCGCCTGCGCCACAAAGCCGGCATGCCCGTCGAGGGTGCCGACCCCTACAACACCGAAACGTTGTATTCCGGCCAGGCCATAAACCGGGCGCTGGTGAAAGGCATCACATTCTGGACCCGTACGTATTTTGAAGCGAGCCAGTATCGGCCCAAGCACAAGTCCTACGAGGGGCTTGCCGGTGACAGTGCCTTCCAGCGCGAATTCGCGAAGAACCCGGTGCCGGTTTGGCAGCTCGACCAAACGAAGACGTCCGACGAGAGCTACGTTTCCTTGCTGCAAGGCAGCGTCCCGACCGACTGGAATTTCATAGATTTGACTTCGTCCAGGTTCAGGGCCCGGGGATCTTCCTCACTGTCCGGCGATATTCTTCTGATGTTGCCGTTCGACCGCAAAATGAAGATTTATGCCGCCGGGGAAGAGTTACCGTCGGCGCCAATCGCGAACACGTTCACGAAAGTCCATCTGGCAAAAGCCGTATCAGAACTCAGTTTCGAATATGACGGAAAAAATCCGGCATATTTCGGTTTTCCGATTGCCGCGGGCCTCTACCTCGTGTTCTGGCTCGGATTTCTCTGTCGAGTTTGCCGGGATGCTTGCCGCCCCTGAGCGCCGTCCGGGTTCGCCCGAGCGGAAAAGCGTGCGAGATCGCCGCTCGATTTCCACTGGGGTACAGTATATCAATTATTCCACGTGAAGCTCTGGCGCCCCCGTTTCATTCGGGCGCCATGTTTTCGCAACAGAGGACAGCCGAAAGCATCATGAGGACAGCCGCCAATATTTTTGTCCTGTTCCTGACAGCTTTCGTCACATGGCGATATGTCCCCGCCATGAATGCCGTGGCCCTCGACCCCGACTACTACGGATACTTGCGGCCCGCCGTTTCACTGGCAGAAGACCATGAGATGCGGCTCATTTATGCGCGCACCTTCGGCTATCCCCTGTTTCTCGCGGGATTCCTCGCATTCGACATTCCGTGGAAATACCTGGCCCAGGTTCAAGGCCTGCTGACCTGCCTGACAGGAGCGCTGATCTATTTCACCCTAGATCGGGCAAGCGATCGGATATTCCCCAACCCGGGATGGCGCGTGTTTCTCGGAACGCGCCTGATGGCTCTTTGGCTGGCTTATACCTTCTGGACCTACACGCAGGTTTTCGAACTGGCCTATGGCTTGCGGCCGGAAGCGCTCACGATTTTCTGTGCGGCTCTCGCGACCTATTGCCTCGCAGACATGTGCACGGGCCGGCGCCTCTGGCTGAACGCTGTGGTGATCGCGGCCTGTGGCGCCGCCCTCCTGGCGCTGAAACCGTCGTTCTTCGTTTTCGTGGGGTTTATGTCCCTGGCCGCGATCATCGTGGCCTGGCGGAAAGGACGTCCTTCGGCCCGCGCGGGGCTTGGGCTCATCATCGTCTCGCTGCCGCTCGCCGCCTTCGTGGCGAACGGCTACTGGCAGTCGAAGTACGATGCCCCGACGGCCAGGAAGTTCGTTGCCGGGGGGCTTGTTTGCACCTATGCCGACATGGTCCGCGACTACCTGCGGGAGGACGCCCGTCAACGCGGCTCGACTCCGCCCGCGGACGTGCGCGATGCGCGCCTTCTACCGGTCCTTGATCGCTATCTTGCCCTGGGGCCGGAGGGATACCCGCTGCAGGGTTTCAACGGCAATACCTGCTTTTACAATGCGGAATACGGAATCTTCAGCACCCTTGATCAGAACCTGAAGGAGACCAGCGACTATCTGCTGCATTTGTATTTTCGCGCTGCGCTGGATTCGCCGCTTCGCATCGTCAAGCGCGTCGGCAAGCAGTTCCTGTATTCCTTCGTGACACCGTGGATAAAGGACTTCGGCCGCGACATCAAATACGATGCCACGGGCTTTCTGGCCGGGGTGGACGCCGAAATCGCCAGAATGAACGGCCACCCGGGGTACTTCACCGATTCAATGAAGAAATTCGTGCAGTCGTTGCATCAGGCCCCCCTGCTGACACTCGATATCCTGCCCAAGATCCTGCCGCCGAATCGGTTGCTGTTCACCTTTGCCTTATGTCTCGTGGGCATAAGCATGCTGTTCGGCAGGGCGCGGGAAAATTGGCTGATGGTGCTTGCGCTCCTGTTCTATGTGATGTCGGCCGGTGCGATGGTCGCCATCCTGGTGACGTTCGACGTCTCTCGCTACATCGACAACATCGTGCCGTGTTACCTGGCCGCCACCGGAATTTTTCTGCTGTTGCTTGCGAAGTCCGCCTTGCCGTGGGTGGGTACGCTCAGGGCCAGAATGGCCCGCTAGCAGACGGCGGAGGAAAGCCATGCCGCAACCGGCACGGCGATGGTCATGTCGCGCGGCGAAACACGAATTCGTCGCAGCCCGATCCCATCACGCCCCAGAAACCTTCGGGCAGTTCCGTCACGAAAGCGCGCACTTCCTCGAATCCCCTCTCGGCCAGAAACGCCCGCAATTCGGTGGGGCGTACGGATTCATAGGGATAACCGCCAAGCCAGTCCTCGACATCGATATGCCAGGACATGCCCCGGTATTTGCCGTAGGTGCGAATGTACTCCAGCGGGTTGCGCCCGCTCCTCAGCATGTTGGACATGAAGATCAGCTTGTAGGCGGCCCGAACGATCGCTCGCAGAAACCGCGGGGCACGGGAATAAAACCGTTTTTCCCTTTGCCAGAAGGCGCAGGCGGGGGTCTTCCGGTACAGCGCAACGGCGAAAATCCCGCCTTCCGCGACCATCGGCAGGCACGCATCGATGGCCCGCCACATCGCCCCCGTATGATGCAGAATGCCCCAGGAATAGACGACGTCGAAACGCCCCATGTCGTCAGGCGCCAACGCGAAAACCGATTTTTCATCGAGGCGCCACTGGCGATCCTTTGCAAACCGGTCAAGGACGGCACCTGCGGTCGCGACCGACGCCGGGTCAAGATCGATGGCGACGACCTGCATGGTGGCGGTCTTCGTGACCTTCGACGTCAACCGGTATATCGACAACATCACGGCAAACTACTTGATGCTTTCGGGCGTTCTGGTTTTTCTGTTGATCCGCGGGGTTCGCGATTTCTGGGAGGCCCGGCACAGTCGCCGGCGACGCCTCGCCTAGGCCGATAGAATGACAAGAGGCCGGTCTCAGCCGCAGGGTTCCTGGAAACGATTTATCGCTTAGGGCGGCACAAGAAAAGCCGACATGCGGGGCCGAGAATTTTGGCTAGGTTTTCGCGCTGCGCCAATGAGAGGTTAGGCCCGAGAAGCATGTTGCCGGTGTAAAACAAACCCATCGAATATTCTTCGACGGTAATGACTTCATGGCGTGATAGCCGTTTACGCCACGCATCCGAACGAAACGATATTAGTTCCGAAAATGCCGAGCCATGACTGCCATGGGGCTTCGGCACAATGCGATCCCATACAATCAGAAGAGCACGAATAGGGAAAAAAACGAGCCGGCGCAAATCTCGATACGTCATGGACCGCGGAATACAGTCTCTCAACGACGCGAAGAGAGTTTGCGGAAGATCGCAGATGCCGGTCATGCTGGTCCAAAACCGCCATGCTGGTGTCGGCATTGCGTGAACATGGATGCCATCAGGCTTCAGCACCCTGTTGCATTCGCGTAAGAGCAGCCCCAGATCATCAATATGCTCCAGAACATTCGAGGAAAAAACAACATCAAAGTTCGCGTCGGGAAACGGGATATTTTTGCCGTCGTAATCAGCTACGGGGAAAATACGACTTCCCGCGTAATTTGAATCGGCCATGTCCAAGGCGACAACATCATAACCATACGAGGCAAGCAACTGTGCTTGCTGCCCCGTGCCGGCGCCAATTTCGAGTATTCGCGCCGACTTGGGAAGGAATGTTCTAACCAGAGCCAGCTCGTATTCACGAATTTCTTTTAAATACTCAAGGTTAAACACTCAAACATATCTCCCAATAGCCGGTTTGGGCCCGAGATGGCGAAATTACCGCGACCCGGAAATACCCCTTTTCGCAACCATGGCGTAAGCGACAGAGACACCGAAAAGATGTGTGAAGTTTATGGCGATTAGCGGGGCCAAATATCCGACAGTCGGAAAGAGCCCAAAGATCAAAAGAAGCCGCGCCGCCAGTTCGATCCCGGATACGATGATCAGGCCTCGCAGTCGGCCGCTGGAAAACGCCACGATCTGCGACAGACGCGCGGTTCCCAGCCAGAATACCGCTGCACCCGCCAGGACGTAGGCCCACCGGTCCCGTGGCACGACTTCCGGACCAACCCAAAGGCCCACGGCCCATTGTCCAAGCAAGGCGTAGCCCAATCCGGCAAGAAGGGAAATTCCGGCGACGGCCATAAGACCGTAACGGTAAAGCCGTAATGAGCGCTCCCGGTCGTTCATCGCGAATGCCTGGAGAAGCTCGGGCTGCAGGTTTTCTGCCATGCGCCACAAAAGAAAAATTCCGACTTCCGCAATCTTCCAGATCAGGACGTATTGGCCGACCATGACCGGGTTGCCCAGGATGCCGACAAGCAGCGTATCCATCTGCATGGCTGCGAAAATCAGGCTGTAGAGAGGATAACCCTGCCTGAATATCCCGGCGAGCCGACGCGTCTCTTGCAGAACGGCGCTCCGCAGCAGCCCCAGTCGCAAAGCAACTCCCTGCCAACGCCAGTACGCCCAGACCGTCAGGCGCGTGACGAGAACCCCGGCGGCCATGCAGGGGAAAATGCCGGCAAGGCCACCGCCCGATTTCAGCCATAGAACCACCGCCGCCACGAAAACCACGAGCCCCTCGATCTGAAGGAGCCACATGACAACAAGGCGCTTCTTCGCGATCAGCGCTGAAATCTCCACCATGTTGTCGATGGTAAGAAGGATCAGGAGAGCCACCCCGAGCATTACAAGAAGAATGTTTTCATTGGCAAAGGAAGCCGCGGCTGACGGGGTGAGGTGGCCGACGACCAGCGCGATCGCCGCACTCACGAACAGCAAACCGGCCCCATAACCCATGAAAACGTATTTCGCCGCCGCATATCTGATCTGAAGAACGGCGGTCTCGTTGTTGGCGATGGCTTCGCTGAAGGCACGCGTGATCCCACCGATGGACCATGTCGCGATGATGTTGAAACCGGCAACGAAGCTCATGAACATCATGAGTGTCCCGAAATCGCGCATGCCAAGCTGCGCGATGTAAAGCGGCACAAGAAAGATCTGCGCGAAAATCTGCAACGCCTGTGACGCATAGGCGACCGCCACCCCCCCAAAATAGTCGGGATTGTTTCGGACCTTGATCAACAAGGATGCCTGAAATTGTCTCGTTTTCAGCATGGTTCCCGTTTCAATGACGGGGGAAGCGTAGTGCGTTGGGGATAATTCATGGGGTGCAGGAAAGCGCCTTTGTTATAATGCCCCGGAAAAGCTTGGGATTGGCGACGATGCGTAAGACACGAGCGATATTCCTGGATCGCGATGGCGTCCTCAACATCGAGGTCAGCTACATAACCGATCCGGAGCAAATCGTGCTGGTAGAAGGCGCTGCCCGGGCCGTGTCCATGCTTAACGCTGCCGGCTGGCTGGTCGTGGTGATCACAAACCAGTCGGGGATCGCGAGGGGCTTCCTTGACGAGGCCCGCCTTGAGCAAATCCACGCCCGCCTGCTTGACCTGCTCCAAAAGGAAAACGCGCGGATAGACCGCATCTACTTTTCACCCTTCCATCCGGAAGCGGCCGTCGAAGCCTATCGGCGCGAAAGCGACTGCCGCAAGCCCGGGCCCGGAATGATCCTGCGGGCTGCGGAGGAACTCGGGATCGCCCTCGAAGAGAGCATCCTGATTGGCGATAGTCTTACAGACATCGAGGCCGGCCTCAACGCGGGCCTGCGTGCCAGCTACCTGCTGCAATCCGGTCATGGCAAGCGCGAAATCGCCCGCCTCGCTTCCGACGAAAAGAAACTGCTTTCCCGCCCCACGGATATTTTTCCGGACCTGGAAACCGCCGCCGCTTTCATCACCGGGAAGGCCTCGGCCCGGGAGTAGCATCAAGATCGGGAATCGTTTCCCGCCGTGCTTTCCAGCCACGCCTGAAACATCAGGATCGGCCACAGGGAATACTGCCAGTCTCTCTGGCCCGACAGGTGCTCTTCCCACCGCGCCCTGATGGGCTGGGGATCAAGGTATCCCTGCTCGTTCATTTTCCGCGCATCGAGCAGGCTTTCCGCCCAGTCCCGCAGTTCATTGCGGAGGAGTTTCTCCAGCGGCACGCCGAACCCCATCTTCGGCCGCTCGGTCAGCGACGGCGGCACATATTTCGCCAGGACCTGGCGCAACAACCACTTTCCGCTGCCATTGCGGACCTTCAGAGCCGCCGGCAACCGCCACGAATGCTCCACGACCCGGTGGTCGAGAAGAGGGACGCGCACCTCGAGGCTGACAGCCATGCTTGCCCTGTCGACCTTGGCGAGGATGTCCTCGGGAAGATAAGTGAGCGAATCGCAGAACTGCATCCATTCGAGAAAGCCCGGGATGGCGCGCTTCGCTGCACCATCCCAGAGGACCCCCCGGGGTGCTCCTGCGCCCTTGGCGATCCTGGATGCATCCGGCCAATGACAGATCAGCCCCCGGTAAAGCCCGCCTTCATCGGACTGGCCGAGATGGCCACCAAACGCGTGTAGCCGCGCGCCCGCCCGTGCCGGGCGCCATCTGGCCGGGATCAGGCCGAATATCCGGTTCCACGCGGCCTGGGGCACACCCAGGAGAATCTTTCCCGCCAGGGATCGAACGATGGGCGGCACGCCACGTGTCGCCGCCTTCAGTTCCAGTGCGCGGAAATATCGGCCATACCCAGAGAACAGTTCGTCGCCGCCATCGCCCGATAATGCCACCGTTACCTGCCGACGCGCTGCGGCGCAGAGTATCGCCGTCGGCAGCTGTGAGGAGTCTCCGAAAGGTTCATCGTAGATTTCCGGAACTTTCGACACCCCTGACACCAATTCCTGAGCGCCGACATAATATTCCGAATGATCCGTTCCCAGATGGGTTGCGACGGCCTTCGCGTGAGGCGCTTCGTCATAGGCGGGATCGGCGAAACCGATGGAGAAGGTTCTGACCTTCTTGCTGCTCTGGTCCTGCA
>JAYQQF010000026.1:8560-12029 GCA_038145705.1 Alphaproteobacteria bacterium | reverse complement strand
TGGGCGCCCCGGCCGAAAAGCGGCAGCAGGTGCCCCAAAGCATCCTTGCGCCCCGGGGGGAACGGAGGTAAAGGGAGTCCATGTCCCTTCGCTCCCTTTTCGGCAGGCCCAAGCAACACCACACCGCTGAAGGCAAGCTCGTCCTCGTGCTTCAGGCGCACGGCGTCGACCTGTTTCTCGATGTCGGCGCCAATGTCGGGCAGACCGGGCGCGCGCTGCGTCGCTGGGGCTATGGCGGGCAGATCGTCTCCTGCGAACCGGTTGGCGAATGCCACGAGCAACTCGTGGCCGCGGCGGCGGGGGATGACCGCTGGCAGGTCATGGACCGCTGCGCCATCGGCGATGTCGATGGAGAGGTGGAAATCCTGGTTTCCGAGGCGACGGATCTTTCGTCCCTCGCGCCACCGACGGAAGAGCTGCGGGCGGCGCTGCCGCGGGCACGCACGGCCAAGCGCGAGAAGGTCGCGATCCATCGTCTCGATACCTTGTTCCGGGATGGTTTTCCGCAGTCCCAGCGCCCCTTCCTCAAGATCGATACGCAGGGGCACGATTTTGCCGTGCTGCGTGGCGCATCAGGCATTCTCGACCGGATCTACGGAATCCAGGTGGAAATGTCGCTGCTGCCCCTCTACGAGGGCGAACCGGGTTACCTGGAACTCCTGCACTTCCTGCACGATGCCGGTTTCCGGCCATTCCTGATGACGGACCGCACGTTCAGCCGGCGTTTGAACCGACAGCTTCAGATCGACGGCGTGTTTTTGCGACACCCCTGAACCGGCGGGCAGTCGCTCTAGTCATCCCCGAAAGTACTGCCAGACGAAGCTTCCGCCTGCGAGGACGATGATCGTCTCCATGAACAGCGTGTGAATGCGCACGCTGGTGCGCTTGACGATCCATCCCGCGAGCCATGTGCCCGGAAAGGTAAACAGGCCGATCACCGCCGCCGCCAGCATCAGATCGAAGGTCAGCACATCGAAGCGCGAAAAGGCGATGGCCTTGACCACGTTGATGCCGACCGCGATCGCCGCATCGGTGGCGAGCAGCGCCTGGGAAAACAGCCCGGCACCCATCAGCACCGGCAGCAGCAACAGGCCAGTGCCGATCATGGTCGAATTCATGAAGCCCCAGATCACACCGAAGACGCCAAGCCCCTTCGCGCCGAGATGAACCTGCCTGTGGGCGAGATAGCGCCTGAGCGGGATGGAGAGGACGAGCACGATACCGATGACCAGCGCGATGATGCGGTCATCGAGGCGCGAATAGAACCACGCGCCGATCACCGCCGTCGGTGCCGAACAGGCGATCACCAGCCCTGCGGTCCTGAGGTTGAGGGCGGGGCGGTAAACCCACACGCGCCCGGCGTTGTTGAACAGCATGACGATGCCGATGACGGGCACCAGCGCCTTGACCCCGATGATGGGCGCGATCACCGCGGCTATGATCAGCCCACCGCCGAAACCGCTCATCCCCGAAACGATGGAGGCCACCACCGTCGCACCTGCGATGAGCGCGAAATTGGCGAGCGTGATATTGCCGAGCGTGATTTCCGCGGCCTGTTCCATTCCGTTCAGGCCCGCTCCGCCCCGTAGAAAAGCGTCACCGCATGGCGGGCCTCGGCGAAGAACAGCCAGCGTTCGGCGGCGATGCCGATGGTGCCGAGGACTGCCGCCAGCAGGCCGCAGGCAAGGGCGGGCCAGCCCGAGAGGGCGGGCAGCATCGCCGCCCCCGTCAGGGCGATGGGCAGGGCGAAGGCGAGGACCTGCGCGACGCGGCGCAGCTTGACCGCGTGTTTCCGCGCGATGCGGTAGCCCATCTCGCGCATGACGAAGTTTTCCTGGGTATGCGGGCTTTCCAGCAGCCGCACGGGGGCGCCGTCGCGGCCGAGGCCCGTCGCGGTGCCCACCGTGGGGCCGCCCGTATCGGCATCGCGGCGCATCCAATAGCGCCATTTCAGGGCCCAGCCGAGGACCAGCAGCCCGATCGGCAGATGGGTCATGGCCGGGTCGGGGTAATTGAGCATGCGCGCGATGACGGCCAGCCACAGCGCCCCGCTTGCCAGCGCCAGCACCACATAGACGGGCGTCACCAGCGGATCGTGCCAGGCACGGATGGTGACGAGGCTCTGGTAGATCTTGCCCGTGCAGAAGACCGTGGCGAGCGCCAGCAGCGCAGCAATGCCGCCCGCGCAGGCATAGGGAAAGGCAAGGTTTCCCGCCATCACCCAGCCCCAGCCGAGGCCCAGGGCGGGCGGGAAGGTGGCGATGGCGGCGACGCCCTCGCGCGACAGCCATGAGGTGCGCCACTGGCTGAGCGCCCGCCACGCGCGTTCGGGGTGGCCGAGATGCAGGGTCGATGACAGGAGCCCCGCCGCTGCTGCCGCCAGTGCCGTCGCCATGACGACGAATCCGAACACTCCGTCGGCGGGCATGCGGCCGATGGCGGCGAGCCCGCCCGCGATCATCAGCATGCCGAAGCCGATGCCCGACGATACCGTGAAGAAGATGACCGAATAGGCAGGATGCATCGTTACCTCAGCGCGAGAACACGCGGTCGAGCAGGCCGAGGAAACCGCCCGCCTGTTCCATCGGCCCGGCCGCTTCCGCTTCCTTGCGCGTGTTCGTGCGCGGGCGGGGCGGCAGGTACTTGTTGGTGGGCTTCATGCCGAGCTCGGGCATGAGATCGAACCCGCCGCGCGCGGCGACCAGTTCGGACACGGCCGATGCCGGATCGGACAGATCGCCGAAATGGCGCGCGCCCGCGGGGCAGGTTGAAACGCAGGCGGGCACGCGCTCGGCCTCGGGCAGGTTTTCGTTGTAGATGCGGTCGATGCACAGCGTGCATTTCTTCATCACCCCCGCATCGTGATCGTATTCGCGGGCGCCATAAGGACAGGCCCAGGAACACAGCTTGCAGCCGATGCACAGGTCTTCATCGACCAGCACGATGCCGTCGGCCTCGCGCTTGTAAGATGCCCCTGTCGGGCAGACGGTGACGCAGGCAGGCTGCTCGCAGTGCAGGCAGGAGCGCGGGAAATGCACGGTGCGTCCCGTGTCCCCTTCGCCCACTTCGAAGGCGTGAATGCGGTTGAACCAGACGCCCACGGTATCGCCGCCATAGGGGTCCTCGTCGGTCAGCGGCGCCGAATGGCCGCCGGTGTTCCATTCCTTGCAGTTGACCGCGCAGGCGTGGCAGCCGACGCAGGTGTCGAGGTCGATGACGAGGCCGAGGGCCTTCGTCGTCTTTTCCGGAAGCGCGGTCATGGCAGTGTCCGCCTGAGCGGGGTTTTGCGCGGGTGGAACTCCTCGCCGTAGCGCAGCACGTCCGGCGCCGGGTCCAGTCCCGGCGGGCGCGGCAGGGGTGCGAATTGCGGGGCGGCCTCGCCCGCTTCCCCGGGCAGCGCCTTGCGGATGCGCACGCGCAGGTCGAACCACGCGGCCTGACCCGTCACCGGATCGGAATTGCTGAGCCG
>JAYQQF010000026.1:0-8214 GCA_038145705.1 Alphaproteobacteria bacterium | reverse complement strand
TCGGCAGTGTCGGCGGCGCCATGGCCGAGCGGCGGATACCACATGGGCAGCGGATCGAAATAGGTGTCGATGCGGTCGCGCAGGGCAGCGGGCGGCTGGTGCGCGCCGTGACCGCGCGCCGCCTGGCGGAAACGCACCAGCGGCTCGCTGTAGATCTGCAGGATGATCTGGTCGGTCGTGTCGATGAAGCCCATGTCCTTCGCCCAGGCGAGGTATTCCGCGTTGGCGTGGCGGTTCCAGTGCATGCTGGGCGGAAGCTCGAAGCTCCAGAAGCTGCCGTTTTCCTTGTAGCGCTCGATCTGGCCGGGATTGGGCGCACCACGGCCATGGCTTTCGCCACCTTCCCCGCGCCAGCCCGCCAGCAGGCCGAGGCCGGGACGGCGTTCATGGTTGACGATGTAATCGGCATAGCCGCCGGGATAGCGCGGCGCGCCCTCGCCGGTGACGAGACCAGGAAAGCCGAGACGAACGCCGAGGTCGATCAGCACGTCCTGGAAGGGCCGCACGTCGCGGTCGGGCGTCAGCACCGGGTGGCGGATGGCATCGGCCGGTCCTTCGGCCGAGGAGATCGGCCGGTCGAACAGCGAAATGCAGTCGTGGCGTTCCAGATAGGTGGTATCGGGCAGGATCAGGTCGGCATAGGGCACCATTTCGGAGGCATAGGCGTCCGAATAGATGATGTGCGGAATGCGGTAATCGCCGGTCGCCGGGTCGCGGTCGGTGAGCATCTCGATGGTGCGCGAGGTGTTCATCGAGGAATTCCAGCTCATGTTCGCCATGAACATGAACAGGGTGTCGATGGGATAGGGATCGCCCGCATGGGCGTTGGCGATCACCATGTGCATCATGCCGTGGGCGGCGATCGGCGCCTCCCAGGAAAACGCCTTGTCGATGCGCCGGGGCGCGCCCTTTTCGTCGACGATCAGGTCGCCGGGCCATGTCGGGAAGCCGAGCGGAGATCCCGCCAGCGGCGCGCCCGGGGTTACTTCGCCGGGCTTGCCCGCTGGCTTGAGGGCGGGCGGGCAGGGGCGCGGGAAGGGGGCCTTGTAGCGGAAGGCGCCGGGGCAATCGATGGCGCCCAGCAGCATCTGCAGGATGTGAATGGCGCGACAGGTATGGAAGCCGTTGGAATGGGCGGAAATGCCGCGCATGGCGTGCATGGCGACGGGCCGCCCGACGACATGGGTGTGACGGCGCCCTGCCCAGTCGGTCCACGGCTGCTCGATGCGAATCTCTTCCTTGAAGGCGGCATCGGCCAGTTCACGCGCGATCCTGCGGATATGGTCGGCGGAAACCCCGGTGCGGGTGGCAGCCACCTCGGCGCTGTAGGTGGTCTCCATGCAGCGGCGCGCGAGCAGCTCGTAAGCCGGCCGCGCCATGACGCCTTCTTCGATCTCGACCGCGCCGGTCAGCCTGACGCGGATATCGGACCGAAGCGCATTGGCGGGCTTGCCGGAACGCCCGTCGATGGCGAGCGGGTTGCCGTCGGCATCGCGGGCGAAGCTGCCGTGATCGGGGTGCTTGGGGGCGTCGATCACCAGCCATGGCGCGTTGGTATAGCGCGCCAGCCAGTCGTAATCGACGCGGCCCGCGGCAATCAACTCGCGCGCGATGGCCATGACCAGAAGCCCGTCGCTGCCCGGCCGCACCGGCACCCATTCGTCGGCGACCGCCGAATAGCCGGTGCGCACGGGATTGACCGATACGAACTTGGCGCCGCGTTCCTTGAGGCGCGCGATGCCTTTCTTGATCGGGTTCGAATCGTGGTCCTCGGCGACGCCGAACATCAGGAAGTAGCGGGTGCGGTCCCAGTCGGGCTCGCCGAATTCCCAGAACGACCCGCCGATGGTGTAAAGCCCGGCCGTCGCCATGTTGACCGAACAGAAGCCGCCATGGGCGGCGTAATTGGGCGTGCCGAACTGGCTGGCCCACCAGCCGGTAAAGGCCTGGGACTGGTCGCGGCCGGTGAAGAAGGCGAGCTTGCGCGGATCGGTGTTGCGGATGTCCGAAAGCCACTTCGTTGCGATGCCGAGCGCTTCGTCCCATTCGATTTCCTCGAACGGACCCTCGCCGCGCGGGCCGACGCGCTTGAGGGGTTTTCGCAGTTTGGCGGGCGAATTCTGCTGCATGATCCCGGCGGAACCCTTGGCGCAGAGAACGCCCTTGTTCACGGGATGATCGGGGTTGCCCTCGAGATAGCGGATCTTGCCGTCGCGCAGGTGAACGCGCACGCCGCAGCGGCAGGCACACATGTAGCACGTCGTCGTCTCGACACGGTCCGAGACGGCGGGCGATGTTTCGACGGGCCTGTCCCCTGTACCCTGATCGGCTCGCGAAACCGCCAAAACTCCCCCCGCGCGCTTTGTTCGTTGATTTAAGCGATAGAGGCTGGGGCCGGGGTTGTCAACGAGCGCCGGGCATGAAAAAAACCGCCCTCCCGCGGCCGCGGAAGGGCGGTTTTACCGATGACGAAAAGCAGGAATCAGAACGTCTTGGAGACGATCGCGAAAAGGCGTCCCATCTGCTTGCCGCCGGACTGGGTCGACGGGATGTCGTTGTCCATCCAGCCCACCTTCATGCCGAGCCCGGCGAGGCCGAAGGATACCGCCACCGAGTAGTGGGTGTAGTCGTCGGTGCTGGTGCCGGTGGTGGTCGAGTTGTCCTCGAACCACTGGTGGCCGGCGTGCAGGTTGAGGGTGAAGTACTTGCCCATCGGAACGTCGAGGCCGGCTTCCAGATACTGGGCCTCGCTCTTGGTCGTGCCGGTCCAGTCGGGGCTGTAGCTGAACTTCACCATGCCGTTACCGAAGCCGAGGTCCTTGCTCAGGCCCGCATAGGCTTCCCAGTAGTCGAGCTTTTCGTTCCCCCTGGACGACGGGTAGTGGTAGAGCAGCGCGCCGACGTTGAGGTTGATCTTGGAGGAGCCGAGCTCGCCGGACCAGCCGCCGTAGAAGTCGGATTCGATATTGCCGCCGAAATTGATCGACGAGTTCCAGTTGCCGACGTAAAGGCCGGTCTTGTGGTTGAAGTCGATACCACCCTGGATGGCCGGATTGCCGCGGCCCGACTGGGTGATGCCGCGATAGAAATATTCGCTGGCGAGCGCGACGTTGCCGCTGAACTTGCCGCCGAGTTCCTTCTCGGTGACGAGATCCTCTGCCTTTGCCGCGGGCGAAAGGCCGATCAGGGCGGCCATCGCTGCAATCATCAGTTTGGTCTTCATGTGCTTACCCTCGTGTTGCAACAGAGCTGTTTGGATCGGGCGTCAGCCCCATCGGGAATTGGGCCCATCCAGATGGGACGCGCTTACCCGAAGTCTCTCTAGCAATTGCCGCGCCAAATCCCCGCAGCCACGAGAAAATAAAAATTATCTATGTTTTACAAATGGATATGATTTATCCTAGCGCCACTTGAGGGGCTGGCGGCGATGGTCTTATTCAGAAAAAAGACCATATAATAGGCAGATAATTTTTGATGCCTATTTATAGAGCATTTTGGTGCTGCGGCTTTGTTTACCCGTGGCGCAGCAGGTTGACCCGGAACACCTGGTCGAAGGCGAGGCGGCCGTTTTCCCGCCGCGCGGTGTCCTCGAACAGGGTGCGCATGGCCTCGCCGTGTTCGGCCAGCACCTTGCGCCGCTTTTCGCCGCGTTCGGCCTGCTCGGCGGCAAACTCGTCGAAACTGTCCCAGGTCCGCAGGGCCTGGAACATCACTTCCCTGATCTGGACGAGGCCGTGGGGGCCGGAAGCAGCGATGGCCGCACGTGCCTTGTTGCGCACGTCGCGTTCGTCGTTGATCAGGCGCGTCGCTTCGAAATAGGGACCTTCGGCGACCGGTTCCATGACATAGAGAAGCCCGCCCGGTTTCAGCACGCGCGCCGCCTCGCCCATGGCGCGATCCATCATGTCGGGAGCGACATGATGCAGGGAGTTCGAGAAGACGACGACGTCGAAGGACGCATCATTGAAGGGCATGTCCTCGGCATGGGCCTCGATGAACTCTATGGTGACCTTTTCCTCCGCCGCCTTGATGCGCGCCCGGGCGAGCGGCACGGGATTGACGTCGATGCCGGTGGTCGCGGCGCCGGAGCGCGCAAGAAACCGGGTGAACTTGCCGTCGCCGCAGCCGATGTCGAGGGCCTTGCGGCCCTTGAGCTCCAGCAGCTCGCCCGCGATGACCGTGTTGGACGCATAGCGTGCTTGTCCGGCCTGTTCCATTCCTCTAGCCTCCCGCTCGTCTTGTGCCCCTGTGGGGGCGCTTCGTTACTGATTGGTAGCGCAATCTTCGAAAGGGGGGCAGGGGAAACTTGACCGGTACCCAACCGACATCCTTTGCGACGGCGGCGGGTCCCCTCGGCGCCATGTTCGTGATGCAGACGCTGATGGCGATGGCCGGCCTGACGGCGCCGGTGTTTGCCGTGCCGCTTGCGGCCGATCTCGGCATATCGGCGGGATTCGTCGGCCTCTACATGAGCGTCGTTTTCGTCGTCGCCATGTTTTCAGGGGTGCTCGGTGGCGGCGTCGTGGTGCGGCTTGGCGCCATCCGGGTCTCTCAGATCTGCCTCGTCTGCGCGGGGATCGCGCTTGCGCTGATGACCAGCGGCGCCGTCCTCGCGGTGCTGCTGGCGGCGATGCTGATCGGCTTTTCCTACGGCCCGCCGACACCGGCGAGCTCGCATATCCTCGCCCGCACCACGCCGCCGCGCTTCATGCCGATCGTCTTTTCCCTGAAGCAGACCGGGGTTCCCGCGGGCGGCGCACTGGCGGGGGCACTGGTGCCGCCGATGGTGCTGGCCTGGGGCTGGCGCGGTGCCGCCTGGGCGGTTGCGGGCGCCTGTTTCGCCGCTGCCATCGGATTGCAGTTCCTGCGTGCCCGTTTCGATGCCGACCGCGAGCGCGACCGGCGCATCGGGCGCGATCTTGCCGGGCCGCTGAAACTTGTCCTGCGCGATCCGGACATGCGCCGGCTGGCTTTCCTTGCCGGGTCCTTTTCGGCGGTGCAGATGTCGATGGTCGCCTATCTGGTGACGTTTCTGGTGCAGGAACTGCGGCTCGATCTCGTCGCCGCCGGGGCGGTGCTGGCGGCGGCCCAGCTGGCCGGGGTCGGCGGCCGCATCCTGTGGGGCATGGTGTCGGGCACGCTGATGTCGGCGCGCTGGCTTCTGTTCATGCTGGGGATCGTGATGGCGGTTGCCTCGGTGATGCTGGCGAGCTTCGGCGCGGGAACGCCGCTGTGGCTGCTCTATGCCGTGGCAGTTCTTTTCGGCTGCAGCGCCATCGGCTGGAACGGCGTGATGCTGGCGGAGCTTGCCCGCATTTCCCCGCCGGGCATGGCGGGCGTGGTGACCGGCGGCTCGATCTTCATCACCTTCGGCGGGGTGGTGATTTCGCCGGCACTGTTCAGCGGATTGCTGGCGATGGGACTGGGCTACGGCGCGGGCTTCATCATGCTGGCGGCCTTGTCTGTCATAGGCGCCATCCTCGGCTGGCGGCACAGGGCCGCCTGAGCGCTAGTTCGATGCGAGTGTGCGGGCTTCCATCTCGGCCCGCCAGGCCGCCTGCTGGGCCACCTGCTGGGCAAGACGCGCCCGGCGCTGTTCCTCGAAGCGCTTGATGACCGCAAGGCGGTGTTCTTCCGCCGCGCGCCTGCGTTCCGAATTCCACAGCGCCATCACCTTGCGACGGTACTTGCTCTGGAGCGCGGGCGTCGCCGAATGATAGTGGCCGACGGCGAGCGCCCAAGACCGCTTGGCACCATGCAGGCGCGTCAGGAACTTCGCCGCGTAGGCGACGTTGGCTTCCGGGTCGAAGGCTTCCTCGATGGAGGCGAAGGCCTTGCCGTGATAGCCGAGGTTCACTTGCATGCAGCCGACGTCGATGTTGCGCACACCGCGCGCCTTCATGGCGCGGACATGGGTGACGGCTTCCTCCCGGTTGGCGAAATACCAGGTCTTGGCTCCGGACGTGACGGTCCAGGGCCAGGCAAAAACTGCCCGGTCCTTGCCGAGCCAGCGGCCCGATTCGGCGACCGCGACGGCGGCCAGAAGCTGGTTCGGAATGCGGTGGGTTTTTTCCGCACGCGTGATCGGCTCGGCGCAAATTTTCGCTTGCGGATCAAGGGGTTTGGGGGCGGGCAGTGGGGCCGCGGCGGCGCTGGCCGCGATGCCCAGAAGGGCCGCGGCAATGAGCGAAGCGGGAAAGGGGAAGCGGAGCATCGGCGTTTTCATGCCGATGAACTTGCAAATGCGGGGCCACATTCCCTAAGGGCGACATGCGAATGAGGTGATTACGATAGTATGCGGCGCTGGAATCCTATCTATCTGACGCGGAACGTGAATATAAGTCTTATATAAAATATTTGACGTTAGACTCGCGGTGTGCGATAAGAGTCTCGCGATCGCGGCCCGGACCGGGGCCGTGTCGTAAATACCCTTCTTGGGCGTTTCCTCCCTACACTTGAAGGCCGCACCTCGGTGCGGCCTTTTCTTTGGTGGCGGGTGGATTATGGCAGGCGAGTTCGGCGCTCAGCCGCCGAGGTGCTTGCACAGCGTTTCGAGGCTCGCCATCAGGCCCTCGATATCGGCGGTCAGGCCGGTGATCCCGGGCAGCCGCTCGAAGCGCTCCTCGTCCATGTAAAGCGCACGATTGATCTCGATCTGCAGAACGTGAACGTCGGCGCGCGGCCGTCCGTAATGGACCGTGGTGTAGCCGCCGGAATAGGGAATATTGCGGGTTACCGTGTGGCCGGCGTCCGTCAGTTCGCGTTCGACATGGTCGGTGATCGCCGCGGCACAGCTCGCCCCGAAACAGTCACCGAGCACGAAATCGACGCGGGTTTTGCCCGAGTCGGCGTCCATCGGACCGCCGATGGACGGCATGGAGTGGCAATCGATCAGCAGGCACCAGCCGAATTCCCGGCGCGTGTCCTCGATCAGTTCCTGCAGGGCCCGGTGATAGGGGCGGTAAAGGGCGTTGATGCGTTCGGCCGCTTCGGCGAAGGCGAGCTTGTCGCGGTAGATCTCGGCGCCGTTGGCGACCACCCTGGCGATGGTGCCGAGCCCGGCCGATACCCGCGGGCTGTGGGAATTGACGTAGGACGGCAAGGGATCAGCGAACATTTCGGGGTCGAGTTCGAACGGTTCGCGGTTGGGGTCGATATAGGCGCGCGGATAAAGCGCCTTGAGCAGGGGCGCGCCGAAGCGGGGTGCCGCGCCGTAAATCTCGTCGATGAAGCTGTCTTCGGATTTGCGCAAGGTGGCCGGATCGAGGCGCGAGGCCGCAATGAAGCTGTCGGGATAGTGGTTGCCGCTGTGCGGCGACGCGAAGACGACCGGCAGGGTCTGTCGCTTGGGGCGCAGGATCTCGATGACCTCGCCTTCTTCCGGGCGCGGCGTCGCCGGGTGCGTCACGGTGGCCGGTGCGTCTTTCATGATTTCTGAGCTTTAACCCAATCCCGGGTCCCTGTCACCTTGCCGGCTTGCGCGCCTGCAGGACGGGGTTATGCGGGCGAAACGGCGCTTGCCCGCAGCCGGCAGGGGATTTACCTTTTTACAACCTTATCGCGGGACTTTACTGGCGCGGGTTCGTGCTTCGCGACGGTCCCCATCCAATCATCTACCGACAGGGAATTCCCGGCCGTGAGCCGCATCCTCCTCGCCGAAGACGACACCACCTTGCGGGTGTTCCTCACCCGCGCGCTCGAACGCGCGGGCCATGACGTATTTGCCGTTGGCGACGGGCTCGAGGCGCTGGCCGCGGCCAAGACCGTGCAGTTCGACCTGCTGGTGGCCGACGTCGTGATGCCGTCGCTGGACGGGTTCCAGCTCGCCGCCCGGGCGCGAGCCGCCCATCCCGACCTCAAGGTCATGTTCATCACCGGCTTCGCCGCCGTCAGTTTGCGCGGGCGCGATGCCGAACTGGCCGGGGCACGGGTTCTGTCCAAGCCCTTCCATCTGCGCGAGCTGGTGGACCGGGTCCAGGACGCCCTGAACGTCCGCACCACGGTTCTCTAGGGCCGTTTAAAGAGGCTTGGTCCGGCGGGGCCGATGCGCTATAAACCGCCCGCCGAGCCCGCCGGAAGGCGGGGCGGCGGACCCCGGACCCCCGGCCCGAATCTCGCGGCACGGCGGGTCCCGATAGGGCGCGTAGCTCAGCGGGAGAGCACTACGTTGACATCGTAGGGGTCGCTGGTTCAATCCCAGCCGCGCCCACCATT
>JAYQQF010000025.1:9279-12554 GCA_038145705.1 Alphaproteobacteria bacterium | reverse complement strand
CCCGCGCGGCCCCCGCGGCCTGCTCGCTGTTCTTCGTCATGGCAACCGATCCCTCATCGGCGGACGCGTCGTCCGCACTCAAGGCCCACGCGATCCGCATCATCGGTATCGCGATGTCGGTATTTCATGTCTATACCGCGCTGTTCGGGCTTTTCGAATCGATCCTGCAAAGCGGCATTCACCTGATCTTCGCGCTGATCCTGACGCTGATGATCTATGCCCATCCGAAAATCGGCCGTGGCGGCGCGGGCCGGTGGGCGTCGCGCGGCCTTGCTATTGTTGTCGGCTTGGCGGCGCTGGTGCCGCTTTTCTGGTTGGTCGTGAACGTCGATTACGTGATGGCCGGACGGATGCAGTTCGTTTCCGAGGTGACATGGCTCGAACTGGTCCTGGGCTGTGCCTTTGTTGCCGGCCTTCTTGAGCTTTGCCGGCGGGTGACGGGGCCGGTGCTGCCGGTGATCGCCATCCTGTTTCTGTCCTTTCCGTTCATTTCCGGTCTTCCGGGCGTTTTGGGCCATGCCGGGTATTCGCTGGGCGAGGTGGTGGAAATCCAGTTCCTGACCCTGGCCGGGATATTCGCGGTGCCGCTTGCGGCATCGGCCAGCTACATCGTGCTGTTCATCATTTTCGGCGCGTTTCTGGAGCGCTCCGGGCTCGGTGGCTTCATCATGGATTTCAGCATCGGCCTCGTCGGGCGTTTTCGCGGCGGCCCCGCCAAGGTAGCGGTGATTTCCAGCGCCATGACCGGCACCATTTCCGGCAGCGCCATGGCCAATGTGCTGACCGTGGGCACCGTAACGATTCCTCTGATGAAGCGGTCGGGCTATCCCGCCTTCATGGCGGGCGCGATCGAGGCGGCGGCCTCGACTGGCGGCGCGCTGATGCCGCCGGTGATGGGGACGGTCGCGTTCGTGATGTCGGAATTTTCCGGCATTCCCTACGGCCAGATCATCATCTACGCGGCGATTCCTGCCATTCTCTATTACGTCGGTATCTTCTGCACCGTGCACTGGGCGGCGGTGCGCTACGATGCGCGGGGGCTGGCTCGTTCGCAACTGCCCGACTGGCGGGCGCAGCTCAAGGGCCGCTGGCATCTCCTGATCCCGATCATCCTTCTGGTCGTGCTGATGGAGCAGGACTATTCGCCCCAGTTCGCGGTGGTCTACAGCATCCTGTCCGTCGTCGTCGTGTCGTGGTTCCGCAAGGATACGCGCATGGGGCTGCGGGCCATCTTCGATGCGCTGGAAAACGGCGCCAAGGGCGCGGTGCTGGTAGCCGTGGCCACGGCCTGTGCCGGCATGATCATCGGCGTGTTCGAACTGACCTCCGTCGGCGTCAAGCTGGCCCAGCAGGGCACGCATATCGTCGGTACGCTCGCCATGGGCCTTGTCATCACCATGGTAGTGTCGATCATTCTCGGCATGGGGGTGCCGCCGACGATCAGCTATATCGCCCAGGTGGCGGTGACGATCCCGATGCTGCAGGCCTTCCTGAAGGCGAGCGGTGTGGACCCGCAAACCGCCAAGACGGTCAGCCATTTCTTCGTCATGTACTATTCGACCCTTGCGGTGCTGACGCCCCCCGATGCGCTGGCTTCCATCGCGGCGGCCGGGGTGGCGCGGTCGCCGGTGATGAAAACAGCCTGGCATGCCACGCGCACCGCCTTTGTCGCCTTCATCATTCCCTTCATGTTCGTCTACCGGCCGGAATTGCTGATGCTGGGACCCTGGCAGGAAATTCTCTATGCGGTGGCCATCGCGACGGTGGGGGTGATCGTGCTGTCGGTGGCGCTCGAAGGCTATGCGCTGCGTCGCCTGACGCTGATCGAGCGCCTGCTTGCCTTCGCTGCAGGTTTCGCCCTTGTGGTGCCGGATCCGTTGCTCGACAAGCTGGGGGTGGGGCTCGTGGTGGTGCTGGGCCTCGTCCAGCTGATCGGCCGGGAAAAGGCCAAATAAGGCCAGTTTGCAACCGCCTTCGCCAGGCGTATCCTGCTCCCCGGCAGCCCCCGGGGGGGCGTACAAAAAGGTTTGTCGCGGCCCCGTCGTGGGGCCCGATTTTTGGGGAGTGGTTCGCACCTATGCGTCAGAAATCCGATTTTCCCGCTTTTTCCGAAGCCGAAATGAAGGCGCGCCACGCCAAGGTGGCGGCGCTGCTCGATCGCGAAAATCTAGACGGGTTGCTCGTCTACGGTACCGGCCGTTTTTCGTCCGACGTCTACTGGCTGACCGACTGGCCCGGCTCGCGCGAGGCCTTTGTCCTGTTCCAGCCGGACCGCGATCCCGTCGTCATCCTGCAACTGTTCAACCATGTGCCGATGGCGCGTGTCATGTCCGCGATCCACGAAGTGCGCTGGGCGGGCGCGAATACGTCGGACACCGTTTCCAAGGTCATGCGCGAGCGCGGTCTGGACGGCATGCGTATCGGGCTCGTCGGTTCGTTGCCCTACCGTTACTACATGGCCTTTCAGGACCGCCTGTCGGGCGCCATGTTCAAGGACGTCAACGGCCAGTTTCGCATGATGCGCACGATCCGCAGCGCAGAAGAACTGGAACGCATCCGCAAGGCATCCGAGCTGACCGACAAGTCGATTGCTGCCGTGCGCGACAACCTGAAGGCGGGCATGGCGGAATGGGAAATCGCCTCGATTCTAGAGCCTGTCTACCTGAAGGAGAACGGTTACGCGGGCATCCACTTCATGGCGTCCATGCCGATGCGCGAGCCGGATTTCCCGGTTCCGGCCCAGTACCAGTCGAACCGCATTCTTGCCAAGGGCGACTGCGTGATCAGCGAAATTTCCGGCGGCTACTGGGGCTATACCGGCCAGATCCACCGCACCTTCTCGATCGGCGAGGGGCCGACGCCGGAATGGAAGGCGATGCATGACGTCGCCGTCGAGGCGCTGGAGGCCCTCGAAGGGCTGATCAAGGACGGCGTCACGTCGAAAGAGGTCGAACTGGCCGCCGACATGATCCATGACCGCGGCTATGCGATCCTCGACGACCTGCTGCACGGGGTGAACCAGTATCCGCCCATCATCCAGACCAACAAGGGCAAGCGTCACGCCAACCGCGACATCACCTTCCGCGCAGGCATGGCGATCACCATCCAGCCCAACCTGATGACGCTGGATGAAAAGATGGGGCTGCAGTTCGGCGAAAGCTTCGTCGTGACCAAGACGGGGCTTGACCGCCTTAACCACTATCCCCGCGAGTGGGTAGTCTGCGCCGGTTGACGCATTTTCCGGACAAATGAAAAGGGCGCGCCCCGTCGGGGCG
>JAYQQF010000025.1:0-9269 GCA_038145705.1 Alphaproteobacteria bacterium | reverse complement strand
AAACCAATAGCCCCGGCTGGGGGTGTGGCGGCGCGGTTTGCCTTATTTCCCCTACAACTACAACGGCGCGGCCCCGTCGGGGCGCGCCCTTCGCATTTATGGATCCCGGTTATTCCGCGGCCGGGGCCGGGGTCGTAGAGGTCTCTTCGGCCGGCTTGGCGCGGCCCCGCGTCAGGCGGTCGCTCAGCCGGTCGAGGTAGAGATAGATCACCGGCGTGATGTAGAGCGTCAGCAGCTGCGACACGATCAGGCCGCCGACGACCGCGAGGCCGAGCGGGCGGCGCGACTCGGCGCCGGCGCCGTGGCCCAGCGCGATCGGCAGCGTGCCCATGATGGCGGCGAAGGTCGTCATCATGATCGGCCGGAAACGTACGACACAGGCCTTGTAGATAGCGTCGAAGGGTGCTGCCTTGTCCTCGCGCTGGTTGGTCAGCGCGAAGTCGATCATCATGATCGCGTTCTTCTTGACGATGCCGATCAGCATGATGATGCCGACGAAGGAGAACAGGTTGAGCGTCTCCCCGAACACCATCAAGGTCAGCAGTGCGCCCACGCCCGCCGATGGCAGGCCCGAGAGGATCGTCAGCGGGTGGATGAAGCTCTCGTAGAGAATGCCCAGAACGATGTAGACGACCAGGATCGCCAGCACCAGCAGCAGTCCCAGCCCTTCAAAGGACTTCTGGAACGCCTGGGCGGTGCCCTGGAAGTTCGCCGTGATCGAGGCCGGCTTCTTGAGTTCGGATTCGAGCCGGCGGATGCGGTCGATGGCGGAGCCCAGCGCCAGTTCCGGGCTCAGGTTGAAGGTCACGGTGACCGCGGGCAGCTGGCCCTGGTGGTTGATGGTCAGCGGACCGACGCTGTTGGCGATGGTCGTGACCGCGCCGAGCGGCACCAGGGTGTTGCCCGCGCCGCGAACGTAGAGCCGCGACAGCGCGCTGGGATCGCGGGCGAATTCCGGCGCGACCTCCAGGATGACCTTGTACTGGTCCGACGGCGTGAAGATCGTCGTCACCTGCTGCTGGCCGAAGGCGCTGGCCAGCGCGGTTTCGATCTGCTCGGCCGAGATGCCCATGGTCGCGGCCTTGTTGCGGTCGATGCCGACGACGAGCTGCGGGCTCGCGATGTCGGCGTCGGTGCCGACATCGAGGAAGCCCGGCTCGCGCGCCAGCGCTTCCTGGAACTTCTGCGCCATCTCGTATAGCTGGTCGAGGTCGAGGCCCTGCAGGGTGTACTGGTACTCGGCCTTCGACGACCGGCCGCCGATGCGGATGGCGGGCGGGTTGTTGATGGTGGCGCTCATGCCGGTGACGCGGCTCATCTTGCGCCGCAGTTCGCGGATCAGATCGCGGATTTCCTTGATCTCGCGTTCTTCCTTGGGCTTCAGCCTGAGCACGAACTGGCCCGCGTTGCTGGTGCGCCGCGACCCGCCGCCGCCGACCTGCGACATGAATCCGTCGATGTTCGGATCGTTCATCAGGATGCGCGCGATTTCCATCTGGTGGCGCACCATGTTTTCGTAAGACGCGTCCTGCGCGCCCTCGGTCGTGATGTTGAGGCGGCCGGTATCTTCGGACGGCAGGAAGTCCTTCGGCACGATCACGTAAAGCCATGCGGTCAGGCCGATGGTGGCGAAGAACGACAGCAGGGTCAGGAACTGGTGGCGCATGCAGATGCGCAGGGTGACCTCATAGGCCTTGAGCATCCCGTCGAACATCGCCTCGGTCGCACGGTAGAAGCGGCCGTGCTTTTCGGCGGCATGGGGCCGCACGAAGCGCGAGCACATCATCGGCGTCAGCGTCAGCGACACGAAACCCGATACCACGATGGCCGCGACCACGGTGATGGCGAATTCGTTCAGAAGCCGGCCCAGGATGCCGCCCATGAACAGGATGGGGATGAACACGGCGCCGAGCGACAGCGTCATCGAAATGATGGTGAAGCCGATTTCGCGCGAACCCTTTATGGCGGCGGCCATCGGTTTCTCGCCGCGCTCGATGTGACGGACGATGTTTTCCAGCATGACGATGGCGTCGTCGACGACGAATCCGACCGCCAGCGTCAGCGCCATCAGCGACAGGTTGTTCAGCGAAAAACCGAACAGGTACATGACGGCGAAGGTGCCCACCACGGACAGCGGCAGGGCGAGCGACGGGATCAGCGTCGCCGACAGGTTGCGCAGGAAGATGAAGATCACCATCACCACCAGCGCCGCGGCGAGGACGAGGGTGAACTCGACGTCGTCGATGGATGCCTTGATGGAGACGGAGCGGTCGTAAATGATGTCGAGGTTGAGCGCCGCCGGAAGCTGTTCCTGGAAGCCGGGCAGCAATGCCTTGATGTCCTGGACGACCTTGACGGTATTTGCGCCTGGCTGGCGCTGGATGGCGAGGACGACGGCGCGGGCGTCGTTGAACCAGCTCGCCTGGCGTTCGTTTTCGGCGCCGGCGCGAACCGTGCCGATATCGCCGATGCGCACCGGCGCGCCGTTGCGGTAGGCGATGATCTGGCGGGCGTAGGCCTCCGGGTCGAAGAGCTGGCCGGTGGTCTGGATCGTGGTGGTCTTGTCCGGGCCCTCGATGGAGCCGACGGGCATGTTCGAATTGGCCTGGTCGATGGCCTTGCGCAGTTCGTCGATGCCGATCCCGCGCGAGGCGACCTTGCCCGGATCTACCTGGACGCGGACCGCGAACTTGCCGGAACCGAACACCTGCACCTGGGCGACCCCGTCGACCATGGAAATGCGCTGGGCGAGGCGGGTTTCGGCGAATTCGTTGACGGTGGAAAGCGGCAGCGTCGCCGAAGACAGAGCCAGGAAGAAGACCGGCGAGTTCGCCGGGTTCACCTTGCGGAAGCTGGGGGGCGACGGCATCGGCGGCAGGCGCCGGCCGGTGGCGGCCAGCGCCGCCTGGACGTCCTGGGCGGCCGCATCGATGTCGCGGTCTAGGTTGAAGACGATGGTGATGCGCGTCGCGCCCAGCGAGCTTTGCGACGTCATCGAATCGATGCCGGGAATGGTCGAGAACTGGGCTTCCAGCGGCGTCGCCACCGAGGACGCCATGGTTTCCGGGCTGGCGCCGGGTAGGGATGCCGTCACCTGGATAGTCGGAAACTCGACGTTCGGCAGTTCGCTGACCGGCAACGTCCGGTAGGCCATGATGCCGAAAAGAAGGATCGCCGCCATCAGCAGCGTCGTCATCACCGGGCGTTTGATGCAAAGCTCGGGGAGATTCATGATCCGCCACCTTCAGCAGCCTGTTTCTTCCGTTTTTTCTTCTTGGATTCGTCCTCGGCAGAAGCGGCCGCGGCATTGTTGCCTGCGCCCTCCTGCTCGGCTCCGCGCGCGCGGATGCGCCCGCCCGGCACGAGGTTGAGCTGGCCGTCGGTGACGACCTTCTCGCCAACCTTGAGGCCTGCGGAAATCACGCTGTAGGTCTGGGTCGTTTCCTCGACGGTCACCGAACGGACTTCGACGGTGTCGTCCTCGCGCGCAAGCCAGACGAAGGATCCCTTCTGGCCGATCTGCAGCGCCGCGGTCGGTACGACGATCGCATTGGGGCGTTCACGAATGACCATCGACAGATTGACGAAGGCGCCCGGCGTCAGGGTCTCGTCGTCGTTGGCGAAGGTCGCCTTCAACTGGATCGTGCCGGTCGCCACGTCGACGACGTTGTTGACGAAGGTCAGCTTGCCCATCTGCTTGACCGCGCCGTCGCTGGTGGGCGTGGCCTCGACCGGCACCGGCTTTTCCGCCATCAGCGACTTGAGTTGCAGCAGGTAGCGCTCGGGAACCGAGAAGGTCACGTAGATCGGCTTGATCTGGGTGATGGTGATGAGCGGATTGGGGTCGTTGGCCCTGACCAGGTTGCCGACGCTGACCAGCAGCCCGCCCGTGCGCCCGGTGATGGGGGCGACGACGGTGGTGTAATCGAGTTGCAGGCGCGCCTGGTCGACCGCCGCCTGTCCCGCCGCCAGCACGGCGCCGAGCGCAGCGTTGGAGGCCTTTACGTCCTCGTATTTCTGGCGCGAGGCGTAGCCCATGTTGACCAGTTCCTGGTAACGGGCGAGATCCAGCTTGGTCTTTTCGTACTGCGCCCGGTCGCGCGCCATGTTGGCTTCGACCTGGCGCAGGGTCACCTCGAAGGGGCGAGGATCAATGCGGAACAGCCTCTGTCCCTTCTGCACGACCTGGCCTTCCTGGAAGAAGGATTGATGGAGCTGGCCGTCCACCCGCGCCTTGACGCCGACGGTGGCGATCGGCTGCACCGAGCCGATGGCCGTCAGCATCTGCGGCGTCGGGCGCGATTCCGCCGTTGCGACCGATACGGACACCGCTCCGCCGCCGCCGCCCCTGCGACCCTTGCGGCCGCCCCTGTTCTGGGCGTTGGAATTCCCCGCATTGCTTGCGGCCGTCTGGGTCGCCTGCTTGCCCTTGAGCAACCCGGTGACGGTGTTGGTCAGCGGCTCGCGATAGGCGTAGGCGGCAAGCACGATGCCGAGCACGGCGAGCCCGGGAAGGACGATTTTCATTTTCATTGGGTGGGCCCTAAAGGCACCGGGCTCGGGCGCGGCACGCCGCGCCCGGAAAGCCGGTTCTGGATGGGGTTGAAACACGGACCGTTGTCACCGGCATCGCGTTGGCCGCCTGCGGCCAAAAAAATGTCGCCCGGCGGGGGCGATAGGTGATCATTTACGCCGCCGATCCGATCGGCACTGTCCCGCCAAGGGTGACGTGGTGGATGCCTGCGCTTCCCTTCAAGCCCGGTCTCTTCGCCGGCCGGTGCCGGAAGGGCGCTCCTCCCCGGCAGCGGTCCCAGGCAGGTCATCGCAGGCTGACTGTGCCTTTTGATCGTGGCGGAAACAAGGCGGTTTCCGGTTATTGGAAACCGGCTGCCGGCCAAAAGAAACGGGCGGGGGGAGGACCCCCCGCCCGTAAAGTTCACAACAGGTAAGCGGGTTACGGTACGCGTTTACAAAGACGGAATGATTTCCTTGAGCGCCGGGAACATGTCGCCCAGGAGGGTCGGCGGCCAGGGAATGGTCAGCAACTGGTCGAACAGCGCCCAGGTGATGACCACGACGCTGATCGCCATGGTAAGGGTGAGCTTCCAGGGCTCCTTGCCCTCGATGCGCATGAAGCTGATGATGAAGACCAGCGTCGTAATCAGGACGCCAACCACCGCCATCGAGGCCATGTAGGCAAGCAACCAGCCGAAGAAGATGGCGCCACGGGTGCCGATTTCCTTGGCCGTCATGTGATCCTGGCCTTCGGCCTGGATGTCCATGTGCAGGCTCTTCTGGGCCTCTTGCACGATGGCATCGCCGCCGTGGGCAACCGCGTCCTTGCCGCGCATCGTCTGATTGATCAGGCTGATGACGGCGAAGATAACGGCGCCCGTGCCGACGATCACCGGGATGATCTTGGCATCGTAGTTCCAGTCCATCGAGATGTAGAGCAACGTACCCACCACACCCAGGAAGAATACGGTGAACCACGCTTCGCGGGGGAAGTGCACCTTGCCGAAGCCCGAGAGCATGCCGACGAAGCCGCCGGAGCCACGCACTTCGCGCATGAACGGACGCACCAGGCCAAGCGCCGCGAGAGCAAACATCGCCATCACGACCGGGCGGGACAACCATTCCGCGCCATAACGCTCGACCGAAATAAAGAGGTAGCGTTCGATCAGGTCGCCCAGCACGAAGCCGAGCACGAGTGGCGGACGCGGCCACTTGAGCTGCTTCATGACCCAGCCGACAACCCCGAAGAACAGCAGGGCATAGAGGTCGCCCCACTGGCGCTGGCCTTCGAAGGCGCCGAGATAGACGATCGCCAGCACCGGCGGCAGGATCAGCGTGTAGCGGAGCGTTGCCAGCTTGGCGAACTGCGGGCTGAACGCGTAGCAGATACCCGCGCCGAGTACGTTGGCGAGAGCCACCGACCACACCATCGAATAGGTGACGTCGAGGTTCTTCGTCAGCATGTCCGGACCCGGGACGAGGCCGTGGATCAGGAAGGCGCCGAGCAGGATCGCCATGGAGGCCGAACCCGGCACGCCGAAGGCGATGGTCGGAACCAGCGAGCCACCTTCCTTGGCGTTGTTTGACGATTCGGACGCGATGACGCCGCGAATGTCGCCCTTGCCGAAGGTCGCTTCCGCGCCTTTTTCGGTCTTGAGCGCATGGCCGTAGGCCACCCAGTCGATGATCGAGGCGCCGATGCCCGGGACTGCCCCGAGGGCGGCACCGAGCCACGAACAGCGCATGACCAGCCACCAATTCCGGAAGACGTCCTTCATGCCCTGCAACTGGCCCTTGCGAACGTCGGCGACGGAGTCGCCGGCAATGGCTGTGCGGGAAATGAACAGGTCCGCCAGTTCAGGCAGAGCGAACAGGCCGAGCGCCACCGGAACGATCGGCATGCCGTCCCACAGGTACAGCGTGTCGAAGGTCCAGCGGAGCGTACCGGTCTGCGGGTCGGAGCCGACCATCGCGATCATGATGCCGAAACACGAGGCGGCAAGACCGCGCAATGGCGCCGAGCCCGAAAGGGCCGCCACCATGCTCATGCCGAACACGGCGAATGACAGCAGTTCGGGCGATCCGATGTACAGCATCACCGGCCGCAGGACGGGGATGGAGACCGCCAGCAGAAGGGCGCCGAAAAGGCCGCCCATCAACGATGCGGTATAGGCCGCCGACAGTGCCCGGCCGGCTTCGCCCTTCTTTGCAAGGGGGAAGCCGTCAAGGACGGTTGCCGCCGATCCCGCACCCCCTGGAACGCCGAAGACGATCGCCGGAATGGTGTCGCCGGTGGCGATGACCGAACCGAGGCCCAGCAGGAAGGCGAAGGCCGTGTACGGGTCCATGTCGAAGGTGAAGGGAAGCAGCAGGGCCGTACCCGCAAGACCGCCGATACCCGGCAGAATCGCGAAAATCAGGCCGATGATGACGCCTGCAAACAGAATAAACAGTCGCCACGGGTCCAGCATGATGACCAATGCCTTCCCCGCCGCGGTGACCATATGGAGGTCCCAGAAGAGTTCCATGGATCCAGGTCCTTATAGACCGGGGCCTTGGCGAACCACCCCCCTTGTGGGGAACGCACTCCCGACATTGTCTTGCACGGGGCCTGTCCCGATCAGGCGGTTTAAGCGCTTGATCGGAATAAATCTTTTGGGGATTTTGGCAGGAGACCCAAACTCGACGGCAAACCGTCCCTTGGCAGGGGGTTTTTCGTGTCGAGAACGCGTGGCGGCGCGCGGTTGAGCCTCTCGGTATTGGTTGGGTCGCTTATTGCGACGCGGCGGATCATATTTGCGGTCCTCTATAAAAGACAAGCACCCCGCATGGGTGATATGAAAATATTTCGATTGATTTTCCCAAAACCGGACTCGATCCGGGTGGGAGGCAGGGGCTGGAAAGACCGTCCCGGCTGTGGTTGAAAAGAGAAAAGTAAGTCAAGGGAGAATCCCCATGGGTGAGTACGCAATCGGCCAGGGCGTTCCGCGTTCGGAAGATCCGCGCCTTTTGAAGGGCGGCGGACGTTACGTCGATGATGTGAAGCTGCAACGCATGGCCTTTGGTGTGGTGGTGCGATCACCCCATGCCCATGCGCGAATCAGATCCATCGACACCAGCGCTGCTATGCAGGCCCCCGGCGTGCTCGCCGTGTTCACCGGCGAGGATTGGAAGGCGTCGGGCTTCGGCGACATTCCTTCGGGTGGCGGCCAGAACCTGCGCGATGGAACGAAGATGTTCGTGCCGCCAACGCCGGCACTCGCGCGCGACAAGGTGCGCCGGGTCGGCGATTACGTCGCCTTCGTGGTCGCCGAAACCCAGTACCAGGCGATGGATGCGGTTGATCTCGTCGTGGTCGATTACGAGGAACTGCCTTCGGTCACGGCGACGGGCGATGCGATGAAGCCGGGCGCCGCCCAGATCTGGGACGAATGCCCGAACAATATTTCCTTCGTCTTTCTTGGCGGCGACAGGGAAAAGACCGAAGCCGCTTTCGCGTCGGCTGCCCATGTCGCGCGTCAGGAAATGGTGATCAATCGTGTTGTAGCCGCCGCGATGGAGCCGCGCTCGTGCATCGGCGATTACAACGCGGCGGAAAACCACTACACCCTCTATACGACGACCCAGGGCGCGCATACCTACCGCGCCGCCGTCGCCGGCAAGATCCTGAAGGTTCCCGAAAGCAAGCTGCGCGTCATCGCCCAGGACGTCGGCGGGTCCTTCGGCATGAAGTCCGGCATCTACAACGAAAACGGGCTTGTGCTGCTGGCTTCGAAGCTGCTGCGCCGCCCCGTGAAGTGGACCAGTACCCGCTCGGAAGCGATCCTGTCCGACAGCCAGGGACGCGACAACCTGGTGACGGTCGAACTTGCCCTCGACAAGGACAAGCGGTTCACCGGCCTGCGCGTCACCTCGATCGCCAACCTCGGCTGCACGCTGATGCAGGGCACGCTCAACCCCGCCTACAACAACATCGGCGGCGTCGCCGGCGTCTACAAGATTCCGGCGATCAGCGTCGACATCACCGGCGTCTATACCAATACGGTGCCGACGCGGCCCTATCGCGGGGCGGGGCGTCCGGAAGCTTCCTTCATGATCGAACGCATCATCGATGTCGCCGCCGACCAGCTCGGAATGGATGCGATGGACCTGCGACGCATCAACTACATCGCGCCGACGGAGCTGCCCTACAAGACGGCGCTCACCTTCAATTACGATTCGGGCGAGTTTGAAAAGAACATGGACATGGCCCTCAAGCAGGCCGATTACGCGGGCTTCGAGGCGCGCCGGCGCGAGTCGCGCGCGCGCGGCAAGCTGCGCGGCTTCGGCCTGTCCAACTGCATCGAGAAGGCGGCGTCGCCGGGCGTCGAGGGCGCGGAGCTGCGTTTCGACCGCGGCGGCACGGCGACCCTGTTCGCCGGCTCCGTCACCACGGGACAGGGCCATGAAACGGCATTCAAGCAGATCGTCTGCGAACGCCTTGGCCTCAAGTTCTCCGACATTCATTACGTCTGGGGCGATACCGACAAGGTCGCCTTTGGGCATGGCTCGGGCGGGTCGCGCTCGTCGGCGCTCGGCTCGTCGGCCGTGCTGCTGGCGACCGAAAAGGTCCTCGCCAAGGCGACGAAGATCGCCGCCCGCGCGCTCGAGGTGGATACCGGCGACGTCGCGTTTTCCGACGGCGTGTTTTCATCGTCCAAGTCGAACAAGACCCTGACCATCAAGGACGTGGCCAAGCTGTCGCTCAATCCCAA
>JAYQQF010000024.1:0-13794 GCA_038145705.1 Alphaproteobacteria bacterium | reverse complement strand
CATGGTCAACGTGACCAATCGTCCCGATGTTGCAGTGCGGCTTGTTCCGCTCAAACTTCTCCTTGGCCATCTCTCTTCTCCGTAACTCTGGTTAGGCCAACTTCGCGCGAACTTCTTCGGCGACCGCCTGGGGCACCTGCTGGTACTGCGCGAAATGCATGGTGAACTGGGCACGTCCCTGACTCATGGAACGCAGGGCATTGACGTATCCGAACATGTTGGCAAGCGGAACGCTGGCCGAAATCACGCGGGCATTGCCCCGCTGATCCATGTCGCTGATCTGTCCGCGGCGGGAATTCAGGTCGCCGATGATGTCACCCATGTAGTCTTCAGGGGTGACGACCTCGACCTTCATGATCGGCTCGAGCAGAACCGGACCAGCCTTGGGGATACCTTCGCGGAAGGCCGCGCGGGACGCGATTTCGAAGGCGAGAGCCGACGAGTCGACGTCGTGGTAGGCACCATCGACAAGGCGCGCCTTGAAATCGATGCAGGGGAAGCCGACGAGGACGCCGTTGTCCTTGGCGCTTTCCAGGCCCTTGATGACGCCGGGGATGTATTCCCTCGGCACCGAGCCGCCGACGATCTCGTTCTCGAACTCGTAGCCATTGCCCGGGTTCGGCTCGAACACGATCTTGACGCGGGCGAACTGGCCCGAACCGCCGCTCTGCTTCTTGTGGGTGTAGTCGATTTCGAACGAGCGGCTGATCGTCTCGCGATAAGCAACCTGCGGGGCGCCGACGTTGGCTTCGACCTTGAACTCGCGCTTCATGCGATCGACGATGATTTCGAGGTGGAGTTCGCCCATCCCCTTGATGATCGTCTGACCGCTTTCGTGGTCGATGGAGACGCGGAAGGACGGATCTTCCTGCGCGAGACGCGACAGCGCCATGCCCATCTTTTCCTGGTCACCCTTGGTCTTGGGTTCGACCGCGACCTCGATAACGGGCTCGGGGAACTCCATGCGTTCGAGAATGACCGGGTTGTTCGGATCGCAGAGCGTATCGCCGGTGGTGACGTCCTTGAGGCCGGCAATGGCAACGATGTCGCCCGCACGGGCTTCCTTGATGTCTTCGCGGCTGTTTGCATGCATCAGCAGCATGCGGCCGATGCGCTCGCGCTTGTCCTTCACGGTGTTCATGACGCCCTGGCCGCTTTCCAGCACGCCCGAGTAGACGCGCGCGAAGGTCAGCGAGCCGACGAACGGGTCGGTCATGATCTTGAACGCCAGCGCGGCGAACGGCGCCTCGTCCGAGGACTTGCGCACGACCGGATCGTCGGAGCCGGGCTTCGTGCCCTTGATGTCCGGAACTTCGGTCGGCGACGGCAGGTAGTCGACGATGGCGTCGAGCAGCGGCTGCACGCCCTTGTTCTTGAACGCCGAGCCGCACAGCACGGGAACGAAGCCGCCTTCCAGCGCGCAGGTGCCCTTGCGGATGCAGGCCTTCAGCGTCGCCTCGTCCGGCTCCTTGCCTTCGAGATAGGCTTCGAGCGCGGCATCGTCGAATTCGACCGCGGTTTCGACCAGCTTGGAGTGATATTCGTCGGCGCGATCCTTCAGATCGGCGGGAATGTCGGTGTAGTTGAACTTGGCGCCCAGGCTTTCGTCTTCCCAGATGATCGCCTTCATGGTGATCAGGTCGACGACGCCGGCGTAGTCGGATTCGACCCCGATCGGCAGCTGCAGCACCAGCGGACGGGCGCCCAGGCGGCTGACGATCATGTCGACGCAACGGTCGAAGTTCGCGCCGATGCGGTCCATCTTGTTGACGAAGCAGATGCGCGGCACGTGATACTTGTCAGCCTGGCGCCAGACGGTTTCGGACTGCGGCTCGACGCCGGCGACCGAGTCGAACACGGCGACCGCGCCGTCGAGAACGCGCAGGCTGCGCTCGACTTCGATGGTGAAGTCGACGTGCCCCGGGGTGTCGATGATATTGACGCGGTGATCGCGCCAGAAGGTCGTCGTCGCGGCCGAAGTGATGGTGATGCCGCGTTCCTGTTCCTGCTCCATCCAGTCCATGGTGGCGGTGCCTTCATGGACTTCGCCGATCTTGTAGGAACGGCCGGTATAGTAAAGGATGCGTTCGGTGGTCGTCGTCTTGCCGGCATCGATGTGGGCCATGATGCCGATGTTGCGATACATCTCAAGCGGATGAGAGCGGGCCATTTTCTTCCCCGTTACCAGCGGTAATGGGAGAAGGCCTTGTTGGCCTCCGCCATGCGGTGGGTGTCTTCGCGCTTCTTGACGGCGTTACCGCGGTTGTTCGCGGCATCCATCAGTTCGGCCGAAAGGCGCTCGATCATCGTGTTCTCATTGCGGCCGCGAACGGATTCGATGATCCAGCGGATCGCGAGCGCCTGGCGGCGATCGGCGCGGACTTCGACCGGCACCTGGTAGGTGGCACCGCCGACGCGACGGGAACGCACTTCGATCGCCGGCTTCACGTTTTCCAGCGCATCGCGGAATACCTTGACCGGATCGCTCTTGGTCTTGCTCGCGATATTTTCGAAGGCGCCATAAACGATCTGTTCGGCGGCAGACTTCTTGCCGTCGTACATCAGGCAGTTCATGAACTTGGAAACGACGACATCCCCGAACTTCGGATCGGGAAGAACTTCGCGTTTCTCGGCGGCGTGGCGACGGGACATCGGGATGCTCCTTACTTGGGCCGCTTGGCGCCGTACTTGGACCGGCGCTGGCGGCGCTCGACCACGCCCTGCGTGTCGAGAGTGCCGCGGATGATGTGGTAGCGCACGCCGGGAAGGTCCTTCACGCGGCCGCCGCGGATCATCACCACGGAGTGTTCCTGCAGGTTGTGCTTCATACCCGGGATGTAGCTGATCACTTCGTAGCCGTTGGTGAGACGGACGCGCGCGACCTTGCGCTGTGCCGAGTTCGGCTTCTTCGGCGTCACGACATAAACGCGGGTGCAAACGCCACGCTTCTGCGGGCACGACTGCATCGCCGGCGCCTTGACGCGAGCCGTCGGCTTCACGCGCGGCTTGCGGATCAGCTGATTCATTGTCGGCATAGGCCAAACCTTCCCAAGTCTTCGCCGGTCTGCATCAGCGCACCGGCACCAAATTCAAAACGAACGAACGCGCGCGCAGCTGCCGCGATCCGCTCGCTACCTGTCCATCAGACGGCCCGCGGAGCACCGCAAAGCCTATGTTTAGAGCCAAAAACTCTGGGACCGCGTCTAGGATGGACACCTACCACCGGCCCCCCAAAGGAGCGCGCATACTAGTTACGAGGGTTTCCCGCGTCAACAGCGTTTTTGGGCGAAAAACAAAGGGTTTCAGGGCCCGCTTTCCGGGCAATCCAGGGCCGGATTCCACACCCGGATCCAGCAAAAAAAGTTAGTTATACTTACTTTTTAACGTTTTATTACCTTTTAAAGGGCTTCCCCTGCCCGGCCATTACCCGTTTCGTGATCACGCGCGGAAGCCGAAAATGAAAACGCCCCGGCGGGAAGACCCGACGGGGCGTTTTCGACACCGGTTTTTCCGGATCAGGCGCTCTGCTGGCCGGCGTCCGCCGAACCGTCCGAGCCCTCGGCCGGGGCGATCTGGGCCTGGTTTTCGGCCTCGACTGCAGCCATTTCGCGGTCGCGTTCGCCCGCGATGTGCTTGAGCTGGTTCATCATCGCGCCGGTACCCGCCGGGATCAGGCGGCCGACGATGACGTTTTCCTTGAGGCCGATCAGGCGGTCGACCTTGCCGGAAACGGCCGCCTCGGTCAGCACGCGGGTCGTTTCCTGGAACGAGGCCGCGGAGATGAACGAACTGGTCGCCAGCGACGCCTTGGTGATGCCCTGCAGAACCGGCACCGCCTTCGCGGGCTTGAGGTTCTCGGCCTTGGCCTTGGCATTGACCGCATCGAACTCGATACGGTCGATGGTTTCACCGATGAGGAAGGTGGTTTCGCCCGGATGGGTGATTTCAACCTTCTGCAGCATCTGGCGGATGATCACCTCGATGTGCTTGTCGTTGATGCGCACGCCCTGAAGCCGGTAGACGTCCTGGATCTCGCGAACCAGATATTCGGCCAGGGCCTCGACACCGAGCACGCGCAAGATGTCGTGGGGCACCGGGTTGCCGTCGAGCAACAGGTCGCCGCGCTGGACGAAGTCGCCCTCGCGCACCGAGATATGCCGGTCCTTCGGCAGCAGGTATTCCACCGGCTCGCCCTTTTCGGGGCGCACCAGGATGCGGCGCTTGGACTTGTAGTCGCGGCCGAATTCGACGCGGCCTTCGGATTCGGAAATGATCGCGAAGTCCTTCGGCTTGCGGGCTTCAAACAGTTCCGCCACGCGCGGCAGACCGCCCGTGATGTCGCGGGTCTTCATGCTTTCGCGCGGAATGCGCGCCAGCACATCGCCGGCATGGACTTCCGCGCCGTTCTCGACGCGCAGGATCGCGCCGACGGACATGAAGTAACGCGCTTCGTGACCGTTCGGAAGAACGACGACTTCGCCATCCTTGTCGCGGAGCGTGATGCGCGGGCGCAGCTCGGCTGCCTTCGGCTGGGACTTCCAGTCGATGACTTCCTTCGACGCGATGCCGGTGGTTTCGTCCACCGTCTCGCGGTAGCTGACGCCTTCGGTCAGGTCCATGTAATTGGCAACACCGGCCGCTTCGGTGATGATCGGAATGGTGTACGGATCCCATTCCGCCATCTTGCCGCCCTTCTTGACGCTTGCGCCGTCTTCGGAGATCAGGCGGGCGCCGTAGGGCACCTTGTAACGCGCCATGACGCGGCCCGATTCGTCGGTCAGGGTGATTTCACAGTTACGACCCATGACCACGTCGCGGCCTTCGGAGTCCTTCACCGTGTTGCGGTTCTGGTAGACGACCTTGGCATCGAACGCCGCTTCGACGCTCGACTGTTCGGCGCCACGCTGCGCCGCACCGCCGATGTGGAAGGTACGCATGGTGAGCTGGGTACCTGGCTCGCCGATCGACTGGGCCGCCATGACCCCGACCGCTTCGCCGATGTTGACGACGGTGCCGCGGGCAAGATCGCGCCCATAGCACTTCACGCAGATGCCCGACCGGCTTTCGCAGGTGAGCACCGAACGGATCAGCACTTCTTCGACGCCGGCGGTCTCGATCTTCTCGACCAGTTCCTCGTCCATCAGGGTTCCGGCCTTGACGATGACGGCACCCGACAGCGGGTCGACAACGTCGGCTGCGGGCACGCGGCCGAGGATGCGATCGGACAGCGGCTCGATCACGTCACCGCCCTCGATCACCGCCTTGGTCGGCAGGCCTGCCTTGGTGCCGCAATCTTCCTCGAAGATGATCGCGTCCTGGGCGACGTCGACAAGGCGGCGGGTCAGGTAGCCCGAGTTCGCCGTCTTGAGCGCCGTGTCGGCCAGACCCTTGCGGGCGCCGTGGGTCGAGTTGAAGTACTCGAGAACGGTCAGGCCTTCCTTGAAGTTCGAAATGATCGGCGTTTCGATGATTTCGCCCGACGGCTTCGCCATCAGGCCGCGCATGCCGGCCAGCTGCTTCATCTGGGCTTCCGAGCCGCGCGCACCGGAATGCGCCATCATGTAGACCGAGTTGATCGGCTCGCCCGGCTTGATCGCCGAGATTTCCTTCATCATCGCCTTGGAGACGACGTCGGTGCACTGCGACCAGGCGTCGACGACCTTGTTGTACTTTTCGCCCTGGGTGATGAGACCGTCCAGGTACTGCTGTTCGTACAGCTCGATCTGTTCCTGGGTTTCCTTGACCAGCGTTTCCTTGCTCGGCGGGATGACGAGGTCGTCCTTACCGAAGGAAATGCCCGCCTTGAAGGCGTTGCCGAAACCGAGCGCCATCAGGCGGTCGCAGAAGATCACCGTCTCCTTCTGGCCGCAGTTGCGGTAGACGATGTTGATGAGGTTGGACACCTCGCGCTTGGTCAGCACCTTGTTGATCGCGGCGAAGCCGATGTCGTCATGGACCGGCAGGATTTCCGAGATCAGCATGCGGCCCGGCGTGGTTTCCACCACTTCGCGGCGGCGTTCGCCGCGCGGATCGATGTACTCGTAGCGCGCCCTGATCTTGGAATGCAGGGTGACCGAACCGTTGTCCAGCGCCTGCTGGATTTCGCCGATGTTGGCGAAGCACATGCCTTCGCCCGGCTCGCCTTCGCGTTCGATCGACATGTAGTAGAGACCCAGGATGATGTCCTGGGTCGGCACGATGATCGGGCCGCCGTTGGCGGGCGACAGGATGTTGTTGGTCGACATCATCAGCACGCGCGCTTCAAGCTGCGCTTCGAGCGACAGCGGCACGTGCACGGCCATCTGGTCGCCGTCGAAGTCGGCGTTGAAGGCGGCACAGACCAGCGGGTGGAGCTGGATAGCCTTGCCTTCCACCAGCACCGGCTCGAACGCCTGGATCCCGAGGCGGTGCAGCGTCGGCGCGCGGTTGAGCATCACCGGGTGCTCGCGGATCACCTCTTCGAGGATGTCCCACACCTCGGGCCGTTCCTTTTCAACCATGCGCTTGGCGGCCTTGATGGTGTTCGCCATGCCATAGAGTTCGAGCTTCGAATAGATGAACGGCTTGAACAGTTCGAGCGCCATCTTCTTCGGCAGGCCGCACTGGTGCAGCTTGAGTTCCGGGCCGACCACGATGACCGAACGGCCGGAGTAGTCGACGCGCTTGCCGAGCAGATTCTGGCGGAAGCGGCCCTGCTTGCCCTTCAGCATGTCCGAGAGCGACTTCAGCGGGCGCTTGTTGGCGCCGGTGATGACGCGGGCACGGCGGCCGTTGTCGAACAGGGCGTCGACAGCTTCCTGCAGCATGCGCTTTTCGTTGCGCACGATGATATCGGGCGCGCGCAGCTCGATCAGGCGCTTCAGGCGGTTGTTGCGGTTGATGACGCGACGATAGAGATCGTTCAGGTCCGAGGTGGCGAAACGGCCGCCGTCGAGCGGCACCAGCGGGCGCAGTTCGGGCGGGATGACCGGCACGACTTCGAGGATCATCCATTCGGGACGCGCCTTGGAATCGATGAAATTCTCGACCAGCTTGAGGCGCTTCACCAGCTTCTTGCGCTTGGCTTCGGACGTGGTTTCGCGAAGTTCCTCGCGCAGCGTCTCGCGCTCCTTCTCGAGTTCGATCGCCTTCAGCATGTCGCGGATCGCTTCCGCGCCGATCGAGGCCGAGAAGCTGTCCTCGCCGTACTCGTCCTGCGCCTTGTAGAAGTCCTCTTCGGACAGGAGCTGGCGCATCTTGAGCGGCGTCAGGCCCGGCTCGGTCACGACGTACTGTTCGAAGTAGAGAATGCGCTCGAGGTCCTTGAGCGTCATGTCGAGAAGCAGGCCGATGCGGCTCGGCAGCGACTTCAGGAACCAGATATGCGCAACCGGCGAGGCCAGCTCGATGTGGCCCATGCGTTCGCGACGGACCTTGGACAGGGTCACTTCGACGCCGCACTTTTCGCAGATGATGCCGCGGTACTTCATGCGCTTGTACTTGCCGCACAGGCATTCGTAGTCCTTGATCGGACCGAAGATGCGGGCGCAGAACAGACCGTCGCGCTCGGGCTTGAAGGTGCGGTAGTTGATCGTTTCCGGCTTCTTGATTTCGCCGAAGGACCACGACCGGATGCGCTCCGGGCTCGCAAGCGAAATGCGAACCTCGTCGAAGCTCTGCGGGCCGGTGGACTGACCAAAGACCTTCATCAGCTCGTTCATCAAACTCTCCTGCTCGTGTCGCCGGTTTCCCGGCATCCGGACGGCCGCAGGCCGCCCGGGGATTTCGTCATGCTTCGGCCGGCTTTATCAGCCTTCCTGGTTGTCGAGTTCGACATTGAGGCCGAGCGACCGCAGTTCCTTCACCAACACGTTGAAGGATTCCGGGATACCCGCCTCGAACGTGTCGTCGCCGCGCACGATGGCCTCGTAGACCTTGGTGCGGCCCGACACGTCGTCGGACTTGACCGTAAGCATTTCCTGAAGCGTGTAGGCTGCGCCGTAGGCTTCCAGAGCCCACACTTCCATTTCGCCGAAGCGCTGGCCGCCGAACTGGGCCTTGCCGCCCAGCGGCTGCTGGGTAACGAGGCTGTAGGGGCCGATGGAACGGGCGTGGATCTTGTCGTCGACGAGGTGGTGCAGCTTGAGCATGTAGATGTAGCCCACGGTCACCTTGCGATCGAACGGACGACCGGTCCGCCCGTCGGTGAGGTTGACCTGCCCCGAGCCTTCCAGCCCGGCGCGCTGCAGCATTTCCACGATGTCTTCCTCGCGGGCGCCGTCGAACACGGGCGTTGCCATCGGCACGCCGCTGCGTTCGTTGCCGGCAAGCTCGACCAGTTCCTCTTCGGACAGGTTGGCGAGATCGCCCTTCCAGGTCTTTTCGCCGTAGACCTCGCGAAGGGTCTTCTTGATGTCGGTCGTCTTGTTCGAGTGATAGTACTCGTCAAGCGCGCGCCCGATCCGCCGCCCGAGGCCGGCCGAAGCCCAACCCAGGTGGGTCTCGAGGATCTGGCCGACGTTCATGCGCGACGGCACGCCGAGCGGGTTCAGCACCAGGTCGACGGGGGTGCCGTCTTCCAGATGCGGCATGTCCTCGATCGGGACGATCTTGGACACCACGCCCTTGTTGCCGTGACGGCCTGCCATCTTGTCGCCCGGCTGCATCTTGCGCTTCACGGCGACGAAGACCTTGACCATCTTCATCACGCCCGGCGGCAATTCGTCGCCGCGCTGGAGCTTGTCGACCTTGTTCTCGAAACGGGCCTGAACGCGCTGAATTGAGGCTTCGAACTGCTTGTTGATCTCTTCGACCTCGCGCATCACCTTTTCATTCTTGATGGTGAGCTGGCGCAGCTGGCCGACGGTCAGTTCCTCGAACAGCTGGTCGGTGATCTTGGTGCCTTCCTCGACACCCTTCGGACCGGCATCGACCTGCTTGCCGAGCAGCTGTTCCTTCAGGCGGGCGATGTAGCCGCGCTCGAGGATGCGCCGTTCGTCGTCACGGTCCTTGGTCAGGCGTTCGATTTCGTCACGCTCGATGGCCTGGGCGCGTTCGTCCTTGTCCACGCCGCGGCGCGAGAACACCCGCACCTCGACGATGGTGCCGGCGACGCCCGGCGGCAGGCGAAGACTGGTGTCACGCACGTCGGAGGCCTTTTCGCCGAAGATCGCGCGCAACAGCTTCTCTTCCGGGGTCATCGGGCTTTCACCCTTGGGCGTCACCTTGCCCACGAGGATGTCGCCCGGGTTGACCTCGGCGCCGATGTAGACGATGCCCGCCTCGTCGAGGTTCTTGAGAGCCTCTTCGCCGACGTTCGGGATATCGCGGGTAATTTCTTCCTGGCCGAGCTTGGTATCGCGGGCCATGACTTCGAATTCCTCGATGTGGATCGAGGTAAAGACGTCGTCGCGCACGATGCGTTCGGAGATCAGGATAGAGTCTTCGAAGTTGTAGCCGTTCCACGGCATGAACGCGACGAGAACGTTGCGCCCGAGCGCGAGTTCGCCGAGGTTCGTGGACGGGCCGTCGGCGATGATGTCGCCCTTTGCCACCACGTCGCCCACCTTCACCAGCGGACGCTGGTTGATGCAGGTGTTCTGGTTGGAACGCTGGAACTTGAGCAGGTTGTAAATGTCGACCGAAGAGGCCGCCGCATCGGTTTCGCCGGTAGCGCGAATGACGATACGGGTCGCGTCCACCTGGTCGACGATACCGGCGCGGCGGGCCGAAATGGCAACGCCCGAATCGCGCGCCACCACGTCTTCCATGCCGGTGCCGACCAGCGGCGCATCGGTGCGGATAAGCGGCACCGCCTGACGCTGCATGTTCGAGCCCATGAGCGCGCGGTTCGCGTCGTCGTTCTCGAGGAACGGGATGAGCGAGGCCGCCACCGAAACGAGCTGCTTCGGCGACACGTCCATGAAGTTGATGTCTTCGGGCTTGGCCACGCCGAATTCACCGCCTTTGCGGCAGGTCACGAAGTCGTCGGTGAACTTGCCCTTGTCGTCCATGGCCGAGTTGGCCTGGGCGATGGTGTACTTGCCTTCTTCCATGGCAGACAAGTAGATGACCTCGTCGGTCGCCTTGCCGTCGACGACGCGCCGGTACGGGCTTTCGATGAAGCCGTACTTGTTGACGCGCGCGTAGGTGGCGAGCGAGTTGATCAGGCCGATGTTCGGACCTTCCGGCGTCTCGATCGGGCAGATGCGGCCGTAGTGCGTCGGGTGCACGTCGCGCACCTCGAAGCCGGCACGCTCGCGCGTGAGACCGCCCGGGCCAAGCGCCGACAGGCGGCGCTTGTGGGTGATTTCAGACAGCGGGTTGGTCTGGTCCATGAACTGGCTGAGCTGGGACGAGCCGAAGAACTCGCGCACCGCCGCCGCCGCCGGCTTGGCGTTGATCAGGTCGTGCGGCATGACGGAGTCGATATCGACCGAACTCATGCGCTCGCGGATCGCACGCTCCATGCGCAGCAGGCCGACGCGATATTGGTTTTCCATCAACTCGCCCACCGAACGCACGCGGCGGTTGCCGAGATGGTCGATGTCGTCGATTTCGCCGCGTCCGTCCTTCAATTCGACCAGCACCTTGACCACCGCAAGGATGTCTTCCTTGCGCAGGATGCGCAGCTGGTCCTCGGTCGTCTGGTTGAGGCGCGCGTTCATCTTGACGCGACCCACCGGCGACAGGTCGTAGCGTTCGGTGTCGAAGAACAGGCCCTGGAACAGCGTCTCGGCCGTTTCCGGGGTCGGCGGTTCGCCCGGGCGCATGACGCGATAGATATCGGTCAGCGCTTCGGCGCGGCTGGTGTTCTTGTCGACGGCAAGGGTGTTGCGGATATAGGCGCCGACATTGATGTGATCGATGTGCAGCGTCGCGATTTCGGAAATGCCCGCATCGGTCAGCACGATGACCGAATCTTCGGTCAGTTCGTCGCCGGCCTCGGCGATGACTTCGCCGGTCTTTTCGTTGATGACGTCGGCGGCAAGGTAGCGCCCGACCAGTTCGCTCGCCGGAAGCAGGATGTCCTTGAGGCCATCCTCAGTCAGCTTGCGCGCCGTGCGCGGCGTGATCTTTTCGCCCGCCTTGACCATAGTCTTGCCCGACTTGGCATCGACGAGGTCGGTGAGCAGCTTCACGCCCCGCAGCCGTTCGGCCACGAACGGGGTTTTCCAGCCGCCCTTGGTCGCGGTGTAGGAAATGGTGTCGTAGAAGTATCCGAGGATTTCTTCGGCCGACATGCCGATGGCTTCCTCGGGGATCATCGGCTCGCCCGCTTCCTTCTTCTCGGCGCGCAGCTTGGCTGTGTCGTCGTTATCGAGCGCCATCAGGAGCGTCGTGACCGGCAGCTTGCGGCGGCGGTCGATGCGCACATAGACGAGGTCCTTGGCGTCGAATTCGAAATCGAGCCAGGAGCCGCGATAGGGAATGATGCGGGCGGCGAACAGGTACTTGCCGGACGAATGGGTCTTGCCCTTGTCGTGGTCGAAGAACACGCCGGGCGAACGGTGCATCTGCGACACGATGACGCGCTCGGTGCCGTTCACGATGAACGTGCCGTTCTGCGTCATGAGCGGCATGTCGCCCATGTAGACGTCCTGTTCCTTGATGTCGCGAATGGAGCGCGCGCCGGTGTCCTCGTCGATGTCCCAGACGAGAAGGCGCAGCGTCACCTTGAGCGGCGCGGCGAAAGTCAGGCCGCGCTGCTGGCATTCCTCGACGTCGTACTTGGGCTCTTCGAGCTCGTACTTGACGAATTCGAGCGTGCCGCGATCGGAAAAGTCCTTGATCGGGAAGACGGACTTGAAAACTTCCTGCAAGCCGGTCGCCGTGCGGTTTTCCGCCGCGACCCCGATTTGCAGGAACTCGTCGTAGGAGGTCTTCTGCATCTCGATCAGGTTCGGCATGGCAACCGCAGAGGGAATGCGGCCGAAATTGATACGGATGCGCTTACGACCGGTGAAGGATTTCGCCATTGATCGCTGGTCCTTTTGAACGACGCGTTGAACTCGTAACCACGGGCATGAAGCCCGGAAAATGACAGAAGCGCGGGCAGGCCCCGGGGCGCCCCCGGAACCTGCACGTCGCTTTTACCGACCGGGGCTTTGGCCCCGGCTCAACTACTTCAGCTCGACCTTGGCGCCGGCGCCTTCGAGCTGTTCCTTGATCTTCGCGGCTTCGTCCTTGCCCACGCCTTCCTTGACCGGCTTCGGCGCGCCTTCGACCAGGTCCTTGGCTTCCTTGAGGCCGAGGCCCGTGATCGCACGGACTTCCTTAATCACGTTGATCTTCTTGTCGCCGGCATCGGCCAGGATCACGTCGAAGGTGTCCTTGGCTTCGGCGGCAGGGGCGGCCGGACCGGCAGCGGCGGCAACGGCCACAGGCGCAGCGGCGGAAACGCCCCACTTCTCTTCGAGGAGCTTCGACAGCTCGGCGGCTTCCATGACGGTCAGTGCCGAGAGGTCTTCAGCGATCTTTGCAATATCAGCCATTTTCAGTTCACTCCGTTAGCAATAAGGCTTGGTACTTCTGTTTGCGGGACGGCTAGGCCGCCTCTCCCTTTTCGGCATGGGCAGCAAGAACGCGCGCGATCTGGCCGGCCGGGGCATTGAGCACCCGGACAACGCGGGTCGCCGGCGTCTGCAGCATGCCGACAAGCTTGGCGCGCAGTTCGTCGAGCGACGGCAGGGAGGCCAATTCCTTGACCCCATTGACGTCGAGCGTCTTGCCGTCAAGGGATCCGCCGACGATAACGAGCTTGTCGTTATCCTTGGCGAAGTTGACGGCAATCTTGGCCGCTGCCACCGGGTCCGACGACGCCGCAACGGCGGTCGGTCCCTTCAGCATCGAGCCGATCTCGGCAAACTTCGTGCCTTCAAGGGCGAGACGGGCGAGCCGGTTCTTGGTCACCTTGAAGCTGGCACCCGCTTCCCTCATCTGGCGGCGGAGTTTGGTTGATTCCGCCACCGTCAGGCCGCTCTGGCGGGTAACGACCAACAGGGTCGCACCCTCGAACATGCCCTTGAGCGAAGCGACCAGGTTCTGCTTCTCAGTCCGGTCCACTTTCGTCTCCGTACTTTGCCGCGCAGGCCGAAGCCATTGCGGCGTTCCACAACTGGACCCGTGGGGGCGCCCCTCGGGTCCGCTCCCCTGTCCCAGAAGTACAAGCCCGGTGCGAACGGCGCCGGGTCCGACTCCCGTCTATGCAGGCCTGATTAAGTTCCGGGGGACCGGAACACCTGCAGTCTCGGACAGGCGGGCGGAAGTTAAACGCCTTCCGCCCTAACCCGCCCCGGCAAAGCCGGGGTGGATGGCGTTTGAACCCCGGCTACTCGCCGAGGCTCGAAACTTCAAGGCGAAGACCCGGCCCCATCGTGGAGCTGATCGACACCTTCTTCACGTAGACGCCCTTCGCCCCCGAAGGCTTCGCCTTCATGATGGCGTCGAAGAACGCACGGGTGTTGGCCACCAGCGCATCTTCGGCAAAGGACGCCTTGCCGATGCCGGCATGGACGATGCCCGCCTTCTCGGCACGGAATTCCACCTGGCCGCCCTTGACGGCCTTGACCGCCTTGGCGACATCCGGGGTCACGGTGCCGAGCTTCGGATTCGGCATCAGGCCGCGGGGGCCCAGTACCTTGCCGAGACGGCCGACGAGACCCATCATGTCCGGGGTCGCGATGCAGCGATCGAACTCGATCTTGCCCGCCTGAATCTGATCGGCCAGGTCCTCGGCGCCGATTTCGTAGGCGCCCGCGGGCTTGGCGGCGTCAGCCTTTAAGCCCATTGCGAACACGGCGGCCGTGGGCGGCG
>JAYQQF010000023.1:12291-23578 GCA_038145705.1 Alphaproteobacteria bacterium | reverse complement strand
TCGCTCGACCTGCAGGGCGTCGTGCTGACCATGGCGGACGGGCGCAACAACCTGACCAACATGGTGGCCGCCGACGTTCGCGGGTTCCTTGGCGAAAAAGTTTACAACACCGTCATTCCGCGCAATGTCCGCGTTTCCGAAGCGCCGTCGCACGGCAAGCCGGTGCTGCTCTACGACCTGCGCTGCCCGGGCTCCCAGGCCTATATCCAGCTCGCGCGCGAAGTCATCCGGCGGGAGGCCGAAAACAAATGAGTGATCAAAGCGGACAGGGGCGCGAGAAGCGCAATCTCGGGCGCGGACTTGCCGCATTGTTCGGCGAGGAAAAACAGGACTATGCCGAACTTGACCGCGTGCGTTCGACGCGCAAGGTCACGGTCGGCCAGCTGCGCCCGGGCCGCTTTCAGCCGCGCCGCCGTTTCGACGATGAAGCTCTCGGCACCCTCGTCGACTCGATTCGCGAAAAGGGCGTCCTGCAACCATTGCTTGTAAGGCGACTGGAAGGCGAAGCCGACCGATTCGAGATCATCGCGGGCGAACGCCGCTGGCGCGCAGCGCAGTTGGCGCAGGTGCACGAAGTCCCCGTCGTCGTGCGCGAACTGTCCGATGCGGAAGCGCTGGAAGTCGCGCTTGTCGAAAACATCCAGCGCCAGGACCTGACACCGCTGGAAGAAGCCGAAGGCTACCAGCGCCTGATGGCGGAATTTTCCCACACCCAGGAAGACCTCTCGCGCGCCGTCGGTAAGAGCCGCTCGCATGTCGCGAACATGATGCGGCTTCTCAATCTCCCTGAGAAGGTGAAGACGATGCTCGACGACGGCCGCCTGTCGGCTGGTCACGCGCGGGCACTTCTAAACGCGCCGGACCCGCTCGCCATCGCCGAGGAAGTCGTGGCGAAGGGCCTCAGCGTGCGCGAAACCGAACGTCTCGCCCAGTCTGGCAAGGCGCCGCGCGCCCGCAAGGGAAGTGCAAAAAAATCGGCGATGCCGGCATCGGCGAAGGATGCCGATACCCGCGCGCTCGAGCGCGATCTGTCGCTGCTGCTCGGCCTCAAGGTATCGATTGATCTCAAGGGCGAAACCGGCGACATCTCGATTCACTTCGAGACGCTCGAACAGCTCGACGATGTGCTGCACCGCTTGAAGCGCGATCCGCAGGCCCGTCCGGGAAACTAGGCTGAATCAGCCGCGACGCGCCCGCCGACCGGCGACCGCGATCTGCATCATCGCCCGCGAGCAGATCAGTTCGGCGGGCATGCCGGTGGTCTTGCAGCGCAATTCAGCGTCCGACAGCAGCGCCAACGCGTCTTCGACCTGGCGCGCGGGCCAGGCCCGCGCCTGGGCACGGAACCGGTCCGCGACCTTGAAGAATGGCGGCGGCTTCAGCGTCTTGATGGCGCTGTCCATGTTGTTGCCCTGTGCCACGGCTCCCGTGACCTGGTGCAGGCGTTGCATGTGACGCATGGCGGCGCGAATCACGGTGATCGGATTGACCCCGTCGCGAAACGCGCGGGCGAGCGCCGTATCGAGAATTTCGAGATCCCCGCCCGCGGCGGCGAATATCGCCTGATCGAGATCGGTGGCGGACGCATCGCCGATGACGGCGATGCAGTCATCGAGCGTAACCTCGCTGCGCCCGGCGCAGTAGAGCGCGAGCTTTTCGAGCTCACCGCGGGTGATCCGGCGGTCGGCGCCGAGATGCTGGATGAGCCAGCCCATGGCATCGGTGTTCGGCCTGAGCTTGTGCTTGCGCAGGCTGTCGACGATGACATCTTCAAGCGTTCGTCCGTCATCGAGGTAGCAGGGGACCGCCGCGGCCGCCTTGTCGTCCTCGAAAAGCTTGCGAAGTCGCGAGCGCGGGCTTAGCTCGCCCGCCTCGACGACGATCAGCGACGGCGACGGCGCCGCTACCGCGCCGAGAACTTCGAGCGCGGATTTAAGCGTTGCTGCCTCGCCGTCGCTGGCGCCCCGCAGACGAACGACGCGACGCCCGCCGCCGAAGGCGAGCGCCGTTGCCTCGTCCAGAAGGCGCGCAGGGTCCGACTTGAGATCAGCCGGTGAAATTTCCGTGACCAGAAACGGATCATCGGTGCGCCCGGCGATAACTCGGGTCAGGGCCTCCGCGCGTTCGCGAGCGAGACCTTCGTCCGGACCATAGATCAGGACGGCGGCGATTTCGTCGCCGGGCTTGCGCAGGAATCCGTCGATGCCGCGCGGCGCGATCTTCATGGGTGTACGCGGCGTGCCGTCACGCCTTTTCCTTGCGGCTTTTCAGGATGACCGCCACACGGGTGGCGATATTGGTGGCAAGGGTGCGTGCCGCGCGGCGTACGGCATCCTGTTCGGAAGCAACGGTGGCGAAGCGCTCGGACAGGATGTTGTAGCTCGCAGTACTGAGTGCACGCCCCTTGAATACTTCCTGCCCGTCGCCCGCGGTGCGCAGGGTGAGGTAAGCCGTCAGGGTAAGATTGACGCGGGTTGCCGTGCCGTCGCGGCGCACACCGAGGCTTTCGGCCGAGCGCACCAGATTGATATCGAGCAGGTATCGCGTTTCGCGCCTGCGTCCGTCGGGGTTGAAGCTCTCCTGCAGGTAATTGCGAAGGATCTGGCCTTCGCGCTCGGAGATCACGGGCAGCTGCACGGTATCGAGGTCGGCCGAGGTGACGGCACCGCCCCCCCGGCCATAAAGCGGCTGGAATCCGCAGGCCGCCAGCATCAGGCACAGGCCTGCCAGCGATACGAGTCGCAGCGCGCTATGCCACCACATTGACGATCCTGTTGGGCACCACGATCACCTTCTTCGGCGCCTTGCCCGACAGCACGGCCTGTACGCCCGGCAGGGCCAGCGCCACCGTTTCGGCGATTGCCTTGTCGGCATCGCGCGCGAGCTCGATGGTGCCGCGCAGCTTGCCGTTGACCTGGACCGCGACCGTGACGGTCGCGTCGGCGACCAGTTTTGCCTCCGCCTGCGGCCAGGGCACGTTGACCAGCATATCCCGGTGAGCCAGCATCTTCCAAAGCTCTTCGGCGATATGCGGAATGGTCGGCGCCGCCAGACGCACCAGGGTTTCCAGCCCTTCGCGGCGGACCCAGCGGGCCGCGTCGTCGTCGCCCGCGATCTCGGCCACCGCATTGGTCAGTTCGCGCAGGCGGGCGACCATGCGGTTGAAATGCAGGCGCTCGATGTCATCGGTGGCATCCTTGATCGCCTTGTGCACGACACGACGCGCCTCGAACGCGGGGCCGCTGCCGCCGTCGGCGGCGACGGCCGCGGGCGCAGGCGTGCCCGGCGCGGGCAGATCGGGAACCGCGTCTTCGACCATGCGCCACAGGCGGCCAAGATAGCGCCACGCGCCGTCGATGCCGGAATCGGTCCAGTCTAGGTCGCGCTCGGGCGGGCTGTCGGAAACGATGAACAGGCGGACCGTGTCGGCGCCGTAGGAATCGATGATCGTCTGCGGATCGACCACGTTCTTCTTTGATTTCGACATCTTTTCCGACCGGCCGATCACGATCGGGCTGCCGTCAGCGACCTTGACCGCGCTGGCTGCCGATTCGCGGCGGATTTCTTCCGGATAGAGCCACTTGCCCGCGCTGTCACGGTAGGTTTCGTGACAGACCATGCCCTGGGTCAGCAGCCCGTCGAAGGGTTCGCTGATGCCGATATAGCCGCAGGCCTTCATCGCGCGGGTGAAGAAGCGCGAATAGAGCAGATGCAGCACCGCGTGCTCGATGCCGCCGACGTACTGATCGACCGGCAGCCAGTAATCGGCAGCCTTCCGGTCGAAGGGATCGGTTGCGGCGGGCGAGCAGTAGCGCGCGAAGTACCACGACGATTCGAAGAAAGTATCGAAGGTATCGGTTTCGCGTTCGGCATCCTTGCCGCAGGCCGGGCACTTGACGTGCTTCCATGTCGGATGGCGGGCAAGCGGGTTGCCCGGCGCATCGAAGGTGACGTCCTCGGGCAGGCGCACCGGAAGGTCTTTCTCCGGCACCGGCTGCGGCCCGCAGTCGGCGCAATGGATGATCGGGATCGGACAGCCCCAGTAGCGCTGGCGTGAAACGCCCCAGTCGCGCAGGCGATAGGTGATCTCGGCCTTGCCCTGGTTGCTTGCCTCGAGGCGGCGGTTGGCCTCGGCCTTGGCCTCGGCGACGGCGAGCCCGTCGAGGAAATCCGAATTGGCAAGGCGGCCGTCGCCGGTATAGGCCTCGGTGCCGACGGCAAAAGCCTTCGCGTCCTCGCCGTCGGGAATGACGACGGGGCGAACGGGCAGGTCGTACTTGCGCGCGAAGTCGAGGTCGCGCTGGTCGTGCGCCGGGCAGCCGAAGATGGCGCCGGTGCCGTAATCCATCAGGATGAAATTCGCGACATAGACCGGCAGCGTGCGGCCCGCGATGAACGGATGCGCCGCGACGAGGCCGGTGGCGACACCCTTCTTTTCGGCTTTTTCGATCGCTTCTTCGGAAGTGCCGAGCGCATTGCATTCACTGATGAAGGCGGCAAGCGCCGGATCCCTGGCGGACATCGCCTCGGCCAGTGGATGATTGGGCGAAATGGCGACGAAGGCCGCCCCGAACAGCGTGTCGGGCCGTGTCGTGAAGACTTCCAGGTTGCCGTCGAAACCGGCGGGCAGCGGGTTCTTCTCGGCAGACAGTCTGAAACGGATGCGGGCACCTTCGGAACGCCCGATCCAGTTTTCCTGCATGATGCGCACGCGCTCGGGCCAGCGCTCAAGGGTCGCGAGATCGTCGCGCAGCTCGTCGGCGAAAGCGGTGATCTTCAGGAACCACTGGGACAGCTTGCGCTTTTCCACGGGCGCGCCGGAGCGCCAGCCCTTGCCGTCGATGACCTGTTCGTTGGCCAGCACCGTGTGATCGACGGGATCCCAGTTGACCCAGGATTCGCGCCGGTAGGCGAGGCCCGCCTTGAGGAAGTCGAGGAACATCTTCTGCTCGTGCCGGTAATAATCGGCATCGCAGGTCGTCACCTCGCGGGACCAGTCGATGGAAAGCCCCATCGACTGCAGCTGGCCGCGCATGTGCGCGATGTTGGAATAGGTCCACTTGGCGGGATGAACGCCGTTTTCGATGGCGGCGTTTTCGGCCGGCAGGCCGAAGGCATCCCATCCCATCGGGTGCAACACGTTGAAGCCGCGCGCGCGCTTGTAGCGCGCGATCACGTCGCCCAGCGTATAGACGCGCACATGGCCGACGTGGATGCGCCCGGACGGATAGGGAAACATCTCAAGCACATAGGCCTTGGGGCCCGACAGCGTAGCGGGGGTGGCGAAGGCGGCGGCCTGGTTCCAGGCGTCCTGCCATTTTTTCTCGTTGGCCTTGAAATCGTAACGCGACATGGGACGAGGCGTGCCTGTGCGAAATTAGCGGGAGGGGCGGGAAAACCGGCGCGGATTTTCCCCCGCGGCCCCCGGCTTTGCAAGGAAATTGGCCTATTTCCGCAGGACAGGGTATTTTTGCGGCGATAGCCGAAAGACCCCCATGAAACGCCCGTTTTACAACGTCACCACATCCTTCGGTTCCACCCCGGCCCCGGCGTCCGATCCCGAATCGCTGTTGCGCCAGGCGCTGGCATTGCACCAAGGCGGCCGGGTGGACGAGGCGGAACGGCTCTACCGCCGCATCCTCGAACTGCAGCCCCGGCATTTCAATGCCCTGCATCTTTCTGGCGTGATTGCCGGCCAGAGGGGTGATTTCGGCCTGGCGGCCGAGCTGATCGGCAAGGCGATCGGGGTTTACGCGAACGATCCGCTTTCCAACAACAATTACGCCAATGCCTTGTGCGAACTCGGTCGCACCGAAGATGCGCTTGCCGCCTATGAAAAGGCGATCACGCTGAACAACGATTTCATCGACGCGCATTTCGGCCGGGCGATGCTGTTGCTCAGGCTCGGCCGGCTTGCGGAATCGCTGGCTGAGCTCGACGTTATCGTCGGTCGTGTTCCCGAACATGCCGAGGCCTGGTTCCAGCGCGGCAATGTCCTGCGCCAGTTGCAGCGATACGACGACGGGTGTCAGGCTTACGAAAAGGCGCGCGATCTGCAGCCGCAGAATGTCGATTACCGGAAGAACCTCGGCAATATTTATCGCGTACTCCGGCGCCATGAAGACGCGCTTGAATGCTACCAAGAGGCGGTGCGGCTCAACCCCAAGGATGCCGAGGCATATAACAACCTTGGTATCGCGATGCGCGAGCTGGAACGCTTCGACGAAGCGATCGCAGCGTATGAACGCGCGATCGAGCTCGACCCCGACTATGCTCCTGCGCATCTTCATCTGGCCTTCTGCTGCCTGGCGAAAGGCGATTTCGCGCGCGGGTTTCGCGAACACGAATGGCGTTGGCGGGTGGACGGAATCAGCGACAGCGAACGCCGTTTTGACAAGCCGCTCTGGCTCGGCGACCGCCCGCTTGCCGGCAAGACCATTCTGCTGCATGCCGAACAGGGGCTTGGTGATACGATCCAGTTCTGCCGCTATGCTTCGGAAGTAAAACGTCAGGGCGCGCGCGTCATTCTGGAAGTGCAGCGTCCATTGCGCGAATTGCTTGCTGGTCTCGACGGCGTCGATGTGATTCATGCAAAGGGCGACCCGCTTCCCGCATTCGACCTGCACTGCCCGCTGCTCAGCCTGCCGCTTGCCTGCGGTACCGGAATCGCAACGATTCCGGCGCGTTCGGCTTACCTTGGGGCGGATCAGACGCTCGTCGAAAAATGGCGATCCGAACTCGGCCCCGCGACGCGCCCGCGCATCGCTTTCGCATGGTGCGGGAATCCGGCCAAGGCCAACGACCGCAATCGCAGCATGTCATTCGCGACGGTTCATGAGCTTTGCGATCCCGCCTTCGAATGGTTCAGCGTACAGATGGAAATGCCTGACGCTGACCGCGAGTTTCTCGGCACTTGTACCGATGTTCGCCATATTCCGGCGGGTTTTGCCGAAACGGCCGCATTGTTCGAAGCCATGGACCTGATCGTCACGGTCGATACCAGCATGGCGCATCTGGCCGGCGCGCTGGGGCGGCCGGTATGGATCATGCTGTCCTTCGACGCTGATTGGCGCTGGCTCGCCGGCCGCGACGATACCCCGTGGTATCCCAGCGCGCGCCTGTTTCGCCAGGACAGGGCCGAGGGCTGGCCCGGCCTCGTGCGCGACATGCGCGCAGCAATTCGCCGGCAATTCGCAGTGACGACATGAAACCGCCGCAGCGCGTGTCGCTTGATCAGGCCATGCAGTTCGCCGAAGCGGCCTTCGACCGCGGCGAAAGGACGGCCGCTGCCCAGATCTGCCACCAGATTCTGCAGCAGAAGCCCACCTACTTTTTCGCGCTCAACCTGCTTGGCGTCATCGAGGCCCAGTCCGGTCGCCTGCAGGCGGCGGCGGAATTTTTTCTCAAGGCGGGCAAGGCGCGTCCCAAGGACGTTTCCGTTCACATCAACGCGGGCAATGCCTTCAAGGAACTGGGGCGGCCGCAGGATGCGCTCGCTGCCTATGACAGGGCTGTCGCTCTGGCGCCGCGGCTGGCCGATCTCCACAACCTCCGCGGATCCATCCTGCGCGAACTTGGCCGTCTTGCGGAAGCCCTGCGCAGTTATGACCGTGCCCTTGCGGTCGATGCGAGCCTGGCCGAGGCATGGAACAATCGCGGCAATGTTCTGCGGCTTCTCGGCAAGCCGGATTTGGCGATCGAGAGCTTCGACCGGGCACTCGCCCTGAAGCCGAAATATTTCGATGCGTGCAAGAACCGGGGGCTGGCGCTTCTGGACAGCGACCGCAGCGAAGACGCCCTTTCCGGGTTCGACGCAGCGATCGCTCTGAATCCCGGCGATGCCGAGGTCCATAATTCCCGGGCGATGGCCTTGACGGCACTCGGCCGCGAGGAAGAAGCCCTCGCTGCCTGCGACGCGGCGCTCGATCTTCAAGCCGGTTACGCAGATGCGCTCAACAATCGTGGCATCATTCTCAAGCTGATGGGCCGCGCCGAAGAAGCGCTTGCGAGCTATGAGGCAGCAATCGGCGCGGCGCCAAATCTTGCCGAAGCGCACAATAACCGCGGCGGCGTCTTGCAGCAGCTTAACCGCGCGGACGAGGCCATCGCGAGTTTCGACAAGGCGCTGGAACTGCGCCCCGATTATTCGAACGCGCTCTGGAACCGTTCCTTTTGCCGCCTGCTGAAAGGTGATTTCGCGCAGGGCTGGGACGGCTTCGATCACCGCTGGGAAAACCATCCCGGTGCGCAGCCACGCCGCAGTTTCGTGCCGGAGTGGGATGGCAAGAAACTGGATGGATCGCTTCTCGTTCTGAACGAACAGGGGATCGGCGACGAAATTTTCTATTCCGGAATGATCCCGGATCTTGATGGCCTGGCGCGACGGGTTGCGGTTTCGCTGGACCGCCGGCTCGTCTCCATATTCGAGCGGTCTATGCCCGAATTCGAATTTATCGGCGAGCCCGACCTTCGTCCGGACGCAGGGTTCGATGCACAGATTTACATGGGCGATCTCGGGCGCTATCTGCGCCGCGATGCGACAAGCTTTGCCCGAACGAAAAGCCCCTACCTGTTTGCCGACCCATTGCGGCGTGATCCGTTGCGGGCGCGGCTGGCACAGGATGGCAGGCCCGTTTGCGGCGTCTTCTGGTCCAGCAAGGGATCGACGGTCGGCGCGTTCAAGAGCCTGCGGCTCGCCGATCTGGCGCCGGCACTGCAGGTTCCCGAAATCCGTTTCGTCGATCTGCAATACGGCGATACCCGCGCCGAACAGGATGCGGTCCGCGACGCGTTCGGCCTAGAACTGGTGTCTGTTCCCGATGTCGACAAGTTCAATGACATGGAGGGACTCGCGGCACTGCTCGATGCCTGCGATTGCGTTGTCACGATCAGCAATTCGACCGCGCACCTCGCGCTTGCGCTGGGCAAGCCGGTGTTCCTCATGCTCGATTTTTCGCCTGGCCTGATCTGGTACTGGCATGTGGGGCGAAAAGACAGCCCCTGGTATCCGACGGCGCGGCTGTTCCGCCAGCCATCACCCGGCGCCTGGGAGCCGGTCGTCGGCGAGGTTCGCGATGCGCTTGCCGACTTCGCCCGCAAATTCCCGAAGGCAGACGTCTAGCGGTATTCGGTCGCGCGGATCGTGCGCGCCTTGGTAAGGATGACGTTTTCCAGCCGGGTTTCCGCGGCCGAGGCGGCGCGGCGGGTGACCATTTGCCCGTTTTCGGTGCTGCGCACATACATCGCTATCTTGATGTTGTCGGTGCGCAGACTGCGGCCGAGGATATAGGCCGTTACCCGGAACTGATTGCCCGGTTCTTCGTCGAGGGTGAACCAGTCGGTAATGATGACGCCGCCGAAGGGATCGGCGCTTTCCAGCGGGCCGAGAGCGAGCGTCTCCAGCGCGGCGCGCCACAGGAACAGATTGACCGCAGCGCCGGTGCCGAGGCCTTCTTCCTGCTTTTTCGGGCCGCCGATGGTGATGTCGCCAAACAGCTTCTCGTTGCCGCCCTGCAGCTTTTCCAGCTGGGCGCGGGGCTTCTTCTCGCTGTCCACTTCCGGGAAGCTCTGGTCACGGTCGGTCTGCACGGCGCAGGCCGAGACAAACAGGCCCAGGGCGCAGGCGAGGGTGAATTTACCTAGGTTTTTCAAAGCATTGTCCAACAAAAATAAAGTGGCGGACCAGAAGTCAATCTAGCCCGCCACAGTATTTAAAGTCCAGCCTCTTGGATGGGCCGGATTTTGAAGCCTTTCAGACTAGAAGCGGGCTTCGATCTTGGCGATGACACCCGGGCTGGTGTCGCCGATCTTGGTGGTGACGCCGGCCGAAGAGGTCGACTTCATCTCGAGCGCGTAGACACCGAGAGCGGTGGTGAGACCGCCGCCGAGGTTGTAACCGGCCTGCAGGCTGAGGTTCGACGACTCGTCCTTGAGGGCCGAGTTGTTGATCTTCAGTTCCTGGTCGACGTAGACCACCGCGACGGACCACTTGCCGCCGTTGTAGCCGGCGCCGAGGGACCAGGCGGTCTGCTCGGAGTTGGACTGACGCCAGTTGTTGTTGACGGAGTAGCCGCCGGCAACCGAGAAGGCGCCGACTTCGACGGTGGCGCCGATGCCCTTGCCGTCGGCGTTGTAGCGGGTCGCCGAGCCGGAGGACGAGTTGGCCGACTGCGCTTCGGTCGCGACCAGCGCGATCTCGAACTTGGCGTCGCCCGCCTTGCCCTTGTAGCTCAGGCCGGCTTCCCAGTCGCCGCCCGAACCTTCACCCGATTCGGTCTGCAGCTGGGTGCCCTGGGCCGAGGACTTCGGCGCATAGGACACACCCGCCTGGAAGCCGCTGACGCGCGGGGTGTAGTAGGTGACCTTCGTGTTGTCGGAACCTTCGACGACGTTGGTCTGGTCTTCCGCACGCAGCTTGTTCGAGCCGCGCGGGCCGAAGAAGGCGCCGATGACGTTGGAGCCGATGGTGTTCAGATCGGTACCGCCGATCGCCATCTTGTCGGCCGCGCCGTCGTCGTTGCCGATCTCGAGCTTGCCCCACGAGCCGGACATGTAGATGCCCGCTTCGTCGGCGCCGGTCTTGCCGTCGCCCTGGGCGTCGTCAACGGCCATTTCGAACTTCACGCCCCACTTCATGCCGCTGTCGGTCGCGCCGTCAGCCTTCACATGAATTTCGCCGTAGTTGGCGATGGCGAAGCCGCTGTTGAAGTTCTTGCCGCTGCCATAGACCGGCGTGCCGGAGTTGCCGACGTTGTAGGACTTCACGTCCTGATCGCCGATGCCGAAATAGACTTCCTGGTAGCCGTCGATGCGAAGCTTCGGCTTCTCGGCGGCAAGGGCGGCATTGGCCGCCAGCAGCGCGACGGCGCTGAGGGCGGTGGTCACCGCCAGTGTGTTCTTAAAGGTCATTATTTTCCCCTTATTATCAACATGTTGAACGTTTTTTTGTCGTCCGTGCCGGGGGTTTCAGTTCCTGCTCCGGACGGCCCGCGATTGGCGAGCCGTCAAGTTATGGAAATAAATACGTAATATGGAAATTTTTAATGGAACATAAAATTATTATTGATGGATTGCAGTGATATTTAAGACACACCTTCTTGATCCGTAAAATCTCAACCTATTGAAATCAATAGGAAACGGGCCCGGGGTTTCCCCCGGGCCCGTTCCTTACGCGATACGCGATTTACGCTGCGAAGCCAGGCTTAGAACTTGGCTTCGATCTTGGCGATGACACCCGGGCTGGTGTCGCCGATCTTGGTGGTGACGCCGGCCGAAGAGGTCGACTTCA
>JAYQQF010000023.1:0-11406 GCA_038145705.1 Alphaproteobacteria bacterium | reverse complement strand
CCGGCGTGCCGGAGTTGCCGACGTTGTAGGACTTCACGTCCTGATCGCCGATGCCGAAATAGACTTCCTGGTAGCCGCTGATCGAAACCTTCGGCTTTTCAGCAGCCTGGGCGGCATTGGCCGCCAGCAGCGCGACGGCGCTGAGGGCGGTGGTCACCGCCAGAGTGTTCTTGAAGCTCATTTGAAACCCCTTGAGAGTGTGGTTTGGTATAAATGCAACAGTTCGTGGCCCGAATAGCCTCGGGTCAGGGCGCTAGTTAGCGCTAAAACCGTTGGAAAGCCAAGGGTCCGGAGTGAGTGTTGTAAAAAGTCCCAAGTACCGTGGCTTTTAAATCACACCAAGGGGCTCGGCGCGCCGGGGGGCAACCACGCAATTCCCTCAACCCATGGGTCGCTGGACCGCGCGTGCCACAACAGGCTGTAAAATCAGCCGATTTTCCTGGGATCGCCGTAAAACTCTGAAAAGGCGCGGTCATCCTTCGGGACCCAGTGAAAAAACGCCTGGCCGCAGCGTTCGCCCAGGAACATGTCCCGCCAGTGGGGGGCCGAGCAGCCCGGATAGAGCATCCCGTCCCCGGCCTGAAACGGGAAGCTGACCGGCTGTTCCTGTCCCTTGCCGTCGTCGGCGAGCGCCCACAGCGGCCAGGCCGAGCCTTCCGGGAACATCGGCGAATATTCGTAGCCGAAGCACAGAGACACGCTGACGAAGCAGCTTCCCCGGTCGGTATGGATGCGCAGCTCGTCGCCCGGCCCGTAAAGCCGCGCGTAATAATACGTCTCGACCATATCGAAGCTCAGGAACTGGCGTATATGGGCAGTGACCGCGTCGTAGACCCCGCGCAGGAAGTCGGGGCGGTAGTAACAGACCGCGCTCGGATACGCGGCTTCCTTCTGGCCGAGCTTGCGGATGTTGGCGGGATCCTTCAGCGCTGCGTAGGCGCGCGCCGCCATATCCGCATCGATCGGCCGGATCGCGCGCAACGGCACCGGGAAATTCGCGTATTCGGCGGAGATAGGATGGATCTGTCCCGTGTAACGCATGACCTTGGAAATCCTCTCAGGCACAGATCCAGGCGACGAGAGACTTTCGCAGTCCCTTCGTCACCGGGGCCACGCGATGACACAAGGCCGAATCGAAAACAGCGAGATCGCCCGCTTCACTGAAATCCGCAAGCGGCGTTCCCACAGTGTTGCGGCCGTTGGGAAACAGCGAGATCTCGAAATTGCCGCCCTCGAAGTCGGCCGCGTTGTTCAGCAGCACCGACATCGATACCTTTCGCTTCTTGCCGATGAACTTCCTGCTGCCGACGGTGTCGTACTGGTTATAGGAGCGGCCGTAGGAATCGATGTGCCAGTCGTGATAATGGCCGGGGCCATAACAGGTATATTGCAGGTCTTCGAGGGCACAGACCCGCGGATCGAGGAGCTTTTCGTGGGAAAGCACGCTGAAGAAGACTTTCTCTAGCGCCGCATAGCCGGGCGATCCCTGCCTTATCCAGCGCAATTCGCAATCGCGCGTGTCGTAAGGCGTGTCCTCGACCACGGCACCCTGCTCAATAGGGAAATCCCTGGCGATGCGCTCGACCGCGGCGATGAAATCCTTGTCGAAGGCGTGCTTAATGACGCGGTACTGCACGAAGCGACTCCTCGAAACTGAGCATTTGCGGGCCTTTGGGCGCGGGCACGGCGGATTGCGGATTGCGCGGAAGCCGGCCCTGCGGAACTGCCCGACCGGCGAGAAAAGCCGCCGCCGCCGCCGCCGCGTCCTCGGGCGTCATGTCGGCGCGAAGGTTCGAATCATGCAACGCGTCGCCGGCAAGCGCCCAGATGCAGTCGATCGGGCGGATGCCCGCGCAGCCGATGGCGATGTGCACGCTGCATTCGCCGCGCGCGCAGGCATCGTGAAAGACCCCCCGCGGGATGACGAAAATATCGCCCGGTTCGACCACGAACCTCTTGTGAACGGCGGGCACTTCGCCCTTCTCGGGAAACAGGACGTCCGTTTGTCCCTGGGTGATGACTGGATTATCGGCAACCTTGTCGTAGATGACCCATTCCTTGCGCCCGTACAGTTGCGCGACGACCACCATGTGGACGTCGCAGTGCGGCGAGAAGCCCTGCACTTCGGGCGGCGTGACGTAGAGGTTCTGCTGCATCACCCAGTCAGCGGGTACGCCCGTTGCCGTTTCCACGGCCTCGCAGGCGGGACGGGTCAGGCCGATGTCGTTGACGACGACCGAAACGCCCTGGGACAGCACGCCCTGAACGAAGGGATTGAACCAGCCCTTGTTCTGGGTGATCTGGAGCTGCGGGGTAAAATTCTTGCCCTCGCGGTAAACCGCGATCCGTGGCTTGAGGGTTTCTTCACGAGCGATGTCCCGGTTCACCGCATCGATGAAACAGGCGAGCCCGTTCGCCCCCATCCTGAAGACGGGAAACTCCCCTGCATCCTTGGGGGCCAGTTGCGTCACGGCGAACATTCCCTGATTGCGAAACCCTGATCGCGCATCTTAAACGACGGGCTGGGCGGGCGAAACGCCGGGCCCCTCGTGGCTCCGCTGTTTTTGACTATATCCACACATTTGTTGTGGTCAAGGGCCGCCCATCGCAAAGCCGATCCCGGCGATCCCGGCCGCGCCCGACTGCGAAATCCGGGCGGCGCCGGCTTCGTCGATGCCGCCCAGCGCATAGACCGGCAACCGTGTGGCCCGCACCAGGGCGGCGAAGCGCAACGGGCCAAGAACGCCTGCGCCGGGGTGGCTTCGCGTCGGCAGCACCGGTGCCAGCAGGACGGCATCGGCGCCAAGGGCTTCGGCGCGGCGCAGCGCCGCCAACGAATGACAGGCGGCAGTGACGATCAGGCCGCGTTGCCGCGCAAGCGCAAGGTCACGTTGGGCCCCTTGTTTCACTCTCCATTCGGGCAGGTGCAAGCCCGCCGCATCCGCGGCGATGGCGAAGCGCGCATCGCCCGCGACGATAAACCGCAGGCCCCGCAGCCGGCAGGACTGCGCGAGCGCGCGCGCGCAGGAAAGGCGAAACGACACGGGCCCCGTGCTTTCGTAATCGCGCAAGACGACACCGGCTCCCCGCGGCAGGCGTGCGAGCACGGCAGCCGGATCGGCAAGGCGCGCGGGATCGCTCAGCATCAGAAGGTACGGCAGCCGCCGGGCCGCCCGATTTTTTCGTGCCGCGCGCAAATTGAGTGCCCGCGCCGCGTTTGTTATCTTCCTCATGCCATTTCACCTGCCGGGCACAGGGTTGCAGCATGACCGATACTTCTTCCTCGCCAGCCGATGTTGCCGCCAATCTCGCGGAAGTCCGCGGCCACATCGCCGCTGCCGCGCGCGCGGCCGGCCGCAAGCCCGAGGACATCACCCTGGTTGCCGTCAGCAAGGGCCATGACGTTGCCGCGATCCGCGCCGCACTGGCCGCAGGCCAGCGCGTTTTCGGCGAGAACCGCGTGCAGGAAGCGCAGGCCAAGTGGCCCGACCTCAAGCGCGAATTTCCCGATGTCGTGCTGCATTTGATCGGCCCGCTTCAGACCAACAAGGCAGCCGACGCACTCGCCCTTTTCGATGTCATCGAGACCGTCGATCGCGAACGCCTTGGCGCGCGGCTTGCCACCGATATTGCGCGCCTCGCCCTCGCCCCGCCGCGCCTCTTCGTCCAGGTCAATACCGGCGAAGAACCGCAGAAAGCAGGCATCGTGCCGGGCGACGCCGATGCCTTCGTCGCATCGTGCCGAAAGACCCACGGTCTCGTCCTCGACGGATTGATGTGCATTCCCCCGGTGGACGAAGAGCCTTCGCCGCATTTCGCGCTGCTTGCGAAAATCGCGGCGCGTAACGGCCTCGCGCAGCTGTCGATGGGGATGAGCGCCGATTACGAAATCGCGATCGCCTTCGGCGCCACCCATGTCCGCGTCGGCACCGCGATCTTCGGCGCGCGCTGATCGCTCGCACACCGTCTGCTTCATTCTACTGTCCCGCCGATGACGATCGTGTCGCCGGGCGCGAGTTTTTCGACGAGCGCGACAAGTGCTTCGCGGGGAATGGCGACGCAGCCTTCCGTCGCCTCCAGCCCGTCGCGGGCGACGTGCAGGAATATCGCGCTGCCGGCACCGGGTTGCGGCGGGTCGTCGTTGTGGCCCAGCACCACGATCAGGTCGTAGAGCGCGTCGTCGCGCCACAGGCGCTCGGCGCTGGCCGCGAAAGGAAAACGGATGGCGCGGTTGTAATCGGGATTGGCCGCATCGTCGCACCAGCCGTCGTCCTTTGCGATTGCCGCGCAGGGCAGCTTCGTTGCCGGTCGCGCGATACGGTCGGCGCGATAGAGCACGCGGCGCAGCGCGAAACGTCCGCCGGGCGTCGCGCCGTCGCCTTCGCGCTTGTCGCGGGTGATGCCTGCCCTGCCCAGCGCGCAGTCGATCCCCTGCCCGCCTGCGGTCAACATGCCGCGATGGCGCGGCGCATCCGGCGCGGCCGCGGTGACGATGATGTCCATGTCCTGCTTATAATCCGCCAGGCCCCGCGGCGCGACGGCTTTCGGCCTTCAGCCCCTAGCGCCTGCTTGCCGCGAAGGCGGAAACCCGATTGACCCCGGCGCTGCCCGCTCCGTAGCTCGCCATGGCCTTGGCGATGGTCGCCTGGGCGAGGCCGCCGGTGGCATTGCTGCGCGCGCCTTCCGCCGCTTCCATCAGCCGCACCCAGCCCGCGGTCTGCGCGGCGACGGTCTTGTTGACGCCCGAGCCGGGCGCATTGCGCGCCGCCGTGATGAGATTGGGATTGGCGGCAACCGTCTGCGGCGCCGGCAGCCCCGTAAAGGCGGCGCCGCGTACGCCGTTCAGCGACACGCTGCTGTGCAGGGGCTGCGGCTGCGATGCGTTGCGCGACTGGTAAAGATTGGCGAGCGCGCGGGTATCGTCGCCGGCACTGCGCACAGCCGGCTTCGCCTGCGCCTGCGCCTGTACAGGGGCGATATGCTGTGGGGCAGATGCCGGTGTGTATTCGATGTCGTCGTCGCCGATCGTCTCTGCCGATGCGACCTGGCGCAGGTCATCCCCTTCGCCCCTCTCGCCGCCCCAGTTTTCCAGCGAAGCGACATCGGTGCCCTGGCTGGTGTCGGGGCCGAAATCCTGTTCCCCGGAACGCAGCAGGGCGACGAGATGGGAACCCGTATCCTTGCCGGTTGCCGTTTCGACGATGCCGTCAATGAGCGAGGCGACGAATCCGAATACGCCGCCGAACAATGCGCCGCCCGCCACCTTGGAAACGACGCTCGCCTGGTCGCCGGTGATCTCGCGGTAGATGGAGTTGACGATGGGGATGTGCTGAAGAGGATTGATGATGTCGAGAACATCCCCGAACGACAGGTCCGATTCCGCTTCGCCCCCGCGCGCGGACGCGCCCGACGGCGCCGGGCCGTTGAGCGTCCTGGCTGCGGCAGTCTGCGGACCTTGAACAGGGATCGGCATGTCGACTCCGGGTTATTGCTGCTTATTAAAAAGCAAGCCCGATGCCAAACAATAAGTGTTGAATTTCAGATGGTTATTGCCGATGGGCGGGGTCGCCACCCGGCAGAATTTGCCGTTCCGGGCGCGCCCTGCCGGGTCGCATTCAGATCATGTGGCCCGAGCGGGTCTTCTTGGTCGAGAGGTAAAACTCGTTATGGGCGTTCGCCGGAAAGACATGGGCGACGCGTTCGACGACTTTGATGCCGCAGCGCTGAAGCGCCTCGACCTTCTGCGGGTTATTGGTCATCAGGCGGACGCTGCCGAAGCCGAGATCGCGCAGGATCTCGGCAGCGGGCAGGTAGACGCGTTCGTCGGCATCGAAGCCGAGCTGCACATTTGCATCGACCGTGTCGAGGCCGGCATCCTGCAAATTATAGGCACGCAGCTTGTTGACGAGGCCGATGCCGCGTCCTTCCTGCGCCAGATAGATCAGCACGCCCGCACCTGCTGCCGAAATCTGTTCGATGGCGCCGCGCAGCTGATCGCCGCAGTCGCAGCGCAGGCTGCCGAGCAGGTCGCCGGTGAAGCATTCAGAATGCAGGCGCACCAGAACGGGTTGATCGGGCTTGGGTTCGCCGATGACGATGGCGATGTGTTCGATGCCGCCGTCGGTCGGGCGATAGGCGACGATGCGCGTGTTTTCCGCTCCGGCAAGCGGCACCCGTGCCTGGCTGACGGCGCGCAGGGAACGCGCGGCGCGGCCCTGATAATCCTCGGTGTCGCGCGCGGCCACCAGCAAACAGTGATTGCGTTCGGCGAAATGGGCGGTGCTGGTGATCGACGACGGCAGCACCGTGACGACCGCTGCCGGCAACAGGCGCGCGATCTTGGTCAGGTCCACGGCGGCGGCAAAGGCGACCGCCAGTTCCTTGCTCGCGGGTTCGATCGGTGCGGGCAGGCGGAAGGAGACCGCCTCGCCCGGCTCGGCGACCTCGCGGACTTCCTGGGCCGAGAAGCCCTCGGGCAGGGGAATCAGAACCGGGCCATCGCCCCGGGCGGCAAGGCCGATGGCCTCGGCGCGCTGGCGGGTCAGCACCAGCCGCGCCTCGGACCCGGCAAGGGCTGCCATGTGATCGAGGCTCTGGGGCGTGATCGCCTCGGCGGCCTGGACCAGGACGGCCGAGCGCCCCTCGGTCAGGACGACGAAGCCGCCACGGCGCAGTTCGCCGACGGCGCGGTCGACCGCGACGAGGGGATCGTGCTGGCTGTTGGCGTCGTCGGCCAAGGATTCCTGCTCCGGCGGGGGCTCCGCCTCGGGGCGGTCCCTGTGAAAAACGAGTTCCATGTATCACGCTGACCCCAAAAAAACCATCCCGTGGACCTTCGGGACGGGTTGCTTTACCCGCCAGTGGCCCAGCGGTTAAACTGCATCTGCTCAACGGTTTACGTGGCGGCGGAAGGATCGGATCCCATGGCAGGCAGCCGGATTTTGCTGGTGGACGACGACGAGGCCCTGGTGTCCTCGCTCGCCGAGCAGCTGCGCCTGCACGAGGAATTCTCGACCGAGGTCGTCCACACCGCCAAGGATGCCATCAAGGCGACTGAGGGCGGCTACTTCGATGCCCTTATTCTCGACGTCGGCCTGCCGGACATGGACGGGCGCGAGCTTTGCCGCCTGTTGCGCCGCGGCGGGGTCAAGGCGCCGATCATCATGCTGACCGGCGCCGATTCGGAAGCCGATACCATTCTCGGCCTCGATTCGGGCGCCAATGATTACGTCTCCAAGCCGTTCAAGCTGGGCGTGCTGCTCGCCCGCCTGCGCGCCCAGTTGCGTCAGCACGAACTGTCGGAAGAAGCGCAGTTCTCCATCGGCCCCTACACCTTCCAGCCCGCGCTCAAGGTTCTGGTGGACGACAAGCAGAAGAAGATCCGCCTGACGGAAAAAGAGACAGCGATTCTCAAATATCTCTACCGTACCGGCGACAGGGTCGTGAGCCGCGACACCCTTCTGAACGAAGTATGGGGTTACAACGCGGGCGTCACCACGCACACGCTCGAAACCCATATCTACCGCCTGCGCCAGAAGATCGAGCGCGATCCCGCCAATGCCGAAATCCTGATCACGGAAAAAGGCGGCTACCGCCTCGCGTCCTGATCGGTCTTTCGCGTATCGATGCCGAGTGCCGCGAATGCCGCAAGCGTCGCTTCGTCCATGTCGGCGCCATGCGCGCGGCCATGGGTAAACACGGTGCGTGCCAGCGGCAGGAAGTCCGTGATCAGCGAATCGATGCCGATGCGGACGCCTTCCCCCGCCAGGGTCATTTCCGTCACGCCGCTTGATTTCCTGCGCGCGCCGTAACGGCGCAGCTTGACCATGCGCAGGCTGCGCCACGGGATCGACCGGCTGCCGCGCGTGATGCCGTCGCCGTCAAGACGCACCACGGCGCGCTGGCGCGCATAAGCGCGTAGCGCCAGCCACGCGAACAGCGCCGACAGCCCGCCCAAAATGACGACCACCGACACCGACCATTCGACGAACAGAAGCGGCGGAAAGCACACCGCGAAGCCGGCGGCCGCCAGCAGGTAGTCGCGCGTGAGCGCGCGCGCGGGCCAGCGATGTTCGCTGATTGCCGTGGTCATCGCGGGCCGCCGGTCAGCGAAATGTCAAGCTCGACGATGGAAAGCCTGCCCGCATCGTCGGTCTCGAACAGGTGCGCCGCCTGCCAGTCGAGATCCTTTTCCATCGGCCCGCGCATTTCCCAGCCGGTTGCAAGCGACACCATGGCGCGCAACACGCCCTTGTGGGCGACGGCGATTGTCGGCGCGCCTGTCCGCGCTACATCGACAAGCCATGCGCCGATCCGCGCCTGCAATTCGCGATTCGATTCGCCCTCGGGTGCGCGAAAGTCCAGCCCCTCGCGCGTGCGCTGCTTGCGGATTTCATCGAGACCGGGCGACAGATCGCCAAGGGTCAGGCCTTCCCATCGGCCCCAGTGCATTTCGCGGATGCGATCATCGAGAACAAGCTCGTGATGGGGCGCGCCCAGAAGGCGCGCGGTGTCCCGCGCACGAACCAGCGTGCTCGCCATCCAGCGATAGCCCGCGAAACGTTCGGGCAGGCGCCACCTTGCGACGTCGGCTCGGCCCCGATCGGACAGCGGCACGTCGCTCGATCCCTGGATGCGGCCATCGGTGTTCCACTGGGTTTCACCGTGGCGGATCATCAGTACCGGAATGCGCGCGTTCATGTGCCGCCACCTGCTTCACCGAGGATACGCGCCAGTTGCGTTGCCGCGGGCGCGATGCCGTGACGGGCCTGCACATTGGCCCGCGCGGCAGCACCCATGCGCCGGCGCATGTCGGCATCGTCCAGCAGTGCTGCGAGGCGGCGGGCGAAAATCTCCGCAGAGCCGGGCGGCGCCAGCAGGCCGGTTTCATCCATGCGGATATAGCCCGATGCGCCCGAACCGCCGCAGGCCACGACCGGAACACCTGCCGCCTGCGCTTCCAGCCCGGCAAGCGCCAGCGCTTCGCCCATCGCGGGCCAGGCGCAGATGTCGGCCGCCGCCATCAGCGCCGGAAGATCCGTTGCCGCGCGCAGCGCGCCGACCAGGCGCACGCGCTCGAAGCCCATGGGGAACAGCATTTCCGCGACGTCCGACTTTGCCGGTCCGTCGCCCGCCACGATGACCTGCCAGCGCCGGTCGATGACCTTGGTCAGTGCCGCGGCCAGCAGGCGGAAACTTTCGATCTTGTCGGCGCGCATCATCGCGGGCGCGATGATCCACGGCACCGCGGGGTCGAGGCCGTAGCCGCCGCCGATCATCGCTCGGTAGGACGGGCGCATGGCCTCGGGCACCGCCATGCTGAACGGTGATTCATCGATGAACAGCGGGAACTCGGTCTGTGCCCCCTCCCCCATGGCGACCACGCGCTGGCCGATCTCGTAATGGGGATCGGTTTCGGCCACGCCCGCGCGAAGCTGTAGGTAGGGAATGTCGCAGGCCCGTGCGACGATCGGCGCGATCAGGTCCGGCGCGCCGCCATTGATGCGAAGGGTGACGAACCGTGCCGGCCGCGCTTCGGGCGGCCGTTTATTGATGCGGCGTGCAAGGCGTGCGGCAAGGCCCGCACCGGCCTTGCGCAGGCGCGCGCCGCGTTCATCGTCGAAACCGCGGCCCGGCATGAAGCGCGACGCCAGCAGCACCTCGAAGCCCGCGCGCCTGAGCGCCGTCACCATGTTGCGCGCGAGGGTCGCGGGCCCGAACGGCTCCATCAGCGCGGGTGGCGCTTCGGGGGTATAGAGGGCGACGGACCTGGACATGGCGCGCTACTTCAGCGTGACGACGACGGGCACGTGATCGGACGTCTGCTGCCAGCCGCGCGCCTCGCGCAGGATTTCGGCGGCGCGAACCCGCGGCGCCAGCGCCGGCGTTACCCAGACATGGTCGAGACGCCGCCCCTTGTCGGCAGCGTCCCAGTCGGCGGCGCGGTAGCTCCACCATGAATACAGCGTCTTGTCCTCGCCAAACACCTTTCGCACGGCATCCACCCAGTCGTGGGAGCGCTGCATGCGGGCAAGGCGTTCGACCTCGATGGGCGTGTGGCTGACGACGTTCACCAGCGCCTTGTGCGACCACACGTCTGTTTCCAGCGGCGCGATGTTGAGATCGCCCACCAGCACGAACTTGTTCGCCGGTGCCTTGCGCGCGGCAAACCATGTCGTGACTTCATCCAGAAAGCGCAGCTTGTGGGCGAACTTTTCGTTCTGCTTCGGATCGGGAATGTCGCCGCCCGCGGGGACGTAGAAATTGTGGATTTCTGTGCCGTCGCTGAGCGTCGCCCAGACATGGCGCGCATCTTCCTTGCCGCACCAGTGTTTGACGTCGGTCCGCGCGAACGGCTTTTTCGAAACAATGGCGACGCCGTTGTAGCCCTTCATGCCGGCGGCATGAATGTGCTTGTAGCCGAAGCCTTTCAGGGCGTCGAAGGGAAAGACGTCGAGCATGGCTTTCGTTTCCTGCAAGCACAGGACGTCCGGCGCCTTCTCGCCCAGGTAACGTTCGACCAGCCCGATTCGCAGGCGCACCGAATTGATGTTCCAGGTTGCGATCGACAGCGCCATTCAGATTTCCTTGCCGATCAGGATGTCGAGGGTTCCTACCCCGGCGATGGCACCGTGCAGTTGGTCGCCGGGCTTGAGCGCGATTTCGCCGGGCGGCGTACCGGTAAAGACCAGATCGCCCGGCTGCAGCGGGAAATAATAAGACAGCATGGCGACGATCTCGCGCACCTGCCAGATCATGTCGGCGAGATCGCCGGTCTGCACTCGGCCGCCGTTGACGTCCAGCGTGATCGCACCGGCGCGGGGATGGCCGATGTCGGCGGCGCGCGCCAGGGCGGAGACCGGCGTCGCACCCTCGAACCATTTGGCGACGTCGAGCGGGTCGCGGCGCGTGCGCGCGTCCGCCTGCAAATCGCGCCGGGTAAGGTCGAGACTGACCGCATAGCCGAACACCGCATCGAGGGCGGCGGCTTCGGAAATGCCGCGCGCTTCGGCGCCGATGGCGACGATCATCTCGATTTCGGGTTCGAGCCGCGCGGTTGCCGACGGATAAGGTACCGTGCCACCGAGTGATACGACCCAGTGCGGCGACTTGGCGAAAATGGCAGGAAGGGGACGTTCCGGACGCGCGCGAATCTCGCCGCTCGGGTCGTAATTGCGGGTAACGCCGTAGACGTTGCGCACGGGGAAAACGCGGCTGTCGCCAACGATCGGAATGGTGACGGCGGGGGGCGCCGCAAAGGCATGTTCGGCCATGCCGGATCCTTGAATTCGTGGATGATTGATGGCCGCTAACTTATCGGCTGCGGCCCCGAACGCAAAGCGCGCGGGCATTGCTACCCGCGCGCTGAACGATAGCAGAGGCGGAGCGCGGCGCCCGGCCCGAGGG
>JAYQQF010000022.1:0-36202 GCA_038145705.1 Alphaproteobacteria bacterium | reverse complement strand
CATCGGCGCCATCCCCTAACCCCTTGGGCCGGGCCGCGAATTCGGGTTATTCCCGAAATCCACGGCGCGCGAGCGCACGCTTTTCCACAAACTTATCCACAGTGAAGATGTGCGCGATTATATCGCTGAGAAACGCAGATGTCGGGAACCAAGGAACAACCGGATATTCAGATCACGCCTGAGGCTGTCAATCTCGCGATTCGTGCGGAGGTTGCTGATTTCTATTATTGCCCTTCAATAACTGGGCGCGGGCCTCTTGAAACAGACCTAAGTTGGATAATCGGCGGAGTGATTCAGCGGCTGTTCCAATCTGGAGAGACTCCTTTGCCGACGGCGGAAACATCACCGATATCTCCGCAAACTTTTCGTCCGATAAAGACGGTTTGATGTAATTCGTGTAGAGGTGAATAGCCAGACTAGCTTCCAACATTTCAGACACTCCGGCCTCTAGCTCAGCAACCGTATAAACAAGAATTTTATCTTCATCGAAGGCAATGTTTTCTATGGCCTCTTTTATATGCTTCGGGACCGAATCTTGCCTTCCGATGTATTTATCCCACTCGAAACCTCGCAGCGCGTGATGAGCAAGCGCCGTAGATTTTGTTGTCGCAGCATCAGCCAAGAGTAAGGCATTGGGGATTGCTTCCGAAGTGCCCCACCGGCGGTGGGCTAACTTGTGGCGTAGCTTCCCGACTTTTTTGATGATGTTTAGGACAGAGGAAAAAATAATAAATTCCTCGCTACCGTCCCCAAATTTAGCTTTTGCCAAAGCATCAAGCGCGGCGCGCTGCAAGTTGTCGCTGTGGAGGATCGAGTAAACGGCCACTGTTAGTTCTTCATCTAGCCCTGCGATGCGCATAAACAGGATCTGCATTTCTTGCTCGATCTGTGCCCACAAGCCGAATATTTGCGTAACAGGGTTCGCTAGTTCTGGGCGGTTGATTAGCGCGCCAGGAGCAAGGGTAAATTGAGCCCCCGGATGAACCTTACTGAGTGGTTGAGGCATGGCAAAATCTCCCGATAAACCCAAGACACTCGAAGATCAGAAGCGGGACGAAGTGCTGGCGCGGATGCTGAACACGCCGGCGAAGCCGCATACGCCAAAGCCAAAAAGACCAGCGAAAAAATCTCAGGCTAAATAGCAGCGACAAGACTTTCGAGTCTTGGGTCGGCCATGAAATCGCTTATTTTGAACTCGTATCGTGTACGAGTGCTTTCGCACCATAATTGAAGCAATTTAGGCTTAACCAAAATATGCCAAGTTTGTAGATCAGATGTTTTAGTGGCGGCGAAAGCGGAGCAGGAAAGTAACCCGATATTGCAGCCGCCATTTGGATCGCGCACCGATTGATATCGTATCGCTGTAATACTAGCCCGTCTCGCTGCGTCTGCTAAGTCTTGGCAGTGACTATAATTCGCCAGATCGGTCCATAGTAGCTTGTCCCTTAGTAGGGGTGGTGTAGTCAGATCGATGCAATCATTAGATTTGCACTGGACAGAAAAAGCGGTTCTTTGGACGGAGCTTTTAGGGCGCTTTGTCCCCGGGGATTCCGCGTAGAACAACAACAGAAGAAAAGCGTTCTCGCAGATAAGTGTCTCTTCGCTCTCGGAGGCATAAAAAACACCCTCCGGTTGGTTGGCGCGACGAAACCGAGAACCTCCGCCTAACGGCGCGTATCTAAAGGGCGTATAAAGCAGAAAGTCTAAATGCTGGCAGTCGTGCGGAATCGGCGGCTTGCTTTCATCAAGCAAACTCTCAAGCACTTGTTGTTCTTCTAAATTGTCTACCAGCCTAAGTGTGGAGATTACGTATTGAGTTTCCACCATTCGCCATACGTGGCCGCTATACTGGCAGGCGTTAGATTTTAGCTCGTCTGGAGTCCACATAAGTGAGGGTGCTCATTAATCCAGGGATTGTTTGCATGAGTTCTATTGGTTTTCCCTTGAGAAGTAGATTCTCGGAGGAGAGCCAAGATTGCGAAGTTTCTTCGTCACTTCCGGTTATTGCGTCAAGGCTTCGGGCGACCCTGACAAAGAGTTGGCCAAGCTCAAATTCTTTGTAGTCTTTCTTCAATGTGTAAGAGCCGCTCCTAAGGCGTGATGCTGTGGCTTCAGAAACCCCTAGGATTTTTGCCAACACATTGTTTTGTAGATTGAGAAGCTCGGCTGAGCGGACAACAGCTTTGCTGAGCACCCCCTCTGGAGAAGGAGATTTAGCGGCTTTCTGCGAATGGCTAGACATATTTCCTCCAGAAATAAATTGTCACTAGTATTTCCATAGAAACTATACTTCCCACGCTCACTGTCAATTATAATCAGCGGGGACATCGTTAACGCTTTGATAATAAAACACTATTTCGAATATAAATTTATCCGAGTTGTTTTTCGACCCATCGGACAAAGCGCCAGTAAGCCCTGAATTGGGCCCTTGTGGTGCGGGGCTTCTTATCAGTCCGCCGATAGGTGAGGCGCTTGTTAGCGATGCCCTTGGGGGCGGTTGCCGTCCGGTTCAACCCCGTCCGGGGTCGTCGGCGGCGGCTTCGAGGCGGGTGGTCTCTTCTTCGATCGCCGCTTCGAGGCGCTTCATGAATTCGGCGCGCGGCAGCCCGGCGGGAATGGCGGGCAGGCACTGCACGGTGATCTTGCCGGGATGCTTGTTGAAGGCGCGACGTCCCCAGAACTGCCCCGAGTTGAGCGCGACCGGGACCACCGGCAGGTTGAGGGCGGAATAGAGCGCGGCGACGCCCGGCTGATAGGGCTTGTAGTCGCCCGGCGCCGTGCGCGTGCCTTGGGGGAAGATGAAGATCGAGCGGTTGCGCGCCAGCGCTTCATGGGCGCCGCGCACCAGCGAGCGGATCGCCGCCGAACCGGCCTTGCGGTCGACCCAGATGGTGCCGGCGCGGTTGGTGTACCAGCCGTAAAACGGCAGGTAGCGCAGTTCCGCCTTGGCGACGGCGGCGGGCTGGCCGAACAGGGCGGGGAACAGGAAGGTGTCCCAGGCGGACTGGTGCTTGGAGGCGAAGATCACCCGGCCTTCGGGAATGGCGTCGAGGCCGCGGATTTCCCAGTCGATGCCGCAGACCGCGCGGGCGAGGCGCATCACCGACAGCGACCACCAGCAGCCGATGTCGAGCACGCGGTCGCGCGGCAGCACCAGCGTCGGCAGCAGCAGGATGCCGGCGATCGCCGCCCAGCCGTAGAACAGCAGGTTGAAGACGATGGAGCGCAAAAGGATCATGGGTTCGCTTACCACGGGCGCATCAGGGCCACCAGATACTTGGTGTATTCGATCACGACCAGCTGCAGCGTGCCCGGCCAGTTCCACCAGCCCTGCGCCTTGAATTCGGCCTGCGAGGTCGGATGCGGTACGATGCGCACGCCCGGCATGGCGCGGCGGAATTCGAGCAGGGAACGCCGCATGTGATAGTTCGACGTCACCAGCCGGAGCGAGGTGAATTTCTCGAGCGCCATCCAGCGCGCGGTTTCCATGGCATTGCCGCGGGTGTCGTCGGCCGTGTGGCCGAGCACGAGGCAGCAGTCGAATTCGGCCCCGCGCCTGCGCACGAGGCGCAGGATCTGCTGCACGTCGACGCCGTGATAAACGCCCGACACGAATACCTTCTTGACCTTTTTCTGGGCCAGCAGATCTACCCCGGTGCGCAGCCGCCCGGCGCTGCCGGTCAGCACCGCCGCCGCGTCGGTTTCGCTGTCGGGGTCGGCCACGGCCTTGGGAATGCCTTCGGCGAACCAGATCAGCCCGGCCAGCCACAGAACCAAGGCGAAGCCCGCGGCCGTCACCCAGCCCGGCAGGACCTGCTTGCCGGCGCTCACGGCAGTTTCCTCAACTCGCCCATGACCGTGATTCGCGCGGTCATCATGCCGATCAGGCCGATGGCGAGCGGCACCGCGGCGAGAACCGCCCATTGCAGGGCCGAGAGAGAAAGCGCGGGCAGCAGGCCCGAACCCAGCGCCGCCGCCGCGCGCCCGAGCAGGATGACGGTGATGACGGTGAGCGCGAGGCCGATGACGCCGCCGCGCAGCGCGAGATCCAGCGCCTGTCCCTGGAACTGGCGCGCGACGTAGCCGTCGGCCGCGCCGATCAGGTGCAGAAGCTCGATGTTGTTGGCATGCAGCGCGAGGCCGGTGCGCGTGATGAACACGACCGTCGCGATCGCGGCGAGCGCCACCAGGACGACGATGGCGATGGCGGCCGCTTCTATCGTGCGGGCAAGGTGGATCAGCCGGTCGAGGGACTTCTTGTGGTCATCGACGATGGCGCCGGGGGCCGCCGCCTTGATCAGGTTGGTCAGCCCTTCGATGTCGGGGGCGGCGTCCTTGCGCAGGCGCACGTCGATCAGGCGCGGCAGCGGCAGGTCGCGGCTGAGCGCGCCCTTGCCGAGCCAGGGTTCGAGCAGCGCCGCCGTTTCCTCGGCACTCAGCGCGCGCGCACTTTCGATGCCGGGGGTGGCGCGCAGCGCCGCCAGCGCGTTCGCCAGCGCGGTGTCGCGACTGTCCGGGGCGGCTGCCGGAATCTGGATGGTCAGGGTGCCGCTCAGGCCGCTGTCCCAGCGATCGACGGCGGCCGACAGGCTCATCATCCCGGCAAGCGCAAGCCCGGCCAGGTAGACGATCATCGCCAGAAGCCACGGCAGGAAGCGCCGCGCCGGGTCGCTGTCGAGGGCGAGATCGCGGTGGGTCCAGAACATCACGCGCGCCCTTCTTCGCCGGTGGCGGCGCCATGGAAGGGGCCGGTCAGCTCGCCGCCCGACAGATGCAGGCGCGGGCGGCCCGCGCGGCGGATCAGGTTTTCGTTGTGGGTGGCGATCAGAACCGTGGTGCCGAGGCGGTTCAATTCCTCGAACAGGCGCAGCAGGCGCATGGCGATGGTGTCGTCGACGTTGCCCGTGGGTTCGTCGGCGAGCAGCAGGAGCGGCCGGGAGATCACGGCGCGCGCGATGGCGACGCGCTGCTTCTGCCCGCCCGAGAGCGTCGGCGGCAGGGCATCGAGGCAGTCATCAAGGCCCACCCATTTCAGCAGTTCGCGGGCATGGTCGCGGATTTCGCCGCGTTTCGCCCCGGCGACGCGCAGCGGCAGGGCTACGTTGTCGATGACATTCATGTGGTCGAGCAGCCGGAAGTCCTGGAACACCACGCCGATCTGGCGGCGAACGGCGGGCAGGGCGCGGCGCGGCATGGTGGCGATGTCGGTATCGAACAGGCTGATCAGCCCGCGCGAGGGTCGGCAGGCGAGGTACATCAGTTTCAGCAGCGAAGACTTGCCCGCGCCCGATGCCCCGGACAGGAAATGGAACGATCCCGGCGGGAGGTGGAAACTCACGTCGCGGAGAACCTCCGGACCGAGCCCGTAGCGCATGCCGACGTTCTGGAAGCGGACCAAATGCGGTTTCCGTCGATTTCTTCAGGTTCGGCGCGGGATGCCCGCGCAAATCGCCCAAGTTATACACCGAAGCCGGGAAACGGGCACGAAAAGGCAACATTTTGCGCGCCTGTTGTCATAATGGCGGGAAATCTCATTCTCGCCGTATTGGCAATGCAGCGTGGCCCTGTATCATTGGCGGACAACAAGTCCGGCGGGGCAGGCCCGCTTGCGCCGGTCAGGACTTGAGCCTATAAAAAATTCCCGCGCGCCTCAGGACAATCTGATGATCATCACGTGCCCGTCGTGCTCCACCCGCTACAAGCTGGACCCGGCCCAATTCGGCCCGGAGGGACGGCGTGTGCGCTGCACGAAATGCGCGAACGTCTGGACCCAGATGCCCGCCGCCGACCTGCCCAAGCCGGTCGTGCCCGAGCCTGCTGTGGAGCCCGAAGCCGCCGCCGCAGCGGCCGATGACGACGCACCGCCGCTTCGGGCGGGCGGGGATGCGCGCCTGACGCCGCCGCCTGAACGCCTTGCGGCCCGTGCCGCCGCCCAGCGCCGCGCCCAGCAAGCGCAGGCCGGCAGCCGCCGCAGCCGCGCCGGCTGGCTGCTGCTGGCACTCGTCATCTTGTCGCTCGGCGTGTCATTGGTGCTGGCGCGCGAGACGGTGGTGCGCACCTGGCCCCCGGCAGAGCGTCTTTACACCCTTCTCGGCATCGAGGGGCCGCGACCGGGCGCCGGTCTCAACATCAAGGTTACCGAGCATCGCCAGGACCTGGACGGCAAGACGGTCGTCCTTATCGTCAAGGGCGAGGTGACCAATACTTCGGACGCCGTGCGCGACGTTCCCCGCCTCAAGGCGACGCTGCGCACCGAGCGCGGCAGCGTGATCGCCGACTGGTCCTTCGCCACCGCCCAGGCCCGCCTGCTGCCGGGTGAAACGGCGCCTTTCGTCACGCGCCTTGAGAACCCCGCCAAGGAAGGCACTGTTCTCAATATCGACTTCGTCGCGAAAGGGCGCTGATCATGGCGCGAATCCTGGTCGCCGAAGACGAACGTGCGGTCCGGGAATTTGTTCGCCGCGCGCTTGCCCACGAAGGCCATGACGTCACCCTCGTCGAAGACGGCCTTCAGGCCCTCGACGTCCTGCAAGGCGAAGCCTTCGACCTGCTGCTGACCGATATCGTCATGCCGGCGATGGACGGTATCGCGCTCGCCCTCAAGGTGGCGCGCGACAAGCCTGACATGAAAATCCTGCTGATGTCGGGTTACGCGGCCGAACGCCAGCGCGCGCACAACCTCGACGAACTGATCCATCGGGTCATCGCCAAGCCGTTCACGCTGCGCGAGATCTGTGCGGCCGTCGAGGACACGCTGGCCGGGCGCACGCCGAAAGGCGCGGATTAAAAGAAGCTGCGCCCCTCAGAAGCGGCGCAACAGCCTTTCGAGATATTCCATTTCCACCAGCGGGCGGCCCAGTTCGCCGGCGCGGCGGCGCAGTTCCTCGAGGATCTCGCGGGCCCGCTGGGTGTCGGATTCGTCGGGGATTTCGACGTCGTCGGAGGACGACTGCCCGGTATTGGGCAGCGGCCTGCCGAGGGGATCGAGGTAATTGGGCATGGCGCCGAACTGCTGGCGGCCGCCGAAGCCCGGCCCGCGACCGGGCCCGCGACCGCGGCCCTGGCCGAACTGGCGCATCATCTGCTGCATCAACTCGCCCGCGCCGCGCTGCATTTCCTCGAGTGCGCGGCCCTGGGGCGGCACCGCCTGACCGGGCTGGCCTTTCTTCAGTTCGTCGAGAGCTTCGCGCATCGCCAGTTCCGCATCGCCCAGCGATTTGGGCACCTGGCCCATCATTTCGCCGAAGCGGCGCATCAGGTCCTGCAACTGCTTCTGCAGGTCCTGCTGTTGCTGGGCGCCCTGCTGGTTGTCGCCGCGGCCCTGCTGCGAGCCGTCCTGCGAGCGACGATGGGTTTCGTCCATCAGCTGTTGCTGGCGCTTCATCATTTCCTGCAGGTCGCGCAGCATCTGCATCGACTGCTGGTTGCCCTGCTGCTGGCCGCGCTGGGCGAAGCGGCCGTTCTTCAGGTTCTCGAGCATCTCGCGCAGCATCGACAGCATCTGGCGCGCGGCATCGAGATTGCCGGTCATGGCCAGTTCCCGGGCGCGGTCGAGCATGCGCTGCAGGTCCTGCGGCGACAGCGTCGTCGTGTTGGGATCGAAGGGCTGGGCCGTCTGCGGCATGTCCTTCATGCCCTTCATCATTTCGCGCAGGAACTCGGCCATCGCCTTTTCCAGTTCCTGCATCAGCTTGCGGATTTCCTCGTTGTCCTTGCGGTTGAGGGCGTCCATCAGCTTCTTCTGCAACTCGCGCATGCGCTTTTCGGCAAGCGAGAGCTGCCCGTCCTCGAGCCTGAGCGCCGTATCCCACATCAGCTTCTGCACATCGGCGATCGCGCCGAGGCCTTCATCGCTGCGAAGCCGCGACGTCATGGTCCTGAGCGCCAGAATGACCACGGTATCGTTGTTGAACGCCCCCGGAATGGTGGCGATGTTGACCAGTTCGTTCCACACATCATCGCGCGTGTTGGGGTCGAGGATCAGCTGCTTGCGCAGCATCACCAGCGCACGCGCCACCGGATTGCGGAAATAGCGCTCGGGCAGGGTGATGGCGATGGGATCGGTCACCGCGGGCTGGCCCGCGCCGTCGCGGGCGACCACCTGGATGGTGACTTCCATGCCGGCCCACGGGTGCGCCGTCAGGTCGTGGTAACTGGTCTCGCGGATGGCGCGCACGCTCGATCCCGGCAGGGCGAGATCGATGCTGTGGGCCTCGTTGAACTTGGCGAGCGCCGCTTCTTCCGTTTCGTCCTCGTCGGTTTCGACCTCGGCGCGGGTGCGGTTGAGATAGAGCTTCGCCTGGTGGAAGCCGTAATCGTCTTCGCCTTCGACGACGATGCGCATGGCGCCGCGGTTCGACGTATTGGGGTCTTCGGCAAAGCGGATTTCAGGTACCGCGTCGGGGCGCACCGAAATCGCCCAGCCCGCGACTTCGCCGGCCCCCTGGCGGATCGTCAGCCGCTTGGCCGCCGTGCCCGGCGGCAATACGGCGCTGGCCTTCCAGGTGCCGTCGGCAACCGGCTTGAATTCCGCTTCAAGGCCGCCGGCCACCAGCGCAGGCGTGCCCCAGCCGCCCGACAGCTGGACGAGAATGGTGGACCCTTCGGGCACCACCACCGGGGCATCGGCCGCGGCCTTGCCGCCGATGGCGGGTGCAGGCTTACCGGCGTCGGCGGGCGCTTCTTTCTTGGCGGCGGAGGCGAGGACGAGGTTCTTTTTCGCCGGGTCGTCCTTGCCCGCGCTGAGGAAGATCGGCGGCAGGCCCGTATAGGCGGGCGGCGTGATCCAGACATCGACGCTGGCCGGGCCGCGCGCGGCGGCGCCGACGCCGGGCGTCATGGCGCGCGCGATGCGGTTGAGGCCGTCGCCCCAGGCGATAATGGTGCCCACGACCAGCACGACGATCAGCGCCCCGCGCAGCGCCAGCGTGTCGATCCGCGCCAGACCCGGTTCGGGAATGCCGACCCGGAGCGCACGGATGCGCGCCATCACGCGTTCGCGGTGAATGCGCCAGAGCGCCCGGGAAGTCGCATCCGAACTGCCGGCGGCAAGCTCGTCGACGGCCAGCGTCAGCGGACGGTGGCTGTAGCCGCTGACGTTTTCGATGCGCCGGCGCGCATGGGGCACATCGGGAAAACGGAAGGCGCGAAAGCCGCGCCAGAGCGCGAAGCCGATGCCGCCCGCGAATGCGGCGAGCACGATGCCGTGCAGCCAGGCGGGCAGAACCGGAAGAACATCGAACAGGCCGAGCGCCAGGAACGTGCCGCCGAGGCCAAGCGCCGGCCATGCGGCAGGCCATGCGCGCTCCCATGCGAGCGCGAAACGCGCGAGCCACAGCTTGCGGCCGAGGCCGAGCGAAGAAAGAACCTTTGCGTCGTCGGGCAATTCGCTGACGGGGGAACGGGGTTCGCTGCTCATTTACGCCGACTGCCTTTCTCCGGCGCGTTCAACGCGCCGATGCCGCGGCCACAAAACGCCTCCCCCGAGGACTCCGGGCGGCCGACGCCCGGACGACGTTTGGCGTCAGGCGAGCCAGTCCGGCATCACGTCAAGGCCCATCAGTTCTTCTATTGTTTGTCGGGGCCGGATGACGGCGAAGCTTGCGCCTTTCACCAGCACTTCAGGCACCAGCGGGCGACTGTTGTAAGTCGAGGCCATGACCGCGCCATACGCACCGGCCGACCGCACCGCCAGAAGTTCGCCCGAGTTTAGCACGGGCATGGCGCGGTCGCGGGCGAAAATATCGCCCGTTTCGCAGACCGGCCCGACCACGTCCACGGGACGCTCAGGCGTGCCCCGCGGGCGTTCCGCGACGGGAACGATGCGGTGCCAGGCGTCGTAGAGGGTCGGGCGGATGAGGTCGTTCATGCCCGCGTCCACGACCACGAAGGTCTTGGAATCGCCCTCTTTTACGAACAGCACCCGGGTCAGCAGGATGCCCGCGTTGGCGGTGATCAGGCGGCCCGGTTCCAGCACCACCTCGACGCCGAGGGGGCCTGCCACTTCCTTCACCACGGCGGCATATTCGGCCGGGGTGGGCGGCACCTCGTCCTGATACGGCACGCCGAGGCCGCCGCCGAGGTCGAGGCGGCGGATGTCGTGTCCGGCGGCGCGCAGGCGCCCGACCAGTTCGCCCACCAGGGCGAAGGCGTCGCGGAAGGGCGTCAGGTCGGTCAGTTGCGAGCCGATATGCACGGCGACGCCGACAACGTCGATCCCGGGCATCGTGCCGGCGCGGTCGTAGATCGCGGGCGCGCGGTCGATGTCGATGCCGAACTTGTTTTCCTTGCGGCCCGTGGTGATCTTTTCGTGGGTATGGGCATCGACGTCGGGATTAACGCGCAGCGCCACGGCGGCGCGCTTGCCCATCGCGCTCGCGACTTCCGAAATCAGCGCGAGTTCCGGTTCGGATTCGATATTGATCTGGCCGACGCCCGCTTCCAGCGCCAGAGCGATTTCATGGCGCGACTTGCCGACGCCCGAAAACACGATCTTTGCCGCGGGCACGCCCGCGGCCAGCGCGCGGCGCAACTCGCCTTCGCTGAGAACGTCGGCGCCTGCGCCCATGCGCGCGAGCAGGCGGATCACCGCCTGATTCGAGTTCGCCTTGACCGCGAAGCACACGGTCGCCTTCTGTCCGGCGAAGGCATCGGCGAAGGCGCGGTAATGCGCTTCCAGCGTCGATTGCGAATAGACATAGGCGGGGGTGCCTACGGCATCGGCGATGCGCGAAAGCGGCACGTCCTCGGCATGCAGGGCGCCGTCACGGTAATTGAAATGATCCATCTGTGTCCGACCGGAAAAACGCGCCCGTCACGGCGCACGATAGGTGGAAGGCGCGGGGTAGGTCTGCTTGAGCGTGTCCTTCTCCCCCGGCGGCGGTTCGGGCGGGCCGCTCTTGCCGCAGGCCGCGAGCGCGGCGACGAGGACAAGCGCCGCCAGCCCCGCGCGCGTCAGGGGCGCGGGCCGGCGGTGGCGATGATGAACAGGCCGGGCGGACATGGCGCGACTATAGCGCCTTTTTGCGGCGCCCGCCGAGATAGCGTTTCTCGGCCGCCGCAATGGCCTTGCGCACGCGCGCGGGCGCGGTGCCGCCTTCGCTGACGCGGCTCGCCGCGGAGCGCTCGGCACCAAGGACCCCGAACACGTCCTTTGTGATGCGCGGCTCCACGGCGCGCATGTCGGCAAGGCTGACCTGGTCGAGGCGGAGGTTCTTTTCTTCCGCCAGCCGGACGATGCGCCCCGATACGTGATGGGCTTGGCGGAAGGTCAGCCCCGCTTCGCGCACCAGCCAGTCGGCAAGATCGGTCGCCGTCGAAAACGCGCCGTCGGCGGCGGCCCGCATGGCTTCTGCGTTCACCGTCATGTCGGCGACCATGCCGGTCATGACTTCGAGCGTCAGCGCGAGCGTGTCCGCGGCTTCGAACACCGGCTCCTTGTCTTCCTGCATGTCCTTCGAATAGGCGAGCGGCAGGCCCTTCATGACGACGCTGAGCGCGGTCAAGGCACCCATGACGCGACCCGCCTTGGCGCGCACCAGTTCGGCGCCGTCGGGATTGCGCTTCTGCGGCATGATCGAGGAGCCCGTCGAAAAAGCGTCCGACAGGCGCAGGAAGCGGAACCGCTCGGTGGAGAAGATCACCATTTCCTCGGCCAGCCGCGACAGGTGCCCCGACGCGATCGCGGCGGCAGCCAGGAATTCGAGGGCGAAGTCGCGGTCCGAAACGGCGTCGAGGGAATTGGCCATCGGCCGGTCGAAGCCAAGCTCCTTCGCCGTCATCTTGCGGTCGATGGGGAACGACGTGCCCGCAAGGGCGGCAGCGCCGAGCGGGCATTCGTTCATGCGCGCGCGCGCGTCCCGCATCCGGCCGCGGTCGCGGCCGAACATCTCGACATAGGCCAGAAGGTGATGGCCGAAAGTCACGGGCTGCGCCGTCTGCAGATGCGTGAAGCCGGGCATGATGGTGGCGGCATGCTCGCGCGCGCGGCCGATCAGCGCCGCCTGTAAATCGGCAAGCCGCGCCTCGATGCCGTCCACGGCATCGCGCACCCACAGGCGGAAATCGGTGGCGACCTGATCGTTGCGCGAACGCGCCGTATGCAGGCGGCCGCCCGCATCGCCGATCAGCGTGGTCAGCCGGTCCTCGACATTCATGTGGATGTCTTCAAGGGCGGTGCGGAAGTGGAAGCGCCCGCTCTCGATTTCCTTCCAGACGGCATCGAGCCCCTTGAGGATGGCCTTGCCGTCCCTGGCGGGAATGATCTTGCGGCTGATCAGCATGCGGCAGTGCGCGCGCGATGCCGTGATGTCCTGGCGCCACAGCCGCTGGTCGAAGCCGATGGACGCGTTGATGCGTTCCATCGCCTCGGCCGGGCCGGTCTTGAACCGTCCACCCCAAAGCCGGTTGGCTGGCCGCCGGGCCTTCGCCTTGTTGCTCTTCGCCATGACACGCCCTAAACAGTGTGTTGCCCAAAGGACTCGGGATAAAGCTGATGACCGGAACACCTGCGCGCGTTTTCGTGCTCGCCCTCATCGCCGCCGCGACGGCGCTGGCCGTCATCTGGTCGCCGGCCGAGAGAACCGGTCCGGCCCCCCGGATCACGGGGGAAATACAACACTTTAGCCTTGAGCGAAACCCCCGCGTCCCGGCCGTCCCGGCGTTTCTTGACGCTTCGGGCAGGGAAACCACGCTGGCGGCGTTGCGCGGCAAGGTCGTGGTCCTCAACTTCTGGGCCACCTGGTGTGCGCCCTGCGTCCACGAACTGCCGTCCCTCGACCGGCTGGCGGCGCGTTTTGCCGGGCGGCCCTTCGCCCTCGTGGCGCTGAACGAGGACCGCGAGGGTGCCGCCAAGGCGGGGCCATTCCTCGCCAGCCTCAAGCTCGGCAATCTCGCGCTCTATACCGATCCGATGAGCCGGGTGCAGTGGTCGCTCAAGGTCCGTGGCCTGCCGACGACCATTGTTTTCGATGCCCAGGGGCGCGAGGTCGGACGGCTGGAGCGGCCCGCCGACTGGGCCTCGCCCGAGGCGATCGCCCTGATCGAACATTTCGTCCGAAAGGCGCGCTAGTTCGCCTGTCCCCGGACGATCCCCGCCGGATCAAGGGCTTTGCCCGTCGCCGCCCTTTCAGCGGCAGGCAGGATGGCGGTATCGGGCCACAACCCGGTTTCCAGCGCCCGGGCGTAGGCTTCCGGCAATCGGGCCGCGCGCATTTTTTTCGCCGCCGCGCCATGATCGTAGGCAAGCGCACGATGGGAAATCCTGAGGCCGCCGTCATCGGCTTCGATCAGCGCGTACCACACCCGCGTCGTGCCGTCGTTGGCGGGAAGCCCCAGCGACCCCGGGTTGTGCCACAGCACCCCCGCCACCTGCGCCGTAAAGGGAATGCCGCAATGCCCGGCGATGACGATGGTGCCGGCGGGCAGGTCCACGGTCTCATCGGCGATGGCGGCCGTGTCGCTCGCAAAGACGTAGCGGTTGATCTGGCCTGCGCCGCCGTGGAGTGCGCGGACCCGGTGGCCCGCAATGTCGAGATCGATGAAGCGCGGCAGGGCGCGCATCCATGCGCGGCTGTCTTCGGAAATATTGTCGCGCGCAAACGCGTACCAGCGCCCCGACAGGGCATCGCAGGCGGAACCTTCGATGAAATTGCAGCCGCAATCCTCCGAACCCAGCCCGAGCGCCTCTTCGACATTGCCCATGACGGTGGCGATGGCTTTGTCGCGCAGCGCTTTCACGCAGGCTTCCGGCTCGGCGCCATAGCCGACGACATCGCCGGTGCAGATCATGCGATCAGGCGGTACGCCAAGCGCGCGCGCCTCGGCGAACAACGCCTGAAGGGCATCGAGGTTCGACAGCGGCCCGCCGAAGGCAATCGCGGGCGTGTTCATCGGTCAGCGGGTGGGGACGGGCTTCTCGCCCGTGTAGTCGTAAAAGCCGCGCCCGGTCTTGCGGCCGAGCCAGCCGGCCTCGACGTATTTCACCAGCAGCGGGCAGGGGCGGTACTTGCTGTCGGCAAGCCCCTCGTTCAGGGCCTGCATGACCTGCAGGCAGGTATCGAGGCCCATGAAGTCCGCGAGCTCCAGCGGCCCCATCGGGTGATTGGCGCCGAGCCGCATCGCCTGGTCGATCGATTCCATCGTCGCCACGCCTTCGTAAAGCGCATAGATCGCTTCGTTGATCATCGGCATGAGCACGCGATGGACGATGAACGCGGGGAAGTCCTCGACCCGCACCGGCTCCTTGCCGAGCTTCACGGTGAAATCGCGCACGGTCTTGAAGGTGGCGTCCGAGGTGGCGATGCCACGGATGATTTCCACCAGCTTCATCGCCGGGACCGGGTTCATGAAATGCAGGCCGATGAAGCGGTCGGCGCGGTCGGTCGCCGCCGCGAGCCGGGTGATGGAAATCGTCGAAGTGTTGGTGGCGATGATCGAATCCTTGCGAAGATGCGGGATCAGGTCGGCAAGCACCGCGCGCTTGACCTCTTCGTTTTCCGCCACGGCCTCGATCACGATGTCGCAATCGGCCATCGCCTTGAGGGTGCTGCCGCTTCTGATCAGCTTCTGGGCCTTGTCGGCCTGGGCCTTGTCGATGCGGCCGCGCTCGATGCGCCGCGCCAGGATCGCCTTGATGCGCTTGCCCGTCGCGGCAAGGCGTTCCTTGTCGCGGTCGACCAGTTCGACCGAAAAGCCAGCGAGTGCGCAGACGATGGCGATGCCGCCGCCCATCTGGCCCGCACCGATGATGCCGACCTTGTTCATGACCGAAGCTCCCTCAGGCCGCTCCCGCCTTCGCCTTTTCGAGCGCCGCCCTGAGCTCGGGCAGCACCTGGAACAGATCGCCCACGATACCGTAATCGGCGACCTGGAATATCGGCGCTTCCTCGTCCTTGTTGATGGCGACGATGACCTTGCTGTCTTTCATGCCCGCAAGGTGCTGGATGGCGCCGGAAATGCCGACGGCAATGTAAAGCTCGGGCGCCACGATCTTGCCGGTCTGGCCGACCTGGAAATCGTTGGGCACGAAACCGGCATCGACGGCGGCGCGGCTTGCGCCGACGGCGGCACCCAGGATATCGGCGATTTCTTCCAGCAAGCGGAAGTTGTCGCCCGCCTGCATGCCGCGTCCGCCCGAAATGACGACCCGCGCGGCGGTCAGTTCCGGCCGCTCAGAACGCGACAGTTCCGCGCCGATGTAGCGCGCAAGGCCCGAATCGCCGGTGCCCGCAGCGGCCTCGACGGCGGCGGTGCCGCCGCCCGCCTCGGCCTTGGCGAAGGCGGTGGCGCGCACGGTGACGAACTTGATCGCATCGGACGACTGCACGGTGGCAAGCGCGTTGCCCGCATAGATCGGCCGCACGAAAGTGTCGGCGGCGACGATCTCGATGGCGTCGGAAATCTGCTGGCTGTCGCACAGTGCCGCGGCACGCGGCAGCACGTTCTTGCCGAAGGTCGTCGCCGGGGCCAGCACGTGACTATAGCCCGGCGCGAGAGACGCAATCAGCGCCGCCGCATTTTCAGCGAGGTTATGGGCGTAAGCCTCGTCGTCGGCGGCCAGAACCTTGGCAATGCTGTCGAACTTCGCCGCTTCGGCCGTGGCAGGCCCGCAATCCTTGCCGGCGATCAGAATGTGGATGTCGCCCGCGCCCTTTTCCGAGAGCGTGCAGGCGGCGGTGATGGTGGAAAGCGTCGCGGGCGCGAGCTTGCCTTCGCCGTGTTCGGCGACGATCAGGACGGTCATCAGATCACCCCCGCCGCGTTCTTGAGCTTGTCGACCAGTTCGGCCGCGCTTTCGACCTTGATGCCGCCGCCGCGCGCGGGCGGCTCTGCGACCTTCAGCACCTTGAGGCGCGGGGCCGGATCGACGCCGAGATCGGCAAGGGCAAGCTGGTCGATGGGTTTCTTCTTGGCCTTCATGATATTGGGCAGCGACGCATAGCGCGGCTCGTTCAGGCGCAGGTCCACGGTAATGACGCAGGGCATCTTCACGGCGATCTTTTCGAGGCCGCCATCCACCTCGCGCGTGACCGTCGCGCTGTCGCCGTCGATCTCGATCTTCGAGGCGAATGTGGCCTGGGGCCAGCCGAGCAGCGCCGCCAGCATCTGGCCGGTCTGGTTGCAGTCGTCATCGATCGCCTGCTTGCCGAGCAGCACGAGGCCCGGCTGTTCGCGCAGGGCTACGGCCTTCAGCATCTTGGCGACGGCGAGCGGCTCCAGCGCGCCGTCATGGGGAACATGGATGCCGCGGTCGGCGCCGATGGCAAGCGCGGTGCGGATCGTTTCCTGCGTCTGCTGGGCGCCGGCGGAAACGACGACGGTTTCCGTCGCCTTGCCCGCTTCCTTCAGGCGCACGGCTTCCTCGACCGCGATTTCGCAGAACGGGTTCATGGCCATCTTTACGTTCGTCGTTTCGACGCCTGATCCGTCCTGGCGCACCCGCGCCTTGACGTTGGCGTCGATCACACGCTTGATCGCGACAAGGACTTTCATTGTTCTCCCTTGGTCCGGTTTCGAGCCGAATTCATGTCTGCCGGGCAAGGTATAGCGGGCAGGAAGGGCGGTCAACGCCGCGCCCCGATGGGCCGGGACAGGGCTTCAGCGGTTGGCGCCCGGCCGCCACAGCACGTCGTCGGTGCCGTCGCGGTTGGCGTGCCGCGCCATCACGAAAAGATGGTCCGACAGCCGGTTGATGTACTTGATCGCTTCCGGGTTGACCGGCTCCGCGCGGGCAAGGCGCACCATCAGGCGTTCGGCGCGCCGCGCCACCGTGCGTGCCAGATGCAGGTGGGCCGCCGCCGCGCTGCCGCCCGGCAGGATGAAGCTTTCGAGGGGCTTGAGGTTGGCGTTCATCGCGTCGATCTCGTCTTCCAGACGCTTGACCTGCTTCGCCGTGATGCGCAGCGCCTCATATCCTGCGCTTTCGCCCTTGCGGCCCTGTTCGGGCACGCAAAGATCGGCGCCGAGATCGAACAGGTCGTCCTGTATGCGCGCCAGCATTTCGGCATCCTTGCCGCTCACGTGCAAACGAGCGACGCCGATAACGGCATTCGTTTCATCGACGGTACCGTAGGCTGCGACGCGGATATCGTCCTTCGGCCGGCGCTCGCCGTCGCCGAGCGAGGTTTCCCCGCCGTCGCCGCCGCGCGTGTAGATCTTCGTCAGCTTGACCATCAGCCGCGCCCGAACAGCAGGAACAGGATCAGCAGCAACACCGCGCCCAGTTGAAGTCCGACGCGCCAGCGCATGAGGCGGTTGGAGGTTTGCGGGTTGTGGGTCTTGCGCACCATGTTGACGATGCCGAACAGCAGCACGATCACCACCGCAATGGCGAGTCCGATGATCAGATAGGGCATGACGCTCTGCATCAATTGCTCCCCGACAGAAGGCTGCGGGCGATGACATGGGCCTGGATCTCGGCCGCGCCTTCGAAGATGTTGAGAATGCGCGCATCGGCGAGAAGCCGGCTCGCCGTGAACTCCACCGCGTAACCATTGCCGCCATGCACCTGCACGCCGTTGTCGGCACATGACCACGCGACGCGCGCGGCCAGCAGCTTGGCCATGCCCGCCTCCATGTCGCAGCGCCGGCCCGAGTCCTTTTCGCGCGCGGCGAAGAAGGTCAGCTGGCGCGCCGCCATCACTTCAGCTGCCATCCAGCCGATCTTGCCCGCAATACGGTCGAAGGCGGCGATGGGGCGGCCGAACTGCTTGCGGTCGTTCGCATAAGCGACGGCAAGCTCCAGCGCGTTCTGAGCGACGCCGACGGCACGCGCGCCGGTCTGGATGCGCGCCGATTCGAAGGTCGCCATCAGCTGCTTGAAGCCTTCGCCTTCGCGCCCGCCGAGAAGATTATCGGCGGCCACCTCGAACCCGTCGAAGGAGATTTCGAATTCGCGCATGCCGCGGTAGCCGAGCACTTCTATTTCCGTGCCGGTCATGCCGGGTGCCGGGAAGGGATCATCGTCGGTGCCGCGCGGCTTGACGGCAAGGAACATGGACAGGCCCTTCCAGCCCGGCTCGGCCGCATTGGTGCGCACGAGCAGTGTCATCAGGTCCGAGCGCGCGCCGTGGGTGATCCAGGTTTTCTGGCCGGTGACGCGCCACACGTCGCCGTCGCGCACCGCGCGCGTGCGCAGGCTGCCGAGGTCCGATCCCGTATTGGGTTCGGTGAAGACGGCGGTGGGAATGATTTCGCCCGACGCGATGCCCGGCAGGAAGCGCGCCTTCTGGTCCTCGGTGCCGTGGGCACCGATCAGCTCGCAGGCGATTTCCGAGCGCGTCGGCAGCGAGCCGACGCCGAGATAGCCGCGCGAGAGTTCCTCGGTGACGACGGCCAGCGCGATCTTGCCCATGCCGAGGCCGCCCAGGTCTTCCGGTGCGGTCAGCCCGAACACGCCGAGCTCGGCCAGCGCCGCCAGCACGTGGTCGGGGATGAGGTCGTTTCTGCGATGCCAGTCGTTGGCGTGCGGCGCCACCAGGTCGTCGGCGACGCGGCGGAACTGTTCGCGCACCAGCTCCAGCGTCTCGTCGCCAAGCGCCCAGTCGCCGTAATGGTCTTCCGCCGCCAGCTCGGCGATGCGCCGGCGCACGGCGATGGCGTTGCCGTGTGCGATCAGCCGATTGATGCCGGAATCGTCGAACACCGCGAGCGCGCCTTCATCCAGGCCCATGTCGGCGGCGCGTGCGATTTCGCCCTGGGACAGCGCGATACCGCCTTTCAATTGGGCGAGGTATTCGCCGAACACCGCCTGCACGATCAGCTGTTCGCCTTCGCCGAGCCTGCCCTCGGTCTCGAGCCGCACCCTCCAGCTGACAAGCTGGCGCAGCGCCGCGACATAGGTCGCCGTCCAGGCCAGCGCATGGGCGGCGAACTGGTGGCGATCCAGCCCGTCGCGACCGGCTTCGCCGACGATGCGCGCGACCGAGGCGCGGGCGCGGGCGAGATAGTCTTCCGCCGCCGCCAGTGCGCGGTCATAGACGGCCGCGTCATTGCCCAGAAGGATATCTGTATCGCCGGTGCCGGTGCTCATTACGAATGCAATCCACGGTGCTGTTTTTGTTTTTCGGCGGCTACAATGTGCCGGGCAGGCAGGCCCGTCAAGGAAAGCCCCCGCATGGGAGATATACGCGTGGACAGTGCATCGAGACCACAACCGAGGCCCTTGCTGGGCCCCGCTTTCGGCCCGGCAGCGGGAGAGCGCGCCGAGTGGCTGCTCGTGCTCCTGCACGGGCTTGGCGCCGATGGCGCCGACCTGATCGGGCTCGCGCCCTATTTCGGCGAAATGGTACCGGCGTTGCGGGTTCTGGCGCCCGACGGGCCGGAGCCGTGCGACATGGCGCCGTTCGGCCGCCAGTGGTTTTCGCTGCAGGACCGTGAAGGCACGGCGATGTATGCGGGCGTCGAACGCGCGCGCGGCGATATAGACCCGTTCATTGACCAGGCGCTTGCCGATCTCGGGCTCGGCGATGAACGGCTCATCCTGGGCGGGTTTTCGCAAGGTGCCATGACGGCGCTTCATGTCGGCCTTCGCCGCGCCCGCTCGCCCGCCGCCATCGTTGCCTTTTCCGGTTCGCTGATCGGGCGCAACCGGCTCGAAGATGAAATGACATGCCATCCGCCGGTGCTGATCGTGCATGGGCAGGCGGACGAGGTCGTCCCCGCCGATGCCGCGGCGGAGGCCGAGCGCACCCTGCTTGCGGACGGCATCGACGTCATGGCCCATGTGCTGCCCGGCCTCGGCCATGGAATAGATGAGCGCGGTTTGGCGCTCGCGCAGAAGTTCCTGCAAAGGCTGGGGGTCGCCCGCTAGGGGGTTCCTTGCGCCTTTTCCTGTTCTGTTGTACCCATGATGAGGGTCCGGAATGTCCTTCCGGGCCTGACGCGTAAGGAGTTCAGCTTAAGGAGTTCGTGGTGCTCGCATCGCCCCAAAGCTGTCCCGCCCTGGTGCTGAATGCGGATTTCCGTCCGCTCAGCTACTTCCCGCTTTCGGTCTGGCCGTGGCAGGAAGCCGTGAAGGCTGTGTTCCTTGACCGCGTGAACATCATCTCCGAATACGATCGCGTGGTGCGCAGCCCGACGTTCTCGATGGCGCTGCCGTCGGTAATCTCGCTCAAGCAGTACGTGCCCGCTTCGCGGCGTCCGGCCTTCACGCGCTTCAACGTTTTCCTGCGCGACCGCTTTACCTGCCAGTACTGCGGCATGCACCATTCGACCGAGCAGCTGACCTTCGATCATGTCGTGCCGAAATCGCGCGGCGGCGAAACCAGCTGGCAGAACGTGGTCGCCGCCTGCGAACCGTGCAACCTGCGCAAGGGCGGCATGATGCCTAAGCGCGCAGGCATGTTCCCGCTGCAGGCACCGAAGGAACCTACGGTCAAGGAACTGCAGGCCAACGGCCGTTCCTATCCGCCCAACTTCCTGCATGAAAGCTGGCGCGACTATCTCTACTGGGATTCGGAACTGGACCCCGACTAGACCCGTTCGGAAAGCCAGATCGCGAGCCGGGTTCCCGCGCGGATTGCCGATGTCAGCGGCCCGTGGCAGGGCGCCTCGCGGCTGCCCGACGCGATCGCCTCTTCGGCGTGGTGGGCTTCGTCTTCGCGCGCATTGGCAATCAGTGATTTGAGCTCCGGCTCGTCCGCGCCAAGCTCGGCCTCCTGACGGGCGTAATGTTCGACGATGACGTCCTCAACCGCTTCGGTGCAGGCCATCGCCGCCTTCGGTCCCATCAGCGCCGTCGCCGCGCCGAGTGCGAAACCCGCCACGTGCCAGACCGGCGCCAGCGCCGTCGGACGTACGCGCCGGGCAATCATCATGCGGTCGAAATCGGCCAGGTGGTCGCGTTCCTTTTCCGCCATGCGGCGGATCGCCTCGGCGTCGGCGTTGCGGCCAAGCACGGCAAGCTGGCCCGCATAAATCCGCGCAGCGCCATATTCGCCGGCCTGATCGACGCGGATCATGCGCGCTATGCGGGGCGAAGGGGTGGCATTGTCAGGCATCAGTGCGCGCCTTTCGCGGCCTGGAACATCTGCCGCGCCGCCGCACCGGAGAAAAGCGCCAGCGTGGACGCGGCGACGAAATTATACCCCGCCATCGAGATGCCGAGGAAGGACCACGCCACCTCGTCGCAGCGCACGACCGGCGTGGCCTTGAGTTGGCGGGCGAGGTCTTCGGCCGTGCGTGCGGCGCCGGTGGTGCCGGTGCAGCCCGAGGTGCCCTGCCACCAGTGCTGCTCGACGCCGACATGATACGCGGCGATCCCGGCATCGACGATCATGGCAAGCGCGATCAGGGCGGCGAGCGTCGCCAGTACGCCGATCCCCATGCCAGGTACGCGCGAAAGGCCGAGGCCGAGGCCGGCCAGCCCGATGACGATGGCGTAAGGGTAGCGCTGCCAGATGCACAGCACGCAGGGCTTGAGCCCGCCGAAATACTGCGAGGCCAGCGCCGTGCCGAGGATGATCACGGCGGCGGCCAGCAGGGTGGCGAATACGATGCGGGGAAGGGGGTGTCCGGCGCTCATAGGACATATTTGATCAGCGCGAAGCCGCCGATCAAGAGGACGAAGAATACGGTGGTCAGGATACCGAGGTTGCGCTCGATGAAGCCCTGAATGGGCGCGCCGAAGCGCCACAAGAGGGCGGCGACCAGATAGAACCTCGCGCCCCGTGCCAGCACGGATGCGACGATAAAGACCACGAGGTCCAGACCGGCGACGCCGGAGGCGATGGTGATGACCTTGAACGGAAAGGGCGTGAGCGCTGCGAAGGCGACGATCCACGCACCCCATTCATTATAGCGCGCGGTAAAGCTCTGGAACTGGTCGCCATAGCCGTAGAAGGCCAGCAGGGGCTTGCCGACCGTTTCGAACAGGAGCGCGCCGATAGCATAACCCGCCAGCCCGCCGAGCACGGAGGCAACAGTGCAGATGAAGGCGATGCGCCAGGCCCGGAGGCGGTCGGCCAGCACCATGGGGATCAGCATGACGTCGGGCGGTATCGGAAAGCATGAGCTTTCGATGAAGCTGACGAAGGCCAGCCAGCGGTCCGCCTGCCGGTGGCGGGCGAGGGTCATCGTCCAGTCGTAGAGACGCCGCAGCATTTTTCGGAACTACTTCAGCCAGGCGGGATCGGGCATGTCTTCGAAGGCGTGGCGCAGCGCGCTGCCCCAGTACTCGCGAATGGCCGAAAGGTAGTCGTCGCCTTCGGGCAATTGAACCTTGATGCCGGTTGTCAGGCTATCGCGGGTATAGGAAAGAATGTCGATCGGCGGGCCGACGGAAATGTTCGAACGCATCGTCGAATCGAAGGACAGGATGGCGCACTTGATCGCCTGCTGCAGCGACGATGCGCTGGTGATCGTGCGGTCGATGATCGGCTTGCCGTATTTGGTTTCGCCGATCTGCAGGTAGGGGGCCTCGGCCGTCGCCTCGATGAAATTGCCGGCGGAATAGACCTGGTAAAGGCGCTGCTCGCGACTGTTGATCTGCCCGCCGAAAATGAACGAGGCGTTGAACTCTATACCCTGGGATTTGAGCGCGTCGCCGTCCACTTCATAAACGTTGCGAAGCGCGCTGCCGACCATGCGGGCGGCGGCGAACATGGAGGGAGCCGCAAAAAGATCGTTGGGGCTGTCGGTGTTCAGTTCTTCGTTGAGCAGGCGCACGACGGCCTGCGTGATGGCAAGGTTGCCCGCTCCCATCAGCACCATGAAGCGGTCGCCCGGCTTGCTGAAGACGGTCATCTTGCGCACCGTCGATACCTGATCGACGCCGGCGTTGGTACGCGAGTCCGAAGCGAAAACCATTCCCTCGTCGAGAAGGAAGCCGACGGCGTAGGTCATGGAAGAAGAATCTCCGGCAAGTTGCCTGTTGGCGCGCGCGGGGCTGAAGGAGCCCGGGGGGACAGTAGAAGACATCACCGGTAAACCAAACGCTAAACCCGCAAAAGCGCGAAAACCGGGCCGAGTTTATACCTATTGATCCGTTGTCGCGACCCTGACGTTGACCGCGAGCGCTTCTTCGCCGCCGCCCCTGCGCATGCCGCGAACCGGCGCGCAGGACAGGTAATCGGGGCCGACGGCGAGACGCACATGGGCATCGTTGGCGCAGATCTCGTTGGTGACGTCGAAGGCGACCCAGCCGAGGTTGTCGACCCAGGTTTCGGACCAGGCGTGGGAGGCGGTCTCGTCGGCGCCCGTGCCATGGACATGGACGTAGCCCGAAACGTAGCGCGTCGGCACGCCCAGCAGGCGCGCCGCTGCGGTAAAGACATGGGCCTGGTCCTGGCAGACGCCGGTGCCGGAAACGAGCGCAGCATCGGCGGTGGTGGCGACGTTCGTGGTGCCCGGCCGGTAGGCGACGGCGCGGGCGACGGCGCGGCTCAGTTCGTGCAATCCGCCGAGGCGATCGCCCGTCACCCGCGTGCGCAGCGGTTCGGCGAAATCGCGGACGGCCATGGTCGGCGCCGTCAGGTCGGTCGGGCGCAGGTAGAGAATAGGCGGCGGCTTTTCGTCGATGGCGGCCGTCACGCCGACGGTATCGTGGGATTCGACGACGCCTTCGACGGAGATGGAAATGCCGTCATGGAGCCCATTAACGACCAGCACGTTCATGATGTTGCCGAAGCCGTCGACCTGCCGGGTCATGCGGCCGGGCGCGCGGATACGCCAGTCGATGACGGTCTGGCTGTCGTTGCTGGGTGGCGTCAGGCGCAGGTACTGGATCGTATGATGGGCGGGGTGGGAGTAGCGGTATTCGGTCGTGTGACGGATGGCGAGGCGCATGAACGGTCTTCAGTGAGCGACGAGATAGGCGGCCTGGATCTCGCGAGACAGTCGATTGTTGCGGATGATGAAGTCCGAGAGGAATTCATGCAAGCCCTGGGCGAAGACCGATTCGATCCGGCCGTAATGCAGCATGGCATGAATTTCGCCCGCCTGCCGTGCGGACTCGTTCCCGCGCGGTCCGGAAACCTCGTCGAGAAGATGGACCACTTCGTTGTGGCAGGAATGGAGCGAGCGCGGGAACTGGTCATTGAGGATCAGGAGGTCGGCGACGTTCACCGGCGTGATCACCTGCTTGTAGGCGTGGTGATAGTTGCGATAGGCGGACACGGACCTGAGCAGCGCCCCCCACTGGAAATGGTCGACGGCCCCGCCGACGTCTGCGAGGTCCGGCAGGAGGATATGGTATTTGACGTCGAGAATGCGGGCGGTGTTGTCGGCGCGCTCTATGAAGGTGCCGAGGCGCAGGAAGTGGTAACGCTCGTCGCGGAGCATGGTGGAGACCGCGGCGCCGCGAAAAAGGTGCGAGCGCTCCTTGATCCAGTCGAAGAAATTCCGGTAGCCGCTGGTGGCGAGCCGGGTCGGCGTCATCTGCGAAATTTCGAGCCAGGTTGAATTCAGCGCTTCCCACATTTCCGTGGTGATGCCGACGCGCTCGGCGCGGGCATTTTCACGCGCCGCGCGCATGGTGGAATAGATGCTCGACGGGTTGTCGGGATCGAGCGTCATGTGGGCGATGACGTTGGCCGCAGTCGCTTCGGGGAAGCGCGCATGGAAGCCGCTGGCGTCGCCGGTGATCTGCAGGACGGCATCCCACTCGCTGCCTGTGCCGTTCTCGCTGCCCGCGGGCAGGAGGCCCAGGCGGTCGGAGACGTCGAGAATGCGCGCGGTATTCTCTGCGCGCTCCACGTAACGCGACATCCAGTAAAGGTGATCGGCGCTGCGCGACAGTACGATGGTCATGACCGGCCCCCCGCATTGCGCCCGGGCCGCAGGACCCAGGTATCCTTGGTGCCGCCGCCCTGGGACGAATTGACGACGAGCGATCCTTCGCGCAGCGCCACGCGCGTCAGGCCGCCGGGCACCACGGTCGAATTGGTGCCTGTCAGGACATAGGGCCTGAGATCGACATGGCGCGGCGCCACGCCCTTTTCGGTGAAGGTCGGGCAGGTCGAAAGCGCCAGCGTCGGCTGGGCGATGAAGTTGGCGGGATCGCTGACGACGCGCTCGCGGTAGAGCGCGATCTCGTCCTTGGTGGCGGCGGGGCCCACCAGCATGCCGTAGCCGCCGGCGCCGCCCACTTCCTTGACCACCAGTTCATGCAGGTGATCAAGAACGTAGGCGAGGTCGTCCTGTTTGCGGCATTGCCAGGTGGGAACGTTGGAGAGAATCGGTTTTTCGCCGAGGTAAAAATCGATCATGTCCGGCACATAGGTGTACATCGCCTTGTCGTCGGCGACGCCGGTGCCGATGGCGTTGGCCAGCGTGACGCCGCCCGCGCGATAGGCGGCGAGCAGGCCGGGCACGCCCAGCATCGAATCGGCGTTGAAGGCAAGCGGATCTAGGTAATCGTCGTCGATGCGCCGGTAGATGACGTCGACCTGGACAGGGCCGTGGGTCGTGCGCATGAACACGTGCTCGTCCTTGACGAACAGGTCCTGGCCCTCGACCAGTTCGACGCCCATTTCGTCGGCGAGGAACACGTGTTCGAAGTAGGCGGAATTGTAAATGCCCGGTGTCAGCACGGCGACCGTCGGTCGGGTCACGCCCTTGGGCGCGACGGCGCGAAGGTTCTGCAGCAGCAGTTCCGGGTAGTTGTTCACCGGGGCGATGCGGTTGCCCGTGAACAGCGACGGGAACAGGCGCATCATCACTTCGCGGTTTTCCAGCATGTAGCTGACGCCCGACGGATTGCGCAGGTTATCTTCGAGAACGTAGAAATCGCGCTCGCCGACGCGCACGAGGTCGATGCCGGTGATGTGGACATAGGTATCTCCCGGTACGTCGAGATCCTGCATCTCCGGGCGGTATTTCGGGTTGGTGAACACCGTTTCCGCCGGGATGCGGCCGGCCCGGATGATCTCCTGGCCGTGATAGATGTCCTTGAGGAAGGCGTTGATGGCGCGCACCCGTTGCAGAGAGCCGCTTTCGATGATCGACCATTCCTCGCTGGTCAGCACACGGGGAATGATGTCGAAGGGGATCAGCCGTTCCGTCGATTCGCCCGTACCGTAGACGAGGAAGGTGATCCCCATGCGCCGGAACAGGATTTCCGCCTCGTTGCGCTTGGCCGCAAGCTGGCGGCGCGGGGTTACCTTGATCCAGCGCGCGACGGCTTCATAGGCTTCGCGCACCGAATCCCCGGTGCCGCGCATTTCGTCAAAAAACTTGCCTGACGCCATTGCTCGAGGTGCCTCTCGTCTGGTTACGGCGGCCCCCGTTTCCTCGCGGGTAATTCCAAATCGCTTTGTAGCTTTTTGTGCGGCGAACTGCCGCCTTGGAATTCTTTACATTTTACAAAAACTACGACTTTGTAGCAAGGCGTGCGGTTTTCATTCCCACTGCGCGGTTTTTACCGGCAGCACTTCGCCCATCCAGATGGCGTGATCCGTGTGATCGGACTTGTGGTCGCCGGTCGAATCGGCGTGCACCAGAATGGCAAGTCCATCGCGATGCAATGCAAGGAACGGCACGATTTCCGCGAACAGGTCGTGGGCGAAGGCGATCTGGAACATCGCCCGCGTGTGCGGCCCGACGTTGCGGTCGTGCCAGCGGCCGATCAGCGCGGCCGGAAAAGCGGCGGCGATCTTTTCACGCAGGTTTTCGGCCTGTGCCCGCGTCGTCGCGGGATCGTAATAAATGTGCGCGTGCCAGGCGGGAATGTCGTGGGTGCGGCTCATGGGCACAGCATAGCACGCCGCTTTTCGGTTACGAGGCGGTGCCGCGCGCCTTGCGGAACTCGATGACGACGAGTGCCGCTCCGGCCGCAAACCCGGCCGCATTGACGGCGATCCACAGGCCTTCCCCGCCGGGCGGTATCAGCAGCGCCGCGCCCGCCGTGAGGGCGACAAGGCGCGCGACGGGGCCGAGCGGTTTGCGCAGCCAGCCCATCAGTGCCGCGCTAACCAGCCAGATGCCGGCGATTGCCGTCGCGGTATCGAGCAGGATATGGCCCCAGTTGCCCTGCATGAGAAGCGCCGGCGACTTGATGAACAGGAAGGGCACGATGAAGGCGGCCCAGCCGAGCCGCATCGACGTCATCGCCGTTTCCATCGGTCGCGCACCGGAAATTGCGGCGGCGGTAAAGGCGGCGATGGCGACGGGCGGCGAGATCATCGACATCAGCCCGAAGTAGAGCACGAACATGTGGGCGGCGATGGGTTCGACGCCGAGCTCGACGAGCGGCGGTACCGCCAGCACCGCGACCAGCAGGTAAATGCCCGTCGTCGGCATGCCCATGCCAAGGATGATGCAGATGATCGCGGTCAGGATGAGAAGCGGCGCCAGGCTCCCGGCGCCGATCTTGACCAGCAGGAAGGTCAGGCCGAAGGACAGGCCGGTGTTTTCGAGAATGCCGATGATCAGGCCGGCGACGGCGCCGACCAGCACGATCTCGACCGAGGTCTTGCCGGTCTCGGCTAGCGCCGGGACGATGTCGCGGAGCCTGAGGCGCCGTCCTTCGTAGTCGCAAAAGCGGCCGAGCACGAACAGCACGACGACCGCAAGAAGTGCCGCTTCCGATGCCGACAGGTTGAACTCGAACAGCGCAATGATGAGCACAGCGAAGGGCAGGATGAAATGCCAGCCCTGGCGCAGGACCTGTCCGATCGGCTTGATCTGGTCGCGCGGCACCGGTGCGATACCGCGCTTTGCCGATTCGAAATCCGCCTGGATCAGCACCGCAACGTAGAACAGCACGGCCGGTATCAGGGCCGCGAGAATGATGTCGCCGTAAGAGGTGTTGAGAAGCTCCGCCATCAGGAAGGCGGCGGCGCCCATGATCGGCGGCATGAGCTGGCCGCCGGTCGAAGCGACAGCCTCGAAGGCGCCGGCCGAGCGCGCATCGAAGCCCGACTTCTTCATTAACGGGATCGTGATGACGCCGGTGGAAGCAACATTTGACACGGCGCTGCCCGATATGGAGCCGAACAGGGCCGAGGCCATCACCGCGATCTTTGCCGACCCGCCGCGCGAGCGACCCATCATGCTGGTCGCGAGGTCGGTGAACCAGTCGGAGCCGCCCGCGCGCAGCAACAACTGGCCGAACAGCACGAAAGCGATGACGACCAGCGCCGAAATGTTCAGCGGCAGGCCGAAGAGCGCCATGTTGTCCACGGTGAGAAAGGAGAACAGGCCGACGAAATCCATCGCCCGTCCGCGCAGGGTACCCGGCACCAGGTCGGCGAACAGCGCATAGACGATGAATACCAGCGTCACGGCCACGAGGCCGAGGCCGGTACGCCGCCGCACCCCTTCGATCAAAAGCGGCAGCAGCACGAGCCCGAAGGCCATCGCTTCGAAGCGCAGGCCGTAGAAATCCGATGCCAGTTCCGGATAGCGCCAGGCGAGGACGGCCGATGCGACGACGGACACCGCGGCAAGGATCGGCCCGACGGGCCCGCGTCCGAGGCCGACGTAAAGGATGCCGAGCGCGCAGCCGAGGATGAGCGCCAGCGCCTGTTCGGTGTAAACGGCAATGCCCAGCCAGATCGGCAGTTCGGCCGACATGGCGATGGCGATCATGCTGAGCGCGATCGCCAGCAGGGCGGCGGCGCGTTCGCGCGGAGAGCTTGTTTCGGAGGTGGTCACGGGGGGAAGAGACAGGCGCCCGCGCGAAGCCGGCGCCTGTCCTGCCTTGCTTTACTTTACCAGGCCTTTTTCGCGGAAGTAACGCAGCGCGCCCGGGTGATAATCGAGCTTCTGGTCACGGCCGATGGTCGCCGGATCCCAGTCGTTCCAGGCCGCGCTGCTCTTGCGCAGGTCGCCCGCGTTTTCGTGCAGCGACTTGACGACCTTGTAGACGACGTCGTCGCTGGCTTTCGCCGACACGAACAGCACGTAGTCGTAGACGTTCATCATCGTCGGACCCTTCAGGGCGACCGACTTCGCGTTCGGCTTCACCACTTCCATGCGCGTGCGCGGCAGGTTGGCGACGATTTCCTTGGTGTCGTTCAGCGGCACGAACTTGATGTCGCCGACGCTCGCCTTGATGTCCTTGAGCGCACCGGCGCCCGCAGCGGCGATGGCGACGTCGATCTTGCCGGCCTTGAACAGGTTCCAGCTCTGGGGCAGGGACACGACCGGAACCTTGACGACGTCATTCCAGGTCAGCCCGCCGTTGCGCAGGAATTCGGTCATGAAGCTTTCGAACAGCGGCGCGCTCTTGTAGCCCGACGGCACGCGCTTGCCCTTCAGGTCCGCGGGCTTCGCGATGCCGCCGTCCGCGCGCACGAACATGCCGTTGTAGAACGGCATCAGCGTCGCGGCGAGGCGCAGGTTCTTGTAGCTCTTGCCCTCCGACAGGCCGGTGCCCGACACCGCCATGTAGTACTGCATGACGTTGGCCAGCGCGAACTCGGCCTTGCCCGCATCGACCAGCGGAATGTACTGCTGGGTGCCGCCCATCTTCTGCGGGCGCATCTGCAGCCCGGACTTGGAGGAAACGACGCCCGCGATCGACGCGCCGAGAGCGGCGTTGAGGCCGCCTGCCGTCGTCGCGATGCCGACGGTCTGGGCGGAAGCGCCGGCGGCGCCGAAGGTGAAGAGGGCAGCGGCAAGCACGCCCGTCATTTTGCGTATCATTTTATCCCCTTTCGAAGCCTGCGGCCCCGGGGCCGCTGTTCGTCCTGTATTTCGTCCATCTTTTCGGTCTTTCCGGCGATCCGGTTCGCGGAGGCGACGGGTTCGACCGCGAGGCCCCGAGACTAGCCCGCTGGCCCTGTAACGGGCAATCCCCTGCCCGGCCCCCGGCTTCCCTAGGCGGCCTTGCCCCAGAGCGCGCGGCTTGCAATCCGCGCCCCTTCGACGAGCGCGCCGAGCTTGGCCCACATGATGCTGGGATGCACGCGGCGGTAGAAGGGGCCCTGGGCGAAGCCGCAGTCGGTGCCGGCCAGCACCCGTTCGCGGCCGACCAGCCGGGCGAGGCGGACAAGCCGTTCGGCCACCAGTTCGGGGTGCTCTACGACGTTGGTGGCATGGCTGACGACGCCGTGGACAAGAACGCGGTCGTCGGGAAACTTCACCTTTCCCCAGACCTGCCATTCGTGTTCATGGCGGGGATTGGCGCCCTCGATCACCAGGGCGCCGACGTTCAGCTTCATCACCAGGTCGATGATATCGTCGAGCGGCACGTCGGTGGTGTGCGGGCCGGGCCAGCTGCCCCAGCAGACGTGATAGCGCACCTGTTCGCGCGGAATGCCGCGGAGCGCATGGTTGAGCAGCTCGACATGGCGCGCCACCCAGTTGCGGTAATCGGCAAGTGTCGCGGGCGGCACCATGCGGTCAAAGGTGACGGCGGTGCGCGCGTCGTCGAGCTGGACGATCAGGCCGGCATCGGTGATGGCCTTGTATTCGGTGCGCATCGCCTCGGCGATCGCCTCGAGGCAGGCATCGTCGTCCTTGTAGTATTCGTTGCGGCGGTCGGGCACGACGCTGGCGGGTGCCGCGACCGGCAGAAAACCTTCGTAGGCACCGGCGGCTTTCAGGGCCGCCTTGAAGTTGGCGATGTCGCGGTCGACCTCGCTCATATCCTGGTATGTGATGGGCGCGACGCAGACGGCCTCGGACACGGTCGCGTAACCTTCCTTGGCATCGAGCTCGGCATAGAAATCCCTGAAGCGCTCGCGGTCGGCGCCGCGCGCGAAGGGATTGGCGCCGGGCTTCGCCGGGCGCCGCTCGAAACCGCCGAGGCGTTCCAGCGCATATTGCGACCAGCTGATGGACTTGCCGAATTCACCGTCGCTGGGGACGTCAATGCCGGCTTCCACCTGTTCGCGCACGACTTCCGCCACGCATTCGGCGAGGCAGCGGGCATGGGCGTCGTGGTCATAGGTCTCGCCCCGCTGCATCGGGCCGATGAAGTCGAGCAGGCGTTCGGGACGGATCAGGCTGCCGGTATGGGTGGTGAGAATGCGTTCGGCGCTGTGCCGCATGGCGGTTTCCTTCTTCGGGCTGGGCGGTCTGGCGTCGCCTTTTATACGTGGGCGCGCCGGGTTGCGCCATATGCCGCCCGGGGAGAGTTGCCCGCCGTCCCGGCAGGCCCTAGTCTTGGCCACAGAACACCGCGCCCAAGGTGGCGCCACAGGGAGACCGCCATGAACATCGTTCTTTATTACGCGCCGCACACCTGCGCGCTTGCCCCCTACGTCACGCTGACTGAAGCGGGCGCCGATTTCACCGTCCAGACCGTGAACCTGCGCAAGAAGCAGCAGTTTTCGCCCGAATACCTGAAGATCAATCCCAAGCACAAGGTGCCCGCGCTGATCGTCGATGGCAGGGCGCTCAGCGAAAACGTCGCCATTCATCCCTGGGTCGCGCGCAACTTCCCCAAGGCCAACCTGCTGCCCGCCGACCCCTGGGAAGAACTGAAGGCATTGTCGATCCACAGCTGGTGCTCGGGTGGCATCCATCCGTTCCTCGCGCGCGTCAACAACCCGGCCAAGGTCTGCACGACACCCGGTTCCGAAGAGAGCGTCGTGAAGGAAGCGACCGCGGTGCTGCACGAAAACTTTGCCGTCGCCGACGAGATGCTGAAGGGCCGCGAGTTCTTCTTCGGCCACTTCACGACGCCCGACGCGCACTTCTTCTGGTGCGTGCGCCGCGCCGGCGAACTGGGGGTCGATACTTCGCAGTTCGCCAACGTGCGCGCCCATTTCGACCGCATGCGCGCGCGCGACAGCGTGAAGAAGGTGGAAGCCTTCGAGGCCTCGGTTCTGGCGGATTTCGCCAAGGCGAGCTAGGCGCCGGAGGGGAGTTGCCGTTTCGCGGCCAAGCCCCTATCTTGCGCCCTGTCCCGCGCCGCGCGCGGGCCGTGCCCCTGTGGCGGAATTGGTAGACGCGGCAGACTCAAAATCTGTTGTTGGCAACAACGTGCTGGTTCGAGTCCGGCCAGGGGCACCATTCCTTTTCTGTCGCGTAGAAACCGTCACCCGCAGCGGGAAGCGCCATGCCCAACCAGTGCTTTTGCGGACGTTCGCAGATGATGCCGTGGTGTGACGGCTCCCACGACGGCCGCGACCGTCCCGAGCCGCGCGCCGCCGATGCGACGGCGGCGAAGCCGGCCGCGCCCGAGTCGCTCGCGCCGCCGCCCAAGGGCTGGCTCGCCCGCCTGTTCGGCCGTGGCCGTTGAGTCCGCCGCGTTTCGGGAACCCAATTTGATGTTCACTCCGCGGGGGGCCGCCCGCCGGCCAGGCCGCGCAGCAGGTCCATGGGCAGCGGCACGATGATGGTGCTCGCCTTTTCGCTTGCGATTTCAGTGAGCGCCGCAAGATAGCGCAGATGCATCGCCTCGCCCTGCTGGGCCAGCACCTTCGCCGCCCCGAGCATCTTTTCGGAGGCCTGTAATTCGCCTTCCGCGTTGATCACCTTGGCGCGGCGGGCGCGTTCGGCCTCCGCCTGGCGGGCGATGGCGCGGATCATGCTTTCATCCAGATCGACGTGCTTGAGTTCGACGTTGGAGACCTTGATGCCCCAGGCGTCGGTCTGCTCGTCGAGAATGCGCTGGATGTCGGCATTGAGTTTTTCCCGCTCGGCAAGCATCTCGTCGAGCTCGTGCTGGCCGAGGACGGAGCGCAGGGTGGTCTGGGCGAGTTGGCTCGTCGCAAACTGGTAGTCCTCGACCTCGATGATGGCGAGCTGCGGGTCGACGACGCGGTAATAGACGACGGCGTTGACCTTCACGGAGACGTTGTCCCGCGAGATCACGTCCTGTTCCGGCACGTCGAGCACCGTGATGCGCAGGTCCACCCGCACCATCTGCTGGACGATGGGAATCACGAGGATCAGGCCGGGCCCTTTTACTTTCCAGAACCGGCCGAGGGTGAAAATGACCCCGCGTTCATATTCGCGCAGGATTCGAATCGACGATGCAACGATGACCAGAAGCAGAAATCCCAGGATGTAGGGTACGTTCAGGATCATTTCCATGTTGCCCTCCCTTGGTTCACGTTTCGCCGCCGCCGGCACGGACGGTCAGTACAAGCCTGTCGATCGCGGTGACGGTGACGGCGTCGCCGGGCGCAAGAGGCCCGTCGGCGCGCGCCTGCCACAACTCGCCGTGGACCCGCACCATTCCCTGGGCGCCGGACCATTCCACGACACGGCCGCTGGCGCCGACCATGGCCTCGCGTCCGCTCACCACGGGTCGCCGCCAGGCGCGCGCCGCGAACCCAATGATGGCAAAGGTCAGGAGGGCGCTCGTCGCCGCCACCGCACCGATCACCGTCCATGACAGGCCGAAACCGGGCGCTTCCGTGTCGAGCAGAATGATGGACCCGATAACGAGGGCGATGATGCCGCCGATGCCCAGCACGCCGAAGGCGGGCACGAAGGCTTCGGCCAACATGAAGGCGATGCCGAGCAGGATCAGCCCGAGGCCTGCATAGTTCACCGGCAGGACATGCAGCGCATAAAGCGCGAGCACCAGGCAGATCGCGCCGATCACGCCGGAGAAGATTATGCCGGGGCTGTAGAATTCGAAAATCAGCCCGTAGATGCCGATGAGCAGCAGGATGTAGGCGATGTTGGGATCGGTGATGGTGGCGAGGAAACGCGAGCGCCAGTCGGGCTCGATCGCGAAGGTCGGCGCGCCCGAGGTGTCGAGGCGCACGTCCGTTTCATCGATCCGCACGGTCCGCCCATGTGCCTTGGCCAGCAGGTCGGGGATGTCGCGGGCGATCAGGTCGATGACCTTTTCCTTGAGCGCTTCCTCTGCCGACAGGGCCGCCGCCTCGCTCACCGACCTCTCGGCCCACTCGACGTTGCGCCCGCGCATCTGGGCGAGAGAACGGATATAGGCGCGCGCGTCGTTGATCGCCTTCTGTGATGCCGCATCGGACGGCGGCGCGGTTGCGGGCGAGTCCTTCTTTTTCCCGTCTTCGCCTTTCTCCGTTCCGCTGTCGCGCTCGGTCTCGCGCGGTGGTGCGCCGATGCCGGGAATGGGCGGGCGTAGCTGCACCGGCGTGGCGGCGCCGAGATTGGTGCCCGGCGACATGGCGGCCAGATGCGTGGCGTAGAGGATATAGGTGCCGGCGCTCGCCGCGTGTGCGCCGCCCGGGGCGACATAGCCGATGACGGGGATGGGCGAGGCGATGATGTCGCGGATGACTTCGCGCATGGTACTGGCCAGTCCGCCCGGCGTATCGATGCGCAGCACGACGGCGCCCGCGTTGCGCGCATGGGCCTCGCGAATGCCCCGCGCAAGATAATCGCCGGTGGCGGGGCCGATCGGTCCCTCGATGCCGAGAATGGCTACGGGCTTTTTGGCGGCGGGCGCCTGGGAAACGGCATGGGGAGTGGCGAGGATCGCGGCACCAAGAAGGAGCGCGCCGGCCGCGGCGCCGAAACCCAAGAGGCGGGCCATTGATCGAGCCATGCGCACCTCCCTCGCACCCCTTGCGGGGCGCCATCCTCCGGCGGCGGCCGGATCGGATATCCGCCGCAAGCTTAACCAATCCGGGGCGAAGTGCCCAGATTCATGTAAAGGTTCGGCCCCGCCGGGCTAAGGGGCGCGCCGCGACAGGATCGCCGTCAGTGCAGCCAGCGCCAGCATCATCCATGCGGCGATCAGGGCCATGCCGCCCCACGGCGCGGTACCCGTCGGAATGCCCCAGGCGGCGGCGGCAAGGCCGCCCGAGAACAGGACGATCCCCGCGGCGAACAGCATCTGGGCCGCGCCCATCAGCTTGCGGGCGATGCCGCCAAAACGGTCGGCAGCGAGCGCCGTCGCCATCAGCGCCGCCGCGTGGAACAGCGCATAATGCGATGCCGTTTCGGCGCTGTGCGCCGCCGGCCCCGAAAGTGCATGCGCCGCCAGCGCGCCGAGCGTCACCGAGGCGGCGCCGATGATGCCGCAAAAGCCCAGCGCGATCAGCGTCGCGAATGAAAAACGCTGTTGTTCCATGCCGCTTATCATAGCCCTTCGCTCGCCCCTTGCCACGCCAAGAGGGGCGGGGGGATAATCACGCCAAGGCACGGGCAAGCGCCGGGATGCGGGCTGACAGCATTGCAAAAGCAATCGATGCGGGGCCGCCGGGGTCATTGCCGGTGAAATCAAATCTTCAAGGGAGGCCAAGTCATGACCAGGTTTTCGATCTTCCGTGCGGGCGTGTTCGCGCTCGGCGCCGCAATCGCCGCGGCCCCGGCATCAGCCGATGACTTCTACAAGGACAGGAACGTCACCCTGATCGTGTCGGCGGGGGCCGGCGGCGGCTATTCCGTTTATGCGCGTTCTTTCGCCCGTCATGTCAATCGATACATTCCCGGCAAGCCGAACATGATCGTGCAGAACATGCCGGGCGCCGGCGGCATCAAGGCGTCGAACTTCCTCTATGCGACCGCGCCCAAGGACGGCTCGGTCATCGGCGTCGTCCATACGGCGGTCGTGTTCGCGCCGCTTTACGGGCTCAAGGGCGCCAAGTTCGACGGCACCAAGTTCAATTACATCGGCGCCATGGATTCGGCCGACGGCCTCTGCGTTGCATGGACGGCGTCCGGCGTCTCGAAATGGCAGGACCTTTTCAAGGGCGACTACACCGTGGGCGGCACCGGCGCCGGTTCGCAGATGGAAACCATGCCGCGCCTGCTCAATTCCCTGTTCGGCACCAAGATCAAGATCGTGTCGGGCTACAAGGGCGGTAACGACGTTTACCTCGCCATGGAACGCGGCGAAGTGCATGGCCGTTGCGGCGGGATTACCACCTCGATCCGCTCGACCCGGCCCGACTGGTTCCCCCAGAAGAAGGTCGTGGTGCCCGTCCAGATTGCCCTGGAACGGTCCAAGGACTTTCCCAATGTTCCCGCGGTCATCGAATTCGTGAAGGATCAGCGTACCCGCGACATCCTCGAATTCGCGCTGGCCTACCAGGGCATGGACCGTCCGGTGATCGCGCCCCCGGGGGTGCCCGAGGCGCGTATCGCCCTTTTGCGCAAGGCCTTCAACGAAACCATGAAGGACAAGGAATTCCTTGCCGAGGCGGCGAAGCAGAAGCTGACCGTCGATCCGCAGGCGGGCGAATCCGTCGCCAGGATCGTGGCGCGCAGCTACGCCAAGCCCAAGGACATCATCGCGGCCGCGTCGGAAGCGATGAAGCCGCGCAAGAACTGACCCTTTCTTTCAGGCCCGGGCCCCCCCCCGCGGGGGGGCCCCGGGGGGGTGTTTTTAAAAAAAAAAAAAAGGGGCAACGGGGGGGGTTTTTGGGGT
>JAYQQF010000021.1:0-39941 GCA_038145705.1 Alphaproteobacteria bacterium | reverse complement strand
GACGGCGTGTTTTCATCGTCCAAGTCGAACAAGACCCTGACCATCAAGGACGTGGCCAAGCTGTCGCTCAATCCCAAGGCCCTGCCCGCAGGCATGGAGCCGGGCCTGATCGAGCAGGCCGTTCATGTCGCCAAGGCGGCGAACTACCCCAACGGCGTGCACGCCTGCGAGGTCGAGATCGACGAGGAAACCGGCAAGGTCGATATCGTCGCCTATAACGTCGTCGACGACGTCGGCACGGTGATCAACATCAACCTCGTGCACGGGCAGGTGCATGGCGGTATCGCCCAGGGCGCGGGGCAGATCCTGAAAGAAGATATGGCCTGCGATCCTGTCTCGGGCCAGCCGCTGACCGGCACCTTCCTCGATTACGCGATGCCGAAGGCCGCCGATTTCCCGCACATCCGCGTCACCTGCAACCCGGTGCCGACCAAGACCAACCCGCTCGGCGTCAAGGGCGTGGGTGAGGCGGGGGCCGTCGGCTCCATGCCCGCCGTCGCCAACGCGGTCGTCGATGCGCTGTCGGTTCTCGGCATCGGCAACATCCCGATGCCGGCGACGCCCGAGCGCGTGTGGCGTCTGATCCGCGATGCTCGCCAGGCGGCGGAGTAGCCAAAATCAAAAGGCCCGGCGTATGCCGGGCCTTTTCGTTTGTCAGGCGGCGTTTTTCGGTCTGCCGCCGGGTTTCGGTGCGGGCAGGCCAGTCGCCTCGCACCAGTAGCTCGCATCGTAGAAATGCTCGGCATCGTGGTGGGGCGGCGGATAGACGCCAAGCTCGATGCGCAGTTCCATGTTCTTGCGGATGGCATCGGCGTTGATGGCGCCCTTGGGCACGACGCGCTCATAGGCGTGCTCGGCACGGTCGCGCTTGAGGCCCTCTTCCTTCATCAGAAGCGCGATGGTCTCTTCCCGGTTTTCCGGGGCCAGCAGCCAGTCGCAGGATGCCGCCCAGGCGCGGATGAAGCGCACGACGATGTCGCGGTTGGCTTCGACCCAGCTGCGCAGGCCCCAGCCGCAGGCAAGCGGCCAGTCGGGGACGTAATCCTCGGCCCGGCCGAGCAGCACGGCGCCCTCGGCCAGCACGCGGTCGGACGACGGCGGGGTCAGCATCGCCGCTTCGACCTTGCCTGCGCTGAACGCCTTGGCGCGTTCGGGCGTGTTGCCGATGATCTCGACCCGGTAGTCGCTTTCCATCAGCCCGTGGCTGCGCATCATCTTCATGCGGATGAGATCGAGGTTCGAATCGCCCGGATCGCCCGCCAGCAGGCGCCCCCGCAGGTCCTCGATGCGGGTGATGCCGGGCTGGCCGATCAGGTAGGCGCCGAGGCCTTCTTCGGCCTGCATGAACAGGACGTAATCGACATGATCGCGGGTCGAGCGCGCGATCATGGTATCGGCCGACGACAGGGTCATGTTCCACTTGCCCGCAGCCATTTCCTCGTTGTGCTGGGGCGCGAGCTTGGCGATGTGAAAATCGATGGCGAGGCCTTCGCGCGCGAAGAAACCCTTGGCGTCGGCCACGACATGGGGCGGGCGCCGCGAATAGCCGCTGACGGTGATGCGGTCCATGAATGCCTCCCGGTTTCGGGGCGCTTGCCCCGTTGTTCTGTTTTTTTAACGCAGCTTGTCGGCGATGCCGGGGCCCAGTTCCCCGACCAGGCCGTCCCACACGCGCTCGAGGATTTTCGGGCTTTCGTGCAGGGTATTGGAAATTTCCATTTCCTTCGGATGCAGCGTGCTGGGCTCGCCCAGTCGCAGGATGTCCATGTGGATGCGCGCGTTGTCGCGGAGCACGATGGAGCGGAAAACAGTTTCGCGGATGTTCTTGCCGACGACGACGGCGCCGTGGCGGCGCAGCAGCATGACGCGGTTGGGGCCAAGCGCCTGCGCCATCGACTGCGCCTCTTCCATCTTCACGACGATGATCTGCGTGTCGCCGAAATCAATGCGGTTGTCCCAGACCGGCACGACATCGCCCATCATGCCGGCGACATGGGTGACGGGCTTGGGCGGCTGGCCCACGTTGCAGAAGGGGATCAGGTCGATCGGATGGCCGTGGCAGACGCAGTTGACGTCGGGGCGGGCGGCGTAAACGGCGGCATGAATGACGCGCTCGCCGTAACCCTGGATGTCGCTGCCGTCGACGAGATTGCCGTCGAGGTCGAACTCGTGCAGGTCGGAGACTGATACCAGGTTGGGTGCCAGCGCCCGCGACAGGATGAAGCGGCCGGGATCGTCGGGATGGCGGGCTGAGATATGGCCGAGACCGACCAGAAAACCCTCGCGGGCGAGGATGTGGTTGGCCAGCGTCAGTTCGCGGCGCACCTCGGTCAGGGTCATGGCGGTCTCCGGCGCGTTTTCTTGTCGGCTTTGGGCTACAGGGTTTTTGCCGCTTCCCGCCGCCCCCGTCAACGGGCGGATTAAGCCTTGCGGCCCAGATCGATCGCGGCAGGGGCTTCGCCCGCGCACCAGCGCCGCCACATGATCCGGTAGGCGCGCTCGACATCGCCGGTAAAGCCTGCGTAGGCCGCGCGCACACGCCCGCGCATGGATGCCTTTAGGTCGGCCAGTTCCTCGCGCCGCGCCGCCCATTGGACGGCCAGGTCCATGTAGCCGTCTTCGCTGTCGGCGACCCAGTTGGCGACGCCGATGGGCTCGCACAGCGTGCGGCCCAGCCTGGTCACGATCTTGTGGGGCGAATAGATGCCGATTACCGGCACGCCCATCCACATCGCTTCCAGCGTCGACATGCCGCCGCTCTGGGGGAAGGGGTCAAGGCCGATATCGACCCGGTTGTAGACGTCGAGGTGTTCGCGCCGGGGCGATCCGCCGAGCAGGATCAGCCGGTCTGAACCGACGCCGTGAGCGGTGAAGCGGCCAAGCAGGTGATCGCGGGTGCCCGCGCTGTCGAGGCCGTGGAATTTCATCAGAAGGCGGGACCCGGGCACCGTCAGCAGGATGCGCGACCAAAGGGCCAGCACCTCATCCGAAAGCTTGTTGAGCCGGTTGAGGCTGCCGAACACGATGCCGGCACCTGCCTCGCGTGTAACCGGCGCTATCTCGGGCATGTCCGGCGACGGCCAGAAGCCCGACGGTGTGCGGAAATAGGCGGGCGCTTCCGGGTAGAGGACTTCTTCGGCGTGCGGCGTGAAAAACTCGCTCGTCACGCGGTAATCGATCGTCGATATCCCGGCGGCGAGATGGCCGATGCCCGTCACCTGCACAGGTGCCGGCTTGCGGCCGAACACGAGCAGCCGGTGGCCGTCTGTGTGGCCCGACAGGTCGAACAGGATGTCGATGCCATCGTTTCTGATCATCTCCGCCATGTCGTCGTCGGATACGCCGACGGTGCGCCGCCAGCCGGTGGCCGCTTCGCGCAGGCGCGCGCTCATGTCGTCGGGACGTTGAGTGCCGTCGTAGCAGTAAACTTCAAAATTTTTGCGGTCGTGGTCGAGGATCAGCTGGGCGAAACCGGTACAGGCCGAATGGTTGCTGAAATCGCCCGACACGTAGCCGATACGGAGCCGTCGCTCGGGGTCGCGGCTGTTGCCATGCGGCCTGATGGCGGCGGCCAGCGGTAAGATGAAGCGGTCGCTCCAGAGCTTGCGTTCGGCCTGCTGGTCCGCCTGGGACACGGACATGTCCATGTCCTGGATGAAAATGACGTTGGTGTGCAGACGCGGCGATGTAGGGTCCAGTTCATGGGCGCGGCGGTAGGCATCGGCGGATTCATTGACGCGGCCTACCTGTCCCAGAACCTGCCCGCGGTTGCTGTGCGCGGCGGCGAGGGTGGGGTTTATCGCGATGGCTTTATCGAGGCTGGCGATGGCCTCATCCATGCGTCCGACCAGGCCCAGCATCACGCCCGCCTCGCAATGGGCGCCGGCATGGTTCGGATCGATGGCGAGCGCCTTGCGCAGGCTGGCGAGGCCGTCGTCGATACGGTCCAGCCCCTTCAATGCGATCGCCTGGTTGTAATGATAGGGCGCGTAGTTGGGGTTGCCGGCAATCGCCTTCGATATCAGGTCGAAAGCCGTCTGGTGCTGGCCGAAATGAAGGGCGATGAGGCCGAGCAGGTGATTGACGTCGGGATAGGCCGGGTCGTGCTTGAGGATGGCGCGGTAGATCGCCTCGGCCTCCGCCAGCCGCCCCGCCTGGTGGAGCGCCATGCCCTTCTGCATCGCGGCGACCAGTTCAGGTGGCCGGCCGGAGGGGGCCGTAACCTGCTTTTTCGCGTTTTTCTGCTGAAGGCGGCGCTGGGCTCGGTTCATCGGGATGGCGATCGTGGCGGTGAAGACGGCAGTATTTGATAAACAAGGTTAATTTCTCGATAATCCCGCACCGGCGCCGCAGGGGAGGAAGACGACGCGATGCCAATGACCACCAAGAAATCTGCCCGTGCCCGACCTGCCCGCGTGCCCGGTGCGGCGCTCGACCGTCTCGCGCTCGGCTGCCGCATCCTCGAAGCCCAGGGCCATGCCTGCCGCACGCTCGGCCATGCGGCGCTGCGCGATCCCGACGGCCGCGGCCTGTGGGTCAAGCGCTGGGGCATTTCCTTCGGCGAAACCCGGAACCGCCGCGACTTCGTGCTGATCGATTTCGACGGCAACCACATCGAGGGCACGGGCCGGGCGCCAAGCGAATGGCCGATCCATGCCAGCGTTCTCAAGCGGCGGCCCGATATCCATGTCGTCGTTCATTCCCACCCGTTCCATGGCCGCGTGTTTTCGGCGGTGAAGGGCCCGCTCCTGCCGGTCTCCAATACCGGCAACTGGTTCCCGGCACCACCGCCGCGCTTCACGAAAACATCCGAACTGGTGCGCACGGCTGAAATGGGTGATGCGGTGGGCCGTTGCCTTGCCGACAATTTCGCGCTGTTCCTGCGCAACCACGGCGTGGTCTTTTGCGGCACTTCGGTCGAGCACGCGGTACTGATGGGCATCCAGCTTGAAGAGGCCTGCCGCGAACACCTGCTGCTTGCGGCGAGCGGTCTCGACTGGGACTATCCGGGCGAAAATGAGCGCCGCCGCAAATACCGTGCGGCAGGATCATCGGCGGGGCCGTCGTTCGAGCGGTTCGCCCGCGAGCTAGGGGAGTAACCCGATGCAGTATCGTCCCTTCGGCAAGTCCGGCATCGAGGCCTCGGCCATCGCCTTCGGCTGCGGCAAGACCGGGGGATTGCTGATTTCAGGTTCCGACGCCGACCGGCGCCTCGCCGTGCGCAAGGCGCTCGACGGCGGTATCAACTGGTTCGACACCGCCGCCGATTACGGCGACGGCAAATCGGAGGAAGCGCTCGGCTGGCTTCTGGAAGAAGTGCCGGAAGATCCCTTTGTCTCGACCAAGGTCACCGTTGATCCGGAAGCGGGTGACCTGCCCGGCCAGATCGAGGAAAGCCTCGCTGCCAGCCTAAAGCGGCTCCGGCGCACGCAAGTCACCGTGCTGCAATTGCACAACCGCATCGATCCGGCGGCCGGCGGCAAGGCGCTCACCCTCGAACAGGTGCTGGGCGCCGATGGCGTCGCCGAAGGGCTGGAGCGCGTGCGCGACAAGGGGCTGGCGGGGCACATCGGCCTGACGGCGCTGGGTGATGGGGCCGCCTGCGCCGAGGCTATCGCCAGCGGGCGTTTTGATTCGGCGCAAGTGTTCTACAACCTCGTCAATCCATCCGCGGCCCGTCCCATGCCCGCGGGCTGGAGCGGTCAGCAGCTGACCGGTATTCTTGCTGCGGCGCGGGCGACGGCGACGGCGGTGCTGGCGATCCGCGTACTGGCGGGCGGGATCATCGCCCTGCCCAAGCGGCCCGAGCGCGTCAGCATGATGACCAAGGACACCGATCCGGACATCGAGGAGAAGAAAGCCGCCGCGGTGTTTCGCGCCCTTGGCGATCGTTATGGCGATCGTCCTGCCACCGCCGTCCGGTTCGCGCTCGGCTGCGAGGGCATTTCGACGGTGCTCGTCGGGATCGGCGCCCCTGTCCATGTCGATGCGGCGCTTGCGGCCGAGAAGGCCGGCCCGCTGCCTGACGAGGCGTTGCTCGACCTCGAGAAACTTTACGCGGACAACTTCGGCCTCGGCTGAGGCTCAACCGCCCTTGGCCTGTATTTTTGCCCAGGCGTCGCGCAGGCCGACGGTGCGGTTGTAGACCGCAAGGCCCGGCCTTGAATTGGGGTCGGCGCAGAAGTAGCCGAGCCGTTCGAACTGCACGCGCTCGCCGGCTTTTGCCTCGGCCAGCGCCGGTTCGACCACCGCACCCGTCAGCACCTTGAGGGATTCGGGGTTGAGATCGGCGATCCAGTCGCCGCCCGCACCCGCATCTGTGCTCCTGAACAGGTGGTCGTAAAGGCGCACTTCGGCGGGAACGCCGTGGGCCGCCGATACCCAGTGCAGCGTGGCCTTGACCTTGCGTCCATCGGGAGCGTTGCCGCCACGCGTCGCAGGGTCGTACGTGCAGATGATCTCGCGCACCGTTCCATCCGCGTCCTTCACCACATCCTTGCAGGTGACGAAATAGGCATAGCGCAGCCGCACTTCGCGCCCCGGCGACAGGCGGAAGAACTTCGACGGCGGGTTCTCCATGAAGTCTTCGCGCTCGATGTAGAGCTCGCGCCCGAAGGCGACGCGCCGGGTGCCGGCGCTTTCGTCCTCGGGGTTGTTGACCGCTTCCATTTCCTCGACCTGGCCCTCGGGGTAGTTCTCGATCACCACTTTCACGGGATCGAGCACGGCCATGCGGCGAAGCGCGGTCTTGTTGAGGTTCTCACGCACGCAATGTTCTAGGAACTGGATCTCCACGGTCGAATTGGCCTTGGCAACGCCGATGCGCTGGGCGAAGTCGCGGATTGCCTCGGGCGGGCAGCCCCGCCGCTTGAGGCCGGAAATCGTCGGCATGCGCGGGTCGTCCCAGCCCGCAACGTGGCCGTCCTTCACCAACTGGATCAGCCGGCGCTTGGACAGCACCGTATGGGTGAGGTTGAGGCGGGCGAATTCGATCTGGCGCGGCTTCGCCGGCACCGGCAGGTGGGCGAGGAACCATTCGTAGAGCGGGCGGTGGTCTTCGAACTCCAGCGTGCAGATCGAATGACTGATGCCCTCGATCGCGTCCGACTGGCCGTGTGCGAAATCGTAATTGGGATAGATGCACCAGGCATTGCCGGTGCGCGGGTGGGGGCTGCGCAGGATGCGGTAGATCACCGGATCGCGCAGGTTGATGTTGCCAGACGCCATGTCGATCCTGGCGCGCAGCACGCGGCTGCCATCGGCGAATTCGCCGGCCTTCATGCGCCGGAAGAGATCGAGGTTTTCCGCCGCGCTGCGATCGCGCCACGGGCTCGGCCGGCCGGGTTCGGTCAGGGTGCCGCGGTTCTCGCGGATCTGCTCCGCTGTCTGGTCGTCGACATAGGCGTTGCCGGTCTCGATCAGGTGTTCGGCCCAGGCATAGAGCTGGGCGAAATAGTCCGACGCGTAATAGAGATGCTCGCCCCAGTCGAAGCCGAGCCAGCGCACGTCCGCCTGGATCGAATCGATGTATTCCTGCTCTTCCTTCGCCGGGTTGGTGTCGTCGAAGCGCAGGTGGCAGCGCCCATTGAATTCCCGTGCGAGGCCGAAATTCAGGCAGATCGACTTGGCGTGGCCGATATGCAGGTAGCCGTTGGGCTCGGGCGGAAAGCGGGTCACCACCCCCGTCACCTTGCCCGCGGCAAGGTCTTCGCGGATCGCCTCGCGCACGAAATCGCGGGTGGGCGCGGCGGCGGCATCTTCGGTGGCGGCGGGGGCGGCCGGATCGGCCATCGGCATCAACTCCTGTCAGCGGCGGGAACGGTCCCGCCCGTTAGGGTTTGCCACAAAGGGCGCGCCGGGCCAAGCCCTGCAAGTCGGCAAACGCTGCATCCGGGCCGCCGCCGTGCTATGAAGGCCGCGTTTCCTGTTCCCTGCGGCACGAAAAGCGGCTCGATCCTTGGCGGACCACGACGACAGTACCTTCCATGATGTCCTGATCATCGGCGGCGGCGGCGGCGGCCTTGCGGTCGCGCTCGAATTGCCCGCCGATGTGCGCATCGGCGTTCTGGCCAAGGGCCGTCTCGACCAGGGCGCGACCAACTGGGCGCAGGGCGGCATCGCCGCCGTGATGGGACCCGACGACAGCTTCGAATCCCACATCGAGGATACGATGATCGCCGGGGCCGAACTCAACAACCGCGAGGCCGTGCGCTTCGTCGTCGAGCGTGCGCCCGGCATCATCCAGTGGCTGGAAAGCCTGGGCATCGATCTCACCCGTGAAAGTCAGGGCCCGCGCAAGGGTCTGCCGCATCTCAACCGCGAAGGCGGCCACAGCGCGCGCCGGGTCGTCCACGCCAAGGACGCGACCGGACAGGCTGTGCAGGCCTGTCTTGAGCGCGCCGTGCGCGCGCGCCGCGTTACCGACCTTTATCCCGATCACGTCGCGGTCGACCTGATCGTTCGCCGTGATCCCGTGACCGGACGCCGGCGCTGCACAGGCGTCTACGCGCTCGACTGCAACACGGGCCGCGTACGCCTGTTGCGCGCGCGCGCGGTGGTGCTGGCGACGGGCGGTGCGAGCCGTGTCTATCTGCATACCTCAAACCCGCCGGGCGCCACCGGCGACGGCATCGCCATGGCCTGGCGCGCGGGCTGCCGCATCGCCAACATGGAATTCACCCAGTTCCATCCGACCTGCCTCGCCGCTGCCGCGGGGCAGACTCCGCTGATCAGCGAAGCGGTGCGCGGCGAAGGGGGCCTGCTGCTGCTGCCCGACGGCTCGCGTTTCATGGACCGCTTCCATCCGCGCGCCGAACTGGCGCCCCGCGACATCGTCGCGCGCGCCATCGACCACGAGATGAAACGCCTCGGCATTCCCCATGTGCTGCTCGACATCGCCCACAAGGGCGAGGCCTTCGTGCATGAACATTTCCCGACGCTGGAGGCCCAGTGCCGCGAGCTCGGCTTCGATCTGGCCCGCGAACCCGTGCCCGTGGTGCCCGCCGCCCATTACACCTGCGGCGGCGTGGTGACGGACGTGCACGGGCGCACCGATCTCGACGGGCTTTATGCCGTCGGCGAATGTGCTTCCACGGGTCTGCACGGGGCCAATCGGCTGGCGTCGAACTCGCTGCTTGAATGCCTGGTGATCGGGCGCGAGGCGGGCCGCGAGATTGGCCACCGCCTGCCCGAATGGTCGGAGCCCGGCGGCATCCCCGGTTGGGACGAAAGCTGGGTGCGCGATTCGGACGAAGAAGTGGTGCTCGCCCACAACTGGGACGAACTGCGCCGCTTCATGTGGGACTACGTCGGCATCGTGCGCACCACCAAGCGGTTGGAGCGCGCGCTGCACCGCTCGGCCCTGCTCAATTCCGAAATCCACGAGTACTACGCCAATTTCCGCGTCAGCCGCCCGCTGCTGGAACTGCGCAACATGGCCTGCGTCGGCGAGCTGATCGTGCGTTCTGCCCTGGCGCGCCGGGAAAGCCGGGGCCTGCATTACACGCTGGACCATCCGGCGCCCTGCGACGCCGAAGCCCACGATACCATTCTCGTTCCGGCACCGCCCGCCGCCGGGCGCGAAGGGCAGCCCGCGCGTCTCTGATCCCGCCTCATTGACGCCCGAATCGGCGTCGAAAATGCCCCGACTATGGGCATGGGCTTTGATTTCCGCGCGCCGATGCGCTAGGGGTTAGGGGCGGCCAGCACAGGCCGGAAAAGGACGATGTTCGCTTCTGTTCGCAAGCTCTTGGCGCCGATCCGGGTGCATGTCGCGGCCTTCGCCGCGGGGCTTGTTTGCGCCGTCGTCGCGCTGGCGCCGTTTGATGCGCTGGCCCAGGCCAAATCCCAGGATATTCGTTTCTTCCGCATCGGCACCGGCTCGATCTCGGGCGTTTATTTCCCGGTCGCCAGCACGCTGGCGAGCGCGATTTCCTCGCCGCCCGGCGCAAGGTCTTGCGAATCGGGCGGCTCCTGCGGCGTGCCCGGCATGATTGCCGTTACCCAGGCGACGCTCGGTTCCGTTGCCAATGTGCGGGCGATCGCGACCGGCGGGCTCGAATCGGCGCTGGCCCAGGCCGATGTCGCCTATGCCGCCCATGCCGGGACGGGCGAGTTCGCGGGGGCAAACCGCGTCGAAGGCCTGCGGGCCATCGCAAATCTTTACCCGGAGGCCCTTCATATCGTAGTGCGGCGTGAATCTCCCATCCATTCGGTGCGTGATCTTGCCGGCCGGCGCGTGTCCCTCGATCTTGCGGGATCGGGCACGCGCAGCGTGGCGCAGGCGGTGCTGGAAGGTTACGGCATCGATGCGAAGCAGGTGAAGCAGGTCAATTCGCAGGTAGGCCCGGCGGCCGACCGCATTCGCCTTCGCAACATCGACGCTTTCTTCTTCGTTGGCGGCTATCCGTTCGAGGCGCTCGATCGTCTTGCGCGCAACACCCGCATCCGCCTTATCCCCGTCGCCGGGGCCGAGGCCGAAGTCATTCGCGGCAAGGACCGTTTTCTCAGCGCAGCCACCATACCGGCCGGTGTCTATCTCGGGGTGGAGGCGACGGCGACCATCGCCGTCGGCGCGCTGTGGGTGGTTTCGGACAAGGTCAGCGCCGACACGGTTTATGGCATCACGCGCGCGCTGTGGCATCCCTCCACCCGTCGCCTGCTCGACGCGGGCGTCGCCGCCGCGCGCCAGATCCGGCCGGAAAAGGCGCTGGACGGCCTTGCCCTGCCGCTGCATCCGGGGGCGGAGCGCTACTACCGCGAAAAAGGCATGCTGAAGGGGAACGGCGCCCGCTAGGCGCTAGTCCGCTTCTTTGCCTTCGGGTTCGAACTCGGGAATGATCCACGGTTCGCGGCCCGCCGCCGCGATCCATTCGGCGACGAAGGGCTGTTCCAGCACCGCGGCGACATAAGCCGCCGCGTGGCCTTCCAGCGGCACCCCGTAGGTGTCGAAACGCGTTGCGACCGGCGCGAACATGGCGTCGGCGGCGGAAAATCCCCCGAACAGGAATGGGCCCGTGCCCATCGTGCCGTTGAAGCGGCGGTGGCAGTCGCGCCAGATCGCCTGGATGCGGTTGATGTCGCCCTTCGCGGCGTCGTCCAGCTCGGGCTGCGGCAGCTTGCGCCGAACGTTCATCGGCAGGGCGCGGCGCATCGGAATGAAGCCACCGTGCATTTCCGAAGAAATGGAGCGCGCGTGGGCGCGTGCCGCTGCGTCCTTCGGCCAGAGCGGCGCGTGCGGGTATTTCTCCGCGAGGTATTCGACGATGGCAAGGGACTCCCACACCGTCACCTTGCCGTCGATCAACGCCGGCAGCTTGGCCGACGGCGAGTACTTCAGAATCTCGGCGCGCGTGTTCGCTTCGCGCAGGGGAATGACGATTTCCTCGAACGGGATGCCGGCAAGCCGGACGGCGAGCCAGCCGCGCAGCGACCACGACGAATAGGCCTTGTTGGCGATGACGATGGTGACGGGGCTGTCGGCCATTTCCATTCCTGCCTTTGAATTCCCTTTCCTGATACGCGAGCCGGGCTTCTGGTGCAAGCTATGCCCCGGGAATGGCGGTTTTGCGGGGGTGGGGGCTTTTCTTCATCGCCGCTTCGCGCCATCCTGTCGTCCTGCAAGGGAGTTACATACGATGAAGCTCAGCACCCTCGTTGCGCCCGGCAAGGGCGCCGTTCCCATTCACACGGCGAGCCGGGCCGGTTACGGCAAATGGCTGGCGGGCGAGGCGCCGCGCGCGCGGGCGTGGCTGCGCGCGACCGGGTTCGAGGGGCGGGCGGGGCAGGTGTCCCTGCTGGCCGGGTCCGACGGCGCGCTCGAGCGCGTCTACCTCGGCATCCCCGATCCTGACGATACACAGGCGATGGTCAATGACGGGGCGCTCTGGGCTTTCGCCGCCTGTCCTTCGGGATTGCCGGAAGGCACCTATGCGCTGGCGGGCCGCGCCGACGCGACACTGGCCGGGCAGGCGGCGCTCGGCTGGGCGCTCGGCTCCTATCGGTTCGAACGCTACCGCAGGCAGAAGGGCCGGGCGCTCGCCCGCCTCGTTTGGCCCGCGCGTGCCGACCGTGCCGCGGTGGAAAGCGCGGCACTTGCGACCTATCTGGTGCGCGACCTGATCAATACCCCGGCCCAGGACATGGGTCCGCCGGAACTGGCAACTGCGGCGCGCGCGCTCGCGCGCGAATTCGGGGCGCGTTTTTCGGTGACGACGGGGGCGCAGCTCCTCAGGAAGAATTTCCCGGCCATTCACGCCGTGGGCCGTGCTGCCGAAAAGGCGCCCCGCCTGATCGACATCACCTGGCAGCCAAAGGGCCGTGCGGCAAAGAAGCTCAAGCGCGTCACCATCTGCGGCAAGGGCGTGTGTTTCGACACCGGCGGGCTCGATCTCAAGTCGTCGGGCAACATGCAATTGATGAAGAAGGACATGGGTGGTGCGGCGCAGGCGCTGGGTCTTGCCCGCATGATCATGGCGGCGAAGCTGCCGGTGCGCCTGCGGGTGCTGATCCCGGCGGTCGAAAACTCCGTCGCGGGCAACGCCTATCACCCGCGCGACGTCTTGGCAACGCGCAAGGGCATCACGGTCGAGGTCGGCAATACCGACGCCGAAGGACGGATCATCCTGTCCGATGCGCTGGCGCTCGCCTGCGAGGAGGGTTGCGATCTGTTGCTCGATTTCGCGACCCTGACGGGTGCCGCGCGCGTGGCGCTCGGCACCGGGTTGCCGGCGATGTTCTGCAACGATGATGCTGTTGCCAGCCGCGCGTTCACCGCGGGCGAGGAAACCGCCGATCCGCTGTGGCGCCTGCCGCTTTGGCGTCCTTACCGGGAAAAGCTCAACAGCAAAGTCGCCGACATCAACAACATTTCGTCGGGCTCCTTCGGCGGCGCCATCACCGCGGCGCTGTTCTTGCAGGAATTCGTGGCGCCGGGCACGCCGTGGATCCATCTCGATTTCATGGCATGGAACGAATCAAGCCGCCCGGGCCGTCCTGAAGGCGGCGAGGCCCAGGGCATGCGCGCCCTTTACGCCATGATTGCCCGGCACTACGCCCGCGGCTGAGACTTGATCGCGCCCGCACCTGCGTCTAACTTGGTTCGCAGCCGAAACGATTGCGGGGGACAGGCGTGGCGGTTTCAATGACGGTGGATCAGGCGCTTGACGTGCTGCGCGGCTCGGTTACCGAATCGGTCCGCAAGGATCCGCGCGATCTTACCCAGCGCCAGATGGCGGTGATCCTGCTGGTCTACATGTCCCAGACGCCGATGACGGTGCGCGCGCTCGCCGCCGATCTTGCTATCGGCAAGCCCGCCATCAGCCGCGCGCTCGACCGCCTCGAAGCGTTGGGCCTCCTCAAGCGCATGAAGGACCTGCGCGACAAGCGCTCCATCGTCGTCGGCCGCACGGTGCCGGGCGCGGTGTACCTGCGCGAAATGGCGGACCGGCTGATCGCTGCGGGCGCAACGGCCCGCTAAGGCTGACGCAAGAAAAAAGGGCGGCCTTGCGGGCCGCCCTTTGCCTGGGGACGCGAAAACTTTCAGATCTGCAGGCCCGTCTCGAGGGCGGGCGCTTTCGCCGGGTCAACGCCGTCGCCGGACGCCACGACGCAGCTGACGCCGTCGTTGTCGGTCAACAGCGCGGTCCAGGTGCCCTCCGTCGGCGAGACGTGGAATTCGAGGAGGCCCGCGCCCTTGATCTCGTGAACCTCGGCAAGCTGCTCGCCGTAGTCATCGACGAGCGCATCGATCATCGACGTGCGGTCGAAACAGGCCCGCGGTTCCGCCCGCGCCATATCGGCGGCAAGCAAGGCCGGAAGCAACAGAAGGCTGAGCAGCAGTGACCTCATGTCATCCTCTCTTCCGTCCCGTGTCCGGAAAGAGGACAGCGGGACTTACGCAGATACGTCGATCATCGACGTCTCCGTGCCATGAGCTTCCCGCTGGTGATGTTCGGCTTCGTTCACTTCGAAGCGTCTGAGCCGCTGCTTTCTGAACGTGCGGCCCGATTCTCCGGCCGCGATGATTCGAGAGTAGACGACATGAGTTAAGATAATCTGATCGAACGCGAATTAAATGCCCTTGCCCGTGACGATTGAGAAACCGAGCCATGCACGGGCTGCGGGTCTCAGTACTCGCGATCCCTCCGGATGATACCCATGGGATCTTCGCCCCCGCGCAAGCGGCGGATATTTCTGGCGATTTCACGGGCCGCGGTTTCCGCGAGCGTGATTGCCGCCGCGTGGGGCGTAATGGTGATACGCGGATGGTGCCAGAGCGGATCATCGGCGGGCAGGGGTTCGCGCTCGAAGACGTCGAGGGTCGCCGCCGAAATCCGTCCGTGATCGAGGGCCGCGATCAGGTCTGCCGCCACCACGTGCCCGCCGCGGGCACCATTGATGACGGCAGCGCCTTCCGGCATGCGGGCAAAGGCATCGGCCGAAAGGATGCCGCGTGTGGCGCGGGTCAGCGGCAGCAGGCAGACGACGATATCGGAGCGCGCGAGAAACGGGCCGAGGGCGTCGGGACCGGCGAAGATTTCGCCAAGCTCCCAGTCCCTTGGCGTCGTCACCCAGGCGGCCAGCGGGAAGCCGAACGGGGCCAGCGCCCTTGCCGCCGCGCGGCCCAACTCGCCAAGGCCCATGATGCCGACCCGGCGCGCGCCCGCGCGCGGGATGTCGTGGCGCTTCCAGTAGGCGCGGGCCTGCTGTTCGGCATAGACGGGCATCAGGCGGTGATGGCGCAGCACGTTCATTACCACCCATTCCGCCATCTGTTCGGTCAGCGCCGGGTCGATCAGGCGAACGAGCGGCACATGGCGCGGCAGGGCGGGATCGAGCAGCGCATGATCGACGCCGGCACCCAGCGACAGGACGGCGCGCAAGTTGGGCAGCTTCGCGCAGAGCCCGGGCGGCGGATACCACACGACGGCGAAGTCGATGTCGGCGGCGCGCGCGAGCGCCGCATCCGGTCCGATCAATACTTCGTCGGCCGGCAGTTCGCGCGCAAGGGCCGCCGCCCATTCGCCGGTCTTGTCGGCATCGGAGAGGAAAAGAATGGCCATGGGCGATTATTGCTCGATGGCGTCGGTTTCGGCCACCGCCAGATCGAAGGCCGCCGCCATCAGCGCCCGCGTATACGGGGTCTTGGGCGCATCGAAAATTTCGTCGGCAAGGCCGTGTTCCACCGCCTTGCCGTGCTGCATCACCAGCACCTCATCGGCGAGCGCGCGCACGACCCGCAGGTCGTGACTGATGAACATGTAGGCCAGCTTGTGGTGATCCTGCAGCTCGCGCAGCAGGTCGACGATCTGCGCCTGCACCGACATGTCGAGCGCCGATGTCGGCTCGTCGAGGACGATCAGCCGCGGCTTGAGAACGAGCGCGCGCGCAATGGAGACGCGCTGGCGCTGGCCGCCGGAAAATTCGTGCGGGTAGCGATGCCGGGCGGCGGGGTCCAGGCCCACTTCCGTCAGCGCCGCCTCGATCAGTTCTTCGCGCTCGGCGGCATCCTTGCCGATGCCGTGCACGGCAAGCCCTTCGCCGATGATCTGGCCGATGCTGAGGCGCGGGCTCAACGACGAATAGGGGTCCTGAAAGACGATCTGCATTTCCCGGCGCAGGGGACGGACGTCGCTCTCGCCGAGTCCGTGCAGTTCCGTGTCGCCGAAACGGATTTCGCCGGTCGAGCGTTCGAGGCGCAAAAGCGCGAGCCCCAGGGTTGTCTTGCCGGAGCCCGATTCGCCGACGACGCCAAGGGTGCGGCCTTCGCGCAAGGTCACGCTGATGCCGTCCACCGCCTTGATGTAGTCGACGGTGCGCCGGAAGACGCCTTTCTTGATCGGGAACCATACGCGGACATCGCTTGCTTCCATCACCGGCGCTGCGTCGCGGGCCGCGCGTTCGGGCTTGCCGCCCGGCTCCGCCGCCAGAAGCTTTTGTGTATAGGGGTGCTGCGGATTTTCGAAGATATCGGCGGCCTTGCCCTGCTCGACGATCTCGCCCCCCGTCATCACGCAGATGCGGTCCGCCATGTGGCGCACGATGCCGAGATCGTGGGTGATCAGCAGCATTGCCATGCCCATCTTCTTCTGCAGGTCCTGCAAAAGGGCGAGAATCTGCGCCTGAATGGTGACGTCGAGTGCGGTGGTCGGTTCGTCGGCGATCAGCAGGTCCGGCTCGTTGGCGAGCGCCATGGCGATCATCACGCGCTGGCGCTGGCCGCCGGAAAGTTCGTGCGGATAGGCGGTGAGCCGTTTCTCCGCCTCGCGCAGTCCGACCATCTGCAAAAGTTCAAGAGCGCGTGCACGTGCCGCTTCCGGCACCAGCCCCTTGTGCAGGATGAGGGTCTCGGAAATCTGGCGCTCGATCGTGTGCAACGGGTTGAGCGAGGTCATCGGTTCCTGGAACACCATGGCGACGCGGTTGCCGCGTACCTCGGTCAGGGTGGCGGCGTTTGCGCCCACCATTTCCTTGCCGTCGACCAGGATCGAGCCCTTGGGGTGGCTCGCCGCCGGGTAGGGCAGAAGCTGGAGGACGGAAAGCGCCGTGACCGACTTGCCCGATCCCGATTCGCCGACCAGCGCCAGCGTCTCGCCCTTGGCGATGGAAAAGCTCAAGCCCTTGACCGCTTCAATGGTGCGCGAGCCTACGCGGAAATGCACCGCGAGGTCCTTCACTTCGACAAGGGGCTTTTGCGCGTCCATCGCCTATACCATCGTCTTGCGCGGATCGAAGGCGTCGCGTACCGCTTCGCCGACGAAGATCAGCAGGCTCAACAGCGCTGCCAGCACGCAGAAGGAGGTGATGCCGATCCACGGCGCCTGCAGGTTGGCCTTGCCTTGCGCCAGAATTTCGCCGAGCGAGGCGGAGCCCGGCGGCAGGCCGAGGCCGAGGAAGTCCAGCGACGTCAGCGCCGTGATAGACGAATTGAGCACGAAGGGCAGCAGCGTCAGCGCCGCCACCATGGCGTTGGGCAGGACATGGCGGAACATGATGACGGCGTCCGATACGCCGAGCGCGCGCGCCGCGCGCACGTAATCCTGCTGGCGTCCGCGCAGGAATTCGGCGCGCACGACGGAGACCAGCGACATCCAGTGGAACAGCAGGAGGATGCCGAGCAGCCACCAGAAATTGGGTTCCACGAACGACGCGAGGATGATGAGGACGTAAAGCCGCGGGATGCCCGACCATATTTCCATGAACCGCTGGAAACCGAGGTCCACCCAGCCGCCGAAATAGCCCTGCACGGCGCCGGCGGCGACGCCGATGACGGTGGAGGCCACCGTCAGGATCAGGCCGAACAGCACCGATATGCGGAAGCCGTAGATCAGCCGCGCCAGCAGGTCGCGGGCCTGGTCGTCGGTGCCGAGCCAGTTGCGCGGCCCGGGTTTTGCCGGGGCGGGGGTGCCGAGCTGGTAATTGACGCTGGTGTGATGCCAGGGAATGGGCGGGCGGATCATCCAGCCCTTGTCCTCGATCAGCTTGATCAGGACGGGATCGTTGTAGTCGGCCTCGGTCGGGAACTCGCCGCCGAAGGTCGTTTCCGGATACATGGCGAAGATCGGCATATAGTAGCCGCCCTCGTGCTTCACCAGGATCGGCTTGTCGTTGGCGATGAATTCGGCGAACAGCGAGCCAATGAACAGGATCAGAAACAGCCACAGCGATATGAACCCGCGCCGGTTGGCGCGGAAGTTGTCGAGCCGCCTGCGCGCCAGCGGCGTGATCTTCATGCCGAGGAAGCGGTCCCGGCGTTCGGTATCGGCAGCGGCGGTCATGGCGCGCGCTCGAAGGTGATGCGCGGGTCGATCAGCACATACGCGACGTCGCGGATCAGGTTGAACAGCAGCCCCAGCAGGCTGAACACGAACAGCGTCGCAAAGACCACGGGATAGTCGCGGTTGATCACGGATTCGTAGGAAAGCAGGCCGAGCCCGTCGAGGGAGAAGATGATCTCGATCAAGAGCGCGCCGGTGAACAGGATCTCGATCAGCAATTCAGGAGCGCCGGCGAGGGGAATGAGCATGGCGTTGCGGAACACGTGGCCGTAGAGCACGCGGTTTTCCGAAAGGCCCTTGGCGCGCGCCGTGATGACGTACTGCTTGCGGATTTCCTCGATGAACATGTTCTTGGTGAGCATGGTGAGGGTGGCGAAGCCGCCGATGACGATGGCCGTCAGGGGCAGCGCGAGATGCCAGAAGTAATCGGCGATGCGCGCCGGCCAGGACAGCATTTCCCAGTTGTCCGATACCAGCCCGCGCAGCGGGAAGATCGAAAAATAGCTGCCCCCCGCGAACAGCACGATCAGCAGGACCGCGAACATGAAGCCCGGGATCGAGTAGCCGAAGATGATCGCGCTCGACGTCCAGAAGTCGAAACGGGTGCCGTCGCGCACCGCCTTGGCGACGCCGAGCGGGATCGAGATCAGGTAGATGATCAGCGTCGACCAAAGGCCGAGGGATATGGATACCGGCAGCTTTTCGATCACCAGATCGACCACGCTGGTGTCGCGGAAGAAACTGGTGCCGAAATCGAACCGCAGGTAGTTCGCCATCATGTGGAAGAAGCGCTCATGGGCGGGCTTGTCGAAGCCGTAGTACTTCTTCAGGTCTTCCAGCAGCTGGGGATCGAGGCCGCGCCGCCCGCGATAGGCGCCGTCGCCCTGGCTGCCCGGAATCTGCCCCGGCGTCTGGGCGCTGCCGACTTCGCGCTGGGCGCCGCTGACGCGCGCGGTGGCGTCCACCTCGGCGCCGGTCAGTTGCGCCACCACCTGTTCGACCGGTCCGCCCGGCGCAAACTGCACGATCAGGAAATTGACCACCATGATGCCGAACAGCGTCGGCACGATCAGCCCCAGCCTGCGCACGATATAGGCGATCATCGGGCGGGTTCCTTCCTGCGCGTTTCCAGCCGCGCCTCTCGTGCCTTGTCGATCCACCAGGCGTCTATCTGGTAGCCCATGATCGGCGTGACCGCCGGGCGGCCGAACTTGTCCCAGAAGGCCAGCCGGTCGCCCTTGATGTGCCAATGGGGAATGACGTAGTGGCCCGCCAGCAGCACGCGATCGAGCGCGCGTGTGGTGGCGACCAGGGTGGCGCGGTCCTTGGCGGCGACGATGTCTTCGATCAGGCTGTCGACGACCGGATCGCGCACGCCCGCGAGGTTGAACGACCCTTCGACGTTGGCGCTGGCGCTGTGCCAGAAGTCGCGCTGTTCGTTGCCGGGCGACAGCGACTGTCCCCAGACATGGACCAGCATGTCGAAGTCGAATGTCTTGCGACGGTTGATGTATTGCGAGGCATCGACCGTGCGCACCCGCGCATCGATGCCCAGCCGCTTCAGGTTACCGAGGAAGGGCAGGACGATGCGTTCGAAGCTCGGGTTGGCCAGCAGGATTTCGAAGGCCATCGGTTTGCCGGTCTTTTCATTGACCAGCTTGCCGTCCTTCACGATCCAGCCCGCGCTTTTGAGGATGTCGAGCGCCTTGAGAAGGTTGCGCCGCAGGCTGATGTGGGTGCCGTCCGTATTGGGCGCCGTGTAGGCGGGACCGAAGACCTCGGCCGGGATCTTGCCGCGGAAGGGTTCGAGCGCCGCAAGCTCTCCCGGGCCGGGAAGGCCGCGGGCGGCGAGATCGGAATTCGAAAAATAGCTTTCCGTGCGCGCATAGGCGCCGAAGAACAGCACCCGGTTGGTCCAGGTGAAGTCGAAGGCGTAGGCCAGCGCCGCGCGCACGCGACGATCGGCGAAGATGGCGCGCCGCGTGTTGAAGACGAAGCCCTGCATGCCGGTCGGCTGCTGGTGCGGCAGGAATTCCTTTTTCAGGAAGCCTTCGCGCACGGCCGGCACGTCGTAGCTCGCCGCCCAGAATTTCGACACGTGCTCTTCGCGGAAATCGAAGGTGCCGGCCTTCAGCGCCTCCAGCGCCACGGTATTGTCGCGGAAATAATCGATGCGGATGCGGCCGAAATTGAAGCGTCCCCGGTTGACGCCGAGATTGCGCCCCCAGTAGTCGGGTACGCGTTCCAGCGTGATCGCGCGGCCGGGATCGACCTCGGCGACGCGATAGGGCCCGCTGCCGAGCGGCGGCGTCATCGACGTCTTTTCGAAATCCTTGTCGGCCCAGTAGTGCCGGGGCAGGACGGGAAGCTGGCCGACGATCAGCGGCAGTTCGCGGTTGACGCCGCCCTTGAAGGTGAAGCGCACACGGCGCGGCCCTTCGGCCACGGCTTTCGCCACGGCGGAATAGTAGAGGCGAAAACGCGGGTGGCCCTTCGTCGTCAGGGTGTTGAAGGTCCACACCACGTCTTCGGCGGTGACCGGCTTGCCGTCGTGAAAGCGCGCCTCGGGCCGCAGGTTGAAGACGACCCACGACCGGTCGGGCGGCGTTTCCACCGATTCCGCGATCAGGCCGTATTCCGAAAACGGTTCATCGGCGGAGGATGTCATCAGGGTTTCGAACACATAGTTCGATCCCGCCGCCGCGACCCCCTTCAGGGTGAAGGGATTGAGCGTGTCGAAGGTGCGCACGCCGGCAAGCCGGATGGTGCCGCCCTTGGGCGCGTTCGGATTGACGTAGTCGAAATGGGAAAAGCCGGCCGGGTACTTGAGATCGCCGTGCATGGCCAGCCCATGCGCGGGCGCTGCGCCCGAAGACTGTGCGAGGACCGGCGCCGCGGCAAGGCCCCAGGCAAGAACGCAAACACCAAGGACCCCAAAGCGCGACATCTGTCCCCGTCAGCCCGTTCGAAGAATGGCGAGCGCTTCTTGGTGCAGGACCGCGTCGCCCGCGGCGATCACGCGGCCGTCGGAGGAAAGCGTCAGCGGCTTGCCGTCCCAGTCCGTGATGATGCCGCCTGCGCCTTCGATGACCGGCACCAGCGCCGCATAATCGTAGGGCTTGAGACCCGATTCCACAACGATATCGGCGTGGCCCGACGCCAGTAGCCCGTAGGAATAGCAATCTCCGCCATAAAGCGCGTGGGCGACACGCTCGCGCAGGCGATGGAAACCGGGCAGATCGCCGTCGGGAAACAGGTAGGGGCTGGTGGTGTAGAGAATGGCATCGGCCAGTTTCGGGCAGGGCCGCACGCTGGCAGGGGCGCTGTTGAAGATCGTCGCCTTGCCTGCGGCGCCGATCCAGCGTTCGTGGATGATCGGCTGGTCGATGATGCCGATGATGGGCTCCCCGCGCCAGGCGAGGGAGACGAGAATCCCGAAGGTCGGCTTGCCGGTGATGAAGGACTTGGTGCCGTCGATGGGATCGAGGACCCAGGTGAACTCCGCATCCGGGTTGGTGCGGCCCAGTTCTTCGCCGAGGATGCCGTGGCCCGGTTCCGCGTCGGCGATCAGCGCGCGCATGGCGATTTCGGCATCGCGGTCGGCGATGGTCACCGGCGTCGCATCGGCCTTGGTATCGACCGTGAAGGACTTGCGGAAGTAATGCGCCAGCACCTCGCCGGCGGCGTCGGCACAGGCCTCCGCGAGCGCGATGTAGCGGTTTACGGCTGCGAGATCGAGCGGGGCGCCCGGCATGGCTATCGGACTTTCATGCCGCGGGACCGCCGCCCGCACCGGTTACGGCAGCGGGACGGGGTTGTCGGCGCGGCTGCGCATGTAGGCGATCAGCGCGGCACGCTCGGCATCGTTCTTGACGCCGGCGAAGGCCATGCGGTTGCCCGGCGCGAAGGCCTTCGGATCGTAGAGCCACTTGTTCAGGGTCTCGTAATCCCACTTCCCCTTGACGCCCTTGAGCGCCGCCGAATAGCTGAACGAGCCGCCGGCGATGTCGTGGCCGATGGTGCCCCATAGCGCCGGGCCGACCTTGTTCGCACCGCCCTTGTCGAAGGAATGGCAGACCGTGCACTTGCGCGCGACCTGGGCGCCCTGGTCGGCGCTGGCCTTGGCGAGCAGCGGGCCGATCGCGGCGATCTGCACTTCGGCCTTCTTTGCCGCAGGTGCGCCCGAAGGCTGCGCCGGGGCGATGCCCGCAACCGGGTAGGCGTTCTTTTCCGGCACCTTGGCATGCAGCAGCGCGTCGCCCGCGATGTCCACCACCTTGATGACGAGAAGCGCCGCGAGAATAGCGCCGATGACCTTGTTCCACTCGAATGCGGACATGAGTGCGTTGCTCCGGTCTTAATTACGCCCACGGGGCGCCGCGCCCCGCGGGGCACGATCCTTGGAAGAAATCGGTCGGCCCGGGTGCGGGCCGCGCCGGGAATGTAACCGCTCGAACCCGCCCTGTCCAACGTGGATTGCCCGTTTTTTTCAACCTTCCCCGGCCTCTCGCGGCGTCTTTCGGCGGGCTCGCCCGCGCTTTCGGCTGGCCCGGCGGAACGGAACCGACTAGTCTTGCAAACACCCTGAAATCGTGGAGTTTTTCGGGTTCCGCCGATCCCGGAAGGCCAAAGGCGCAATGTGACAGTTCCGACCGCTTCCATCCGCAATCCCGTCGTGCTGGTGCCCGCCCGCATGGCCTCGACCCGCCTGCCCGGCAAGCCGCTCGCCGATATCCTTGGCCTGCCCATGATCGTGCAGGTGTGGCGGCGCGCGATGGAGGCGGGCATCGGCCCGGTCTGGGTGGCGGCGGCCGAGCCCGAAATCGCCGAGGCGGTGACGCGTGCGGGCGGCAAGGCCGTGCTGACGCGGCCCGATCATCCTTCCGGGTCCGACCGCATCGTCGAAGCCCTCGACCAGATCGATCCCGCCGGCACGTTCGACGCCGTCGTCAACGTGCAGGGCGACCTGCCGACGCTCGACCCGGCGCTGCCGGTGCGGGCGCTCGGGCTGCTCGATGACGGGGCAGTGGACCTCGGCACGCTCGCCGCCGAAATCCGGGTCGAGCACGAGCGCACCGATCCCAACGTGGTCAAGGCGGTGGTGGCCGCGGCAACCGGCGCCGATCACGGCCGCGCCCTTTACTTCAGCCGCGCCACGGTGCCCGCGGGCGAGGGGCCGCACTACCATCACATCGGCCTTTATGCATGGCGGCGCACGGCGCTTGCGCGTTTCGTCGCCCTGCCGCCGAGCCCGCTCGAGATGCGCGAGAAGCTCGAACAGTTGCGCGCGCTGGAAGCGGGCATGCGCATCGACGTTGCCTTCGTTGACACGGTTCCGCTCGGTGTCGATACTCCGCGCGACCTTGAACGCGCCCGCGAGATTCTTGCGGCGGCGCAGGCAAACAGGCCCGGCCGATGACCGACAACAACGACAACGCCAGCGCCGATCCGGCCAATACCATCGTTTTCCAGGGCTACGCCGGGGCCTATTCGGACCTCGCCTGCCGCCAGGTCTATCCGGCCATGACCAGCCTGCCGTGCCCGACGTTTGAAGAGGCCTTCGCCGCGGTGGAAGAAGGCCGTGCGCGCCTTGCCATGATCCCGATCGAGAACTCGGTCGCCGGGCGTGTTGCCGACATTCATCAGCTCATTCCGCACGCGCAGCTTCACATGATCGGCGAGCACTTCCAGCGCGTGAACCATCACCTGCTGGCGGTGAAGGGTGCGACCCTTGCCGGCATAAAGGTCGCCCGCAGCCACGTTCACGCCCTGTCGCAATGCCGCATCTTCCTGCGCAAGCACGGCATCCGCTCGGTTGTGCATGCCGATACGGCGGGCGCGGCCCGCGACATCGCCGAAAAAGGCGATGCGAGCGAGGCGGCGATCGCCTCTGAACTGGCGGCGGAAATCTATGGCCTTCAGTCCCTTGCCGCCAATATCGAGGATGCGGCCCACAACACCACGCGCTTCGTCATTTTCGCGCGCGAGCCGGTCGATCCCGGCGCCGGCAACGGTCCGGCGATGACCGCCTTCCTGTTTCGCGTGCGCAACATACCGGCTGCTCTCTACAAGGCGCTTGGCGGCTTCGCCACCAACGGCGTCAACATGACCAAGCTCGAGAGCTACATGGTCGAGGGCAACTTCGCCTCGTCAGAGTTCTACGCCGAGGTCGAGGGCCACCCGGAACACGGCGCCCTCAAGCTGGCGCTCGAGGAATTGAGCTTCTATTCGGAAAAAGTGCGCATCCTCGGCACCTTTCCCCAGCATCCCTTCCGCCGCGGCAATTGATTCGCGGCCCCGTCGGGCTTATATAAAGTCTGTCATTGGGGAGTAGCCGCCCGCAGAAGCGGGGGATGCGTCAACAGACTTGGGCCGGGGCTTTCGCTCCATCGTCCATGGCGCCTCCGGCACAGCTTGGCGAGACCTTTGGCTTGACCGCGCCCGACGGGGGTCGGGCGGCGCGGCAAGCCATCGGTTGGATGCTCGGCCCCGGAACTGGTTGCTCCACATGGAAGCCTTCATCGTCTCCCTTGGCGTGGTTGCGGTCGCCGAAATCGGCGACAAGACGCAATTGCTCGCCATCGTTCTCGCCGCCCGCTACCGCGCGCCCTATGCCATCTGTGCCGGGATACTTCTCGCCACCATCGCCAATCATGCGCTGGCTGCACTGTTCGGCGGGCTGATCGCCGACTGGCTCGGCCCCATCTGGCTGCGCTGGATCCTGGCAGCGAGCTTTATCGCCATGGCCGGCTGGGTGCTGGTCCCCGACAAGGCCGACGATGGCCCTTCGACGGCGACGCGCGCCAGCGCCTTCGTCGCCACGCTGGTGTCCTTCTTTCTGGTCGAGATCGGCGACAAGACCCAGATCGCTACCATCGCGCTGGCCGCGCGTTATCACGATGTGATCGTCGTCACGGCGGGCACGACGCTCGGCATGATGGCAGCGAACGTTCCGGCCGTGTGGCTCGGAGAAGTGGCGGCGACGAAACTGCCGATGAAGCTCATGCGCTTCATTGCCGCGGCGATCTTTGCAGCACTCGGCCTTGCGGCGCTGTTCAATATCGGCAGGGTTTTCGGCTAAGGCTGCGGCTGGCCCTCAGGCCAGCCCGTTCATCCATTCGCCGATCAGACGGCGTGCGATGGAAATGGGACGCGGCAGGTGCGCGGCCAGCCCTGCCGCTTCCGCTTCCGCCCGGTCGCGCGCGGCCATCAGCGCGCGCACCTCGTCGCGGGAGAACCAGCGCGCATCGGCCAGTTCTTCCTCGTTGATGCGAATCTCGGTCGTCGCCGCCTCGGCATAGAAGCCCAGCATCAGGTTGGCCGGAAACGGCCAAGGCTGCGAATGGGCGTAGTGGGCGGCGGAAATGGCGATGCCGGTTTCCTCCATCACTTCGCGGGCGACGGCTTCTTCGAGCGACTCGCCCGGTTCGACGAATCCCGCCAGTGTCGAATACATGCGGTTATCGCGGCCAGGCCGGCGGCCCAGCAGGCAGCGATCGCCATCCACCACCAGCATGATGACGGCGGGATCCGTGCGCGGGAAATGATGCAAGCCGCAGTCGGCGTTGGTGCAGACGCGCACGTGGCCCGCCTCTTGCGCCACCGTCGGTGCGCCGCAGTTGCCGCAGAAACGGTGCCGCCGGTGCCAATAGGCGAGCGCGCGCGAATGGGCCAGCATCTGCGCGTGGGCGTTGCTCATGGTCGCGGCGATGTCGCGCACATCCATGAATTCGCCGCGCCCGGCGAGCGCCGGGTGGGCAGCGGGATCGTCCAGGTGCGAGATGTCGGCGGCAAACACCGCCTTCTCGCCATGCACCGCCAGCAGGACCGGCGGCGCCTCGGGGTGCGCCAGCGCCAGCGCTTCCGCCGTCGCCATGAAGGCGGGCGCCGCTTCGGGACCCGGCGCCACGAAATGCTTGTCGCGCCATGTCAGCACGACGACGCTGCCGGGATCGGCGAGCTGGCGGGCTATCCAGTCCTCGTCCTTGCGCAGAAGCCCGGCGCGGTCGAGGCCCCCGCCGGCAAAGACGTTGGCGGGGCGGTGGCGGAAAATGTCGCTCACGGGCGATGCCCCCCGCGCGCAAACAGCATTAGCGAAAACCAGTCTTTCTCGTCCGACCACATGGCGCGCGGCCCGAAGCCGAGCGAGGAAAGCTCCTGACGCAAATCTTCCGCATCGAACTTGCGCGAAATTTCGGTGTGAATGCGCTCGCCCACGGCGAAAGTGACGTCGAGGTCGAGATCGTCGAGCCGAGCGGACTGCGCGCGGTCGCTTTCGAGATGCATTTCGATGCGGCTGGTTTCAGCGTTCCAGAAAGCGACGTGACGGAACCGGCCTGGCCGGAAGTTTCCGTGAAAGCGCGCGTTCAGGTGCGCCAGCATGTTGCGGTTGAAAGCCGCGGTGACACCCTCGGCGTCATTGTAGGCCGCATGAAGCACGGCTTCGTCCTTGATGCGGTCGCAGCCGAGCAGGAAGAAATCGCCGGGCTGCATCGCGGCATATATGTGGCGCAGGAAGGCGGCGCGTTCGTCTTCGTTGAAATTGCCGATGGTGGAACCCAGGAACAGGAACATCCGCTGCCCCTCGGGGGCGGGATGAAGCGCGGCGAGGGCGTCCTCATAAGTTCCCTCGATGCCGCGAATGGTCAGATCGTCGTACCGCGCGATCAGGGCGCGAGCGCTCTGGGCGAGCATTTCGCCCGACACGTCGATGGGCGCGAAATGAACCTGCGGCGCGCGCGCCGAATAGGCTTCCAGCAGCAGCCGCGTCTTGACCGCCGAGCCCGAACCCAGTTCGACGATTTCGACCGGGCCCGTCGCCTCGGCGATTTCGCCGGCGCGGGCCTTGAGGATCGCGCGTTCGGTGCGGGTCGGGTAGTACTCGGGCGTGGCGCAGATGCGCTCGAACAGTTCCGATCCGCGCGCGTCGTAGAAATACTTGCAGGGCAGCCATTTGGCGGAGGCTGTCAGCCCGGCCACCACATCGGCGCCATCGTCGGCGGCTTCCGCGTGGTCGAGGCGGGTCAGCTGAAAGCGCGGCAGGTCAACGATGCTGGCCATGTTCCCTCTAAGCTCCCCCGAAACCTTTCTTTTGTGTCGGGCGGCATGATAAACCCGGGCCCTGCCGCTTGCAAAAGCCAGACCGTCGCGGCCGATCACGATCCCGTCATGGTCCGTTGCGTTACTGGAGTTTTCCCGCCTTGGGCCGTCCGCTCGCCATCTTCGCTGCCATCGCCTCGGCGCTCACCATGAGCCAGTTCATGCGCGCGGCCGTTTCCGTCGTCGCCCCTGACATCATGGCCGAGGCGGGCCTGAGCCCGGAAGCCTACGGCATCGTCGCCGGGTCTTTCTTCCTCGGCGTGGCCCTTGCCCAGGTGCCGACGGGGCTGCTGTTCGACCGCTTCGGCGCGCGCGTCACCATCGCCGGGTCGCTGCTGGTCGCCGCCATCGGCACCTTTGCCTTCGCCGCCGTCGACGGCTTCGCGGCCCTGTTCGCCGCGCGCATGGTCGTGGGAATCGGTTTCGCATCCGCCCTGATGGGCGGGCTGGTCGTCGCCTCGCGCTGGTTCGCGCCCGATCGTTTTTCCCAGATCACCGGCCTGTTCGTCGCCGTTTCGGCGGGCGTCGGCCTGATGGGCGCGGCGACGCCGATGGCGTGGCTGTCGGGTGCGCTGGGCTGGCGGGCGTCCTTCGTGGTGGCGGGTGTATTGACGCTGATCGCGTCGGGGCTGGTGTGGACGCTGGTGCGCGACGCGCCGCCCGACCACCCGTGGCACAGGCGGCGCATCGAAAGCGCGGGTGAACAGATCAGGGGCTATCTCACCATCCTGCGCCTGCCCGGCATCGGCTGGATCATGTTTATGGCGGCTGTCGGCTATTCGACGATGATCACCATCGTCGGCGTGTGGGGCGGGCCGTACCTGCATGACGTGCATGGCCTCGACGGCATCGCGCGCGGCAACGTGCTGACGGCGCTGGTCGTGGGCAGCATCGTCGGGCTGCTGGTCTACGGGCCGCTGGATCGCTGGGTGGACAGCCGCAAATACGTCGTCATCTGCGGGGCGCTCATGTCGGCGGCGTTGCTTGGTGCCTTCGCCGCCATTTCCCGGCCGCCGGTTACGGCGGTGGTGGCGATGTTCTTCCTCTATGGGGTGATCGGCTCTTATTACATCACCAATATCACGCTGGGGCGCGCCCATTATCCCGATCACCTGATCGGGCGCGGCGTGACCACGGTCAACCTGTGCACTTTCCTGGGGGTGATGGCGGTGCAGTTCGCTTCGGCCCGCATGATGGGGTTTTTCGGCGCCGGCACCGCCGGGGCGACGGTGCCGGAGGCGGCCTACCGGGTTCTGTTCGCTGCACTCGCCCTTTACGCGCTGATCGGCGGGCTTTGCTACTTCCGGACCCGCGATGTACGGCCCTCGGCGGAACGGGCGCGAAAATCCGCCGATTCCTGAAGATTTTTTTCTCCCGATTCAGTTGCCGAAGCCGTGGGTGGATTTGGTATAGTGCGCGCGGAAGGCTGGCGGTGGACGAGCGTCCCGCCAACCCGGTCAGGTCCGGAAGGAAGCAGCCGTAACGGGTTTTGCCCGGGTCATTGTCAGTCTTCCACCCGCCCGCGTTGCAACCGACGCGTTTTCACCCGAGAGGAGCCCTCGGCCGTCCGGCCCGCGATCGCGCCATGAGCGAAAAGACCGCCCCAAGCCCCGCGCCCGAAAAGCCCTACCAGGTGCTTGCCCGCAAGTACCGGCCCCGGAACTTCGCCGAACTGATCGGCCAGGACGCGGTCGTCACCACGCTGCGCAACGCCATCGCCGCAGACAGGCTGGCTCATGCCTGGCTGCTGGCCGGCGTGCGTGGGGTCGGCAAGACGACGACGGCGCGAATTCTGGCGCGCGCGCTCAACTGCATCGGTCCCGACGGCAAGGGCGGCCCCACCGCGGAACCCTGCGGCGAATGCGCAAACTGCAAGGCCATCGCCGATGACCGCCATCCCGACGTCATCGAGATGGACGCGGCCTCGCGTACCGGCGTCGACGATATCCGCGAACTGATCGAGCAGGTGCGCTACCGCCCGACCAGCGCCCGCTACAAGGTCTACATCATCGACGAAGTGCACATGCTCACCACCAACGCCTTCAACGCCCTGTTGAAGACGCTGGAAGAACCGCCCGAGCACGTGAAGTTCATCTTCGCCACCACCGAAACGCGCAAGGTCCCGGTGACGGTGCTGTCGCGCTGCCAGCGCTTCGACCTGCGCCTCGTGCCCGAAGACCTGCTGGCCCGGCATTTCACTTCGGTGGCCGAGGCCGAAGGCGTGACCCTCGATGCGGCCGCCGCGCGGCTGATCGCGCGCGCCGCCGACGGCTCCGTGCGCGACGGGCTGTCGATCCTCGACCAGGCGGTGGCGGGCGCCGCCAAGGGCGAGGCGATCGGCGAAGCCGCCGTCCGCGCCATGCTGGGCCTTGCCGACCGCACCCAGGTCTTCGACCTGTTCGAGGCGGTGATGCAGGGCGACATCGCCCGCGGCCTCGATCTCGTTTCCGCTGCCGCCGCCGCCGGCGCCGATGCCGAAAGCATGATTGGCGATCTCCTGGAACTCACCCACTGGCTGACGCGGGTCAAGATCACGCCCGCCATCGCCGATGATCCCGTGGTGCCCGAAGCCGAACGCGTCACCGGGCGCAGGCTTGCCTCCGGCCTCGGCATGGCGGTGCTGGCCCGGGCGTGGCAGATGCTGCTCAAGGGGCTTTCGGAAGTGCAGGTCGCGCCGCAGCCGATGAAGGCGGCGGAAATGGTGCTGGTGCGCATCGCCCATGCGGCGAACCTGCCGCCGCCCGCCGATCTCGTCGAAAAAATCCAGAAGGGCGAGGGGGCCGCGCCTGCGCCCACGGCCGCGCCGCGTCCGGCGCCATCTTCGCAGCCGCGCGCGGGCGGCACTGGCGCGTCCTTCGATGCGCCGCGCGGTTCGGCCAAGGCCCAGCCCGCGCCCGAACCCGCAGCCGAGCCCGAGCCGCGCACGGAACCCACGGCAAAATTGCCCGACAGTTTCGTCGCCATGGTGGAATTACTGGAAAAGAACCGCGAGGCGCGCCTTGCCGGCGAGCTGCGCACGGCCGTGCATCTGGTGCGTTACGAGCCCGGCCGCGTCGAGTTTCGCCTGAACGACCGCGCCGACGGCACGCTCGCCAACCGGCTCGGCCCGGCGCTGGCGAAACTGACGGGCACGCGCTGGGCGATTTCGCTATCGTCGGAGCCGGGCGATCCGACATTGGCCGAACAGGCATCGAGCGCCGTCGAAGCGCGCCGCCGCCAGGCCGCCGAACATCCGCTGGTCAAGGCGGCGCTCGCCGCGTTTCCGGGCGCCAAGATCGTCGATGTCACGGGCGGGACGCCTGCGGGTGCGGTGACCGAGACGCCGCTGCCCGACCCCGATTCCTACAGCGACATGGATCCCGACGTGATGGTGCCCGACGAGGAGCCGCCCCCGCCGAGTTCCGAGGAGGATTACTAGATGAAGAACCTGGGCCAGATGATGAAGCAGGCGCAGGAGATGCAGGCGCGCATGCAGGCCATGCAGGAACGGCTCGAGCAGGAAGAGGTCTCGGGCGCATCGGGCGGCGGCATGGTCAGCGTCACGCTCAACGGCAAGGGCGTGCTCAGACGCATCAAGATCGATCCGTCCCTCGTCGCGCCCGACGATGTGGAAATGCTCGAGGACCTGATCGTCGCCGCCTTCAACGATGCCAAGACCAAGGTCGAGGCGATGGTGTCCGAAAAAATGTCGGAACTGACCGGCGGCATCCAGCTGCCGCCCGGCTTCAAGATGCCGTTCTGACGGGCCCGCCCCCTTGGCCGCTCCCGAAATCGAAAGACTGATCGCGGCCCTCGCCAAGCTGCCGGGGCTGGGTCCCCGCTCGGCGCGCCGCGCGGCTCTTTACCTGCTCAAGCGCCGCGATTCGGTGATGGCGCCGCTCGCCCGCCTGCTCGATGAAGCAGCGGCGGCGGTCACCACCTGTTCGGTCTGCGGCACCCTCGATTCGACTGATCCCTGCGCCGTCTGCGCCGATCCCGGGCGCGACGCCTCGCAGATCTGCGTGGTCGAGGAAGTGGGCGACCTTTGGGCGCTCGAGCGCGCGGGCGCCTTCAAGGGCCGCTACCATGTGCTGGGGGGCGTGCTGTCGGCGCTGGACGGCGTGGGGCCGGAAGACCTCAACATCGCGCGGCTCGTTGCGCGTGCGGGCGACGATTGCCGCGAGGTGATCCTCGCCTTGTCGGCCACGGTCGATGGACAGACCACAGCCCATTACATCGCCGAAAGGCTGGCGTCGAGCGGCGTCAACGTCACCCGCCTTGCCCACGGCGTGCCCGTCGGCGGCGAGCTGGATTACCTCGACGATGGCACCCTGTCGGCGGCACTCAGGGCGAGGCGTCCGGTCTAGGCCCCGCGCGCGATGCTGGCATCGCGGTTCAGGAGCGGCGCAAAATCCGGTGCCGCCTTCCACGGGCGCGTGGTTTGGCCGAGGCGGGGCAGTTCGAGGACCGGTACCGGCGAAAAATCCGCGATGGCCGCGCAAGTCTCGGCCAGCGGCACCGGCGCACCCACCGACTCGCTGACGACGATGCCGCGCACCGGGATCGCGCGCACCAGCAGCGATTCGAGCGCTGTGAGCGCGTGGCTGATGGCCCCGAGGTAGGAACCCGATACCAGAACGGCGGGTACTTCCAGTTCGGCGATCAGGTCGCGCACGGTCTCGCTGCCGCCGAGCGGCACCATGGTGCCGCCGACCCCTTCGATGATGGTGAAATGATCATTGCCGAGCGCCGCCCGGCAATGGGCCAGCACCGCGCCGAAGTCGATCGTGCGGTTCTCGCGCGCGGCCGCCATGTCGGGGGCAAGCGGTTCCCTGAAGCGCCACGGCGTGCAGGCGACGATGGCGTTTTCCGAAAGCGGGACGCCCGCAGCGGTCAGCAGGTTGACCGTGTCGCTTTCCCCCATGTTCATTTCATCGAAGCCGGTGGCGACGGGCTTGAGGACGCGCACGGCGCGGCCCGCTGCGCGCGCCTGATGGGCGAGCGCGCAGGCGACCAGGGTCTTGCCGATCTCGGTTCCGCTCGCGGTGACGAAAAGCGCATCGCTCATGCCGGCTGCCTTTCCGGCGCGAGGCCGAGTTCAAGAATGGTGTCGATCAGGCGTTTCACGTCACCCTCATCATGGGCGGCGGAAAAGGTGAAACGCAGGCGCGATGTACCCGCCGGAACCGTGGGCGGGCGAATGGCGGTCACCAGGAAGCCGCGCTCGGCAAGCCGGGCCGAGGCATCGAGCGCGCGGGCCTCATCGCCCAGCACCAGCGGCACCACGGCGCTCATCGCGCGCGGCAAGCCCAGCGCCGTGGTGAAGGCGCGCGCGCGCACAAGGGGGGCTGCGGTCAGCGCGTCGTCCTCTTCGATCAGGCGCAGCGCCATTTCCGATGCCGCTAGCACGCCGGGCGGCAGGCCGGTGGTGAATATCAGGCTGCGCGCCCGGTTGATCAGGTAATCGACGACGACGCGGCTGGCCGCGACATAGCCGCCGTAGGACCCCGCCGCCTTCGACAGCGTGCCCATGGCGAGATCGACGCCGAGCGCGCGGCCGTCTTCGTCGAAGCCCGAGCCGCGCCCGCCGTTGATGACGCCGAGCGCATGGGCATCATCGACCAGCAGCCAGCCGTCATTGGCATGGGCGAGGGCGGCGAGCGCTGCGACCGGCGCGCGGTCGCCGTCCATGGAAAAGACGCCCTCGGTCAGGATCAGGCAGTGTTCGGCCTTTCCCCGGTGCTCGCGCAGAAGGCGAGCGCAGTCATCGACATCGTTGTGGCGGAAGAGATGCACCGTGGCACCCGAGAGTTTCGCGCCCGCGTGCATGCAGGCATGCATCAGCTCGTCGCCGAGGACCAGGTCCCCCGGCCCGGCGAAGGACGGAATGATGCCGATATTGGCGAGATACCCCGATCCGAACACGAGTGCGGCCTCGGCGCCCTTGATGCGCGCGATGCGCGCTTCGAGGGCGTCATAGAGGGGGTTTGAGCCGGTCACCAGCCGCGATGCCCCGGCGCCCGCGCCGAAGGCCTCGGTCGCGGCGATTGCCGCCTCGATCACGGCGGGGTGCTGGGACAGGCCCAGGTAATCGTTGTCGCAGAAGGAAACGAGTTTCTTCGCCCCGCGCAGCGCAAGAGCACCCGGCCCGCGTGCGGTTGCCTGGACGCGGCGGGTGAGGTTGCGCGAAGCGATCTCCGCGAGCTTGCCTTCGGCGAAATCGTCGAGACTGTCGGCCATGGCCGCCATGCTATCCCAAACGCCTGCCGCCGTCTTGGCCACCGGGGGCTCCCCGGCTGTGGATAACTCTCCCAGCCGATTGCCCATCGGGGCCGAATTGACTAGGGTGCGGCCAACACCGTTTTTTCCAAAGGTTTGCGATGGCGACCCGCCTTTCCGATCCGGTTTCCCCCGATATCCGCCACGACTGGACGCGCGCGGAGGCCCTGGCCCTGCTGGCCCTGCCGTTCAACGATCTGGTCTTCCGCGCCCAGACCGTGCACCGGCGCCACTTCGACGCCAACGAGGTGCAGCTTTCGACCCTGCTCAACGTCAAGGACGGCGGCTGCCCCGAGGACTGCAAGTACTGCGCCCAGTCGTCGCGCTACGACACCGGCTTCAAGGCGCAGAAGCTGATGGCGGTTAACGCCGTCATGGAAAAGGCACGCGAGGCCAAGGCCGCGGGCGCCCAGCGCTTCTGCATGGGCGCCGCCTGGCGCGGCCCGAAGGATCACGAGCTCGACGCCGTGTGCGAGATGGTCGAAGGGGTGAAGTCGCTTGGCCTCGAGACCTGCGCCACGCTCGGCATGCTGACCGATGCGCAGGCGGCACGCCTCAAGGATGCCGGGCTCGACTACTACAACCACAACCTCGATACCTCCGAAGACTATTACGGCGAGGTCATCTCGACGCGCACCTACAAGGACCGCCTCGATACGCTGGCGCGCGTGCGCGATGCGGGCATCAAGGTGTGCTGCGGCGGCATCCTCGGCATGGGCGAAGGTGAAGCCGACCGCGCCGCCATGCTGACCACGCTCGCCAACATGGACCCGCATCCCGAATCGGTGCCGGTCAACATGCTGGTCGCCATCGAGGGCACGCCCTATTCGGAAAACGACCGGATCGATCCCATCGACTTCGTGCGCGTGATCGCCGCCGCGCGGATCATGATGCCGGCCTCCCACGTGCGTTTCGCCGCCGGGCGCATGGAACTGGACGCCGCCACCCAGGCGCTCGCCTTCCTTGCCGGCGCCAATTCCATCTTCTACGGCGAGAAGCTCCTGACCACGCCCAACCCCGGCGCCAGCGAGGACCAGCAGCTGTTCGACCGCCTCGGCCTCAGGCCGATGGGCTCGCATCAATGAGCAAGCCGCCCGGCTGGTATCGGGCGGGCCTTCCCCACATCTGGCTGCCCTATACCCAGATGGCGGCCGAGCCGCCGCCCGCCGCCGTCGCGGCGACGGAGGGCACGCGCATCCGGCTTGATGACGGGCGCGCGCTGATCGACGGCATCGCGTCGTGGTGGACGGCGTGCCACGGCTACAACCATCCCCATATCGTCGCCGCCATCCGCGACCAGGCGGAGAAGATGCCGCACGTGATGTTCGGCGGCCTCGTCCACGAAGGGGCGATGCGGCTGGCCGCGCGTCTTGCCGCACTGGCGCCGGGCGATCTCGGCCGCGTGTTCTTTTCCGATTCGGGCTCCACCGCCGTCGAGGTCGCCCTCAAGATGGCGCTGCAATACCACGTGAACCGTGGCGAGACGGGGCGCGAGCGTTTCGTCTGCTTCGATGGCGGCTATCACGGCGACACCGTCGCGGCGATGAGCGTGTCCGACGACGCGGGTTTCGCCCGCGCCTTCCGGGCCATGCTGCCGGGCCAGCTGCGCCTTCCGCTGCCGCGGGGCGACGCGGGCCGCGCCGCCTATGCCCGCGCGCTCGATGAACACGGCAGGTCGATCGCGGGCGTGATCTTCGAGCCCTCGGTGCAGGGCGCAGGCGGCATGATCTTTCACGACGATGCCACCATCCGCGCCGTCGTCGAGGAAGCGCAGGCGCGTGGCATCCCCGTCATCGCCGATGAAATCTTCACGGGCTTTCACCGCACCGGGCCGCTGTTCGCCTGTACGGGTGCGGGCGTCGTGCCGGATATCCTGTGCCTCGGCAAGGCGCTGACGGGCGGCGCCGTCGGCATGGGGGCGACGCTCGCCCGCCCGCACATCTTCGACGTCTTTTCAGGGAACGATCTCGACGCCGCCTTCATGCACGGCCCCACCTTCATGGCGAACCCGATCGCCTGCGCCGCGGCCAATGCCTCCCTCGACCTGTTCGAGACGGAACCGCGGGCGAAACAGGTGGCGGCCATCAATGATGCGCTGATTGAAGGCCTTGCCCCGGCGGCGCGCATCGCGGGCACGGCCGACGTGCGGGTGAAGGGTGCCATCGGCGTGGTCGAGCTGCGCGCGCTGTCGCTCGAGCGCCTCTACGCGCTGCGCGCGGCCTTCATGGAAGCCGGGCTCTGGGTCCGGCCGTTCGGGCGCATCGTCTACCTGACCCCCGCCTTCACCATAAACCGCGCCGATCTCGACAGGCTAACCTCGGGCATCTGCCGGGTATTGGCCGAAGTTTAACCATCCCCCATCGGTGCGGCGGGTGTAGAATGGCGCCAATCAAAGAAGAACAGGCGTAGGGACCGAAGGGTATGAGTTTCGGAATGGGTGGCCTCGGCGGCCACGGCTACGGCGGCGGTTCGACCCGCACCAAGACCATGCATCGCGAAGGCAAGCGCAACCTTGCGGTCCTGCGCGGGCTGATGCCTTACCTTCGCCCCTACCGCTTCCAGATCGTCTGGTTCCTGATCTCGCTCGGCGTCGGCGCCGCGGCGGTGCTGGCGATGGGCTGGGGCCTCAAGTACCTCGTCGATGAAGGGTTCGACCGCACCAACCCGCGGCTCCTCGACCAGGCGCTCGCCGTGCTGTTCGTCATCGTGCTGGTGATGGCGGCCGCCACCTACACGCGCTTCTACCTGATTTCATGGATCGGCGAGCGCGTCGCCACGGACCTCAGGCGCGTGGTCTTCGATCACGTCGTCGGCCTGTCGGTGTCGTTCTTCGAGACCACCAAGATCGGCGAGATCCTCTCCCGCCTCACCACCGACACGACCGTGCTGCAGAGCATGGTGGGCTCGTCCATTTCGCTGGCGCTCCGTCATTTCTTCATGCTGTCGGGCGGGCTGGTGATGATGATGTGGACCAGCATCGCGCTGACCGGGCCGATCTTCCTCGTCGTGCCGATGATCGTCGTGCCCATCGTCGTGCTCGGCAAGCGGGTGCGGAAACTCTCGCGCCTGGCGCAGGACCGCATCGCCGAAACCGGCGCATTCGCCGAAGAATCGCTCAACAACGTGCGCACGGTGCAGGCCTTCAGCCACGAAAGCCTCGACCGCAAGGGCTACGCCCATCACGCGGAAAATGCATTCACCACCTCGATGGACCGGGTGCGGGCGCGGGCCCAGCTCAATTTCTGGGTGATCGTGCTGATGTTCGGCGCCGTCGGCGTCATGATCTGGATCGGCGGGCACAAGGTGCTCGCCTCCCAGGTGACGGCGGGCGAGATGTCGGCCTTCATCTTCTACGCCCTCGTCATGGCGCGCTCGGCCCGCGGGTTGTCGGAGGTCTACGGCGACGTCCAGCGCGCGGCGGGCGCCACCGAACGCCTGCTCGAGATCATGGCGATGACGCCCGAAATCACCGTGCCCGAAAACCCGGCGCCGCTGCCGGTGCCGCCCTTGGGCACGCTGGCGTTCGATGGCGTCACCTTCCACTATCCCTCGCGCCCGGACCGCTCGGCGCTGGAAGGCTTTACCCTTGACGTAAAGCCGGGCGAGACCGTCGCCCTCGTCGGGCCGTCGGGGGCGGGCAAGACCACGGTGTTCCAGCTGGCCCTTCGTTTCTACGACCCGCAGGCGGGAACCGTGCGCATGGACGGCGTCGATCTTGCGCGCGTCGATCCCGTGGCCCTTCGCGGGCGCATCGGCATCGTGCCGCAGGAGCCGGTCATCTTCGCCGCCAACGCCTGGGACAACATCCGCTACGGCCGCCCCGACGCCACCGACGACGAAGTGCGCGCCGCCGCCGATGCGGCCGCCGCGACCGAATTCCTCGACCGCCTGCCCGAAGGGTTCGGGAGTTTCATGGGCGAGCGCGGCGTGCGCCTGTCGGGCGGCCAGCGCCAGCGCATCGCCATCGCACGCGCCATCCTGCGCAACCCGTCCATCCTTCTGCTGGACGAAGCCACCAGCGCGCTCGATGCCGAGAACGAACGCCTCGTGCAGTCGGCGCTCGAACGCCTGATGGCCGGGCGCACGACGCTGGTGATCGCGCACCGGCTTGCCACCGTGGTCAATGCCGACCGCATCGTGGTGATGGAGCACGGCCGCATCATCGCCCAAGGCAAGCACGCCGAGCTGATGGACCGCTGCGAGCTTTACGCCCGCCTTGCCGCCATGCAGTTCGACCCGGACCTGAGCCTCGAAAAGCTGCAGGCCGCCCGCGGCTTCGCCGCCAGCCCCGCGTCCTGAAGCCCTTTCGCTGGCCCGCCCGCCGGGTCTAGAATTGCCGAAAGACGGAGGCGGGGACCACCCGCCCGCTATCGGGAGGACTGCATGCGCAACACCGTTCTCAAGCTGACGCCGCTTTCGGCCAATACCGGGGTCGAGATCGAGGGCGTCGATCTGGCGAAGCCCCTTTCGCCCGAGGCCGCGCGCGAAATCCGCGACGCGCTCAACACATGGGGCGCGGTGTTCTTCCGCGACCAGGACATCACGCCGGACCAGCAGGTGGCCTTCGCCCGCCATTTCGGCACCGTCGAAAAGCGCACCCATCCGTCCTCCATGTCGCCGGTGGACGGCACGCCCGAGGTCTCCGTCATCCATCGCGAGCCGACCGACGGGCGCAACACCGGCGGCTTCTGGCACACCGACCAGTGCTTCCTGCCCGACCCACCCCTGGGCTCCGTGCTTTACGCGAAGTCCCTGCCCACGCGCGGCGGCGACACCATGTTCTGCCACATGGGGGCGGCCTGCGCCGAACTGTCGGACGGGATGCGCGCCATGCTGCGCGGCCTCAAGGCGGTGCACGTGCGCCTCAACTACCACGGCATCGGCGGCAAGCCGCAATGGGGCGTGACGCCCGATGAGCTCGAAGCCTTCACGCAGAAATACGCGGGCCAGGTGGCGACCCACCCGGTCATCGGCCGCCATCCGGAATCGGGCCAGGAAATCCTCTACGTCAACCCGATCTACACCGACCGCTTCGAAGGCTGGACGCGCGACGAAAGCCAGCCGCTGATCCAGTACCTGTGCGAGCGCGCCACCCGGCCCGAGAACTACTGCCGCTTCGACTGGAAGCCGGGTTCCCTCGCCATGTGGGACAACCGCGCGGTGCTGCATTACGCGCTCGACGATTACGCGGGGGAATCCCGCACCATGCACCGCTGCGTCGTGCTGGGGCCGTGGCTCCAGCCCGCGGCGTGAGGGAGAGAACCCGATGGCCACCGCGACCCTGACCAACACCGCCGTGAAGATGCGCCCGATGTCGGCCAACACCGGCATGGAAATCCTCGATGTCGATCTGCGCGAGCCGCTGTCGGACGCCGCCTGCCGCGAGATTCGCCTGGCGCTGAACGAAACCGGCGTCATCTTCTTCCGCAACCAGAAGATCGGGCCGGAACACCAGCTGGCCTTTGCGCGCCGCTTCGGCACGGTGCAGCCGGTCGAGTTCCTCGAAACCGTTTCGGGCTTTCCCGAGGTCGGCATCATCCGCAAGGACCCCGACCAGACCCGCAACGTCGGCGGCCAGTGGCATTCCGACCACAGCTTCGATCCGGTGCCGCCCTTGGGCTCCGTCCTCTATGCCCACGAGCTGCCCGATAAGGGCGGCGACACCATGTTCGCCAACATGGCCGCCGTCTATGACCAGCTTTCCGACGGTCTCAAGAAGACGGTCGAGTCCTTGCGCGTCGTCCATTCGAAGAAGAACGCGGCCTATTCCGACAAGCGCGCCGAACGCCAGGCCGATGCCGACCTGATGAAGCGCTTCAACGAGCTGGCGCACCGCGAGCATTCGCACCCGATGGTCGCCCGCCACCCCGACACCGGGCGCAAGGTGCTGTTCATCAACGCCAACTACACGGCGCGCATCGACGGCTGGAGCGAGGAAGAATCCCGCCCGCTGCTCGATTACCTGTTCCGCCTCGCCTACCGGCCGGAAAACACCTGCCGCTTCCGCTGGGAACCGGGTGCGCTCGCCATGTGGGACAACCGCACGGCCAACCATTACGCGCTGAACGACTATCACGGGCACCGCCGCCTCATGCACCGCTGCATGGTGCTCGGCAGTCCCTGGAAATAGGGGCGGGCGATGGCGGCGCGGATCTTCTCCCTGCTGCCGGCGCTCTTCATCGCGCTTGCCTTCCACGCGGCGCCCGCCGTCGCCGCCAACTGCTTCCCCGTCGTCCGCGCGCCCGCGTCACCCTTTGCCGCATCCATCCAGCGCGCCAGCCTGCAGACGGCCCAGGCCCCCCAGTCGCCCATGCCCGACCTGCTCGCGCCCGGCACGGCGGAGATCAACTATCTGGGCCATTCGTCCTTCCTGATCCGCTCGCCCCGGAACGTCACCGCGATCACCGATTACAACGGCATCAACCGCGCCGTGGTGGTGCCGGAAATCGTCACCATGAACCACGCGCATTCGAGCCACTACACCGACTTCGTCGAGCCGGGCGTTGCGCACATCCTGCGCGGCTGGGCGACGCCGCCCGACGGCTACCCCCGCCACGACCTGCGCCTGCGCGATCTGCGCGTGCGCAACGTCGCCACCAATATTCGCGGTTTCGGCGGTGACGGCGAATTCGCGGGCAATTCCATCTTCATTTTTGAAACACCTGACCTCTGCATCGCCCATTTCGGCCACCTGCACCATGACCTCGACGCCGGAAGGCTCGGGCGCATGGGCCAGATCGACGTCGCCATGGTGCCCGTGGACGGCGGCATGACCCTGCCCCACGAAGACATGGCGAAGGCGGTGCT
>JAYQQF010000020.1:0-52206 GCA_038145705.1 Alphaproteobacteria bacterium | reverse complement strand
GGCGAGCTGATGCGCCGCTACTGGGTGCCGGCGCTGTTTTCGGACCAGTTGCCGAAGCCCGACTGTCCGCCCGTGCGGGTCAAGCTCCTGTGCGAGGAACTGGTCGCCTTCCGCGATACCTCGGGCGCCGTCGGGCTGATCGACGAATACTGCCCGCACCGTCTGGCCTCGATGTTCTTCGGGCGAAACGAGGAAAACGGCCTTCGCTGCGTCTATCATGGCATCAAGTTCGACCGCGACGGCAACTGCGTGGACGTTCCCTGCATCGCGCCGGGGACGACGACGGAAACCCAGATGACGGCGATCAAGCGCCAGATGAAGACCAAGTCCTATCCCTGCATGGAAAAGGGCGGGGTGATCTGGACCTACATGGGCCCCGCGGACAAGAAGCCGGAATTCCCCGACCTCGAATGGGCGGAGGTGCCGGCCGATCAGCGCCATGCCACCCGGCGCATCCAGGAATGCAACTGGCTGCAGGGCGTGGAAGGCGGCTACGACGCGCCGCACCTGACCTTCCTGCACGGCGGATCGGCCGAACCCAGCCGCCACTACCTGCCGTCGCTCTACGAAGTGGTGCCCACCGACTTCGGCTTCGTCGTCGGCACCGCCCGCGACATGGGCGGCCCCAACTATCACTGGAACATCAACATCTTCCTGATGCCGTTCCACAAAATCATCTCGTCGGTGCCCCACGCCGCGCACATGTGGATGCCGATCGACGACGAAAACACCATGCTCTACAGCATCGACTTCAAGCCGAAGGGAACCGGCGCGTTCACCGAGCAGGAGATGAAACGCTCCATCACCTTCAACGGAATCCATACCGAGAACATCCCCGGTACTGACCGGCCCATCGCCAACCGCGACAACGATTACCTGATCGACCGCGAATTGCAGGCGAGCGGCAAGTCCTTCACCGGCATGAAGGGATTGGGCATTCAGGACGCCGGCATCCAGGAATCGATGGGCGCCATCGTCGACCGCACCAAGGAGCATCTGCTGATCGGCGACACCGCCATCACCAAGATCCGCGACCTGCTGCTCAAGACGATGGACGACCTGCAGGCGGGCCGCGCCGTGCCGGGCCTCGATCCGAAGAGCTTCCGGGTGCGTTCGACGCGCTACGAGGCGCCCAAGACCGAGCCCTTCAAGTTCGACCGCGCCAGCATAAACGCCTGAACTTTCGTACCTGCGTCCGCTTTCGTAAAAAAAACCAACAGGGAGAGTACCGCTCACATGAACGGCGCCGAAGTCATCGCCCGCATTCTCAAGCAGGAAGGCACCGAGTTTCTTGCCTGCTACCCCCGCAACGCCCTGATCGACGCCTGCGCGGCCATCGACATCCGGCCGATCCTCTGCCGCCAGGAACGCATCGGCGTCGGCATGGCCGACGGCTTTTCGCGCATCCGTCACGGCAAGCAGAACGGCGTTTTCGCCGCCCAGCACGGCCCCGGCATCGAAAACGCCTTCGCCGGCGTCGCTCAGGCCTTCTCGGAAAACGTTCCCATGCTGGTCATTCCGGCGGGCTTTTCCGGCGAGCGGCAGACCATCCACCCCACGTTCCGCGCGGCCGAGGTCTATCGCCCGGTGACCAAGTGGTCGGCCTGCGCGCATACGGTGCAGGAACTGCCCGAAATCATGCGCCGCGCCTACCAGGCGATGCGATCGGGCAAACCTGGACCGGTTCTGGTCGAAGTACCCGTCGGCGTCATGGAACGCGAACAATTCCAGGGCGACATCAATTACAAGCCCGTGCCCATCATGCGCCAGGGCCCGGACCCGGTGGCCATAGCGGCTGCCGCCAAGGCCGTCCTCGCCGCGAAGTGCCCGGTGATCTGGGCGGGGCAGGGCGTGATCTACGCCGAGGCGGGCGATAACCTGCTGACGCTTGCCGAAATGATTGCCGCCCCGGTCGCCTGCACGAACCCCGGCAAGAGCGCCGTGCCCGACGCCCATCCTCTGGCGCTCGGCGGCTCGACCCGCTCGCGCTCCAAGATGTATGCCGAATACATGAAGCGCTGCGATCTCATCCTCGCCATCGGCTCGAGCCTGACCAAGACCTCGTTCGGCCCGCCGGTGCCCAAGGGCAAGGTCATCATCCATTCGACCAACGATCCTTCCGACATCAACAAGGATCACCGCGCCGATATCGGCATTCCCGGCGACGCGGCGCTCGTCATCGACGCGCTGATTGCGGAGATCGCGAAGCAGAACAAGACCAGCCGCGCCGACCGCCTCAAGGCGCTCAAGGACGACCTCGCCGCGATCAAGAAGGAATGGAAGGCCGAATGGGCCGGGCAGTTCGCCTCAGACGAGGTGCCGATCAACCAGTACCGCGTGATCGGCGAGATGCTGAAGCTGGTCGACCGCGACAAGGCCATCGTCACCCATGATTCGGGCAGTCCCCGTGAACAGACCCTGCCGTGGTGGGAAACGACCAAGCCCGGTACCTACATCGGTTGGGGCAAGTCGACCCAGCTTGGCTATGGCCTTGCACTCGCGCTCGGCGCCAAGCTGGCCGCGCCCGATCACACCTGCATCAACGTGATGGGCGACTGTTCCTTCGGCATGAGCGGCATGGATATCGAGACCGCGTCGCGCAACGACATCGGCATCTTCACCGTGGTGTTCAACAACCAGGTCATGGCCTGCGAGCGCTCGGTGCTGACCGAATCGACGGCGAAGTACGGCTCGCTCAGCGTCGGCGGCACCTATTCGAAGGTGGCCGAGGGCCTCAACGTGCCCTCGCGCCGGGTGGACAAGCCCGCCGACCTCGCGGGCGCCATCCGCGAAGGCCTCGACTTCAACGCCAAGGGCAAGCCGTTCCTGCTCGAGGTCGTGGCCAAGGAAGGCTACGAGTTCTCGCGCTACGAATAACAAACATTCAGGGAGACCCGAGATGAACAAATCGATCGTGCCGGCGGCTCTGGCCGCCGTCCTTGCCCTGCCGTTCTCCGGGACGGCACGAGCCGAAGATCCCTTCTACAAGGGCAAGACCGTCACCGTGGTCACCTCGACCGGGGCGGGCGGGCAGTACGACACGATCGCGCGCGCCATTTCGCGTCACATGAAGCGCCATCTCGCGGGCAACCCGACGATGATCGTCCAGAACATGCCGGGCGGCGGCAACGTGCTCGCCACCAATTTCATGTTCAACATAGCGCCCAAGGACGGCACCACCATCGCCACGCTGCACAACGCGATGCCGCTGCACCAGGTGCTGGACGGACGCGGCGTGCGCTTCGATGCACGGAAGTTCAGCTGGCTGGGTTCGACGGGCGCGGAAAATTCGGGCGTCTTCGCCTGGCATACGGCGGGCGTCAAGACGGTCGAGGACGTGATGAAGAAGGAAATCACGCTGGGCGGGACGGGGGCCGGTTCGGGCATCGTCATCTTCCCGACGGTGATGAACAACCTGCTCGGCACGAAGTTCAAGATCGTCATCGGCTACAAGTCGTCGTCGGAAATCAACGTCGCCATGGAGCGCGGTGAAATCCAGTCCCGCGCCTTCGGACTGTCGTCGGTTTTCGCCGAATACAGGGATCGCTGGGTGACGCCGAAAAAGATCGTGTTCCTGGCCCAGGTCGGCCTCAAGCGCGACAAGCTGCTGCCCGACGTGCCGACGCTGGTGGAACTCGCGAAGAACCCGCGCGACAGGGAAATCATGAAGCTGATCGCGGCGCCGACGGCGCTCGGCAAGCCCTATACGGCGCCGCCGGGCCTGCCTGCTGATCGCCTCAAGACGCTGCGTGACGGTTTCGCGGCAACGCTGCGCGACAAGACCTTCCTTGCCGAGATGACCAAGCTCAGCATCGACATCGAGCCGATGACTGCAGAAGAAACCATCCAGATCGTCAACGATACGGTCAACGCGGCGCCCGAAATCGTCGCCGAAGCCAAGAAAGTGATGCCGAAAAAGGGCAAGAAGAAAAAGAACAATTAAGCCCGAAGCCCGAAGTTCCGCGGTCCGCTTCCTCGCAGGGCGGGCCAGAATCCCACCTGCATGAGGGAGGCTGTCATGCATCGTACCTGGCTTTTTGCCGCCGCCATCGCCCTGGCGACGGCACAACCCGTCCTTGCGGAAGATTTCTACAAGGGCAAGACCATCACCATCGTCACATCGACGGGGGCGGGCGGCACCTACGACACGCTCGCACGCGCCATTTCGCGCCACATGGACCGGCATCTGCCCGGTTCGCCCAACCTGATCGTCCAGAACATGCCGGGCGGCGGCAACGTGCTTGCCACCAACCACATGTACAACATCGCGGCGAAGGACGGCACGGCCATCGCCACCATCAACAACGCCATCCCGCTGCACCAAGTCGTGGATGGGCGGGGCGTACGCTACGACACACGCAATTTCAACTGGCTGGGCTCCACCGGCGGCTCCAACTCCGTGACGCTGGCGTGGAACACGGCGGGGGTGAAAACCATCCAGGACGTGATGAAGAAGGAAGTCATCCTGGGCGGCACCGGTCCTGCATCCAGCATCGTCATCTTCCCCACGGTGATGAACCGGATGCTGGGGACCAAGTTCAAGATCGTCACCGGCTACAAGAGTTCGGCCGCGGTCGACATCGCGCTGGAGCGCGGCGAAGTGCAGGCCCGCTCGGGCAGTTTCGAGGCCGCCTACAGCCAGCATCCCGACTGGATTTCGAAGAAAAAGGTCGTGTTCCTGGTCCAGGTTGGCGCCAAGAAGGACAAGACCCTTCCCGATGTGCCGCTCCTGACGGAACTCGCCCGCAACGACGAGGAACGCAAGGTCCTGAAGCTGATTTCGGCGCCGATCCTGCTGGGCCGGCCCTATCTCGCACCACCGGGTGTGCCGGCCGACCGTGTGAAGCTGCTGCGCACAGCCTTTGCCGCCACGATGAAGGATCCGACGTTCAACTCCGACATCAAGAAGTTCGGCCTGAGCGTGGATCCGTTGACCGGCGACGAAGTGGCCGAGATCGTCAACGAAACGATCAACGCCTCGGCATCCGTCGTCGCCAAGGCGAAGGAAGTCATGCCGCGCAAGAAGAAGAAAAAGAACAAAAAAGCGAACAAGGACGAGAAGTCGTCCTGAGCGAGAGGGAAGGGGCGGTCAAACACCGCCCCTTCTTCTTTCAGGCAGGGGCCGGAATGGCTTCCATCATGTCGGCGAGGATTCCTTTCCAGGTGCGGTCGATGGCCCAGCTTTCATTGAGCCCGGCGAGCACCAGATCGAGCTTTTCCTTCGTGTCGCAATGGCGTTCGACCACCTGGGTCAGGATATTGGAATGCACGACATCGACCTCGGCGTGTTCTTTGGCGTTCACCTGCTTTTCGAACGGAATGCCGAGCTCGCGTTCCTGCTTCTTGCCCCAGCGGTAGGAAATGCCGCCGCCATCCACCCAGGCGGACGAATTGGAAACTTCGAGCGCCGCACTGGCGGCAAAGGACTTGAGCCACGGACTCGAGCGCGACAGGTGCAGCCACGCGTAAAGGCAGGTCAGGGTTTCATCGGCAAGCTTTTCATTTTCGAAATCGGCGCGGGTGAGGCCGACGGTCGCGGCCTGGCGAACCTGGAGATCGTAGTGGTTTTCCACCCCGCGTTCGGGATTGCCCGACAACTCGTCGAGCTCGTGCTCCCAGATCAGTGCCTTGACGTCCATCGGCGAGAGCGCCTGGGCGAAGGCCCAGCAATCGCGACGATTGAGCTGCCAGTAGCCTTTCTGCAGCGCGTATTTTTGCGCGCGCGCCTGGCTGAGGGGCAGCGCCAGCATTCGACGGTACTGGGCGCTGTCGAACTGGGCATTCGCCAAACGCCGGACCTCCGCATAGAAGGCCTTTTTTTCGGTCTGGAAATCGATCACCGTATTCATGCTTCCCCCTGCAGTTTTTTGCATATTGGCATTGAGTGCGAGTGACCGCCAGTCATATTTAACTTTATAATATTGTAAATTTTATTTTTTTACATTGATTTTTTGGATAAACACCGCTACAGAACCGCGAAACAATGAACTTTCCAATATTCGAGGACCGAAAAGTGACAAACCTGATCGGCACGGCCCTGCGCAGTCTTATCGTCTCGGCCCTTCTTCTCCTGTTCCCCGCTCATCCGTCTCCGGCTGCGGACACAAAGTTGAAGGTCGCCTATATCCCGATCATGCCGATGAGTCAGCTGTTCGTCATGGAGGGCGAGGGCTGGACGAAGAAGGCGGGGCTTGACCTCGAACTCACGAAGTTTTCCTCCGGCCCGGCAATCGTCCAGGCGATCGCCTCGGGAAACTACGATGTCATGTATTTCGGCATCGGCCCGGCCATGGTCTCGCGCGCCAACGGCGTGCCGATCAAGGTCGTCGCCAGTAACGTCATCGAACAGATTTCCCTCGTCGCGCAGGGCGAATTCGCGAAAACCATGAAGGCCGCCGCCAGCCCGGCCGAAGGCGTTCGCGCCTTCACCGCCAAGACCGGCCGCAAGCCGAAGATCGCCTCGCTGCCCAAGGGAAGCGTGCCCGATCTCGTGTTCCGTCACTGGCTGATCAAGATGGCGGGCCTCAAGATCACCGATGTCGATCTCGTCGGCATGGGCACCGACAAGGTCCAGCAGGCGATCCTCGCCAGGTCCGTCGATGCCGTCTCGATCCTTGAACCCGTCTCCACCATCGTTCAGGAACGGCTCAAGGACCACCACACCATCGCCTACGGCGGCCAGATGTTCCCGCGCCAGCCGGGTGCCGTGGTCGCGGTCCGCGAAAGCGTCATCAAGGAGAAGCGCGCGGCTGTGGCCAAGCTGGTTGAGCTGCATGTCCGGGCAACCGACCTGCTCAACAAGGAACCCAAGCGCGCGGTCAAGCACGTGCACAAGTTCCTGGGGCAGGGGCTTGTTCCGCTGCCGACTTTCGAGAAGGCGATGACGTCGCCGATCAGCAATTACGTGGCCGATCCGCGCTCGATCGTCGCGGCAACCAAGACGATGCATGATTTCTCCAAGGAAATCGGTACACTGAAGAAGCCTGTCCCGATCGAAAACCTGTTCGATCACAGCTTCTACGATGCCTTGGGAAAGAAGTAGGTTGCGTCGTCACCTCTACGGTCTTGCCGGACTGATCGTTTTTCTCCTCGCATGGGAACTCCTGGTGGCGAGCGGGCTGGTCGTGTCCAGCCTGCTGTCGCCGCCAAGCAGCATCCCGGCGACGCTCGCCTCCGAAATCAGCCTCGGTTTCTGGCAGAAGATGATCCTTGCCAGCCTGACGCATTATTCCGTCGGGCTGCTGCTCGGCTCGACGCTCGGCGTCGTCGCAGGCGTTTCCGTGGCCCTGTTCCCGCGCTTTGACGCGGCCCAGGCCTGGGTGGCGCGCGTGCTGCGCCCGATCCCGCCGCTTGCCTGGATTCCCTTCGCCATCATCTGGTTCGGCATCAGCGAAACGGCGGCCGCCTTCATCATTTCCATCGGCATCTTCTGGATCAATTATTTCACGGCCCACGCGGCCGTGCGCGCCGTCAATCCCGACCTGATCGAGGTCGCCGTCTCGTTTGGGCACAAGTCGCTGTTCCGGCGCCTGCAGAAGGTGATCCTGCCGGCCTCCGCGCCCGGTATCCTCTCGGGTATCCGGGCCGGGCTGGGGCAGGGGTGGATGACGGTGGTCGCGGCCGAGCTGTTCGGCATCACCGGCATCGGCCAGCGCATGATGGAAGCGGCGGGCCTGCTTGCGACGCAGGTCGTCATCGTCTACATGCTGACCATCGCGCTCCTGTACGGACTCAGCGACATCGCCTTCGTCACCATCCAGAACCGGGTGCTGCGATGGCAGCGATAGTGACGCTGAAGGGCGTCACGGTGACCTTCCCGGGCGCCGAATCGCCGATTTTCTCCGGGATCGACTTTTCCGTGAACAAGGGCGAGTTCGTCATCATCGTCGGCACCTCGGGGGCAGGCAAATCGACGCTGCTGCGCGTCGTTGCCGGGCTGCTGGAACCGACGGCGGGCACGGTTCACCGCGCCATAGAGGAAAGCGACCGCCGCCGTTCCTCCGCCATGGTGTTTCAGGAAGCCCACCTGATGCCGTGGCGCACGGTGCGTGACAACGTCGCCCTCGGCCTCGAGGGCCTCAACCTGAGCGAGGAAGAATGCGAGCGGCGCATCGCCGACGCTCTCGCCCTTGTGCGGTTGTCCGAATACGGGACACGCTGGCCCCATGAACTGTCGGGCGGCCAGCGCCAGCGCATTGGCCTCGCCCGGGCGCTCGCGGTCGAGCCGGAACTGCTGCTGATGGACGAGCCGTTCAGCGCGCTGGATGCCATCACCCGCCAGGCGCTTCAGGATGAACTGCTTTCGATCTGGGCTGCGACCGGCAAATCGATCCTGTTTGTGACCCACGACATCGACGAGGCGATCTACCTCGGCGATCGGGTCTACCTGCTGGGCGGTTCGCCCGCCCGCATCGTCGACAGTTTCGCCAATACCGCGGCCCGGCCGCGCCAGCGCGGCACCGCGGATGCCACGGCCCTAGCGACCCGGATCAAGGACAACCTGTCCGGGGTCCACGACCACGGGGGAGGAATCTGAACCGATGCGTGTATTGATTCATGCCCCGACCGCGGGCGCATTGAAGCGGGCGCGGTCGAACCTCAAGAACCTTCTGGCCGCGCAGCCCAATGCAGAGGTCCGGATCATCGCCAACGCCGATGCCGTCAAGGCTGCGACGGAAGCGCCGGACCCCACCTGCGACGCCCATGTCTGCCTTTGCGAAAACACTCTGGCGAGGATGGACCTGAAGGCGCCTGAAGGGATGGCGACGGTTCCCGCCGGGGTAGAGGAAATCGCGCGGCTGCAGGCCGAAGGCTGGATCTATATCCGCGCCTGACGCAACCTGAGTCCGGAAAGAGATCAGGGGACCGGCGAGAAATCACCGGTCCCCTGACTTGTTGGCTCCCCGGGCCGGACTCGAACCAGCGACCCAGCGGTTAACAGCCGCTTGCTCTACCGACTGAGCTACCGGGGAATAAACCCGTTTCCGCCGCAGAAATCCGCAGAAAACCGAGCGAAAACCGCGTGCGGGGTGGCGTTATAACAAAAGCACCCACCCTTTGCCAGAAGATAGTAAAGCACCCGTTAAGCCTGCTGCAAAAGGTCCCTAGACGCCGAGCCACCGGCGCATCGCCGCGGTCACCGCCTGCGGACGCTCGACGGTCGTCATGTGCCCCGAACCCTCGATCACGGTCATTTCCGAGCCCGCGATCAGTGCCTGGATTTCCCGGTGTTGCGCCAGCGGGCTCCAGCCATCGTCGCTGCCGCAGACGAGCCATGTCGGGCAGCGAATATCGCCAAGGCCAGGGCCTGCGTCGGGACGGTCGAGCAAGGCCCGCTGCTGGCCTTCGAAGGTATCGGGATCGGCGCGACAGACCATTTGAACGAGAGGGTCCATCAGCGTGGGATCGTTCATCCGCTCCGGGTGGACCATCGGCGGCAGCCACACGGCGGCGAGCGCGGCCATCCCCTCGCGCCGCGCAAGCTCCACCAGCGCCATGCGCTTTTCTTCTTCACCGGGCGCGCTTGGCTTGTAGCCGGTATCGAGCAGCATCAGACGGCTGACGCGTTGGGGGGCGAGGCGGACCATTTCCATGGCAACGCGGCCGCCCATCGAATGTCCGGCCAGCGCAAAGGGAACATCCGACTGCTCCAGCACCGAGCGCGCCATTTCCGTGATCGAGGAAAAGCCGCGAAAGTCGGCGAGATGAACTTCATGGCTCGCATTGAACGCCACCTCCTGTTCGCGCCAGACATAGGCGTCACAGAGAAGCCCCGGCAGCAGCCACAGAACGGGGCGCCCGCTCATCGGGCCGCCCCCTGCGGTCGGTAATCTGTGTCCTCGAATATCGTCTGCGCGAATCCCGTATGAAGGGGCGCATGGTAGTTGCGAAACACCCGCCGCACGGACGGCGACAGCGCGCCGCGCATGGCCAGCCACATGATGACCTCGGCGCCCTCGGCTCCGCCGCGCTCGATATAGTCCTGCAGGCGCAGGCGCGACAGCGCTTCCGGATCGCGCTCCAGCAGGTCGAGAAACTCCATGTCCCAAGCTTCATTGCGGAAACCGAACCGTTCCCCGTGCAACTGGTGGGACAAACCACCGGTACCAATGACCACGACGCGGAAATCCGGCCGATAACTTGCGACCGCGCTGCGCAGCGCCCGTCCCAGCCTGAACAGCCGCCTCGGGGTCGGCATCGGAAGCTGCAGAACGTTGACCGCGATAGGCAGGATAGGGCAGGGCCACGCGGTGCGAACATCCGGCCACAGAGCGGACAGGGGCGTCAGCGCCCCGTGGTCCAGCGCCATCTCCTGGCACAGGGTGATATCGAATTCGTCCTCGACCAGAGCATGGGCCACATGCCAGCCGAAGGCGGCATCGCCGCGAATGGGAGGCAACGGACGCGGGCCGAATCCCTCGTCGGCAACGGCAAAGCTGTCGGCCGCCCCAAGCGCGAAGGTCGGGTAGCGATCGAAGAAGAAACTGGTGACATGATCGTTGTAGATCAGGATGGCGGCGTCGGGCTTTTCCCGCGCAAGCCATTCCTGCATAGGCCGGAAACCGTCGAGCAGGGGCTTCCAGCCGGGCTCGTCCCACTTGCCGCCGTCGATCAGCGCGCCGATGGACGGCGCGTGGGGGGAACCCAGACCCGCGATAATGCGACCCAAATCATCCCTCCTTGCCGGGCACGTGCCCGACCACCCGGGATGCAAGATACTCATCCACGGTCTCGCCCCGCATCTTGGCCCCGACTGCCGTCAGTCCGTCACCATGCATCTCGGCGAGGCGCAGGATCACGAAAAGGTTGGCTCCATAGCGGATGAGGCCAAGCCAGTCGCCTGATCGCACGAGGCGCTTCTCCTCCTCGGTGAGACCGTAACGCTCCATGTGCCGTTCAGGGTCGGAGCGGTAAGTCTCCCGATTGGCGGGGTAGCGAAAATCATAACAGAATCGGTTGAGCCTGAGCCCGCGCCGCGCCGCCGCGCCGGTGTTGTAATACGTACCTTCCGGCGGATGATCGAGATCGACCTGTTTCATCGTATTTCCCGGGCCGGAGTCAGTCCTGCGCTGCAATGGCCAGACAATGGCGAACCGGCACATGGAGCGAGACCACGCTTCCAATATCCGGCGCCCTGTCGGGGTGCAGCAGCACGCGCAGCGCCCGGTCGCCCGCCATCATCGAACAATCCATGGCATTGCCGATAAAGCTCGATTGCGCAAGCGTGCATGAAAACCTGTTATGGGGGCTGTCATCTTCGGGCGAGAGGGTGATGTGCTCCGGCCGGATTGCCACGACGACCCGCGCGCCGGGGGGAAAATCCGCCGTTGCCTGACAGGCCAGCGCACCCATCTCCGTCCGCACCTGGACCGTTCCGGCACCTTCGATGCCCGCGATCTCGCCGTCGAGGAAATTCGACTGGCCGATGAAATTCGCGACGAACGGATTGGTCGGGCGTTGGTAAATCTCGATGGGGGAACCTTCCTGGATGATATGGCCGCCATTCATCACGGAAATCACATCCGAAAGCGTCAGCGCCTCGATCTGTTCGTGGGTCACGAACACGGCCGTCATGCCGAGGGACTTGATCAGGCGGCGCAATTCCCCCCGCATTTCCTCGCGCAGCTTGGCGTCGAGGTTCGACAGGGGCTCGTCAAGCAGGAGCACCTTGGGCTCCATCACCAGCGCGCGCGCAAGGGCCAGCCTCTGCTGCTGGCCGCCGGAAAGATGCGGCGCCGGCCGGTCCTCCAGTTCCCCGAGCTGAACGAGCTCGAGCGCACGGCGAACGCGGGACGAAATCTCGGCCGAGGGAACCTTCACCCCCTCGCCATAGCGCAGGGGGAAGGCCACGTTCTCGAACACCGACATATGGGGCCAGATGGCATAGGACTGGAACACCATGCCGATGGCCCGCCGGTTGGGCGGCACCCATTCTCCGCCGGCCGAGGACGAGACAGGACGGCCGTCGATGCGGATTTCGCCTGAATCGGGGCGCTCCAGCCCGGCGATGCAGCGTAGCGTGGTGGTCTTGCCGCAGCCCGACGGGCCGAGCAGGGTGTAAACCTGTCCCTCCTTGACGCTGAAGGAAACGCGATCGATCGCCCGGTGGGATTCTGCCCCGGAATGATAGGTCAGGGTCAGGTTTTCGACTTCAATCATTGCGGCGGTCAATTGCTTGCTCCGAATGCGCGTTTGCGGGCAACCCACCAGTACAGTCCGACGATGGGCAGCATCATCAGCATCAGCAGCAGCGTCAATGCTGCCGCCGCGCCCAGTCCGCTGGAATACCACAGGCTCCAGACCACGACAGGCAGCGTGATGTTGTCCCCCGTGGTCAGGATGACAGCGAGGGTAAGTTCGCGAAAGGTGATCAGTGCGATCCAGAGCCAGGCATAGATCAGGGTCGGGGCCAGCAACGGCGTGACCACGCGCAACATCACTGTGCCCGTCGTTGCGCCGCACATTGTGCCCGATTCTTCGAGATCCTTGTGAATCTGGATCATCGTGCTGTTGGTCATGCGAGTTGCGTAGCTCAGGCGCGCTATCACGAAGACCAGCAGCAGAATCCATATGGTTCCGAACATCGGGATCGTATCCCGCAGCACGAAGAGTGCCAGGAGCAGGATGGCGACGCCGAAGATGATGTTGGGAATCGCATGGGGCAGGAAGGCGATGAAATCGAAGAACTCGCGCCCAGGAATGCGCGAACGCAGCACGACCCATGAAAAGGCCATGGCGCAGAACAGCGTTATCGTCGGCGTCATGACGACGAGAGCCGCCGTGTTCTTGAATCCCTTGAATGCCAGGTCCCACGGAATGGCGTTGTAGTTGGCGAGGGAAAGGCTTGCGAATGCCTCGGCCGAGGGAAGCTGGAAGAAAGGCAGCAGCGACGCCCAGATCAGCAACACGAGCGGCAGCAGCTTGCTCAGGAAGAAAAACAGGGCAAGGAAGCCCCAGGCGAGGGCTTTACGGTCCTTGAGCGCCACCAGCCGCGGGCGATAGCCCTTGCCGGTGACGACCTGGTAGCGATGGGCCTGGGACTGCAGCCGCCCGTACCACCAAGAAAGCGCGCCGGCCAGCGCAATCACGAAAGTCGCAAGCGCCGCCGCCACGCCGTAGTGAGGCAGGTCGTCATCGGGCGCAAGTTCCGTCACCACGTAGGTGCTGAAGGTGAAGATCTTGTTCGACCAGCCGATGATCGCGGGAACGTCGAAAGCCGCAAAGGCGATCGTGAAAATGTAGATCCCGGAAGCCAGAATGCCGGGCCAGGCAAGCGGCAGGGTCACGCGACGGGCAATGGTCGACGCCTTGGCGCCCGACATTTCCGCCGATTCTTCCAGAGACGGATCCATCGCGCGGAAAACCGCTGCGGTCATGATGAAGGCAACCGGTGCGAGGCTCAGCCCCTCGACCCATCCCATGCCGCCGATGGAGGCGATATTCAGGGGACCGATTGCGCCATCGAACAGGTTATTGATCAGTGCATTGCCGAGACCGATACGCGGATGGAAAAGAAACAGCCACCCCATCGCCGTGGCGAAACCGGGCATCAGCAGCCCCACGGTCATCAGGGTGTAGAGCAGGGGCTTCAATGGCAGATCGGTCCGTTCCGCCAACCAGGCCGCGGGCAGGCCGAAGGCGAACGCGACGAAAAGCGCAATGAACGAATAACTGAACGTGTTGGCAAGCACACGATACGTATAGGCATCCGAGAAAACCTGTACGTAATGGGCGAGAGAATAGACCGCTTCTGGATCGATCGGCCTGCCTTCGCGGAAACTGAGGCCGAAGACGATCAGCGGCATGCAGAGAATAAGCAGGCTGAGGCCGAGAACGACCGCCAGCATCAGCGCTGTGAACGGCTCGATCCGCGCGGTGCTCAGACCGGGAATTTTCCGGGCAATGGAAATGAACGACACGATGCCTGCTGACCCTCGTGGCTTGGCAGCAACCGGGCAATTCTAATTCACCCCCCCCTGCCCGGCCCCCCGGGGGGGGGGGCCCCCCGGGGGGGGGGGGGGGGGCCCCCCCCCCCCCCCCCGGGCGATATTATTTACGGGTGATCAGTTTCTTGATTTCCCGCTGGGCCGTGTTGCCTTCCTTGTTCTTGATCTGCCAGGCGACATCGGAATTCACGAACTTCACGTTGTATTTCTTCTCGATCTCCGCGATTTCCTGACCGATCTTGCATTCGGGGAAGATATGCAGGCAGGAGCCTCCACGCTCTTCGGCCAGCATCTTCTGGCCGTCAGCCGAAAGCATGTAGGTCACGAACAGGCGGGCGATGTTCGGCGCCTTCGAGTTCTTCGGAATCCCGAGGTAGAAATAACTGACGATGTTGAGGTCGGGGGGGATGACGCGGGCAAGGGGCGCGCCGGCGGCGATCGCCTCGTAGGTCGAGGTACCCGAGCAGTCGAGCGCAAGGGCCAGGAACTCACCCGCCGTCAGCCGCTCCATTTCACTGCACCGGGCAAAGGCCGAGACCTGCCCGGCGAATTTTTTGGCGAAGGCAATGGACTTCTTCGCCCCCCACATGTCCGCCGCCGCAACCTGGTCCCAGCCCGGTCCGTAGGACGGCGTAGCGATCTTTCCCTTCCATTCCGGGCGCAGCAGGTCTTCCAGGCGCTCCGGCTGCATGGGCGCCAGCTTCTTGTTGTAGGAGAAGCCGACGGTCGCCGAATAAACCTTCACGAGGCTGCCCTTCTGCTCCACGACCGTATCGGTTAAGCGAGCCGGCGCATAATCCTTCCAGGGCGACGACAGGAACATGTCGTACTTGTGCAGGGTCGCCATGTTCCGCGAGAAACCGAGGTACACATCGGTGGGCGAGGGCAGCTTGTTGCGGTAGCTCATGGCAACCTGGTTGCCCACTTCCGGCATGGATCGGCCCGGGTTCCACTTGATGCGGATCTTGGCGCCCCAGCCGTCATTTATGGCTTTTTCGATCTTCTTCGCACCTTCGGCCCCACCGAAGGTGTTGGAGCTCCAAGTCACGTTCATTTCGCCTTCCTTGTTGGCGGCTTCGACCACCTTCTTCAGGGCCGGCGTGATTTCCGCCGCTTTGGCGTCGTGAACGGTTGTGCCCCACGACAAGGCCACCGCTGCGATACCGACGGCGATGCCCGCGCTGATCCTGGCCGTATTGCGAAATGTGTTCATAGTGCTCTCCCTGTTCTCTTTCGTTTCTTGAAGGCGGCTTTTTCTCTTGGTGGCCGCGCTAGGATGTGGCGAGTTCCACCTCGCGGCTGCCGTTGTAGATCAGCGGCTCGGCAGGGCGTTTCCATGCCTTGGGCGGACGTCCCTCCGCGATCGCCTGCATTTCCCGCGACCAGAGCTTGCGCAGGAAATGGATGCCCTCGTCGGACCGCCCCAGTTGTTCGCGAGAGCGATCCACGATGGCGCCCTGACCCGCGAGCGCGACGTTGTCCTGCACGTTGAACAGTCCCGGGTAATCCGGATCGAGATCCTGAACGCGCAGCTTGCCCGCCAGCACATCCTTCGTGACCTCGATCGGGTCCGGAGTGATGTGCTTGCGACGCTGGAGTCCGCCACCAGCGCCTTTTTCGGCGGTGATGATGAAGCTCATCATGTTTTCGTCATCGACCGGCACACGCCAGGCAAGATGCAGCATCCATCGCGGCCGGCTCGGCCGCCCGGGCGTAAACACCATCATCGTGTTGGGCATGAAGATATAGCCCGTGCGCGTGACGTTGTTCCCTTTGTTGACCCGCGTGCCTATGCGCAGGATGCCGTAGTCCGTTTCCTCGACGTTGATCTTGGGTATCTCGCTAAGGCCGATCTCGTCGGTAGAAACGCGATGGACGAAATGCAGGTGCAGTTCGTCCAGGTCGTTTTCGACGCGCTGGAAGAAATTGCACGGCACCGGATGGGAATTGTAATAAACCGTATCCTTTTCCGGATCGGCTTCGGGAAAGAGCGGAAAGTCGGGCGCAGGCCCATCCCCGAAATAGGCGAAGATGAGCCCCAGGTATTCGCGGGTCGGATAACCGTGGATGGAGATCCGGTCCTTGAACGTCGGCGGCTCGGCGGGCTGGTCCACGCACTTGCCTTCGGGATTGAATTTCCAGCCGTGGTAGAAGCAGCGAATGCAGTCGCCTTCAACCCAGCCGAGCGACAGCATGGTCATTCGGTGCGGACAACGGTCTTCGACCACATGGGCGACACCGTCCTCGCCACGATAGGCGGTGAAATACTCCCCAAGAATCTGGACCCTGAGGGGCCGTCCCGGCTTCAGTTCGTCTCCGAGCAGGACGGGTTGCCAGAAGCGGCGCAGGAATTTGCCGGCAAGCCGGTCGGGACCAATATGGGCGTAGTCCTTGAAATCCTGTGCGGTATAGGCGGCGTTGGTCATGGCCGATCATTCCTCCCCGATTCGGGCCGGCTAGCCGCATTGTCGGCTGCGGACCCCCTTATTGTTTTTTTTTAAAACTACGCCATCCGGGCCGGCCAATCCAGCCGGCTCGGCGGAAATTCAGTGTTTGCGGCCGGGGACCGTTTTTTTGGGGGGGCGGGGTCGGGGAGTGGAGGCCGGAGCCGGAATCGAACCGGCGTAGAGGGATTTGCAGTCCCTTGCATCACCACTATGCTATCCGGCCGCAGGGGCCCCCTCGCAACGGGCCCCGACATATAGGGCCCGGCCGCCGGACGGTCAAGCCGGACGACCGTGCCACGGTTCCGCCGAAATCGGGCCATATACGTTGTATTCATGAGTGGAGCCAAGTATATAGCTGCCGATGGCTCTCCTGGCGCCGCGGAAATCCGAGGTGCCGGCAACCGGGCCGGCAGGACAAGACGACGCGGGCGGACAGGCGATGACTGATTTCGACATGGCTCGCCGCAACATGGTGGATAACCAGTTGCGCACCAACAAGGTTACCGATGCGCGCGTAATCGCCGCGATGCTGGCGGTTCCGCGCGAAAAATTCGTTCCCGAACATCTCCGCGGCGTCGCTTATGTCGACGAGGATGTGGCGCTTGGCGGCGACCGCTGGCTGATGGAGCCGATGGTGCTGGCGCGCATGCTGCAGGCCGCGGAAATAGGCCCCAACGACGTCGTTCTCGACATCGGCGCCGGCACCGGCTACGGCGCTGCCGTCTGCAGCCGCCTTGGTGCAACCGTCGTCGCCCTCGAGAGCGACCCCGCGATGCTGGCCCAGTCTCAGCGCATCCTCTCCGAACTCGGCGCCGATAACGTGGTCACCGTCGAAGGGCCGCTGAAAGAGGGGTATCCCCAGCAGGCCCCCTATGACGTCATCGTCGTTTCGGGCGCCGTCGAAGCAATTCCCGATGGCATCCTGCGCCAGCTCGCGCCCAATGGCCGGCTCGTCGCGGTCGTCGCCGAGCGCGGGCGGGCGCCGTCGGCCCGGCTTGCACGCAATTGCGCCGGAAGAATCGGTTTCATGACCATTTGTGACGCGTCGGTACCATGTCTGCCCGGATTCGAGATCGAACCGGGATTCGTGTTCTAGGGAGACGGCTTTGTGCCGTTTCCGGAAAGGTCGCCTCGCTCATGTCGCCTGTGAAGAGTTCGCGTAACCGCAGCGGTTTCTTCGCCGCCGTCACGGCCTTTCTCGCGGCCACCACGTTGCTGACCCCGCTGGCTTCCGCGGAAACCCTGACCGAGGCAATGTCCAAGGCCTATGCGACGAATCCGCAGCTCCTGTCCCAGCGCGCAGCCCTCAGGGCCACCGATGAAGAAGTGCCCCAGGCGCTTTCCAACTGGCGGCCCACGGTGACTGCCACGGGCGAAGGCAGCAAACTGCGCACCGACAGCAATACCTCGAAGACCGAACGCGACCCGCGCACCCTTGAACTCGAAATCAAGCAGCCCTTGTTCCGCGGTTTTCGCACCCTTGCCGAAACCCGGCGCGCGGAAGCGAACGTTCGCGCCGGCCGCGCCCAGCTGACGTCCACGGAACAGTCCGTGCTGCTCGGTGCCGTGCGCGCCTACATGAATGTCGTGCGCGACCTTGCCGTGCTCGAACTCAACCGCAACAACGAGACGCGCCTGCAGCGCCAGTTGCAGGCCGCGCGCGACCGCTTTCGCGTCGGCGAAATCACCCGCACCGACGTCGCCCAGGCCGAAGCCCGCTATTCCCGCGCCACTGCCGACCGCATCCAGGCTGAGGGCGCCGTGGTCAATTCGCGGGCGGCTTATCGTTCGGTTATCGGCGACATGCCGGGCACGCTGGTCAAGCCGCAACCCAATCTCGATCTTCCCGCCAACGAAGCGGAAGCGCACAAGCAGGCCGAAGCCCGCAACCCCGACGTCCTGCGCGCGATGTTCCGCCTCGATGCGGCCAACCACAGCATTTCCCTGGTACGCGGCGAACTGCTGCCGAGCCTCAACCTTTCGGGCTCCATCTCGAAGGAAGAGGACACGACCTCGCGCGGGTCCCAGCGTGACGTCGGCGAGCTCAAGGCGACCCTGACCGTGCCCCTTTATGAGGGCGGCGACGTCTACTCGCGGATGCGCGCGGCAAAGGAAACCCTGGCCCAGAGACAGGAAGATCTCGACGATGCCCGCCGTGTCGCGCATCAGACTGCCACCAGCGCCTGGAACAGCCTGCAGACGGCGCGTGCTGCCGTGCGCTCCTTTCAGGCCGAAGTGCGGTCCAGTGAAATCGCGCTTGAAGGCGTCCAGCGCGAAGCGCTTGTCGGCTCGCGCACGGTTCTCGATGTGCTCGACGCCGAACAGGAACTGCTCGACGCCAAGGTCAAGCTGGTCCGTGCCGAGCGCGACGAGCTGGTCGCCCGTTTCGAACTTTTGTCGGCCACGGGCAGCCTGACAGGCGAGGATCTGCGCCTGCCGGTGCAGATTTACGATTCGGCGAAGAATTATCGGGATGTAAGGGATCAATGGTTCGGGGCCAGCAAACCGGCCCCCAGGAAATAGCCCGGGGGGAGCAGGGGCGGGAGGAAGTCGTAAATATTTACGATCCCTTCATTATTTTGTTACATTGATCGAGGACGTTAACCATATCGCCAAGGGGGATGGTTCGCGGCCGCCGGGGCCAGAATGATCCCGAAGCGCGCGGACCCAGGCAATGAGCGACGAAAAGTCCCAGCAGCAGGAACCGACGATGGAGGAGATTCTCGCCTCCATCAGGCGAATTATCTCTGAAAACGACGAGGGCGACGCCAAGCCGGCCGAGGCCGCCCCTGCCGCTGCTGCGGCAGCGCCCGCAGCCGCGCCGAAGGCCGATCCCCAGCCCGAGCCCAAAAAGGACGAGGACGTCCTCGAACTGACCGACATGGTCGCCGAAGAGCCCGCCATGGAAAACGCCTCCGAAAAGGAGAGCGAACCGGAAGACATCGTCATTGAGGAAGCCGCCCCGGCGGCGCCCGAACCCGCGCCGCGACCGGCGCCCCAGCCTGCAGCGCCCGTCATGGAGGGCAGCGATCTCGTATCCGCTCCGGTCGCCGCAGCCTCGACCGCGGCGCTGGGCGCACTCGCCGGCGCCCTCAACAGGGAGCCGGGAACCGTCGGCAACATGCCGCTCGGGCCCGGAAACACCCTTGAGGACCTGGTCAGGGACATGTTAAGGCCCATGCTCAGGGAATGGCTTGATCAGAACCTTGCCCAGCTCGTCGAGCGTCTGGTCAAGCGCGAGATCGAGCGGATGGTCCGCCGGGCCGAAGACCTTTAGCATCAGCCGGTCCCGTCCGGGTCCGGCGCCAGCCGCCACTAATCAGGAACCCAGCGATGCTGGAAAAGACCTATCGACCCGCAGAGGTCGAGGAAAAACACTACGCCGCATGGGAAGCGTCGGGCGCCTTCGCCGCCGATCCCGCATCCGTGCGCACGCCTTACACGATCATGATGCCGCCGCCCAACGTCACGGGCAGCCTGCACATGGGCCATGCGCTGACCTTCACGTTGCAAGATTCGCTCATCCGCTTCATGCGTATGCGCGGGCGCGATGCGCTGTGGCAGCCGGGCACCGACCATGCGGGTATCGCCACCCAGATGGTGGTCGAGCGCCAACTCGCCGAAAAGGACATCTTCCCCAACCGCGGCCAGCAGGGCGCGCCGGGCCAGACCCTGATCGGGCGCAACGATTTCGTCGCCCGCGTCTGGGAATGGAAGGCCGAGAGCGGCAACACCATCACCCGTCAGCTGCGCCGCCTCGGTGCGTCGCCCGACTGGGCGCGCGAGCGTTTCACCCTCGATGAAGGACTGTCGGACGCCGTCCGCAAAGTCTTCGTGCAGCTCTATCGTGAAGGCCTAATCTACCGCGATCAGCGCCTCGTCAACTGGGACACCAAGCTGCAAACCGCCGTTTCCGACCTCGAGGTGCAGCAGGTCGAGGTCAAGGGCCACCTGTGGCACTTCAGATACCCGGTCGACGGCAATGAAAACACCTTCATCACCATTGCCACGACCCGGCCCGAGACGATGCTGGGCGATACCGCCGTTGCGGTCCATCCCGAGGATGAACGCTTCAAGGCCCTGATCGGCCGTCACGTCGTGCTGCCCATCGTCGGGCGCAAGATTCCCATCGTCGGCGACGACTACGCCGATCCCGAAACCGGCACCGGCGCCGTCAAGATCACGCCGGCGCACGATTTCAACGACTTCGAGGTGGGCCGCCGTCATGGGCTCGAGGCCATCAACATCCTCGATTCACGCGGCCGCCTGAACGACACGGTGCCCGAGGCCTACCGCGGCCTCGACCGTTTCGCCGCCCGCGACAAGATCGTCGCGGAAATGGAAAGCCTCGGCCTTCTGGTCGCCATCGAGGACCACGTTCATGCGGTGCCCCACGGCGATCGCTCCGGTACCGTGCTGGAACCGTGGCTCACCGACCAGTGGTACGTCGATGCCGTGACCCTGGCCAAGCCCGCCATCGAGGCGGTCGAGACAGGCAAGACCCGCTTCGTTCCGAAGCATTGGGAAAACACCTATTTTGAGTGGATGCGCAACATCCAGCCGTGGTGCATTTCGCGCCAGCTGTGGTGGGGCCACCAGATCCCGGCCTGGTACGGACCGGACGGCCACGTTTTCGTCGCCGAAAGCGAAGCCGACGCCGCCGCCGAGGCCGCAAGCCATTACGGCAAGGACGTCGCGCTCAGGCGCGATGCCGACGTGCTGGACACTTGGTTCTCATCGGCGTTGTGGCCGTTCTCGACGCTGGGCTGGCCGGAAAAGACCGAGCATCTCTCGCGCTATTATCCGACCGACGTGCTTGTCACCGGTTTCGACATCATCTTCTTCTGGGTCGCCCGCATGATGATGATGGGTATTCATTTCATGGGCGAGGTGCCGTTCCGCGACGTCTACATCCATGCGCTGGTGCGCGACGAGCGCGGCCAGAAGATGTCGAAGTCAAAGGGCAACATCATCGATCCCCTCGACATCATCGGCAAATTCGGCGCCGACGCGCTCCGCTTCACTCTCTGCGCGCTTGCAGCGCAGGGACGCGACATCAAGCTTGCCGAAGCCCGCGTCGAAGGCTACCGCAACTTCGCGACGAAACTGTGGAATGCCTCTCGTTTCGCCGAGATGAACGGCTGCTCATGGACGACCGGCTTCGATCCCGCCGCCAATGTGCTGCAGGTCAACCGCTGGATCGTCAGCGAACTGGCACTCGCCTCCGAGCAGGTCGCCGCGGCCGTCGAGGACTACAAGTTCAACGAAGCCGCGAACCTGCTCTATCACTTCGCCTGGGGCACGTTCTGCGACTGGTATCTCGAGTTCATCAAGCCGGTTCTGGCCGAAGGCAATGAAGCTGAGCAGGCGGAAACCCGGGCCACCTGCGCGTGGGTGCTGGGCCAGCTCTTGCACATGCTCCATCCCTTCATGCCTTTCATCACCGAAGAGATGTGGGAAAACCTGACCGAAGGGAAGGGCGGTCGCCTCATTTCGGCGGCGTGGCCCCATGTCCCCGATGCCGCCCGCGATGGCGATGCTCGCGCCGAAATGGACTGGGTGGTGCGGCTGATCTCGACGATCCGTACCGTACGCGCCGAAATGAACGTGCCGGCGGGCGCCAAGATTCCGCTCGTGGTCAAGGACGGCAACGCAACGACGCGCGCACGCCTTGCCAAGCACATGACCGCCCTCGAACGCCTTGCCCGCATCGAAGGGGTGAGCGAATTGTCCGGCGCGCTGCCAAAGGGTGCGGTATCCGCCGTCCTCGACGAAGCGACGCTGATCCTGCCGCTTGCCGGGATCATCGACGTCGCCGCCGAGAAAACGCGCCTTGCCAAGGAAATCGCCAAGGCCGAAGGCGAGATCAGCAAGATCGAGAAGAAGCTCGGCAACCCAGGCTTCGTCGCCAAGGCCCCGGAAGAGGTCGTGGAAGAAAACCGCGAACGCCTGGCTGAATACGCCGCGCAAAAGCAGAAGCTTTCCGAAGCCCTGTCGCGCCTCGCCGACGCCTGACGCCGGTCCCCATCCGCGAAAAGTAATAATATTTTATGCGCCAATCCATATTTGGCGGGAATTAAGCCTTTTGGGCACCCGAAGACCCAAACGTCCGCTAAATCCGCGTGACAAGCCGCCCAGGACCGCGATAGCGTCCTATCCAGAACAACGGGGAATCCCGACCGCTTCGGGGAGGCGGAGACCTTAAAAAATACAGGTATGCCGGAACTTCATACCGGCCCTCCCTCGACCGAATACGGGTGCGGAACCTTGTTGGGCGCGCGAACCATTTCGCGTTCTAACTGCGGACGGACGCGTCCGCGATGTTCAACAGGATAGGGGGGCCTCATGGTCTCATTCACCCTTAACGGCAAGTCGGTTTCGGTCGAAGCCGACGGCAACACGCCACTTCTGTGGGTGCTGCGCGATCATCTCAATCTCACCGGCACGAAATACGGCTGCGGCGCCGGCCTTTGCGGCGCCTGCACGGTGCATGTCAACGGCCAGGCGGTGAAGGCCTGCCAGACCGAAGCCTCCACCGTTCAGGGTGCCAAGGTCACCACCATCGAAGGCCTCTCGGCGAAGGGCAATCACCCGCTGCAGAAGGCCTGGATCGCCGAACAGGTTCCCCAGTGCGGCTACTGCCAGTCGGGCCAGATCATGAAGGCGGCCGAGCTTCTCGCGAAAAACAAGAAGCCGACGCGCGAACAGATCGTCGCCCACATGGACGGCAACATCTGCCGCTGCGGCACGTACAACCGCATCATCTCCGCAATCCAGCGCGCGTCGAAGGGAGCCTGATCATGACGGTCATCAAGAAGATGGGGCCTGAAATCTCCCGCCGTGGTTTCCTCGCCGGAACCTCGGGCATTTCCTTCGCCATCGCCTTCGGCTCCTCGGGCGCCAGCCTGGTGTCCCCAGCCGCGGCCTACGCCGCGCCCAAGGACTTCTCGGCCTGGGTGTCGATCGGCGCTGACAACAAGATCGTCATCAAGACGCCGGGCGCCGAAATGGGCCAGGGCTCGATGACGGGCGTGCCACTCGCCCTCGCCGAGGAACTCGACGCCGACTGGTCGAAGGTCCGCCTCGAATGGACGCCGTCCGAAGTCGGCACCTACGGCTACCGCATCGGCAAGAACAAGAGCATGGCCATCGTCGGTTCGCGCGCCGTGATGTACTACTTCGACGACGTCCGCATCGCCGGCGCCCAGGTGCGCCGCGTGCTGATGGATGCCGCCGCGGCGAAGTGGAAGGTTCCCGTGTCGGAACTCACCACCGGCCCGAACGTCGTCATTCACGCCAAGTCCAACCGCAAGATGACCTACGGGCAGATTGCGGCCTTCGCCAAGGCACCGGCGAAGCTTCCCAAGATCACCAAGGACGATCTCAAGAAGCCGGAACAGTACCGCCTGATCGGCAACACCAAGATGCAGCGCTACGATCTTCCGTCGAAGGTCAACGGCACGGCCCAGTTCGCCCTCGACGTGCATCTGCCCGGCATGGTCTATGCGACCACGGTTCACGGCCCGGTCGTCAATGCGTCGCCGGTCAGCTGGAACCACGCCAAGGTCGCGGCCATGAAGGACATCATCGGCACCGTGAAACTGCCGAAGGGCGTCGCCATCGTCGGCCGGACCTTCGAATCGGTCATGGCCGCGCGGTCGCAGCTGGACGTGAAGTGGAAGGACGGGAAATCCCGCAGCTTCGACTCCGAAGTGCAGCTCGAGAGCGACTATCCCAAGGTCGCCGCCGATGAAAAGGCGAAAAAGACCAAGGTCTACGCCGTCGGCGATGCCGCCAAGGCGCTGGCCTCCGGCGCCAAGAAGTTCCGCGACGAATACCGTTCGGACTTCGCCTATCACGCGCAGATGGAGCCGCTCAACGCAGTGGCCCGCTTCAGCCGTGACGGCCAGTCGGTCGAAGTCTGGGACGGCACCCAGGCGCCGGACCGCTGCCGCTCGGACGTCGCCAAGGCTCTCGGCATGAAGGTCGAGCAGGTCACCCATCACCAGTGCTTCATGGGCGGCGGTTTCGGCCGCAGGTCGCTCGGCGACTACGCGGCGGAAGCTGCGCTGGTCGCGAAGGCCGCGAAGCGTCCGGTGAAGCTGGTCTGGACCCGCGAGGAGGACGTCGCCTTCGGCATGTTCCGTCCGCAGACCTACCAGTGCATCGAGGCCGCAACGGATACCTCGGGCAAGGTCGTCGGGTGGGAACATTGCGTCGTCGGTGACGGCCGCAACCTCGCTACGGGCGGAATGGACATCAAGTCCTACTACCAGATCCCGAACCGGCTGGGCGAACTGCGCGGCGTGTCTCACGGCATTCGCCTGAAGCACTGGCGCGCGGTTGCGCACCCCTTCAACATCTTCGCCATCGAAAGCACCGTCGATCAGATGGCCAAGGCGGCCGGGATGGATCCGATCGAGTTCCGTCTCAAGAACATGTCGCCGTCGCCGAAGATCGCGAAGGTTCTGGAGATGGTCCGCGACATGTCCGAGTGGGGCAAGAAACGCCCCGAAGGCCGTGCGCTCGGCGTTTCCATCAGCGAACGCTCGGGCTCGCTCGCTGCGGGCGTGGCGGAAATCTCGCTTGACCGCAACACCGGCAAGATCCGGGTCCACAAGACCTGGCTGGCGGTGGACGGCGGTACGGTCGTGCTGCCCGACGGCGCCAAGGCGAACGTCGAAAGCGGCATCATCTGGGGCCTCTCTTCGATGCTGAGCGAGCGCATCACCATGAAGAAGGGCGTCGTGGAACAGTCGAACTTCCACGATTACCAGCTGCTTCGCATGTCCGATGTGCCCGAGGAAATGCACATCCAGTTCGTCAAGACGAACCGCAAGCCCACCGGGCTCGGCGAAATCGGCAACCCCTGGATCGGGGGCGCCATCGCCAATGCGTTCTTCGCCATGACCGGGAAGCGCCTCACGCACCTGCCGTTTACGCCGGACCGCGTGCTCGCCGCACTCAAGGCCTGAGGAAGCCGATTTCTTCTCGGTTCGCGGGGGCGGGTTTATTTTAAAAACCCACCCCAAAAACCCGGGCCAGGGCCGCGGGGGCAACTCCGCGGCCCTTTTCCTTTGGATTCCGGCCTGATATCGGCCTTTGCGCGAGCGGCTTGCGGCGGGTATTCTCCGCCCTGTCAAGATACCCCGTCATTCAAGGAAAAGCGCCATGCCCGACGACGCCGGCAAGAACCGCAAATTCGACAAGGCCAAGCTGCCCTCGCGCCACACCACCGTTGGCCCGGAGCACGCGCCGCATCGTTCCTACTATTACGCGATGGGCCTGACCGAGGAGCAGATCAACCAGCCCTTCGTCGGCGTCGCCACCTGCTGGAACGAGGCCGCGCCCTGCAACATCGCGCTGTCGCGCCAGGCGCAGTCGGCCAAGAAGGGGGTCGCCGATACCGGCGGCACGCCGCGGGAATTCACCACCATCACCGTCACCGACGGCATCGCCATGGGCCACGAAGGCATGAAGTCCTCGCTGGTCAGCCGCGAGGTGATCGCCGATTCGGTCGAACTCACCATGCGCGGCCACTGCTATGACGCGCTCGTCGGCCTTGCCGGCTGCGACAAGTCGCTGCCGGGCATGATGATGGTGATGCTGCGCCTCAACGTGCCCAGCGTGTTCATGTACGGCGGCACCATCCTGCCCGGCAAGTTCAAGGGCAAGGACGTCACCGTCGTCGACGTGTTCGAAGGCGTGGGCCAGCACGCGGCGGGCAAGATGTCCGACGAAGACCTGCACGAGCTCGAATGCGTCGCCTGTCCTTCGGCCGGTTCCTGCGGCGGCCAGTTCACCGCCAACACCATGGCCTGCGTGTCGGAGGCCATCGGCCTCGCGCTGCCCGGCTCCGCCGGCGCGCCTGCTCCTTACGAAAGCCGCGATGCCTATGCCGAAGCCTCCGGCCGCGCGGTGATGGACCTGCTCGAAAAGAACATTCGCCCGCGCGACATCGTCACCCTTGCCGCGCTCAAGAACGCAGCCAAGGTCGTCGCCGCCACCGGCGGCTCGACCAATGCCGCCCTGCACCTGCCGGCGATGGCGCACGAAGCGGGGATCAGGTTCGACCTCGACGATGTGGCGAAGATATTCCGTGAAACGCCCTATATCGCCGACCTCAAGCCGGGCGGACGCTACGTCGCGAAGGACCTGTTCGATGTCGGTGGCGTGCCCATCGTCATCAAGACGCTGCTCGATGCCGGGATCCTCGACGGCTCGTGCCTGACCGTCACCGGCAAGACCCTCGCCGAGAACCACGCCAATATCGTGTTCCCCAAGGACCAGGACGTGGTGCGGCCCGCCACCAGCCCGATCACGCCGACCGGCGGCGTCGTCGGCCTCAAGGGTTCGCTTGCCCCCGAAGGCGCCATCGTCAAGGTCGCGGGCATGAAGAAGCTGACCTTCACCGGCCCCGCGCGCTGCTTCGACTGCGAGGAACAGGCCTTCGCCGCCGTCGTCGAGGGCCGCATCAATGAAGGCGACGTCATCATCATCCGCTACGAGGGCCCCAAGGGAGGCCCCGGCATGCGCGAAATGCTGTCCACCACCGCGGCACTCTACGGCCGCGGCATGGGCGAGCAGGTGGCGCTGATCACCGACGGGCGCTTCTCGGGTGCGACACGCGGCTTCTGCATCGGCCATGTCGGGCCCGAAGCCGCCATCGGCGGTCCCATCGGCCTGCTCAAGGACGGCGACATGATCCGTATCGACGCGGAAAAGGGTACGCTCGACGTCGATCTTTCCCCGGCCGAGTTGGACGCGCGGCGCAAGGCATGGAAGCCGCGCCAGAACAACTACCAGTCGGGCGCCTTGTGGAAATTCGCCCAGCTGGTCGGCCCGGCCTACAAAGGGGCCGTGACCCATCCGGGCGCGGAAGCCGAAACTCATATCTACGCCGATATCTAACAACGCAATATCCGGCCATGAAAGGGGTGGGAACCACGGTTTCCGCCCCTTTTTCATGGGTATTTCTGCAGCGCCGGCAATCTCGCGTTAACCAAAGTCTGCTGAAATGGTGCGATAGGGGGGCATGTCCGTAACGAACGCCACCGGCGAGGAGGCGAAAGATGTCCGCATCTCTGCTGTCGCATTTCCAGATGCTGGGGCGCTATAACAGGCGCGCCAACCGCACCATTTACTCAGCCTGCGCCGCGCTTCCGCGGGAAGAAATCCTGCGCCCGCGCGTCTGCGTCTTCGGCTCGGTGATGGGATTGCTCAACCACATTCTCGTCGTCGATCGCATCTGGATGGATCGCTTCACCCAGACAGACCGTGAAGCGCCGAGCCTCGACACGATCCTCTATCCGGATTTCGACGAGTTGCGGACCGCGCGCGCCGAAGAGGACGACCGTATCCAGGAATTCATGGAAGAACTGAAGATCGCCTTCCTGTCGGCACGTTTCCAGTACAAGGATCATTTAGGCCAGTATCGTCAGGACGGCGCCGACATCCTGGTCGCCCATTTCTTCAATCACCAGACCCATCACCGCGGACAGGTCCACGCGATGCTGACGCAGTCGGGGGCGGACGAACTCAGTCTCGACCTTCACCGCCTGCTGCACCCGATGGTGCCGGCCTAGCCGCCGCCGATCCGGCGCGCGATCGTTCGCACCCGCGCGGCATTGGTGCCGCCATCGCGCCCGCCAACGCGGGACGACGACCTGATATCCACGCGCGCACCACCTGGGTCAGCCTTTACCCGGATCACCACGTCGTCCTTGAAACCGAACCAGAAGGTCGTCGCCGTCGCCTCGATCCGGCCTGTCGCCTTGTCCGCGGCAAGCAGGTCGAGCCCCATCTTCCGCATGACGGCAACCGAACGGTCGAAGGCGACATCGGGGGAAACGGTCAGGCGGACCGGCGCGATATCGGGATAGGTGCGCGCCTGCACGGCGGCGTTATCAGGATCGTATTCAGCGCTGTTGCGCGCCCCCGAAGCGCGGCGAACCTCGATCGCGGCAACGAAGGCCGGAGGGGCCACCGTATCGGTGGTGACGTCGGGCAGACGCACGCTCGCCCGCAGCACCGCGCGGCTCTGGTAGGGAATCCACGCGACGGCACCGCCGAGGACGACGCCGATCAGAGCCATGAGAACGGCGCCGCGCACCCGCGACCATCCAAGCGCGAGTCCCAGAAGCGAAATCACCACGGATCCCAGGCCCAACCAGGCAACCCAGCCGAGCACCGCGAAGCCGTCGCGGTAGGCCCACCAGCCCAACCGATGTCCGAACCCGGCACCAACGGCAACGAACGCCGCCACCACGCCAAGGACAAGCCCAAGCGCCGCAATGCGTACCGACCAGATCACGAGTTTCATCGCCGCCATGGGGGCATCCTCGCCCGGGCCGGGCGCTTCGTCCAGTGGGCTAGGGACGGCCTTCGCCGCCGTTTTCAGGTGGATAAATGGTGACTTCCGGCCGCGGCACGGCGCGCGGGTCCAATTCGACCACGGCCGGGGTCGCGGGCGCCATGGGCATGAAGCCGGATTTCTCGGAATCGGGCACCGGCGGCGCTTCGACTGCACGCCAGACAGCGAACCCGCCGAGGATCGCCGCCATGACGGCGATCGTCACGAACAGGCCGTCGGGCCCCATCAGCCCCATCGCCGAGGTGGAAATGATCGGCCCCAGCGTCGCCCCGGTGCCGGAGGCGAAGATCAGCCCGCCGCTGACGGCAACGCTGTCGTTCTTCGACACCACGTCATTGGCATGGGCGACGGCCAGCGGATAGAGGACATAGGCAACGCCGCCATAAAGGATGGCCGCACCGATGGCCCCCCAATCCCCGAGGCGCGAAACGAAAATCATCACCAGTGCCGCGCCGATGATGGCAAAGCCGACACCCGCAATCAGCCGGCGGCGGTCGAGGCGGTCGGACAGCCGCCCCATCGGCATCTGCAGGGCAAGGCCCGCGATGACCGCGAGGCCCATGAAAACCGCGATATCGGAGGTTTCGAGGCCGCGCGCGCGCGCAAACAGCGGTCCCGCCGAAACGAAGGACGTCCCGATGAAGCCCGCGGCAAAGCAGCCGACGGTGCCGAGCGGCGACAGCCGCCACAGGCGGCGGACGGAGGGCAGGCGGGGCTCGGGGCGTTCCGGCTCGCCGATGCGCGTCGCCGCCACCGGCAGCAATGCCAGCGCGAACAGCATGGCGGCATAGGAAAACAGCTCGAAGCCCGAAGGCTTGCCCGCCAGCAAAAGGAACTGGCCCGCACCGAAGCCGAGGTAGTTCACGGTCATGTAGGCGCCCAGCACGCGCCCGCGCATGTCGGACGCCGTCCTGTGATTGAGCCAGCTTTCCAGGATCATCGCGCATCCAGACAGCGCGAAACCGGTCAGCATGCGCAACAGCAGCCACGAAACAGGGTGGATCAGCAGGGGGTGGGCGAGTGTTGCCGTTGCCGCCATGGCGGCCAAGATGGCAAACAGGCGAATATGCCCGACCCGGTGGATGAGACGCGGCACGACAAGCGGGCCGAGCAGAAAGCCGAAGGCATGGGCCGACATGACGAGGCCGGTGGACGACAGGGGAAAGCCCTCGATCCCCATGCGTAGCGCCAGCAGCGAATTGATCAAGCCGCTCGCCAGCATGAGCAGCCCGAAGCCGAGGAACAGCGCCGTCAGTTGCTTGATTTCACGGTTCATGAAGGGATCACGGCGAAAGTTCGCACCAGATCGGCGTATGGTCGGAAGCCTTGGGCTTGCCGCGCGGCCCCTTGTCGATGTCGCAGGCCGCCAGCAGGTCGGTCGCCTGCGGGCTCAGCAGCAGGTGGTCAATGCGCAGGCCGAAGCCTTTCTGCCAGGCGCCTGCCTGGTAATCCCAGAAGGTGTAACGGCCGATTTCGCGGTGCAGGGTGCGATAGGCCTCGGTATAGCCGAGGTTGAGGAGGGAACGGAACTTGCGCCGCACCTCCATGCGAAACAGCGCGTCTTCTCGCCAGCCGTCGGGATCGTAAACGTCGCCGTCCTCGGGAATGACGTTGTAATCGCCCGCCAGAACCACCGGTTCCTCGAGCGCCAGCAGGTCGCGGGCATGGGCGCAGAGCGCGTCCATCCAGCGCAGCTTGTAGGTGAATTTCTCCGTATCCACGGGATTGCCGTTGGGCAGGTAGATGGAGGCCACCCGCACCATGCGCCCGCCGATGTCGACCACGGCCTCGAGATAGCGCGCCTGTTCGTCGTCCTTCATGCCGGGCAGGCCTTCGCGCACGTCCTCGATGTTGCCGCGCGCGAGGATAGCGACACCGTTGTAGGTTTTCTGCCCGTGCACGGCGCAGGAATAACCGGCGTCCTCGAACTCGAGGCGCGGAAAGGCGTCGGTCATGCACTTGATTTCCTGGAGGCAGACGACATCCGGCGCCTCGGCCTTGAGCCAGTCGAGCACATTGGGCAGCCGCGCCTTGACCGAATTGACGTTCCAGGTGGCGATCTTGGCCAAAAACTCCTCCCGTGAGGCAAATGAAAAGGCCCGCCGGGGCGGGCCTCGATCTTATCAGGGGGCGGCGGGCGCGTCAGCCGACCGAAAAGGAATTGCCGCAGCCGCAGGATGCCTTGGCATTGGGGTTTCGCACCACGAAGGAAGACCCAACCATCTCCTCGACGAAATCGACCTCGGCGCCGCCGAGAAGCCCGAGCGATACCTCGTCGACCAGCAGCGTCACGCCGTCGCGCCCGAAGGCATGGTCATCGGCGCGCTGTTCATCGTCGAAGGAAAAGCCGTAGGAAAAGCCCGAGCAGCCGCCACCGGAAACCGCGAGGCGCAGGATCATGCCCTGGTGCTCCGGCTCGGCCACCAGTTCGGCGATGCGCCGCGCGGCGCGTTCGGTCAGGGAGACGACGGGATGGGTGGCGCTTTCGCTCATGACTGCTGCTTGCTCCGAGTTCCGGGCCGGGGGCCTACAGGACCTTATCTAGGAATGATTTGCAATTTGTCAAACCGGACCGGCGATAAACCGCCCAAACCCGCTAAAATCCGCGCCATTGCGCCATTGCGCCATGGGGGCCCGCATGGGAGAGTGCCAGGCGGAGTCGACCACATGGCAGCGGAATTCACTATTCAGCCTGAAGCGCCGTCCCGGGCATTCGGCCCGAGACTGGCACCCTACGCCTGCCACCCGGAGGAGAGCCGGGGCCGCCTTTTCGCCGAACCCGAGAGCGCCTCGCGCTCGTGTTTCCAACGCGACCGCGACCGGGTCATCCATTCCGCCGCCTTCCGCCGCCTCAAGCACAAGACCCAGGTGTTCGTCTATCACGAGGGCGACTACTATCGCACGCGCCTGACCCATTCGATCGAAGTCAGCCAGATCGCCCGCTCGATTTCACGCTCGCTCGGCCTCAACGAGGACCTCGCCGAAGCGCTGGCGCTCGCCCACGATCTCGGCCACACGCCCTTCGGCCATTGCGGCGAGGACGCGCTCAACGCAGCCATGGCCGATTTCGGCGGCTTCGACCACAACGCCCAGACGCTGGGCATCCTGACACGGCTGGAACAGCGCTACGCCGGGTTCGACGGGCTGAACCTCACATGGGAAACGCTCGAAGGCGTGGTCAAGCACAACGGCCCGCTGGCGCGCCGGGGCGGGGAAGCAATAAAACAGATTCCCCGCGTCATTGCCGAGTTCGACGCCATCTTCCCGCTGGAGCTCAACACCTATGCCTCGGCAGAGGCGCAGGTGGCTGCCCTTTCCGACGATATCGCCTACAACAACCACGATATCGACGACGGCCTCAGGGCGGGCTTGTTCGACGTCGCCGATCTCGCCGATGTGCCGCTTGCCGGGCCGGTCTTCGCCGAAGTGGCAAAGCGCCATCCCGGCATCGACCGCACCCGCCTGATCCACGAATCGGTGCGCCGCCTGATCAACGCCATGGTGTCCGACCTCCTGACCGAATCGCGCGCGCGCCTTGGGGCGGCGATGCCGCAGAGCGCCGCCGAAATCCGCGCCCTCGATGAGCCGGTCATTGCTTTTTCCCCCGCGATGGCCGAAAACGACCGCGCGCTCAAGCGGTTCCTGTTCACCCGCATGTACCGCCACGACCGCGTCAACGCCATGACAGCCGTGGGCAAGCGGGTGGTGCGGGAACTGTTCGACCTGTTCCTCGGCCAGCCCGGCCACCTTCCGCCCGACTGGCAGGACGGGGGGCTCGGTCGGCCGGAAACGGCGCGCCTCGTCTGCGATTACATCGCGGGCATGACGGACCGTTACGCGCTCAACGAACACCGTCGCCTGATCGGCGGCGTCGAACTGCCACGTTAGAAGAAAAAATGAACATTTTCAGAGAGCTTCAGTCAGAAGTTGCGAAAGTAGTCGAAGATTTGGGGCAGGAAGGCCTGCTGCCGAAGGGCCTTGATACGTCGCGTTTCTCCTGCGATCCCCCGCGCGAAGCCGCCCACGGCGACATCGCCACCAATGCCGCCCTCGTGCTGGCCAAGCCCGCGGGCAAGAACCCGCGAGAGCTGGCGGCCCTGCTGGCCGAGCGCCTCGGCGCCCACCACGCCATCGAAAAGGCCGTCGTCGCCGGCCCGGGCTTCATCAACCTGACCCTGGCGCAGAGCTTCTGGCACGGGCGCCTGCGCGACGTGCTGGAAGCTGGTACGGCCTACGGCAATTCCGACATCGGCGCCGGGCGCCAGACCAACGTCGAATACGTCTCCGCCAACCCGACCGGCCCGATGCATGTCGGCCATGCCCGCGGCGCCGTCGTCGGCGACGTGCTGGCGCAGCTTCTGGCCAAGGCCGGCTTCGACGTCACCAAGGAATATTACATCAACGACGCCGGCGCCCAGGTGGACGTGCTGGCGCGCTCGCTGCACCTGCGCTACCGCGAGGCGCTGGGCGAGGACATCGGCACCATTCCCGAAGGCCTCTATCCCGGCGAGTACCTGAAGGATGCGGGCCATGCGCTGGCCAAGCGCGACGGCGAGAAATGGCTCGGCGTGCCTGATGAAACCTGGCTCGCCCCGTTGCGCGACTTCGCCATCGCCGAAATGATGACGATGATCCGCTCCGATCTCGCAGCACTCGGCGTCCGCCACGACGTCTTTTCGTCCGAGCGCGCGCTGGTCGAGGCGGGCAGGGTGAACGAGGCCTACGGCCTGCTCGACGGCAAGGGGCTGATCTATACCGGCGTGTTGGAGCCGCCCAAGGGCATGAAGCCCGAGGACTGGGAGCCGCGCCCGCAGGTGCTGTTCCGCTCGAGCCAGTTCGGCGACGACGTCGACCGCCCGCTCAAGAAGTCCGACGGCAGCTGGACCTATTTTGCCTCCGACGTGGCCTATCACCTCGACAAGCACCGGCGCGGCTTCCAGAGCATGATCAATGTCTGGGGCGCCGACCACGGCGGCTACGTCAAGCGCGTCGCGGCCGCGGTCGAGGCGCTGACCGGCGTGAAGGGCGCGCTCGACGTCAAACTCTGCCAGCTCGTCTCGCTTACCGAAAACGGCGAGCCGGTGCGCATGTCCAAGCGCGCCGGGACCTTCGTCACCCTCAAGGATGTGGTCGACGAAGTCGGCAAGGACGTCGTGCGCTTCATCATGCTGACGCGCTCCAACGATGCGGCGCTCGAATTCGACCTCAAGAAGGTTCTGGAACAGACCCGCGACAATCCCGTGTTCTACGTCCAGTACGCCCACGCGCGCGCCTGCTCGATCTTCCGCAATGCCGCCGCCGACCGTCCCGGCGTCGCAACCGATACCGAAACGCTCGCCTCGATCTCGCTCGACAGCTTGACCGCGACGGAGGAGATTGATTTGATCCGCCTGATGGCGGGCTGGCCACGAATCGTGGAAAGCGCCGCCGAGGCCCACGAACCGCACCGCATCGCCTATTACCTTCAGGAAATTGCGGCGGCGTTTCATGGGTTGTGGAATAAGGGAAACGCCGACGCCGATGCGCGTTTCCTCGTCGATGACGATGCCGTCATGGCGGCGCGCCTCGCCTTGGTGCGCGGCCTGCAGCTGGTGATCGCCTCGGGCCTTGAAGTGCTCGGCGTCAAACCTGTCGAGGAGATGCGGTGATGCCATCCGACCAAGGCCAGAATGAACCGAGGTTCGAACCGCGCCTGACGGCTCCCGCCGCCGACGTGATCGACCGGCGCGAACGCCCCGAACCGCGTCCACGGCGCGCCCGGCTGCTGACCATGGTCATCGCCCTGGTCGCCCTCGGCGCTTTTGCCGGCGTCGCCTGGTACGCGACCAGCAAGGGACAGAAAAACCCCGGCGCGACCGTGCCAGTGATCACTGCCGAGCGCGAGCCGATCAAGGAACGCCCGGCCGAACCGGGCGGCATGGACGTTCCCAACCGCAACATCCAGGTCTTCAACCAGATCACCCCGGACGCTCAGCCCCAGAAGGTCGAGCGCCTGCTGCCCCCCGCCGAAACCCCGGTGGCGCGCCCGGCGGCGGAAGCCGCGCCGAAGCCGCCAGCGGGACCGCTGGTTCCCGATGCACCAGCCATCGCGCCACGCGCCGATGCTCCCAACGAATCTGCTCCCCCGGCACCGGTACCCTCGGCCCCGGTGGTCAGCGAACGCGAGGTCGCGGCCGCTCGTGTAACCGCGCCCAAGGAGCCCGCCGCGGCACCGAAAGCCGCCGCCAAGGCCACTTCGGCTTCGGGTGCCTGGCGCATTCAGCTCGGCGCCGTGCGCGAGGAAGCGCGCGCCAAAGCCGCCCTTGCCCGCATCGAGAAGGCCAATGCCGACATCCTGAAAGGCCTGAGCGGCGAAATTGCGCGCGCGGATCTCGGCGCCAAGGGCGTCTACCACCGCATGCGAATGGGCCCGCTCGCCGACAAGGCGGCAGCCGATGGCCTGTGCCGCAAGCTGGTGCAGCGCAAGGTCGGCTGCATCGTCGTCAAGCCCTGAGCGCGCCGTGCCCAAAGCTCTGATCGTCGGCGTCGCTGGAACGCGGCTCGGCGCCAAGGAACTCAACTTTCTGCAAGAAACCGACCCGCTCGGTTTCATCCTGTTCGCCCGCAATATCGCATCGCCGGATCAGGTCCGCGCGCTGACCACCGAAATGCGGAACGCCGTCGGCCGCGCCGATGCACCGGTGCTGATCGACCAGGAGGGGGGCAGGGTGGCCCGCCTGCGCGCGCCGCAATGGCGCGCGGCACCGCCTGCCGCGGTTTTCGGGGAACTTTACCGGCTGAACGCCGAACTCGGCCTCATGGCGACGCGACTGAACGCACAGATGATCGGAAACGAACTGATCGCGCTCGGCATCAACGTCGATTGCGCTCCGGTCGCGGACGTTCCGGTCGCCGACGCCGATCCGATCATCGGCGACCGCGCCTTCGCAACCGAACCCGGCCCGGTCCGCATGCTGGCCGGTGCGTTCTGCGAAGGGCTGGCGGCGGCGGGCGTCCTGCCGGTGATCAAGCACATCCCCGGTCACGGCCGCGCCGAGGTGGACAGCCACAAGGCCCTGCCGCGTGTGACGGCGCACCGCGCCGACCTGTCTGCGCGTGATTTCGCCCCCTTCAAGGCGCTGGCGCGCCGCCGCGACCCCGAACCCTGGGCCATGACGGCCCACGTGATATACGACTGCTGCGATCCCGACCGGCCCGCGACCCAGTCCCGCGCCGTTATCGACAACATCATCCGCGGCGAAATCGGCTTCGACGGGATCGTGCTTTCCGACGACCTGTCGATGGGGGCGCTGACCGGGCCGTACGACGAACGCGCCCGCATCGCGCTCGCCGCGGGCTGTGACCTGATGTTGCATTGCAACGGCAAGCTGGAAGAAATGGTCCCGGCTGCCGCAGGCTGTGCCGATCTGTCGGCGACCGCCGAACGGCGCCTTGCGCGCTCCCTCGGCGCTCTCGGCGCTCCCGAACCCTTCGATGCCGAGGCCGCCAAAGAGGAACTCGCCAGGATGCTTGCCCCAGTCTCCGGGGGCGGGGCGTGATCGACGAAATTATCCGCGTTGCCGTCGTCGCCTCGGTCTGGGTGATCCCGGTGATCCTCGCCATCACCCTGCATGAGGCCGCCCACGGCTACGCGGCCCTTCGCTTCGGCGATACCACGGCGCTGATGGCGGGGCGGGTCAGCATGAACCCGCTTCGCCATATCGACGCCTTCGGCACCATCCTTCTGCCGGCGCTGCTGCTCCTGACCAAGGCGCCTTTCCTGTTCGGCTATGCCAAGCCGGTTCCGGTGGACTTTTCGCAGCTTAACCACCCCCGTCGCGACATGGTCTGGGTGGCGGCGGCGGGTCCGGGCGTGAATATCGTGCTGGCGCTGGTTTCGGCGCTGCTGCTGCACGTGGCGCCGCTGGCTCCCGGCTGGGCTGCGCCCTGGCTTATCGCTAACCTGAATAATTCAATAGTTATCAATGTCGTGTTGGCAGTCTTTAATATGATACCTTTGCCGCCGCTCGATGGCGGCAGGGTCGCCGTCGGCCTGTTGCCGGACGCCATCGCCTATCCTTTGGCGCGATTGGAAAAATATGGGCTTGTGATCCTGCTCGCGGCGCTGTTTCTTCTGCCTTTCATCGGGGGGCGGCTCGGCCTCAACCTCGATATCTTCCGCTGGATCGTCGGCATTCCTGCCGGTGAACTCATCGAACTGATCGCAACCCTGACCGGACACCGGTAGAATACCGCCATGACCGATTTCGACGGCGCACCCGAAAGAGAGGCCCATGCCACGGAACCCGCGGCAATCGAGGGGCTTGAGGGGCAGCTCGTCCTCGACCTCGAAGGCTTCGAAGGTCCCATCGACCTGCTGTTGAACCTGGCGCGCGACCAGAAGGTGGACCTCGCCAAGATTTCGATCCTTGCGCTCGCCGACCAGTACCTCGCCTTCATCGCCGCCGCCCAGCGCATCAGCCTGGAAATCGCCGCCGATTACCTGGTGATGGCGGCGTGGCTCGCCTACCTGAAATCGCGCCTGCTGCTGCCTGACGAGACCGAGGAAGAACAGCCCACCGGCGCCCAGATGGCGGAAGCGCTGGCGTTCCAGCTGCGCCGCCTCGAATCCATGCAGGACTCGGGCCTGCGCCTGTTCGCACGGCCGCTGGTCGGCCGCGATGTTTTTCTGCGCGGCGCGCCCGAGGGCGTGGAAGTCATCAAGGAAGCGGTGTTCCAGCCCAATCTCTACGAGCTGCTCAAGGCCTACGGCCAGATCCAGTCCCGCGTCACCGACACGACCCTGCATATCGCCGCCCAGGAACTTTATTCGGTCGAACAGGCCGTCGAACGCCTGCGCCGCTTGCTTGGCCGCATCCCCGACTGGCAAAATCTGGTCACTTTCCTTCCCGAAGGAATCAAGGACGGCATCGTCAAGCGCTCGGCCGTTGCCTCCACCTTCGTCGCCACCCTGGAACTGGTCCGCCAAGGCCAGGCCGAGTTGCGGCAGGAGGGGCCGTTCCTTCCCATTTTCGTGCGTCCCCGTAAAAGCGAATGACAGAAAACATGAACGAAGCCGATCCCAAGACCGAAAACGAGAACGAACCGGAGACCGCCGGAGAAGCGAACGCGTCTGCGCCCGCGGAAGCCAGCGAACAGGCTGGCGAAGAAACACCGCCGGCGCCCGCTGAACCGGTGGAGATCGACGCCCATCATCTGCGTCTTCTTGAAGCGGTGCTGTTTTCGGCTACCGATCCGCTCGCCGAAAAGGACATTGCCGAACGGCTTCCCGACGGCGCTCCCGTCGCTGCGCTGCTCGCCAGTCTTTCGGAATCGTACGCCAACCGCGGCGTGAACCTCGCGATGGCGGGCGGCAAGTGGTTCTTCCGCACCGCCGAAGACCTGTCCGAAGAGCTGCGTGTTCACATGACCGTGGCACGGAAGCTGTCCCGTGCCGCCATGGAGACGCTCGCCATCGTTGCCTATCACCAGCCGATCACCCGCGCGGAAATCGAAGAAATCCGCGGCGTGGGGCTGAGCAGGGGCACCCTTGATTCGCTGCTTGAAGCGGGCTGGATCGGCCCGCGCGGGCGCAGGCGCACGGCTGGCCGCCCGGTGACCTGGGGCACAACGCAGGGCTTCCTCACCACCTTCGGGCTTGCGGCCATCGACGATCTGCCGGGGCTTGACGACCTGCGCTCGGCCGGGCTTCTCGACAAGCGTCCGGCGATCCAGATCACCGACGTCCAGAACGCCGGAGCCGAGGAGGAAGAGGAAGAAGATTCGCTTGCCGACGACGACGAACTCCTCGACATGGACCTTTCTGGGGATGCCGACGCCGATACCGGCGACGATGCGGCGGAGCAGGGGATCGAGCCGGACGCCACCGATACGGACCCGGATGCTCCGCGTAACTGATCGGCGTTTAAAAAATCTGTTTTCCCTATAAACACTCCGGATTTGACTTGCCCGCCAATCGCGGGTTTGCCTAAACTCGGGCAAGTTTTCCTTCGATATAAAATTAAATTGCAAAGGGTCACGGGCGCTGGTAGTAGTTTCATTAATGCGATTGCAAGGCATTCGCATTTGCAACGAACCGCAGCAACAAGCTGCACCCGCAACGCCCAACCAAAGGGAGTAGTCCAAATGAACCTGCGCATTCCCGCCCTCGCTATCGCGGCGGCATTCGCGGCATCCAGCCTCCAGGCCGCGGAAGTCGTGAACGTCTATTCGTCGCGCCACTACCAGGCCGACAAGACGATCTACGCCAACTTCGAAAAGGCGTCCGGCATCCGCGTCAACGTCGTCGAAGGCAACGTCAACGCCCTGTTCGAGCGCCTGCGCCGCGAAGGCCAGAATTCGCCCGCCGACGTGCTGATCACGGTCGATGCCGGCAATCTCGGCCGCGCCCAGGCGGCGGGGCTGTTCCAGCCGTTCAAGTCGGCCACCATCGAAAAGGCCGTGCCGCCCGAACTGCGCGAGCCCACGGGCCTGTGGACCGGCCTGACCATGCGCGCCCGCGTGATCATGTACGACAAGACCCGCGTGAAGCCGTCCCAGCTTTCGACCTACGAGGACCTCGCCGATCCCAAGTGGAAGGGCAAGATCCTCGTGCGTTCGTCGAACCACATCTACAACCAGTCCCTCGTCGCATCGCTGGTTGCCGCACATGGCGTGACCAAGGTGGAAGGCTGGGCGAAGGGTATCGTCGCCAACCTCGCGCGCAAGCCCAAGGGCGGCGACCGCGACCAGATCAAGGCCGTGGCCGCAGGGGAAGGCGATATCGCCATTTCCAATACCTATTACCTCGGCCTGCTGTCGGCCTCCAAAAGCGCCGCCGACAAGGCCGTGGTCGCCAAGATCGGCGTGTTTTTCCCGAACCAGAAGGACCGCGGCACGCACGTCAACGTGTCGGGCGCCGGGCTCACCAAGTACGCGCCGAACAAGGCCAACGGCATCAAGTTCATCGAATATCTGGTCAGCAAGGAAGTTCAGGAACTTGTCGCCAGGGAGAATTTCGAATATCCGGTTCGCCAGGATGTTGAAATGGCCCCCGTCGTTGCGTCCTGGGGAAAGTTCAAGCGCGACGACCTGAACGTCTCGGTCATCGGCAAGAACAATCCGGCCGCCGTAAAACTGCTCGACAGGGTCGGCTGGCGCTGACGATCCGATTGCCGGAGGAGAACCGGAACTGAGTACCGAGCCTTACACCATCGGCACGCCGGAACGGGCCGCCCGCGCGAAATCGCGCTGGCGGCTCGACGGCTGGTCGCTGTTCGCCATTACCGTGGCGACGCTGATCGCCATTCCGGTGGTAGTGGTGCTTCTGCATGTCTTCGTTCCGACCGGCGACGTCTGGCGCCATCTCGCATCGACGGTGTTGCCGAGCTACATCGGGAACTCGCTCTGGCTGATGCTCGGCGTGGGTGCGGGAACGCTGGTCATCGGCGTCGGCACAGCGTGGCTCGTCACCATGTGCCGCTTTCCCGGCCGCGGCATTTTCGAATGGGCGCTTCTGCTGCCGATGGCGGTGCCGGCCTACGTGATTGCCTACACCTACACGGGGCTTCTCGATTACGCGGGACCGGTGCAGGAGAGCCTGCGGGCCCTTTTCGGCTGGGGAAGGGGGGATTACTGGTTCCCTGAAATCCGCAGCCTCGGCGGCGCCGTCGTCATGCTGGTGCTGGTGCTCTACCCCTACGTCTACCTGCTGTCGCGCGCGGCTTTTCTGGAACAATCCGTCTGCGTCCTCGAAGTCTCGCGCACGCTCGGCCGCACGCCCTTGCGCGCCTTCATCTCGGTGGCGCTGCCCTTGGCGCGTCCCGCCATCGCCACCGGCGTGGCCCTTGCGCTGATGGAAACGCTGAACGACTTCGGCACGGTGCAGTATTTCGCCGTCGACACGTTCACCACCGGCATCTTCCGCACGTGGTACGGCCTCGGTGAAACGGCCGCGGCGGCACAGCTTGCAGCGGTGCTGATGCTGTTCATCTTCGCCCTCGTGCTGGCGGAGAGGTTTTCGCGCGGCGGCGGGCGCGTCCACCACACCAGCCCGCGCTACCGCGAACTGCCCGGTTATCGCCTGAAAGGGGCGCGCAAGGCGCTCGCCACGCTCGCCTGCCTGACGCCGGTTGCGCTCGGCTTTCTCCTGCCCGCCTGCGCGCTCGGCTACTGGTCGTGGCTGACGGCGCCCGATGTCATCGACGCCGGGTTCATGGCGCTCGCCTTCAATTCCTTCGTGCTGGCGACCGTGGCGGCCGCCCTGGCGCTGGCGGTGGCCGTCGCCATCGCCTATGCGCAGCGCCTGCGCCCCTCGCGCCTGATCGGCGCGGCCGCGCGGTTGTCGGCGATGGGCTACGCGGTGCCCGGCGCCGTCGTCGCCGTCGGCGTGCTGATCCCGTTTGCCTGGGCGGACACCGCGATCAACGACCTTGCCCGGCGCCTGTTCGGCGCGGGGCCGGGACTGATCCTGTCAGGCACCATCGTCGCCGTGACCTTCGCCTACGTGGTGCGATTCCTTGCCGTATCGCTCAACACGGTCGAGGCATCGCTGGCCAAGATCACCCCGCACATGGACGATGCCGCCCGCACGCTGGGCCTGCGTCCGCGCCAGGCGCTGGTCCGGGTGCACCTGCCGATCATGGGCGGCAGCCTGCTGACGGCGGCGCTGCTGGTGTTCGTCGACGTCATGAAGGAACTGCCCGCGACCCTGATCCTGCGGCCCTTCAATTTTGACACGCTAGCCATTCGGACGTATCAGTTGGCCTCGGACGAGCGCCTGGCCGAATCCTCGAGCGCGGCGCTCGCCATCGTTCTCGTCGGGATCATTCCGGTGATCCTGCTCAGCCTCGCCATTGCGCGGTCGCGGCCGGGAACGGGATCGGGCAAGGAGACCGGCAGGCCGTGAGCGACGGAAGCGTCCTCGAATTCGAACACGTGAGCCATGCCTTCGAAGGCGGGCTGGAAGTCCTGCACGACATTTCCCTTGCCATCATGCCCGGCGAAATTTTCTGCCTGCTCGGGCCGTCGGGCTGCGGCAAGACGACGACGCTGCGCCTCGCCGCGGGGCTGGAGGAATGCCAGAAGGGCCGGGTGCTGATGAACGGCACGGTAGTTTCCGACGGGCACCTGCATGTTCCTCCCGAAAAACGCGGCGTCGGCCTCGTGTTCCAGGATACCGCGCTGTTTCCACACCTGACGGTGGCGGAAAATGTCGGCTTCGGTCTCGGCGCGCTGTCGGAATCCGCGCGCCGCGCGCGCATCCACGAAATGCTGCAGCAGGTCAAGATGGACGGCTATTCCGACGCCTATCCCCATGTCCTGTCGGGCGGCCAGCAGCAGCGCGTGGCGCTGGCCCGCGCGCTTGCGCCGGACCCCAGGCTCATCCTGCTGGACGAGCCGTTCTCCGGCCTCGATGCGCAGACCCGCTCGATGATCCGCGAGGAAATGCTCGCGGTGCTGAAGGCCCACGGCGTGACGGCGCTGGTCGTTACCCACGATCCGGAAGAGGCGATGTACGTCGCCGACCGCATCGCGGTCATGAACCGCGGACGCATCGAGCAGGTGGGACGTCCGGCCGATCTCTATTGCCATCCGCTCAACCCGTTCGTGACGCGGTTTTTCTCGTCCACCAACCGCTTCACCACGCGCGTATCGGGCGGCAAGGCCAATACGCCTTTCGGACCGGTGGCGGCTCCCGCCGGTGCGGCGGAAGGAGAGATCGTCGAGGTGCTGATCCGCCCCGAGGCGATCCGCATCGCCGCCGCCTCCCGAACGGGCGGCATGCTCGGCCCGATAGAAGCCAAGGTCCTCGATTCGCGCATGCTGCGCCGCGCCGTGTTCATGAACCTCTGCATCGGCGAATTCGAAGGCGCGCACCTGCACGTTCATGTCCGCTCCCCCGGTCACGATTTCCCGGCCGGCGGCGAAAGGGTCTCGGTCAGCCTCGATCCGCGCCAGACCTTCGTATTCAAGGCGCAAGGCTAGGCAAGCCAAGGTTTCAGGCCCGGTTTCATTGCTCCCTGCCGTGGTTTCTGGCATGATCGCGGAAATTGCAGGCGCGGGCCCCGGCGGCCCCGTCCGGCGCACCAGGGACCAAAGATCGAGGATTGCATCATGAGTATCGGCGTCTGGCAGGTCATTCTGATCCTGGTCATCGTCCTGATCATTTTCGGCGCGGGCAAGCTGCCGAAGGTGATGGGCGACGTGGCCAAGGGCATCAAGAACTTCAAGTCCGGCCTGTCGGAACCCGAAAAGGAAGCGCCGAAGGACGACGACGGCGCCAACAAGACGATCGACGCCACCTCCACCGTGAAGTCGGAAACGGACGTCAAGAAGAGCTGATCTCGGGTCCGGCCATCTTCGCCGCCGCCCCGACCGGGTAAGTTTCCATGTTCGACATCGGCTGGTCCGAAATGCTGCTGATCATCGTCGTGATGATCATCGTGATCGGACCCAAGGACCTTCCTCGTGCGCTTTACACCCTCGGCCAGTGGGTAGGAAAAGTGCGCTCGGTCGCGCGCCAGTTCCAGGATTCCATCGAACAGATGGCGCATCAGACCGGCGTGGATGAAGTCCGCAAGGAGATAGAGCAGGTCGGCTCCATCGGCAACTTCGAGGAAGGCATCGAAAAAACCATCGACCCGAAGGGCGAGATCAAGGAAGCCTTCGATATCAAGGCGCCGTCTCTCGAAGCCCCGCCGCGCGATGACAAGAAGCCTGCGAAGACGGAACCGGCCAAGCCCACCGGAACCTCGGGCACGGAGAGCAAGCCGTGACCGACAAGCCGCAGGACCCGCAGCTGCCGCAGGACGAATACGTCGCCGATCCGCCCGACATCGAGGGGCCGGACCCACACGATGACGGCCTTTCCGAGCAGAAGATGCCGCTGCTCGAACACCTGATCGAACTGCGCAACCGTTTGGTCTATTCGGTCGGCGCGCTCTTCGTCGCGTTTCTTGTCTGCTATTACTTTTCGGCAGACATCTTCCAGTTCCTGGTGAAGCCGCTGGCCGACGCCTATCACGGACAAGCCGGACGCCGCATGATCTTCACGGCGCTCCACGAGACCTTCTTCACCTACATGAAGGTCGCCTTCTTCGCCGGCGCTTTCCTGTCGTTCCCGATCATCGCCAGCCAGGTGTGGATGTTCATCGCACCCGGGCTCTACCGCCACGAAAAGAAGGCCTTCCTGCCGTTCCTCGTCGCCACGCCCGTGCTGTTTTTCATGGGCGGCGCGCTCGTCTACTACTTCATCTTCCCGCTGGCGTGGCAGTTCTTCATCAGCTTCGAATCGGCGGGCGGCGGCGGGGCGCTGCCGATCCAGCTCGAAGCGCGGGTAGGGGAATACCTCAGCCTCGTCATGAAGCTGATCTTCGCCTTCGGCCTGTGCTTCCAGCTTCCCATCGCGCTGACGCTGATGGGTCGCGTCGGCATCGTGACTTCCGAAGGGCTGCGCGCCAAGCGCAAGTACGCCATCGTCATCACCTTCATCGTCGCCGCCATCCTGACGCCGCCCGACGTCATCAGCCAGGTCGGCCTCGCCATTCCCATCCTCATCCTTTACGAAATCTCGATCTTCGCGGTGAAGATGGTGGAGCGCAAACGGCTCCAGGCCGAACGCGACGCGGGCGAGGAATAAACTCGAAAACCCTTTGACAGTGGACGGCGCGGCGCCGATTCCCTATGGTGAGCGCGCTTTCGTTCGCTGCTGTATCCGGTTGGCACCATGTTCGACATTCGACAGATTCGCGAAAATCCCGACGCTTTCGACGCCGCTCTTGCGCGCCGCGGCCTTGCGCCGCTGGCCGAAAGCCTCAAGGCGCTGGACGCCAAACGGCGCGAGGCGCTGACGGCCGCACAGGAAATCCAGACGCGCCGCAACGCCGCCGCCAAACAGATCGGCGCGCTGAAAGCGAAGGGCGAGGACGCCTCCGCCGTCATCGAACAGGTTGCCAAGGACAAGGACGCGCAGGCCGCCGCCGAAGCCGAAGCGGCGAAGCTCGACGCCGATCTCGAAGCGGCGCTTTCCGTCATTCCGAACCTGCCCGCCGACGACGTGCCGCAAGGCAAGGACGAAAGCGCCAATGTCGAGCTGCGCAAGGTTGGCGCGCCCGGTACCTACGATTTCAAGCCGCTTGAGCATTTCGAACTGGGCGAGAAGCTCGGCCTGATGGATTTCGAGGCGGCCGCCCGCATCTCTGGCTCGCGCTTCGTCGTCCTCAAGGGTGCGCTCGCGCGCCTCGAACGCGCGCTTGGCGCCTTCATGCTGGACCTTCAGACGGGCGAAAACGGCTATACCGAGGTCGCACCACCCTTCCTCGTCCGCGATCAGGCCCTCTACGGCACCGGGCAGCTTCCGAAATTCGCCGAAGACCTGTTCGTGACCTCGACCCAGCACTGGCTGGTGCCGACGGCGGAAGTGCCGCTCACCAATCTGGTGCGCGAACAGATTCTCGAAGAAGCCACGCTGCCGCGCCGCTACACGGCGCTGACGCCGTGCTTCCGTTCCGAAGCGGGGGCGGCGGGCAAGGACACCCGCGGCATGATCCGCCAGCACCAGTTCGACAAGGTCGAGTTGGTCTCCATCACCGCGCCCGAACAGTCCGAGGCCGAGCACGAACGCATGACGAAGGCCGCCGAAGAGGTGCTCAAGCGCCTGGGCCTGCCGTACCGCGTCATCGTGCTGTGCACCGGCGACATGGGATTTTCGGCGCGCAAGACCTACGACATCGAGGTCTGGCTGCCGGGCCAGAACGCCTACCGCGAAATCTCGTCCTGCTCCAACTGCGGCGACTTCCAGGCGCGCCGCATGAAGGCGCGCTACCGTCCCGCCGGCGACGAGAAGGGCACGCGCTTCGTCCATACGCTGAACGGTTCCGGCCTCGCCGTCGGGCGCACCCTGATCGCGGTCATGGAAAACTACCAGACGGCTTCCGGCACCATCCGGGTTCCCGACGCGCTTCGCCCCTACATGGGCGGGCTCGCCGAGATCGGCCCGGCCTGAGGCGGCCGTGAAAGGCACTGGGCCGCTGAAGCTTGCCGCTGCCCGCATTCTCGTTACCAACGACGACGGCATCGGGGCGCAGGGACTGAAGATCCTCGCGCGCATCGCACGAACGCTGTCGCGCGACGTCTGGGTCGTGGCGCCCGAGGTCGAACAGTCCGCCGCCAGTCATTCGCTCACCGTGCGCACGCCGCTCCGCGTGCACCGTCACGCGCCGCGCCGCTTCGCCGTGACCGGCACGCCTACCGACTGCGTGCTGATCGCCGTCGGCGAGATCATGCGCGACCGCGCGCCCGACCTCGTGCTGTCGGGCATCAACCACGGCGGCAACATGGCCGAGGACATCAACCATTCGGGCACCGTCGCCGCCGCCATGCAGGCCGTCGTCATGGGCATTCCCGGCATCGCCTTCAGCCTGATCGTGACGCCCGAACATCCCGCCAAGTGGGCGACGGCGGAACATTACGCGCCGCAGATCATCAGGAAGCTCGCCGCGCGCCCGTGGAAGCGCGACGTGGTGATGAACGTCAACTTTCCCGACCGCGTGCAATCGGCCGTCACCGGCATCGAGGCGGCGACCCAGGGCCGCCGACGCCAGATCGAGCGCGTGACCGAGGCGGTCGATCCCTTCGGGCGTCCCTATTACTGGATCGGCAGCCCGCGCAAGGAAGGGCCGGGCAGGGGCACGACCGATCTGGAAGTGACCGGGCGCGGCGCCGTCGCCGTTACGGCGCTGTCGATGAATCTTACGGACCGTGCGGAAACGCGGGCGCTTTCCGGAGTATTCCGGTGACCAGCGAGCCGCGCCAGATCCGTCTCGTCATGGAGCTGCGCGCCGAGGGCGTGACCGATGCCGGCGTGCTCGGCGCGATCGAGCGCACGCCCCGCGAAGAATTCGTGCCGCCCCAGTTCCGCGACCGCGCCTACGAAAACACGGCGCTGCCCATCGGCGAGGGACAGACCATCAGCCAACCGCTGATCGTCGGCCTGATGACCCAGGCTTTGCAGCTTGGACCGCGCATGAAGGTGCTGGAAATCGGCACCGGCTGCGGCTACCAGGCGGCCGTCCTGTCGAAGCTGTGCCGCCGCGTCTATTCGATCGAGCGCCACAAGTCGCTGCTGGCCGAAACTAACAAGCGCCTCGCGCGGCTCGGCTATCACAACATCACGGCCATCGCTGGCGACGGCATGAAGGGCTGGCCGGAACAGGCGCCTTTCGACCGCATCATCGTCACCGCCGCGGCCAGCCGCGAGGTGCCGCAGGCCTTCATAGACCAGCTTGCGCCGGGCGGCGTTCTGGTTCTGCCGCTCGGCACGTCGAGTTCCGATCAGCATGTCTGGCGCGTACGCAAGGACGACGACGGCAATGTCACCCGCGAGAAGCTTTGGGCGGTGCGCTTCGTGCCGCTGATCGGCGGCATGCCGGAAAACGGCAACGGACGCGGACGGGCGAATGGCGAGGCGTGAGCGTCCGCGACCGGGCTTGAGCGCCGCGCGCTGCTCGATTACTGTCCGCACCATGTCGAATAGCGGAACAGGGAACATCGGCCCGGTCCGCCCGGGCATCGGCATCGCCACCGTCGTGGCGGCTGCACTCGTCTTGCCGGCCTGTGCCATGAACCGCAGTGGGCCGCCCGCGCCGGTGATCGACCGCTCCGGCATTTATTACACCGCGCCCGCCGCTGATACGCCGCCCGTCACCGCCGCGCCGCGCCGCGGCATTTCGACCGTCGCCATCGACCCGGTGCCGCGCCGCGGTTCCGTGACCCGCGCGCCCGTCATCACAAAGCGCGAACAGCAGACCGCCGCGCTGCCGCGCCCGCAGGTGGCACCGGGCAGGGACGCTCCCGCCGGCGGCACCGTCAGCCAGCAGGGCGGCGGCCGCGTCACCGTACAGACCGGCGAAACGCTTTACGCCATCTCGCGGCGCGAGCGCGTGCCGCTGCGCGCCCTGATCGATGCCAACCGCCTGCGCCCGCCTTATGCCTTGCGGGTCGGCCAGTCGCTTTCGGTGCCCTCCGTCAGGGTCTATGTCGTGGCGCCCGGGGACACGGTTTCGGCTGTCGCGCGGCACCATGACGCCAGCGTCAGCGAGGTGATCCGCCAGAACGACCTCAAGGCGCCGGACTTCGGCCTGTTTGCCGGACAGCGCCTGGTTCTTCCATGGCGAGGCGCCGGCGGGCAGGAACTGCGCAACCCGGCGCCGCCGCCGCAGGCGTCCATTCGCCGGCCGCCCGACCCGCCGTCGCCCCACATCGAACTGGCCGATCCCGATGCGGAGCCGCCCAAGCGCGCCTCGTCCAAATTCCTGTGGCCGGTGCGCGGCAAGGTGGTATCGGGGTTCGGCTCCAAGGGGGGCGGGCTCTACAACGACGGCATCAACATCGCCGCCGAAGACGGCGAAATCGTGCGCGCGGCGGACAACGGCATCGTCGCCTACGCCGGCAACGAGCTGCGCGGCTACGGAAACCTGCTGCTGGTCCGCCATGCCGGGGGCTGGATCTCCGCCTATGCCCACAATGGCGAATTGCTGGTTCGCCGTGGGCAGGTGGTCAAGCGCGGCCAGCCGATCGCCAAGGTCGGCCAGTCCGGGGCCGTCGCCGCGCCCCAGCTGCATTTCGAGCTGCGCCGCGGCCGCAAGGCCGTCGATCCGCGCCCGCATCTGTCCTGAAGTTCAGTCGAGCCGGCGTCCGAGCCGCCCGGCGACGTCCTGGATGTACTGCCAGGCGACGCGGCCCGAGCGCGCGCCACGTGTCACGGACCATTCGATGGCCCCGGCGCGCAGCTCATCGCGCTTTATTTTTAGCTTAAAGTATTTCGCATAACATTCGATAATATCGCAGAAAATATCCTGATCGCAGGCGTGGAACCCGAGCCACAGGCCGAACCGGTCCGACAGCGAGATCTTCTCCTCAACCGCCTCGGCCGGGTTGATCGCCGTGGAGCGCTCGTTCTCGATGATGTCGCGCGGCATCAGGTGGCGGCGATTGGAGGTGGCATAGAAGAGCACGTTCTCCGGGCGCCCTTCGATGCCCCCTTCGAGCAGGGCTTTCAGGGATTTGTAGCTGGTATCGTCGGTATCGAAGGACAGGTCGTCGCAGAAGACGATGACCCGGCGGGCCGAGCGGCGCAACGCTGCCAGGAGGCCGGGCAGGGCGACGATGTCCTCGCGGTGGATTTCGACCAGTGCCAGCCGGTCTGCGTCCTTTTTCCTGCCCATCCGGTCGTTGACGGCGGCATGTACCGCCTTGATAAGTGACGATTTTCCCATCCCGCGCGCGCCCCAGAGCAGGGCGTTGTTGGCGGGCAGGCCACGGGCGAAACGCAGCGTATTTTCGAACAGGATGTCGCGCTGCTGCTCGACGCCGCGCAGCAGTTCCAAGGGCATCCGGTTGACCCGGGCCACGGGTACGAGGTCCCCGCTGTCGGCCTGCCAGACGAAGGCGTCGGCGCCGGTGAGCGCGGCCTCGGCCGGGGCATGGCGGGTACGGCCCTCCAGCGCCTCGGCGATGCGGGTCAGAAGGGACTTGAGGTCGTCTTCGGTCATGGCGGCTTTCCGTAACCTGAAATGGCCCGCAGGATGGCGCGGCTTTTTCGACTAATCAAGGACTTAACCGCTTTTCGGCGGCAGGATTGGTTTGCAACCGGCCACGGGATGGCTATATTCCGCCTGACCTTGCCGCTGCCCCTCCGGGTGGCGGCAAAAAGAACGCACTCGAACGGGAGACCCGTATGCTCATTTCTCCGGCCTATGCCCAGGCCGCCGGCGGCGCGCCGGGCGGCTTCGACATCATGACCATCGTGCCGCTTATCCTGATCTTCGTCGTCTTCTACTTCCTGCTCATCCGTCCGCAGCAGAAGAAGGTCAAGGAGCATCGCGACATGGTGACCAACCTGCGCCGGGGCGACAAGATCGTGACCTCGGGCGGCATCATCGGCACCATCACCAAGGTCGTGAGCGAGGGCGAGTTGCAGCTCGAAATCGCCGAAGGCGTCCGGGTGCGTTGCGCGCGCAGCATGATCGCGAGCCTCTATGCCCGCGGCGACGAGGAAGAAGAGGCCGAAGCCTCGGCTCCCGCCAACGACAAGTCCTAGTCGCGCAAGTCCGTCACGGCCCGCGCCGCGAGAGGCGCGGGCAGGGGAATATCTCTCATGATCCGCTTCGCCCGCTGGAAAATCATCGTCATCTTTGCCGTCGTCGCCGCAGGCTTCCTGTTTGCGGTGCCGAACCTGATGACCAAGTCCCAGCGGGCGGCGCTGCCCTCGTGGCTGCCGAACAAGGCGATGAACCTGGGTCTCGACCTGCGCGGCGGCTCGCACCTGCTGCTCGAGGTCGACCTCAAGAGCGTCTTCCGCGAACGGCTGTCCAACCTTGTACAGTCCATGCGAGTGGAACTGCGCAAGGAACGCATTCCCTACCGCAACATCGGCATCGCCGCCGATGTCGCCTCCGTCACCATCATCGATCCCGACAAGACTGGGCCCGGCGGGGCGACCAATATCGAACGCGCACGGCGAATCCTGCGTGCGGTCGAACAGGGGATAGAAGTCGAGTCCCAGAGCGGCGGCAAGCTGGTAGTTCGCTACAGCGAACAGGCCCGGCGGGAAAAACTTGACCAGGCACTGGTCCAGTCCATCGAGATCGTCCGCCGCCGCGTCGACGAGTTCGGCACCTCCGAACCGACGATCCAGCGTCAGGGCGACGACCGCATCCTCGTGCAGCTTCCGGGCGTCGACGATCCCGAGCGCGTCAAGCGCCTGATCGGCCGCACCGCAAAGATGACCTTCCACCTGGTGGACGACCGCTACCAGCCGGGCATGCAGCTTCCCGCCGCACCTCCGCCGGGCATGATGTACGCCCCGCTGGACGACAAGCGAGTGACCGGCGGCCAGCCCGTCACCTACGTCATCCAGCGCCGGGCCATGGTCACCGGCGATACGCTGGTCGATTCACAGCCGACCTACGAACAGGGCCGCCCCGTCGTGAGCTTCCGTTTCGACAACGTCGGCGCGCGCAAGTTCGCGCAGGCGACCCAGCAGAACGTCGGCAAGCCCTTCGCCATCGTGCTGGACGGCCGCATCATCAGCGCGCCGGTCATCCGCGAACCGATCCTCGGCGGCTCGGGCATCATCTCGGGCGGCTTCACGCCGGAAGACGCCAAGGATCTTGCCGTGCTGCTGCGCGCCGGCGCGCTGCCCGCGCCCATGACGATCCTCGAGGAACGCACGGTCGGGCCCGATCTCGGCGCCGACTCGATCGCGGCGGGCGAAATCGCCTGCATCATCGGCTTCGTTCTGGTCGTCGTGTTCATGGTGCTGGCCTATTCGACCTTCGGCTTCTTCGCCAATATCGCGCTGCTCTTGAACCTGGTCATCCTCGTTGCCGCCATGTCGCTGCTGCAGGCGACGCTGACGCTCCCGGGCATCGCGGGCATCGTGCTGACCATGGGCATGGCGGTGGACGCCAACGTGCTGATCTTCGAGCGCATGCGCGAGGAACTGCGATCGGGACGATCCATGCTGTCCTCGGTCGAGGCGGGCTACCAGCGTGCCTTCAGCGCCATTCTCGACAGTAACCTGACGACGCTGATCGCTGCGATCCTGCTGTTCGAATTCGGCACCGGCCCGGTGCGCGGTTTCGCGGTGACGCTTGCCATCGGCCTGATGACGTCGATGTTCACGGCCATCCTCGTCACCCGCTTCATCATCATGCTCTACATCAGCTGGCGCCGCCCCAAGACGCTGCCGGTCTGAAGAGAACGAGGACGTATTTCATGGCCTGGTTTCCGATCAAGCTCGTTCCCGACAACACGAAGTTCGACTTCGTGCGCTGGCGCATGTTCTGGTTCTTCGTCACGGCGCTCTACATCGTCGTGTCGCTGGGTTTCGTCGGCTTCAAGGGGCTGAACCTCGGCATCGACTTCAAGGGCGGCATCCTGATGGAGGTCAAGACCAAGGGCCCCGCCAACATCGATGCGATGCGCACCAAGCTAAACGGTCTCGACCTCGGCGAGGTCGCCCTGCAGGGATTCGGCGCCCCCAACGACGTGCTGATCCGCGTGCAGCGCCAGGAAGGCGGCGAGGAAGCCCAGCAGAAGGCCGTCGAAAAGATCAAGGGAGCGCTCGGCGACACCGTTGACACCTACCGCCGGACGGAATTCGTCGGCCCCAAGGTCGGCGACGAACTGATCCTGGGCGGCATCATCGCCGTCGTGCTCTCGGTTCTGGCGATCGCGGCCTATGTCTGGTTCCGCTTCGAATGGCAATTCGCGGTCGGCGCCATCGTCGCCCTTGCCCATGACGTCATCGGCACCTTCGGACTCTTCGCAATCACCGGGCTGGAATTCAACCTGTCCTCGGTCGCGGCAATCCTGACCATCGCCGGCTATTCGATCAACGATACCGTCGTCATCTTCGACCGCGTGCGAGAGAATCTCCGCAAGTACAAGACCATGG
>JAYQQF010000019.1:0-53765 GCA_038145705.1 Alphaproteobacteria bacterium | reverse complement strand
CATCAGGACTTGGGGGGCAAGTTCTCGACGCTGCCGGCGAAAGGCGCTAAAAGTCTTTTCGCCGATCGCAAAAAAAACCCACAAAAACTGCGGTTTTTGCCGGTCCCTTGCGCTAGCACGCCACGCCCCAGAACTTCACGAGCCTCGAGATCAGGAGACACGCTCATGGCCACGAACATTCCGAGCTACTCACGTACTGCCAATGATTCGATGAACCAGGCGGTTGTCGACCTCGCCGACGACAAGTTCCTGGTCGATCCCTACATGAATTTCTGCAAGGCCGAAGGCATTCCCATCGTTGAGGACTTCGGCATCGACATGAAGACCGTCGAGACGAAGCCCTGGGCGCGCATGGGCGTCCCCGGCGCCTTCGCCCACCTGAAGGGCCGCGGCGACTTCCTCGCCATGTACGTCATCGACATTCCGAAGGGCGGCAAGACCGAACCGCAGAAGCACGTCTTCGAAGAAGTCTTCTACGTGATCGACGGCCACGGCTCGACCCAGATCGAGACCTACGACGGCAAGAAGCACACCTTCGAATGGGGTCCCAAGAGCCTGTTCTCCCTGCCGCTCAACTGCCGCTACCAGCACTTCAACGGTTCCGGCTCCGAGCGCGCCCGCCTCTACAGCTGCAACAACCTGCCGCTGATCATCAATCTCTACCGCAACGACGACTTCGTCTTCCGCAACCCGGCCAAGTTCCCGGAACGCGAAGGCGATTCCGACTACTTCGCGGGCGACGGCGAGCTGATCCCGAAGATGCCGGGCCGGCACATGTGGGAAACCAACTTCGTGCCCGACCTCGCCACCTTCGAACTGCGCAAGTGGGAAAACCGCGGCGCCGGCGGCTCGAACATCATGTTCTCGCTCGCTGACGGCACCATCCACGCCCACATGTCGGAAATGCCGGTCGGCACCTACAAGAAGGGCCACCGCCACGGCGCCGACTTCCACGTCATGTGCGTCACCGGCGTCGGCTACTCGCTGCTGTGGTACGACCTGGCCCAGGACCTGGTGAAGGTCGACTGGGATCACGGCGTCGTCTTCGCGCCGCCCGACGGCATGTTCCACCAGCACTTCAACGCGTCGCCGGAACCGGCCCGCTACCTCGCCATCGCCATGGGCAGCCTGCGCTACCCGACCCTGGCCGAAAAGCGCCAGGTTTGGCTCGGCATGGACGTCAACGTCCAGCAGGGCGGCAACCAGATCGAGTACGAAAACCAGGACCCGAAGATTCACGAGATCTTCCTGGAAAACCTCTCGAAGCACGGCGCCAAGTCCAAGATGAACCGCTTCATCGACGAGTCGAAGTACAAGTCGAATCCGAAGTGCGCTCCGGCGATCCCGTAAGACCTTTCCCGTACCGGGCCGCGTCCTGACGCGACCCGGTACGTTCCTTTTCAACCGAGTTCAACCGTAGAAACTGGAAAGACGAAAATGGCCAAAGACATTACCTCCCTCCGCGGCGCCCTTGCCTGGCTCAAGGAACAGGGCGACGTGATCGAGACCGACAAGGAGGTCAATCCCGACCTCGAAATCACCGGTCTGCAGAAGCACTTCGACGGCGGCTGCCCGATCCTCTTCAACAACGTGAAGGGCAAGCCCCACGCTCGCGCCGTCACCAACCTCTTCGGCGACATCAAGGTCGTCGAAAAGCTGTTCGGCTGGCGCGACTCCCTCGATCGCGTGAAGAAGGTGGCCTACGCCATCGACCACCCGACCCCGATGGTCGAGGTCCCGCAGAACGAGGCGCCGGTCCAGGAACACGTCATCACCGACGATCTCGACGTGAACAAGTGGATCACCGCGATCCGTCACACCGAGCTCGAAACCGAACTGACCATCGGTTCCGGCATTTCGTGCATCATCGGCGACTACTTCGACGGCGGCAGCCACATCGGCTACAACCGCATGAACTTCCGCTGGGGCAACGTCGGCACCTTCCAGATCTCGCCGGGTTCCCACATGTGGCAGGTCATGACCAAGCACTATCATGACGACAAGCCGATCCCGCTGACGATGTGCTTCGGCGTTCCGCCGTCCTGCACCTACTTCGCCGGCGCGGGCTTCGACTATGCCGTGCTGCCGAAGGGCTGCTCGGAAGTCGGCATGGCGGGCACCATCCAGGGTTCGCCCGTGCGCATCGTGAAGTGCCGCACCATCCCCGGCTACACGCTGGCCGACGCGGAATACGTGCTGGAAGGTTACCTGCACCCGCGCGACAAGCGTTACGAAACGAAGGAATCGGAAGACGCGAACCTGCAGGGCAAGTTCTTCTTCCATCCGGAATGGGCCGGCTACATGGGCAAGGCGTATCGCGCTCCGACGTTCCACGTCACCGCGATCACCATGCGCAAGCCGGAATCCAAGCCGATCATCTTCCCGCTCGGCGTGCACACGGCCGACGACGCCAACATCGACACCTCGGTGCGTGAATCGGCGATCTTCAACCTGTGCGAACGCCTCCAGCCGGGCATCGTCCAGAACGTCCACATTCCGTACTGCATGACGGACTGGGGCGGGGCGATCATCCAGGTGAAGAAGCGCAACAAGATCGAAGAAGGCTGGCAGCGTAACTTCCTGACCGCCATCCTCGCCTGCTCGCAGGGCGCCCGCCTTGCCATCGCGGTGTCCGAAGACGTCGACATCTACGACATGGACGACATCATGTGGTGCCTCACCACCCGCGTGAACCCGCAGACGGACATCCTGAACCCGCATCCGGGCGGCATCGGCCAGACCTTCATGCCGGCCGAGCGCATGACCGCTGGCGTGGGCCAGCAGTGGACGGCCGCGAACACCGTGTTCGAAGGCGGCATGGGCATCGACGCCACTGTCCCCTACGGCTACGAACAGGACTTCCACCGTCCGGTGTACCCCGTGCACAAGGTGAAGCCGGAAAACTGGTTCACCAACGAGCAGATCGCCAACATGCGCGCGCGCATGCAGGGCTGGGTGCTCTCGCTGGCTCGCACGGGCCGCTAAAACACGGCGCATCAGGGAAAGGCGGGGAACATGCTCAAGGGTTACCGGGTGCTCGATTGTACGGGCGAACTCGGCTGGCTCACGGGCCGTCTCCTCGCCGACCTTGGATGCAACGTGGTCAAGATCGAACCACCGGGGGCGGACCTGTCCGCCCCCGCGTGGCGCGGAAACAACGCCGGCAAGCGGCTTCTGTCCCTCGATCTTTCTTCCAAGGCGGGCAAGGCCGCCTTCCTCAAGCTGGCGGCGAAGGCCGATTTCCTTCTCGAAACGGCGCAGCCCGGCAGCGATCTCGCGAAGCTGTTCGATATCGACGCGCTGCGCGAACTTAATCCCAAGCTCATTCACGTCTCGGTGACGCCTTTCGGGCGCACGGGTCCGCGCGCCGAATGGAAGGCGAGCGACCTCGAACTCATGGCCGCCAGCGGCGCCATGTCGCTCGCCGGCGATCCGGGCGGACTGCCGCTGCGCGTTTCCGCGCCGCAGTCCCATCCCTGGGCCGCGAGCCAGGCCGCCTGCGGCGCCATGGTCGCGCTCATTGCACGCAATTCAACGGGCCGCGGCCAGCATGTCGATGTGTCGGCGCAGGCCGCCACCATCGCCTCCATCGCGCACGCGCCCGCCTTCTTCGACATCCTCGGCCAGAATGCGAAGCGCGCTGGCGCCTTCATGACGGGCCGCTCGGTCCACGGCGCGGTCTACCGCGTGTTCTGGCCGTGCAAGGACGGCTATGTGAACTTCATCATTTATGGCGGCGTCGCCGGCCGGCGCACCAACGAAGGCCTCTGCGCCTGGATGCGTGATGCGGGCGCCGATCTCGGCGTGCTTGCAAACATCGACTGGGCCACCTTCGATTCGACCCAGACGACCCAGGCCGAAGTGGACGAGATGGAAAAGCCCATCTCCGCCTTCTTCAAGACCGTTCCCAAGGCCGAATTCCTGCAGCAGGCGTTCGAGCGCGAGATGCTCGGCTATCCGGTCAACAACGTCGCCGACATCGCCGCCGATCCGCAGCTGTCGGAGCGCGGCCTGTGGGCCGACCTGCCCGGCCCCGGCGGCAAGAAGGAACGCCAGCTTGGCGGCTTCGCCTGTGTCGACGGCCAGCGCCTGCCCGCGCCCCGCCCCGCCCCCGTCAAGGCGGGCGAGCACAGCCGCAAGGTGCTGACCGAATACGGCTTCAAGCCCAAGGATATCGCGGCGCTGGTTCGCGCCAAGGCAGTGGTGGTGTCATGACCGGACAACCGATGGCCCTCAAGGGACTGAAAGTCGTCGAGGTCGGCGGTTATGCCGCGGGCCCGTGGATCGGCAAGCTGCTGGCGAACTACGGCGCCACCGTCATCCATATCGAGGCGCGCGACCGTCCCGACGGCTTCCGCCTGCAGTACCCGCCCTACCCGCAGGGCAAGAAGGGCATCAACCGCTCGGGCTGCTTCTCCTACTTCAACGACTCGAAGTACGACGTCACCATCGACGTGAAAAAGCCGGGCGGCCTCGAACTCGCCCGCATGCTGGCCGACTGGGCCGACGTGCTGATCGAGAACATGCGCCCAGGCGTCATCGACCGCATCGGGCTCGGCTACGAACAGCTGAAGAAGACCAACCCCGATCTCGTCTTCATGTCGACCTGCAACATGGGCCAGACCGGCCCGCGCGCGGCGACCGGCGGCTTCGGCTCGCAGCTCTCCGCGCTGGCGGGCTTCTGCGGGCTCACGGGCGACGCCGAAGGCACTCCGCAGCTTCTCTACGGGCCCTACATCGACTTCGTCGCGGCCCTTGTCGGCACGCCGCTGATCCTGGCCGCCCTCGATCGCCGCCAGAAGACCGGCGAAGGCTGCTTCATCGACGTCTCTCAATACGAATGCGGCGCCTTCTTCCTTGCCGGCTCGTTGTTCGACTATCACGCCAACGGCAAGGTGATCGAACGCGACAGCAACCGCGATGCCGTCGCCTGCCCGCACAATGCCTATCCGTGCAAGGGCGACGACCAGTGGATCGCGCTGTCGTGCTGGTCCGATGCCGAATTCCGCACCCTCGCGAAGGTCGCCGGACAGAAATGGGCCGCCGACAAGCGCTTCAAGACGGACGCCCAGCGTCGCAAGAACACCTCGGCACTCGACAAGGCCATCGGCGCCTGGACCAAGAAGCAGAAAGTCGAAACCCTGGTCGAGACGCTTCAGGCAGCAGGCCTGCGCGCCTACAACGTCAATACCTGCGCCGATCTGTTCGAAGATCCGCAGCTGACCCACCGCAAGACCTGGCGCGTGCGCAAGCATCCGGAAATCGATTACCAGGCCCATTACTTCCCGGGCTTCGACCTGTCCGAACAGCCCGGCGAGGTCACCGCCCCCGCGCCCACGATCGGCCAGGACAACGAGATCGTGTTCCGCCAGTACCTCGGCCTCACCGACGAGGAATACCGGAAGCTCAAGGAAAACGGCGTCATCTAGCCCGCCGGGCGGATGCCGCAAACAGGGACCGCCCCCATGACCAAATCCCCCACCGACGTCGCCAAGGCGACCCGTCCCGAGACCCTCGTCGATCACAACCTCGTTCCCGGCGCCGCCATTGCGCCCGGCGTGCGCTACGAGCGCCGCCCCGCGCTGGGACCCGACGGCAAGGCTGTGGACGGCCTCTATAACGCCTGGGTCATCCTCGACAACCCGAAGCAGCTGAACGCGCTCACGGTGGACATGATGAAAGGCGCCACCGTCGCCATGCGGCAGGCATCGCTCTCGCGCGACGTCGTCGCCATCGTGCTGACCGGCGAAGGCACGACATCCTTCTGCACCGGCGGCAACGTGCAGGAACTGGCCGAATACTACGCAGGCAACCCGCAGGAGTTCCGCCAGTACATGCGCCTGTTCATGGATCTGGTGACGACGATCCTAAGCGTGGACAAGCCAACGGTCTGCCGCGTCAACGGCATGCGGCTCGGCGGCGGACAGGAAATCGGCATGGCCTGCGATTTCTCCATCGCCCAGGACATGGCACGTTTCGGCCAGGCCGGGCCCAAGCACGGCTCCGCCCCCATCGCGGGCGCGACGGACTTCCTTCCGGTCCTCATCGGCACCGAGAACGCCATGAACGCGGGCGTACTGTGCCAACCGTTCTCCGCCCACAAGGCCTATCGCCTCGGCATGATTTCCGACATTGCGCCCGCGCTGAAGGTGGACGGCAAATTCGTTCCCAATCCGTTGGTCGTCACCGACCGCATGACCGACGACATGGGCCGCTTCGTGTTCGGCGAATCGAAGACGGGCGATGCGCTGAAAGCGGGCAAGGAGATGATGGCGAAGGGCGAGATGGACCTTTCCGCCCTCGATGCCGCGGTCGAAAAGCTCTGCACAGTGCTGCTCGAAACCTTCCCCGAATGCACCCTCAAGACCATCGAGGAGCTGCGCAAGCCCAAGCTCGACGCCTGGCAGCGCAACAAGGAATCGTCGCGCTCATGGATGGCCTTCAACATGATGACGGAAGCCCGCGCGGGCTTCCGCGCCTTCAACCGCGGCAGCAAGGAAACCGGGCGCGAGGTCGATTTCATCGCGCTGCGCCAGGCGCTGGGCATGGGCGCGCCGTGGACGGACGAGCTGACCGAAAGCCTGATGCCGCGCAAGAAGGGGGACTGACCCCGTGGCGGATACGCCACTACGCGTCACTACAGAGCGCGACGGGCGCCTGTTGCGCCTGACGCTGGCCGCCCCGCGCGCCAACCTGATCGACATGGCGATGGCCGATGCAGTGCGCGGCACCCTCGATGCCCACCGGGACGATCCCGCCCTGCTCGCCGTCCTCATCGACCATGACGGCCCGCATTTTTCCTACGGCGCCTCCATCCCCGAACACCTGCCCGAGCAATGCGCGAAGATGCTGGCGGGCTTTCATGCCTGCATCAAGACGATGGTGGACTTTCCCCTACCCATCCTCGTCGCCATCCGGGGCTTCTGCCTTGGCGGCGGGCTGGAACTGGCGGCGGCAGGAACCTTCCTGTTCGCCGCCCCGGACGCGACGCTCGGCCAGCCCGAAATACGTCTCGCCGTCTTTGCCCCGGCTGCGAGCGTGCTGTTGCCCGAACGCATCGGGCAGTCAAAGGCCGAGGAACTGCTGCTGACGGGGCGCACGGTGACGGGAACCGAGGCACAGGCATTCGGCCTCGTCACCCGCGCCGAAGCCGATCCGGATGCCGCAGCCCACAAGTGGTTCGACGACTATCTTGCCGACAAGAGCGCGCCGGCGCTCCGTTCCGCGACCATGGCCGCGCGCCGGGGTTATGCCCAGCGGGTAGCGGATAAACTCAGCTGGGTCGAACGCCATTACATGGATGTGCTGATGTCCTACGAGGATCCCGTCGAGGGCCTGCGCGCCTTCATGGAAAAACGACCGCCGACCTGGCGGCACCGCTGATCAGGACAAGATTTCCCGCAGCTTGATCGACAGGCTTGCCCGGTCGAAGGGCTTGGACAGTATTTTCATGTCGGGCATCCCGCTGTTGGCCCATATAAGCTGCGACGGATAGCCGGACATGAAGAGAATTCTGATTGAAGGAAACCTTCTGCGGGCCGCCTGCGCGAGGTCGACGCCGCTCTGGCCGCCGCCGAGGACGACATCGGACAATAGAATGTCCGGCACCCCCTGCTTTTCCAGTCCCAGGAGTGCTTCGTTTGCACTGGCCGCTGAACGGACGACGTAACCGAGCTGTTCGAGCATCTTCACCGTCAGGTTCCGCAGCTCAATATCGTCCTCGACGACCAGCACCGTCTCGCCGCTGCCCGGCACCGTCCGGGTGTCGCGCGAAGTCGGCCGCGCGACTGCAGCCTCCTTGGAAAGCGGAAGGAAAAGAGTGACCGCCGTGCCCTGGCCGGGCGCACTATCGATCGAGAGTTCCCCGCCCGATTGCCCGATGAATCCCGCCACCATGCTGAGCCCCAGGCCGGAGCCCTTGCCGACATCCTTGGTGGTAAAAAACGGCTCGATGGCTCGAGCTTTCACGCTGGGCGTCATGCCATGGCCCGTGTCGCCGACACGAACAACGGCATAGGAACCGGCGCGCAGACCCTCGACGAACCCATCCAAGGTTTCGGCGAGATCCAGACGCGAGACGTCGAAACTCAATACGCCACCCTCCGGCATCACGTCGCGGGCATTCACGGAGAGATTGAGAATGGCGTTCGACAATTGGGCGGTATCGACATGCACGAGAAGGCCGGGCTGCTGAACCGCCATGCGCACCTCGATCTCCTCGCCGAGACTGCGGGAAAGCATGTCCTTCATGGCGAGAATATGCGTTGCCACATCGATCGTTACCGGATTGAGAACCGAACGACGGGAAAACGCGAGAAGCTGCTGGGTGAGACTGGCGCCGAGCAAACCCGCTTTCTGGATTGCCTTGAGACTGTCGCGAAGTTCCTGCCGGTCGCCTGCATGATCGAGCGCGAGTTCCACATGGCCAAGGATGACCGCGAGCAGGTTGTTGAAATCATGGGCGACCCCACCGGTAAGCTGGCCGACGACCTCCATCTTCTGGGCCTGATGGAGCTTTTCCTCCGCGCACCGCCGTTCAGTCGTGTCGGTGATCGTATGGATACGCCCGCCATCTGGCGTCGGTGCGCAATACCATACGTAATAGGTTCCATCCGCCCGGCGCATTTCGGCGCTGAACTTCTCGTCTTCCTCGAGCGCCTTCGCGAGATCGATATAGAGATGTGCCGGATCGGCGTCGCCGAACATGCCTTTCACCACAAACTGGCGCAGCATGTCCCTGTCCTTCATGCCCTTGGTGCGCGCATCGCCGGGAAGGGACATGATTTCCTGAAATTGGCGGTTGCTCGCGCGTAGAACGCCGTCGGGTCCGAAGATCGCCACGCCCTGAATCATGTGATCGAAGGTGGCCTCAAGAATCGTCTGCTTTTCAGCGGTTTCCTTTTCCAGGCGCTTGAAGGCGGTGACGTCGGTAAAGGTATCCAGAAAACCGGAACCGGGAACGATCTGGCGGTTGTAGACAAAATGAAGCCCCTTCGCCGTAACCCCCTCTCCGGCACGGTTTTCACGCACCATCGACTGTGTGACCCTGCGCCGCACGATGGTTTCGATTTCTTCAGATTCACGTTCTTCCAGCAGGAGCCGTTTCCAGGTGACCTGCGCATAGGTCAGCCCGGTTCGAAGGAATCCGTTCGGGAATCCGAACATTTTTGCGTATTTCCCGTTCCATAGTGCGAGCCGTCCGTCGCCATCGAACACGACAAGTCCCTGGGCGATCGAATCGAAAGTGGAAGACAGAAGATTTGCCTGAAGGGCCAGTTTTTCCTGCGCCAGCTTCGCTTCGGTGATGTCCTGATTGACGAAGAAGTAGAAAAGAATCCGGCCGTCTTCGTCCCGACAGACCCAGCCTTCGGCAACGACCCAGATGAAGGACCCGTCCTTGCGCAGGAGACGCTTTGTGCTTCGAACGCTGTCGGATTCCCCTCGGCGCAAACTGTCCATCAACTGCGCCGCCAGAGGACGGTCCTCGGGATGGGTAATTCGGTTGAACCGCCCGGCCTCCAGTTCCTTGCGGCTGTAGCCGAGCATCTTCTCCAGCCCGTCATTGATCAGAATTCGCCGATCATCGGCATATCTCAACGATACGCCCACCCGTGATCCCTCAAACGCAGCAAGCAAGAGAGAACCGTCGCCGTGCAGATTGGCAGCGAGCCTCGTGGACATGGAGGAAACTCATAATCCCTTAGGTGAAACCTCCTAAACCCCTACCAGAACGAAGATATTAATGCAGCATGAATATTGCTTTATGCGTACTTCAAACCTTTCCACCCAAGCGAAAACGGCGCCCCGAAGGGCGCCGTTCCGCACGCAACTAAAATTAACGATCAGTGGAACTTCACGTATTCGAAGTCCACCGACTGGCGGTTGATGCCACGGGCCGGCGGCGCGATGTAGTTCACGAACTTGCCCGGCTCCGTCACCGGCTTCATCAGTTCCTGGATGTAGTCCTTGTCCTTCTGGGTCGGCAGCCACGAACCATGCTGCTTGTCCCAATCGGCCTCGGTGATGATCTTGCCGGTCGGCGTCGCCTTCACCTGGGCGAAGGGCCCGATGTTGCGGTGGAAGGCCTTGTTCGGAAGCACCAGCTGGAAGTCGATCCCGTGGTCGCGGATGATCTTGTTCCAGTTGTCGACGCCGCGCTGGCTGTCGTCGTAGTAGTCGTCGCGCAGGCGCTGGTTGATGGCGTTCAGCGCCGGCTCGTCTACTTCGGTGATGGTGGTGCCGCGCACTTCCGGCACCTTGTAGGTGGCGCCGGTCAGCACATGGTCGTCGTTGATCTTGGTCTCGCCGTAGCGGCCCTTGATGCCCATCGTGTAGTAGTTGGCCGCGTTGGTCGACAGTTCCTGGCCGAACAGGTCGAGGCAGATCGAGAAGTGGAAGTTCAGGTACTTCTGGATCGTCGGCAGGTCGATGCCGCCATGCTTGCGGACGTCGGCCGGGTCGGAGAGCTTGTTCTCCTTCATGATCTCGCAGGAACGCTGCACGATGCGCGAGATGCCCGATTCGCCGACGAACAGGTGGTGGGCTTCCTCGGTCAGCATGAACCGGCAGGAACGCGACAGCGGATCGAAGCCCGATTCCGCGAGCGCGGCCAGCTGGAACTTGCCGTCACGGTCCTGGAAGTAGGTGAACATGTGAAACGACAGCCAGTCGGTCGTATCCACGTTGAACGCCTGCAGGATGCGCGGCTTGTCCGGATCGCCCGCATGGCGCTGCAGCATGGCTTCCGCTTCCTCGCGGCCGTCGCGGCCGAAGTAGGCCTGAAGCAGGTAGACCATCGCCCACAGGTGGCGGCCTTCCTCGACGTTGACCTGATAAAGGTTGCGCAGGTCATAGAGCGACGGGCAGGTCTGGCCGAGGCGGCGCTGCTGCTCGACCGAGGCGGGCTCGGTGTCCCCTTGGGTGACGATCAGGCGCCGCAGTTCGGAGCGGTATTCACCCGGAACCTGCTGCCAGGCCGGCTGGCCCTTGTGCTGGCCGAAGTTGATCTTGCGGTCCTCTTCCGCCGGCGCAAGGAAGATGCCCCAGCGGTAGTCGGGCATCTTGACGTGGTCGAAGTGCGCCCAGCCCGACGGCTCGACGCTGATGGCCGTGCGCAGATAGACCTCGTAGTTCTGCGAACCGACGGGGCCCAGTTCCTTCCACCAGTCGAGGAACTTCGGCTGCCACTCCTCAAGCGCGCGCTGCAGGCGCTGATCGTCAGCCAGATTCACGTTGTTGGGAATCTTGGTGTTGTAGTCAATTCCGGCCATCTTCACTCTCCCACTTGTAGCTCAGTCATTCAGGCTGAGATCAGTCGTTCACTTAAACGCGATTTTCGTCGAACTTGGCCCGCTTGCCCGAACCGAACAGCTTCAGGGCACCATCGGCGCCCACGGCGTTCGGACGCTGGAAGATCCAGTTCTGCCAGGCGGACAGGCGCCCGAAGATCTTGGTTTCGAGGGTTTCCGGGCCGGCGAAGCGAAGGCTTGCCTCCATGCCCGTGAGCGCGTCGGGCGACATCGCCGCGCGTTCCTCGATGGCGATGCGCACTTCGTCGTCCCAATCGATATCGTCGGGCGCGAAGGTGACGAGGCCAAGCTCTTCCGCCTGCTGGGCGTCGAGATCCTTGCCCTTGGCCGCCTCGATCGCCTTCAGCCCGGCATCGTCGCCGAGATAGCGGGTCTGGAGCCGGGTCAGGCCGTTGCCCATCGGATAGGGACCGAAGTTCATGTTGTTGAGGCGAACCTTGGCCGGCGCGTTCTTGCCGCCCATGGTGCCGTCGAGCATGAAGCTGCGGTCGGCAACCAGCAGAAGCTCGGCCAGCGTGCCGACGAAGCAGCTGCCCGGCTCCACCAGCGTGATGATCGAGCGCGAGGTCACGTCGATGCGCTTGAGGGTACGCTTCAGGTAAAGCGTGATTTCGCGCACCAGCCAGTCCTTGGCGTTCTTTTCGAGCGCCTCGTCGGCCTTGGCGACCATTTCAGGATCGCCTTCGGTCTTGAGCACCCAGAGGCCGATGACCGGTTCGTTCGTGCGCAGGTGCAGGATCATGTCGTCCAGCTCGCGGGCAACCGCCAGCGGCCAGAACTTGTCGCCCTGGGCATGGATCGCCGCCGCATCCTGCGGCACCGCTTCCTTCGGCGCGCGCACGGTGATCGTGACCGCGTTGCGGCTGCGGTCGATCTCGGCGCTGACGCTGTTGTACGTAATCTTGTCGCCCGAAATCTCGCGCGCGAGCTCGGTCAGCTTGATGCCCTTGGCGCCCTTGGGGCGGTCGGTCCTGGCGGCGAATTCGGCGGCACGGGCCTTCACTTCGTCGGCCATCTTGGAGCGCGGAACGACTTCATCCACCAGCTTCCAGTTGACGGCGCGAGAACCGCGCACGCCCTCGGTCAGGGTGCAGAAGAAATCGGCGTGATCGCGGCGCACCATGCGCTTGTCGACGACGCGCGTCAGCCCGCCGGTGCCCGGCAGAACCGCCAGCAGCGGCACTTCCGGCAGCGACACGGCAGAGGAGTTGTCATCCACCAGCATGATGTGCTCGCAGGCGAGCGCAAGCTCGTAGCCGCCGCCCGCCGCAGTGCCGTTTACGGCGCAGATGTAGGTCTGATGCGAGAAGATGCTCGCGTCCTCGATGCCGTTGCGGGTTTCGTTGGTGAACTTGCAGAAGTTGACCTTCCACGCGTGGGTGGACAGGCCCAGCATCTTGATGTTCGCGCCCGCACAGAACACGTTGTCCTTGGCCGAGGTCATCACCACCGCACCCACTTCCGGGTGCTCGAAGCGCATGCGCTGGACGGCGTCGTAAAGCTCGATGTCGACGCCGAGATCGTAGGAATTCAGCTTGAGCTGGTAGCCCTCAACCAGGCCGCCGTTCTCGTTGACGTCCATGGCGATCGTCGCCACCGGGCCGTCATAGGTCACCTTCCAGTGCTTGTACTTTTCGGGGTTCGTCCTGAAGTCGATCATCGGTCTCCACCTGCTCCGTCAGCATTTTCTTGCGGCGGGCATTGCGCCCGGGCCTAAAAACGTAATTCGGTACTGCATTACCTATTTACAAATATCCCATCCCCCGCCATCCTGTCAAGCATCGGAAAACGGCAACGGGCGGAGACCCCTAAACATGCCGAATACCAAGGAAATTCCGGGCACCGAAGGCGAACACGCAGTCATCCGCGTCGCCCGCGCCGAGGACATGGACGAGGTCGCCGCCATCGACGCCGCGATCACCGCCAATGCCAAGCCCGATTACTGGCAGCGGGCCTTCCGCCGCTACGCCACCCGGCGCGGACGATATTTTCTGGTCGCCGACGACCACGGCACCATCCGCGGCTTCATCCTCGGCGAAGACCGCGCCTGGGAGTTCGGCTCTCCCCCCTGCGGCTGGATCTTCGCCATCGGCGTCGACCCTCGGTACCGCGAGGGCGGCCTCGGTTCGCGCCTCTACGAAGCGCTTTGCCTGCGGATGAAGGAGGCGGGCATGGAAACCGTGCGCACCATGCTGGCGCGCGACGACGCCCTCAACATGGCGTTCTTTCGCAGCCTTGGCATGCGCGGTGGCTCTTTCATCCAGCTCGAAATGCCGCTAGACCTGAAAAAAGAGGGCGAGACGCGATGAGGCTGCAGAAGGCAACTCAGTTCGCCATCCTTGCCGTGTTGGCGCTAGCGCGCGATCCCTCACGCCAGCTTTCGGCCGCCGAAATCGCCGAGACCTACGGCATATCTGCCAACCACCTTGCCAAGGTGCTGCGCGATCTCGGCCGCGCGGGCCTCGTCGAAGCCGTGCGCGGCGCCAAGGGCGGCTACCGCTTTGCCGGCAACGCCAAGCGCACGTCCCTTTACGACGTCATCCGCCTGTTCGGCGACAGCGTCGAGGGCGAAGCCGATATCGGCGGCCCCGCGGCTGGAACGGACATCGGTCGGGCACTCGGCCTGGTGCTTTCGGAAATAGACGAGATCGCGGTGGCGACGCTGAAGTCGATCAGCCTCGCCACCATGATCAAGTCGCTCGAATGGGAAAGCGCTACTTCTTCCCGGTGAACTCGATCTTGCCTTCCGGCAGCAGATAGAGAACGTAGGCGTCGCCCCCCTCCACCGTCGGGAAATGGTCGGAGCCCGGGGGGTCGACGTACCAGCCGCGCGGGAAACCATCGAACTTGGGATCGCCCGAAACCGGCATGATCATGCCGATCTCGCCGGTCGGGTGGGCGTGGTGCGGCCCCTTGATGTCCTTCATGCGGACGACGTCGACGGAAAACTTCCCGGCGCTGGTGCCCGGCTTGACGACGCGGCCGAACTTGATGCCGCCCATTTCGCGCTCGCAGATCCAGCCGTCCTTCTCGCCTTCCCGGCAGAGCGCCTCGACGGCCTTGAACTCGGCCCCGTCGGCCGGAAAGGTCTGGCTCAAAAAGGCCGCCAGCGCGCCGTCCACCGGCTTTTCGGCGATGGCGGCGGCGATCTTGCCCATGGTTTCTTCGAATGCGGCCTTGGTCATGGTTCTCCCTCACGCGGCGAATGACGATTGCCGGGCGATTATAGCGTGCCCCGCGCCCGGGTGAAGCGCCCCGCTTGCCCGCACGTCCCCCGGTTGATAGGAATGGGGCCCGTTTCAGCATCCATTTCATCAGCGGAAAGACCAATGACCGAAGAAACCGGCGCGGCCATCAAGCTCACCATCGAAGACGGCGTCGCCGTCGTCACCGTCGACAACCCTCCGGTGAACGCGATTTCGCAGGCCGTGCGCCAGGGGCTGGTCGACGCCATGAAGACGATCAGTGCCGACGGCGCCATCAAGGCCGCCGTCGTGCGCGGTGCCGGAAACGTCTTCATCGCGGGCGCCGACGTGCGCGAATTCGGCAAGCCGCCGATGGAACCCTTCCTGCCCGATGTCGTCGCCGCCATCGAGGCGACCGACAAGCCGGTCTGCGCCGCCATCCACGGCGTGGCGCTCGGCGGCGGCTTCGAAGTGGCGCTCGGCTGCCACTTCCGCGTGATGTCGCCCAAGGCCCGCGTCGGCTTCCCCGAAGTGAACCTCGGCATCATTCCGGGCGCGGGCGGCACCCAGCGCCTGCCGCGCCTCTGCGGCGTCGAAAAAGCCGCCGACCTCGTCACCTCGGGCCGCCAGGTGGCGGCGAAAGAAGCGAAGGACGCGGGCCTGATCGACGCCATCGCCGACAGCGAAGATGGCCTTCTTGCCGCGGCGAAGCAGCTTGCGCTGTCGAAGGTCGGCACGTCCCTGCCCCGTATTTCGAAGCTTTCCGTGCCGGCACCCGCCGCCGCCGATTTCTTCGCCACCGAAAAAGCCAAGGTGACGCGGGCCGCGCGCGGCCAGCACAGCCCGGTGCGCGCCCTTGAAGCGGTCGAGGCCGCCGCCGCCCTGCCCTTCGCCGAAGGCATGAAGCGCGAACGCGCCATCTTCCAGGAACTGCGTTCCTCCGATCAGGCCAAGGCGCTGCGCCATGCCTTCTTCGCCGAACGCGCCGTATCCAAGGTCCCCGGACTCGAGGACGCGAAGGCTCGCAAGCTCGGCAAGCTCGCCGTCATCGGCGGCGGTACCATGGGTGCGGGCATCGCCGTCGCCTGCCTGCGCGCAGGCTATCCCGTGACCATGATCGAAGCCGACGATGCCGCGCTCGAACGCGGTCGCGGTAACGTCGACAAGAACCTCGAAGGCTTCGTCGCCCGTGGCCGCCTGACCGCCGAAGGCAAGGCCGAGACGATGGGCCGCCTCGGCCTGTCGCTCGATTACGGCGCGCTCGGCGATGCCGACCTCGTCATCGAAGCGGTGTTCGAGGACATGGGCGTGAAGAAAACCGTGTTCGGCAAGCTCGATGCGGCGATGAAGCCGGGCGCGGTGCTTGCCACCAACACGTCCTATCTCGACATCGACGAAATCGCCGCCGCGACGAAGCGCCCCGAGGACGTCATCGGCCTGCATTTCTTCTCGCCTGCCTTCGTCATGCGGCTTCTCGAAATCGTGCGCCCGGCGAAAACTTCCGACGACGTGATCGCCACCGGCTTCGAGCTTGCGAAGAAGCTCGGCAAGGTCGGCGTGCTGTCGGGCGTCTGCGATGGCTTCATCGGCAACCGCATCCTCGCCAGGACCCGCAAGCAGGCCGACTACATGATCGAGGACGGCGCCCTGCCTTGGGACGTCGACAGGGCCATGGAAGCCTTCGGCATGCCGATGGGGCCGTTCCGGGTGATGGACCTCGCCGGTCTCGATATCGCCTGGGCCCAGCGCAAGCGCACGGCGGCGACCCGCGATCCCAAGGAACGCTACGTCGCCATCGCGGACCGCCTCTGCGAACAGGGCTGGTTCGGCCAGAAGACCGGGCGCGGCTGGTACGTCTATGAAAACGGCAAGCCGTCGCCCAATCCTGATGTCGAAAAGATCATCCTGGAAGAATCGGCAAAGAAAAACATCGCGCGGCGCGCCGTCCCCGCCGAGGAGATCCAGAATCGCATCCTCTACGCCATGATCAACGAAGGGGCGCGGATCGTCGAAGAAAAGATCGCGGCGCGCCCGCTCGACGTCGACATGGTCAAGATCTTCGGCTACGGCTTCCCGCGCTGGCGCGGCGGACCGATGTGCACCGCCGACATCATCGGCCTGCCCAAGGTGCTCGACGGCATCAAGGCGCTCGCCAAAGACGATCCTTTGTTCTGGAAACCTTCGGCGCTTCTTGAAAAACTGGTCGCCGAAGGCAAGAGCTTCGCCGATCTCAACAACTGACACCAGGGGCCGCGCCAATGCCGATCCGCGTCGATAAACCGGTTCCCCACGTTGCCGTCATCGTTCTGGATGAACCCGAGGTACGCAACGCCCTGACCGCAGAAACCCGGGTCGAGCTGCGCGACATCCTCGAAACCCTGCATACCGACCCCGCCGTGCATGCGGTCGTCATCACGGGCGCCGGCGGAAACTTCTGTGCGGGGGGCGACGTGCGCACCATGGGCGAAACCGATCCGGCGAAAATCGATGCGCGCATGAACGACGTTGCCGATACGGCGATCGCCGTCGCCTCCTTCCCGAAACCCGTCGTCGCTGCCGTCGCCGGTCATGCGGCAGGGGCCGGCATCAGCCTCGCCTGCCTCGCCGATATCGTGGTGGCCGAATCCTCTGCCCAGTTCACGTTCTCGTTCCTCAAGATCGCGCTCGGGCCGGACTGGGGCCTTTCCTGCACGCTGGCGCGCCGCGTCGGCGCCACGGCAGCCAAGCGGTTGATCCTGTCACGCGGCGCCATCGACGGCGACGAGGCGCACCGCCTCGGCCTCGCCGATATCCTCGTCGGCAAGGGCGAAGCGGAAAGCCGCGCCATCGAGGAAGCGATGGCGCTGGCGCACGGCCCCCGCGCGGCCGTGGCCGCGATCAAGAGCATGCTGTCGGGGATCGACGAATTGCGCGCGGCCCTGGCGGCGGAAACGGCGCAGCAGCGCGCCCGCTTCCCCCATGCCGAACATCAGGAAGGTGCTGCCGCCTTCCGCGAAAAACGTAGCCCCGACTATTCGGACAAGGCCTGAGCCGAACAGGCCTTTTCAGGCCGCGGGAGTCTCGCCCGCAATCGAGGTCCGGTGCAGGCGCCGGATGCCCGGTGCCTTGATGCCGCCGCAAGCGAGGTGAATCGTGCTGCGGTTGTCCCAGAACACCACATCGCCGAGCCGCCACTTGTGGCGGTAGATGAATTCCGGCCTGATCTGGTGCGCGAATAACTCGTCGAGAAGGGGCTGCGCCTCGGCATCGTCCATGCCGTCGATGCCGACGGCAAAACGCGGATTGACGAACAGCACCTTGCGTCCCGTCTCGGGATGCGTCGTCACCATCGGATGAAGGGAATCCGGAACCTTGATGTCGAAATACTTGTCGATGTCGTGGTTGAAGCCGTCCTTCTTCGTGATCTTCGCGCGCGGGTTCTTGCGGCGGTCGCGGATGTGGATCGCCTTGAGCCCCTCGATCCGCTTCTTCGTCGCCTCGGGCAGCGTTTCATAGGCGAGGTACATGTTGGCGAAGGCGGTGTCGCCGCCCTCCTCCGGCACTTCCAGCGCATGCAGCATGGACCCCATGCTGGGCCGTTCCGCATAGGTCAGGTCGGCGTGCCAGGTGAAGCCCGCGTAGGCTTCGGTGGCACCTTCGGCCTTGCCGGCGACGACGCGGTTCGAAAGCACGAGAACGTCGGGATATTCCTTGTGCAGGAAGTCGGTGGCGATGCGCCGCACCAGCGGTCCCCAGTTCTCGGTGAAGGCGATCTGCTCGGGCGGGGTCAGGTGCTGGTCGCGGATGACCAGCACGCAGTGATCGAGCAGCGCCCGGTGCAGCGCGGCGATGTCGTCCTTGGTCGCGTTGCGAACATCGATGCCGGTCACCTCCGCCCCGATGTTAGGGGTCAGCGGGCGAACCGAAAATTCCGTGGTCATGGACATGGCGTTTCCTCCGTCGCGGACTTGCGGGCCGCTTTGGAGGAAAGGCTATTGGCCGCAGGGCCTTCCGTCAATGAACGTACGGAACGGCCTGAAACGCCTAGACCTTTTCGAGCAACACCGCGATGCCCTGGCCGACGCCGATGCACATGGTGCAGACGGCGAGCTTGGCGCCGCGCTCGTGCAGTTCCTGGGTCGCGGTCAGCGCAAGGCGGGCGCCGGACATGCCGAGCGGATGACCGAGCGCGATGGCGCCGCCGTTGGGGTTCACGTGCTCCGCGTCATCGGGTAGGCCGAGCCGGCGCATGACCGCGAGGCCCTGGCTGGCGAAAGCCTCGTTCAGCTCGATCACATCGATGTCGCCAATCTTCTTGCCGGTCATGGCGAGCAGCTTTTCTGTCGCCGGCGCCGGGCCGACGCCCATGACGCGCGGCGCAACACCCGCCGTCGCCATGGCAATGATGCGCGCGCGCGGCGTCAGGCCGAACATCTTGGCTGAGGCTTCCGAGGCGACGATGAGCGCCGCGGCACCATCGTTGACGCCCGACGCATTGCCCGCCGTCACCGACGAGTTTTCGCCGAACAGCGGCTTCAGCTTGGCGAGCGCTTCCAGCGTGGTGTCGCCGCGCGGATGTTCGTCCGCATCGACGATCTTCGGATCACCGCGCCGCTGGGCGACGCTGACGGGAACGATTTCCTTGGCAAGGCGCCCCGATTCCTGGGCCTTCTTCGCCCGCATCTGCGAGCGGTAGGCAAAGGCGTCCTGGTCGGCGCGGCTGACGCCGAAATCCTTGGCGACGTTCTCGCCGGTCTCCGGCATCGAATCGACGCCATACAGCTTCTTCATGATCGGGTTGACGAAACGCCAGCCGATGGTGGTATCAAAAATGTCGGCAGAACGCGCAAACGCCGTTTCCGCCTTGCCCATGACAAAGGGGGCGCGCGACATGCTTTCGACGCCGCCCGCGATCATCAGCGACGCATCGCCGGAACGTATGGCGCGGGCCGCCTCGCCCACCGCATCGAGGCCGGAGCCGCACAGGCGGTTGACGGTGACGCCGGTGACCGTTTCCGGCAGCCCCGACAAGAGCGCCGCCATGCGGGCGACGTTGCGGTTGTCCTCACCCGCCTGGTTGGCGCAGCCGAAGATGATGTCATCGATCGCCGCCGGATCGAGGGTCGTGTTGCGTTCCACCAACGCCTTGATGACCAGCGCCGCCAAGTCATCGGGGCGCACGGAGGACAGCCCCCCGGCATAACGGCCAATGGGAGTGCGCACGGCATCACAGATGAAAGCGTCCACGTTCGACCTCTTGCGGTTAGCGGGCACGCGGGCCCGGTCGTCGGAAAAGCGGCCCCATTCATAAGGGCTTGGGCGCGGCTTGTCATCACTCGGCCGCCGGAACGGGCGCAAGGCTGTACTGCAAGGCCCGCAAAGGTCAATTTCCCCGCCGCTCCTGTGGACTTTCGCACAAGGTTCCGTATGCTGCGGCAGCCATTTCGGGGGGAATTTCATGAAAGCGGTGGTTCTGGACAGGCGCGGCAAGGACGGACTTTCCGTGCGCGACTTCCCCAAGCCCGAACGGCCGCGCGGCAATGCCCTGATCCGGGTGCGTGCCGCCGCCCTCAACCACGTCGATCTTTACGTCCGCGATATCGGCAAGGGTATCACCCACCCGATGCCGATGGTGCTGGGCGTCGACGCCGCGGGCGAGGTGGTCGAGGCCGACGCCGATTCGGGCCTTGCCATCGGCCAGCGCGTCATCGCCTTCCCGAGCGAGTTCTGCGGCCATTGCGATTACTGCCTCGCCGGGCAGCAGCCCTATTGCCGCAATATCAGCATCATCGGCGAACAGCGCCACGGCGGCTATGCCGAGTATCTCTCGATGAAGGCGCACAACTTCGTGCCCGCGCCCGCCAACCTGTCATGGCACGAGCTGGCCGCCCTGCCCGTCGGCCACCTGACGGCGTGGCGGCAGGTCTTCAGCAAGCACCCGATGGTGCCCGGCGAAACCATGCTGATCGTCGGCATCGGCGGCGGCGTGGCGCTTGCCTCGCTGCAACTGGCGAAGCTCGCGGGAGCGCGGGTGATCGTCACGTCGTCGAGCGACGAAAAGCTGGAAAAGGCGAAGAAACTCGGCGCCGACGACGTCATCAACCACAAGCGCGAAACCATCTGGGAGCGCGTGCGCGAAATGACGGGTGGGCGCGGCGCCGACGTGGTCTGCGACAATGTCGGCGCGGCCACATGGGACCAGTCGCTGCGCGCAGCCGGATGGGGCGGACGCATCATGATCGTGGGTGCCACCACGGGCGGCCATCCGCCCGCCGATCTCCAGCGCATCTTCGTGCGCCAGCTGCAGATCTTCGGCTCCACCACCGCCAACATGGAAGAGTGCCGCCGACTGATGCAGGTTGTCGCCCAGGGCCGCATCCGCCCGGTGATCGACAGCGTCTATCCCATCGACGAAGCGCCCGCTGCCTTCGAGCGTCTCGAGCGCGGCGAGCAATTCGGCAAGATCGTTCTGGATATTCCCTAATTACAGGAGATTGAGTACATGCCCCGTGACCTCAAAGCGAAAGGTTTCATCCGCGACCTCGACAAGATTCTCGACGATTTCTGCAATCGCGTGGACTTCGTCTATTCCGGCTTCAATCCGGGCCGTGCGCGCATGTTCGTCTACCAGCACCGGCTGAATACCCGTTACCGGAACTCGGTCCTGAAGCTGAAGGTCGCGACCAACACGCCGGACTGGGAGGTTCGCCTGCGTATCCTTGGCGCGTGCTACGAGGAACTGGTGAAGGACGAGGAATTCGGCGGCGGCAAGCCGCACTGGATGCTTCTGGAAGAAGCCGGCATCGCCATCGGCATGAAGCGCGCCGATATTCGCGCGGCCAAGCCCCTGCCGACGACCCAGGTCGCCTGGAACGCCTGGATGGGCCTGATGGCCAACTGCCACTGGCTCGAAGGCCTGCTCGCCAACGTGATTTCGGAACGCACCAACATCCGCGGCTACGGCAACGGCGAAATCCGCAAGCACGGCTGGCTCGGCCTCGAACGCGAGCGCTGGAAGAAGCAGTTCCCCGACCTGACCGACGAGCAACTCAAGTTCTTCAAGATCCATACGGTGGCCGACGAGATTCATTCCGACCTCGGCTGGACGAACCTCGGGCGCTTTGCCAAGAAGCTGAAGATGGAGGACCGGCTGCTCGAGCTTGCCGACCAGAACCTGCGAATCTGGGAAATCTACATGAACGGCATCGGCCAGGCCGGCGACGAACTGAACAAGACGCTCGGCAAATCCCGCAAGGGCCGCAGACGCTAAAAACCTCTGGTTTCCGTTGAAAAGGGCCCCACAGTGGGGCCCTTTTTGTTTTTTATCCCAGAAATCCAATGGGATAATTATTCATATCGTTTTGTTATATTAGTTCTAGAAATATACTATTTGAACATCGAAGGCGCGGTTGGTATCAGATGCTTGCATTTGCAAGTACCTGCCCGGCCACCCCCTCCGGCCGGGTCCGTAACCCGATCAAACTTCAGGAGACCACAATGCCTCGCGATCCCAAGGCCGCCGGCTTTATTGCCGAACTCGACAAGAAGCTCGACGAATTCTGCGTCAACACGCGCTTCTTCAACGAGTCCTTCAACGAAGGCCGCGCCCAGATGTTCGTCATGCAGCACCGCCTGAACACCCGTCAGCGCAATTCGGTGCTCAAGCTGCGCGTCGCCACCCTGACGCCGGACTGGGAAACCCGCCTGCGCATCATCGGCGCGGCGTCCGAAGAGCTGATCGCCGACGAGGAATTCGGCGGTGGCCTGCCGCATTGGCAGATTCTCGAGAACCTCGGCGTCACCATCGGCATGCAGCGCGCCAAGATCCGCGCCGCGCGCCCGCTGAAGTCCACCCAGCTGGCCTGGAACGCCTGGGCCGGCGTGATGTCGCACTGCCACTGGCTGGAAGGCCTGCTCGCCAACGTCATCCTGGAGCGCCCCAACATCCGCGGCTACGGCAACGGCATCATCAAGCAGTCGGGCTGGTTCGGCCTCGAACGCGCCCGCTGGAAGAAGGTCTTCGGCCTGACCGACGGCGAACTGGGCTTCTTCAAGCTGCACGAGGAAGCGGACGAGATTCACTCCGACCTCGGCTGGAAGGCGCTCGCCAAGCACGCCAAGGACCTGAAGATGGAAGAACGCCTGCTCGAGGTCGCCGACCAGAACCTGGCGATCTGGGAACACTATCTGAACGGCATCGGCGACGCCGGCGACGAGCTCAACAAGAGCCTCGCCAAGCGCAAGTCCAGGAAGGCCGGCGCGGTCGCCAAGAAAGCAGCGTAATTACAGTAGCTTAGCGTAAGGTCAGGGCGGTGCCGCGTTTTGTGGCGCCGCCCTTTTCCTTTGAATTTCCTGTGCTATTCTGCGCCCCTCTCAACGACCCCAATCCATTCGCTTTTCAAGGAGTTCCGTGGCAATGGCCGAGATCATGAAGACCATCAAGGAGAAGAAATTCCTTCTCGATCCCTATGGTGACTGGGCAGCTGAACAGAACATTCCCATCGCCGAAGGCCTCGGTCTCAATCTCTTCGACGTCCCGACCAAGCCCTGGGACTTCTATGGCGTGGACGGCGCGCTGGTCCATCTTTATGGCCGCGGCGACTTCACCACCATGTTCATCCTCGACATGGCTCCGGGCACGAAGACGATCCCGAAGAAGCACGTGTTCGAACAGACGATCTACGTGCTTGAAGGCCACGGCTCGACGGTGATCGAGACGCCGGACGGCCGCAAGCACACCTTCGAATGGGGTCCGAAGAGCCTGTTCGCCCTGCCGCTCAACTGCAAGTACCAGCACTTCAACGGCTCGGGTGCGGAACGCGCGAAGTTCTCCTGCGTCAACTACATGCCGCTGATGATGAACCTGTTCCACAACAACGATTTCGTCTTCAACAACGACTTCAAGTTCTCCGAGCGCACGGGCGGCGACAACTACTTCGCCGGCGAAGGCGAATTCATTCCCATCAAGCCGGGCCGCAACATGTGGGAAACCAACTTCGTTCCCGATGTGTCGGGCTTCGAGCTGAAGGCGTGGGACGCCCGCGGCAAGGGTTCGGGGAACATGAAGTTCATCCTCGCCGACGGCACCATGCACGCGCATTCGTCGGAAATGCCGGTCGGCTCCTACAAGAAGGGCCACCGCCACGGCGCCGACTTCTACGTCTTCGCCGTCAAGGGCACCGGCTACACGCTGTTCTGGTATGAAAAGGACCAGGACTACAAGCGCATCGACTGGGAACACGGCGTCGTGTTCGTGCCGACCGACGGCATCTTCCACCAGCACTTCAACACCGGGCCGAACCCGGCGCGCTATCTCGCGATCGCGCTGGGCTCCATGCGCTACCCGTTCGTCGAGAGCAAGCGCAAGCTGTTCGGCGGCGGCGTCGACACCAGCGTGGAAGAAGGCGGCAACCAGATCGAATACGAAAATCAGGATCCGCGCATCCACGACATCTTCCTCAACGAGCTTCACAAGAACGGCGTGACTTCGGCTATGGGCGAAGTCTTCGACGAATCGAAGTTCGTTCCGAAGAAGACGGCCTGAGCGGTCCGTTACAGTTGAGTTGTCTGCGGGCCGCGGGCGCCGGGTGATCCGGAGCCGCGGCCCGATTCATTTGCCGGGACGCAAGAGCCCGGACACGGGGAGCAAGCGACATGTCGGATACCACGGCGACGCCGGCGGGCAGTTTTTATCTCAAGGACAGTTTCCTCCAATGGGCGGGCCAGCAGGGCGTACCCATCGTCAAGGATTTCGGCATCGACCTGCTCAAGATCGACGTGGCGCCGTGGCAGCGTTTCGGCATGCGCGGGGCGATCTGCGAACTGGTCGGCGGCGACGACTATATCTCCACCTTTCTCTACGAACTGGCGCCCGGCGGCAAGTCCACCGTCCTCAGCCATGTCTATGAAGAAGTGATCTATGTCCTGTCGGGCCACGGCTCGACCAAGATCGAACTTCCCGATGGCGGCTCCCACACCTTCGAGTGGGGTCCCAATTCGCTTTTCCAGATCCCGCTGAACCTCAAGTACCAGCATTTCAACGGATCGGGTTCAGAGCCGGCGCGGCTTGCGGGCAACAACGACCTGCGCTTCATCATGAACCTGTTCCGCAACGACCGCTTCATCTGGGACAACCCGATCCCCTTTACCGAACGCCTCGGCGATACCAGCTACTTCTCGGGCGAAGGCGAATTGAAGCCGGTGAAGCCCGGACGCCACCAGTGGGAAACCAACTTCGTTCCCGATATCGCGAATTTCGAACTCAAGCGCTGGGACGCGCGCGGCACCGGGTCCAGCAACCTGCGCTGGATCCTCGCCGACGGCACCATCGGCTGCCACACCTCGCAGATGCCCGTCGGCACCTACAAGAAGGGCCACCGCCACACCGCCGGCACCAACGTCTATTGCGTCACCGGGCAGGGCTATTCGCTGTTCTGGTACGAAGGGGACGAGGACTTCAAGCGCGTCGACTGGCACCACGGCGTCCTCTACACACCGCCCGAAAACATGTTCCACCAGCATTTCAACGCGGGCTCCACGCCGTCGCGCTACCTCGCGGTCCAGATGGGCTCCACCCGCCACCCCCTGTTCGCGGTGAAAAAGCAGATCTGGGACCAGGGCGTCGATACCTCGATCAAGGACGGTGGCAACCAGGTCGAATACGAGGATCAGGATCCCCGCATCCACCGGATTTTCCTCGACGAACTAGCCAAGAACCAGGTCAAGTCGCTGATGGGCGACGTGATCGACGAAACGCCATACCTGTCCAAGGACTGAGGCCAACCACAGGGCCCGGAAAGCCCGAAAATCGGGCCTTCCGGGCTGGACGGGGCGGAACCCTATCGAGTATTTTGACCCGCCGCTTCAAGCGGCTGACAGGGCCCCCCGAGGACCCGCAAAAAATACCCCCGGGAGAGCGTAATGGCCGAGGAACCGCTCAAGCTCCTCGAAACCGACCACGAGAAGAGATTCCTGCTCGATCCCTATCTCGACTGGGTCAAGGCGGAAGGCCCGCCCGTGCACGAAGGCTTCGGCATCGACGCGCTCGCGGTCGATACCGGCCTGTGGCCGCGCTTCGACTGCAAGGGTGCCTTCCTACACGTGAAGGGGCGCGGCGATCACTGCTCCGCCTATCTCCTCGATATTCCCGCCAGCAAGCGCACCGCGCCGATGAAGCACATGTACGAATGCTTCGTCTATGTGCTGGAGGGACACGGCTCCACCACCATCGAAACCCCGCAAGGGCGCCATTCCTTCGAATGGGGGCCGAAGTCTCTGTTCGCGCTGCCGCTGAATGCCGGCTACCAGATCTACAACGGCTCGGGTTCGGAGCGCGCACTGCTCGCCTGCACCCATTTCGCGCCGCTGATCATGAACCTGTTCCACAACGATCGCTTCGTCTTCGACAATTCCTTCGTCTTCGACGACCGCATGGGGGATCCGAAATACTACGAAGGCGAAGGCGACTTCACGCCGGTCAAGCCCGGACGGCACATGTGGGAAACCACCTTCGTGCCGGACCTCACCAACTTCGAGCTGATCACCTGGAACGAACGCGGCGCGGGCGGCTCCAACATCGCCTTCATCCTTGCCGACGGCACCCTGCATGCCCATACGTCCGAAATTCCCACCGCGCGCTACAAGAAGGGCCATCGCCACGGCGAAGGCATTCACATCTGGGCGGTCAACGGCACCGGCTACACGCTGCTGTGGTACGAGGGCGAACAGGATTTCGTCGAGGTGCCCTGGCGCCACGGGGTCATGTACGCGCCGCCCTTGTGGATGTTCCACCAGCATTTCAACACGGCGCCGGAACCTGCACGCTACCTCGCCATCGGCATGGGATCGCGGCGCTACCCGTTCTCCACCATCCGCCGCGAAGGCACCGCCGGCAAGGCCGACACCGACATCAAGAAAGGCGGTCGCCAGGTCGAATACGCCGACCAGGACCCCCGCCTGCACAAGAAATGGCTGGATGCCATCGCAAAGACCAATGTCCGCTCGGACATGGGCCAATTCATCGACGAAACCACTTACCTCAAGAAATGAGCGTGCCACAGTCCCTCAGGCACGCCGTCAACACGTGAAAGGAATAGTTGTTAGCCATGCATGAACTCGGCTTCGATCACGGCCATATGTCGCCGGAAGACCAGCAGGCGATCGCGGACACCATCTGGGCCGCCGATAACGTCGAACTCGTCACCGTCGGCGTGGACGTCGGCTCCTCCACCTCGCACCTGATGTTTGCCAAGGTGCACCTGCAGCGCCTGACCACGGCGCTGTCGTCGCGCTTCGTCGTCGTCAACCGCGAGGTTCTGTGGCGCTCGCCCATCCTGCTGACGCCCTACCTCCCCGACAACACCATCGACGTGGGCTTCCTGCAGAAGTTCATCGAGGCGGGCTATAACGAGGCCGGCCTCAAGCGCACGGACATCGACTCGGGCGCGGTCATCCTCACCGGCGAGGCCCTCAAGCGCAAAAATGCCGAGGCCATCACCCACCTGTTCGCCGACGAGGCGGGCAAGTTCGTCTGCGCCTCCGCCGGCCATCACCTCGAATGCGCCATGGCGGCGCATGGCTCGGGCGCCATCGCATTGTCGCGCAAGGGGCACAACAACGTGCTCAACATCGACATCGGCGGCGGCACGACCAAGCTCGGCATGTGCCAGGGCGGCCAGCTGGTGGCGACGGCCGCCATCGAGGTGGGCGGCCGCCTGATCGCCTTCGACGACGAAGGCCGCATGATCCGCATCGAAGGCCCCGCCTTCGTCCATGCCAAGGCCGCGGGCGTCGATCTTGAGATGGGCAAGAAGCTTACCGAGGACGAAAAGAGGAAGATCGCCCGCACCATGGTCGGCGCGCTCATTCCCGCCGTCATGCAGAAGGATCCCGAAGGCATCACCAAGGACCTGCTGGTGACCGATCCGCTGCCCAAGACCCCGGTGCCGGACCTCATCACCTTCTCAGGCGGCGTATCCGAGTTCATCTACGGGCGCGAGACCAAGGACCACAACGACCTTGGCCTCTATCTGGCCGACGCCATCGCCGAGGCCCTTTCAGAAGGCCGCCTGCCCTACAAGCCGATGGACCCGGGCCAGGGCATCCGCGCCACCGTCATCGGCGCCTCGCAGTTCTCGGTCCAGGTGTCGGGCAACACGATCTTCATCTCGAACGAGGAAGCCCTGCCCGTGCGCAACATCCCGGTGCTGCGTCCGAACGTGTCGCTCGACGGCGACATCGATTCGGTCCTCGTTACCGAGGAAATCCAGAAGGCGCTGACCCGCTTCGACTACAAGGAAGGCGAAATGGCCGTGGCCCTCGCCTTCCAGTGGCACGGCGATCCGCTGCACGCACGCCTCAAGGCCCTGGCCGACGGCATCTGCGGCGGCCTGCCCGAGACCATCAAGGGCGGCCAGGCGCTGATCCTGATGCTCGACGGCGACATCGGCAAGACCATCGGCAATATCCTGACCCGGGAATGCGGCGTGCGCGCCGACATCATCTCGGTCGACGGCGTGGCGCTGAAGGAATTCGACTTCGTCGATATCGGCGAAATGATCCGCCCGACCAACGTCGTGCCGCTGGTCATCAAATCGCTGCTGTTCTCCACCCCCGGCGGCGCTGCCGCGGCCTGATCCGAAGGACCGAACCACCATGTCCAACCTTCCTCTCATGTTTGCGACTTCCGAGTACGATCACTTCAATGATCTCGCCAACGGTCGCGTCACGGCGCAGGGGATCGACCTCAACGTCAATTTCTACGAGGTTGAGGAAATCTTCTACCGCATGGCGCTGCACCGCGATTTCGACCTGTCGGAGATGTCCTTCGCCAAGTTCGTGGCGCAGGTATCGGGCGACCGCCCCGACATCATCGGCCTGCCGGTGTTCCCGTCGCGCGTGTTCCGCCTGTCGAACATCTACGTTCACAAGAAGTCGGGCATCAAGTCGCCGGCCGACCTCAAGGGCAAGCGCGTCGGCACCCCGGAATGGGCGCAGACGGCTTCGGTCTATACCCGCGGCTGGCTGACCGATCATGTCGGCATCAAGCTGAGCCAGATCGACTGGCGCCAGGCGGGCGTCGACCAGCCCGGCCGCATCGAGAAGGTGAAGCTGAAGCTGCCCAAGGGCGTCAAGGTGACCCCGGTGCCGGACAAGTCCCTGTCTGAAATGCTGGCCACCGGCGAACTGGATGCCGCTTTCTCGGCCCATGCGCCGCACAGCTTTCTCGAAGGCAATCCGAACGTGCAGCGCCTGTTCCCGAACTACCGCGAGGTCGAGGCGGAATATTATAAAAAGACCAAGGTATTCCCGATCATGCACGTGATCGCCATCAAGAAGAAGATCCTCGAGGAAAACCCGTGGGTCGCCGCCAACCTGATGACAGCCTTCGAGAAGGCGCGCGCCAACTCCATCGCCCGCGTGCTTGAAATCACCGCCTCGCGCATGCCGATCCCCTGGCTCACCTACGAGGGCGAGGAGAAGATGAAGCTGCTTGGCAGCGACTACTTCCCCTACGGGATCGAGGACAACCGCACCACGCTGGAAGCCTTCCTCAAGTGGACCTATGAACAGGGCATCGCCCAGCGGCACCTGAAGCCCGAGGACCTGTTCCCCAAGGTGGTGCACGGCAAGTTCCGCATCTGACGGGACCTTGCTATCGGTTCGGACCGGCGCCCTTGGGGCGCCGGTTCTTTTTTGGCGGAAACACGCCGTTCCCCCGGGGCTTTCACTACCTGTTACAGGGGTCTAGAATGCGCCCCAACATATAGAAGAAGTCCCGGAGGAAACGGTCATGGCGGATACGGCTGCCGCAGGTGCGCTGCGGCAAGATGTCGAGGTTGTCGGTCTGGTGTCGAGTGGCCATTTCATGAGCCACTACTACACCATGATGCTGCCGCCCCTGTTTCCGTTCCTGCATGACGAACTCGGCGTCTCTTACGCGGCGCTCGGCCTGCTCCTGTCGCTCAAGCACATTTCCGCCGGCACGGTTCAGCTTCCCGCCGGCATCATGGTCGACAAGTACGGCGCGCGCATGATCCTGATGGCGGGCTTTGCCATTATCGTTTTTTCCTATTTTGTCATCTCGTTCACCTCCAATTTCTGGCTCATCGCGGCGATGTTCCTGCTGGCAGGTTGCGGCAACGCCGTCTTTCACCCGGCGGACTATTCGATCATCAACGGTACGGTGGACGAAGGCAGGCTCGGCCGGTCGTTCTCGATCCATACCTTTGCCGGGCATCTCGGCTCCGCCGTGGCGCCGGTCGTGCTTCTGACCATGACCGCGATCTGGAACTGGCGGGTGGGCGTTCTCGCCTCCGTCATCGTCGGCGTCGCCATCATGCTGGGCCTCGCCACGCGCTGGTCGAAGATGCACGAAGGCATCGCCAAGCGCATGAAGAAGAAAAAGAGAGACGCGGAAGACGTCTCCGGCACCGAGCGCGTCGAAAATGCGGTCTCGCAGGTGGAACACAATCCGTCCACCTGGCAGTTGCTGGTGCAGATCATGCGCTCGCCCGCCATCATCTTCCTGTTCCTGTTCTTCTCGATGCAGTCGCTGGGATCGGGTGCGATGAAGAGCTTTGCCGTGGCCGGCCTCGTCACCCTGCACAACACCCCGGCTGCCGCCGCAGGCGGGGCGCTGACCGGGTTCCTGTTCGCCTCCGCCATCGGCGTGCTGCTCGGCGGCGTCATCGCCGACAAGAACAACCGCCACGACCTCGTCGCCTTCGGCGCCCTGATCATGACCGCGGCCATCTGCCTTCTGGTTGCCAAGGTCAACCTGCACTACGCGTTGCTGACCTTCGTGTTCACGGTGGCGGGATTGTTCCAGGGCATTATCCGCCCGGCCCGCGACATGATGATCCGCGCGGCGAGCCCGGGCGGCTCCATGGGCAAGGTCGTCGGGCTAGTATTTTCGGGCGAAGCCATCGGCGGCGCCATCGCGCCGGTGCTGTTCGGCTTCCTGATCGATATCGGCCAGACCGTCATGGTCTTCTACCTGTCGGCGATCTTCATGCTGCTCTGCGGCCTGTCGGTCTACGGCTCCTACCGCCATTCCCGCGCCCAGGCGCGCGCTGCCCTCAAGGCCGCCGAGTAACCCGGAGACATTCCATGACAGACACCACAGCCGGCACACTGAAACGCGACGTCACCGTCATCGGGCTGGTTTCGGGCGGCCATTTCATGAGCCACTACTTCTCGACCGTCCTGCCGCCCCTGTTCCCGTTCCTGCACAAGGACCTGGGCGTCAGCTACACCCTGCTCGGCCTGCTGCTCTCGGCCAAGAACCTGACGTCGGGCACCATGCAGCTTCCCGCGGGCATCCTGGTCGACAAGTACGGCGCCAAGACGCTGCTGATCGTGGGCTTCGCGATCATGACGCTGTGCTTCTTTTTGTTCTCCATCGCCACCAATTTCTGGCTGATGGCGGTGCTGATCCTGCTTGCGGGCTGCGGCAACGCCGTGTTTCACCCGGCCGACTATTCGATCCTCAACGGCACCATCCACGAATCACGCATCGGCCGCTCGTTCTCGGCCCATACGTTCTCGGGCAACCTCGGCGATGCGCTGGCCCCGGTCGTGGTGCTGACGATTGCCACCATCTGGAACTGGCGCATCGGCATCATCGTATCCTGCATCGTCTCCTTCATCCTGATGATCGGCATGATCACCCAGTGGAACCGCGTGGTCGAAGGCGAGGCCAAGCCGAAGGCCAAGAAAAAGAAGGACGAGTCCAAGGCTGCGGAGGTCGTCACCACCGACCAGGCGGTCGCCGCGGCCGAAGCGGAAATGAGCACATGGGCCGCGGTGAAACAGATTATCCTGTCCCCGCCCATGCTGTTTCTCTTCCTGTTCTTCGCCCTGCAGCAGCTGGGCTCGGGCGGCTTCCGCAACTGGGCGGTGGCCGGGCTCGTCACCCTGCATGAGACCCCCGTCGCCATCGCCGGCGCGGCGCTGACCGGCTTCCTCTTCGCCTCCGCCTTCGGCGTGCTGGCGGGCGGCGTCGTTGCCGACAAGCAGAGCCGCCACGATCTGGTCGCCGGCGGGGCGCTCCTGCTGACCGCCATCCTGGCGCTGATCGTCGGACGCTTTCCGCTCAATACCGTCGTCCTCGTCGGCGTGTTCACGCTGGCCGGCTGGGTGCAGGGCATGATCCGCCCGGCCCGCGACATGATGATCCGCGCGGCAAGCCCCAAGGGCTCGATCGGCAAGGCCTTCGGCTTCGTCTTTTCGGGGCAGGCCATCGGCGGCACCATCGCCCCGGTGGTGTTCGGGGCGATGATCGACTTCGGCGCGCCCCAGTGGGTATTCTATTCGTCCGCCGTGTTCATGGTGATCTGCATGCTCGCCGTGCTCGGCTCCGCGCGCGAGGCCCGCAAGGCCTCCCGCGCCCAGTAACCCAGGAAGGAAAGCCCGTGTCCCAGGCCGCCACAGCCGATGTTGCCCGCAACGACATCAAGATCCTGAGCCTCGTTTCGGCCGGGCATTTCTGCAGCCACTTCTACATGCTGGCGCTGCCGGCGCTGTTCATCTTCCTCAACAAGGACATGGGCATCAGCTTCACGCTGCTGGGGGCGATGTTGAGCGCGCGCTACGTCGCCACGGGCATGGCCCAGGTTCCCGCCGGCTTCATGGTCGACCGCTATGGCGCCAAGACGGTACTGATGCTGGGCATGTTCGTGATGGTCGCGGCCTTCGCCGTCATGGCCTTCGCGCCCAATTACTGGGTGCTGGTGTTGCTGGTCATCATCGGCGGCATCGGCGACGCGGTGTTTCATCCCGCCGATTACGCGATCCTCAACGGCTCCGTGTCAGAGGCCCGCATGGGCCGCGCGTTCTCCGTCCACACTTTTTCGGGCCATCTCGGCTTTTCGGCCGCCCCCGTCGCCATCACCTTCATGTCGACCCTGTGGGACTGGCGCACGGCGTTGCTGGTCGTCGCCGGTTTCGGCTTCGCCATCCTCGTCCTGCTGCTGACCCAGTGGTCGAGCCTGAAGGACGACGCCCTGACGCCGAAGCGCCGCAAGGAAAAGGAAGCCAACGGGGAAAAGGAGAAAATGGGCGATCACGCGCGCCTCCTGTTCTCGCGCCCCGTGCTCGTGCTGTTCGCCTTCTTCGCCATGTCGACGCTTGCGGGCAACGGCCTGCACGCCTTCGCCATCCCGGCGCTCAACGCGCTGCATGGAACGTCTGCCATCGACGCGGGCTTCGCCGTCAGCACCTACATGCTGGTCAGCTCCTTCGCCGTTCTCGCGGGCGGGTTCATCGCCGACAACATCCAGCGCCAGGACCGTTTCGCGGCGCTGATCTATTCCATTTCCATCGTTACCGTCCTGCTGATCACGTACTTTTCGGTACATTATGCGCTGCTGGTGTTCTTTTTCGGCCTCACCGGTTTCTGCCACGGCGTGATCCGCCCCGCCCGCGACATGATGGTGCGCGAAGTGACGCCCGAGGGCTCCTCAGGCAAGGTGTTCGGATTCATCTTTACGGGCCAGAACGTGGGCGGCGGCATCGCGCCGATCATCCTCGGTTTCGTGCTCGATAATTTCCCGCCGCAGTACATCTTCTTCACCTCGATCATCTTCATGGCGCTCTGCGTCGGCACGATCCTGCTGCCGCGCGGCCCCATGACGAAGCGCCGTGGCGCGGCCACCCCCGCCGAATAGCGATTTCTGCCACTTTCGTGCAAGGCGCCGGAAATATTCCGGCGCCTTTCCGATTCCGCGATTGCCCGGAAAAACGGTCCGGGATATGTTGGTTTCAGCGACGGTTCCCTTCGGGGAATCAAAAGGGAACAGGGAAGGACGTCCCTCGCAACGCGAGATCGTCCCGTCCTTGGCTGCCCCCGCAACTGTCAGCGGATAGCGCATTTCCACTTACGCCACTGGGCAACCGGGAAGGCAGGAAAGGCGCAGCGACCCGCGAGCCAGGAGACCTGCCGTCGCGAGCGTCACTTTTCCACAGTCCGGGGTGTGTCGGTGGGACGGAATACCGTTAGCGGTGACGCGGCAAGTGCCGTCGCTGGGGGGATTCCGTCGTGGAGAGCTTATCACCACAGGTCCAGGTTCATTTCTGTCCACCGCCATCAGGCGGCGGATCCTTTTGCGTACGGCAACCTCACCGCCGCGCGGCGCCTTGGCGCGCCCGCGGATCAGCCAAGCCAGCCGCAAAAGGAAATCACCCATGACCGGCACCTACCGCCTGCGCGCACCGCTCGCGCTCGGCCTTCTTATCAGCGTCTCTCACCCCGTCCTCGCCCAGGAAGCGAAGGCCCCGAAATCGCCGACCACCATCGGCGACGAGGTCGTGGTCTCCGCCTCGCGCGTACCCCTGCCCGCCCAGGAAACCGGCTCCGCCGTCACCGTCCTGACCGGGCAGGAACTTGAAGAACGCGGCGTACGCGTCGTATCCGACGTCCTGCGCGACGTACCGGGCGTCGCGGTCAGCCGCACGGGGCAGATCGGCGCCTTTACCCAGATCCGCATGCGCGGTGCGGAAGGCAACCAGACCCTGGTGCTGGTCGACGGCATCGAGATGAACAACCCGGCGGGCGGCTCCGAATTCAACATGGCCCACCTGATGTCCGCCGACATCGCCCGCGTCGAAATCCTGCGCGGGCCGCAAAGCGCCCTCTATGGATCGGATGCCATCGGCGGCGTCATCAATATCGTCACCAAGACGCCGGGCAAGGGCTGGTCCGGCCTGGCACGGGCCGAAACGGGCAGTTTCGCGACGCGCGACGGCCTCACCAACATCGCCTACGGCGGCGAGAAATTCTTCGTCACCGGAACCTATAACCGTTACCTGACCAACGGCATTTCCGAAGCGAAGGCCGTCAACGGCAATGGCGAAGCCGACCTTTATGACAACGGAACGGGCCACATCAAGGCGGGCATCCAGCCGCTGGACAACCTCAAGTTCGAGGCCGTCGCCCGCCAGACCAACGCGCGGCGCGAAACCGACGAAAGCGTGGTCAGGGTCGGCGCGCGGGACGACGATTCGGCCAACAACTTCCGCGAACGCCACGGCATGGTCAGGGGCGATCTTTCTCTCATGGGCGGCAACTGGACCCATGCGATGCGTGCCGCCCACAGCGAAACAGGCAACGACACCCTGAACGCCAGCCGCCAGCGCACCTACCTGACCCACGGCACCAAGACGAAATACGACTACCAGACCAGCCTCATGTTCGCGACGCCGGGCGCGGCCAACGCAGAACACAGGATCACGCTGGCCGCCGAGCAGGAAAACGACCAGCAGGTCAGTTCCGGCTACGGCACGACGAAAAGCGTCAGCGTGGTCAACCGCGGCTATGTGGGCGAATACTGGGTCGGCCTGTGGGACCGCCTGTTCCTGTCGGGCAGCCTGCGCTGGGACGACAACGATCCTCTGTTCAAGGACGAACTGACCTGGCGCGGCACGGCGGCTTATGTCCATCGCCCGTCGAACACCCGCTTTCATGGCAGTCTCGGGCGTGGCGTGAAGAATCCGACGCTGTTCGAGCTCTACGGCACGACCTCGACCTTCACCGGCAATCCCAACCTGCGTTCCGAGCGCGTGCTCGGAATGGACGCCGGCGTGGAACAGACGGTTTACGACGGGCGCCTGATCGGTGACGTGACCTATTTCCGCAACCGGTTCGAGGACTACATCGACGGCACCGGCAACAGCGCGAAGAACGTCGCCGGAACCACCAAGGTCGACGGCCTCGAATTCACCGTCGTCGCCAAGCCGGCCGAGGCGTTCAAGCTGACCGCCAATTACACCTTCACCTACTCGCAGGATGCCAACGGCACGGAACTCGTCCGCCGCGCCCGGCATATCGCGGGGATCAACGGCAACTACGCCTTCAAGATCGACGGGCGCAAGGCCAATGCCAACCTCGGGCTGCGTTTCAACGGCCAGCAGGACGACATCGTCTACGACAGCTATTCGCCGACGACCGTGAAGCATACGGAGCGCCTGAACGGCTTCGCGCTGCTCAATTTCGGCTTCAGCTGGGATTACGCCGAGAATGTCCGGATTTTCGCCCGCGGCGAAAACCTCATGGACAAGAAGTACCAGGAAGTCTTCGGCTACGGCACGCCGGGCCGGGCCGTCTTTGCCGGCCTGAGCGTCAGATTCGGGCCGACCTCGGTGCGATGATGAACGGGGCCGCGACCACCTTGCTGCGCTGTCTCGCCCGTTTCGCGGGCGCGGCGCTGGTTGCGGCCCTGGTTTTTGTGCCCGGTGCGGCGCGGGCGGAAAAGCCCCGCCGCATCGCCTCTATCAATCTCTGCACCGACCAGATCGCGATGCTGCTCGTCCCGCGCGAGCGGATCGTCTCGCTCAGCTTCCTCGCCGCCGACCCGGCGTCGTCGGCAATGGCGAAGGAAGCGCGGGGCTTTCATTTGAACCGCGGGCGTGCGGAGGAAATCCTGCCGCTGTCCCCCGACATCGTTCTGGCTGGGCCGTATGCCGCGCGCGCCGCGGTCGGGCTGCTGCGCCGCCTCGGCCACCCAGTGTTCGAACTGCCGATCGGCGAAAGCCTCGCCGATGTTCCGCGCCACATCCGCGCCGTCGCCCGTATTCTTGGCGAGGAAACGCGCGGCGAATCCGTGATCGCGGACTTCGAGGCCCGCCTTCGGGCCGTTCCGGCGCCGCCGCCGGGAAGCCGACCGGTAGCCGCCCTCTATGCCCCCAACGGCATCACCTCAGGCTCCAGCAGCCTGCCTCAATCGGTAATGACGGCGGCGGGATTCGAGAACTTGGCCGCCCGGCACGGCATCATTGGGGTCGGGCGCCTCGGTATCGAGGACATCGTGGCGGCTCGGCCCGATGCCCTGATCCTCGCCCGCCTGAGCGTGGAGCATCCCTCCCTCGCCGCGCGCAGCCTCGAGCATCCCGCACTTGCCACTGCCGTGCCCGAAGGCGCCATCATCGCCGTTCCTCACCACATCTGGGCCTGCGCCATTCCACAGATCGTCACGGGGGTGGAAGCGCTGGCGAAATTGCGGATGCGCCTCTCCGCCGACGGAGAGCGCCGATGAGCCGCGCCACCCTGACAGCGCTTCTTGCCGCCGCCGTCCTGATGCTGTTCGTGGCCTCCCTTGCCGTCGGCCCGGCCGCCGTCGGCATCGAAAGCCTCCCGCAACTGGTTGCGGGCCGCGCGGGCGACGCCGCCCGCATCATCATCGTCGAGGTTCGCCTGCCGCGCGCCCTTCTGGCCGTGCTGATCGGCGGCGCGCTCGGCCTCGCGGGTGCCGTTTTGCAGGGATACCTGCGCAACCCGCTGGCCGAACCGGGATTGATCGGCGTTTCGGCCTCGGGCGCGTTCGGCGCCGTGCTGACGCTTTATACCGGGATTGCGACGGCCTTCACCCTCGCCCTGCCGCTCGGCGGGATTCTAGGGGCTGCCGCCGGCGTCCTTGCCGTGCAGATCCTCGCCGGACGCGACACCAGCGCCTTCACGCTCATTCTATCCGGCATCGCGGTGACGAGTTTTGCGGGCGCGCTGACGGCGCTTGCCCTCAACCTCGCTCCCAGCCCCTTCGCCGCCCTTGAAATCGTGTTCTGGATGATGGGCTCGCTCGCCGACCGTTCCCTCGATCATGTCGCCCTTGCCGCCCCGTTCATCGTTCTGGGTGCGGGCATATTGCTGACCACCGGGCGCGCGCTGGATGCCCTGACGCTCGGCGAAGATACGGCGGCAACGCTTGGCGTCGATGGGGCGCGGCTGCGACGCAGGATCGTCGCCGGCACGGCGCTCGCCATTGGTGCTGCGACCGCCGTCGCTGGGGCCATCGGCTTCGTCGGTCTTGTCGTGCCGCACCTGTTGCGCCCCCTTACCGGCCATCGCCCCGCAGCACTTCTGGTGACGAGCGCACTCGGCGGCGCGGCGCTGACGTTGGCCGCCGACATCGCCGTGCGAATACTGTCGGCGGGGGCAGAGATCAAGCTCGGCGTCGTCACGGCGCTGATCGGCGCGCCGTTCTTCCTGTGGCTCGTGCTTTCGGCGCGCCGGAGGCTGGCATGACCCGGCTTTCCGCACGCGCCATCCGTCACGCCTTCCAGGGCCGCGAGGTGCTGGCGGGCGTTGACTTCGAACTTTCCGGTGGCGAAATCGTCGGCCTGATCGGACCGAACGGCGCCGGCAAGACGACGCTGCTGCGCGTGCTCGCGGGACTGATCGAAGCCGATGAGGGCGAGGTTTCCGTCGACGGCACCGCCATTGCGGACCTTGCTCCCGACGCGCGCGGTCGCGCCATATCCTACCTTGCCCAGGCGGGCACTTCGGAATGGGCGGTCACGGTCGAAACCCTCGTCGGCCTCGGACGGATACCCCATCTCGGGCGGTTCCGCGGGCCGGGTCCCGCCGACCGCGACGCGGTCCGGCGCGCCCTTGGCGCCTGCGATGTCGCAGTACTTGCCGACAGGCCGGTCAACCGCCTGTCGGGGGGTGAAAGGGCAAGGGTCATGCTGGCCCGCGCGCTCGCCGTCGAGGCCCCCTTCCTGCTGGCCGACGAGCCCGTCGCGGGACTGGACCCCGCCCATGCGCTCGACGTCATGGCGGTGCTTGCCGCGCGCGCCCGTGCAGGGGCCGGCATCGTCGTCGTCGTTCACGACCTGACCATCGCCGCCCGGCATTGCGACCGTCTTGTGCTGATGCAGGAGGGCCGGATCGTCGCCGAAGGTTCCCCCGAAGCGGTCTTGAACCAGTCCAACCTTGCAAATGTCTATGGCATTCACGCGCTCACCGGCACTGCCAAGGGCGGCGCCTATGTCGTTCCCCTGTCGCGGGCGAGGGGCGAATGAAGTTCGGCGCCGTCATAAGACGCCATCCGCTGGCGGTCGCGATTGGCCTGTCGCTCGCCCTGCACGGAGTGGCGCTGGCCGCCGCCCATTACGGATTGCTGGGCGAAGGTCCCGAACTGACCCGCGCCCAGCGCGTGGCCGTGGTCCTGATCGAAAGCCCCGCGCCGACCCCGGCACCAGCACCGCAAAAGGTCGTAACGCCCAAACCACAGGAAGCGCCTGCCGGGGCGCCGCCCGCGCAACAGCAGGCGGTACGGCCCGCGCCCTCACCGCCGCCGCGCCGTCCCGCCGCCCCGCCGGAAACCAGGATCGCCCCTGCCGCCGTCCCCGCGCCTGCCCCTGCCCCTGCCCCGGCACACGAAGCACCCGGCGCCACCGCGCACGAACCATCGCCCGCGCCGCAGGTGGCAAGCCTCGGCGAAGAGGCCGCACCGGCGACGCCGCCCGCCTATGCCTCGCCGGGACGAGGCAATCCCCGTCCCTATTACCCCTGGCTGTCACGCCAGCGCGGCGAACAGGGCCGCGTCGTGTTGCGCGTCGGTGTCGATGCTTCGGGCAAGCCTGTCGATGTAACGATTATTCGCTCAAGCGGGCACGGACGCCTCGACCGGGCCGCGGCCGAGGCGCTGCGCCAGTGGCGCTTTACGCCCGCCCGCCGAAGCGGACGCGACGTCGCCGGCAGCGTCGAGGTGCCGGTGACGTTCCGCCTGTCCGACGGCTGATCAGGTCGCCGGGAATTCCTCGTAGAAGGCGAGCTTGCGCTGCAACGGCGCATCGTCGACGACGAACAGGCACAGGGGCTTCTTGGCCGAGCCGTTCTCGATGGTGATGTTGGCATGGGTCGGAGCGACGAAAGTATCGTCTTCCTCGAAGCTCATGGCCGTACCATCGACATCGGCCCGTCCCTCGCCCTCGATCACGTGCAGCACGCCCGAGCACGACCGGCGCGGCAGCTTCACGGTTTCGCCCGCCTGTACCATCATCGCCGAAAAGCCCAGCGTCGGCAGGCATTCGAAGCCGGTCTCGGGATTGACGTAGGCGAGCCACGCGGGCGAGCCGTCGGGAACGTCCTGGGACAGCGCCACCAGCGCCTCGCGCACCTCGGTCCAGGGATAGCGGGTCAGCGGATAAGGGGCGCGCGCCGCGTTCAGGCTGGCATAGGGCACGAGGCCAGACCGGCGATAGCGGGTCTGCGACGAATCGGGCGCGTTGCGCAGGCCCTGGGACGGCGCATCGATGCAGTACGACGCCTCGAGGTAATAGATCAGCGGCAGGTCGAGGGCATCCATCCACACGACGGGGCCCTTTCCTTCGTGGCCGTGCTCGTGCCAGGTGCCCGACGGCGTCAGGATCAGGTCGCCCTTTTCCATCGGGCATTTCTCGCCCTGCACCGTGGTGAAACCGCCCGAGCCTTCGACCACGCAGCGGACGGCCGAAGGCGTGTGCTTGTGATTGGGCGCGGTCTCCTGGGGCAGGATCAACTGCATGCCGATATAGATGCTGGGCGTCGCCATCATGTTTTCGAGGCCGAGGCCCGGATTGGCGAGCGCCAGCACGCGGCGCTCGGCCTTCTGGATCGGCGTCAGTTCGCCCGCCCTCAGAAGATTGGGGCGGATGTCCTTGTAGCGCCACAACATAGGCTGGGTCCGATGGCCCGGCTTGCCGTAAGGAAGCACCGCGCGCAGGTTCGGCCAGAGCGGCACGAGGTTGAGGTTGGTCAGGCCCTCGCGGTAGTCCTTTGGCAGTTCTTCGATGGTGCCGAGCTGGTGGGACATGGAATTTCCTTTGCTGTGACTGTTACGGGCGCTGCGGGCTTCAGCGGTTTTCCGATGATACCCGACGGACGAGGTAATCGAAAACCCTGGGACTCTGAGGCAGGATGCGGCCGGCCTTGGCGACGGCATCCTCGTGGGAACAGACATGGACGGCGCCGCCGCAGCCCTCCAGCAGCAACTGTGCCCGGCAGGCCCGCTCCAGGTACAGGGCGAGGACGGTCGCCTCCTCGATGGTGCGCCCGGTGGTGACGATGCCGTGGTTGCGCATGATCAGGACGTTGCTGTCGGCAAGCGAGCGCGCCACCGCCTTGCCGCGCGCCTGGTCGACGATCAGGTCGGCGGTCTCGGTAAAGACCGGGATGCCCGCATGGAACATCGCCCCTTCATGGCCGATGCCCTGGATTTCGCGCCCAAGGGCGGAAAAAGCAACCGCATAGGGCGCATGGGTATGAACCACGGCACCGACGTCGCGGCGCACCCGCAGGATTTCGGAATGAATGAAGACCTCGATGTGGCGCGCGCTTGCACCTGCGACCTTCTCGCCCTCGATATTCACGGTGATCAGGTTTTCCGGGGTGATTTCCTCGAGGCCGAAGTTGTGCGGCTTCATCAGGAAATGCTCGTCGTCGCCGGGCAGACGCGCGGTGACATGGCCGAATATCAGGTCCCCCTGGCCTTCGCTCGCCAGAATGCGTCCGGCGTTGATCAGGGAGTCTTTCAGGGCATCTATGGTGGACATCTCTACTCTTTTTGCTGGGAAGGATCAGACGAATTCGGGCTTTTCCGACAGATAATGGGCGCGCATCTTCTCGCGGAACGGCGCCATCTTGTCGGCATTGAGTTCCGCGGGCGGGTTCTGGCCGACGGGAAGCAGCGGATGATAGGACAGTCCGCCCAGTTCCTCGGCGAAAGTCCGCTTGGCATCGGCGACCAGTTTGGGATCGGTCAGGAAATCAAGCGCCGCACCCGCCAGCACCTTGGCGCCTGCAACCGCACCCTTGTGGGCGATTGAGGTCGCCAGCGCCACGCCCGCGGCCCAGTGATGGAAACCGATGTTGGGAATGTTGGCCGGGAAGTAGAACTTCACCATCGGCACCTTCCACGACACGTCGCCGCCGTCGTTGGCCGAGGGACGCTGGCGCGCCTCGCCCTTCCAGGGCGGCATGGCGTCGCGCAGGCCTTCCACCGTCACGCCGGCGCGTTCCTGCAGGCTGCGGGCAAGGGCGTGTTCGGACGCAGACCATTGCGGATGGCCGACGACTTCCATGTTGCGAAACACCGCTTCGGCCACCGTGCGGTTGCCGCGCGTCGGCCACACGGCGGAAAGCACCGTGTGCTCCCATGTCGTGTTGGTCATCAGGGCCGCGCCCTCGGCCACTTTCTTCGCATGCGCGAACAGCTTTTCCGCACCTTCGGCGGTGGGATCGCGGAAGTACCACCAGACGGTGGCCCGCTTGGGCACGACATTGGGCTGGAGGCCGCCTTCGGTAATGGCGCGGTGCATGCGCGAGGTGGGCGCCATGTGCTCGCGGTACTGGGCGAGGCCCATGTCCATCAGCACGACCGCATCGAGCGCGTCGCGCCCTTTCCACGGTGCGGTGCCTGCGTGCGCCGTTTCGCCATGGAACGTGAAGGTGACGGAGATCAGCGCCGACTGCTGCAACCCGTAGCCGACGGACAGTTCCGGGCCGATATGCGGATGGAGCGCGATATCGACATCGTCGAAATAGCCGTCGCGCACGAAATAGGGGCGCGACAGCACCTGTTCCTCTGCCGGCGCGCCGCAGACCTTGAGCGTGCCCTTGATGCCGCATTCGGCCATGGCGCGCTTGAGCGCGATTGCCGCGCCGATCATCACGGCGGCGTTGACGTTATGTCCCTCGCAATGGCCGGGGGCGCCGTCGACGATGGGCCTGGGCTCGGCGATGCCCGGCTGCTGGCTGTTGTCGGGATTACCGTCGAACTCGGTATGGATAGCGATGACCGGATGGCCGGAACCATATGTCGCCATAAAGGACGTGGGGAAGCCCGACAGGCCGCGCTCGACCGAGAATCCCTCTTTTTCGAGCAGTCCCGACATCAGGGCGGCGCTCTCGTACTCCTGGTTGCCCAGTTCGCCGAAGTAGAAAATGTTGTCGCCCGTCAGCGCGATGGCGCGGGCGTTACGCTCGATGAGGTCGAAGGCCAAGCGCTTTTCGCGCGTCAGGTTTGAAGCGTCCATGGGCCCTCCCCGGCCTTTTTCAGCGCCTTTTTCGCGCCGCCACGATAGCCCCCGCATGCCTTGGCTGGCAACCGCCCTCGCGGCTTGCCGCCCCCCTTCGACCATGTGCTAAACTGCCGGAAAACCGCGATTGCCGGGCCCCGTCCCGGACGCCAGAGAGGGAGACCCAGATGAAGCCGTCCATTACCGCCTTTGCCGCCGCAATTGCCGCGGGCAGCCTGTTCGCCGGCGCCGCCTCGGCCGAAACCGTCGCCGAATTCTACAAGGGCAAGGTCATGAGCCTGTTCGTTGGCTCGGCCCCCGGCGGCGGCTACGATTCCTACGGCCGCGCCGTCGCCCGCCACCTGGGCGACCACCTGCCCGGCAACCCGACCCTGGTGGTCAAGAACATGCCCGGCGCCAGCGGCCTGCGGCTTGCCGGCTACATGTACAATGCGGCCAAGAAGAACGGCTCGGACATCGCCGGGGTGCACAACACGGCGGTGGTCGAACAACTGCTTGGAAGCAAGGTCCAGTTCGACTCGCGCAAGTTCAACTGGCTGGGCAGCGCCAACCAGCTGACCTCGACCTGCCTCTCGCACAAGAAGTCCGGCATCACCACCGTCCAGCAGGCGATGGAGAAGCAGTTGCTGATCGGCGCCACCGGCTCGGCCTCGTCTTCGACCCAGCTCGTCGCCGCCTTCATGAACAGCCTGACCGGCACCAAGTTCAAGATCATCAAGGGCTATCCCTCGACGTCTTCGGTACTGCTCGCCATGGAACGCGGCGAAGTCGGCGGGTTGTGCGGCATCGGCTGGGACAGCGTGCAGACCCAGGTGCTGGACGAGGTCAAGAAGGGCGACGTGATCATTCTGGTGCAGACGGGTCAGGAAAAGAACCTGGACCTTCCCAACGTGCCGCTGGTCCTTGACCTTGCCCGCAATGCGACCGACCGTGCCGTGCTCGAATTCCTCGTCGCGCGCCAGTACATGGGCCGACCCTACATCGCGCCGCCGGGCACGCCCGCCGACCGCGTGGCGGCGCTGCGTGTCGCCTTCGACGCGACCATGAAGGACGCGAAGTTCCAGGAGACGGCGAAGAAACAGCACCTTCCCCTTTCGCCGATCAACGGCAAGCAGGTGGAAGACCACGTGAACAAGCTGTTTGCCATGCCCAAGGACATCATCGACCGCGCCAATGCCGCGACCCAGGTGAACCCCTCGGCCATCGGCGAAGCCAAGCTGACCTGGAAGACTGTCTCAGGCGTCGCCATCGGCGGCGTCAAGAAGCGCAAGCTCGCCTTCATCGACGGCGGCAAGGCGGTGACGGCCGACCTGTCGGGGACCAAGATCACGGTCGCGGGCAAGAAGGCCAAGAGCAAGGCGCTCAAGGCGGGCATGATCTGCGACATCAAGTACCTCGGCGACGGCGACACTGCCGAAAGCGTCACCTGCAAGTAAGCGACGCCTGCAAACACGAGGGGGGGGAGCCATGCTCCCGCCCTTCTTGCTTGCGCGGCCGAGCCGCTCAGATCGCGTAGGATTCCAGCAGTTCAACCGGATCGCCGTAAACGGACGCGGCAGCAACCACCTGCTCGTCGCGCAGCGACGTGAGGAAGCCGTTGTCGAGCAGCGTCACGTTGCCCGCCTTCACGGTCGTGTCCCAGGTGACGAAGTCCATGTGGATGTGCGGCTCTTCCCAGTTGGGGATGGTGCGGCGCAGGTACGGGCTTTCGCCCTTGGCGTTGCAGCCGAAGTGCAGGCCGCCCGGCGAGTTGGGGCCGGCCGGGTAGACCTGATAGCGCGGCGCCTTCGGGTTGAAGCCGCAGCCCAGTTCGTTCAGGCGCGCGCCGATCAGGTATTCGCGGCAGGCGTCCGCGGCGCGGCCCTTGCCGTGGATCTTGACGACGAAGTCGTCCTTGAACTCGACCCCCACTTCCTTGTTCTCAAAGGGCTTGGGGAAGCCGACGCCCCACTGGGGGTAGATGATGCCTTCCATTTCGGCGAACTTGCCGGGCTCGCGCCTGTGCGCGGTCTGGGCATATAGATTGGGCCCGTGGGTCGGCAGGTAATGGACATAGCAACCCGGCGTATCGGCGGTATTGACGCCTTTCCAGCGGGTAATGCCGAGCAGGTTGTCCGTCATCTGCGGGGTGAACTTGATGGAAAGGTCGGAGCCGCGCGGATCGGTGAAGCGCATGTCGAATGAGGTGTTGCGCGGATACATGCGCGCGGTCGCCCGGATGATCTCGCCCACCAGGTCTACCGGGAAGCGGGCCTGCGGCGTATCCAGCACGTCGAGATTGCGGAAGTAGGTGATCTTCACCCAGCGCTGGCCCTTTTCGCGCCGCAGCTTGTTGGCAAAGGGGCAGCCGGTGGAAGCGAACCAGGTCGAGACCACGAAATCGCTGTCTTCGACCAGCGGGCGGGCTTCCGGCAGGATTTCCGTGTTGCGGGTCGAATGCCACATGAATTCGCGCACGCTGGCGCCATTGGCCCGGGCGATGCCCGAAATGGCGTCGACCACCCGGCGGTCGAGCAGCGGATCGGTCAGGAAGCAGACCTTCTCGCCCGGCCGGATGGCAAAGACCCGGTTCATGTTGGCGATGGCCTGGAAGCGGTTGCGAAGCCTGGTCGATTCGCTCACTTCGTCGGACGGCATGGCCGTGGCGGTGGAGGACGCGAGGATATCTTCGAGGGATGGCGGAACGTGGCTCATGGCGATACTCCCCTGATGACGATTATCGTTGTTTGCCCCAACGCTACCACGCCCGTAGCCGACGGCAAGGGGCCGGATCAGGTCTCGCGGAAGGCGCGGTTGAAGCTCTGGAACAGGGGCTGGAAGATGTATTCCAGCATGGTCCGGCTGCCGGTCACGATCAGCACCTCGGCCTGCATGCCCGGATAAAGGGGCGAGACCTTCATCACCTTCACCGGGTCCTCGGTAATGGCAACGCGCGCGCGGAAATAGGGAATGCCCGTCTTTTCGTCGGTGAACCGGTCGGCGGAGACCGAATCGACCACGCCCTTGAGCGGCACGAAATTGCGCTGCTGATAGGCGGTCAGCCGCACGCGCGCCTCGAGGCCCGGGCGCACCACGTCGATGTCGCCCGGATCGACCCGCGCATCGACGATCAGCTTGTCGCCCAGCGGCACGATATCCATCACCTTGCCACCCGGCGCGATGACGCCGCCCGACGTATGAATCTGCAACCCGACGACGGTTCCGGCTTCCGGCGCGATGATTGCAATGCGCTTGAGGACATCCTCGGCGGCGCGGGTCTGCTCGTTCAGGTCGAACAAATCGGTCTGAGCCTGGCGCAAGGCCTGCGCGACCTCGTTGAGCTGCGATGTGCGCAACTCGGCGACGCGCAGCTCGGCCTCGGTGATGGCCTGTTCGGCGCGGGCGATGGCGGCGATGTTGCGCGCCCGGCTGCCCTGGATTTCCGCTTCGCGGCGCTGCAGTTCAAGCAGCCGCGGCTTGCGCGCGAGCCCCTGCTTGACCAGCCATTCGACGTCGCGGATTTCGCCATTGAGCAATTCGAGCTGGCGTTCTTCGGAGGTGATCTCGCCCTTGAGGCCGCGAATTTCTTCACGCGACTGGGCGCTGCGCTGCTTGAGGACGGCAACTTGCCGGGCCAGCGCCTCGCGGCGGGTGGAGAAAATCTTGCGCTGGCCGGCGACGGCTTCCGCCACCTGCGGCCGGTCGAGAGCGGACAGGAGAACCGACGGAAAAGCGATCTCCGGATTGCCGTCGCGCTCGGCGATCAGGCGCGCTTCCAGTGCCAGGCCGGCAAGCCGGCGCCCGCGCACGAGATCGAGCGTCGCCTCCGCCTTCGTGCTGTCGAGGGTCACAAGGTCCTGGCCTTTGCGAACCACGTCGCCGTCGCGGACGTGAATGGTCTTCACGATGCCGCCTTCGAGATGCTGGATCGTCTTGCGGTTGGTATCGACGCTGACGACCCCCGGCGCGATGGCCGCGCTTTCGAGAGGCGCGCAGCCCGCCCAGCCGCCGAGAATGACGAAGAAGCCGACGACGATGCCGCCGCCCGCCATGACCAGGCGCCTGATATCGAGATCACCAGAATAGGATTTTTCCGGGGCGACCTCGCCCTCCACGGGTGCTGCCTTCAGCATGCGCGTAGACCATGCGAGCAGCCGGTCCTTGAGAGCCATCGGCGGGGGCGATTCGCTCATGATGTACCGCTTTCTTTCGTAGTCGCCTGGGCCTCCGCCTTGGCCTGGATAGCGGCGCGGACTTCTTCCTGATTGGCCCGCAACTTCGCAAGCACCTCTTCGCGCGGCCCGAACATCATGACCGTGCCGTCTTTGAGGGCGAGCAGCTTGTCCACGCCCTGAACCACGTTGGGACGATGCGCAATGACGATGGTGGTGACCCCCGCCTTCTTGAGGAAGCCAAGCGCGCGCATCAGGGCGACTTCGCCTTCGTTGTCGAGGTTGGCGTTCGGTTCATCGAGGACAACGAGCCGCGGGTTGCCATAAAGAGCCCGCGCAAGGCCGATGCGCTGGCGCTGGCCGCCCGACAATGCGGCACCGCCCGGCCCCACTTCGGTGTCGTAGCCCTTCGCCATGCCCAGCACCATCTGGTGCACGCCGGCGAGCTGCGCCGCGCGAACCACGGCTTCCGGATCGCCTTCGCCCATGCGCGCGATGTTCTCGCGCACGGTTCCCGCAAACAGTTCGATGTCCTGCGGCAGGTAGCCGATATGCCGCCCGAGATCGGCGCGGTCCCACTGGGCGACATCCATGCCGTCGAGACGAATGCTGCCCGCGCGCGGCACCAGGTTGCCGACCATCATGCGGGCAAGGGTCGTCTTGCCCGAAGCCGTCGGCCCGATGAGGCCAAGAGATTCGCCCGGGGCGAGAGCAAAGTTGATGTTGCGCAGCAGCGGATCACGCTGACCGGGAAAGGCGAAGAGGACGCCCTCGCCCGTCAGATGCCCCTTCGGCACCGGCAAGGGCATCCCTGCCGTCCGGTTCTCGGCGGCGGCAAGGTGGTGAACCAGCCGCTCGTAGGCCTGCCGCGCCGCGACGGCGGTCTTCCAGGTGGCAATGGCCTGCTCCACCGGCGCCAGAGCCCGCGCCATAAGGATGGAGCCGGCGATCATGCCGCCCGAGCTCAATTCGCCCCGCAGGACGAGCCATGCGCCCAGCGTCAGGACCGCGATCTGGAGAAGGAGGCGCAGGAACTTCGACATTGCGCTGATGCCGCCGCCCTTGTCGCCGGCCACCGATTGCAGCGCGATGGCCTCTGCATTTTTCTTGTGCCAGCGTTCCAGCATGGCCGGCATCATGCCCATGGCTTCGACCACGTCGGCGTTGCGCACCGCGGTCTCGGCATCGTTCATCGCCGCCTGGGCGGCGCCGCCCGCGCGCTTCAACGCCTCGCGCGTCACCAGTTCGTTGGCGATCGCCAGCGCGAACAGAAGGATCGCGCCCACCAGCGAGAGCACGCCGAGCCAGGGATTCAGCAGGAAGATGACGATGATGAAGATCGGCGCCCATGGCGCATCGAGAATGGGAAAAACGCCGGCCCCGGTCAGAAAGCCGCGTACCGTGGAAAGGTCCCGCAGGCCCTGAACGGTCGGGCTGCCGCCACGACGGAGATAACCCATCACCGCCTCGCCCAGTACCGCGCCCGACAGATGGCCGTCCATCCAGGCGCCCATCCTGTTCATCAGGAACGTGCGAACGGCGTCCAGCGCCCCCATGACACCAAGCGCAAGCATGGCGATGAGCAGAAGAAGGACGAGAGTCTCGCCGCTGCGGCTCGACAGCACGCGGTCAAAGACCTGCATCATGTAAAGGGGCGCCGTCAGCATCAGCACGTTGATGCACAGGCTGAACAGCAGAACCGCGACGAAACCGTTGCGGCAGACGCGAAAAGCCTGCGAAAGCAAGGATGGCCGGGGCTGTGACGGGGCGGGCGAACTCATGGGGCGAGAGCCTAAGCGTAAACTACTGGTTTTCATAGGGGATCTTTGTTTTTCCCGGCGTTGAAGAGAAGCGCCAAAAGCCGCCATTTCCTTGCGGGGAAAGCGTTTTCGGCAAATAATGCCAGCAGGCGAAAAACGTTTCGCAAAATGCGAAATTCGGTCGGTGCGAAAGCGCCGGTCCGGCAAGAAACCAGCCGCCGGCACACAACCAGGCCCCCAGGGAGAAAGCGCTAATGGCGACCGCGATCGATCTTTCCAAGTACAAAAAGGACTTCTATGCAGAGGTCCGCCGCCTGGCGAACGCGCAGTTCGACAGCCCCCAGTACAAGCGCCTTCTTGCCGTGCCCATCAACCAGAAACGGGCCCAGCATTACGTGCTGCAGAAGGGCTTCTGGAACCTGAACCGCCGCGACTGCTGGGCCTTCGCCCAGGGGCTGGCGCCGATGGACGTCAAGGCGCTGATCTGGGAACACGAGCTTGACGAGCTTCAGGGCAACGAAAAACGCGGCGTCGAGGACCACTATTCCCTTCAGGTCCGCCAGTCCGCCACCATCGGCCTGACCCGCGCCGACTTCGAAAACGAGGTCATGCGCGACGAAACGCGCGCGATCATCTACGGCTACATCCACCTCGCCAAGGACACGCCCTGGCTTTATTCGGTTGCGACCTGCGCCGCGCTCGAAGTTTCCAACTCGTCGGACTGGGTCGATGGCGGCGGCATGTCGTATCGCTGGGGCAAGAAGCAGGAAGCCGAGCTTGGCATCCCCTTCCACAAGCAGCTCAACGCCAAGGAGCACGCCGAGGTTGACGTCGAACACGGCAGCCTGATCAGCAAGGTCGTCGAACGGCATTGCGACAGCCCCGCCAAGTTCGATAAGGTCCTCGACGGACTCAACGAATCCTGGGCGCTCGACCGGGCCTGGAAAGGCATTCTCGCGGGATATCTCGAAGGCATCCCCCTCGACGCGAAATAGCCGGTGCCGTTTATGGCGCTGGCGCCCGACCGCGAACGGAAGTTTCTGCTCGACCCGTACCTCGACTTCGCCGGGGGCGAAGGCATTCCCGTGGTCGAGGATTTCGCCATCGACCTGCTCGCCATCGAAACCGCGCCCTGGGACCGCTTCGGCATCCGCGGCGCCTTTGCCCATCTCGCGGGACGGGGCGATTTCGTCGCCGTCCAGTGCCTGGAACTGCCGCCGGGAAAATCGAGCGCGCCGATGCGCCACCTCTATGACGAGGTGTTCTACGTCCTGTCCGGGCACGGCTCGCTCAAGCTGACCCTGCCCGACGGCAGCGAACGCAGTTTCGAATGGGGACCGCGCTCGGTATTTTCGCCGCCGCTCAACTGCGAATACCGGCTCTACAACGGCTCCGGCGCGGAACCGGCGCGGCTCGCCTCGGGCAACAACCTGCCGCTGATGATGAACGTCTTTCACAACGAGGATTTCATCTTCAACTGCCCCTACCCTTTCGCCGACCGCACCGGCGATGCGTCCTGGTACGAAGGCGAAGGCCGCCTGATCGAGATCAAGCCGGGCTCGCATATGTGGGAGACCAATTTCGTGCCGGACCTTGCCGCCTTTGCGCTGAAGGAGTGGGAAGCGCGCGGGGCCGGATCGAAGAACCTCAAGATCATCCTCGCCGACAGCGTGATGCACGCCCATACCTCGGAAATGGCCGTCGGCACCTACAAGAAGGGCCACAAGCACGGGCCCGGCGCCCATGTCTTCGCCGTCACCGGCGAAGGTTTCTCGATCCTCTGGAACGAAGGCGACGGCGATTTCGTCCGCCACGAATGGCGCCACGGCTGGGTCTTTGCACCGCCCGACCAGATGTACCACCAGCATTTCAACACATCGGCTGAACCCGCGCGTTACCTCGCGGTATCGCTTGGCTCGCATCGCTACCCGGTGACGTCGGTCAAGAGGGAACGCAAGTCCGACGCCCTCAAGAGCGCGAAGGACGGCGGCTACCAGATCGAATATGCGGATCAGGACCCGCGCATCCATCCGATGTTCCTGCGCGAACTCGCGAAACACGGCGTCGCCTCCCGCATGGGCAAATATTTCGACGAAGACGGCATGACCGCAGCCGCGGTCTAGACGGGGAGACCCATGAGCACCAAACTGACGCCTGACGATCTCGAAAAATACAAGCGCGACCGCGTGCTGGTGGATTCCTACCTCGAATGGGCGGAAGGCGAAGGCGTACCCGTGATCGAGGATTTCGGGGTCGATCTTCTGACCACCGAAACGAAGCCCTGGGCGCGTTTCGGTTGCAACGGCGCCATCGTCAACCTGAAGGGGCGCGGCAATTTCTGCTCGACCTTCCTGTTCGATCTCGCGCCGGGCGGCTCGACCGCGCCCCAGCGCCACATCTACGAGGACGTCTACTACGTGCTGTCGGGACACGGCTCAACCCAGGTTGAGACCGAAGACGGCCGCACCCACAGTTTCGAATGGGGTCCGAAAAGCCTTTTTGCACTGCCGCTGAATGCGCCCTACCGCCTGTTCAACGGATCGGGCACGGAACCGGCGCGCCTCGCCTCCACGACGAATGCCTGCATGGTGATGAACCTCTATCGCGACACCGATTTCGTGTTCGGCAATCCCGAATGGTTCTCCGACCGCGAGCAGCAGGATTCCTGGTATTCCGGCGAAGGCGAAATGACGCCGATCCGCCCCGGCCGCGTGCTGTGGGACACCAATTTTGTGCCCGATCTGTCCGGCTTCCAGCTGAAGGCGTGGGAGGCCCGCGGCAAGGGTTCGGCCAACATGCAGTTCATCCTGGCTGACGGCGTGATGGGGGCCCATGTCTCCGAAATGCCGGTCGGCACCTACAAGAAAGGCCATCGCCACGGCGCCGGGCTGCACATCTTCCTCGTGCACGGCGAAGGCTATTCGCTGCTGTGGTATCCCGGCGACAAGGACTACGTCCGCGTCGACTGGCGCCACGGCATGCTGTTTGCGCCGCCTGCGGGCATGTTCCACCAGCATTTCGACACCAGCATGGAGCCGGCACGCTACCTCGCGGTCGGGCTCGGCTCCAAGCGCTACCCGGTGATCTACGACCGGCGCGCCGGATCGGAAAACAACCGATCCGACGTCTCCATCAAGGAAGGCGGGCGCCAGATCGAATATGCGGACCAGGATCCGCGCATTCACGCGCTTTGGCTGAAGGAAATCCGGCGCACCGGCGTCGCCAGCCAGATGGGCGACATCTTCGACGAAGCCTCCATCCTCAAGCAGATTCCGGCGGAGTAAGCCATGAGCATCGATTTTCTCGAAGGCAAGAAATCCAATGCCGAAATGCGGTACCTGATCGACCCGTATCTCGACTGGCTCAAGGCCGAGGGCGTGCCCGTCCACGACGATTTCTGCGTCGATCTGCACAAGCTCGAGGTCGGCAAGTGGCCGCGCTTCGGCATGGAGGGTGCTGCCGTGCACCTCAAGGGACGCGGCGACTTCATCTCGATCTTCCTGTACGAACTGGCGCCGGGCGGCAAGAGCGCGCCGCTCCAGCACCTGTTCGAGGAAGTCGTTCTGGTGATCGAGGGCCACGGTTCGGCAACCATCGAAACCCATGACGGGCAGAAGCACAGCTTCGAATGGGGGCCGAACTCGATCTTTTCCGTGCCGCTTAATGCGCGCTACCAGCTCTTCAACGGATCAGGCAGGGAACGCGCCCGATTCGCCTCCACCAACACCCTGCCCGTCACCATGAACCTGTTCCACCGCGAGGAGTTCATTTTCGCGAATACGCGCCGCTTCCCGGAGCGCGAGGGCCGCGGCGATCCCGGCTGGTTCGCGGGCGAAGGCGAATACGTCCCCGCCCAGCGCGGCCGCACGATGTGGGAGGCGAACTTCATTCCCGACGTCACCGCCTTCGAGCTGAAGAAATGGAACAGCCGGGGTGCCGGATCGTCGAACATCCAGTTCTGCATGGCCGACGGCACCATCCACACCCATGTTTCGGAAATGGGCGTCGGCACATACAAGAAGGCACACCGTCACAGTCCCGACTTCCACGTCCATATCGTATCGGGACACGGCTATTCGCTGTTCTGGTATGAAGGCGAAAAGGAGATGCGGCGTTTCGACTGGGCGCATGGTTCGGTCTTCGCGCCGCCCGACATGATCTTCCACCAGCATTTCAACACCGCCGCCGAGCCGGTGCGCTACTTCGCCACCGCCATGGGCTCGACCCGCTATCCGTTCTCCGCCGAAAAACGGGCGATCAAGCTCGGCGTCGATGTCTCCGTGAAGGAAGAAGGCGGTTTCCAGATCGAATACGAGGACCAGGATCCGCGCATCCACCGCATGTTCCTCGACGATCTGGCGAAGCACGGCGTCGAGTGCCAGATGGGCCGTTTCATGGACGAAGCGGTCCTCACCGGGCGCATGGCGACGAAAGCCTGAAAAAAAAGGGCGGCGCCGACAGGCACCGCCCTTGTCCATTCAGGCAACCGGATCAGCCGCCGCTGGCGAGCATTTCCGGATGGTTCTTGTAAAGATCGCGGACGAAGCCCGAATCCTCGATCTCGCGCAGGAAGTGGAAGTTCCACAACGCCAGCGGATGGATCTTCGCAGCGTCGCCGTTCTTCTCGTCCTGCTTGAGGGCTTCCTGATAGACGTTGGACACGGCGTCGAGGCCCGGAAACAGGTTGGGTTCCAGCACCGGGGCGAGATCGTCGTAAAGAATTTCCGCGACCGCGCGATCCAGCTTGCCTTCCTTGGTGTGCTTGTCCATCAGGATCTGCACGACCTTTTCGCGGTTCTGCTTGAAATACGCGATGCCCTCCATCGTCGCCTTGAGGACGCGCTTCACCACGTCGGGATGCGTATCCACCATCTTCTTGCTGGTCGATACGGTCATGAAGAAAACCATCGGCTGCGCCGGGATGTCGATGATCTTGAGACCGTTGCGATTGACGAACTCGAGTTTCGGCTGGGTCAGGAAGCAGGCGTCGATATCGCCTTCGACCAGCATCTGCTCCAGGCTCTTGCGGTTGATCTGCTTGGTGCCATCGGGCAGCTCGATGCGAGCCTCGCGCACGATCTCGACCTGGTCGGTATCGGGGTTGAGCCCGTTCTGCTTCAGGTAAAGCCAGGTGTTGAGGCCGGGGTGGCGGCCGCGCGAACCGAACTTGCGCTTGCGCACGTCTTCCAGCTTTTCGATCCCGGTATCGGGGCGGGTCACCAACTTGATGTTGTTCCTGCTGACCGTCTGGCCCAGGTAGACCCAAGTGTCGCCACGGGCGCGCGCCGCGTAGGTGGACACATGGTTGCCCGAGACGAACTCGACCTCACCCGTCGGCACCAGCTTGTGCGCGTCCTCGCGGCCGATGATCTTGTCGTACTCGACCGAAAGCCCGTTGCGCTCCCACGCGCCGCATTCCTGGATAACATGCATCAGGGCGAGATGGCTCGACGACCGGTAGGGAAAATGAATGTGGTCCAACTAGGTTCTCCTCTGTGTCATGGCTTGCGGGCGGCCCCCCGGCCCCCCCCGCCCGTTTAGGATAAATTAGCCGTGGGAAGAATAAACAAAAAAGCAGGCCCCCCA
>JAYQQF010000018.1:0-59378 GCA_038145705.1 Alphaproteobacteria bacterium | reverse complement strand
GGGCGCGTAGCTCAGCGGGAGAGCACTACGTTGACATCGTAGGGGTCGCTGGTTCAATCCCAGCCGCGCCCACCATTCCTTACCTACGTCTGAGACATTGGCCCGCGCGCCCGCGCAGCCCTAGCGCTTCCAGGCGCGGCGGAGCGCGTCGGTCATCTTGGTGAAGAAGCCCGGGGTCGGCAGGCCGTGCAGCTTGGTGTCCATCATCAGCTTGGCACCGCCAGGCCGGCGTTCGAACACCAGCTTGCGATAGTGATAGGCCTCTAGTTCGGGCCTGTGGCCGATGCGTGTGGTGTCGATCCTATTTAACTAATTGCGATGCCACAAAAAACGCTTGGGAAGCCCTTAAAACAAAAATTGAACTACAGCATTTCTGATGCTGCCAAATATATTTGATACAAAATACAATCTATAGTTTGTGAGATTTATAGGAGGCAAAGATGGCAAAGCCCAAGGTCACACTGATAGATGGTTTCGATCCTCTCGAAATGCAGGGTGACGGAGAAGGTGCCCATCTAGTTGATCAGATTAACCGCCGGATCATTGAGAATATTCTCAAATCTTATACGGGGTACTTCGACGTATTCTCAGAAATGATCCAGAACTCCCTTGATGCAATCCAGAAAAAGGCATCGCACGGAGGGGCAAGTTTCAAACCAAAGCTTTGGATCAAGATTGACCTTCAGAATTCCAGGGTGTCCGTTGTCGATAACGGCGTGGGAATGTCCCTTGATGAATTCAAGTTCTTTCTTCGTCCAAACGTCAGTTACAAAGATCCAAGAGAAGGAAGGGGCCATAAGGGAGTTGGCGCAACTTTTCTTGCTTATGGTTTTTCACTCATCAAGGCGCAATCTACAAAAGATGGGAAAACGAAGATCGCGGCTTTAATGCGGCAAGGTCGTAATTGGGCAGAGGATAGAAGTCATACTATCCCGCGTCCTAAATTTGAGGAGTTCTCGTATTCAATTCCCGAATTAGCTGCGGGAGAATCTGGTACTTCTATCGAAGTTATGATTGGCAAGAACCCCGGTGAACGCCCAAGAGATTTAGGTTGGCTCAATGCGACAAGGGCCGATCAATGGGTTGATGTTCTGCGTATTAAGACCCCCCTTGGCGGCGTGTATCTAAATACGCCAAAGTTTGCCCCACAGGTAAAAGTTACAGTTGTTGATCACGATGGGACCATAACCTCCGCGGAGACCGACCGCGCGGAATATTACTATCCCAATGAAATTCCGGATCTCAAAGTGCAGTCGCTTGGAGACGTTCAGCGTGCCTTGAATGCAATAGCCGGTAGTCCGGACGAGCGTTTTGCGAAGCTTAAACCGGAATTTAAGCGGTTAGATTGCCTCTACGAAGTTTGGGATAAGGATGCGCTGCTCGCCGAGGATTCGCCATTTGCTTCTACGCTAGAAACGGAAGATCGCGTCTTGATCGAAAAACATCGCATAGTTGTCTATGCGGCGTTTTTGCGCTCCGCGAAGATGTGGGCTGAATTCAATGATGATGTTCTCAAACTACGCAAAGGCCAAAGAATCATGCATGGCGGGCTTCAAATGGCCTCAGATTGCATGGTTCAAGGCGATTTAAGCGTAATACCTTTGACTAGTTCTATTGGTTATCAGGCGAATTCGCATGTCATCGTGCATTTGACTGACGGCAATCCGGATATGGGCCGCAAGGTATTTCAGCCTGAACTCAAATCTGTTGCTGAAGCGTTGGCTGTTCGAGCGGTCAATTTGCATCGTCGTTATTTACAGCATTTGAAACCGGATACCGGGGCGAGAGGAATTACCCCGGATAGGGAGTTGTATGACTGGCGAAAGGAGCAGGAGGTTTATAGGGATTCGAACCCACTATCGTTCGAGTATGGTGACAACCCCCTCACTATAATTTCTGAGCCGCAGCAGGAGCAGGATGTCATTGCTTTGTTTCATCAATTGATTGGCTTGGGAGTCATCAAGGGCATCCAGTTTTTCGCGACGAGCCAGAATGATAAATATGATTCGTTGTTCAATCTCGAATATCAGTCTGAAGAGGACTTTTATTATTCTAAAGGTTCAAAGCCCTTAGGCGTTTCGCATGATTTGGCTATTCCTCATTTGTTGGAGCCGAAAGTTCTTGAATACAAATATGACCTAGATGCACTGATCTCTGACTTTGACAAAGAAATAAAATTTCCCAAACACATAGATTTTGTAGTTTGTTGGAAAGCGACAAAAGCCTTCAAGGAGAAATTTTTTCTGAACTCAATATTGGTTGGAGATGAGGGAAACGTTCGGCAAATTTATGGCGCAACTCATCAGGCGTTTTCCGACGGTAATCCCCAGCCCCACTTTGAGGTTCTAATTCTAGACGATCTTTTGCGTTTCTTGCGTGATCCAGAGTCTGAGGAGGCCAGACAAAAGCAGGTTTACGGCGATTAGGGCGAAAAAAATAGAAGTGGTGTGCAGCACCAGACAAAGGCTAGTGGACGTAGGGGCTCGTGGGGGTCGCTGGTTCAATCCCAGCCGCGCCCACCATTTTCCCAGGGACTTCGAATACAGCCGCTTCGCCGGCCTCGCCCAGGCGCAGCTGATCGCGGTTTCTTCCGACGATGCCACACCTGAAAACGTCAGGGGCGAGGCCCGGGCCCCCTGATCCCGGTCAGGCGGAAACATCCGTGATCTCGACGCCGTTACCGTCGGGATCGTGGAAATAGATATGCCGTCCGGGAAAGCTGCGGTGGTTCTGGGTGCCGGGCTGCAGTTCCTCGATGCCGCGGGCGGCGATGACGTCGCGGGCGCGGTCGAACTCTTCCGGGGTCACGATGAAGGCGTGGTGGAAACGGGTACCGCGCGGCCCGTTGGGCGAGACATGCTCCGGATGGCCGTAGAGAACGAAATAGTCGGAGCCCGCCCGCATGAAGGCGAAATGGTTGCTGACCCGCTCGATCTCGCAGCCGAGGACTTCGGCGTAAAATTGCGACGCCTTGACATGGTCCGTCACCGAAATGGTGAAGTGCAGGATTCCCCTGGCGTGCAGTTCGCTGTTGGCGCTCATGTGTTTCCTCCTGCCGTCACTGATTCTTCTTTTTCTTCTTGGGCGGCTTCAGGCCCTGGCGGGCCAGCATGACCTTCATGTAGTCGAGGGCTTCGGGTGATAGCGCCGCCAGTTCACTGATGGTACGGGCCATTGCCTCGGGCGAAACGGCGGATGTGTCGGCGCCCACCTTCTTCGCCTGCTTCTGGAACTCCGGGTCCACCTTCACCTTGTCGAAGGCCGCGCGATAGGCGGCGACGATCCCGTCGGCCGTCTTGGGCGGCAGCGCCACCCAGTTGTTGATGGAACTGATATTGCGCCAGTAATCGAAGCCCTGGCGCGCGAGGGGGTCCGTAATCTTGCCCTTCATGGCGGTGGCAAACATCGGGATGCCGGCGAGTTCCGGCATGTCCGAGGGCACGCTCGCCCCTTCTGTGCCGGACTGGTAGAGGATGGTGTACTTGGCCTTGTCGAACAGATCGGGCTTCATCTGGGCGTTGGCGAAGGAGGTCATTTCGACCTCGCCGCGTTCGAAGGCGAGCATGAGGTCGGGGTTGCCCCGGTAGCCCGCGACCCATTTTGCATTCCAGCCGAGATAGTCGACCCCCCAGGCGGCCATCTGCATGCCCGCGCGCGGGATGCCGCCGATTGTGGCCATGATGACCGGCGGTTTCGACTTGTCGGTGAGGCGCGAAAGGGCGGCATTGTGAATCATGATGGTGGAGCCGCCGATGCCGAGCCCGCCGATGACGGGGAACTGCGAGGGGTCGTAACGCGACTGGGGGACGCGGTAGTTGATCGGATTGATCTGCGAGCCCGAGCCGACGATGATCGTCAACCCGTCGGGCGCCGCCTGCTGGGCGAAATAGTTCATCGCCGTCATGCCGCGCGCCCCGGGGCGGTTCTGTACTATCAGCGAGGGCCGGCCGGGCAGGTGCTTGCCGTAGAATTGCGCAAGCAGCCGCGCGGACACGTCGGTACTGCCGCCCGCGGTCGAGCCGACGATCACGGCGACGGTCTTGCCCGCGAAGGTCGTGCCATCCTGTGCGGCCACAGGCAGGGCCGTGACCAGCGCGAGCGCGGTTAATGCAATGAACGGGCGGATTCCGCCCCTGGTAATTGTCATGTTTTCCTCCCCGCCGGGCATTTGCCTGCCCGGAATTGATTTTCCCGAAGTCTAGGCGGGCGGCCGCGGGGGAGTCGATGGCCATTTCGCCGGCCGGGAAAGCCTTGCTGCCTTTGGCGTTTTGGCAGCCGCCCCTTGCGCGGCGGCCGGGGAAAGCCGCATACTTTCTCCAAACCAAGACGCGGGCCGTACCACCCGCCGCCAGAAAAGACCAAAAGGGCCTCCAAAGGAGCCGCGTCGTAAGCGTCGTCGCGTGCATCGAACCACCAAGGACGGGGAGGTCCAAGTGATCCGGAAAACGATCCGCGCCCAGCGTTGGCTGGCCGCAACATTCATCGGCGGCGCGGTTCTGGCTGCGGGCCTGCCCGCAAGGGCCGAATTCACCCTGCAGGGCAAGACGGTGACCTTGCTGGTCGGCAACGGCCTCGGCGGCGGCGGCGACACATATGCGCGCACCTTCGTGCCGCACCTGTCGAAGTATCTCCCCGGCAAGCCCACCATCGTCGTCAAGAACATGTCGGGTGGCGGCGGATTACAGGCCGTGCAGTATCTCTACAATGTCGCCACCGGCGACGGGTCCGTGTTCGGCACCAATCCGGCGGGGCCCCTGCGCGAACCGTTCATCGGCTCGCGCAAGGTCAACTACGACCTGCGCAAGTTCCACTGGATCGGCAGTCTCGGGGCGGAAGTGACGACCTGCGTCGTCATGGCTTCGTCGAAGGCGACGGGCCTCGATTTCGCCATGACCAACGAAGTCACCCTGTCCTCGACCGGCCCGACGTCGAACGCCAACATCATTCCGATGCTGGTCAATGAATTCGTCGGCACGAAGCTGAAGCCGATTTCCGGTTATGACGGCGGCACCTCGCTCCTGGCGATGGAGCGCGGCGAGGTGGAAGGACGCTGCCTGTCGATCGGCGCCCTGCGCGCGGCGCGGCCCGAATGGATCGAAAAGAGGCAGATCAGGCCGCTCTTCACCACCAAGAAGAACGACGATCCCTTCTTCAAGAATGCGCCTGTTGCCATCGATGCGATCAAGGACCCGGCGAACAGGGCGGCGCTGCTGTTCTTCTCCTCGCCCGACGATATCCAGTACCCCTACGCGCTGCCGCCCAAGGCGGCCGGCGAAACCGTGGCCGCCTACCGCGCGTCTTTTGCGACGGCGATGAAGGATCCGGCCTATCTGGCCGATGCCAAGCGCCGGCACATGGACATCGATCCGCATACCGGTCCCGATGTCCACAAGGCGATCGAGGCCCTTTACGCGACGCCCGCCGATGTGGTCGAGCGCGTGTCGCGGGTCACGCGGCAGTTCGCCCGAAAGAAAAAGAAGAAGGCGGAATAGGGACGGGTCCCTTCAGGCGGGCTTCGCCATCACGGCGTAGTAGCCCGGCACCGGCTTGCCCACTTCGTAGCGCAGGCGCTTGCGGGTCTGGCGGGCGACGCTGAGCCCGGATGCGGCCGCAAGTTCGCGCAGCCAGTCCGGGTTGTGGGTGTAGCGCCCGGAAGTGGTCAGGTTGAAAGTTCCCGATTTGGCGACTTCTACCGTGAAGGCGAAAATGCCGCCCGGGCGCAGGGCGCGGGCAGCGGCCGCGAAGAGCGGCGCCACGTCGCCGATGTAGATGAGCACGTCGGCCGCCGTGATGATGTCGTAGCTGTCGCGGTTGGCGCGCAGGAAGCGGGTGACCTCTGCCGCGGACAGACGATCGTAGATGTTGCGCGCGCGCGCCTTTGCGAGCATGCCGCGCGACAGGTCGACGCCCGTCAGTTTGCGGGCGATTTTCTTCAGTTCGACCCCGACAAGGCCAGTACCGCAGCCGAGATCGCAGATATCGGCCTTGGATTTCGTCTTGCCCCTGACCTTCGAGATCAGCTCGGCAAGCACCCGCGGCGCCTGGTACTCAAGCTCCTTCACCAGCGACTTGTCGAAATCCTCGGAGTAGGAATCGAAATGCAGCTTGAGATAATCGTCGGAAGCGCGCTTGGGGGCGGTGCGCCCGCCGAGCGAGGCAATCATGTGCACAGCTTCCGCATCGCCCGGATGCTTGCGCAGATAGCGGCGATAGAATTTCAACGCCGGCGCCGGCTTGTTCACCGAATGCCAGTAGTCGCCCATCCACCAGATGGCATCGGAGCAGTCGGGGTCCAGCACGAGCACCCTTTCCAGCGCCGCCCGCGATGCTTCGAGATCGCAGTCCTCGCGCGCTTTTTCGGCCTTGCGGCACAGCGCCTTTACCTGGCGCGCGATCTGCTGGCGCGTGGGTTTCTTCGCGGCGGCGCTTTTGCGGGCCGGTTTCTTCTTGGCTGCGGCGCGGGGCATGGGTACTCCGGGAAACAAGCGGTCAAAAGGAGAAAAGCGGCCCGAAGGTATAGGGCAAGACGTCCAAGGGCAACCCCGCAGCGATTTCAGGTTGCTCCGGGCGCGATCTTCGCGCCATGCTTTCCGACGTTGGGTTTCGACCCGTTATCGTCATGCAAACCCGCAGGGAGCAGAGTCCATGGGCTATGCCGCTATCGCGTCCGTCTTCATGATTGCGCTTTATTTCGTGTTCGCCGCCAATGTGGGACGCGTTCGGGGAAAGACCGGACTGAAGGCGCCTGCGGTAACCGGCAATGCCGATTTCGAACGCGCGTACCGCGTCCAGATGAATACCCTCGAGCACTTGGCGGTGGCTTTGCCGTCCTTGTGGATTTATGCGGTATTTGGTTCCGCGACATGGGCGGCGGTGGCGGGTGCGGTCTGGATTGTCGGCCGGATCGTTTATGCTTTTGCCTACATTCGCGATCCGTCAAGCCGCGGTCCGGGCATGCTGCTGACCCTTGCGGGGGAACTCTGGCTTTTGGGCGGGGCGGGCTGGGCGGCGGCAGGCCTGCTCCGCTAGCCAATGCCGGGCAGGTTCAGCGCGAAAAGCGCTCGAACAGCCAGATGGCGACGCGGCCGGTCACGCCGACAAGCAGCAGAAAAAGTCCGGCGGTAGCCAGGAAAACGCCCAGGGTCACGACAGGTCCTCTCGAATGCGGCGCTGTGGTGAGGGCGCCTTACGAGAGAATAAAAAGCAAAACGCAGGCCAAAATCGGGCAGTCTCAGGGCAATTTTGTGTCGTTTTCACCGACCCGTTCGACGAAGGGATTGGCCAGCAGTTTCAAGAACCCCTGATCCGCCGTATCGCGGAAAAACGGCAGACCGATCGTCATGGCGCCGTGGCCGGCTTCCGGCTGGGCGCGATAGGTGCCGAACACGCGGTCCCAAAGCGACAGGCAAAACCCGAAATTGCTGTTCGTTTCCCGGACGATGACCGAATGATGGACGCGGTGCATGTCGGGGGTCACCAAAATAGCCCGAATAATTTTGTCGAGCATCGGCGCCAGCCGCACGTTGCCATGATTGAACATGGCGGTGGCATTCAGCAGCACTTCGAAAAGCACGACGGCTGCCACCGGTGCGCCCAGCGCCGTCACGGCCGCCATCTTGATCAGGATCGAAAGGATGATTTCGACCGGGTGGAAACGCACACCGGTGGTGAAATCGATATCAAGGTCGGCGTGATGAACGCGGTGCAGGCGCCACAGGACCGGTATGTGATGAAAGGCGACGTGCTGGCCGTAGATCAGCAGATCGAGAGCCAGGATCGACAGTACGATCGCCAGCGCGCCGGGGATGGCGATGGTATTGAAAAGGCCGATCGTTTGATCCTGCGCCCATGTGGCGGTGGCCGCGAGAACTGCCGCGGGAAAGAGCAGCCGTACAAGGAGCGTCGCCAGCGCCACCATGCCCAGATTGACGGGCCAGCGGCGCGCGCGGCCGAGTGACAGCGACCGGCGCGGGGCCAAAACTTCCCAGCCCGCCATGGCGAGCGCCACGGCAAGGAAACTCCCGAGCCTGAGCGCCGTTTCGTGCAAGGTCACGAATTCATGCATCTTTTTCGCCGCTTAGCCGGGTCATCGCCCTGAATACTGCGTTATTGAGGGGTTCTTAACTTAGTTTAGCGAGAATTGCCTACAATATCTGGGGTACGCTTTGCCGGGTGACACTATCATAGTGGAACTCGTCATCGAGGTGCCCTGTGCGATCGCAGGATGACGAAAACGTGAATTTCCCGATTGCCCTGAAACGGTTTTTACCCGGCCCGGCACCGGCAGGTGCCGGTATTGCCGGCGAGAACCCGCCTGTGCCCGATACGGGTACCGACGAAGGCGATGCGGGGACATCCGAACAGCATTCCCTCGGCCTCAGGTTTCGCGCCTGGTGGGATGGCGTCAGCGTCGAGGACGTGCTGGCCGCGGACGCACGTCGCGCGGCCGAAGCGGCACAAAACGAAACGCCGGCCGAGATGCCCGAGATTCTCGATCTGTTGCCTGCGGCGGTTGAAGCCGAATTCGATCCGTTCGCCTGGACGGCCGAACGCATAGAGATCAACGAGATGCTGTTCGGCGACGGCGAAATCCTGCCGGGCGGCGTCGCGCGCACCATCGACCTGATCGGGTCCTTCGGTCTCGGCCAGGATACCAACGTGTTGCAGATCGGCGCCGGTCTCGGCGGTCCCGCACGGGCAATCGCCCTTGAATACCAGGGATGGGTGACCGGTTATGAAGCCTCGCCCGAACTGGCTGCGGCCGCCATGGCGCCCCAGCGCGTCAATGCCGAAGTCAAGGACAGCGGCTCCGGCATGAAGAAATCGAAGGCCAAGGTGAAGCTCTCCGACAAGGCGCGGATTCATCAAGCCGACCTCGAAACCCTGGACGTAAAGGTCAATGTCTATGATTGCGCGTTTGCGCGCGAGGCCATGCACCACGTCGCCGGCAAGGCCCGCCTGCTTGCGGCGATCCACGCCGGACTGAAGGAGCAGGGCGCCCTGATGATCTCGGATTATTTCGTGGTCGAGGGCAAATCCGCCGATCCCGCGGCGCAGACCTGGGCAGCGGGCGAGGATGGGCGGGTGCGTCCCTGGACCCTGGCGGAAGCGAAGAAAATGCTCCAGCAGTCGGGTTTCGACCTGCGGGTGATCAAGGACATCACCGCGGAGACGCGCTCCGATATCCTGCGCAGCTTCGGCGGTTTCGTCCTGTCCCACAAAAAGGGCGGCATTCCCGCGCGTCTGATCCAGCCGCTGCTCTACCTGACCGAGCACTGGGCGCGCCGGGTGGCCCTGATCGATGCGGGGGTGCTCGAGGTCTACAAGCTTCAGGCCTTCAAGGTCGGCTGAGGCCCTTGATTTCCATGGTTTGTCGCCCCGCGGCCCGGCCCCCAGCGGGCGGTTGACAGGTGCCCCCCGGGGCCTTATGTTCCGCCCCGCGCCGGGGGAACCGGCACGGGGACCCGACCGGTCCGGTTTGCCCCCCGAACAAGGAAGATCGAGATGAAGATTCTGAATTCGCTGAAGTCGGCCAAGAACCGCGACAAGGATTGCCGCATCGTCCGCCGCAAGGGCCGCATCTACGTCATCAACAAGAAGAACCCGCGTCTCAAGGCCCGCCAGGGCTGATCGCGTCCGTCTTTGCGACGACCGGCGCCGGCCATTGGCCGGCGCTTTGCTTTTGGGGGATCAGTCCGCCTGATGCGGGATGGTGTGGATGCGCAGCACGTTGGTCATGCCCGGCGTGCCGAAGGGCACCCCCGCCGTGACCACGATTTTCTGGCCGGCCCGCGCCATGCCTTCGCGCACGGCGATGGCGGCAGCCCTCAGGACCATCTGCGAAAACGTCCGGATATCGCCGCAGGTCACCGCATGCACGCCCCAGACCAGCGCCATACGCCGCGCCGTGCCCTGGCGGTTGGTCAGGCACAGGATCTGCACGTCGGGCCGCTGGCGCGCCGCCCGGTAGGTGGTCGAGCCTGACGTCGTGTAGGTGACGATGGCGGCCGCCTGAAGGGTGTGCCCGACGACGCTGGCGGCCTCGGTGATGGCGTCCGAATCGTTGGCCTGGGCCAGCACGCGGCCCGCTTCCAGCAGGTGGCGCTGGTAGGGATCGCGCTCCACGCGCCGGATGATGCGGTCCATGATGCCGACCGCGCCCGGACCGTAATCGCCGACCGCGGTTTCCGCCGACAGCATGACCGCATCGGCGCCGTCGTAGATGGCGGTGGCGACGTCGGAAGCTTCGGCGCGGGTGGGGGCGGGCGACTTGATCATCGATTCGAGCATCTGCGTCGCCACCACCACCGGCTTGCCCGACTGGCGGCAGCAACGAATGATCTGCTTCTGGACGCTGGGGACGTCTTCGGGGGCCATTTCGACGCCGAGATCGCCGCGCGCCACCATGACCGCATCGGCGAGATCGACGATCTGTTCGAGCTGCACGATGGCCGAGGGCTTTTCCAGCTTGGCGACGATGCCGGCGCGGCCCTTGACCAGTTCACGCAGTTCGGCGACGTCGCCGGGCCGCTGGATGAAGCTGAGGCCGATCCAGTCCGCACCGTTGGCGAGCGCGAAGCGCAGGTCCTTGCGGTCCTTGTCGGTCAGCGCGCCGACGTCGAGCACGGTATTGGGGACGTTGAGACCCTTGTGGTTCGACAGCACGCCGCCGGTCACGACCTTGGTTTCGGCGTAATCCTTGCCCGACTTTTCGACGCGCAGGCGAATCTTGCCGTCGTCGAGCAGCAACTCGGTCTTGGGCCCGATGGCGGAAAAGACTTCCGGGTGCGGCAGCTGTACCCGCGTTGCATCGCCCTCGGCCTTCGACATGTCGAGGCGGAAATGATCGCCGGTCTTCAGGGTGACGCGGCCTTCGGCGAAGTTGCCGACGCGCAGCTTCGGCCCCTGCAGGTCCATGAGGATGGCGATGGGGCGGCCGAATTTCGTTTCCAGCCCCCGGATGATGCCGATCAGCGCCTTCAGGTCCTTGTGGGAGCCGTGGCTGCAGTTGAGGCGAAACACGTCGGCACCCCGCCGGAACAGCGTTTCGATCTGGCGGGCGCTGGAACTGGCGGGGCCGAGGGTGGCGATGATTTTGGCGCGGCGGCGTCTTTGCATGGCCTGAATCTACAGCCCGGATATGACAGTTTCCAGTACGTCTTTGACTCTTCTTGATTTTTTGTAAGGGCTTTGATTGATCGCCGCTGCTGCCGCCCGCTAAGATGCCCCGGCCCCTGGGAGGGGGCAGAGATGTTGATGCCGATCCCCGATGCTGCTGTCATCAGCCGGCGCGCCGAAATAGCCGCCGCGCTGCGCCGCCGCCTGCCGCGCGGCACCGTCATCGACCGCGCCGCCGGACTGTCGGCTTTCGAAAGCGATGGCCTGACCGCCTACCGCCAGCAACCCCTGATCGCGGTCTTGCCCGCCGACCGCGACGAGGTTTCCGCCGTGCTTGCCTATTGCGCGGACGAAGGCATCAAGATCGTGCCGCGCGGGGCGGGAACGTCGCTGTCGGGGGGCGCGCTGCCGCTTGCCGACGGGATCACCCTCGGCCTTGCGCGCCTCAACCGTATCCTCGATATCGACCTCGTCAACCGCACCGTCACGGTCGAGCCGGGCGTTACCAATCTCGCCATCAGCGCAGCCGTGCGCGAACTCGGCTTCTACTACGCGCCCGATCCGTCCAGCCAGGTCGCCTGTACCATCGGCGGCAACGTCGCCGAAAACGCGGGCGGCGTGCATTGCCTGAAATACGGACTGACGACCAACAACATCCTCGGCCTCGAGGTGGCGCTGCTCGGCGGCGAACGCATCCGCCTCGGCGGCAAGGCGCTCGATGCGCCGGGTCTCGACCTGATGGGGGTGATCGCCGGTTCCGAAGGCCTGCTCGGCGTCGTCACCGAAGTGACCGTGCGCATCCTGCGCACGCCGGAAACCGCGCGCGCCCTTCTGGCCGGATTTGCGAAGGTCGAGGATGCCGCGCGCTGCGTCGCCGATATCATTGCCGCAGGCATCATTCCGGCGGGCATGGAAATGATGGACCGGCCTGCCATCCACGCCGCCGAAGCCTACGTGGGCGCGGGCTACCCGCTCGATGCCGAGGCCCTGCTGATCATCGAAGTGGATGGTCCCGCCGCCGAGGTTTCCGTCGCCGCGACGCGTATCGAGGACGTCGCCCGCGTCTGTGGCGCCACCAGCCTGCGCGCCAGCCGCGACGAAACCGAACGCCTTGCCTTCTGGGCTGGGCGCAAGGCCGCCTTCCCGGCGGTCGGTCGCATTACGCCTGATTACTACTGCATGGACGGCACCATCCCGCGTGGGCGGCTGCCGGAAGTGCTGGCGGGTATTCGCGCATTGTCGGAGCGCTTCGGCCTCGGCGTCGCCAACGTCTTTCACGCGGGCGACGGCAATCTGCACCCGCTCATCCTTTACGATGCAAATGCGCCGGGCGAACTGGAACGGGCCGAGGAATTCGGCTCCGAAATCCTGCGCCTGTGCGTCAGGGTCGGCGGCGTGCTGACCGGCGAGCACGGCGTCGGCGTCGAAAAGCGCGACCTGATGGATGAGGTGTTCGGCCCCGACGATCTCGCCCACCAGCAACGCCTCAAATGCGCGTTTGATGCGGGCGGGCTGCTCAACCCCGGCAAGGTTTTCCCGACGCTGCACCGCTGCGCCGAACTGGGTCGCCTGCATGTTCATGCGGGCAAATTGCCCCATCCCGATATCGAACGGTTCTGACATGGCCTTGCAGCGCCTCGTACCCGATACGCTCGATGGATTGCGTGACGCGGTGGCGGGCGCGCTTGCCGACGGCACGCGTCTCGCGGTCGAGGGGCAGGGCTCCAAGCGCGGCCTCGGGCGGCCGGTGGCAGCCGATGCAATCCTCGATCTTTCGGGGCTTTCGGGGATCACCTATTACGAGCCGGGCGAACTGGTCATGGAAGCGCTGGCGGGCACGCCGCTTGCGGTGATCGAGGCGGAACTTGCCGCCAACAACCAGCATCTAGCCTTCGAGCCGGGCGAGGTCGGGCACCTGTGGGGAACCGGCGGCGGTAGCATCGGCGGCGTTTTTGCGTGCAACCTGTCAGGCCCGCGGCGGCCTTTCGCCGGGGCCGCGCGCGATCACCTTCTGGGGGTTGCTGCCGTTTCCGGCCGGGGCGAGGCGTTCAGCGCCGGCGGGCGCGTCGTCAAGAATGTCACCGGCTACGACATGGGCAAACTGCTGGCCGGATCCTTCGGCACGCTTGCGGTCATGGGGCGCGTCACCTTCAAGGTTCTGCCGCGCGCCGAAGCCGAGCGCACCATCCTGCTGTTCGGCCTCGAACCGGGCGGCGCCATCGCAGCACTTGCCAAGGCGGGCTTCGGGCCGTGGGACATCAGTGGCGCTGCCTGGCTGCCCGCCAATGCTGCCGCACGTTCGGCGGTTGCCTATATCGCGGGCGCGGGGGAGACGGTCACGGCGATCCGCCTTGAAGGCGCGCGCGGCGCGGTGGCAGAGCGGTGCGCGGCGCTCCGTGGTGCCCTGTCGGTTGCGCCGACCGAGGAGCTCCACACCCATAATTCGCGCAAGTTCTGGGCGGAGATGCGCGACGGTTCGCTGATCGCGCCCGCGCAGGGCGTGGCATCGTCGCTGTGGCGGGTGACCCTGCCGACGGCGGACGCGGCTTCCGTCCTCGCCGCCGTTGCCCGGCGCACGGGCGGCGAATTCCTCTGCGACTGGCAGGGCGGGCTCGCGTGGCTCGCCATCAATGATGACGGGATGAACGCGGTCGAGGCCGCTACCGTGCTGCGCGCGGAAACGGCGATTGCCGGTGGCCATGCGGTGTTGTGGCGTGCCGCCGATGACGTGCGAAGCAATGTTCCCGTGTTCGGCGAACAGGGCGATACGGTCGCCCGGCTTTCGCAGCGGATCAAGGCGAATTTCGATCCCGCCGGAATCCTCAATCCCGGGCCCATGGCGCCGGTCGCGGACGGCGCATCATGAAAACGAGTTTCGATGCGGCACGCCTGCAGGAACCGGCGATTGCCGAGGCCAATACGATCCTGCGTGCCTGCGTCCATTGCGGCTTCTGCAATTCCGCCTGTCCGACCTATGCGCTGACCGGCGATGAGCGCGACGGCCCGCGCGGGCGCATCTGGCTGATCCGCGATCTGCTGGAAACCGATGGTCCGCCCGCCGACGAGGCGGTGTTCCATCTCGACCGATGCATCGAATGCCTGGCCTGCATGCCCGCCTGTCCCTCGGGCGTTGATTACCGCCACCTGGTCGGCATTGCGCGCAACGAAATCAGCGCGCGCGTCAGGCGGCCGCTGATCGAACGCATCCTGCGCGGCGTCATGGCCGTGGTCCTGACCCATCCCGCGCGCCTGCGCGCGGCGGCGATGTCGGCGCGCGCTTTGGTATTTCTGGCTCCTGTGCTGCCCCGCCGCCTGGCCGCACCCCTGCGTCTTGCGGCGCGCCTGCCCGTGCCCGGCGAGTGTGAAGCCGCCCCCGTGATTGCAGGCACCCGCAAGGGGCGGATCGCTCTGCTGGGCGGTTGCGTGCAGCAGGTGACGGCGCCCGGCATCGATGCGGCGCTCGCGCGCGTACTGGCGCGCGCAGGGATGGAAGCGGTCGTGCTCGATGGTGCCGCCTGTTGCGGGGCGCTCGACAAGCATCTTGGCCGCGCCGATGCGGCGCGGGCGAAGGCGCGCGACGTGATCGCGGCGCTGGCGCGGGCGGACGCGGACGGGCGCGTCGATGCGGTCATCCAGACTTCATCAGGATGCGGCGCCCTGATGAAGGACTACGGCCACCTGCTGGCGGGCGATCCGCAATGGGCCGCGAAGGCGAAAGGGTTTGCGGCAAGGGTGCGCGATGCCTCGGAAGTCCTGGCCGGACTCGACCTGCCGTTCCGCCGCGACCTGCCCGCGCTCGATCTGGCGTGGCAGGCGCCGTGTTCGCTCACCAATGCCCAGCGCATTTCGGCAGAGCCCGTCGCCCTGATGCGTGCCGCCGGCTTCAGGGTCGGCCTGCCTGCCGATGGCGGGCGCTGCTGCGGGGCGGGCGGGGTCTATAACGCGCTCGAACCCGAAATGGCCGGGGCGCTTGCCCGCCATAAGGCTGAGGCCCTTGCCGAGACCGGCGGCAGCGTGATTGTGTCGGCCAATGTCGGCTGCATGGTGCAGCTCGCGGGGCATGCGGATGCCCCCGTGGTGCATCTGGTGGAATTGCTCGACTGGGCGACGGGCGGGCCGGAACCGGGGGCACTGCGGGGCTTTGCGGACGGACGGTGAGCCGGACGTTCCATCCTGCTATACTGTAAAAAATATCTGTTAACGGGAGAATCCGATGGACCAGCAGACCCGCACCGAACTTGAAGCGGCGGCCTTTCGTACCCTCGTCGATCACCTGCGCAAGCATACCGAGGTGCAGAACATCGACCTGATGAACTTGGCCGGCTTCTGCCGCAACTGCCTGTCGAAGTGGATGGTCGCGGCGGCCAAGGACAAGGGCGCCGAACTCGATCTCGAAGCCGCCCGCGAAATGATCTACGGCATGCCCTACGACGACTGGAAGAAGAAGTACCAGACTGAATCTTCCCCCGAGCAACAGGCCGCCTTCAAGGCGCGCATGGGCTCCTGACGGGACGGCCGGCGCTGTTTGCGCCGGCGATGGAGGTGCCGCGATGGGACCGCTGACCAAATGGCTGCCGACACTGGTGCTGATCGGCGTCGCGCTGCTGTTCGCGGTCTTTGTCGGGCTGCAATACCCGGCACAGGAACAGGTCACGACCATTCCCTACACGCGGGCGAAGTCGCTGATCGTGGAAGGCGCGGTCAATACCGCCACCCTGCGCGGCAACCGGCTGGCGGGCGTACTCAAGGCGCCCATCCAGTTTGCCGAAGGCAGGCCGACGGTGCAGGCCTTCGTCACCGACATCCCGGCGGTGGGCGATCCGGGGCTGCTGCCCGCCCTTGAACAGGCGGGCGTGCAGGTGACGGCCTTGCCGGGGGAAGAGGCCTCGGGCTGGCGCGTCATTTCCGGCCTGCTGCCCTGGCTCCTGTTCCTCCTCGTCTACTGGTGGTTCTGGCGGCGCACCTTCCGCAACGTGGCGGGCGGGCTCGACGGCCTTGGCGGGGCCGGCGGCATCCTGCGCAACCCGCGCCAGGAAAAAACCATTTCCATCCCCAAGGTCACCTTCAAGGACGTCGCCGGGCAGGAGAACGCCAAGCGCGAGGTGTCGGAGCTCGTCGACTTCCTGCGCGATCCCGGTCGCTATACCAAGCTCGGCGCCGAAGTGCCACGCGGTGTCCTGCTCATGGGCCCGCCCGGCACCGGCAAGACGCTGCTGGCGCGCGCGCTTGCGGGCGAGGCGGGGGTGCCGTTCTTCTCGATTTCCGCTTCCGAGTTCATCGAGGTCTTCGTCGGCGTCGGCGCCGCCCGCGTGCGCAAGATGTTCGACGAAGCGAAGGAGCGCCAGCCCTCGATCATCTTCATCGACGAGCTCGATTCGGTCGGCCGCGTGCGCGGTGCGGGATTCGGCGGTGGCCATGACGAGCGCGAACAGACGCTCAACCAGATTCTGGCCGAGCTCGACGGCTTCGAAGGCCATGAAGCCGTCATCGTGCTGGCGGCGACCAACCGGCCCGACGTGCTCGACCCGGCGCTGCTGCGCCCGGGCCGCTTCGATCGCCATGTCACCCTCGACCTGCCCGACAAGGCGGCGCGTGAGGCCATCCTCAAAGTGCATACGCGCAAGATTCCGCTCGCCAAGGATGTCGATCTGGAGACCGTGGCATCGGGCACGCCCGGATTTTCGGGAGCCGATCTCAAGAACCTCTGCAACGAGGCGGCGATGGCCGCCGCCCGCGAGAGCCTGCGCGAAGTGACGATGAAGCACTTCGACGACATGCGTGATCGCATCATGCTCGGCACCGTACGCACGCTCGCCATCCAGCCCGAGGAAAAGCACCGTCTCGCCGTGCATGAGGCGGGCCACGTCACCGTCGCCCATTTTCTGCCCGAGGCCGATCCCATCTACAAGGTGACGATCATCCCGCGCGGGCGTGCGCTCGGCGTCACGCATCAGCTGCCGTCGGAAGAACGCCACACCCTGCCAGAGGATTACCTGCACGGGCGCATTGCCGTCGCGCTGGGCGGCCGGGTGGCGGAGCGCGAGTTGCTCGGCTCCGTCTCCTCGGGCGCCGACGACGACATTCGCGGCGCCACCGCGCTCGCGCGCGCCATGGTCGCGCGCTGGGGCATGTCGAAGGACCTGGGGCCGGTGGACCTGCGCGAAAGCGACGAACACCCCTTCCTCGGGCGCGAGATCGCCCTGCCGCGCCGCTTCTCGGACGCCTCCGCCAATGAGGTGGACAAGGAAGTGCGGGCCCTGCTGCTGGCCGAAGAGACGCGGGCGGCGGAAATCATCCGCAACAACCGCGACGGCCTTGCCCGCCTGATTGCGGCGCTGGAAGCGGAGGAATCCCTCGACCGTAAAGCGATCGAGGCCGCGCTTGGGCCGGCGCCGCACAAGGCCGCGCGCCCCGCATTGGTGCGAAATACCGGTACGGACTAACGGCGTAACTTAGCTGGCGTCGAGCATCCGCTGCACGGCGAGACGCGCGCGCTCGGCGACGTCGGCGGGGATTTCCACGCGCGGGGTCAGCGTTTCCAGCGAGCGCAGGATCTTCGGCAGCGAAATCATCTTCATGTAGGGGCACAGGTTGCACGGGCGGACGAAGTCCACCTCGGGCTCCTCGGCGGCAACGTTGTCGCTCATCGAGCATTCGGTGACCATGAAGACGTGTTTCGGCTTCTTCGTGCGCACCCAGTTGATCATGGCGGAGGTGGAGCCGACGAAATCGGCCTCCGCCAGTACGTCGCCCGCGCATTCGGGGTGGGCGATCACGGCGATGTCGGAATACGCCTTGCGGTATTCGCGGATTTCCTCCGCCGAAAAGGCCTCGTGCACCATGCAGTGGCCCTTCCACGGGATGATCTTCACGTTGGTCTGGCTGGCGACGTAACCCGCGAGGTATTCGTCGGGCGTCATGATGACTTCGGGGACGCCGAGGCTGTTGACGATCTTCACCGCGTTCGACGACGTGCAGCAGATATCCGATTCGGCCTTAACGGCAGCCGAGGTATTGACGTAGGTGACGACGGGGCGGCCGGGGTACCTGCGCTTCAACTCGCGCACGTCCTCGGCGGTGATCGAGGCATCGAGCGTGCAGCCCGCGCCCGCGTCGGGAACCAGCACGATCTTGTTCGGGTTCATCAGCTTGGCCGTCTCGGCCATGAAATGCACGCCCGCCAGCACGATGATGTCGGCGTCGGTTGTCTGCGCCATCTGGGCGAGAGCGAGGGAGTCGCCGACGATATCGCCGACGCAATGGAAGATTTCCGGCGTCATGTAGTTATGCGCCAGGATCACCGCGTTCTTTTCCTTTTTCAGGCGGTTGATCGCCGCGACATAGGGCGCATGGACGGGCCATTCGACTTCGGGGATGACATGACGCACGCGCGCATAGGCGTCGGCGGTCTCGCGGGCGATCGCGGGCGTGTAGTCGAGGGTGTCGGCAAGGCTCATCGTACTCTGGCGCTCCGGCTACGGGTGGGGCGGGAAATCTGAGGACTTGGGCTTAATGTAGGTATCGGCCCCCGTCAACCGCAAGAGAGGGCGCAAAAACCCCTTTGCTTTCAGGTCTTTGCGTTGGCGACGGGGCCGTGTTCGAGGGCCGGGCTCATGCGGTGCAGCAAGGTGCGCGACCACAGCCAGGCGACCATGCAGATGGCCCCGGCCCCGGCCACCGACCAGGTCAGGCCCGTGGCCTCCGCCACCCAGCCCACCGCGATTGCGCCGATTGCCGGCGTGCCGCGCCAGACGAGGGAATAAAGCGACATCACGCGCCCGCGCATGGCGGGTTCCACCGCCATCTGCAACAGCGACTGGGTGCCCGTTCCGGTGCAGGTCTGGGTGAAGCCGACGGCGAAGATCAGGAACAGGCCGGCCCAGTAGCTGCCTGACAGCGCGAAGGCCGCCGCCGTCGCCCCCATGATGAATGTGTGGGTGACGATGACCCGCGTCAGGCCCTTCACCGGCCCGCGCTGGGTCAGCCACATCGCGCCCGCAAGCCCGCCCGCGCCCATGGCCGCCAGCAGCCAGCCCAGACCCTGGGCGCCGCGTGAAAACACTTCGTCGGCAAAGCCCGGCAGCATCTCGCCCACGGGGCGCGACATGGCCGAGGTGATGGTGAGCAGGACCAGCATCGGGCCGATGCCCGGGTGGCGCGCAACGTAGGAGAGACTATCGCCGATTTCCCGCCACATGCCCTTTCGCACGCGTTCGATCTTTTCGTGATGGCGGCCCTTCACGCGCAGCATGTTTGCGCTGTGGGCGAAGAAGCAGATGAAGTTGAGCAGGAAAAGCGTGGCGACGCCGAAGGGCGCGATCAGCAGGCCACCGATGGCCGGACCCAGCGCGCGGCCGAGGTTGAAGATGGTCGAATTGACGGCGATCGCCGTGGCGAGGTCTTCCTTCGGCACCAGCGTCGGGTAGAACACCATGCGCGCGGCCGTCGAATAGGGCTGGTTGAAACCGGTGATCAGCGAAAAGACCAGCAGGCCCCAGATGTCGATGGTCCCCGTCGCCGTCATCGCCCACAGGACGCCCGCATGAACCATGATGATGGCCTGTGTCAGCCACATCATGCGCACGGGGTTGGAACGGTCTGCGGTGACGCCTGCGAAGGGCGACAGGAAGACGGCGGGCAAAAGGTCGGCGGCGGCTATGATGCCGAGCCAACTCGGCGAATGGGTCAACTCCCAGGCTAGCCAGCCTACGCCCGTGCGCTGGGCCCACAGGCTGATGAGCGCCGGGGTCAGCGTCAGGTTGAACAGGTAGTGATCGCGGTGGCGCAGCGACCGCATGACCTGCGCCCAGTTCTCGCGCCGGATCATGCTTTCGCCTTTTCGGGTTCGGCGCCGGGCGGCTCGATCTCGAGCGCGCTGCGCAATGCTTCCTGCCGGCCGCGCATCATGAGCCACAGGACGACGCCGCAGGCAGCGCTGACGGCGACGGGCCAGGGCAGGCCGACGGCTTCGGCGGCAGCGCCGATGGCAAGGGTGCCGAGCGCCGGCGCGCCCTGCTGGATCGAGGAATAGAGCGACATCACGCGCCCGCGCAGGTGGCCATGCACGGCGTTCTGCATCAGGTTGAGCGTCGCGATCGAGGTGTTGTTCATGGCGAAGCCCGCCACCACCAGCAACGGCACTGCGGCCCAGAAACTGCCGAGAACGACGAAGGCGATGCAGGCGAGGCTCATCAGCAGGACATTGAAAAAGACGACGGTGGTCATGCCGCGCACACCGTCGCGGGTCAGGAGATAAAAGCCCGACAGCGTCGCGCCCAGACCCATCGCCGAGGTCAGCCAGGCAAGCCCTTCGGCCCCGCGCTGGAACACGCCATCGGCATAACCCGCCAGAAGATCGGGGATGGCGCGCCCGGTGAAGGCGGTCACGGCAAGAATGAGGAGCACCGGGCCGATGCCCGCGTGGCGCGCGGAATAGCGAACGCCTTCGGCGAAGTTCTCCCACACGCCGCCTTCGCTCCCGCCCTTGTTCTCGATGCGCACGTCGCGGATGCCGATCAGCGCCCACAGGAACACGACGAAGGACAGCGCGTTCATGATGAAGGCGGGGCCGATGCCCATGTTGACGATGATCAGTCCGGCGACGGCGGGGCCGAGAAAGCGCGCAAGGTTGAATATCAGCGAATTGATGGCGATGGCGGGGGTCAGGTCCTCGCGCGGGACGAGGTTGGGCACGAGCGCAAGGCGCGACGAGACATGCAGCGCATGCATGATGCCGAGCACCAGCGTCAGTGCCAGCACGACCCAGATATTGGCGATGCCCGCGTAATAGGCGCCGACCATCGCCACCGCCTGAACCAGCATCAGCGCCTGGGCCCAAATCTGCATCCTGAGCCGGTCCATGCGGTCGGCCATGACGCCGGCCAGGGGCGCAAAAAGCATCATCGCGAAAAGATCGGCGAAGGCGATGATGCCGAGCCACGCGTAGGAATGAGTGATTTCCCACGTCAGCCAGCCGAGCGCCACGCGCTGCACCCAGGTACCGATCAGCGAAGTGATCGAACCCAGCGTGTAGTTGCGGTAATCGCGGTGTCGCATGGCGCGGGCCGCGCCGTCGAATACGCCGAAACTTCTCACCTAAAAAATCTCTCCCAAAAACGGGCTTGTTCTTATTCCGCAGCGATCCGCCCGGAGCCGGGGCTGCCGATCGCGGCGAGGAGTTCCGCACGCTTTTGCTGGATGCGCTCGAGGGCATCGCGGCGGATATGGCCGAAGCCGCGCACCGAAAGCGCGAGTGCCGCAAGTTCGCGGCAGGCATCGAAAGTGGCCTCGGAAAGACCGGTACGTATCCGGACGAGATCGTCTTCATACTCCCTGCGGTGGCGGCGCTCAAGGGCACGGTCGGCGCCGGTCCGGAAGGGGTCGAACAATCCGTCGCGCAAAGCTCTCAATCCGGCGATCAGGCGCAGGGCCGGCGTCGCCCAAGGACCGAAGTCGCGCTTGGCCGGGCGGTTTGAGGCATCCTTCCGCGCAAGCCAGCCGGGGGCGAAGTGATAGTGAACGCGGTAATCGCCCTCGAAGGCATCCCTGACGGCGGCATCGAAGTCGCCGTCGGTGTAAAGCCGCGCCACCTCGTATTCGTCCTTCGCGGCGAGAACGTGGAAATATCCTTCAGCCACGGCGCGCGCCAATGCGTCGCCCCGCTCGGGTGTCCGATCGACGGCAAGACGCGCGAATTCGTCCACGATGGCTCGATAGTGTGTTGCCGCCTTTTCGCCGTCCCGTGCGGCAAGTTCACGCGCGCGCAAATTCACGATGTCGTCGAGGCTGGCGGGCGCGTCGTCGTCCTGTCCGTCATCGAGACCGGCGAGCTTTCGTACCGTTGCCATGTCGTGGGCGGCGCGCCGCCCCCAGGCGAAGGCGATGCGATTGGCGGCAGCCCCCGCGCCGTTGATGTCGATGGCGGCAAGCAGCGAGGCCTCGGACACGGGAACGAGGCCCTTCTGCCAGGCGATGCCGAGCAGCAGCACGTTGGCCGCGATGGCTTCGCCCGTGAGGCGCTCGGCGAGACGGCGCGCATCGGCGAAGGTGACGGCGTCCACTCCCGCGCGCGCGGCGATGACGCCCACGAGCGAGTCGGCTGGAAAACGCAGGTCGGCATCGCGCAGGAAGGCGCCGGTGATGGTTTCTTCGGTGTTGACGACGACACGGCTTCGACCCGGGGCGATGGCTGCAAGCTGCGGCGTGTCGGCGGCGACGACGAGATCGCAGCCGATCAGGACGTCGGCCCGCCCTTCGCCGATGCGCACGGCGTGGATGTCGGCATCGTTGCGGGCGATGGTGACATGACTCGCCACCGAGCCGCCCTTCTGGGCAAGGCCGGTCTGGTCGAGCACGGCGGCGGCATGACCGTCGAGATGTGCCGCCATCGCCACGAGATGGCCGATGGTGACGACGCCGGTGCCGCCGATCCCGGCGGCAAGGATGCGCCACGGCCGTTCGATTGCGGGCAGTTCCGGCGCGGGCAGTTCGCGCAAGGCATCCGGCACTTCCGCGGGCGCGGGTGCGGCGGGCCGACGCGGGCGGCCGCCCTCGATGGTGACGATGGCCGGGCAGAAGCCGAGAACGCAGCTTTCGTCCTTGTTGCAGGAGGCGAGGTCGATCCTGCGCTTTTCGCCGAGCGGTGTCGCGACGGGCACGACGGACAGGCAATGGGATGCTTGCTGGCAGTCGCCGCAGCCTTCGCAGACGCGCTCGTTGATGAACACCCAGCGCGCCGGGTCGGCCAGTTCGCCGCGCCGCCTGCGGCGACGCTTTTCAGCAGCGCAGGCCTGGTCGAACACGAGGACGCTGACGCCCGGCACCTGGGCAAGCTCGGCCTGGGCGCAGTCGAAGCCGTCGCGCCCCATGACCGCGACGCCCGCGGGGAAGGGGTCGTCCTTGGCGTAATGATCCGGGTCCTCGGCAACGACGACGATGCGCGCAACGCCTTCGGCGGCAAGTTCGCGGCAGATGGCGGGCACGCTCAGGTTGCCTTCCACCTTCTGGCCGCCGGTCATGGCGACGGCGTCGTTGTAGAGGAGCTTGTAGGTGATGTTGACGCCGGCCGAAACGGCGGCGCGGATGGCGAGCAGGCCGGAATGGTAATAGGTGCCGTCGCCGATGTTGGCGAAGACATGGGTTGTTTCCGTAAACGGCGACTGGCCGATCCAGCTGGCACCTTCGGCCCCCATCTGGGTCAGCGTCCTGGTGTGCGGTTCCGACCACAGCGACAGGGTATGACAGCCGATGCCCGACAGCGCGTGCGATCCGTCGGGAACGCGGGTCGAGGTGTTATGCGGGCATCCCGAACAGAAGTGCGGCGGACGCCGCAGGATGGCACGCGGCAGTTTCGCGGGGGCGACGGCGTCGGGTGCCGCTTGGCCGAGATGCGGGGCCAATGCCCGCGCGATGGCGCCGGGCGTCAGCACGCCCGAGAGCGCGAGATCGAGGCGACGGTCGCCGGTCGTGGCCTTGCCCAGCACGGCGGGCCTTGAATCGGCGGGTGCGTCGTAGAGGATTTCGCGGATTTGCGGCTCCAGCAGCGGGCGCTTTTCCTCGACGACGATCAGGCGGTCGAGGCCAGCCGCGAAAGCGGTGAGCGATTCGGGTTCCAGCGGCCAGACGAGAGCGGGCTTGTAGAGCGCGATCCCGGCCTGCGCCAGCGCGTCGCCGTCCAGCCCGAGAAGATCGAGCGCTTCGCTAACGTCCGCCCACGACTTGCCGGCGGCGACGATGCCGGTGCGGCTTGCGGCGGTCTTGGCGAAGCTGCGGTCGATCCCGTTGGCGCGGGCGAAGGCGAGCGCGGCCTCGCGCTTCGGTCCTTCGAGGCGCGCTTCGGCATCGGTGACGCGGTCGGGCCAGCGGATATGCAGGGACCCGTCGGAAGAGGGCGCCGCAAAGCTGAAGCGATCAAGGCCGACGTCGATCGTCGCCCCCTGTTCGACGATGTCGGACGGGCATTTGAGCGCGACCCAAAGGCCCGATGCCCGCGACATCTCGATGCCGGTGACGGCGAGGTCGAGAATCTCCTGCACCGAGGCAGGAGCCAGCACCGGGATCTGTGCATCGACGAAGGCATATTCGGACTGGTGCGCCGTGGTCGAACTGACGCCCGCATGATCGTCGCCGGCGACCGCCAGCACGCCACCCATAGGCGCGGTACCCGCGAGATTGGCGTGCTTGAACGCATCGCCCGAGCGGTCGACGCCGGGACCCTTGCCGTACCAGAGGCCGAAAGCGCCTTCGACGCGCGCACCCGGAAACAGGCCCAATTGCTGGCTGCCCCAGATGGCGGTGGCGGCCAGTTCCTCGTTCACGCCGGGAGTGAAATGAATGTCGGCGGCGGCCAGTTCGCGCGCAGCCGATTGCAGATCGCGGTCGAAGGCACCGAGCGGCGAGCCGCGGTAGCCCGACACGAACCCGCCCGTCCGACGTCCGGCCCGCGCATCGAGCCAGGCGCGCGCCAGCAGGGCGCGCACGAGGGCCTGGTTGCCGGTGAGAAACACCCGCGTGCAGGCGGGATCGAAACGGTCGGCGAGACGACCTGTGGTCGCCGTCGCGCCGCTGCCGCCGCGGCGGCTTTCGGGGCCGTGCTCGGACATTTCGGGCATTGGGGTGGAGGCCTCCTTGCCCCCGTTGTGTAGCGCCCGGGGGCGGGGCTGGCAACGGCGCATCGGCACGCGCGTGATTTATCCGCCAAAGCGGGCTATATCTGGGTCGAACTTACTGGAAAGGCTCGGATTTCATGATTGTCCTCGTCACCGGCGCGGCCGGATTCATCGGCTATCACCTGAGCGAGGCGCTGCTCGCCCGCGGCGATAGCGTGATCGGCGTGGACAACCTGAACGACTACTACGACCAGGCCCTGAAGCACGCCCGCCTCGAACGCCTCAAGCGTCATGCCGGGTTCACCTTCCATCTCGCCGATATCGGCGACGACGGCCAGATGGTCGATCTCGCCCGCGCCGCGCAAGGAACCGAAATCGTCGTTCATCTCGCGGCCCAGGCCGGGGTGCGTTACTCGCTGGTCAACCCGCAGGCCTATGCGCGCAGCAATCTGGTCGGGCACCTCAACGTACTTGAGCTGTGCCGGCACATGAAGGGGCTGAAGCACCTCGTTTATGCGTCGTCGTCTTCGGTCTATGGCGGCAACGTCAAGCAGCCGTTCTCCGAAAGCGATCCCGTCGATCACCCGGTATCGCTCTATGCCGCGACCAAGAAGGCCGACGAGCTGATGAGCCACTGCTACAGCAGCCTGTTCGGCGTGCCGGCGACGGGTCTGCGCTTTTTTACGGTCTATGGTCCGTGGGGGCGGCCGGACATGGCCTATTACGGTTTCACTCGCGCGATCCTCGGCGGCGAGACGATCCATGTCTTCAACCACGGCGACATGAAGCGCGACTTCACCTATATCGACGACGTCATCGACGGCGTCATGGCGACGATGGCCAGCCCGCCCGAAGGCCGGGGCGGCGCCGCGCCGCACCGCGTCTATAACATCGGCAACAACCGGCCGGAACCGCTGATGCATTTCATCGCCGTGATCGAGGAGGCGGTCGGCCGCAAGGCGGTTGTCCAGATGGCGCCGATGCAGCCGGGCGACGTCAAGGAAACATACGCAGATATTTCCGCGATCCAGCGCGACATCGGCTTTTCCCCGAAAACCCCCATAGAAACAGGCATTCCCCGTTTCGTAGAGTGGTATCTCGAATACCACAACTCATGAGTGCGGTTATTTACCCGATCTTTACCAGTAGCCCATCTAAATAAGCCGATTTTATGCCGCTTTTTGGCGGTTCACGGATTTCAGGCAGAATATCCGACGGGTGGGGACTGGCATGCAGGTGGAGCAGCTCAAGCGCATTCTTGAATTGCACATTCGTTACCTGAAGGGGCAGACGGGTGGACGCTGCGCCAACCTGCAGAATGCCGATCTTTCGGGTTACACCCTCGACGCCGTCGACCTGCAGACCATGAGAGCCTCCGGCATCCGCTTTGTCGAAGCCAAGCTGCGCAAGGCGAACCTCTCCAAGACCGATCTGTTCGGCGCCCATTTCGAGAAGGCCGACCTGCGCTACGCCAATCTGCTGGGCGCCGATTTGCGCGGCGCGTTTTTCCTCGGCACCCGGCTGGCGGGCGCCATCATGGAAGATGCAGACCTGCGCCCCGGTGCCATCTATGACGCGGGCGCGGGGACCATCGACGATGCCTCGATCTTCAAGGACGGCGCGCGCGTCGCCAACCTGACCGAAGCGGACATGCAGGACGCCAAACTGGCGCGCGCCAACATGCAGGATGCCGTCCTCTATGCGGCCAACCTGACCGGCGCCGACCTGACCAACGTCAACCTCACGAACGCGAACCTGCGCAACGCCAATCTGGAAGGTGCCACCGTGACCGGTGCGCGCTTCGCCGGAGCAGTGATGACGGGCGCCAACTTCCGCGGCGTCGATCTTGCCAGGGCCGACCTGCGTGGCGCCTACACTATGGACGCCAACGTGGACAAACCCGTCGACGATTTGTCAAACAAGGTGGATCGCAACAGCGACGTCGGGCGCATCATCGCGTCTCATGTCCAGTGGATCGAATCGGGCGGGCGTCACGGTTCGCCCGCCGATCTTTCCGGCAAGTCTCTGGCCGACAAGGATCTGCGGGAAATGAATTTCTCGGGCGCCAAGCTGACGGGGGCCATTCTTTATCGTGCCAATCTCGAAGGTGCCAAGTTCGAGTTCACCATGATGGCGCGCGCCAACCTGATGGAGGCCAATCTCGCCGGTGCCTCTTTCGACGGCTGCGACCTGACCGACGCCAAGCTCGCCAAGGCGAAGCTTGCGGGCGCTTCGTTCCAGCCGAAGGAGTTGAAGACCGGCGACGGCCAGGCGACGGGACGTTTCCTGGCGCCGAACCTGACGCGGGCGGACCTATCCGGGGCGGACCTGACCGGCGTCGACCTGACCAAGGCGACCCTGGAGCGGACGAATTTCTCCGGTGCCGTCTTCGAAGGCGCGAACCTGCCGGAACGCTACGCCCGCCTGGTCGGGCGCAAGAGCGCCTGAACGGCTTCCTCCCGGGCCCCAACTCCCCTCTAAAACATGGATTTTCAAGGGCATTTCTGCCTCTTGGACGGGTTTGCGCGGAATGCTAAGAGTCCGTCATCCAAGACCGGCGCGCTCCCGCGGCCGGTGGAACAGGGAGATCATTGCATGACCATCCGTTCGTTCGGCGTCCGCGTTGGCGCCGCGCTTTTTGCAACCGCGATTCTGCCGCTCTTTCCGGCCCAGGCCGAGACGCCCGCGGAATTCTTCAAGGGCAAGTCGGTGACGCTGAACATCGGTTTCGGCGCCGGCGGCGGCTATGACACTTATGCCCGCGTGCTTGCACGCCACTACGGCAACCACATTCCGGGTCAGCCCAATGTCATTCCGGTCAACATGCCCGGCTCCGGCGCCCTGCGCGCGGCGAACTTCCTTTACAGCGTCGCAAAGAAGGACGGCACGGCGATCGGCATCGTCGGCGCTTCGACCCTGATGGAGCCGCTGCTCGGCAACGACAAGGCGAAGTTCGACGCGACCAAGTACACCTGGATCGGCTCGATGGCGAAGGACATTGCCTTCTGCGGCATCTGGAAGACGGCGGGCATCAAGTCGCTGGCCGAGTGGCAGAAGTCCGGCAAGCAGCTGACCTTCGGCTCCACCGGTCCCGCGGCGATCACCGCCCAGCACCCCTACGTCATGAAGAACCTTTTCGGCATCAACGCCAAGGTTCTGACCGGCTACAAGGGCACCAAGGAAGTCAACATCGCCATGCAGCGTGGCGAAGTGGACGGCAGCTGCGGCCTCTTCACCTCGTCCATTACATCGCAGTACAAGCGTTTCGTGGACTCGGGTGACATGATCCTCGTCCTGCAGATGGGCCCGTCCACCACCGACATGTTCGGCAAGGTGCCGAGCATCTTCGATCTTGCCAAGACGGATCAGGAGAAGAAGGTTCTCGACATTCACTTCGGCCAGTTGCTGCTTGGCCGTCCGTTCATCGGCGCGCCGGGCATCCCGGCAGACCGCACCAAGGCGATGCAGGACGGTTTCCTTGCCGCGCTGAAGGATCCGAAGCTTCTTGCCGACGCGCAGAAGGCCAAGATCGAGATCGATCCCGTGTCGGGCGAAGAGGCCCTCAAACTGCTGGTCGGTTTCGGCCAGTACCCGAAGGACGCCATTGCGGCGGCCAAGAAGGCGATCGGCCGCAAGTAAACGCTCTCAAAAGCACGATGGAAAAGGGCCCCCGGACGGGGCCCTTTTCTTTTCTCAGCGATAGAGCGCTTCCAGGCGTTCGCCGTAAACCCTTCGCAGGATATGGCGTCGCGGCTTCATGGTTGGCGTCATCTGTTCGTTGTCCACCGTGAAGGCCTCGGGCGTCAGGATGAAGCGGCGCACCCTTTCGATCTGTCCGAGCCTGTCGTTCACCCGCTTCACGGCCTCACCGATGAAGGCCTGAAAATCGGGATCGGCGCAAAGTTCCGGCAGAACGGCCTCCCCCTTGCCATGCGAAGCGGCCCATTTGTGCGCCGCCGCTTCGTCGGGAACCATGACGGCGACCAGGTGCGGGCGTTTGTCGCCGTAAACCATGGCCTGCAGGATTTCGGGTTCCAGCGTCAGGAATCCCTCGACACGCTGGGGCGATATGTTGTCGCCGCCGGAATTGACGATGATGTCTTTCTTGCGATCGGTAATACGCAGGAAGCCGTCGTCATCGAAGGCGCCGATGTCGCCGGTATGCAGCCAGCCGTCGCGGACCGCCTCTGCCGTCGCCTCCGGATTTTTCCAATAGCCCTGCATGACCAGTTCGCCGCGCACGCAAATCTCGCCGTCGTCGGCGATGCGGGCCTCGACCCCACGGAAGAGCGGCCCCACCGTTTCGATGCGGATGCGTTCGGGCGGGTTGCAGCTGATCACCGGCGCGCTTTCCGTCTGGCCGTAGCCCTGCAGGATATTGATCCCGAGCGCCATGAAGAAGCTGCCGACATCGCGGTTGAGCGGCGCGCCGCCGGACACCATGAACCGCAGCCGTCCGCCGAAGCGCGCCCGAACCTTGCGGCGCACCAGGACATCGAGCAGGCAATCGAGCAGGCGTTCGCCGATGGTGAGGCCTGCGGGCGTCTCCAGCCGCTTGCGCCCGAGCGCAAGGGTCTTTTCGAACAGGCGCCGCTGCAGGGGTTTGGCGCGGGCGACGCCGGCCTGGATACGCGCGGCCAGAACCTCGAACAGGCGCGGCACGGCAGTCATGATCGTCGGGTGCGCGTCCGTCATGTCCTGGGCAAGGCTGTCGAGGCCTGCCGCGTAATAGACTTCGGCGCCGATGGCGATGGGCAGGAACTGGCCCGCCATGTGTTCGTAGGAATGGCTGAGCGGCAGGAAGGACAGGAAGGATTCGCGGTCGAAGCCGCTGTTGCGGAACAGGTATACCGCACCAGCGCAATTGCACAGGATGGCGCCGTGCGACAACATGACGCCCTTGGGTGCGCCGCCCGTGCCCGATGTGTAGATCAGCACCGCCGTTTCGTCGCGGCGCCCGGCGGGCGGGCTGGCCGGGGCATGGCGCGCGATCAGGTCGTCCCACAGGTGCAGTTGCGCCGCCTGCTGCTGGCCGAGACCGAGGTCCTCGATGCTGATGACGTGACGGCAGTCGCGGGACTGGGCGACGGCGGGCAGAAGGCGGAGCGCCAGCGCCTCGGTCGAGACGATGGCCGCTGCTGCGCCCGAATCGGTCAGTACATGGGCGTGATCGGCGGTCGTGTTCGTGGTGTAGGCGGGCACCGCGATGGCGCCGGCGCAGAGGATGGCGATTTCCGCGATCATCCATTCCGGCCGGTTTTCCGAAACCAGCATCACGCGGTCGCCCCTGGCGATGCCGAGCGCCGTCAGCGCGGAGGCGAGCCGCAGCGCCCGGTCGGCGGCTTCGGCCCAGCTGACGGTGGTCCAATCCTTGCCGTCGCGGGCATGAAGAAAGGCGTCGGCGCCGAAGCGCGCGGCCTGATTGAGGAACATGCCATGCAGGCTCTGTTCGTCGTCGGGATCAAGTGCTCGGGTATAGCCTTTGGCGGGTCGCAAGGCGGGCCCTTTCGTTGTCAGCGCTGGCCCCTATAATGCGGCCTCGCCAAGCCTAGGCCAAGAGCCCGGCGAAAGGAGACCACAGATGGCATCAGCACCCCGCAAGAAGGGCGGAACGTCGCGCCCGCGTTCCAAGGCCCGTCCGCCGCGCTGGCGGCTCGATGATCTCTATCGGGGGCCGGACGACAAGGCGCTGAAGCGCGATCTTGCGGCGGCGGAACGGGATGCCGTGGCCTTCGAGCGCCGCTACAAGGGCAAGCTCGCCCGGCTTTCGGGCGATGCGCTGGGCAAGGCGATTGCCGCCTACGAAGCGCTCGACGAAGTTCTCGGCAAGGCAGGCTCCTACGCCCAGCTGCTTTACGCGACCTCGGTGACCGATCCCGCCGTGGCGCAGTTCTACCAGACGATGTCCGAGCGCACGAACGACATCGCGTCGAAGCTTCTGTTCTTCGGCCTTGAACTCAACCGCATCCCCGACAAGGTGCTGTCGGCGAAGATGAAGTCGAAGCGGCTCGCCCATTACGCGCCGTGGCTGCGCGATGTGCGCGTCTGGCGGCCGCACGAACTGTCGGACGATCTGGAAAAGCTGCTGCACGACAAGAGCCCGTCTGGGCGCGCCGCGTGGATCCGCCTGTTCGATGAAACCATGGCGGGGCTGACGTTTCCCCTGAAAGGCAAGAACCTGACGTCTGCGGAAATCTTCTCGCTCATGTCCGATCGCAAACCGGCGGTGCGCAAGGCGGCGGCGCTGTCCGTCGGCAAGGTTCTCGGCGCCAACATCAAGACCTTCGCGCTGATCACCAATACGCTTGCCAAGGACAAGGAGGTCGAGGACCGCTGGCGCAACTTCCCGCGGCCCGTGTCCGCGCGCAACCTGTCCAATTACGTCGAGGACGAAGTGGTGGACGCGCTGGTGGCTTCCGTCAAGAAGGCCTATCCGAAGGTCAGCCACCGCTATTACCGCTTGAAGGCGAAGTGGTTCGGCAAGAAGCAGCTCGATTACTGGGACCGCAACGCGCCCCTGCCCAAGGCGCCCGACCGTACCATTTCATGGGCCGAGGCGAAGGCTACGGTACTGACGGCCTACGAGGCGTTCTCGCCGACGCTGGCCGGGACGGCGCGTCAGTTCTTCGACCGCGGCTGGATCGACGCCGAGGTGCGCGCGGGCAAGGAATCCGGGGCCTTTTCCCATCCCGTCGTGCCCGGCGTTCATCCCTACATCCTGATGAATTTCCAGGGCAAGAGCCGGGACGTGATGACGCTCGCCCACGAGCTCGGCCACGGCGTCCATCAGGTGCTTGCAGGCCCGCGTGGTCACCTGATGTGCCAGACGCCGCTGACCCTCGCCGAAACCGCGAGCGTCTTCGGCGAGATGATGACCTTCCGCCGCCTGCTCTCGTCTGAGAAGAACGCGGCGCGCAAGCGCGCGCTCATCGCGGGCAAGGTCGAGGACATGATCAACACGGTCGTGCGCCAGACCGCTTTCTACGATTTCGAGACCCGCGTTCATGCCGCACGCCGCAGCGGCGAACTGACCGCGGCGACGATCTCGGACATCTGGCTCGCGGTGCAGCGCGAAAGTCTCGGGCCGGGCATCCGGCTCGACGGCGATTACCGCTATTACTGGACCTACATCCCGCACTTCATCCATTCGCCGTTCTACGTCTACGCCTATGCCTTCGGCGACTGCCTAGTGAACTCGCTCTATGCGACCTACGAAAAGCAGCCCGCCGGGTTCGAGGCGAAATACCTCGGCATGCTGGCCGCGGGCGGCAGCCTGCGCCATCGCGAGCTGCTCAGGCCGTTCGGGCTGAACGCCGCCGATCCCGCGTTCTGGAACCGCGGGCTCGCCATGCTGTCGGGACTGATCGACGAGCTGGAGGGGATGTAGCCCTCAGGGCTTAGCTTTTGCCGCGACGGCCTTCATCCAGGCGACCATTTCGGCGGTGACCTTGCCCTCGATGCCGAGGAAGCCGTGGGCGTGGAAGGCGTGGCAGGGATCGCCGCGCCAGCCCGAGCCGCCCTCGAAGAACGACACCTTCACCGAGGGCGAGGCGGTGAACTTCTCCGCAAGCGACGGGATGTTTCCCGGCGGGCAGACATAACAATCGTCGTCCTTGTGGTGGGCGATCAGCACCGGCATTTTGATTTTGTCGAGCGCGACTTCGCCGACCGGATCGAGATTGCCGCGCTTGTTCGCCTTCGTCACCGTGGCGGTCAGGAGCAGGCCGGCGATTTCGCCGGCAGGCATGCGCGACGCGACATTCGCCGCCGAGATGGTGCCGCGGCTGGTTCCCGCCACAAATACCGGGGCGTTCGAATAACGGCGCATGTAACGGATCACGGCGGCGAGGTCCTCGGCATGGGCCTTTCCCACACGCGAATTGCCGAGACCGCGATCCTGACGGTCGGACGGCGCATCGGGCAGGGCGGTGATGAAGCCCTGTGCGGCGAGAGTCTTGCGGATGCGTGTCAGGAAGTTGCCGTTGGGATCGCCGGTCCCGTCCCAGCGGTCGAGACGGGCGATGCCGTTGCCGCCCATCAGCAGCACGACGATGGGGGCAGTCTTGCCGGCGTCGGCATTGACCGCGGCCTTGATGGTGACGCCGTCGCGCACGGCGATGACGTCGAGCTTTTCGGCGGCGCTGGCGGCGAGGCTGGTGAAAAGGCTCAGAAGGACGAAGGCGGCGATCAGCTTGCGGGTCATTTCGGTGCTCCCTTGGCTGTGGCGATGGTGGGCTCGCGTTAAGCTGCCGTCAACCGGCCCAAGCCATCATGTTTCTTGGCAAATGCCCGCCTTTTGGGCATTGTGAGCCGCAATCGGCCCCTTGAGCGGGCCAGTCATCGTCGAGGGGGAAAGATGAAGCTAGCCATCCCCAGGGAACGCGCAGCCGGCGAAGCCCGGGTTGCGGCCTCTCCGGAAACCGTGAAGAAGCTGAAGGCGCTGGGCCTTGCCGTCGTGGTCGAGGCGGGGGCGGGCGACGGCTCGCGTATCGCCGATGCCGCCTATGCCGAGGCCGGGGCCGAAATCGCCGCTGATGCCCGCGCAGCCCTTTCCGATGCCGACATCGTATTCAAGGTCGCCCGTCCCAATTCGGACGAAGTGGCGATGATGAAGAAGGGCGCGATGCTGGTCGCCATGCTGGCGCCGCTCGCCAACAAGGCCGATGCCAAGGCCTATGCCGCCGCCGGCATCAACGCCTTCGCCATGGAGATGGTGCCGCGCATCACGCGCGCCCAGTCCATGGACGTGCTGTCGTCCCAGGCCAACCTCGCCGGCTACAAGGCGGTGCTTGAGGCCTGCGCCCATTACAAGCGCGTCTTCCCGATGATGATGACGGCGGCGGGCTCCATCGCGCCCGCCCGCGTGTTCATCATGGGCGTCGGCGTCGCGGGGCTTCAGGCCATCGCCACCGCCAAGCGTCTTGGCGCCGTGGTGTCGGCCACCGACGTGCGCCCCGCCACCAAGGAACAGGTCGAAAGCCTCGGCGGCAAGTTCGTCATGGTCGAGGACGAGGAAACCAAGGCGGCTGAAACTTCGGGCGGCTACGCCAAGGAAATGTCGGATGCCTACAAGAAGAAGCAGGCCGAACTGATCGCCGCCACCATCGCCAAGCAGGACATCGTCATCACCACGGCGCTGATCCCGGGCCGTCCGGCGCCGGTGCTGGTCAGCGAGGACATGGTCAAGACCATGCGCGCCGGTTCCGTGATCGTCGACCTGGCGGTAGAAGCGGGCGGCAACTGCCCGCTGTCGGAAAAGGACAAGGTCGTGGTCAAGCACGGCGTCACCCTGATCGGGCACACCAACCTGCCCTCGATGGTGGCCGAGGACGCGAGCCTGCTCTACGCCCGCAACCTTTACAATTTCCTCGTGCCGCTGATGGCCAAGGACGGCTCCGGCCTCGCCATCAACTGGGACGACGACATCATCAAGGGCTCCGCGTTGACCCGCGACGGCGCCGTGATCCACCCGCTTCTGAGAGAGGGAGCCGCCTGATGGAAGCCGCTACCGCAGTCGATCCTTTCGTCTTCCGCCTCGCCATCTTCGTGCTGGCGATCTTCGTCGGCTATTACGTGGTGTGGTCGGTGACCCCGGCATTGCACACGCCGCTGATGAGCGTCACCAACGCCATTTCCTCGGTGATCATCGTCGGCGCGCTGATTGCCGCGGGCCCGCAGGGCTTCGAGCTGTCGAAGCTGTTCGGCCTGATCGCCATCGCGCTGGCGGCCGTCAACATCTTCGGCGGGTTCCTCGTCACCAACCGCATGCTCGCCATGTACAAGAAGAAGGACAGGGGCTAGGCCATGAACGCCAATCTCGCGGCTCTCGCGTATCTCCTCTCCTCGGTGCTGTTCATCATGGCGCTCCGGGGCCTTTCCAGCCCGGTGACCTCGCGCCAGGGCAACATCTACGGCATGGTCGGCATGGCCATCGCCATCGCGACCACGGTGGCGATGCCGGGCGTCATGTCCTATGGGGAAATCGGCGCGGCCATCATCATCGGCGGCCTCATCGGTGCCGTGATCGCCAGGCGCATCCAGATGGCGGCGATGCCGCAGCTGGTCGCGGCCTTCCATTCGCTGGTCGGCCTTGCCGCCGTTCTGGTTGCGGCGGCGGCCTTCTACAATCCGGCGGCCTACGGCATCGTGGACGCGGGCGGCACCCTCAAGCTCGCCAGCCGCATCGAGATGTCGCTCGGCATCGTCATCGGCGCCATCACGTTTTCCGGCTCGGTCGTCGCCTTTGCCAAGCTGCAGGGCCTCGTGTCCGGCAACCCGGTGACCTTCCCGGGCCAGCACCTGCTGAACCTCGCCATCGGCGTCGTCATCGTCGGGCTGATCGTGCTGTTCTGCATGGACGTTTCGCCCAAGTGGTTCTGGATGATGACGGCGCTCGCCTTCCTCGTCGGCTTCACCATCATCATCCCCATCGGCGGCGCCGACATGCCGGTGGTGATCTCGATGCTGAACTCCTATTCGGGCTGGGCGGCGGCGGGCATCGGCTTCACGCTGGAAAACACCGCGCTCATCGTCACCGGCGCGCTGGTGGGCTCAAGCGGCGCGATCCTCAGCTACATCATGTGCAAGGGCATGAACCGCTCGCTGTTCAACGTCATCCTCGGCGGCTTCGGCGGCGAGGCGGCGGCAGGCGGTCCCAAGCGCACCGGCGACCGGCCGGTCAAGGCGGGTTCGGCCGACGACGCGGCCTTCATCATGAAGAACGCGGGCAAGGTCGTCATCGTGCCGGGCTACGGCATGGCGGTGGCCCAGGCCCAGCACGCGCTGCGCGAGATGTGCGACAAGCTCAAGGCCGAAGGGGTGCAAATCGCCTACGCGATCCATCCGGTGGCGGGCCGCATGCCCGGCCACATGAACGTGCTGCTGGCGGAAGCCAACGTGCCCTATGACGAGGTGTTCGAGCTGGAGGAGATCAACTCCGAATTTCAGACCGCCGACGTCGCCTTCATCATCGGCGCCAACGACGTCACCAATCCCGCCGCCCGCGACGATCCGCAAAGCCCCATCTTCGGCATGCCGATCCTCGACGTGGACAAGGCCAAGACGGTGCTGTTCGTGAAGCGCTCGCTCGCCCCCGGTTACGCGGGCGTCGACAACGACCTGTTCTACCGCGACAACACCATGATGCTGTTCGCCGACGCCAAGGAATTGTGCGAAGGCGTGGTCAAGGCGCTGTAGGCAGGCCCCGATGATGCGGCTGGCGGTTGCGGCGGCATTTTTCGCCGTTGGTCTTCTGACGGCCGCGCCGCCCGCCCTGGCGGGCGACGCCAAGTCCTGCGTCCGCGTCGATCGCACCGATCGCGGCATCCGCCTCACCAACAACTGCGACGGCCCCGTCTATGCCTTCGCCTGCCACATGGGTAGCGGCAGCCAGCGCTGCCGCGCCGGCGTGAAGGGCAAGAGCTATTACACCCAGGGCAAGCAGATGAGCCTCCACGGCCAGTCGTGGGAATTGAGCGGCAGCCAGTGGCGGGGGGGATCGTTCGCCCATGGCGCCTGCGACGGTAACGAAATGACGACGATTTTCCCGCGCGACGGCAGCGCTGATTATTCCTGCGGCAGCGTCACCCTGGAACGCGCCAGCCTCCGCTGCGCCGACGGCACGACGTCGGACTTCGCCTATTTCGCGACGCTGTCGGGAAGCAAGAAACAGGTTTTGGTCGAATTCGACCTCGGAAACGGCACACGCGCGAAAGGCAATTTCGACGCCGCGACCTACCGCGCGCCCAAGCAGGGGATGCGGGGCAAGGATCTCGATCAGCTGCGCGGGCTTGTCTGCCGCGGCCCGGCGCGAGAGCCTGGTTTAAATGACTTTTTGAAGGGCAAGCTGCGCGAACACGCAAAGGAAAGCCGGGAACGCGCCATTGCCGAATGCAGCAAGACACAACCGTTGACCAAGGAATGCCGCGAGACGATCTACGGCAAGCCCAACGTCGGCACCGGCACCATGCTCAATGGCGGGGGAACACGCCGCCAGTAACGCGCCAACGAAAAAGCCGCGTCCTTGCGGAAGCGGCTTCCTGTGAAGGGCCGGTCCTTTGGGGCCGGCATTCGTTTTTCGGGGTCTAGAACCCTTCGCGTTCCATGCGCTTGCGCAGGAGCTTGCGATAGCGGCGGACAGCTTCCGCCTTCTCGCGGGCGCGCTTTTCCGAGGGCTTCTCGAAGTTGCGGCGCATCTTCATTTCACGGTAGATGCCCTCGCGCTGCATCTTCTTCTTGAGCGCGCGGAGAGCCTGATCGACGTTGTTGTCCTTGACGGTGACCTGCACGGGTCCTCGACCTTCTTTCCAAGTGAATGGTTTAACGGGACGAAAAGCCGGGGCTCTTCGCCGGAACGCGGGCTTGTAGCACTTCCCGGTGCCCTTGGGAAGGGCCTAGGACATGGAAATTCCTCCAAGATCCGCGCATTTCCGCCACCCCGCGCGGGCCGGCCCGTATTTTTGCAGGAAAACTGCGGTTTTCGGCGGCCAGACCCTTTACCCGAAGCGCCGGGGCGCACATATTCCCGCCATGGCCATTCTGGAAATCGCCCGCATGGGCGCCCCCACCCTGCGCGAACCGGCCGAGCCGGTCGCCGACCCGACCGCGCCCGAAATCCGGGCGCTGGTGGCCGACATGCTGGAAACCATGACCGAGGCGGGCGGCGTCGGCCTTGCCGCGCCACAGGTGCGCGTACCCTTGCGCCTCGTCATCTTCCAACTACCTCGCGCCCGCGTCGAGGAAGAGGCGGAAGAATCCGACGACACCGATGAGGAACTGCCGCTGCACGTGTTCATCAACCCGGTGATCGAGCCGCTGGATGACGAACAGGCGCTCGGCTGGGAGGGCTGCCTGTCGCTGCCGGGCATGCGCGGGCTGGTGCCCCGCTATACGCGCATCCGTTACCGGGCGCTCGATCTCGACGGCAAACCGGTCGAGGGCGAGGCGACGGGTTTCCATGCCCGCGTCATCCAGCACGAATGCGATCACCTCGACGGCTTCGTCTATCCCATGCGCATGACCGATCTCGGCATGCTCGGCTACGACAGCGAATGGACCCGGGCGATGCTTGAAGACGCAGAAGCGGCGTAATAGAGGCCACCCACCCCCGAACCCCGCGCCCGGGCCCGCGCCCGCATCCTGCGGGCGACGCTCGGCCACGTACCCTTCGACGGCTGGAGCGCAGACGCGCTGGCCAACGGCATCCGCGACGCGGGCGTGGCCGATCACCTGGGCCGGCTGGCGTTTCAGGGGGGGCTTGCGGAACTGGCAGAATACTATTCCCGCTTCGCCGACGAACGCATGCTGGCGGCGCTGGACGACGCTGCGCTTGCCGGCATGAAGCTGCGCGAGCGCATCACCCATGCCCTTCGCCTGCGCTTCGAGCAGGCCGAAGGCGAGCGCGAGGCGGTGCGCGCCCTGATGTCCTGGCTCGCCCTGCCGGGTAACCAGGCGCTCGGGGCCCGGCTTCTCTACCGGGCGGTGGACGCCATCTGGCACGGGGTGGGCGATACCTCCACCGATTTCAATTTCTATACAAAACGCGCGATGCTGGCAGCGATTCTGGCGGCGACCGTGCTATATTGGCTCGCCGACGACAGCGCGGGCAGGGAGGCCACCTGGACCTTCATGGACCGGCGCATCGCCGACGTCATGGAGGTGGAAAAGGCCAAGGCGCGGGTTCGCGACGCTTTCAGCCGCCTGCCGGACCCGTTCAAGCTCCTCAAGGATGTGTTTCCGGGACAACGTCCACCCGGGTCCTGAACCCCAGTCTCACTGTTTTTTTGCGGGATTACGCCATGCGCGTTTCATCCATCGTCATCATTGTTGTGATCGCTCTGGTCAATGCCGCCATGATGGCGGCATTGCATCGTCCTTACGGCGGTGCCGTCGCATGGGACGGCACCCTGCGCGGGGTTTCCTTCAGTCCCTACACGCGCAACCAGAGCCCCTTCACCAACACCCATCCGACGCCGGCCGGCATCGAAAACGACGTCGCGACGCTCGTAGGCGCGACGCGCGGCCTTCGCACCTATACGGTCAATTACGGCTTCGATGCCATTCCGGCCATTGCCGACCGCTACGGCATGAAGGTGACGCTGGGGGCCTGGCTCGGCAAGGACCAGAAGGCTAATGAGGAAGAAGTCCGCAAGCTGATCCTGACCGCATGGCGCAACCGCAACGTCGAACGTCTGATCGTCGGCAACGAAGTTATCCTGCGCACCGACCTGACGGTGGAAGAACTCGTCACCCATATCCGCGCGGTAAAGCGCCGGGTCAAGATTCCGGTCTCGACGGCCGAACCGCCCCATGTCTGGCTCAAATACCCGGAACTGGCGCGCGCGTCGGACTTTATCGCGCTGCAGTTGCTGCCCTACTGGGAAGGGGCGCCGATCGAAAACGCGGTGGCGCACGTGCTCGACCGCTTGAACGAGGTCCAGAACGCCTACCCCGACAAGCCCGTGATGCTGAGTGAGGTGGGCTGGCCCTCCTTCGGCAAGGCGGTGGGCAAGGCTGAATCCGGCGTCGTCAACCAGGGCCGCTTCCTGCGCGAGTTCCTGACCGCGGCACATCGCAGCGGCATCGACTATTTCATCATGGAAGCCTTCGACCAGCCGTGGAAGGTCAAGATCGAAGGCACGGCGGGCGCCTACTGGGGCCTGTTCGACGTCGACCGCAAGCCCAAGTTCCCGCTCGAGGGCGAGATCATCGAACGCCCGCACTGGATCACCCTTGCCATTGCAAGCGGCCTGATCGGCGGGCTGCTTCTTCTTCTGGTGCTGCCGCGCGCGGGACACATGCCGCGCGGCGCGCGCATCTTCCTCGCCTTTCTGTTTCAGGGCGTCGTCACGGGCTTCGTGCTCGGCGCCGACCGCATTCTCTACCAGTATCTGCAGCCGCTCGAGGTGGTGGGCCTCGTCTGCCTGCTGCTGTCGCAGGTGCTGCTGTCGTTCACACTGGTGTCCGAGGGCTTCCAGTTCGCCGAGCTCAGCTGGCCAAAGGCGCTTGCCCGCCAGTTCGCCCATCGTGCCCGCCCACCCACCCGCTACGGCAAGGTGTCGCTGCACCTGCCGATCTGCAACGAGCCGCCCGATCTCGTGATCGAGACGCTGGAAAGCCTCGCCGCCCTCGATTATCCGAACTTCGAGGTCCTGGTGATCGACAACAACACCAAGGATCCGGCCGTCTGGCTTCCGGTCGAAGCCGCGTGCAAGAAGCTCGGCGAGCGTTTCCGCTTCTTCCATGTGGATGTCATGAAGGGCTTCAAGGCGGGCGCGCTCAACATGGCGTTGCGCGAAACGGCACCGGACGCTGAATTCATTGGCGTGGTCGATGCCGATTACCTGGTGTCGCCCGACTGGCTGTCGTCGCTGATGGGCTATTTCGACGAGGACCGGGTTGGTTTCGTCCAGGCGCCGCAGGATCACCGCGACTGGTCCAATCACCCCTTCCACGAGATGATCAACTGGGAATATGCCGGGTTCTTCCATATCGGCATGGTTCATCGCAACGAACGCAACGCGATCATCCAGCACGGCACCATGACCCTGATCCGGCGCGCGGCGCTGGAAAAGGTCGGTGGCTGGGCGGAATGGTGCATCTGCGAGGATGCCGAGCTGGGCCTGCGCCTGCTCGATGCCGGGTATGCCAGCGTCTACGTCAATCATCCCTTCGGACGCGGCGTCGTGCCCGACAGTTTCGCCGGCTTCACCCGCCAGCGCTTCCGCTGGGTCTTTGGTGCGGGCCAGATCCTGCGCGGCCACTGGAAGAAACTTCTGTTCGGGCGCGGGACGCGCCTGACTTTCGCCCAGCGCTATCACTTCGTCGCGGGCTGGATGCCGTGGATGACCGACCTGCTGCATGTCGTCTTTACGACGGCGGGGCTTCTGTGGTCGCTCGGCCTCATCGTCGCGCCCAAGCGTTTCGACTATCCGCTGGCGCTGTTCGTGGTCCCGGCGCTGACGCTGTTCGGGCTCAAGGTCTTTGCCTCGCTCTGGCTTTATACCCAGCGCGTACCCTGTACTTTCCGCCAGCGCATCGGCGCTGCGATCGCGGCGCTCGCGCTCAGCTACACGGTGGCGCGCGGCGTGATGTCCGGCCTTCTGTTCAAGAGCCTGCCGTTCCATCGCACGCCCAAGCGCGCCAACGCGCCGGCGCTGATTGAAGGCATCCGCATGGCGTCGTCCGAAGCGATGTTCGTCCTGCTGATCGTCATGGCGGCGGCGGGCCTGATCGCGACGGGCGCGCTCGACACCGTGGAAGGGCTGCTGTGGGTGTTGATGCTGGGCGCCCTGTCGCTGCCTTACGTGGCGGCGGTGATCCTGGCGGTCACTGCGGCGATGCCCGCACGCGAAGTCGAGACGCCGGCCAACCCGACGGCGCTCGCCGCCGAATAGGGTTTCTCAGGCGGGGTCCTTGGCGCCGCTGCCCTTGGGGAACAGCCAGTTGACATGGCCCATCTTGCGCCCGGCGCGGACTTCGCCCTTGCCGTAAAGGTGGAGCTTGGCGCCGGGGTCGCGGATCAGGGCGTCGAAGCGGTTCACTTCATCGCCGATCAGGTTCTTCATCGTCGCGTCCGAATGGCGCGACGGATCGCCCAGCGGCAGGCCGCAGACGGCGCGCACGAACTGCTCGAACTGGCTGGTGACGCAGGCATCCATCGTCCAGTGGCCGGAATTATGGGGCCGCGGGGCGATCTCGTTGACCAGCACCCGGTTGTCGCGGGTCACGAACATCTCGACCGCAAGCAGCCCGACAAGATCGAGCGCTTCCACCACGCGCCGGGCAATGCGCTGGGCTTCCTCGGCGATGGGGGCTGCGATCGGGGCGGGGGCCAGGGTCACGTCGAGGATGTGGTTGGCGTGACGGTTTTCGACGACGTCGAAGGCCGCAATGGTGCCGTCGGCGCCGCGCGCCAGAACGACCGACACTTCGCAGGTGAAATCGACGAAGCCCTCAAGGCAGCCGACCACGGCGCCCATTTTCGTATAGGCGTCGGCGGTATCGGTGTCTTCGTGGATCTTGACCTGTCCCTTGCCGTCGTAGCCCATGGTGGCGCTTTTCAGCACCGCGGGACGTCCGATTTCATCAAGCGCGCAGGCGAGCTCGGCGGGCGATGCGATGCGCGCGAAGCGCGCCGTGGGCGCGCCGGCGCCGTTCAGGAAGGTCTTTTCCTTGATTCGGTCCTGCGCGATTTCAAGGCAACGCGCCGACGGGCGCATGGGCACCCGCGCCGCCAGCCGTTCGGCGGTTGCGGCGGGCACGTTTTCAAACTCGAAGGTGGCGACGTCGATGGCGGCGGCGAACTCGTCGAGCGCCTTTTCATCGAGATAATCGGCAATCACCGTGCGCTCGGCCACCTGTCCGGCGGGGCTGTCGGTTTCCGGCGTGAACACGTGTACGCGGTAGCCAAGCCGCGCCGCTGCAAGGGCGGTCATGCGGCCGAGCTGGCCGCCGCCGACGATGCCGAGGGTCGAACCAGGAAGAATCACGGGAGATGAGGGCCGGGGGGGCGTGGTCACTTGCGCGGGGCGGGTCCTAGCCGTCTTTGGGGGTCTTGGCGACGCCTGCGGTCTGGGCCGCGCGGAACTTGTCGAGGGCGGCGGCGGCCTTCTTGTCGGTGAGGCCGAGGATGGACGTGGCAAGCAGGGCCGCGTTGATGGCGCCGGCCTTGCCGATGGCAAGGGTGCCGACGGGAATGCCGCCCGGCATCTGGACGATCGACAGCAGACTGTCCATGCCCTTCAGCGCCTGGCTTTCGATGGGCACGCCCAGGACCGGCAGCGACGTCATCGAAGCGGTCATGCCCGGCAGGTGCGCGGCGCCGCCGGCGGCGGCGATGATGACCTTGAACCCCGCGGCCTTGGCGCCGGTGGCGAAATCGTAGAGCCGCTTTGGTGTGCGATGGGCTGAAACGATGCGGGTATCGAAGGCGATGCCGAGGCCCTTCAGGGTCTCCGCCGCGTGGCGCATGGTTTCCCAGTCGGACTGGCTACCCATGATGATGGCGACGGCTGGCTTCGGCATTTCGATCCTCCGGAGCGGGGCTGATCCCCGTTCCCGGACCCTGGTGGGCTACCCCTCCGGGGCGCGGAAAGCGGCCATTATATGGACGCGCGGGTCCTTGGCAACCGCCAAGGAAGGTCAGGAAATAGCTTTTTCTCCAGCGGGTTAGGCGACAGGCCGGGGTGGGGCGGTAATTGTTAACGTCGGTTTAACACTTGCCGCCTTAACATTCCTTAACCCTATCGCCGCCCGGAATCCTGCTGTTTCAGGGGGGTGTGCGCCGCTTTTGATGAGGTTGCCCTTGAAGATCGACAGCTCCCGTTCCCTTGGTGGCGCCTCCCGGACGGGTGGCGTCGGTGCCACCCGTGCAGCCGGTGCGGCCAGCGCGGCCAGCGCCGCCGGTCCCGCGACTTCGGCGGCACCCGTGCAGGACACGGCCAGCGTGCTCGGCATTCCGGAGGCGGAACTGACCCCCAAGGTGCGCGGTGCCATCATGATGCTTCTCAAGGAAGTCGACGCGCTGCGCCAGGAACTGGAAAAGACGCGCTCGCGAATTTCGCACCTCGAGAAGCTCGCTGACGAGGACGCCTTGGTGCCGGTCGCCAACCGGCGCGCCTTCGTGCGCGAACTGTCGCGCATGCTGTCCTTTGCCCAGCGCTACGATTCACAGGTCAGCGTGCTTTATTTCGACATCAACGACATGAAGCACATCAACGACACCTATGGACATGCCGCGGGCGACGCGGCAATCGCCCATGTCGCTTCCATGCTGGCCAGCAGCGTGCGCGAATCCGATATCGTCGGCCGTCTCGGCGGCGACGAATTCGGCGTCATCCTCGCCAATGCAACCGAGGATGCGGCGCGTTTCAAGGCAGAACAGCTCGCCCGCGTCATTTCGACCACCCCTATCCAGTTCAAGGGACAGCGGATCACCGTCGAGATCACCTACGGCGCTTACGCCCTCAAGGGCGACGACGATGCCCATGCCATGATCGATCAGGCCGACCGGGCGATGTACGAGCGCAAGCCGGCCACGGGCGGCAAGGTCTCCTGACCCGAATTCTATTTTCGGCGTGGTGCTGTCGCCTCGGTTGAAGCGCGGCCCTATTTAGGCGATTCTGGGGTCCCTCATTCACCGGTGAACGGGACGGCCAGGGATTGACGATCAAGCGCATCGGAATCATGACGACGGGCGGCGACTGCGCCGGCCTCAACGCGGTCATTCGCGCCGCGGTCTACCGTGCGGTCCAGGGCTATGGTTGCGAAGTGATGGGAATCTGGCGCGGCACCCTCGGGTTGCTGGCGGACCCGCCCGATGCCGTGGCGCTTACACCCGAAATGTTTTCCGGTCCCATGCTCCGCACCGGCGGCACGGTGATCGGCACGACGTCGCGCGGCGATCCCTTCGATTACCCCATGCCTGACGGCTCGCGCCGCGATCGCTCGGCGGATGTCGCCGCGGCCTACCGCAAGCTCGGCCTCGATGCCCTGATTGCCATCGGCGGCGACGGCTCGTTCCGGATCGTCGGCCGGCTCGCGGAAAAATACGGCCTCAACATCGTCGGCATTCCCAAGACGATCGATAACGACGTCATCGGCACGGAGAATTCCATCGGCTACATCACCGCGGTCAACGTGGCGACGGAGGCCCTCGACCGTTTGCAGACCACGGCGGCCTCCCATTCGCGCATCATGGTGCTGGAGGTGATGGGCCGCGACGCGGGGCATATCGCCCTTTCAGCGGGGATCGCCGGGGGCGCCGACATCATCCTCATTCCCGAAATCCCGTATCGCGTGGACGCGCTGGTGCGCCGCATCCGGTCTTTGCCGGCGGAATTGGGCCGCGAGTTCGCCCTCGTCGTCGTCGCCGAGGGTTGCAAGACCGAGAGCGGCAAGCCCGTCACCCACGAGGAGGCCAACGGCGCCGTCCGCTATGGCGGCATCGGCAGCTGGCTGGCTGACCGGCTGGCCGAGCGCACGGGCTGGGAAACCCGCTTCACGATCCTGGGCCATGTCCAGCGCGGCGGGGTGCCGTCGACGACCGACCGCGTGCTGGCCGCAGCCTTCGGGGTGCGTGCCGTCGATCTGGCGGCCAAAGGCGAGTTCGGCCGCGTCGTCGTCTGGAGCGACCGCCAGGTGCGCGATATTCCGCTGGCTGAGGTGGTGGCAAACCGCCGCTGCGTCAATGTCGACGGCGATCTCGTCAGGACCGCGCGGGGGCTCGGCATTTCGTTCGGCGACGAAGACATCGTTGGAGGCAGTTGATGAAGTTCCCCGACCATCCTTTCTGGGATTTCGCGCTGGGCGTTTACCGCTCGGAAGGCGTTCCGCCTGCCTGCCTCAACCTGCAGGAGCGTCACGGCATCGACGTCAACCTGATGCTGTTCTGCCTGTGGCTGGGTCATTCCGGGCGCGGGCGGCTCGATGGGGCCGAGATGGCGCAGGTCATCGCGGCATCGGACCTGTGGCACCGCAAGGTCGTCAAGTCCCTGCGCTTCGTGCGCCGCGCCCTCAAGGACGGCTTTACGGAGGCGCCCGAAGAGTTGCGCCAGCAGTTGCGCGCCCAGGTCCAGGCGACGGAGATCGATGCCGAACACCTGGAACAGCTGATTCTTGCGGCTGCCGTGCCGCGCGAGCCGCTTTCCGCAGATGCGCCGCTTGCCGAGCGTGGCGCCGATGCCGTTGCCAGCTTCGGCATCTATCTGAATACCCTCTCCGCGACGATCGAGCCGCGCGATGCAGTAGATCTCGCGCATATTCTGGGGAAGGCATTCAAGGGCTTGGCGCCTGATGCCGCGCTCGATCTTGCCGAGGTGCTGATGACGCGCGGTACTTGAATCTGCAAGCAAGACTGTTCTTGGACTCGTCTGCGTGAAAGGGTACGATTTTTTCGAAGACTGGTCCCTTGCCGCACGGTCGGGTAGTGGTCTAGTGCCAACCCGGCTATCCCCGAGGCGCGCCCGGCTTCCCAAGCCAAGGAGGTGCCAATGGCAGAACTTGAACTTGTCTCCCAGCTCAAGACCGAACACGCCGACCTCGAGGCCGCGATCAAGCGCGAATTGAAGCGCCCGCATCCTAACGAAATAGCCCTCGCCGAACTAAAACGACAAAAGCTGCGGATCAAGGACGAGCTTCTGAAACTGCACGCCGCCTGACGACACTATGAAAAACGCGCCCCGACCGGGGCGCGTTTGGTTTTCACGTATACGATTTGCGACGCGGTCAGCTGTTCTGGCTGTTTTCGCCCTGTTCGCCCGACGGCGTGCCGAACACGCTTTCCGCGGTCGGCGTTGCGGGTTGCTCGTTTTCGGGCTGCGCGGGCGCCGCCGGGGCGGCACTGGCCGCAGCTTCGCGTTCGCGCCGCGCGGCTTCGCGGGCGGTGCGCTGCTCGGCGCGCGCCTTGCGCCGGCGCGCGATCTGAACGGCGGCAAGAAGGTCCTCATAGGAGCACATGCCGATATCCACCGGGTCCGCCGGCTTGATGTTGGCCGCTTTCCAGTGGGTGCGGTCGCGCACCGAGTTGATCGTGCTCTTGGTGGTGCCGATCAGGCGCGAGATCTGCGCGTCGGTCAGTTCCGGGTAATGGCGCAGCAGCCAGGCAATGGCGTCGGGTCGTTCCTGGCGTTTGGCGATCGGGGTGTATCGCGGCCCCTTGGTCTTGGGCGCGGGACGTGTCGCGGCGGATTCCTCGGCCATGGTCAGCGCCGCCGTCTCGTCCGCCTCGCAGCGCTTGATTTCGTCGGCGGTCAGCTGGCCGTTGGCGGTGGGGTCGAGCCCGACAATGCCGACAGCCACCTCCTCGTCCGCGATCGCCTGCACTTCCAGCGGATGCAGTCCGCAGAAGTCGGCAATCTGCTTGAACGACAAGGCCGTGTTCTCAACCAGCCAGACGGCTGTGGCCTTGGGCATGAGGGGGAGCACCATAATGCCTCCTTCAGAATGTGATACGCCCGGACCCCGTTTTCGAGGCCCGGGCCGGGCGCACCGCCCGGGGCGGTGGCTTAAACGTGGCTGCCATCATATAGTCGCGGGGCTTGGCGCAAAACCCCTTATTGCAGGGAACGGGAGACGGCTATGGCGATTGACGATGAAGAGGACAAGCCCCGGAAACCCAAGGGGTTCGAGCCCCGCGTCCTCGACCGCCTGTCGATCGAAGAACTTGAGGATTACATCGGCGAGCTGCGTGCCGAGATCGCCCGTACCGAGGCCGACATCACCAAAAAACAGGCCGTTCGCCAAGGGGCGGAAGCTTTTTTCAAGAAATAGCCCGGATTTTAGGCTTTTTTCCCCAAATCATTAACATTCAGCAGAAAAAAATCGTATTTTATTAATGCTTCGTTAACCATTCTGGCTTAATTTGGCAGTCAGACAATTCCTCGTCATAGGGTTGTCCATTGGACGCTCCGTCCAATCCTTTTGACGCCTCCCTGTTAAACTTAAAGCCGCCCTCCAGGGCGGCTTTTTTTATTCCGTGGGCCAAGGTTAATACGTCGCTAATCTTTGTTTTGACTCCTGTCCGGGGCACAGATACCTTTCTCGGCGACCGACAAGTTTAACAGGTCGAGGCTCAAAAGAAGAGCCGCCCCAAGCGTGCGACGCGGGGGGCGGCTCTCGTCATTCCGGGCCTGTATCTTCGGTCAGGCGGCTTTTTCCTCGATGATCTTGCGGGGACCTGCCGCGTTGATTTCGATCCGGCGCGGCTTCGCCGCTTCGGGCACGACACGCTCAAGATCGACGTGCAGCAGCCCGTTCTCGAGCCGCGCGCCCTTGACCTGGACCGCGTCGGCGAGGGCAAAGGCGAGCCGGAACGCCCGACCGGCGATGCCGTGGTAGAGATACTGCCGGTTTTTCTCCTGCTCTTCGTTGCGCGCGCCCTTGCCGGAAATGGTCAGGGCATTTTCCTTCACCGTCACATCGAGATCGTCTTCGCTGAAGCCGGCGACGGCGACGGAAATCCGGTAGGAGGTTTCAGCCGTCTTTTCGATGTTATAGGGCGGGTAGCCGGTGTCGCCATGAGGCGCCAACGCGCCTTCCATCAGGCGGCTCAAGCGGTCAAAGCCGATGGACGAACGGAAAAGGGGCGAGAAGTCGAAGCTGGTCATATCCATATCCTCCAGTGAAGCAACATGGGTTTAACAACACGGGTTCGTTGTCGGCCCCGCGCGCCTGAAAGGCCGGGCGGGACGGTTCTGCGGCCCCCGAGGGGCGCCGCACACCAGAGATTTAGGATCGCTTTTGGTCCTTTCAAGGGCCAGGCGGCGGGGCGGCTTTCTGGCGTTAACCATATGAAATCGTAATCTTTTTCTAACCAAAAGCTTGCCTCGGCGGGAGCCATCGGCGATCCTTCCCTCAACGATCCGAAATCGGGCGTAACGGGAGAGTGTCATGCAGACGGCGACGGCCTTTTTCGGCCGTACCTACGACGAGGCTTTCGCGCTTCTGGTCGAAGCGCGCGACTACATTGCCCGTACGGAATCCATCGAGCGCGACTTCGTCGATGTCGGCGGGCGCGCCCGCATGGCGGTGGAGACAACGCGGCTGACGGCACGCCTGACCCACATCATGGCCTGGCTGCTGGCCCGCAAGGCGGTTCACGCCGGCGAGATTTCCCCGGAAGAGGGCGCCCGCCCGCCCTATACCCTTGATCGCAACGAATCCCTCGCGGGCGAAGGCGACATGACCGATGTGCTGCCGCCCGGGCTCGAAAGCCTGCTTGATCGCAGCCAGCGCCTTTATATCCGCGTCTCGCGCCTCGACGAGATGCTGCGCCGCGACCACGACGCCTGAGCACTTCGCCAAAGGAAAAGGGCCGGTCCCAAGGACCGGCCCTTTTTGCATGGAAAGCGGAACCGGCTAGGACTTCAGCCCCAGGCCCTGGAAGCGCTTGTTGAACTTGGCGAGCTGGCCGCCCGAGTCGATCAGGCGGTGCACGCCGGTCCAGGCCGGATGGGACTTGGAATCGATGTCGAGCTTAACCGTGTCGCCGGGCTTGCCCCAGGTCGAACGGGTCTTGTAGGTGGTGCCATCGGTCATCACTACCGTGATTTCGTGGTAGTCCGGATGGGTGTCCTTCTTCATGGCCGCGGTCCTGAAAATCGTTGTCGGGCCCGGTTTTCCGGGCCAGCGGAAGGGCGTTCTATATCCAATGCCGCCCGCGATTGCAAGGGGGGCGGGCCGGGGGGGCAGAAAGGCAAGGGGAGCGCGGGTTTGCCGCCCCGGCAAGGGCCGGCCGGGAGGTCAGCGCCCGGCCACCAGCCAACGCTGGTGCCAGGCCAGCAGCATCAGGACGATCCAGATCTGGAAGCTCCAGTTCCGGTCGCCGCGCCGATGTTCTTCCCAGCGGCGGCGCACGGGACGCGGGTCCATGAGCCCATCCAGGGTGCTCGAGCCGATCAGGTCGCCCGCCCATTCCGACAGGGGGCCGCGCAGCCATTCCCGCAATGGCGGGTCGAAGCCCTGTTTGGGCCGGTCGATGATCGAAGGGGGCACGTGGCGGTAGAGTACCTCCCGCAGCAGGTGCTTGCCGCGCCCGCCGTGCAATTTCATGTGGAGCGGCAATGACCACGCGAAGCGAACCAGGGAATGATCGAGCAGCGGCGCCCGCACTTCGAGCGATGACGCCATCGCGGCGCGGTCCATCTTGGTTTCAAGGTCGTCGGGCAGATAGAGAGCCATGTCGAGCGCCATGAACCGCGCGGGCAGGGAGTCCATCGCGGACAGAGGCCGGGCGCTGTCGGTCCAGATGCTGCCGTCATCGAGGGATTTGCCAGTCAGGCCGTCGTCGTCATGCCACCAGGACAAGGCATTCCGGTAGAGTATTTCCGGTGACTGCGCGGCGAGGTCGCGAAGTTTCCGCCGCAGCCGTCGCAACGGGGGAACTTCGTTACCCGCAAGGCATCCGGTCCCGAAGCGGGCGAGCGAAGAAACAGCGTGCGGAAGGCGGGCGGCACGCTGCCAGCGCGACGCGGCGCCGGGATAGCGCGAATAGCCCCCGAAAAGTTCGTCGCCGCCGTCGCCCGACAGTGAAACCGTGACATGGCGGCGCGCTATGCGGCAGAGCAGCGTCGTCGGAATCTGGGACGTATCGGCAAAGGGTTCGCTGTAGACGTCCGCCAGATGGGGTACCTGTGCCAGGCAATCGCCTTCCGTCATCGGTATCGCCGTGTGTTCGGCGCCGACATGGGCGGCGACGGCCGCGGCAAAGGGTGCTTCGTCTTTCGGCGAATCGGGAAAGCTGATGGTAAAGGTCTTGGGTTTGGCGCCCATCGCGGCCATCAGGGCGACCACAGTGGAACTGTCGATGCCGCCCGACAGGAACGCGCCGAGCGGCACATCGGCGACGAGTCGCCTGTGGATCGACAGGCGCAGGAGACGCTCCAGTTCGTCCCGTGCATCCGTTTCGCTGCCCTTGTACTGACCATAGAGAGATGCTGCTTCCTCGCAGGTCTGCCAGTAGGCCAGCGGGCGGGCCTCGGGCGTATTGGCGTCCAGGGTGACGTAGTGACCAGGAGGAATCTTGCGAACATCCCTGAAAATCGAATGGTGCGCAGGAATCCAGCCGTGGCGCAGGAACAGCGTCAGGCCGACGGGATCAAGCGCCTGCGGCCGTTCGGGCAGGGCGGCGAAGGCGCCCAGTTCCGATGCAAATGCGAAAAGCCCGCCGATGCGACCGTAATAGAGGGGCTTTTCGCCGAAACGGTCGCGCGCAAGGGTAAGGCGGCGCTCGGTCCGGTCCCAGACCGCGATCGCGAACATGCCGTCGAGACGCGGCAATGTCGCAGCCAGGCCGTGGCGTTCGATCAGGGCGAGCAGGACTTCCGTATCCGAATGCCCGCGCCAGGCCGGCTTGGCCGAAGTTCCCGCCTCGATCTCGGCGCGTAGCTCGGAGAAATTATAAATCTCGCCGTTGAAGACGATGACGAAGCGCCCGCTTTCGGATTCCATCGGCTGGTGGCCCGCAGGGCTGGTATCGATGATGGCGAGCCTGCGAAAGCCGAGTGCGATTCCGCATTCGGGGTCCTGCCAGCTGCCGTCGTCATCGGGGCCGCGATGGATCAGCCGCGCCGCCATTCCCCGAACCAGCGGCAGCAGCCGATCCGGTCCAAGAACCCGTCGCGTGTCGAATATGCCGGTCAGTCCGCACATGGCGCTCTCAATCGAAAACCGCGGCCGACCCTTCGATGGAGGCGGCATGGTCGCGGGGAACAGGAAGATGGGCCCAGAGATAGCGCCATGGCCAAGCGCTGTTCAGCCAGGTTGCGCCACGGTGACGGCGGGCGAAGTGCCACGCACGGCCGGCGGCGCGGCGGGCGGCGAAGAACCTGATTCCGAAAGGCAGGTCGGGAAAATCCCGGAGGAACCATGCATAGGACATCGTCACCCGCTGAAGCTGGCGAGGCTCGTTCGTGCTCAGGCTACCCGGGACGACCTCTGGCCGCCAGGCGACCGTGGCGGCGATCCTGACGAAGGAGCCGAGCAGGGCCATGCGCAGGGTCATCGTGTATTCCTGCGAAAACTTGATGCGCTCGTCGCAGCCGCCCGCGACGCGAACCGCATCCGTCCGGACAAGGCACTGGGTCGGGTTGAAAAGGGAATTCTTGATCGCCGCGCGGACCGGGTTTTCCAGGATCGTGATCGTGCCCGGCATGTCCTGGGAAACGATATCCGGAGCCGGACCCTCCATGCGAAAGCTTGTCCGCGCGCCGAAGGACAGGACGGCACCCGGGCATGCCTCGAGCGCTTCCAGAAGCATGCGCGTGCCGTGCCGGCCGACGAGATCATCCGCGTCGACGAATTTTATATAGGCGTATTTCGCACGGATAATCCCCTGGTTGCTGGCGTGGGCGGACCCGTGGTTGTCCTGGCGGTGGATCGTGACGTCGTTGCGTCCGGCCGTCAGGCGTTCCAGAACAGCAAGGGAATCGTCGGTTGAACCGTCGTCGACAAATATGAATTCGCGGTCGAAATCCCCGGCCTGATCGTCAAGCGCTGCAAACACCCGTGGCAGGTACGGCGCCTTGTTGAACACGGGTATGACAAAGGAAACGCCCCGCGGAAGCGGGATGTCTGTGCCTTCGGTCAAGGACGAGCAGCCGGGGAGATGCAATGCCATCTTGGTTTCTGAATACCGTGGTCCACGGACGAATAGGTCACGCTTTCCTTACCATTTATGGACGGCAGTAGAAAACCGAATCACCGAGATCGCCCATGCGAAAGACGGTGTCATCGGCGCGGCTTTCCGTCAATGTCCGTCGGTGGATGCCGGCGGGCAAAAAATCGCCCACAGCGCGCAGCTCAAAATCAGAAGCGCCCCGCCAACCCAGTAGAAGCTGTTTGCCAGACCGGTGAGCGCGACCACGCCGCCCATGATGGGAGGCAGTATCGTTTGCATCAGCCGGTTGAGGGAGATTCTGAGCCCGACCACGGCGCCCTGGAATTCGGTCGGGACCATTTTCGACGGGATAACGATCATCAGCGGCTGGCTTACGCCCTGGGCGAAGCCGCGCACCAGGGTGATGGCAAGGAGCGGCAGGAAGGCCGCGAACAGCGGCGTCACGACGATGGCGGCGATCGCCGCGACCACGGTGAAGTTCAGCATCCATACATCGCCCGTGCGGTTGGCCAGCGGGGTCACCGCCGCGGTTCCGGCCAATCCGGCAAGGTTCAGCCCGGCGAAAATCAGGCCTATGAGCGTGCCTGTCAGTTCGATCTCGCGCATCCAGGCGATGAAGAAGGAGCCCTGAATCGCGCCGACGGCGATATTCAGCACCGATCCGGTAACTGCGACCGCGACCAGCGGAATGGACAGGAGGGCGAAGGTCCGCGTGTGATCCTCGAGCCGGGGCAGGAGGTCGCCCGGCCGGAAGCGCCGGGCCTGCCGGTCTGCGGCCCCCTCACGTGCGGGCAGCAGCAGCAACGCCAGCCAGAAAAGCGCCGCCGCGGCGAAGGTAACCGCGAAGGCACCCCACGGGCCGAAGGCATCCCACGTCGCCCCGGCGATGATCGGAAGAACGAAATGGCCGAACTTGTTGCCGAAGGAGACGCGCCAGGTGAGCGAGGCATTGCCGCGCATTGCCTGTCCGACCAGCGTTTGCGCGCCGACCCAGTTCATCGTGGCGGTCAGGCCGATGATCAGGTTCAGGATGCCCGCTACCCAGATCCACGGCAGCAGCGGAAACAGAAACGGCACGATCATGCCGATCACGGCAAAAAACATCATGACCCGGCGCGCGCCGAGCCGGTCCATCAGCACGCCGCCATGAATGGAGAACAGGAAGGGCAGCAGGGACTTGGCGCCGATGACAAGGCCGAAGGCAAGCGGCGTCGGGTCGAGGTGCAGCACCCATAGCGGGACCACCACGTTGCTGGCGCCATCGGCGAACAGTCCCGTGCCGTATATGCCAAGCCGTGTGCGTAAGGGAATGGATGTGACCGTGTTGTCCGTCATTCTCTTTTTTCTGGCGGCGGAACCCGCGGAAACCCTTTTTTCCTAGGGTTCGAGCAGGATGCGCACGACCTCGTCGGGCATGCTGAGCATCGGATAGTGGCCGGTGTCGAGATCGATCCAGCGGGCGCCCAGCCCCTCGGCAGCGCGTCGCTGGTGAGCCTCGCCAGGCTTTCCGGCCTGACGGCAAAACACCACCGTGGCGTCCCACTTCTGGTTCCAGAAGTTTTCGAGCACCACCGGGCGCTCGGACGTCGCCTTGGGATGAAGGGTCGAGCGATCGGCCGCCCATTGCGCCAGGCTTTCGTCCATGTCGAGGCGGAACCGTTCCAGCCGCTGTTCGCGGCTGGGCCCGGCGGCGACATCGGTTTCGACGAAGTTACTGCTTTTGACGAAATCGCGGACGCGCTCGCCATGCTTGAGCGCCAGCGCATCGATCAGAAATATCCTGGAAACCCTGTCGCGGCAAAGCTCGGCTGTCTTGGCCATGACCATTCCGCCTGACGATGCGCCCACAAGAACGACGTCTTTCAGGTCTTCGGACCACAGGAAGCGCGCCAGTTCTTCCGCCTGTGTCTCGCTGGTGATGCCGGCATGGACCTCGGGCGCCCGCTCCCCGCAGCCTTGCAGGCTCGGCGCGAAAACCAGGTGCCCTTTGGCGCGCAGCCGTTCGGCGACGAGCTTCCAGATCCAGCCGCCCTGGTAGGATCCGTGGATCAACAGAAAGGTCGCCATCGTCGCTCCCCGTGCTTGCGGCCTAGCCGCCGTAGAAAACCGTGTCGCCGAGATCGCGCATGTGAAGGACGGCATCATCGGCGCGGCCCTCGATGGGCTTTGCCACCTCGGCGTTGATCACCTCGGCGATAACGATGTGATGGTCGCCCTTTTCGATCAGGTCGACCACCTTGCATTCGACGCTGGCCGGCGCATTGGCGAGGATGGGGGCACCCGTGGTGCCGGCACGGAAGGGTTCGCCGGAAATCCTGTCGCCCTCGACCTTGACCGGCTTGAAGAAGGCGAAGGCCGCGCCCTGCTGGCCCTTGCCCAGCATGTTGAGGGCGAAATGCCCGGCGTCCTTCACCGCGGCATGGGCGCCTGAGCCCGCCTTGATGCCGACGACGATCAAGGGCGGCTCGAAGGAGGTCTGGGTCACCCAGTTCACGGTCGCCGCTGCGATGCCTTCGGAACCCTTGGCGGTCAGTACGTAAATTCCGTAGGGAATCATGCGAAGCGCGGTTTTCTTGGCGGCGGCGTCCATTCTTGTCCTCCCGGTTGAAGCCTTGTGTCCATCTAAATAGAAAGAAACCGGGCCCCGAGAAACAGAAAAATCCTCCTAAAACCGGATGCCCCGGGGTGTTGCGGGCGCGAGCCTTCGGGTAAATTAGCGCCCCGTTGTTTTCACCCCGGCAAAAGGCCGTACCGAATGGCGTCAGCTTCCCCGTCGCAACCCGCAGGCAAGCCGGAGTCCGGCAAGGACGAGACGCGCCCGCGCGGGTCTCTCGCGGAGCTTGGCCGGCTGTGGGCCCACGTCGCGCCCTACCGGCTGGCCGTTGCCGGTGCCGTCGCGGCGCTGGTGGTGGCGGCGGCGACCGTACTGGTCATGGGCGTCGGCCTGCGCACCCTGATCGACCAGGGCTTTTCGTCGGGCAATGCGGGGCTGCTCGACCGGGCGCTGTTTGCGCTGCTCGGCATCATCGTGGTGCTGGCGATCGCCACCTACAGCCGCTATTCGCTGGTGAGCTGGCTCGGCGAGCGCGTCGTCGCCGATATCCGCGCCAAGGTTTTCGCCCATGTGCTGCGCCTCGACCCGGCGTTCTTTGAGACCACACGCACCGGCGAAGTGCTGTCGCGCATCACCACCGACACCACGCTCTTGCAGGTGGTGATCGGGTCTTCGGCCTCGGTCGCCATGCGCAATGTCCTTTTGCTCGCGGGCGGCCTCGTCATGCTGGTCGTCACCAGCCCCAAGCTCAGCCTCATGGTGGTGCTGTTCGTGCCGCTGGTGGTCGCGCCGATCATCCTGATCGGCCGCCGTGTGCGGGCCTTGTCGCGCACCAGCCAGGACCGTGTCGCCGATGTCGGCGCACAGGTCGAGGAAAGCCTGAACGCGGCGCGCACCATCCAGGCCTTCTGCCACGAAGGGTTGGAAAGCGACCGCTTCGCGTCGCGTGTCGAAGACGCTTTCGGCGCCGCCGTGAAGCGCATCCGCGCCCGCGCGATCCTGACCGCCATAGTCATCATGATGGTGTTTGGCGGTGTCGGCACGATCCTGTGGATCGGCGGCCATGATGTCCTGTCGGGGCGCATCAGCGCAGGCGAACTGTCGGCCTTCGTCTTTTATGCCGTCGTCGTCGCGGGCGCGACGGGCGCGGTATCGGAAGTCATCGGCGATCTGCAGCGCGCCGCGGGGGCGACGGAGCGGCTGGCCGAACTGCTGGCGACCAAACCCGCCATCGCAGCGCCTGCGAACCCGGTGGAACTGCCGAGACCGCCGCGCGGTGCAGTGTCGTTTGAGAACGTCACCTTTCATTACCCGGCGCGTCCCGACCGCGCCGCGCTCAGCGATTTCGTCCTCGATGTGCGCCCGGGCGAGCGCCTCGCTCTCGTCGGGCCGTCGGGCGCGGGCAAGACTACCGTATTCCAGCTGCTGCTGCGCTTTTACGATCCCGCCGCCGGGCGCATCACCTTCGACGGCGTGGACCTGCACACGGCCGATCCTGCCGACCTGCGCGCCCATATCGGTCTCGTGTCCCAGGACCCGGTGATCTTTTCGGCCTCGGCTGCGGAAAACATCCGCTATGGGCGGCCCGATGCGAGCGACGAGGACGTGCGCGCGGCGGCCGAGGCGGCGGCGGCGCTCTCCTTCATCGAGGACCTGCCCCAGGGCTTCGATACCTACCTGGGCGAGAAGGGCGTGCGCCTGTCGGGCGGCCAGCGCCAGCGCATCGCCATTGCCCGCGCCATCCTGCGCGACCCGGCCCTGTTGCTGCTCGACGAAGCCACCAGTGCCCTCGATGCCGAGAGCGAACGCCTTGTGCAGGAAGCGCTGTCGCTTCTGATGAAGGGGCGCACCTCCATCGTGATCGCGCACCGTCTGGCGACGGTGCTCGAGGCCGATCGCATCGTCGTCATGGACGAAGGCCGCATCGTCGCTCAGGGCAGGCATGCCGACCTCATGGCCGCGGGCGGGCTATATGCGCGGCTCGCCGAACTGCAGTTCGATGTTTCCCGCGCACACCAGACGGTTTCCTGAAATTCAGCGTTCGGTCAGCTTGAACTCGATGCGCCGGTTCTTGGCGAGCGCGTCTTCGCTGCCGCTCGGATCGAGCGGCTGATAGGGCCCGAAGCCGGTGGGCGCCAGCCGCTGGGGCGGCAGGCCTTCCGCCACCATCTGGCGCACGACCGCAAGGGCGCGGGCGGTGGACAGTTCCCAGTTCGAGGGGAATTCGCGGGTCTTGATCGGGCGCACGTCGGTGTGGCCGTCGACGCGCAGCACCCAGTCGATGCTGGGCGGGATTTTCTTCGACAGGTCGAGGAGCGTCGAGGCAAGGCGGCGGATCTGCGCCTTGCCCGCGTCGTTCAGCGTCGCGCTGCCGGACGAAAACAGCACTTCGGACTGGAACACGAAGCGGTCGCCTACGATGCGGATATCGGAACGGTTACCCAGCACCTCGCGCAGGCGGCCGAAGAATTCAGAGCGGTAGCGGGCAAGCTCCTCGACCTTGCTGGCGAGCGCCGCGTTCAGGCGCTGGCCGAGATTTACGATTTCGGCCTTCTGTTCCTTGCTCTTGATTTCGGATGCATCAAGTGCCGCGTTGAGGCGCGCGAGCTCGTTGCGCAGCGCGGCGATGGCCTGGCTCAGGCGGTCGACCTCGGACTTGCGGGCGGCGGACACGCGCTGTTCCTCGGTCAATGCCGACTGGCTTTCGGCAAGACGCGCGTCGCGGGCGGCGAGGTCCTTTCGCACGGCGGCGAGCTCGTTTTCGATTGCCGCCGATTTTTCGCGCAAGCTGTTGAGCTCGGCCCGCGAAGCTTCAAGGTTCGCGGTCAGCGACGATACCTCGCCCGACAGCTTGTCCCGCGCCGCGGTCGAGGATTGCAGTTGCGCCGAAAGTTGCGCGATGGAGGTACGCAGTTCGGCGCCCGCCTGGCGTTCGAGCGCCAGCATGTCGGCCAGTTCCGCGACCTGGGTCTCGAGCCGCTTCAAGGCCTGGTCGCGGCCGGCCAGCAGGTCGGTCAGGAAGAACTGCGCCAGCACGAAGACGGTGAGCAGGAAAATGATCACCATCAGCAGCGTCGAAAGCGCGTCGACGAAACCCGGCCAGATGTCGCTGTTGGGACTGGTGGACCGTCGCCGGCTGAAACCCGCCATGATGGGGATCAGCCGCCTTTGCCGGCACGGTCGGCGGCGATGGTTCGCGCCAGGATCTTGATTTCGGCGCGGATGTCCTCAACCGACTGGGCGCGTCCGTTCGAGACTTCCTCGAGCAGGCGGGCGAGATAGACTTCAATGTTGCGGATATGCGCCCGCGTTGCGTCATCGAGCGCATCAGACCCGCCGCGCATCGGCGCATCGGCAAGCCGCCCCAGCACGTTCTTCAGTTCAAGCTGCCCTTCGGCCAGTTTCGCCAGAAGGGACTGTTCGGCGCGCATCTGGTCGGTGAGCGTGGCAAGGCGCTCGTTCAGCTGCATCTGCGCGGTATTGGCCGACATGCGGCTTTCCTCGCCGCGCGCGATGGTGCGCTGGAGGTTTTCGAGCCCTTCGGCGGTCTGTTCCAGCAGCGCTTCGAGGTAATCGGGCACCGTGCCTTCGCCGCCGGACACGGGCGAGGGGCCCGACAGCCGCGTCAGACCCGACAGCCATTCTTCCAGATCATTGTAGAAGCGGTTCTGCGCCTGTCCCGACTGCAGGTCGAGGAAGCCGAGCACCAGCGAGCCGGCAAGGCCGAACAGCGATGTCGAGAAGGCCGTGCCCATGCCCGAAAGCGGGGCGGCCAGTCCGGCCTTGAGGTTGCCGAACACCTCGCCGACGTTGCCAGAGCCGACGCTCAGGTTGGTGATGACGTCGGAAACCGAATTGATGGTCAGCAGCAGGCCCCAGAAGGTGCCGAGCAGGCCGAGGAAGATGAGCAGGCCGATCAGGTAGCGCGACAGCGCGCGCGCTTCGTCGAGGCGCGAGTCGATGGAATCGAGAAGCGAGCGCATCGAGATCGCCGAAAGGCGCATCTGCCCCTCGCGCCCGGCCAGCATCGTCGCCATCGGCGCCAGCAGACGGGGCTGGGGCAGGTCGTCGTCGGCGCCGCCAGGGCGTTCGCGGCGCTCGCCCTCGCGCGCGCGGCGAAATGCGGCGATCCATGCCGCTTCCTTGCGGAGCGTCAGTACCTGGCGCAGCGCATACAGGATGCCGAGCGCAAGTACGCCGAGGATGAGCCCGTTGAGCGCCGGGTTGGCGCTGAAGGCGCGGACGATAGGCCCGCTCAGCGCGCCGCAGGCGGCGGCGACGATGGCGAGAAAGATGGACATGCGGAAGAGGTAGGGGCCGAAACTGAACATGCGCGTCATGGCCTTTCTCGGCCGCCGGTGATGGCGGCGCGGAACGAAAACGATACTTCCGACCGCAGGCGCGGGACCGGTGCGTTAACCCGGCTCCGGCCTTTTCGCATCAGCGCGCGGCGAGCGATACGTCGACGCGGTCAGGCGTGCCGTCCGGCACGTTATTGCCGAGCGCGCGCACGTCGATGCGCGTCGCTTGCACGCCCTGGCCGACGAGCCATGAGCGCACCGCGAGAGCGCGCGACAGCGACAGGCGCCGCGCCTGGGATTCGTTCGACTTGTCGCCGGCGGCATAGGCGCGCAGCTGCACGCGCAGCGCCGGGTTGGCCTTCAGTTCCGCGACCGCCGAGGCGAGCGTTTTCTCGGCGTCGGCGGGAAGATTTGCCGTGCCCGCGGCGAAGGCGATCGAGCGGGTGGCCCCGGCGACGCCCGGCGCGATGGCGGGGGGCTTGGGCAGGGCGGCGGTCTGTTCGGGCGCCGAGGCTGCGGGCGGCGGCGGAACCTTCGCGGTAGCGACACTGCCGCGCGGCGCGGGCGTGACCGGGGGCAGTTCGATCGCGGTCGAGGCGGGCGCCTTTGGCGGCTCCGGCGGGATCGGTGCGGGCGGCGGCGGCACGTCGGCGCGGTCCATGGCGGGCGGCGGAGGAACGGCG
>JAYQQF010000017.1:0-66610 GCA_038145705.1 Alphaproteobacteria bacterium | reverse complement strand
CCCCCAAAACACGCCGCTGGCGTTGGCAAATTTTGCGCTGGTTTGATAGGCTCCCGGACGATTGCCGCGCACGTAACAACAAGGCCTTTCATGTCTGCCGGACGCTACATCATCGACGATCCCGCGCATCACACCTTCCGCCTCAACCGCGAGGTGCTGGTCTCCGACGACATCGCGCAGATCGAGCGCGAACGCATTTTTGCGCGCTGCTGGATCTACGTCGGCCACGCATCGGAAATCCCGAAGCCGGGCGACTACCGCACCCGGCGCGTCGCCGGGCGGCCGGTGATCTTCTGCCGCGACGCCGAGGGCGAAATTCATTGCCTGTTCAATACCTGCCGCCACCGCGGCGCCATCGTCTGCCGCGAGCGCGAGGGCAATACCCGGCGCTTTTACTGCATCTATCACGGCTGGACATACGACAACGCGGGGCGGCTTGACCGCGTCCCGGGTGCGGACGCCTATGGCGAGGCGTTTGATACCGCCTGCCTCGGCCTGCGCAGCCCGGCGCGCGTGGAAAGCTACCGCGATTTCTGGTTCATGTGCCTTGATGAGGCCGCGCCCGCCCTCGCCGACTATCTCGGCCCCGCGCGCGACTATATCGACCTCGTCGTGGAACAGTCGCCGTCCGCGCACATGGAAGTGATTTCCGGCACCCAGGAATACGACGTCGCCGCCAACTGGAAGCTGATGGTCGAAAACAGCGTGGACGACTATCACCTACCCTCCACCCATGCGACCTGGCTCAATTACATGGCGAATTCCGGCGTCCAGGTGCGCCCCCGCCTCGAAGAAGGCCTGGTCCTGCCCGCGCGCGGGCGCACGGTCGCGCTCGGCAACGGCCATTTCACCACCGACAACATCAACTATCGCGGCCGGCCCGTGGCGAACTGGATTCCGCTCTATGGCGAAGACGCCCGCGCCGAGATGGCGGAGATACGAAACGAGCTCGTCGCCCGGCTGGGGGCAGAACGCGCGGCGCGCGTTGCCGACACCAACCGCAATCTCGTGATCTTCCCCAATCTCGTCATCAACGACGGCTCGTCGGTGACGATCCGCACCTTCTACCCGGAAGGGGCTGCGCGAATGCATGTCACCGCATGGGCGCTGGGCCCGCAGGAAGAAAGCGCGGCGGCGCGGGCGCGCCGCCTCGATTCCTTCCTGACCTTCTACGGCCCCGGCGGCTTCGCCACCCCCGACGATGTCGAGGCGCTGGAACTGGTGCAGCAGGGGCTTGCCAACTGGTCCGACGATCCGTGGTCGGAAATGTCGCGCGGCATGACCAAGCCCGACGATGACCAGCTCAACAGCGACGAACACCACCTGCGCACCTTCTGGCGGCGCTGGAACGAATTGATGACGGGGGACGCATGAGCGCCACCGCCGTGACCCGTCAGGAGGTCGAGGATTTCCTGTTTCTCGAAGCGCAGCTTCTCGACGAATGGCGCCTCGACGAATGGCAGGCCCTGCTCGCCGACGACGCCACCTACCTGGTGCCGTCCAATGACCGCCCGGCGGGCGAGCCGGGAACGTCGCTGTTCCTGATCGCCGACGATCGTACCCGTCTCGACCAGCGGCTTTTGCGCATCAAGAGCGCCGATTGCCATGCCGAATTCCCGCATTCGCGGACCTGCCGGATGATTTCCAACGTTCGCATCGAGGGCATCGAGGGCGACCTCGTCCGCGTCGCCGCCAATTTCACCTGCCATCGCTTCCGCCGCTACGGGCGGGCCTATGCCTTCGTCGGCTTCTACCGCTACGTCCTGCGGCGTGTCGAAAACCGGTTCCTCATCAAGGAACGGAAGGTCATCCTCGCCTCGGAGGAACTGGGCGCGCTGGGGTCGGTCAGTTTCATCCTGTGATGGGCAAAACCGGTGCAGCGTCAACGGGTCGCGAAAAGGGCAATGTGAGAGGCGGTTCGGTAGAGGTTGGGACCGGCCGGCTTGGTGCTCAGATAATAAATGTTGGGAAATTTCTTCCGAATGATCGGCACGCTGTCAAAAACTGAGTAGCTGTAGGTCACGCCTTCGCCTTCATCGAACTCGTAGCCCCTGCCTTTTGTCTTGATCCATACTGCGGCAGGCCACAGTCCCAACAATCGAAGAACCTGTTTCGTCATCCTGCCGACGGGGCTTCCAATGCCGTAATTGTTGGTATCCGACAAGAAAACGCCAATGTCCGCGACACGGACCATCTCCTCGACGAATTTCTTTCTATCCTTCACGTGGTGCAGAACAGCGAATTCACAGGCAATCTGGAACGAGCTGTCATCGAATGCGAGACGCGTTCCGTCGCCGTCCACGATACTGTTTTGCGGAACCCCGTTCCTGATCGCGACTTGCCGCAACGCCTCTACGGGCTCGACACCCAATGCCTTCAGTTCAGGCAGTTCGGTCATCAGGTAACGAAGCGCGCGCCCCGTACCGGTTCCCACATCAAGGAGCGTTTTGACCTCCAGCCGCCTTATCAGACTGCTGAGCCAGTCCAGCGCCACATAATGCTCCGCGCACTCATGCAGGTAGGCGTCATCGTAGTGCTCTGCCTCGTGCTGGTAAAATTGGCGCTGAAGGGAAATTTCATACTCTTCGTCTGCCGATGAACGTGGCCCAGTCATTTCTTGCCTCCGCCTTCGATTGGAACGCTTAATTTCGTGGACCAGACCGGACGTCTTACAGGATGCATGCGAACTGAAACGCACCTTGGCGTCGGCCACCAGCCGATCCGGGCAGCGTCGGAAAACCGCCAATACTTTCCCGGAAAAGTCTAAGGGCCCAGCCGTAAAACGGCTAGGCCCCTGAACTTGGTGGGCGCACAAGGACTCGAACCTTGGACCCGCTGATTAAGAGTCAGCTGCTCTACCAACTGAGCTATGCGCCCCTGTGACGGCGCCGAAGGCGCCCGCAAGGAGGCATGGGTATAGCAAGCAAGGATCGCTTTGTCGAGGCTCCGAAACGCATTTCCGGGGCTTGGTGAATCACCCGAAAAACGCCGGATTTCAGAGGGTTTGGCGCCCCCTCAGGGGCCGTCCATGCGCGGCGAGCGGCCGATCACCATGTCGCGGTGGACATTGACGCCGATCAGGATGCCGAAACCGATCAGCAGGGTCAGCATCGAGGTGCCACCGTAGGAGATCAGCGGCAGCGGCACGCCCACCACCGGCACCAGCCCCATGACCATGGCGATATTGATGAAGACATAGAGGAAGAAGGTCGCGGTCATGCCGAGCGCCAGCAGGCGCCCGAAGTGGCTCTGGGCGCGGATGGCGATGGAGAAGCCGTAGACGAGCACGAGGCCATAGAGGCCCAGAAGCCCGAGCCCCCCGGTCAGGCCGAATTCCTCGGCCAGCATGGTGAAGATGAAGTCGGTCTGCTTTTCGGGCAGGAAATTGAGATGCGCCTGGCTACCCTGCATGAAGCCCTTGCCGAAGATGCCGCCCGACCCCAGCGCGATCTTCGACTGCATGATGTGGTAGCCCGCGCCAAGCGGGTCCGATTCGGGATCGAGGAAGGTCAGGATGCGGTTCTTCTGGTAATCACGCAGGAAATGCCAGGCGACCGGAATCGCCGCCAGCACCGCGCCAATGGCTATGGCGAATTTCCACAGCCTGACCCCGGCCATGAAGAAGATCGCGCCCGTGACCATGAGCAGCATCAGCGCCGTGCCGAGGTCCGGCTGACGCATGACGAGGGCAGCGGGCACCAGTGCCAGCAATGCCGGCCAGATCAGATAGCGCAGCTTGCCTTCGGCTTCCTCGGGCAGGGAATGGAAATAGCGGGCCAGCACGATGATCAGGGCGATCTTCATCACCTCGGACGGCTGCAGGTTGATGAACCCGAGGCTGATCCAGCGCTGCGCCCCCATGCCGATGTCGCCGGCGATTTCGACGACGATCAGCAGAAAGAGTGCCACGCCGTAAATGACATAGGCGTATCGAAGCCAGAACCGGATATCGACGAGTGCGACGGTGACGAGGATCGAAATACCCAAGCCGAAGCGCAGCATCTGGCGCAGCGCCCAGGGATGGAACGATCCGTTGCCCGCCGAATAGAGCATGACGAACCCGATCGAGGAAATCAGCGTCAGCAGGGCGATGAGGCCCCAGTTCATCTCCGCCAGCTTCTGGCCGATGGTCATTTCCGGCTGTTTGTAGAATCCCGACAGCATGTCAGTCCCTCCGCGAACCGTTCGCGTCGGCACGTGCTTCGCGGATCAGGCCGCGCCCGCCGGAGGCCGGATCGCGCCTGAGGGTTTCCAGCATGACGTCGCGCGCAATGGGCGCCGCCACGGCGGAACCGCCGCCGCCGTGCTCGACGATGACGGCAATGGCATATTTCGGCGCATGGGCGGGCGCATAGGCGACGAACAGCGCGTGGTCGCGCTCCTTCCAGGGCAGGTCCTCGTTCTTGCGCACGCCGGTTTCGCGCTCGGCCAGCGTGATGCGGCGGACCTGGCTGGTGCCCGTCTTGCCGGCGATTTCCCAGCCCTTTTCGCGGATGCGCGCGCGGAACGCGGTGCCCCGCGGGTCGTTGGATACCGCGAACATGCCGCGGCGCACGATGTCGAGGTGCTCGGGGGCGATCTTCAGATCGGCGAAGGCATTGGCCGGGGTGGCATCTTCGACCTCGGCAATGACGGCCTGGTCCTCCGGCGGCTCGACGCGCGTGAGGCGTGGCGTGATGGCATAGCCGCCATTGGCGATGCGCGCCGTCATCGTCGCGAGTTGCAACGGCGTCGACAGCACGAAACCCTGCCCGATCCCCGCCACCAGTGTTTCGCCCGGGTGCCAAGGCTGGTTGAGAACGGCGCGCTTCCAGTCGCGGGTCGGCACAACACCCGCCTTCTCGCCGGGCAGATCGAGGCCGAGAACCTGGCCGAGGCCCAGCCGCTTCGACATCTCGGCGATCCGGTCGACGCCGATGCGGCGCGCCACGTCATAGAAGAAGATGTCGCAAGAATGCTGGATCGCGCCTTCCATGTTGAGACGGCCATGGCCACCCTTCTTCCAGCAATGGAAGCGCACGTTGCCGAGCTGCATATGCCCGATGCAGAAGGTCGTGTGGTCCGGCGACACCAGTCCCGATTCGAGCGCGGCCAGCGATACCGCAAGCTTGAAGGTCGATCCCGGCGCATACTGACCGGCGATCGCCTTGTTGGTGAGCGGCGCCCGCTCGTTCCTCATCAGTTCCTGCCAGTAATCGCGGCTGATGCCCTTGTTGAAAGCGTTGGGATCGAAACCGGGCGTGGATGCCAGCGCCAGAACCTCGCCGGTGTGGATGTCCATCACCACGACCGCGCCGGATTCCTCGCCAAGCCGCTTGTGCGCGATGGCCTGGATATCCATGTCGATGGACAGCCGCACTTCGTCGCCGGGCTGTCCCTCGCGGCGGGACAGTTCGCGGATGACGCGGCCAAGCGCATTGACCTCGACCTCCGAACGCCCGGCCCGCCCGCGCAGGCGCAGGTCGTGGATCTTTTCGACGCCGTTCTTGCCTATACGGAAGGACGGCAGGTCGAGCAGCGGATCGCCGGTCTGTTCCTTGGCCGATACCGCGCCGACATAACCGATCAGATGCGCCGCAGCGTGGTCGTAGGGATAAAAGCGCGTCTGGCCGACCTCGATATGCACGCCGGGAAGATCCGGCGTATTGATTTCGACCCGCGCGACTTCTTCCCATTCCAGGTTTTCGCGAACCGTGACAGGCACGAAACCGCGCTGGCGGCGCACCTCGCGCAGGACGCGGCGCCGGTCGTTCTCGCCGAGATCGATGAGCTGCGACAGCCGGTCCAGCGTCGTCTCGATATTGGGCGCGCGCTCGGTGACGATGATCAGGCGGTAATTGCGCTGGTTGGCGGCGATTTCCACGCTGTTGCGGTCGAGGATACGGCCCCGCGGCGGCGCCAAAAGGCGCAGATTGATGCGATTGTCCTCGGCGAGCGTGCGATAGCGTTCGGACTCGATCACCTGCAGGTAATACATGCGCCCGGCCAGCGTCGAAAACAGCGCGAGCTTGCCGCCCGCCAGCAGCAGGGCGCGGCGGCTGAACAGACGGAAGCGGTCCTGGTCGCGGATCATCTCACGCCTCCGAGGGCGTCAGGCGCTGGGCGCCATGCAGCAGCCAGGTCACCAGCGGATAGACCGCGATGGTCAGGAGATACTGGAAGAGCGCCGCACGCGACGGCGCGAACAGTCCGACGTTCGCCGCGGTCAAGAGCCAGCCGAGCAGGGCGGCAGCGGCGGCCACGACCATGAACCCGACCCAGACCTGGATGAAGGAACGGTTGTGAAAGAACCGGCGCTGGGAAACCGTCACGCCATAGGCGAGCAGCACAACCACCGCGCCCGCCCCCATCGGCGCGCCCGACAGCGCATCCTGGATCAGGCCGATGGCAAACACGACCACGGGGGGCAGCAGGGAGGGTTGATGGATCGCCCAGAAGAACACGGAGGCGAGCACCAGCATCGGTACGATGGACGAGTATCCGGGAACGGGCAGCGGCAGCGCCGCGAGAAGAACGAAGAACAGGCTGAGACCCGCCGGAACCACGCGGCGGGCCCAGAGATCGAGCCGCTGCCAGAACGCGCTCTTCACCGGTCTTCCTGCCCGCTGGGGGCCGCCGCCGGGCGGGGCGCAAACGCGCCACGCGACCGCGATGTGGGCGAGGACAGCGGCACCGCTTCGATCTCGTAATCTATGATCTGGGTGTATTCGAGCCGTTCCCAGTCGACGAAGGGGCGCACCCTCACGGAACCGTTATCGTCCACCGAACTGACGACGCCGACAGGAATGCCGTGCGGCAGGGCGCCGCCATGGCCCGAGGTCACGATGCGCTGGCCCGGGCGCAGCTTGGTGCCCTGGGGCAGGAAGACGAGCTGGGGCCGTTCGGAGTTGTCGCCCGCGAGGATCGCGCGCGCGCGGTTCTCCTCGACCAGAACGGGGATGCGGGAGTTGAGGTCGGTAATCATCAGGATGCGCGCCGAACGCTCGCCAAGCTCGGTGACGCGACCGACGAGGCCGAGCTGCGTCACCGCCGCCTGCCCCTTTTCGATGCCGTCGCGGGCACCGATATTGACCAGCATGCTCTTGACGAAGGGGCCGTGACCATCGGCGACGACGCGGGCCGACACGAAGGTGTTACGATCGGGTCCGCGGTAATTCAGCATTTCGCGCAGGGACTTGTTTTCGGCATCGAGCCGCAGCGCCGCAGCGTGCCAGCTCCGCAGGCGCTGGTTCTCCTCGCGCAGGCGGGCGTTCTCCTCGCGCAGCGCCGCCAGCTCGCCAAGATAGGCGATGGTGCGGTTGACTGCGGCAACGGGCTCGGCCATCGCCTCGAGGATCGGGGTGGCGACATCGGTCACCGCCGTGCGCATGCGCTCGACGAAGTGGGTGTCCGACTTGCCGAGGAACATCAGGCCGAAGGCCGCAAGCACGAGGAAGCCGAGCGCAAAGCGCTGCGCCGCGCCCCTGAGGGGGGCGGCGACCCGCGCCATGAAACTCGGTCCCCTGAAATTCACCTGCGATCCCCCGCTTCGGCTTGCCTATGCCCGGATCAGTAGCTCGAGCTCAGGACGTTCTTGAGGGTCTTCATTTCCTCGAGCGCGCGCCCGGTGCCCAGCACCACGCAAGACAGCGGCTCGTCGGCGATGGAGACGGGCAGACCCGTCGCATGCCGCAGCACGAAATCGAGATTGCCGAGCAGCGCGCCGCCACCCGTGAGCACGATGCCCTTGTCGACGATGTCGGCGGCAAGTTCCGGCGCCGTATGTTCGAGGGCGACCTTGACCGCCTCGATGATGGCGCTGACGGGTTCCGCCAGGCTTTCGGCGATCTGGCGTTCGGAAATGATCAGTTCCTTGGGCACGCCGTTCATCAGGTCGCGGCCCTTGATCTCCATGACGCGGCCCTCTTCGCCGTCGGGCGGCGGGCAGGCGGAGCCGATTTCCTTCTTGATGCGCTCGGCGGAACCTTCGCCGACCAGAAGGTTATGGTTGCGGCGGATGTAGGCGATGATCGCCTCGTCCATCTTGTCGCCACCGACGCGCACCGAGCGCGAATAGACGATGCCGCCGAGCGACAGCACCGCCACTTCCGTGGTGCCACCGCCGATGTCGACGACCATGGAACCGGTCGGTTCGGTCACCGGAAGGCCGGCGCCGATGGCGGCCGCCATCGGTTCCTCGATCAGGAACACGCGGCGCGCACCCGCAGCCTCGGCCGATTCCTGGATGGCGCGGCGTTCGACCGCGGTGGAACCGGACGGCACGCAGACGATGATCTGCGGGCTGGCGAAGGAGCGCCGGTTGTGCACCTTGCGGATGAAGTGCTTGATCATCTCTTCGGCGATTTCGAAGTCGGCGATGACGCCGTCGCGCAGCGGGCGGATCGCCTCGATGTTGCCCGGCGTGCGGCCCAGCATCATCTTGGCTTCGTCGCCGACGGCAAGCACCTGCTTGCGGCCCTTGACGTTGGCGATGGCGACGACCGACGGCTCGTTGAGAACGATGCCGCGGCCCTTCACATAGACCAGCGTATTGGCGGTGCCGAGGTCGATGGCCATGTCGGCCGACAGCATCCCAAGCAATCTAGAAAACATAGAGCCTCACTTGATGTCCTGATACGGGGCGGCCGCGGCCGCCCCCGTCCCCTTGGTGAATACCTACCGGCCGCGCCTCACGCGGACATGGCCGAAACCGATTTTTCCCGTTTCACGAGAAGTTTGTTGAGCGCATTGACATAGGCCCGGGCCGACGCGACCAGCGTGTCGGTATCCGCGCCCTGTCCGTGCACGGTGCGTCCCTGTTCTTCCAGCCGCACCGTCACCTCGGCTTGCGCGTCGGTGCCGCCGGTCACGGCATGAACCTGATAGAGCTGGAGCTTCGCCTCGTGGGGGAACAGCTCGCGGATGGCGCGGAAGGTCGCATCCACCGGACCGTCGCCCGTAGCGGTAGTCGATCGGCTTTCGCCGTCGACGGAAAGGGTCAGCTCGGCCGTCTGCGGGCCTTCGGTGCCGCAGGCGATCATCAGCTTTTCGACGCGGATGCGGTCGTTCTCGCGCGCCACGGTGTCGTCCACCAGAGCGACAATGTCCTCGTCGAAGACTTCCTTTTTCTTGTCGGCCAGGTCCTTAAAGCGCTGGAAGGCGCCATCGAGGGCCTCGTTGTCGAGTTCGAAACCCAGTTCCGACAGCTTCTGGCGGAAAGCATGGCGGCCCGAATGCTTGCCCATGACCAGCTTGGACTTGGTCAGGCCGATGTCCTCGGGCTTCATGATCTCGTAGGTCTCGGCATGCTTCAGCATGCCGTGCTGATGAATACCCGATTCATGGGCGAAGGCATTGGCGCCGACGATCGCCTTGTTGGGCTGCACGACGAAGCCGCTCACCGCGGACACCAGGCGCGAAGCCTTGGTGATCGCCTTGGTGTTGATGCCCGTCTCGAACGGCAGCAGGTCCTTGCGGGTACGCAGCGCCATGACGATTTCCTCGAGCGCGGCATTGCCCGCCCGTTCGCCGAGGCCGTTGACCGTGCATTCCACCTGGCGGGCGCCGGCCTTGACCGCGGCCAGCGAGTTGGCGACGCCCAGCCCGAGGTCATTGTGGCAATGAACCGAGATGACGGCCTTGTCGATGTTGGGCACCCGGTTCATCAGCATCGCGATCAGCGCGCCGAATTCCTCGGGGATGGCGTAGCCCACGGTATCGGGAATGTTGATCGTGGTGGCGCCAGCCGCAATCGCGCCTTCGACGCAGCGGCAGAGGAAGTCGTGCTCGGTGCGCGAGCCGTCCTCGGGGCTCCATTCCACGTCGTCGGTGTACTGGCGCGCCCGCTTGATCGACGACACCATGGCGTCATAGACGGCGGCCGGCTCCATCTGCAGCTTGTATTTCATGTGCAGAGGCGAGGTGGAAATGAAGGTATGGATCCGCTTGCGCTTCGCCGACTGCAAGGCTTCGGCCGCACGGTCGATGTCGTTGTTGTGCGCGCGCGCCAGGCCGCAGACGATGGCATTCTTGGCATTGCGCGCGATGGCGGCGACGGATTCGAAGTCGCCGTTGGAGGCGATCGGGAAACCCGCCTCGATGACGTCGACGCCCAGTTCGTCGAGCACCTCGGCCACGCGCAGCTTTTCGTTCAGCGTCATGGATGCGCCGGGCGACTGTTCGCCGTCGCGCAACGTGGTGTCGAAGATTCTGACGTAATTGGATTCGTTACTCTTGCTCATGGGTCATTCCTTGCAACTCGGGGCCTTGCGATTCTCGGCCTTGCGCTTCCATGTCGGGCGGCGACAAGACCTGGTGGATACATCCTGAACGGCAACACCGGCGTGCGCGGTTCAGGCGTTCCTAAGTCGCAGCCCCACCCCAAGGGCACAGAGTTTGCGAGCGGCTTGCACATGCGCGCGCGCGACCATCGGCGAAATGCCGACGATTGCACACTCGAAAATGGCTACGCCCTGGCTCATAAGTTTTTCCTGCCGGATGGGAAATGTCCCCGACGCCGGCCCGCCCCAAGTCGAATAAACGCATACACCAAAACGACTTATCAAAGTTATCGCCGATGGCGTTAACAATTGATAAAGCCGTTAAGAAAACTGGTTAACACATTCTTTTTAAGCCTCTTTCACGCTCTTCCGCAATACGGGAATGGGCGAAATGGGCATTTTTCCGGGCTTTTCCAGACCTTGCCAAAAATTTCGCGGCCCCGGCCCCGAAAACAGGAAGGGCGGCCGATGGGGCCGCCCTTTCCACGAAAAAACCGGGGAAAACAGCCTAGTTGCGGGTCTTGTCCACAAGGCGGTTCTTGGTGATCCAGGGCATCATGCCGCGCAGCTTGGCGCCGACTTCCTCGATCTGGTGCTCGGCCTCGCGCCGGCGCATGGCCTTGAAGCTGGCCTGGCCCGCACGGTTTTCCAGCACCCAGTCCCGGGCGAAACGGCCCGACTGGATATCGGCCAGAACTTCCTTCATGCGCGCCTTCACGGTCTCGTCGATCAGCCGCGGGCCCGAGGTGTAGTCGCCGTATTCGGCGGTGTTGGAGATCGAGTAGCGCATGTTGGCGATGCCGCCTTCGTAGATCAGGTCGACGATCAGCTTCACCTCGTGGAGGCACTCGAAATAGGCCATTTCCGGGGCGTAGCCCGCCTCCACCAGGGTCTCGAAGCCGGCCTTGATCAGGCTGGTGAGGCCGCCGCAGAGAACGGACTGCTCGCCGAACAGGTCGGTTTCGCATTCCTCGCGGAAGGTGGTCTCGATGATGCCCGAACGGCCGCCGCCGATGGCGGAGGCATAGGACAGGCCGATGTCATGGGCATTGCCCGAGGCATCCTGCTCGACCGCGATCAGGCAGGGCACGCCGCCGCCCTTCAGGTATTCGCCGCGCACCGTGTGGCCGGGGCCCTTGGGCGCGATCATGAACACGTCCATGTCCGCGCGCGGCTGGATCAGCTGGAAGTGGACGTTGAAGCCGTGCGCGAAAGCGAGTGCTGCGCCCTTCTTCATGTTGGGCAGCAGCTCGTCCTTGTAGAGATCGGCCTGCAATTCGTCGGGCACCAGCACCATGACGATATCCGCCCACTTGGCCGCTTCGGCCGGGGTCATGACCTTGAGCTTTTCCTTCTTCGCCTTGTCGGCGGAAGCAGAGCCCTTGCGAAGCGCCACGACGACGTCCTTGACGCCCGAGTCCTTGAGGTTCAGCGCATGGGCATGGCCCTGGCTGCCGTAGCCGACGATGGCCACCTTCTTCTTCTTGATCAGGTTAACGTCCGCGTCGCGGTCATAGTAAACGCGCATGGTTCGGTCCTTTTTTCGCTTGGCGCCTGCCCCCAAAAGCGGACGCCCCCAGTGGTGTGGGAGAGGTTTTAGATAGGCTTTTCCCCGCGGGCAATAGCGACGATCCCCGTCCGGGAAATGTCAACAAGCCCAAGGGGTTCCATCAGGCGTACAAAAGCGTCGATCTTCTCGGTCGACCCCGTGATCTCGAATACGAAGGAGCGCGCCGTCGAATCGACGACCCCGGCGCGGAAAATATCGGCGATGCGCAGGCTTTCGACCCGCTTCTCGCCCGAGCCCCGCACCTTGACCAGCGCCAGTTCGCGCGCGACATGGGCGCCTTCCTCGGTAAGGTCGGAAACCCTGTGCACGGGCACCAGGCGGTTGAGCTGGGCCTTGATCTGCTCGACGATCTGGGGCGTTCCGGACGTGACGATGGTGATGCGCGAAAGCGACTTCTGCGCGTCCACCTCGGCCACCGTCAGGCTCTCGATGTTGTAGCCGCGACCGGAAAAAAGCCCGATCACGCGCGCCAGCACGCCCGCCTCGTTGTCCACCAGCACGGCAATCACGTGCCGTTCGATCGATTTGTCGCTCACGTTTTTCCTCGACGTTGGGCGCCGGCCTAGACCAGCACCATGCCTTCTTCGGAGATCGGCTTCGCCGCCTTGTCGGCGGGACCGAGCAGCATTTCATAATGCGCCGCGCCCGACGGAATCATCGGGAAGCAGTTTTCCGACTGATCGACGCGGATGTCGGCGATGACGAAGCGGTCAATCTTCATCATCTCTCGGATCACGTCGTCCACCTCGGACGGCTTTTCCGCGATCAGGCCGACGCCCTGGAAGCTGTCGGCGAGCTTCACGAAGTCCGGCAGGCTCGCCATGTAGCTTTCAGAATAGCGCCCGCCATGCAGCAGTTCCTGCCACTGGCGCACCATCCCCATGTACTGGTTGTTGAGGATGAATATCTTGACCGGCAGTCGGTACTGGGCCGCCGTCGACAGTTCCTGGATGTTCATCAGGATGGAGGCCTCGCCCGCCACGTCGACGACAAGCGACTTCGGATGCGCCACCTGCACGCCGATGGCCGCCGGCAGGCCGTAGCCCATGGTGCCGAGGCCGCCCGACGTCAGCCAGCGGTTGGGCTTGTTGAACTTCAGGAACTGGGCCGCCCACATCTGGTGCTGGCCCACTTCGGTAGTGAAGTAGACGTCCTTGCCTTCGGTGAGCGCCTGCAGGCGTTCAAGCGCGTACTGCGGCTTGATGATCTTGCCGGTTTTTTCATAGGCAAGGCAGTTGCGCCCGCGCCAGCCGTCGATGTCCTTCCACCACTTGGCCAGCGCCTTGGCATCCGTCTTGTACTTCTTTTCGTCCCAGCGCTTCATCATCTGCGCGAGCACGGTCGCGCAATCGCCGACGATGGGAATGTCCACCAGCACGTTCTTGTTGATGGAGCTGGGGTCGATGTCGATGTGGATCTTCTTCGACTTCGGCGCGAATTCCGCAATCTTGCCCGTCACGCGGTCGTCGAAGCGCGCGCCGACGCACACCATGACGTCGCAGTTGTACATGGCAAGGTTGGCTTCATAGGTGCCGTGCATGCCGAGCATGCCGACGAACTGCCTGTCGGATGCCGGATAGGCGCCGAGCCCCATCAGCGTGTTGGTGATCGGCACGCCGGTTTTGCGCACGAATTCGGTCAGCAGCTTGGAAGCGCGCGGGCCGGAATTGATGACGCCGCCGCCGGTATAGAAGATCGGCCGCTTGGCGGTAGCCAGCAGATCGACGGCACGGTTGACGGCATCGGTATCGCCGCGCATCTGCGGGTTGTAGCTCTTGTGCTCCTGCTTCTTCGGCGCCGGCGCATAGGCGGCGAGGCCCTGCAGCACGTCCTTCGGCAGATCGATCACCACCGGGCCGGGGCGGCCCGAGCGGGCAACGTAGAACGCCTCGCGCAGCACGCGGGCAAGGTCGTTCACGTCCTTCACCAGGTAATTGTGCTTGGTGCAGGGCCGGGTGATGCCGGTGGTGTCGGCTTCCTGGAAGGCGTCGTTGCCGATCAGGTGGGTGGGCACCTGCCCGGTCAGGCAGACGATGGGAATGCTGTCCATCAGCGCATCGGTCAGGCCGGTCACCGCGTTGGTGGCGCCGGGGCCGGACGTCACCAGCACCACGCCGACCTTGCCGGTGGAGCGCGCGTAGCCTTCGGCCGCATGCACCGCGCCGCCTTCCTGGCGCACCAGCACGTGGCGCACCGCCTTCTGCTTGAACAGCGCGTCGTAGATCGGCAGCACCGCGCCGCCGGGATATCCGAAGACGACCTCGGTCCCTTCCTCGGTCAGCACCTTGAGCAGGATTTCAGAGCCGGTCAGCTTGCCGTTCGCCATGACGTCATTCCTTCAAAAACAGATCCGGACGTGAATCCGCAGAAATCCGCGGTTTCGCGTCAAGGAGGCGCAACCTAAGGGCCGGAAACCCTCCGGTCAAGGAAAATCATAGAATTTCTGATAAGATTTTTTTGTAAAGACTTTCTGAAAATTTCTCTTTGTAAGTGAAATCGGCAATTAACTGCCGCCTGAACCACGTCACCTGCCGCTTGGCGTAGTTCCGGCTCTGGGTCACGGCTCGCATAACTGCGTATTCAATCTCGACCTCTCCGGCGGCGGCGCGGGCCAGTTCCGCCACACCCAGCGCCTTCATGGCCGGCAGTTGCGGATCGACACCGCGCGCCACCAGGGCCGCCGCCTCGGCAAGTGCGCCGGCCGTGACCATGCGGCGAAAGCGCGCCTCGATGGCGGCATAGAGGGCATCGCGCGGCGGATCGAGCAGAACGGTGCGGAAGATCGTCCCGTCGGGCGCCCCCTCGCCCGGCAGGGCGCGCCAGCGGGCGAGCGGCAGTCCGGTCGCCTCCAGAACTTCCATGGCGCGCATCATGCGCAAGGGATCGCTCGGGCGGATGCCCGCGGCGGTTTCAGGATCGCGGGCAGCGAGTTCCGCATGGAAGGCGGCGTTGCCGAGTGCCGCGTGGCGGGCACGCACGGCGGCGCGAACATCCGCCGGAATCATTGGCACCGGCGCGATGCCCTGCATCAGCGCGCGCAGGTAAAGCCCGGTGCCGCCGCACAGCACGGGCACCCTGCCCGCGGCGCGCACATCGGCAATGGCCTTGAGGGCAAGTTCGCGCCAGCGTCCGGCCGAGCACGGATCATCGGGTTCAAGAACGCCGTAGAGAAAATGCGGAACGAGGGCGCGCTCTTCCGCCGTCGGCTGCGCCGAGAGGATTTCGAGGCCGCGATAGACCTGCATCGAATCGGCGTTGATGATGCCGCCGCCGATGCGCTGGGCGATTGCCAGCGCCAATGCCGACTTGCCCGATGCGGTCGGCCCGCAAACGACGAAGACGGTGCCGGGCGCGGGTTCGCTCACAGCCGAGCTAGTCGAGCATGAGCGAGGCCATGCCGTCGGCAAGCTTCGGCTCGAACCACGTGGACTTGGGCGGCATCACCTGGTTGTCGTCGGCCACCGCCATCAGGTCGGCGATCGAGGTCGGATAAAGGGCGAAGGCGACGGCCCAGCCTTCGCGCACACGCTTTTCGAGCCCGCCGAGGCCACGGATGCCGCCGACGAAATCAATGCGCTTGTCGGTGCGCGGATCACCGATGCCGAGCACCGGCGCAAGCAGCCGATCCTGCAGCAGGCTGACGTCGAGACGCGCCACGGGCGACACGTCGGTGCCGGGCGGATTGCGAAGCGTCAGGCGATACCACTTGCCCGAGATGAACATGCCGAATTCGTTGGCGCGGGCGGGCTTGGCCTCGCCCGCCGAGGGCGTGACCTCGAACACGGCGGCGAGCTTTTCCATGAACTGGGCCTCGCTCAGCCCGTTCAGGTCCTTGACCACGCGGTTGTAGTCGTAGATCCGCACTTCGTCGGCGGGAAAGCTGACCAGCAGGAAATAATCGTAAGGGCGGTTGCCGTTGGCCTTGGGATCCTTCGCCGCGCAGGACTTGGCAACGCGCGAGGCGGCGGCCGAACGGTGATGGCCATCGGCGATATAGATCACCTTCATGGCATCGAAGGCGGCCGAGATCGCCGCAACATCGGCATCCGCGTCGACCACCCACAGGGTATGGCTGATACCGTTCAGTTCCAGCGCGTAAGCGGGCTTTTCGCCGGCCTTGCGGGCGACGATGGCGGCCAACGCCTTGTCCTGGTGATGCACGGTGAACACCGGGCCGGTCTGGGCGCGGGTCGCCTCGATCTGGCGGACGCGGTCGTCTTCCTTGTCGGGGCGGGTGAATTCATGGCGGCGGATGCGGTTCTCGTCATAAGCCGCGACGGAGCCGCCGCCGACGATACCGGTCTGGGTGCGCCCGCCCATGACGAGGCGATAGACATAGTAGCAGGGCTTGCCGTCGCGCCGCAGCACGCCGTCCTTCACCAGCTTCGCGAGGTTGTCTGCGGCCTTCTGATAGACCGCCGGCGAGTAGGGGTCCGTGCCCGCGGGCAGGTCGATCTCGGCCTTGGAGATATGCAGGAACGAGAGCGGACGGCCTGCCGCCATCTCGCGCGCCTCGTCGCTCGACAGCACGTCGTAGGGCGGCGCCGCCACCTCGGCGGCGAATTCCGGCGCCGGACGCAGGGCGGCAAAGGGGCGAAGCAGGGGCTTGGGGGTGGCGGACACGGCTACTCCTCTCGGGAAAGATGCGCGCCATTACTAGCGAATGGCGCCCGCCATTTCCAGCCCTGCCGAGAGGCCAAACGAAACGGGGGCGGCACGCAGAGCGCCCGCCCCCGGATTGCAGCCCCGTCGCCGGGGATCAGGACACCGGCAGGACGATGAACTGGCGCACCTTCTTGCGTTCGGTCAGCAAGAGCACCGTCTTGCGCTTGGCTTCCTTGGCTTTTTCGACCTTGTCCTTGAATTCCTGGGGATTGGACACCGTATCGGGCGCCACCTCGAGGATCAGGTCGCCGGGCTGGAGCCCGGCCTTCTTGCCGGGGCTGCCTTCCTTGACGTCGGTGACCAGCACGCCCTTGGCGCGGCTGTCGAGCTTGTAGGTCTCCAGCAGCGCATCGTTCAGGGGCGTCAGCGTCAGGCCCAGCATCTGCAGCGAGGACTTGTCCTCGACCCCCGATGCCTTGCGCTCCTTCACGTCTTCGGGAAGTTCGCCGACCTTGACCTTGACCTCGACCGGCTTGCCGTTGCGGATGACCTTCACCGTCACCGCCTTGTCGATGGGCGTTTCCGCGACCAGTCGCGGCAGGTCGCGCATTTCAACGATCGGCTTGCCGTCGAAAGACACGATGACGTCGCCCGACTTGAGGCCGCCCTTCTCGGCTGGACCCGCTTCGGTCACGCCGGCGACGAGCGCGCCGCGCGCCTTGCCCATTTCCAGGCTTTCGGCGATCTGGTCGGTCACGGTCTGGATGCGTACGCCGAGCCAGCCGCGCTTGGTGCGGCCGAACTGGCGCAGCTGGTCGATGACGAGCCTGGCCTGGGTTGCGGGAATGGCGAAGCCGATGCCGATCGACCCGCCCGAGGGCGAATAGATCGCGGTATTAACGCCGATCACCTCGCCCTTCATGTTGAACATGGGGCCACCCGAGTTGCCGCGGTTGATCGAGGCATCGGTCTGCAGGTAGCTGTCGTAGGGACCGGAATTGATGTCGCGCTTGAGGGCGGAAATGATGCCCGCCGTCACCGTGCCGCCGAGGCCGAACGGATTGCCGATGGCGACAATCCAGTCGCCGACGCGCACCCTGTCGGAATCGCCCCACGGCACCGCGGTCAGCGGCTTCTTGGGTTCGACCTTGAGCAGCGCGAGGTCGGTCTTGGTGTCGCGGCCGATGATCTTGGCCTTCAGGTTCGTGTCGTCATGCAGGATGACGGTCACCTCGTCCGCGTCCTCGATGACGTGATGGTTGGTGACGATGTAGCCGCTGGCATCGATGATGAAGCCCGAGCCGAGCGAGGTGGACTTGCGCGGCGGCCCGTCGGGGCGGTTGCGGTCGAAGAAGTCCTTGAAGAATTCCTCGAACGGGGAGCCCGGGGGGAATTGCGGAACTTCCGGGCCGCGCTCGCGCTTCTTGCTCACCTGGGTTGTCGAAATATTGACCACCGAAGGCAGCAGCTTTTCGGCGAGATCGGCGAACCCGTCAGGCGCGGGGCGTGCCGCAGCCGGGAAAGCGATGACGGCAGCCAGTGCCGCCGTAATGATCGCTTTTGAGATGCTGCGTAACGTTACGTGAAAGGGGTTGGCGTCAGGAATAATGGCCTGATTCTTCATGTTCTCCGTTCCTTTAGCGACTGCGCCGAAGCCCAGAGCGGGTCACGGCACATGGACGCCCCTCCTCGTCCCGAGTAACCGGTGGCAGGCCGAAGCCCCCGCCGGGGTCCATGTGAGAGCCAGAGGGATAGAGAAGGAATATGGTTCAAATATGGCATCTGCCCGGGCCGGGAGCCACCCTCAAAGTGGCCGGAGACCTAGGCCCCCAGACCGAAGGCCCCGCGTAGCCGGGGAAAGGCAAAGGCAAGCCCGCCGCCGTCTCCCGCCGTCATGGCAAGCAGCGTCAGCGCCAGCACCCCGGCGACGAGCGCCATGATGCCGACCCGGCGCAGGCGGTCGGGCGACCAGTTCGCCATCTCGCGCAGGCTGCGGGAAACGATGCCCGGCAACAGCGCAAAAAGAACGCCCTCGAGCACGAGCCCGAGGGCGAGGAATGTCAGGATTTCGACAGCCACGGCGGTGGTCCGAAGGCGCTAGCGGCGCGCCTTCGGGTTCCGGTTGCCGCCGGGCAGTTCGTTGAAGTAGCGGAAGAACTCGCTGTCGGGCGACAGCACGAGGCTGGAATCGCCCGAGGCAAAGGTTTCCCGGAAGGCCTGCATGCGACGATAGAATTCATAGAATTCCGTCGCATCGCCGCCATAGGCGGCGTTGTAGATGGCCTGCGCCTCGCCGTCGCCTTCGCCGCGCAGTTCCTCGGCGCGCCTTTGCGCTTCGGCCAGCAGAACGGTGCGGTCGCGGTCGGCTTCGGCGCGGATGCGCTGGCCGATTTCGGCACCCTGCGCACGGGCTTCCTTGGCGTCTCGTTCGCGTTCGGCCTTCATGCGGTTGTAGATCGCTTCCGAGTTCTCCTTCGGCAGGTCGGCGCGCCGGATACGGACATCGACCACGGTGATGCCGAACTGCTTGGCCTCGTTGTTCACGCGGTTCTGGATCTCCGCCAGAATGCGCACGCGCTGTTCGGTCAAAAGCGCCGCCAGCGTGTAATTACCGATCACCGAACGCATTGACGCGTTGATGACCCGCCCGAGCCGCTGGCGCAGCCCCTGCTCCGTGCCGACCGCCTGGTAGAACTTCAGGGGATCGGTGATGCGGTAGCGGGCATACGAATCGGCGACGATGCGCTTCTTGTCGGCAGCGATCATTTCTTCCGCCGCCGGGTCGAGGTCGAGAACGCGACGGTCATAGACCACGACATTCTGCATGAACGGCACCTTGAACTTGAGGCCCGGTGTCGTCACCACGCGCTTGGGTTCGCCGAACTGCAGGACGAGAGCCTGCTCGGTCTGGTGCACGATGAAGACGGATGAAAATCCGACGACGGCGATCGCGATGACGACGACGCCGAAGAAAGTAGCCAGCCGGTTCATTTCGCGCCTCCCTGGGCAGGAGCAGACTGTCTCTTCTGCAATTCGGGCAACGGCAGGTAGGGCACGACGCCCGGTCCTCCCTGGTTACGGTCAATCAGGATCTTCGGGTTCTTGGACAGCACGTCTTCCATCGTTTCCAGATAGAGTCGCTGACGCGTGACCTGCGGCGCCTTGCGGTACTGTTCGTACAACGCCTTGAAACGGCTGGAGTCACCTTGGGCCTTGGACACCGTCTGCTTCTTGTAGCCCTCGGCCTCCTGGGTGATCTTGGCCGCCTCGCCGCGGGCGCGCGGCAGGATGTCGTTGCGGTAGGCCTGAGCCTCGTTGCGAAGGCGTTCCTTGTCCGCTTCGGCGCGCTGCACATCGCGGAACGCGTCGATGACCTGGGCCGGCGGCTCCACGTTCTGCATCTGGATCTGGGTGATCTGGATGCCCGAACCGTAGTCGTCGAGAACGCGCTGGAGCAGCTTCTGGCTTTCCTGTTCCACCTCGCGGCGGCCGCGTTCGAGAATGTCGCGGATCATGATGCCCTGCACCGCCTGCTTGGGCGCGGCACCGCCTTCGGCGGCTTTTTCTTCCTCGCGCTGGATCGCCGAACGGCCGACGATTTCGCGCATGGCGCTTTCGGCGGCGGCTTTAACGGTGCCTTCCGGGTTGCGGATGTTGAAAAGGAACTTGCCCGCGTCGGTGATGACCCAGAACACGGTAAACTGCACGTCGATGATGTTTTCATCGCCGGTCAGCATCAGGCCTTCTTCGGGCACCGGGCGCGAACCCAGCGAACCGGAGGTGGCCCCCGTCGAGCGGAAGCCGACGTCGACGCGGTTGACGCGCGTCACCGACGGCGTCAGCGCCGTCTCGATGGGCGAAGGCAGATGATAGTTGAGGCCCGGCTGCGTCGTGCGATGGAAGGCGCCGAAGCGCAGCACCACGCCCTGCTCGTCGGGCTGCACGCGGTAGAAGCCCGACGCGAACCACACGGCCACGGCAATCAGCAGCACCAGGATGATGCCCCGCGACGATCCGACGCCACCCGGCATGATCGAGCGCAGCCGGTCCTGGCCGCGGCGCAGCATGTCCTCGAGATCGGGCGGACGGGGTCCTCCCCCGCCGCCGGCACCCCCGCCGGAGCCCCAAGGCCCCTGGCCGCGGTTGCCGCCGCCTCCTGATCCCCAGGGGCTACCGCCCCCACCTTGACTGTTCCAGGGCATGTCGATGTCCTTTCGTCGGAACCGTGTGCAATTGATGGATTGGAACCCTTCGCGGCGTTTTTTCGGCTGATGCCTTTGACTTATCGCTCGCGTCGTCTATATCCAGCCTTATAAGGCAGGCAGCCCGGGGGCGCAACGCGGCAGGCCCCCGTATTTTCCCGTAATTGGCCCGAAAGGCGCAGATTTCATGGATGCGAAGCGAACCACGGCGACCGAGGCGGATGTGCGCAAGGCGCTCGCCGCCGTCATCGACCCCGACCACGGCAAGGATATCGTCAGCCTCGGCCGCGTCAGCGGATTGGTGGTGCGCGACGGCAACGTCGGCTTCGCCATCGAGGTCGAGGCCGAGCGCGGCCCCCGCCTTGAACCCCTGCGCAAGGCGGCCGAGGCCGCCATCATGGCGCTGCCAGGCGTCGTTTCGGTCACGGCGGTGCTGACCGCCGAGCGCGCCGCGGCGCCGCAGGCGGCCGCCCAGTCCCATTCTCATTCCCACGGCCACGGTCACGGCCAGCCCCAGGGCGCGGCGCAGAGCCTGATGCCCGGCGTCCGCCACGTGATCGCCGTCGCTTCCGGCAAGGGCGGCGTCGGCAAATCGACGGTGGCGACGAACCTCGCACTCGCGCTCGCCGCCGAGGGCCATTCGGTCGGCATGCTCGATGCCGACATCTACGGCCCGTCGATGCCGCGCATGCTCGGCATCACCGGGCGGCCGCAGTCCAAGGACGGCAAGATCCTGGAGCCGATGCAGAACTACGGCGTCAAGGCTATGTCCATCGGCTTCCTCATCAAGGAAGACACGCCGATGATCTGGCGCGGGCCGATGGTGATCGGGGCGCTCGAACAGATGATGCGCGACGTGAACTGGGGTGATCTCGACGTGCTGGTGGTCGACATGCCGCCGGGCACCGGCGACGCCCAGCTGACGCTGGCCCAGCGCGTTCCGCTGGCGGGCGCGGTGATCGTTTCCACGCCCCAGGACATCGCGCTTCTCGATGCGCGCAAGGGCCTCGCCATGTTCCGCAAGGTCAACGTGCCCGTACTCGGCATTGTCGAGAACATGTCCACCTTCGTCTGCCCCAATTGCGGCCACGAAAGTCACATCTTCAGCCACGGCGGCGCCAAGGCCTGCGCGGCGGAGCTGGGCGTACCCTTCCTCGGCGAGATCCCCCTCGACATCGAAATCCGCGAAACCTCCGACGGCGGCGCGCCGGTGACCGTGTCCAACCCGGGATCGGAGAACGCCGAACGCTTCCGCGAGATCGCCCGCAAGGTCTGGGCGGCCGTCGAAGCCGGCAAAAGCGGTCGCGCCGGGCCGCGCATCGTGGTCGAATAGCGTCGTTTACCTTTCGTTATCCACGCGGGCCTTATCTCTTGGGCCACACCGGATCGGGGGATCATGAGCAATACGGCGACCGCACAGGGAAGTTCGTCCACGCCTGAGGACACGGCGCGGCGCCATCGCGTTGCCCGCGAGCTTCTGGCCGAAGCCGATGCCATCGCGGCGTTGCTCGCCAACAACGACGCGGCACTGGGCAGCGAAGAAGTGAAGTTCCTGTCGCGCCTGCGCGACTCGCTGATCGCGCGGGCGGGCGAATTGTGCAACGTGCAAACAGCCGCACCAGCGCGGCCGGCGCCCGCTGCCGCCCCCGCTGCACCTGCGCAAATCAGCAGCGAAAGCCCGGGCAGCCTCGACCTCGCGCGCACGGTGGTGGTCTGCTACCTGATGTTCCTGTTCGCGTTTTTGGGCTACCTGTTCGCCAAAAGCCACCTGATGCGCGTCGATGTGACCGGCGACATCGTCGAGATGTTCAAGGTTTTCCTGCTGCCCACCGTGATGCTGGTGCTGGGCTTCTTTTTTGGCGCCTCTCGCCGTTAGTCGACGGCGAACTCGCCGATCGCACCATCCCTGATCTCGAAGCCGAGGCCCGGCCTGTCGGTCATTTCCAGGTGACCGTCGTGAAATTCGGGCAGGCCGTCGAATATCTTTTCCGCCGCCCGCGCCGAACTCAGCTGGTGCTCGATACCGCTCGCCTGGGCGAGGCCCGCGTGCAGATGCGCGTTGTGATAGGTGGCGCCGCCGCCGTGAAAGACGCGCAGGCCCGCGGCCGAGGCCAGTTCCGCCGCGCGCGCGGCACCGGTGAAGCCGCCGCCGACGATGACGTTGGGCTGGACGATATCGATGGCATGGGCGGCGATCATGTCGCGGAAGCGCGATACCTGGCCCTCGCTCTGGCCGCAGGCGATCTTCATTTTCGGCGCGCGCCGGCGCAGCGCCGCCATGGCCGGAATGTCGTTGGCGACGATCGGCTCTTCGTAAAAGGCGACGCCGAGATCGGCGGCCCGCGCCGCGAGATCGGCGGCACGGTCGAGATCGAGCCGCGCGGCGCCGTCGATGGCGATCTCCACCCCCTCGCCCACGGCATCGCGCAAGGCGCGGATACGGGCGATGTCCTCGGCAATCATCTTATCGAGATCGACCACATCCTCGCGGGCGTCCAGCCCCGGACGGCCCACCTGCATCTTGAGCGCCTCGTAGCCCTGCGCGCGCATCAATCGCCCCGCCTCGGCCAGCTGGTCGCGGTCGAAGAAGGAAAAGCCGCAGGTGGCATAGGCCGGAATATTGCGGCGCGCGCCGCCGACCAGCACCCAGACAGGACGGCCCGCGAGCTTGCCCTTGATGTCCCAAAGCGCGATGTCGATGGCCGAAAGCGCGTTGCAGCCGACCCCCGTCTGCCCCGGCGCCGTCAGCGCCCACAGCGCCACGTTCCAGGCGTGTTCGTGTCCCGTGGCATCGAGGCCGAGGATGGCCGGCCGCGCCACGTGGTTGATCGCGGCCGCGACGACGGGTGCAGGCGCCAGCGCGGTCATGCCGTGACCGATCAGGCCGGATGCGGTTTCAACCTCGACGTAAGTCAGCGAAGCGCGGCGCACCGCATCGGATCCCGCCCATTTGAAATCGACGGGCACGTCCAGGGCATAGGCTTCGACGCGGGTGATGGTGTGGTTCATGTGCTCCCCCTCTCACCCTTGCGGCGGTCAGGACCGCGGCCGGATCTGGTATTTTTCCAGTTCCGCGCCGAGCCGCCCGATGCAGGCCAGCCCCGTCATGCGGAAATCGGAAATCAGCGACCATCCGGGATAGGTGAAGGTCGCGGGCTTGTTGTGCTCGATGAAGAAGTGCGACACCCAGGCAAACAGGTAGAGCGACGGCAGGGTGAACACCAGCGTCCACCATTCGCCCGAGCGCCATGCATAGGCGATGACGACGCCGATCATCGCGGTTCCGACATAGTGGAAGACCCGCGTCGCGCGTTTCGAATGTTCGCCGAGATAGAACGGCCAGAAGTCGGCGTAGGTGGTGATCTTTCCGGCCATGTGCGGTCTCCGCCCCTAGGGTTCGCGGCCCAGCGCGTCCATCATCTCGCGCCATTCGCGCGCCGACAGGCCCGATGATTTCTGATCGACCTTTTCGCCCGCAAGCAGCCGCTTGACCGCGTCGAGCCCCTTGGCCGACAGGTGGAAGCCGCCCATGCGGTACTGGCAGAAGGCTTCGTAGGTGATCGGCACCCAGCGCCTGAGGGTGTCGAGCATGACGTCGGCATAGACGCGGATTTCATACTGAGCGTGCGGATCGGCGCGGAGCGACAGGAAATGCAGAAGGTTGTGCAGGTCCGTCTTCCAGTACCACTGGGTATAAAAATTCAGCGTCAGGTTCATGCGCGCAAGTTCGCGCGCGAGGCCCTGGCGACCCGGATCGCGCGGCTGGCCGTCGGGGCCTTCGTTCAGCATTTCCTCGTAATGCGCATAGGTCTGCTCGGAATCTTCCTTGAGCAGTTCCATCACGCGCTTGGCTTCCGCGCCCGTCAGCGCGTCGCCGCGGCCCTGGCGGTTGGACGACGACTGCACGCCGAGGTTTTCGGCGGACGGCAGGTAGAATTCGTTGTCGAGGATCGAGTAGCGGGCCGAGTATTCGTTGACGTTGGCGGTGCGGTGCCGGATCCACTGGCGCGCCACGAAGATGGGCAGCTTGATGTGGTACTTGATCTCGCACATCTCAAACGGTGTCGTGTGCCGGTGGCGCATCAGGTAGTTGATGAGCCCGGCGTCCTCGCTCACCCGGCGCGTGCCCTTGCCGTAGGACACCCGCGCCGCCTGCACGACGGCGGCGTCATCACCCATGTAATCGACGACGCGGACGAAGCCGTGGTCGAGGACGGGCAGGGCCTCGTAGAGGATTTCCTCCAGCGCGGGCACGGTGGGACGGCGGGTCTGGCTCGACTGCGCGCGGGCGCTTTCGATTTCGGCTTTCTGTTCTGGGCTGAGCGGCATCGGTGGAAAACGGCGGATTTCGTGGGTTTTTTTATCGAACTGTCCGCACTCTACCGGCTTCGGAGGCCTAGGGGAAGCACGCGCCCGCCGCCCTTTAAAAAGAAACCGCAAATCCCTATATTTGTCCTGCCGCTTCGGCGGCTATGGCGATAAACGTCTTGTGGAATAAGCGTTGCGGACCCGGGGGCAGTACCCGGCGCCTCCACCAATTCCGTTCGGCCCGCCCCGCAGGGGCGCGGTCCATCCGACGGGGGCGAACCAGGATCGACGCGCGTGGTAAAGACATGATTTTTGCCCGGCATGATACCGCCGTTATCGGGTCAATCTCTAAGTGCGAACGATAACGAGTACGCACTCGCTGCTTAACTAAGCAAGCGCGGCCCGGGGGGCGCCGGGCAACAGAAGCCCCCCACCTTCCCTTCCCCCCACGCCTTCCCCCCCGCTTTTCTCCCGAGTATAGTGTGGCCCGACCAGCCCAACGGACCGGCGACGTGAGCGACGAAGAGCTTTTCAATTACGACCTGATGGTGGAAGACGCGATGCGCGGCCTCGTGCGCGAGGCGCTGCGCAAGGCCGCCGCCCACGGCCTGCCGGGCGGCCACCATTTCTACATTTCCTTCCGCACCGATGCCGAAGGCGTCGGCATGCCGGCACCGCTGCGCGCGCAATACCCGAAGGAAATCACCGTGGTGCTGCAGCACCAGTTCTGGAACCTCGACGTGGGCGATGAAGGCTTTTCGGTCGAGCTTGCCTTCGCCGGCAAGCGCGAGCGCCTCGACGTGCCTTACGCGGCACTGTCGGGCTTCGCCGATCCGTCCGCCCAGTTCGGGCTCAAGTTCGGTGCCGGGCAGCTTGCGCCGGCGAAAGCAGGCCCCGCGCCCGCCCCCGCGGCCAAGCCCGAAGCGGAAGCGGCACCCGGCGAAAAAGTCGTATCGCTCGACCAGTTCCGCAAGAAGTAACCGAAGTCTTTCACCATCCGACCACGGAAACGGAGATCATGGCCGATTTCACGTATCACAAGATGTTTCCCCTCAAGCATGGCGACACGCCGTGGCGCAAGATCACCGGCGACTACGTCGAAACCGTCAAGGTCGGCGGCCAGACCCTGCTGAAGGTCGACACGCGCGCGCTCGCCGTGCTGGCGCGCGAAGCCTTCCACGACATTTCGCACCTTCTGCGCCCGGGCCACCTCGCCCAGCTGCGCAAGATCTTCGATGACGCGGAGGCCTCCGACAACGACCGCTTCGTCGCGTTCGAGCTTTTGAAAAATGCCAACATCGCCGCGGGCGGCGTGCTGCCCATGTGCCAGGACACCGGCACCGCCATCGTCATGGCCAAGCGCGGGCATCTCGTGCTGACCGACGGCATGGACGAGGCGCGCCTGTCCGAAGGCATCGCCAACACCTACACGAAGGACTACCTGCGTTATTCGCAGATGGCGCCGCTCGACATGTGGGAAGAGGTCAACACCGGCAACAACCTGCCCGCCCAGATCGACCTGTACGGCGCGGAAGGCGACGAATACGAATTCATGTTCATGGCCAAGGGCGGCGGTTCGGCCAACAAGAGCTACCTGTACCAGGAGACCAAGGCCCTCCTGAACCCGGCCTCGCTCCTGAAATTCATGGATGAAAAAATCCGTTCGCTCGGCACCGCGGCCTGCCCGCCCTATCACCTCGCGGTGGTCATCGGCGGCACCTCGGCCGAGTTGACCCTCAAGACCGTCAAGCTCGCCTCGGCGCGTTACCTCGACGGCCTGCCCACGACCGGCAACAAGTACGGACAGGCCTTCCGCGATCTCGAGATGGAAGCCGAGATTCACAAGCTGACCCAGCGTTCGGGCATCGGCGCCCAGTTCGGCGGCAAGTATTTCTGCCATGACGTGCGCGTGATCCGCCTGCCGCGCCACGGCGCCAGCTGCCCGGTCGGCATCGGCGTGTCATGCTCCGCCGACCGCCAGGCGCTGGGCAAGATCACCCGCGACGGCGTGTTCCTCGAACAACTCGAACGCGATCCCGCGCGCTTCATGCCCGACCTCGACGAAAAGACGCTGTCGGGGGACGTGGTGAAGCTCGATCTCAACATGCCGATGAAGGACATGCTGGCGGAGTTGACGAAATATCCGGTCAAGACGCGCCTGTCGCTGTCGGGCCCGATGGTGGTGGCGCGCGATATCGCCCATGCCAAGATCAAGGAACGGCTCGATGCCGGACAGGGCATGCCCGAATACCTCAAGAACCACCCGGTCTATTACGCAGGCCCCGCCAAGACTCCCGCGGGCATGGCGTCGGGCAGCTTCGGCCCGACCACGGCCGGACGCATGGATTCCTACGTCGACCAGTTCCAGGCGGCGGGCGGCTCCATGATCATGCTGGCCAAGGGAAACCGCTCGTCGCAGGTGACGGCGGCGTGCAAGAAGCACGGCGGGTTCTACCTCGGCTCCACCGGCGGTCCGGCGGCGCGCCTCGCCCAGGACTGCATCAAGAAGGTTGAGACCATCGAGTATCCCGAACTCGGCATGGAAGCGGTCTGGCGCATCGAGGTCGAAGACTTCCCCGCCTTCATCGTCGTCGACGACAAAGGCAACGACTTCTTCGCCAATGTGACCACGGCAAAGCCATCCAATGGCGAGCTCCTCTCCCCGCTGTGATCTCCTGATCGACGGGCCGGCGCGGGCACCGCTGACGGTGGTGCTGGCGCATGGCGCGGGCGCGGGCATGGACCATCCGTTCATGGCGGCAATCGCGCGCGGGCTTGGGGCGGGCGGAATGCGCGTGGCGCGGTTCGAATTTCCCTACATGGCGGCGCGCCGGGCGGACGGCAGGAAACGCCCGCCCGACCGCGCACCGGCGCTGGAGGATGCCTTTCGCGCCGCCGTCGCGGCGGCAAAAGCGCGCAACATCGTGCTCGCGGGAAAATCCATGGGTGCCCGCATCGCCGCGACGCTGGCCGGTGAACTGGATGCGCGCGGGCTGATCTGCCTCGGCTATCCGTTTCATGCGCCGGGCAAGCCGGTGGGCAATCGCGCCGATGCTCTCAAATCCATGACGGTGCCGACCCTGATCCTGCAGGGTAGCCGCGATGCCTTCGGCAACCGGGCCGAAGTATCGCGCTATCGCCTCGCACCTGCGGTGCGGGTGCATTACCTCGAAGACGGCGATCATTCGCTGAAGCCCCGCAAGGCTTCGGGCCGCACCGAAGACCAGAACATCGGTGAAGCGGTGGCCGAAGCGGTGGCCTTCCTGAAAGGCCTCGCGTCATGACGCTGAAGCGCCATTCCCTCAGCCTCGGCGGGCACCGCACCTCGGTCGCACTCGAAGATGCGTTCTGGAACGAAATCCGGCGCATCGCCGCCGAGCGCGGCATCAGCATCGCCGGGCTGGTCGCCGAGGTCGATGCGGCGCGCGCCGGGGAAGAGCCGCCGCCCAATCTCGGCAGCGCGCTCAGGCTGTTCGTGCTGGCAGACCTGAAATCCCGCGCGCGGGACTGACCCCCCGGCCTTACTTCTTCTGCAGAAGATCGAAAATGCCGCGGATGAATTCATCGGGCTTGGGCGGCGCAGGCTGGCTCGGCTGCGGCGCAGGCTGCGCCTGGCCCGGCTGCGGCGTCGCCTGGGGTGCCGCCTGCGGCGCGGTTGTCGTGCCCTTCTTGCGGTTGATCATCTGCTGCAACAATCCGCCCGCGGCACGGCTGATCAACCACGACTGCAATTCGTTGAGATTGAAGATGCGCCGCGGCTGATCGAGCGGCCCCTTGAGCGCCATGCGGAAGGGCGGCGCGTCGCGATGGCCGGAAAGGCGGAACAGGCCGTTGGCGTCGATCGTCCAGCGCGGCAGGTCGGCGGTCACCGTCGCGCTGCCGCTGCCGCCGTCGGCGGCAAGGGCGATGTCGGTCGACCGCAACACGCCCTTTTCGATCTTGAAGGTGCCGGCAAGGCGCGAAAACTTCGTGGTGCCGCCCGACATCGCCGTTTGCAGCAGCGACAGGATCGCCGTCGGCTGGTCGAGGTTCTTGAGCCGCTCGTTGACGCGCCCGAGATCGAAGCCGGTGACGGCACCATCCACCGCCTCGATGCTGCCTGCGCCGCCGAGCGACGACACCAGCGTCCGGCTGGATGCGCCTTTGCCCGCGACGTTCATGCGAAACGTCACGGTGCCCTTGGCGATGTCGAGTTCGGTCGCGTTGAACATCGCCTTGGAAAGATCGGCGCGCGATACGTCGATTTCGGCGCGGAGTTCCGCCGCCTCGCCCGGCTTGGCGGGGGCCGCGAGCGAACCGGTCGCGGCGAAGCTGCCGCCCACCGTGCGCCCGGACATCCGGCGCACGTCGAAACGCCCGCCCGCCAGCGTGATGTCGATGCGCGGATCAACGACCTGCCAGGCCCGCCAGTCCAGCCGCTTGCCCTCGATCTTCACGTCGGCATCGAAATCGCGCAGTGCCTTGAGATCGAGCGGCGCATCGGACCACGGTGCGGCGCCCGCCGGCGGCACGCCCGCGCCGCGCCGCCCGGTTTCGGACGGGGCCACGGATACGGATGCGGGAATGAAATGATCGGCGACGATGACGCCCGCCTTGAAATCCGCCGTCATCTTGGACCGCACCGCGGCAAGGGCGAAGGTGGCATTGCCCGTCACCTCGGCCTCGCCGAAGCGGGCAGCGACATTGGCAAGCTTTAGATCGAGCCCGGCGCCATCGGCGCGTGCCGCAAGCGAGAACGGCCCCTTGCCGGCGACGCGCGGCGTGTAATCGGGCAGGAACAAACGCAGGAATTCGACGTAGTTCGGATGATCGGCCTTGAGGTCAAGGCCGAGGCGCGGCGCCGTCGTGAGATCGGCAAGATTGCCCTTCAGCCCCACCCGCAGGGCACCGGCTGCAAGACGGGCATCGACGCTGGTGGACTTGGCATCAGATCGCATCACGCCATCGAGCGCAAAAGGCCGCAGTTTTGCCGCGGGCAAGCCGTCGCCGAGCCCCACAAGCGCCGCCAGCTTTTCCGGCGCACCGGTGGACAGCGAAAACCGGAGATCCGGCAGCGGCGCCTTGTCGAGATCGGCGATCTTTCCCGACAGCGCCAGCTTGCCGCCCGCAAAATCGGCGATGTTGAACGACTTGATGGCGAGATCGCCGCCGACCAGGGTGCCGTCGAGGGACACGCCCCGAAGCGCCATGCCCTTCACGGTCAGCGCATCGGCGCGGGCGCGAATATTGGCATCGAAAGCGGTGAACCCGCCCCCGACGGCAGCGGGCTTTGCCGCAGGTTTCGTCGCAGCGGACTTGGGCGCCGCCAGCAAGGCGTCGAGGTTCAGCTGATCGACGCTGACATTGGCGCCGAGCGCCAGCCGTTCGCGCAGGGCGACGACGACACCGCCGCCGATGCGCGTCGAATCAAAGCGCAGGTCGATGTCGCGCAGTTCCAGCCTTTCGGGCGCATAGCCCATGCCCGCGCGCAGCGATACGCGGTGCAGGCGGTCGGGCGCGATGGCCGAATGATCGACGCCGCCCCAATCGAGAAGCGCGCGCGCGTCCGCCGTCGTCAGATCGAACCTGCCGTCGAAATGGGGCGCCCCGTCGCGCGCAGACAGCCTGCCGCTGGCCGAGACCTCGGAGCCACCCGGCAGTTCGGCGCCCAAACGGGTGAGCGACAGGGTGCCACGGTCGAGTTGCCCCTGAAGCGCCACGTTGCGCATGGCGCCCTTGCGCCAGGTGACGCCGCCGATGCGCGCATCGAAAGCGACCTTGAGGTCGCGCGGCAGCGAGAAGGGAGCACTCTTCGCGTCCGGTTTGGCAGGAGTCGCGGATGCCGAGAGCCAGCTGTCGAGATCGAGGGTATTGGCGGCAAAGGTAGCATCGACGGAGGTCACCGTGCCGAGCCTCGCGCTGACGGCGCCCGAAAAGCGCGCGCCGTTGACGGCAAGGTCGATATCGTTGACGGAAACCGAACGCGCGTCGGCAGCGACAGCGGCACGCAACGAAAATTTGCGCGCGAGCGCCGCAGGCCCGCCATCACCCTGGGTCAAAGTTCCGATCAGCGCCGAAAGATTTTCGCCGCCGGCATCGAGCTTGATATCGACCCGTGCCGCATCGCCGAGCGCAATACGCCCGGTAATGTCCGCATGGGCCTTGGCGCCCGGAACCTCGATGCGTCCCGAGAGCGACGCCGGCTGGGCGCCGCTGAAGCGGCCCGTCCGGCCTTCGACGGCAAGCGGCACGCCGCGCAGTTTCGCCCGCCCACGCAGGACGAACGGCCCCGCCAGTGTTTCGGCGGCAAGGCGCGCCTCGATATCCTCGACTTTCTCGATGCTGTTGTTGCGCGAATCGCGATACGTCACGCGCCCGCGCGAAATCACGACCTGTTCGAGGCGCACGGCATCGGCGGCGACATCATCGCCCGCAGCGCCCGCCGCTTTCGCCGCACCGGCTTTCCGGCCCGCACCAAAGTCCCAGTTCACGCGCCCGTCGGCAAGCGCCTCCAGTTCAATATCGGCGCCACGCAGGATGACGGAGGACACCTCGATCTTGCCCGACAGCAGCGGCCAGAACGCAATGCGCACGTCGAGCGCCTCGAGCTTCGCCATGTCGGGCGCCTGCGCGCCCTCGAGGTTGGCGAGCCGCACCTTGGCGACGGACAGTTGCGGCGCGGGCAGAAGCGCGACCGAAATATTGCCGTCGATCGTCAGCCTGCGGCCGGTCGCCTTTCGCACCTCGGTCGCGATCTCGGCCCGGTAGGCGTTCCAGTCGATGAAGCCGGGCGCGACCAGCGCCGCGCCAACCGCGAGGCCGATGATCGCAAAAAGGCCGATCAGGGCTTTTTTCAAGAAACGCTCTCCATGGACGATTGCCGGTTAACTGCCGTTTAGGCATTGTTTTTCTACCATACCAAATGTGGCGCCATCATGGTGCCCTGCCGAAAAGCGGACGCTTGGCTCTGGACGGCGCTCGCGTTTTTTGCGTTAATTGCGGTATGAAATTTGGCGGTGTCTTTCGACACGGCCGCGAACCCGGCAGGAAGCTCATGGGTGACGTGATCAACCTGAACAAGTTCCGCAAGGAACGGCAGCGCGAAGCGGAAAAAAAGGCTGCGCGCGACAATCGCGTGCGCTTCGGCCGCAGCGGTGCCGAAAAAGCCACCGACCGCGCGACGACCGAAAGAGCGGAAGCTGAACTATCAGGCAAGAAGCGCGACTCGCTGCGTGACGACGACGGCACGCCGGATACGCCCGCGCCCAAGGCGCGCTAGCGCCTAGCTCCCCTCGGGCTTTCCCCAACCGCCGCCGCCCGGCGTTTCGATCACCAGCGCATCACCCGCAGCGACCGCGATCTCCGCGGTCGGCCCCAGATTTTCCGTGCTGCCGTCCGTGCGCTCGACGGAATTGACGCCGCTCGCCCCCGCTTCGCCGCCCGCCATGCCGAAGGGCCGCGTCAGCCGCCGGCCCGACAGCACCGCCGCCGTCATCGGCGCCAGGAAGCGGATGCGACGCACCACGCCGTCGCCGCCCGGCCAGCGCCCCGCCCCGCCCGAGCCGCGCCGGATCGAAAAACTTTCGAGCAGCACCGGATAGCGCCATTCCAGCACTTCGGGATCGGTCAGGCGGGAATTGGTCATGTGGCTGTGCACCGCGCTTTGTCCCGCGAAGCCGGGACCGGCGCCGGTGCCGCCGCACAATGTTTCGTAATACTGGGTGCGCGCATCACCAAAAGTGAAGTTGTTCATCGTGCCCTGACTGGCGGCAAGCCGATTGGCCGCGGCAAGGATCGCATCGACGATCAGCTGCGAGGTTTCGACGTTGCCGGCGACGACAGCAGCGGGTGGATGCGGATCGAGCAGCGAGTTTTCCGGAACGATCAGGCGAAGCGGGCGCAGACAGCCGTCGTTCATCGGCACGGCCTCGGTCACCATTGCGCGGAAGGCATAAAGCACTGCGGCGCGCACCACCGCGCGGGGCGCGTTGAAATTGGCGGGCGAAGGACCCGACGTGCCGGTGAAATCGATCGTCGCGGACCGCGCCGCACGGTCCACACGGATTGCGACGCTGATCCGCCCGCCGTGATCGGCAGCGACGGTAAAGCTGCCGTCTTCCAGCCGGTCGATGACGCGGCGCACGGCTTCCTCGGCATTGTCCTGCACATGCCCCATGTAGGCGGTCACGACATCGATGCCGAAGGTGGCGACCATGCGGCGCAACTCCTCGACGCCGCGCACGCAGGCCGCGACCTGGGCGCGCAGGTCGGCAACGTTCTGATCGGGATTGCGGGCGGGCCAGCGCCCCGCGCCGAGACGGGCGCGCAGGTCGGCTTCGAGGAAACGCCCGTCGCGCACCAGCAAATCGCCCGAAAAGACGATGCCTTCGTCGTCGATGGATTGGGAAAGCGGCGGCATGGAACCGGGATGGCTGCCGCCGATGTCGGAATGATGGCCGCGCGCGGCAAGGAAGAAGACGGGACGCCCGTCACCGGCGCCCGCGCCCACATCCGCGGCGAAAACCGGACGGATCACCGTAATGTCGGGCAGATGGGTGCCGCCGTCATAGGGCGCGTTATGGATATAGGCCTGACCCGGGGCGAGCGCGCCTTCATGGCGGCAAAGGACCGAACGCACCGCATCGCCCATCGACCCCAGGTGCACCGGCACGTGCGGCGCATTGGCGATCAGGGCGCCGCCGCCATCGAAGAGCGCACAGGAAAAATCGAGCCGTTCCTTGATGTTGACCGACTGCGCGGTATTGGCAAGGGCAACGCCCATGTCCTCGGCCACCGACATGAACAGGTTGGAAAACACTTCGAGCAGCACGGGGTCGGCAGTACTGCCGACGCGCAAGGCGGGCCCCTGCGCGGCGGCGCGGCTCATGACCAGATGCCCGCGCGGGGTGACTTCGGCGCGCCAGCCCGGCTCGACCACGGTCGTCGCACCTTCCTCGACGATGATGGCAGGACCGTCGATGCCCATGCCCGCAGCCATGCCTGCGCGCAGGAAAACCGGCGCAGGCTGGCGCGATCCGTTCATATAAACCTGCGCCTCGCCGACGGCGGCTTTGCCTGCCTGCGGGGCGCGGGCGGGATCGTCGGCGGCGGCGCGGCCCGTCGCTTCGACCGACAGCGCCTCGACGATGATGGGTGTTCCATCCATGACGAAGCCGAAGCGGTCGCGATGGGCATCGAGAAAGGCATCGCGCATGTCGGCGACCGCGCCCATCGGCACGAGCAGCGGCGAATCGGTGCCGCGATAGCGCAACGCCGCGCGCGCACCGACGTCGATGTCGCCGGCGGCGATCCCCTGGGCGATCAGGGCCGCCCTCGCCTCCTCCGCAAGTCTTGTCACGCGCCCGGCAAGCGCATCGCCGAGATCGGCGGCAAGCTCGCGCTCGACCGCTTCCTCGCGTAACTCGATCAGATCGGAAAGCCCCATGCCGAGCGCCGACAGAACGCCCGCCAGCGGATGTACGAAAACCGTTTTCATGCCGAGCGCATCCGCCACCCGGCAGGCATGCTGCCCGCCCGCCCCGCCGAAGGACACCAGCGCATAGGCCGTGACGTCATGGCCGCGCGCGATGGAAATTTTCTTGATGGCGGCGGCCATGTTGTCGACGGCAATGCCAAGAAAACCTTCCGCCGCTTCCTCGGCGGTCATGGCGCGCCCGGTTTCCTCCGTGACCTTCGCGGCAATGGCGGCGAGCGCGCGGTACGAGGCCTCGGCATCGAGGGGCTGGTCGGCCGCAGGGCCGAAGACAGCGGGGAAATGCTCGGGCCGGATGCGGCCGAGCACGATATTCGCGTCGGTCACGGTGGCGGGACCGCCCTTGCGGTAGCAGGCAGGCCCTGGATCGGCGCCCGCGGATGCAGGCCCCACCTGGAAGCGTCCCGCATCGAAGCGCAGGATCGAACCGCCGCCCGCGGCGACGGTGTGGATCTTCATCATCGGCGCGCGCAGGCGCACGCCTGCGACTTCGGTCTCGAACGCGCGCTCGAAGGCCCCGTCGAGACGGCTTGCGTCGTAATGGGCGACGTCGGTCGAGGTGCCGCCCATGTCGAAGGTGATCAACCGGTCGAAGCCCGCGCCGCGCGCCGTGCGCACGGCCCCGACGATGCCGCCTGCGGGACCGGACAGGATGGCGTCGCGGCCCTGGAAGCGCGATGCCTCGGTCAGGCCACCCGAGGATTGCATGAACATCAGGCGCGCGCCGCCCAATGCGCCCGCCACGCGATCGACATAGGCCCGCAGGCCCGGCGACAAATAGGCGTCCGCCACGGTGGTGTCGCCGCGCGGCACAAGGCGCATGAGGGGGCTCACCTCATGGGACGCGGAAACCTGCGTGAAGCCTGCCGCGCGGGCGATCTCGGCCAGGCGCCGCTCATGACCGGGGAAACGCCACGCATGCATCAGCACGATGGCACAGGCGGAAATCCCTTCGGCGCGAGCGGCAGCGAGCGCTTCGCGCGCCGCGTCCGCGTCCAGCGGCTCCAGTTCCTTGCCGTCGGCGCCGACGCGGCCCGCGACCTCGATGACTTTTTCATGGAGAAGATCGGGCAGGCGAATGTCGAGGGCGAATAGATCGGGGCGCGCCTGGGTGCCGATACGCAGGGCATCGGCGAGCCCGCGCGTCGTCACCAGAACCGTACGCGCGCCCTGGCGCTCCAGCAGGGCATTGGTGGCAACCGTTGTTCCCATGCGCACGGCGGCGACCTGCTCGGCCGGGACCGGCTCCCCCGCACCTAGGCCGAGCGCACGACGGATGCCCTCCACCGCCGCATCGGTATAATGACCGGGGTTTTCCGACAGCAGCTTGCGGGTCACGAGCCGCCCGTCGGGCGCACGGGCGATCACGTCGGTGAAGGTACCGCCGCGATCGATCCAGAAGTGCCAGCGCTGTTCGTCAGTCATTCCGCGCGCCCATTGAAGCTGCCTTGCCCCCCGCATTGCGCTGTTTCTAATCCCCGGGGAAATCGGCTACAAGGTCACACCAACATGACGTCGAGGCGCGGGCAAGCGCAAGACCCAGGTCGCCGGATGGCACAGGATATTCTTCAAGCTGCGCTGGAGCTGCATCGCAACGGCCGATTGCCCGAGGCAGAGGCCCTCTATCGCCGCATCCTTTCGGCAACGCCGCGCCATTTCGATGCGCTGCACATGCTGGGCGTCCTCGCCCTGCAATCCAACCGTTCCGCTGATGCGGTCGAACTGATCGGCAAGGCGATACGGGCCAATGGCAACATTGCCGCGGCGCATTTCAACCTGGGCAATGCGTTGCGCGCGGAAAAACGTTTCGAAGACGCGGCAAAGGCCTTCGCCCGCGCCATCGCGTTGCGCCCCGATCATGCCGAATCCCACAACAACCGCGCGCTGGCGCTCGAGGAATGCGGCCGTTTCGAAGACGCCGTCGCGGGCTTCGGCAAGGCGATCACGCTGCGCCCCGACTGGGCCGAGGCTCATTACAACCGGGGCAATGCGCTGCGCAAACTGGCCGTCGCATCGCGCAGCGAACCGCGCCGCGTGATGGAACTGTCGGAACGGGCGCTCGCCGATTATGACAGGGCCATCGAACTGGCCCCCGCCCTCGTCGCAGCCCATCTCAACCGCGGCAACGTCCTGCAGGAATTGCAGCGCGACGATGAGGCAATCGCCAGTTACGACCGGGCCATCGAACTGGCCCCGGATGTCGCTTCGTCCCACAACAATCGCGGCAATGCCCTGATGCATATCGGCCGCGACGGCGAGGCCGAACAGAGCTTTCGCAAGGCGATCGAACTCGATCCGGATGACAGTGCCGGGTTTTACAACCTGAGCTTGCTGCTGCTGCAACGGGGCGATTTCGCGGAAGGCCTGAAGTTCTACGAGCGCCGCCACATGTTCGCGCGCAGCCAGGGACGGCGCGATTACTCCCAGCCGCAATGGGTAGACCCCCAACGGGACGCAATCTCCGGCAAGACATTGTTCGTCTATTGGGAACAGGGTTTCGGCGACACCATCCAGTTCTGTCGCTTCCTGCGCCCCGCCGCAGAACTCGGCGCGACCGTCATATTCGAAGCGCAGAAACCCCTGCGGCGGCTGCTATCATCGTTCGACGATGCGATCCGGATCGTGGGCGAAGAGGATCGCCCCACCGACTTCGATTATCACTGCCCGCTGATGAGCCTGCCGATGGTTCTCGGTGCGACCGCAGCGACCATTCCGTCTGCGGTTCCCTATCTGAGACCTGAGTCCGAAATCCGGCAGCGGTGGGCAGAGCGCATCGGCAGTGACGGGTTCCGGATCGGCATCGCCTGGCAGGGCGCCACGGCGAATGGCGATCTGTTCCGCTCCTTCGCGCTGCGTGAGATGGAGGTCCTCTCCCGCATCCCCGGTGTGCGGCTCATCAGCCTGCAGAAGGGATTCGGCACCGAGCAACTACAGGACTTGCCCGATGGCATGAAGGTGGAAACGCTCGGCGACGATTTCGACTCGGGCCCCGATGCGTTCATCGACACCGCCGCCGTGATGGATCATCTCGATCTGGTGATTTCCTGCGACACCTCGATCGTGCATCTGGCCGGCGCACTGGGCCGTCCCGCTTGGATCGCTCTGAAGAAAGTCCCCGAATGGCGCTGGATGGTGGCAGAAGGTACGACGCCATGGTACCCGACGCTCCGCCTGTTCCGCCAACGCGCCGCAGGCGACTGGGCGGGCGTCTTCACGGACATGGCCAACGCCTTGCGTGAAACCCTGCAAGACCGCTGAATCCGGCGTTTTCTTCCAATGCCGGGGGCTGTTCCTTAGAAACAAAAGGGCCTATAGTGACCGCCAAGGGAGCGGCGCCCGGTCCGGGCGCGTTCACGTGTCCGTGTCGGAATAGGGAGAAATGTCATGACAATGACCATGGAAGACATGTCGGCGCGCTATGCGACCGACGAAATGAAGAAGGCCGGCGAAAAAGTCAGCAAGTTCATCGTGTCCTGCGACGGCCACGTGGACGAACCGCCCAACATGTTCGACAAGCTGCCGTCGGAAATCCGCGACAGGATCAAGCGCCCGAAGATCATGCTGGAAACCCGCCCGAAGGGCGGCGTTGATCCCGCGGTCCGGGTCAAGGACATGGCGCTCGACGGTCTCGTCGGCGAAGTGCTTTATCCGACCTTCACCCTCGGCCTGTTCGCACAGGAACAGACCGAACAGGAAGCCGCCTTCCGCGTCTACAACGACTGGATCGCCGAATTCTGCTCCTACGCGCCGGACAAGCTGTGGGCGGTACCCTGCCTTGCCGCCTACGACATCGACAACGCGATCAAGGAACTGCATCGCTGTGCCGACATGGGCCTCAAGGGCGGCATGATCTGGCAGGTGCCGCACCCGGACCTTCCACTGTCCTCGCCGCACTATGAAAAGCTGTGGGCCGCCTGTGCCGAACTGGGCCAGCCGATCCACTTCCACATCCTCACCGGCTTCAACTACTTCCGCTTCAAGCGCGAAGGCATGGAGAAGGTGCGCGGTTCGGTCAACATCAAGACCTCGGAAATCGTCACCACGGCCTTCGACCTCGTGTGGTCGGGCGTGTTTGAACGTCATCCGACGCTGAAGGCCGCCATCGTCGAAGGCGAAATCGGCTGGGCGCCGTTCATCCTTCAGCAGTGGGACTACTACTACAAGCGCAACACCAAGCCGGGCCACCCGAACACTGAGTTCAAGATCAAGCGCCTGCCGAGCGAGATCTTCAACGAGCACATCTGGCTGACCTTCATGGACGACGTGGCCGGCGGCCATTGCCTGGAATACTGGGGCGAAGACCGCTGCATGTGGTCAAGCGACTACCCGCATCCGAACATGACCTGGCCCAACAGCCGCGCCTTCATCGCGCGTCAGGTCGGCCAGCTGTCGAAGGAAGCCCAGCACAAGGTGCTGGCCCAGAACTGCATCGACCTCTACAAGCTGCCGCTGTAGACGGATCGAAGTTTCGAAAAAGGCCGGGCCATTCGCCCGGCCTTTTTTCATGCATGGCCAAGCCCTCAAGAGGAAGACTAAGGGCCACCTGTATTGCCGGTCGGTTTCCGGCCAGGATCGAAAAATCGTAATATATTTCAATCCAATATCGGCTCACCGGCGGTCCGGCATCGGGACCGCGCTTGCCCTCACTGTGTATTGCTTTATATTTATATCTATAGTTTTTATCGCCGGCACATATCCCGATGTTTGCGTCCCCTCTCTTCCGTGAAAATTGGCTCCGGTTTGCCTGGTGGCCGCCCGCGACCAAGGCGGGCACACGCCATGCTTAAATCCCGCCGGACCTATCTGGTATGGGCGTTCGCCCTGATTGCCCTGGTGGCGGTCTGGGGGGTGTCGCTCGATCTCATCAGGCAGGATCGTGCGGAAATAGCGGCCAGCAGCGAAAAACAGGCGCAACAGGCCATGGTCTATTTCGGCGAGTATGTCGAAAGCGCGTTCCGCTATGCCGATTCCTACACCAAGGCCGTGCGCAAGGAATATGTCGACAACGGCCAGTCGCTGGCGGCAGTGGAACGGTTCATGAAACTGTTCCCGCTCGACAGAAAGATTCTGTCGCACATCACCATTATTAATGCGGCCGGCATCCCCATCATGAATACGGCGGCACCCATCATTCCGGGCGTCAATGTCACGGACCGGAAATACTTTGCTCGATCCCGTGACAGCGAGGCCGATACTGTCGTGGTGTCGATGGCCCAACGGGGCCGCAACACCGGCAAGTCCATCCTGCGCGTCGTGCGGCGCATCGAACTGGCCGATGGCCGGTTCGGCGGCGTGGTTTTTGCCGCGCTCGATGCGGAAAAAATGGTCGATCTGGTGCAATCCCTCAACCTCGGTCCCAACAGTTCGGGAACCCTTGTCGGCGAAGACAAATTGATACGCGCGCGTTTTACCGGCGGAAAATTCACCTTCGGGCAGGACCTCACCAATTCGCCGATGTGGGCGGGTCTCGCAGCGGGGCCATCGGGCCACTTCTCCCGGATAAGCACCGTCGATGGGCTGGAGCGGCATTTCCATTTCGCCCGGATCAGCGGATTCCCGCTGATCGGCCTGATCAGCGTCGCCGAAAAGGATATCGCCAAGCGTCGCGAGGAGATCATCAAATCGCACTATCTCACCCTCGCTGTCATGACGGTGCTGATCCTGGCGATGACGTTTTTCACCCTGCGCCAGTTTGCCATCAGGGAAGAACTGGAAAAGGCCACTGCGGCGCTCCGCGCCAATGAAGCCCAGACACGGCTGATCACCGATACCTTGCCGGCGGAAATCAACTACACGGACAGAGACGGAGTCATCCGCTTCGCCAACCTTGCCTACGCCCGCCGCCACGGATTTAAAACCGGCGCGGACGTCATCGGTAAAAACAAAAAGGACATTTGGGGCGCGGACCAGCACGCGGATGTCCGCAGAGAGATCGCGGCGACCCTCTCGGGAAAGCTGACGCAGGACGAACGACGGCGGGTGATGCCGGACGGCAATATCCGTACCTTCCTTTTCACGCGGGCGCCGCAACGCAACGACGCGGGCGAGATCATCGGATATGTCACGGTCGGCCAGGACATCACTGACGTGAAGGACATGGAAGCGGCTCTCGCGCAGTCCCAGAAAATGGAATCGATCGGCCAGCTGACCGGCGGTGTTGCCCACGATTTCAACAACCTTCTGTCCGTGATCATGGGAAACGCCGAACTGCTTTCGGCGACGGCGGAGAAGCCCGCACAAGAACTCGCGACCATTCTCCACGCGACCAAACGCGGGGCGGAACTGACCCAACGCCTGCTCGCGTTTTCGCGTCGCCAGCCTCTGCAGCCCCGGGCGCTGGATGTTCCCTCCCTGATCGAAGGCATTGCGGATCTCATCCGGCGAACCATCGGCGGAACGATCACAATCCAGACGAAATCCGAAAAAAATCTTCCCCATGTCCTCGTCGATCCGGGCCAGCTCGAGAACGTCTTGCTCAATCTCGCCATCAACTCCCGCGATGCCATGCCGCGCGGCGGCGTACTCAGCATCGAGACCCATGCGGTCCGGCTGCATGACGGCACCTTCGATGTCCTGCACGAACATACGAAACCCGGCACCTATGTCGTGCTGGAAGTCAGCGATACCGGTTTCGGCATGACGGAAGAGGTGCGCAAGCGCGCCGTCGAACCGTTCTTCTCGACCAAGGACGTCGGCAAGGGAAGCGGCCTCGGTCTTTCGATGGCTTACGGCTTCGCGCGCCAATCGGGCGGACACCTGTCCATATACAGCGAGCCGGGCATCGGCACGACGGTCAAGCTCTACCTCCCGGTCGCTGAAGACGGCGCAGCGGCGTCTAAGATGCCAGAGCGGGCTGCCGAAGTACCGCTCTCGAAAGGCGAGAAGATTCTTCTGGTCGAAGAAGACGTGGAAGTGCTGCAAATGGTCAAGACGATGCTGAGAACGCTCGATTACGAGACCATCACCGAACCCAACGCCCGCGCCGCCCTGGCGCGGCTCGAAGCGGGCGAGAAGATCGACCTGCTGCTCTCGGACGTCGTTCTTCCCGGCAGCTTTACGGGAACGGAGCTTGCGGAAGCCGTTTCCGCCCGCTGGCCGGACATCCGGGTGCTTTTCATCTCGGGATATCCCGCCCACGCGGCGAGCAATTTCGCCGGTGCCAGGGCCGATTTCGAAAACAGGCTGCTGAGCAAGCCTTTCACGCGCCTCGCCCTCGCGCAAAAACTGCGGTCGATCCTCGACGCCTGAATTCGATCGCCTCGATAACGTCCAAGTCGCGGTTGCCATGCAATGGGCGGCTCAATAAAGTGCCTTCCTTGCGCCATGAAAACGGGCGCCGGAGCCTACAGCCGCATTTGCCCCATGACGAACCCGGCGATCTATTCCCTGATTTGCGAAGCTTTCGCTGCCAGCAGCGTGGGGCTGGCGATTCGCGCCGCGGAAGGTCGTACACTTTACACCAACCCTGCGCTGGAAAATATCTTCGGCCGCAGCCAGGCGGAACTGGAGAAAGTCCGCCTCGCCAACCTCTATCACCCTGAAGACCAGGAACGCAGTCGCACCCTGTATCGCGAGATGCTTGCCGGCAACACTTCCAGTTACCGGAACAAGATGCGCATTCTTCGCCCGAACGGGCAAACGGTCTGGGTCCTCAATGAGCTGAGCGTCCTGCGCGATGCACAGGGGCGCATTGTTTACACGGTTTCCCTGTTTCATGACATTTCCGCCTCCCACGCGGCAGAGGCGGAGGCAGCACACAACACCGCCCTTCTGCAGGTTACCCTCGCGACGATGGCTACGGCCTTTGGCGTTTACAGCGAAGACATGCGTCTTCTGCATTACAACGCGATGTTCGAGAAGCTTTTCGATTTCCCCGAGGGTTTCCTTTACCCCGGCATACCGGTGCTGGAACTGCACCGCTTCAGGGCGAGGCGCGGCGACTACGGCCCGGGCAATGCCGACGAACTGGCGGAAAATCGATTCGCCGAGGCCTCCCGCCCGGCAGAACGTTCAAGCGAACACAAACTCGCGACGGGCAAGAGCTATATCCACCACCGCAAGTCCCTGCCCGGCGGCGGTTGCGTCACGACCTACATGGAAACGACCGAGCAGCGCGCGGCCGAAGACCGCCTGCGCCACGCCCAGAAGATGGAAGCGGTGGGTCAGCTGACCGGGGGCGTCGCCCACGATTTCAATAATCTGCTGGCTGTCATGCTGGGCAACCTCGAACTCCTGCGCGACCATGTCACAGCCGGCTCAGACGCGCGGCAGATCATCGATACGATCTACGGCGCGGGACAGCGCGGAGCACGCCTGACGCAGCAGCTCCCGTCGTTTTCGCGCAAGCAGACGCTCAACCCGCGTCCGATGGACGTCTCCGCGCATGTCAGAAGCCTGATCGGACTGTTGAGGCGCACGCTCGGCGAAAGCATCGAAATCGTATTCGTTCCGGGGGAAAACGTCCCCCCGTCCCGCATCGATGAAAGCCAGTTCGATGCCGCTCTCATAAATCTTTGCATCAATTCCCGCGATGCGATGCCCCATGGCGGACAGCTGACCATTATCACAGGGTGCGTAAAATTCGACGAGGCGCAGGCGGAAGGTGTCGAGGAAATCGCGCCAGGGGAATACACGACCCTTGGCGTATTCGATACCGGCAGCGGCATGACACCCGAAGTCCTGCAACATGCGACCGAGCCGTTCTTTACCACCAAGGACACCGGCCAGGGCTCCGGCCTCGGGCTCAGCATGGTCTACGGGTTCGCCCGTCAATCGGGCGGCTTCATCCGCATTGAAAGCACGCCCGGCCTGGGCACATCCGTTACGCTCTATCTGCCCACCGCTCCTGATCACGCGGTTGGGCAGGCGAAGGAAGCGGCCGGTACACAGGTGCTCGCCACCGGGCGCACGCCCCTCGTTCTCGTGGTCGAAGACGATCCCGAGGTCCGCGCCGTTGCCGTTGCCATGATTTCGCGTCTTGGCTGCCGCACGACCGAAGCGGTCAGCGCCAAAGACGCTCTCGACCAGCTGGATGCCGGCGCAAAGCCTGACCTGCTTTTTACCGATATCGTGCTGCCCGGGGGCATGAACGGCATCGAACTCGCGCGCGCCGCCCGGGCACGATACCCGGCGCTGCGCATTCTGCTTACTTCGGGCTATCCGGACGTTGCCGCACGCGACTCGGAAGTGGGGCTGGGCGAAATTCTCCTCAAGCCCTACACGATCCGCGCGCTGGAGGCGCGACTTCGCGCCGCCTTCAACGACTGAGGGCGGCGCAAAGCGCCCGTAGACACGCCAGCAGGCGCGTTAGTTGCCGATTGCCGCCTTCGCCTTGGCCTTGGTTTCCGCCGGCATGGCGACGAGCTTCGCCATCAGGCGCGCGGTTTCGTTGCCGCCGTAGGGCGAGATATCGATTTTCGACTTCTTCGCTTCGGCGAGCAGCTTCTCGTCCTTCATCGAGGCATCGAAGGCCTTGCGCAGGATTTCGACGCGCTCCTTGATGGTGCCGGGCGCCAGCGCATAGGTCCGCGCGATTGCCATCTGGCTGAAGATCGCCTCGAGGATGTCCTTCTGTTCCTGGGTCTTGGCGAAGGACTGGGTCAGCGGAACGTTCTTGAGGGCCGGATAGGGTTCGACGCCCGACTGGATGACGGCGATGATCTTGCCCTGCTGCAGCAACTGGCCGTAGCTCGACGCGATGGTCGAACCGTTGATGCCGCAGTTGCCCTGCAGCTCGCCGCGCTCAATGGCGAGGATACGGTCGGCGGCACCCTTGTAGCCGAGGATGATCTTGAACTTGGTGCCGAGCACGCGGTTCATCGCATTGGGGAACGAATAGGCCTGCGCGCCCTTGCCGGAAGCACCGACGAGAACTTCCTTCTTCATCAGGTCGTCGAACGTCTTGACGCCGGCCGTGTGCCAGAAGCTGCAGACGTCCGTGTCGGCGGCCATCGAACCGATCCATTCATATTTCGTCGGATCGATTTCCTTGCCGCGGATGCCGAGAATGGAATCGAGCATGTTGCTCGCGCGGATGTTGCCGAGAACCGTGCCGTCTTTCGGCGCCGCCTTGTAGGTGAACTGCGCCGCGCGCAGGCCGCCGCCGCCCGGCATGTTCTGGATGATGATCGTGGGCTTGCCCGGAATATAGCGGTCAATGTGATGGCCAAGCACGCGCGAATAGGTGTCGTAGCCACCGCCGGTGTCCGAACTGACGACGATCTTGATCTGCTTGCCCGCGTAAAAATCCGCCGCCAGTGCCGGGGTTGTGGTCGCAATCACGCCGCCGAACGCAACGGCGGCAAAACGGTAAGCGCGTGAACTTGCCGAGGGTAACCTGGACATCGAAGACTCCCTGAATAGGCCGCAGCCGGTTGTTATGCGCAAATTCTGCCCCACGGCCAATGTTCTGTCATCAGCGGCAATGGCGCGGATTCCGGGCCTTTTATACAAAAGGGCGTCGCCAATGGGCCTTCCCGGGATTATCCTGGGCCCGGATCAACCGCCATGACCGTGTCGATTTTCAGCCACCCCTCCCCCAATTTCGGCAAACGCCTCTGCGGCCCCGTCGATCTGCTGATCATCCATTACACCGGGATGTGGACGGGCGAAGACGCGCTCGCGCGACTCTGCGACCCCGGCGCCAAAGTCAGCGCCCATTACCTGATCGACGAGGACGGAAGGGTCCATTCCCTCGTTGCCGAGGACAAGCGGGCCTGGCACGCCGGGGTGTCGTTCTGGGCCGGGGAAACCGACATCAATTCGCGCTCGATCGGCATCGAGCTGGTCAACAAGGGGCACGATCTCGGCTATCACGACTTCCCCGGCGCCCAGATGGACGCGCTGATCGAACTGTCGCAGGGCATCCTCGCCCGCCACCGCATTCCCGGCTACCGGGTGCTCGCCCATTCGGACGTTGCGCCGACGCGCAAGGTCGACCCCGGCGAAAAATTCGACTGGCAGCGCCTGGCGCAGGCAGGCGTCGGGCTCTATCCGCCCGAAGGCGTGCCGAAACCCGCCGAAAAACCCGACCGTGCCCGCTTTCTGGAAAAACTGGGGCGCTACGGCTACGCCATCGGCAGCGATGCCGAGGCGGAATCGGCCGCCATCGAGGCGTTCCGCCGCCACTACCACGCCCATGCGCTGGGCAATCCGCTCGGCATCGGCGATGCCGGGCGCCTCGACTGGCTGATCGCGCACCTTCCGCCCGAGGCCTAAGCTCTGCCGCGCTTGACCCGCCCGCGCGCCGCCCCCACATTGACGCCGTGCCAGATGGCCGGATGGCCGCTCCCCGGCGACGGGGGGAGGAAAGTCCGGGCTCCACGGAAACACGGTGCCGGGTAACGCCCGGCGGGGGCGACCCCAGGGAAAGTGCCACAGAAAGCAAACCGCCCGGCCCCTCTTGTTCAAAGGGCTGGGTAAGGGTGAAAGGGTGCGGTAAGAGCGCACCGCGCCGGCGGTAACGTCGGCGGCACGGCAAACCCCACCGGGAGCAAGACCGAATAGGGATCCAGGCCGGCCGGAGCAATCCGGGCGGCAGGCGGGTTTCCGCGCCGGATCCGGGTTGGTCGCGCGAGGCGTCCGGTAACGGGCGTCCCAGATGAATGGTCATCGCCCTTTCGGGGGCACAGAACCCGGCTTACAGGCCATCTGGCACTAGAAATCGCCGAGAAATGGGTAAATTTCGGGAAAAACCCGCGATTTCGAGACAATTTTCGTCGAATTTTTCTAAAAATCTCGATTTAAGGCCGGAAAACCCAGGAAATTAGGGATGATTTCCGGTTTTTAACCTCTTTTAACGCCATCGGAGACCCTCGGGATGTAGACGCTCCGGGCCCTGCGCCGGCCGGGAGCGTCCAACTGGCCGCCGACACGATTGCCGCCAAATTCCCAAATAAAGAACATAAAGCGAACAAATTGTCGCCCTAGGGGTCCGCAATATTGACCCGGGCAGGCACAAATAAATCGGCGAATTGGGGCGTCGTTAACGTCCTGTTTACCAAGGAAATCCTATGTATTCCCGTTGACGCCCATGAAATCCCATGTTAACCCATTTCATCCCATCGGGCGTCAGAAACGGCCAGGGATGATGTGTCCATGAACCGGGGCCTTCGGATCCCTGTCAGGGCGCATCCGGGAGAGGTTCCCCAAGGGGGCGGTGATGGCGTTGTTCATCTCCACATTCGTCAACAAGGTTGACCGCAAGGGCCGCGTGTCGGTCCCGGCGACCTTTCGCGCTGCCCTCAAGGGACAGACCTTCAACGGCATCGTCGCCTTCCGCAGCTATCGCGGCGCCACTATCGAAGCCTGCGCGATCGACCGCATGGAAGAACTGTCGCGCAGCCTCGATGCCCTCGACCAGTTTTCCGCCGAACAGGATGCGCTCGCTTCCACCATTTTCGCCGATGCCCACCAGTTGCCGATCGACGGCGACGGCCGCATTACGCTGCCGCCCGTGCTTGCCGAACATGCCGGCATCAGCGATGCCGCCGCCTTCGTCGGCCGCGGCGCAACATTCCAGATATGGGCGCCCGACACCTTCTCGCGCCATCAGGTCGAAGCCCGCAAGAACGCCGCCGAGCGCGGCGCGACCCTGCGCCTCGTTCCCCGCCCGAAGGGCGAGTGAGGCCGCCATGACCGCGCATCGCCCCGACAACCGATCCGAAGCCGGCCGGTGTCATGTTCCCGTCATGCTGGCGGAAGTGCTCGACGCGCTTGCGCCGCGCGACGGTGAAATCTACGTAGACGGCACCTTCGGCGGCGGCGGCTACACGCGCGCCATTCTCGATGCCGCCGATTGCGCCGTCTGGGCGGTCGACCGCGATCCCCAGGCGATTGAACGCGGTCGCGCCCTTGAAAGCGAATACGCGCGCCGTCTGACCGTGCTGGCCGGCCGGTTCGGCGAAATGGATCGCCTGCTCGCCGCGCGCGGCATCAATCGTGTCGACGGCGTGGTGCTCGATCTCGGCGTGTCCTCGTTCCAGCTTGACGATGCGGCGCGCGGATTTTCTTTCCAGGCAGACGGGCCGCTCGACATGCGCATGGGCGAAGACGGCCCGAGTGCCGCCGACATCGTCAACACCATGAGCGAGGAAGACCTCGCCGACATCATCTACGAATACGGCGAAGAACGCTTCGCGCGCTCGGTTGCGCGCGCCATCGTGCGTGCACGCGAGGAAGCGCCGATCCATACCACCGGCGCGCTTGCCGACATCGTGCGCCGTGCCGTGCGCAGCCGCCGCGCCGGTGCCGCGCGCGACAAGATCGATCCCGCGACGCGCACCTTCCAGGCGCTTCGCATTCATGTGAACGACGAGTTGGGCGAAATCGTTCGCGGCCTCGCCGCGGCCGAACGCATCCTGCGTCCGGGCGGACGCCTCGTCGTCGTCGCTTTCCATTCCCTTGAGGACCGCAGCGTCAAATCGTTCTTTTCCGTTCGCTGCGGTTCCCGGGCGCGGCCTTCGCGTCACCAGCCGTCCCTTTCCTCCCGGGGGACCGTGACCGAGGCCGCGCCCACCTTTCACCTGATCCATCGTGGCGCAGTCAAGCCGCGCGCGGCGGAAGCCGACGCCAACCCGCGGGCCCGTTCCGCCAGACTGCGCGCCGCTACGCGCACCGATGCCCCCATAGGGGCCGCAGCATGAAGGGCCGGGCGACACTTTTCTGCATCTGTCTCGCCGTTGCGGTGGGTTTCGGACTGTTCCACGTCAAGTACAAGGTTCAGGCGCTGGAGGAAGAACTCGCGCGCCTTAACAGCCAGATCGTGCACGAGCAGGAACAGCTGCACGTGCTGCGCGCCGAATGGGCCTACCTCAACCGGCCCGAGCGGCTCGAAGACCTGAACAGCCGCTTCCTGGGCCTTGCCCCGGTAACGCCCGCGCAACTCGGCCGCCTCTCGGACCTGCCGCCGCGCCCGATCGAAGAAGCCGAACAGGGCGAGGGTGAGGAAAAAGCCAAGGACCTGCCGCAGGCGAAACCGGTTATCGGCGCAATCAGAACGGGGGCCCCGCGATGAGTCCCCTTTTCGGCAACCGCCATACGCGCACCAACATCGACGGCATCGCCAAGCAGGCGCTGGAAACCGGACGCACCCGCATTCTCGTCGCGGGCGCGCTGTTTTCGCTCGCCTTCCTCGCCATCGGCCTGCGCCTTGCCGACGTCACCATCGTCAAGCCCGCGGGCGAGCCGCGCCTTGCCGCCAACAAGCGCACCCCCGCCTTCGCCGCGGGCCGCGCCGATATCGTCGATCGCAACGGCGTCCTGCTTGCGACATCGCTCAACACCGCGTCGCTCTACGCCAATCCGCGCCAGATTCTCGATGCGCGCGAAGCCGCCGACAAGCTCGCACGCATCCTGCCCGGTATTACCGCGGGCGAAGCGATGAGCAAGCTGTCGTCGGACCGCTCCTTCGTCTGGCTCAAGCGGCACCTGACGCCGCGCCAGCAATATGCGGTCAACGCACTCGGCATCCCCGGCCTCTACTTCCAGCGCGAAGAACGCCGCGTCTATCCGCAGGGAAAACTCTTCGCCCACGTGCTCGGCTTCGCCGGCACCGACGGCACGGGCCTTGCCGGCATCGAAAAGACCTTCGACGACACGCTGCGTTCGGGCGCCGCCCCGGTCAGGCTGTCGGTCGATGCGCGCGTCCAGCATATCCTGCATCAGGAACTCCAGGCCGCCGTGACCACATTCCGCGCCGACGGCGCCGCGGCAATGGTCATGGATGCGAAGAGCGGAGAAATCGTGGCGCTGGTCTCACTGCCCGATTTCGATCCCAACCTTCCCAATGCGATTCCCCAGAAGGCCGCCTTCAACCGCACGACGCTCGGCGTCTACGAGATGGGCTCGACCTTCAAGATCTTCACGACCGCGATGGCGCTCGACAGCGGCGCATCGAAGATGGCGAGCAGCTACGACGCCTCCAAGCCGATCCGCATCGCGCGCTTCGTCATCACCGATTACCACGGCAAGAACCGCTGGCTGACGGTTCCGGAAATCTTCATCTACTCGTCCAACATCGGCACGGTGAAGATGGCGCTCGACGTCGGCACCAAGCGCCAGCAGGAGTACCTGCGCCGTCTTGGCCTGCTGGCGCCTGCCGCCATCGAACTGCCCGAGGTCGGCTCGCCGCTCATGCCCTCGCCCTGGCGCGAGATCAACACCATGACCATTTCCTTCGGCCATGGCGTCGCGGTGACGCCGGTGCAACTCGCCCAGGCGACCGCCGCCGTCGTCAACGGCGGCATCCTGCCGAAGGCGACGCTGCTGAAGCCCGCCAAGGATGCCGCTACGCCGGGCACGCGCGTGCTCAAGCCGCAAACCTCGCGCGACATGCGCCGCCTCATGCGCCTCGTGGTCACCGACGGTACCGGCACCAAGGCCGAGGCCAAGGGATATTTCGTCGGCGGCAAGACCGGTACCGCCGAAAAGATCGGCGCGCGCGGCTACCGCGCAAAGGCGCTGGTGTCCTCCTTCGCCGGCGCCTTCCCGATCGACGATCCGCGCTACGTCGTTCTCGTCATCGTCGATGAACCGCACGGCAACAAGCAGTCCTTCGGTTACGCCACCGGCGGCTGGGTGGCCGCGCCGGTGGTCAAGCGTTTCGTCGAACGCGCGGCACCCCTGCTCGGCATAGCGCCGCGCGCGTCAGATTCACCGGAGGTCGCGCGCATTCTCGACCTCAAGCTTCCCGTGGCCGCCAAGTCCAAGCCCAAGGACCGGCAAGGGAGCGACCAAGTTGCGTCTTATTGACCTGATCGGAAAAGAAGGAACCCTTTTGGCGAAGAACGAGGCAGCACGGACCATCGACATCACCGGAATCGCGTCCGATTCGCGCGAGGTCCGGCCGGGCTACCTGTTTGCGGCCCTGCCCGGACACGCCCGCGACGGTCGCGCCTTCGTCAAGGACGCGGTTGGCCGCGGCGCCGTTGCCCTGCTGGCGCCTGCCGGCACCAAGGCGCTTCTCGATTCCGGCGTGGATGCCGATCTCGCCAATCTGCCCGTCGTCGAGGACGCCGAGCCGCGCCGCCGCTTCGCGCTGATGGCTGCGCGTTTCTACGATGCCCAGCCCGAGGTGACCGCCGCCGTCACCGGCACCAACGGCAAGACTTCAGTCGCCAGTTTCACCCGCCAGATCTGGACGCACATGGGCATTCCCGCCGCGTCCCTCGGCACGCTGGGCGTTTCGGCGCCGGGCTTCGAAGAACCGGGCGCCCTGACCACGCCCGACCCCGCCCGCCTGCATGCGACACTCGCGCGCCTTGCGGGCGATGGCGTCAGCCACCTGTGCATGGAGGCCTCGTCGCACGGTATCGAGCAGTTCCGCCTCGACGGCGTGAAGCTCGTCGCTGCCGCCTTCACCAACCTGACGCGCGATCACCTCGATTACCACGGGACCGAGGAAAATTACTTCGCCGCCAAGGCGCGCCTGTTCACCGACCTGCTGCCCGCAGACGGCATCGCCGTTCTCAACGCCGACATCCCGCAATACGCGGCGCTGTCGGGGATCGCCGCGCGCCGCGGCCATCGCGTGCTGGCCTATGGCCTGCACGGCCACGACATTCGCATTCGCCGCGCGCGCCCGAACGGGCTCGGCCAGCTTGCTACACTCGACATCGCCGGGCGTTCCCATGACGTCCATGTTCCGCTGGTCGGCGGCTTCCAGTTGCACAACGTCGCCTGCGCGCTCGGCCTGGCACTTGCCACCGGCGCCGCCGCCGAAGACGCGCTCGGCGCCATCGGCAGCCTCAGGGGCGCGCCCGGCCGCATGGAACTTGTCGGCACGCGCGCCAACGGCGGCGCCGTCTTCGTCGACTACGCCCATACCCCCGACGCGCTCGCCAACGTGCTGGCGGCGCTGCGCCCCCATGCAATGGGCCGCCTTTCGGTCGTGTTCGGCTGCGGTGGCGACCGCGACCGCGGCAAGCGCCCGCTGATGGGCCGCATCGCCGTCGATAGCGCCGACGAAATCATCGTCACCGACGACAATCCCCGGAGCGAAGACGCCGCCGCCATCCGCCGCGAGGTTCTCTCCGGCACGTTCGGACGCGCGCGCGAAATCGCCGACCGCCACGAAGCCATCGCCGCCGCCGTCGCCGCGCTCGGCGCGGGCGACGTGCTGGTGATCGCCGGCAAGGGCCACGAACGCGGCCAGATCATCGGCGACAAGGTTCATCCCTTCTTCGACGCCGACGAGGCGCGCAAGGCCATCGCCGATACCGACGGGGGGCGCCAGTGACAGACGCCGCCAATCCGCTCTGGACCCAGACGGAAGCCGAACACGCCACCGGCGGGCATTCGACCCGGCCGTGGACGGCAAGCGGCGTCAGCATCGACAGCCGCACGCTGGCGAAGGGCGACCTGTTCGTCGCCATCCGCGGCCCCCGCTTCGATGCCCATGACTTTCTTGCCGATGCCTTCAAGGCCGGCGCCGCCTGCGCGCTGGTCAACCGCATCCCGCGCAATCACCCCGAGGACCAGCCCCTGCTGATCGTCGAGGACACCTATTCCGGCCTCAAGGCGCTGGCCCGCGCCGCGCGCCAGCGCGCCGATGCCCGCCGCGTCGCCGTCACCGGCAGCGTCGGCAAGACCTCGACCAAGGAAGCGTTGGCGGCCGCCCTCGCGCCGTCGGGCAAGGTTGCCGCCACGTTCGGAAACCTCAACAACCTGTGGGGCGTGCCACTGTCGCTTGCCCGCATGCCGCGCGACACCAAATTCGGCGTGTTCGAGATCGGCATGAACCACGCGGGCGAAATCACGCCGCTCTCGCGCATCGTGCGCCCCGACGTCGCCATCATCACGACCGTGGAGGCCGTGCACCTGGAATTCTTCGACTCCATCGAGGACATCGCACGCGCCAAGGCCGAAATCTTCGACGGCCTGCGCGGGCGCGGCACGGCGGTGCTGAACCGCGACAACCGCTTCTACGATTTCCTGGTCGAAGAAGCCGCCGCGCGCTCGATCGCCAATGTCGTGTCTTTCGGCGAGGCCGAAGATGCCGATGCCCGGCTGCTTTCTTACGAAAGCGGATCGCCCGCGCGCATTCGCGCCGACATCATGGGCAAATCCCTCGACTTCACCCTCGCCCTGCCCGGGCGGCACAACGCGCTCAACGCCATGGCGGTACTTGCCGCAGTTTCGGTTCTCGGCGCCGACCTCGACAAGGCCGCCGACGCGCTCGGCCGCATGGACGCCCCTGCCGGGCGCGGCAAGCGCGTTCGCGTGAAGCTCGCGGGCGGCGGCGAAGCGCTGGTCATCGACGATTCCTACAATGCCTCGCCTGCTTCCATGCGCGCATCCTTCAAGGTGCTGGCCCAGGCCAAACCGGGCGCCGGCGGACGGCGCATCGCGGTGCTCGGCGACATGCTCGAACTCGGCTCCGGTTCCGCCCGGGCGCACGCCGAACTCGCCGACGATATCGTTGCCGCCGGGGCCGACCTGGTGCTGACGACCGGCGACAACATGATGCATCTCGACGATGCGCTGCCCCGCCGCCTGCGCGCCGGACATGGCGCGCGCGCCGCCGACCTTGTCGCATTGCTCAACGAATTGCTGCGCGACGGCGACGTCGTGCTGGTCAAGGGCTCGAACAGCCAGAACCTCGGCTCCGTCGTGCGCGCGCTCGCCAAGCCGGGCGCGGCGCCCAAGGCCGAACCGGCCCATTGAGGAGGACTGACAGGACGAATGCTTTATAACCTCCTCGCCCCGCTCGCGAACGAGTTCGGCCCCCTCAACCTGTTCCGTTACCTCTCCTTCCGGACCGGCGGCGCGGTGATGACCGCGCTCATCGTCTGCTTCCTGTGCGGCCCCGCCGTCATCCGCTGGCTCAAGTCGCGCCAGGCGGAAGGCCAGCCCATCCGCACCGATGGGCCCGAGTCCCACCTGCTGACCAAGAAGGGCACGCCCACCATGGGCGGCTTCATCATCCTGCTGGGTCTTTCGGTGGCGACGCTGCTGTGGGCGGACCTGACCAACGCCTACGTCTGGGTCGTGCTGTTCGTGACCATCGGCTTCGGTGCCATCGGCTTTGCCGACGACTACCTGAAGCTGACGCGGCGCAATCACAAGGGCGTGCCGGGCAAGATCCGCCTGACCGCCGAAATCGCCGTCGCCGCCGCCGCCGCCGTGTGGATCATGAACATCACGAAAGCGCCGCTCGACACCACGCTTGCCGTGCCGTTCTTCAAGTCGCTGCTGATCAACCTCGGCTGGTTCTTCCCGGTCTTTGCCGCCTTCGTCATGGTGGGCGCATCGAACGCGGTCAACCTGACCGACGGGCTCGACGGCCTCGCCATCGGCCCGGTGATGATCGCGGCGGGCTGCCTCGCACTGATTTCCTATCTCGTCGGCAACGCCATCTTCGCCAATTACCTGCAAATCCATTTCGTTTCCGGGGCGGGCGAACTGACCGTGCTGTGCGGTGCGCTGGTCGGCGCATCGCTCGGCTTCCTGTGGTTCAACGCGCCGCCCGCCATGGTGTTCATGGGCGATACCGGCTCGCTGTCGGTCGGCGGTGCGCTCGGCGCCGTCAGCGTCATCATCAAGCACGAACTGGTGTTGGCCGTGATCGGCGGGCTGTTCGTGCTGGAAACGGTTTCGGTGATCGTCCAGGTCGTGTCCTTCAAGCTGACCGGCAAGCGCGTCTTCCGCATGGCGCCGCTGCACCATCACTTCGAGAAGAAGGGCTGGGCCGAACCCACCGTCGTCATCCGTTTCTGGATCATCGCGATCGTTCTCGCGCTGATCGGCCTTTCCACCCTGAAGCTGCGCTAGAAGGAACATGATCGAACTCGCCGCCACTTCGGGACAGACCTACGCCGTGATGGGGCTCGGTGCGTCGGGCCTCGCCACGGTCGAAGCGCTCGAGCGCACGGGCGCGCGCGTGCTTGCCTGGGACGACGATGCCGGGCGCCGCGCCACCGCGATCGAGCGCGGCATGAAGCTGACCGATCTTGCCGATGTCGATCTCACCGGTGCCACGGCGCTCTTGCTGTCGCCGGGCATCCCGCACACCTACCCGAAGCCCCATCCCACCGCCGAGGCCGCGCGCAAGGCAGGCGTGCCGATCCTCTGCGACATAGACCTTCTGCTCGGCGCCAATGCCAGAGCGGGTGCGCGCGTCATCGGCATCACCGGCACCAACGGCAAATCGACCGTCACGGCGCTGATCGGCCACTGCCTGAAATCTGCGGGCGTGTCGTGCTCGGTCGGCGGCAACTTGGGTCCCGCGGCACTCGGTCTCGCGCCCCAGGGGGCGGACGGCGCTTACGTGCTGGAACTGTCGAGCTATCAGATCGAACGCATCGCCACCGCGGGCTTCGACGTCGCCGTGCTGATCAACATCACCCCCGACCACCTCGACCGCCACGGCGGCATGGCCGGCTACATCGCCGCCAAGGAACGCCTGTTCGGACTGATGCGCGGGTCCCGCTCGGTCGCCGTGATCGGCGCCGACGATGCCGACTGCCGCGCCGTGGCCGAACGCCTGCGCGCCTCGGGCAAGGCGCGCGTCGTCGCCATCTCCGCCGAAGGCCCCGTTGTGGACGGCATCTGGGTCGAAGACGGGCGCATCATGGACGCGACCACGGGTGCCACGCGCCAGATCGCCGACATCTCCGCCGTCGCCACCCTGCCCGGCGCCCACAACTGGCAGAACGCGGCGGCCGCGACGGCGGCGCTGCTCGCCTTCGGACTGCCGCCGGAACAGATCGCGGCGGGCCTTGCGAGCTATCCGGGCCTTGCCCATCGTCAGGAACGCCTGCGCCGCATCGGCGCCGTCACCTATATAAATGACTCGAAGGCGACGAACCCGGACGCGGCGCTGCGCGCCGTCGTCTGCTACGACGACATCTTCTGGATCGCGGGCGGGCTGGCCAAGGACGGCGGCTTTGCCGCACTTGCGCCGGGCTTCGGCCGCATCCGCCACGCCTATCTCATCGGCAAGGCCGCCGCCGATATCGCCGCCGCCATCGAAGGCCGCGTCGCCTATACAATGTCGGGAACGCTCGATGCCGCGCTGGCCGCCGCCCATCAAGCGGCACAGGCAGCAGGCCGCCCGGCCGTCGTGCTGCTGTCGCCGGCCTGCGCCTCTTTCGACCAGTTCGCCAACTTCGAAGCCCGCGGCAACGCCTTCCGCCGGATGGTGGCGGCGCTGCCCGAAACCGCGCCCGAAACCGAGGGGGCGACGCCATGATCGGCTTCGCGCGCACCGATACCTCCGTGCTCGCCCGCTGGTGGTGGACCGTGGACCGCTGGACGCTGTTCGCCGTCGCGGCCCTGATCGGCTTCGGCATCCTGCTGACCCTTGCCGCCTCTCCCGCCGTGGCCGAGCGCATCGGCTACGACACCTATTACTTCGTCAAGCGACAGCTCGTTTACCTGCTGCCGGCGCTTGCCGCGGTCTTTACCCTGTCGCTGCTGGAGCCGCGTGGCGTGCGGCGCGTCGGCATCGTGCTGTTCGCCCTGTCCGTTGTCCTGCTGGTGGCGACGCTCTTCGTCGGCGTCGAAATCAAGGGCGCCAAGCGCTGGCTCAGCCTCGGCGGCTTTTCGCTGCAGGCGTCCGAGCTGGTCAAGCCGACCTTCGCCGTTGTCATCGCCTGGCTGATGGCGACCGCCAAGTCGTCGGAGAAATTCCCCGGCCTCGCCATCGCGCTGGGTGTTTACGGCCTCGTCGCCATGCTTCTGGTGCTCGAACCCGACATGGGCCAGACCGCGCTTGTCACCGCCATCTTCTTCGCCGAATTTTTCGTCGGCGGCATGCCGCTCTACCTGATTGCGGGCGGCATCGCGCTGGCCGCCCTCGGCGCCCTCGGCGCCTATTACACCCTGCCGCACTTCGCCAGCCGCATCGACCGTTTCCTCGATCCCTCGTCTGGCGACAGCTACCAGGTGGCGACGGGGCTGGAAGCCTTCATGAACGGTGGCCTGTTCGGCCGCGGCCCCGGCGAAGGCACGGTCAAGGAAGTCTTGCCCGACGCCCATTCCGACTTCATCTTCGCCGTCGCCGGCGAAGAGCTCGGCTTCTTCGCCTGCCTGATCATCGTCGCCATTTTCGCCGCCATCGTGCTGCGCGCCATCGCGCGATCGCTCGAAGCGCACAACCTGTTCGTGCTGCTCGCGGTCACGGGCCTGCTGACCCAGTTCGGCACCCAGGCGATCATTCACATGGCGTCCACCCTCAACCTGATGCCGACCAAGGGCATGACCCTGCCGTTCATTTCCTACGGCGGGTCGTCGCTGATCGGGATCGCCATCACCATGGGGCTGATGCTGGCGCTGACGCGCAAGCATGTCGGCCTGGGGGAGGTCTGAGGTGTCGCCCGAAAACCTCTCCCAACGCCATCCCATCGTGCTGGTCGCCGGCGGCACCGGCGGGCATGTATTTCCGGCCGAGGCGCTGGCCGCCGAACTGCGCCAGCGCGGCTACACCCTGGCGCTGTTCACCGACAGCCGCGGCAAGGCGTGGTCGGGCGCGCTCGGCGGGCTCGATACCCATGCCATCCGCGCCGGGCGCGTGTCGGGGGTTTCCTTCCTGCGCCGCATCACCGGCGCCGCCGAACTGGCGCTGGGCGGGTTGCAGTCGCGCAAGCTGCTGGCCCGCCTGCGGCCCTCCGTCGTCGTCGGCTTCGGCGGCTATGCCTCGGTGCCCGCGATGCTGGCCGCCACCAGCCTTTCGGTGCCCACCGTCATCCACGAACAGAACGCCCTGCTCGGGCGCGCCAACCGGCTGCTGGCCCCGCGCGTGTCGGCGATCGCCACGTCTTTCGCCGAGGTCGCGCGCATCCGCCCCGATGACGCCGACAAGGTGGTACTGACCGGCAATCCCGTGCGCGAACCGGTGCGGGCCCTGCGCGATATTCCCTTTGCCGAGCCCGCCCGCGGTGCCCCGGTCGAACTTCTCGTCACCGGCGGCAGCCAGGGTGCGAGCGTCTTTGCCCGCGTGGTGCCGGGCGCCATCGCCCGCCTGCCCGAAGAAATCCGCGCGCGCATCAACGTGACCCAGCAGGCCCGCCCCGAAGACCTGGAGACCGTGCGCGCCGCCTATGCCGGGATGGGCCAGTCCGCCACCGTCGAGAGTTTCTTCGCCGACCTGCCCGAAAGGCTGGGCCGCGCCCATATCGTGGTGTGCCGCGCGGGCGCTTCCACCTGCGCCGAGCTGACCTGCGCGGGGCGCCCGGCGATTCTCGTGCCTTACCCTTCCGCCGCCGACGACCACCAGACGGCGAATGCCCGCGCGGTGGCCGCGTCGGGCGGCGCCGAGCTGGTCGCCGAGCCGTCGTTCACGCCCGAAACGCTTGCCGCCCGCCTCAAGCTGATGATCGAGCAGCCCGGGCGCCTCACCCAGATGGCGACCGCTGCGCGCAATGCCGGCCACAAGGACGCGGCCGGCAACCTCGCCATTCTCGTGATGAACCTGGTGCCCGTGCATCTGCGCAACGGCGGAAAGGAAGCCGCATGAAAGCGATGCCGCTCACCATCGGAACCATCCATTTCGTCGGCATCGGCGGCATCGGCATGTCCGGCATCGCCGAGATCCTGCACAACCTCGGCTATTCGGTGCAGGGCTCCGACGTCGCCGACAGCGCCAACGTCAAGCGCCTGCGCGACATGGGCATCCCCGTTCACGTCGGCCACGAAGCGCACAACCTGGGCGAAGCGCAGGTCGTCGTCGTGTCCTCCGCAATTCCGCGCGACAACCCGGAAGTGTCGGCAGCGCGGGCGAAGCTCATCCCCGTGGTGCGCCGCGCCGAAATGCTGGCCGAGCTGATGCGCCTCAAGTGGTCGATCGCCATCGCCGGCACCCACGGCAAGACGACGACGACATCGCTGGTCGCGGCCATTGTCGACGGCGCCGGGCTCGATCCCACCGTGATCAACGGCGGCATCGTCAATGCCTATGGCTCCAACGCAAGGCTTGGCACAGGCGAATGGATGGTGGTCGAGGCCGACGAATCGGATGGCACCTTCACCAAGCTGCCCGCGACGATCGCCATCGTCACCAACATCGATCCCGAGCACCTGGACTTCTACGGCGATTTCGACGCCGTGCGCACGGCCTTCGTGTCCTTCGTGCAGAACATTCCGTTCTACGGCTTCGCCGCAGTCTGCATCGACCATCCCGAAGTGCAGGCGATGATCCCGCGCGTGTCGGATCGCAAGCTGATCACCTACGGCATGAGCCCGCAGGCCGATGTCCGCGCCGTCAACATCAAGGCCGAACCCGGCGTCATCACCTTCGACGTCATCATCACCTCGCGCGCCTCTGCCAAGCCGCGCACGCTGGAAGGCATGAAGCTGCCGATGCTGGGCAACCACAATGTCCAGAACGCGCTCGCCGCCATCAGCGTCACCCAGGAAATGGACATTCCCGACGACAGCATCCGCGCCGCACTGGCGAGCTTCGCCGGGGTCAAGCGGCGCTTCACCCGCACCGGCGAAGCCCACGGCGTCACCGTCATCGACGATTACGGCCACCACCCGGTCGAGATCGCCGCCGTCCTCAAGGGCGCGCGCGCAGCGACCACCGGCCGCATCATCGCCGTCGTCCAGCCGCACCGCTATTCGCGCCTCAAGTCGCTGTTCGACCAGTTCTGCACCTGCTTCAACGATGCCGACACCGTCATCGTCGCCGAAGTCTATCCGGCGGGCGAAAAGCCGATCCAGGGCATCGACCGCGATCACATGGTCGAGGGCCTGCGCGCGCGCGGCCATCGCGACGTGATCGCACTGGCCGATCCCAAGGCGCTTGCCGGGATCGTGCATGGCCTCGCCAAGGCGGGCGACCTGGTGGTCTGCCTCGGCGCCGGTTCCGTCACCTACTGGGCGCAGGCCTTGCCCGCCGAACTCGAAGCGCTGGGCCCCGGCAAGGGAGGCGGCACATGATGGCGGCCGCCCACATCCATCACCGCCTGATCGACCGGCTGCCAATAGTGCGCGGGCGCTACCGCGAGGGCGCCGAGCTTTCGCGCATCACCTGGTTCCGCGTCGGCGGACCGGCGGAAGTGATGTTCCGCCCCGCCGATGCCGCCGACCTTGCCCATTTCCTGCGCAACCGTCCCGCCGATGTGCCGGTGACGGTGATCGGCGTCGGTTCCAACCTTCTGGTGCGCGATGGCGGCATTCCCGGTGTCGTCATCCGGCTGGGCGGCGAATTCGCCACCATCGACATCGAGGGCACGGAGATCGTCGCGGGTGCGGGCGCGCTCGACGGTAACGTCGCCCATGCGGCAGCGGTGGCGGAGATCGCCGGCCTCGAATTCCTTGCCGGCATTCCCGGCACCATCGGCGGCGCGCTGCGCATGAACGCGGGTGCCTACGGACGCGAGATCAGGGATGTTCTGGTGAGCGCCGAAGCCGTCGGTGGCGACGGCACCTTGCATACGCTTTCGCCCGCCGACATGGACATGAGCTATCGCCATACGGGCGTGCCCGCCGACTACATCTTTACCGCCGCCCGCCTGCACGGCACCCCGGGGGTCCGCGCCGACATCACGCGGCGCATCAAGGAAATCCAGGATGCCCGCGCCGCCACCCAGCCCGTGCGCACGCGCACCGGCGGCTCGACCTTCAAGAATCCCGGGGCTTCGCCCGACGGCAAAAACCCGGAAGGCCACAAGGCCTGGGAACTGATCGACGCGGCAGGCTGCCGCGGCCTGACGATCGGCGACGCGCGCGTCTCCGACCAGCATTGCAACTTCCTGATCAACGAGGGCACCGCCACCGCCGCCGATATCGAGGCGCTGGGCGAGGAAGTCCGCCGCCGCGTGAAGGCCCATTCCGGCATCACGCTGGAATGGGAAATCCGCATCATCGGCGTTCCCGCGAAGGGAGGCCGGGCATGAGCGCGAAGAAGCGCATCGCCGTCCTCATGGGCGGGCCGTCGGCAGAACGCGAAGTATCGCTGGTCTCGGGCGCGGCCTGCGCCAAGGCCCTCGCGGAGCTGGGCCATGACGTGGCGAAGATCGACGTCGGCCACGATTTGGGCCGCGTCGTGTCGGAACTTGCCGCGCACCGCCCCGACGTCGCCTTCAACGCCCTGCACGGGCGCTTCGGCGAAGACGGCTGCATCCAAGGCGCCCTTGAACTCATGCAGATTCCCTATACCCATTCGGGCGTGCTGGCCTCGGCCGTCGCCATGGACAAGCCGACGGCGCGCCGCCTCTTCCGCGAGGCAGGCCTCGACTGCGCCGAAGGCGGCGTCTATGGGCGCGAGGATATCGTCGGCCGCCATGTCATGGCGCCGCCCTATGTCCTCAAGCCGCTCAACGAAGGCTCCTCGGTCGGCGTCAGGATCGTCTTCGAAAACGACGCGCCGCCCGCGGCGAAGGACTGGTCCTTCGGCGACAGCGTGCTGGTCGAACGTTATATCCCCGGGCGCGAGATCCAGGTCGCGGTCATGGGCGATCGCGCGCTCGGCGCCATCGAGATCAGGCCCAAGGGCCGCTTCTACGATTTCGAAGCCAAGTACACCGAAGGCAAGGCCGATCACCTGATGCCGGCCCCCATCGGCGAGGCGGCTTACGCGCAGGCGCTCGGCATCGGCCTCGCCGCGCACAGGGCACTCGGTTGCCGCGGCGTCAGCCGCACCGATCTTCGCTACGACGACACCAAGGACGAGCCCGGCCGTTTCGTCGTGCTTGAAGTCAATACCCAGCCCGGCATGACGCCGCTGTCGCTGGTGCCCGAAATCGCAGGCCACTGCGGCATCGGTTTCGGCGAACTCGTTTCCTGGATGGTGGAGGACGCCTCATGCCCGCGTTGAAGAGCAACCGTGCCCGCAAGGCCGCGCCCAAGCGTCCGCGCCGCAAGGGACTGCCCAAGGGTCTGCGCACGGCCCTGCGCTTGGGCCTGCCCGCAGCGCTGTTCGTCGCCGCGATCGCAGGGGGCGCCTGGGTCTATACGAGCGGACGCGTCGAGGCCAGCATCGCCGCCGCGCGCGACGGCGCCATCGGACTGACGGCACGGGCCGGCCTGCGCGTGCAGAATGTTCTCGTGCTCGGCCGCAACCGCGCCGACCGCGATGAGGTGACGCGCGCGCTTGGTGCCATGCGCGGCCAGCCCATCCTCGCCTTCGACCCCCACGCGGCCAAGGCGCGCCTTGAGAAGATCAACTGGGTGCGCGCGGCCGAGGTGGAGCGCCGCCTGCCCGACACCATTTACCTGCGCCTCGTCGAGCGCGAGCCGCTGGCGCTCTGGCAGCATGACGGCAAGCTCGGCCTGATCGACCGCGAAGGCGTCGTCATCACCCGCGAGCATCTCGGCCGCTTCCCCGGCCTGCCGATGATCGTCGGCGCCAATGCCGCCGAACATGCCGAGAGAATCATCGACATCCTGCGCGTCCGCCCCGCCGTCAAGGACGCGGTCAGCGCCATCGTGCGCGTCGCCGGGCGGCGCTGGGACCTGCGCCTCAAGGGTGATGTCACCGTGCAGCTGCCAGAGGACGGAACGGCGCGGGCCGTTGCCCGCTTGGCCGAGCTGATCGCCCGCGACGGCATTCTCGCGCGCGATGTCGTCGCCATCGACATGCGCCTGCCCGACCGGCTGGTCGTGCGTACGCGCCACGGATCGCGCCCGCTCTCGGGTGCAGACGCCGGACGGAATTCGAAGACTCGCGCCGCTGGTGGCGGCGCCAGGCGCCCGGCCAGGGACACCTGAGCGGGCAACGGGGGAACGGGGACATGAAGAAAAAGCGTCTCGCGAGATCAAAGGAAGGGCTGATCACCGCGCTCGATATCGGGTCGAGCAAGATCGCCTGTTTCATCGCGCGCATCAGTGACGAAGGCGCGGTCCGCGTCATCGGCATCGGACATCACGCCTCGGCCGGGGTGCGCTCGGGCGTAATCACCGACGTCGAGGCGGCGGAAGAGGCCATCCTCGCCACCGTGCATGCGGCCGAGCAGATGGCGGGCGAAACCATCGAAGACGTCATCGTCAACCTGTCGGGCGGCGCGCCCAAGTCGGAAATCCTGCACTACGACGTTTCCATCGCCGGCCACGAGGTGGGCGACGCCGACATGCGCAAGGTACTGGCCCAGGGCCATGCCGCCTGCCAGAGCGACGAACGCGAACTGATCCACTGCATCCCGGTCGGTTACACCATCGACGGCGCGCGCGGCATCCGCGACCCGCGCGGCATGTACGGCGACCGGCTGGGCGTCAGCATGCACGTGATCACCGCAATGACCGGCGCGGTGCGTACCCTGGTGACCAGCCTCAACCGCTGCCGCCTGGAAGTCTCAGACATCGTGCTCGCGCCCTATTCGGCGGGCCTGTCGGCGCTGGTCGAGGACGAGATCAACCTCGGCGCCACCGTCATCGACATGGGCGCCGGAACCACCTCAATGGCGGTGTTCTACGATGGCCACCTGATCCACGCCGACAGCGTGCCGGTGGGCGGCAGCCACGTCACCGCCGACATCGCGCGCGGCCTTTCGACCCCCATCGCCCATGCCGAGCGCATGAAGACCCTTTACGGCAACGCCATCGCGTCGGGCACCGACGACCGCGAACTGATCGACGTGCCGCTGATGGGCGAGGAAGACCGCAACATGGCGAACCACGTGCCGCGCTCGATGCTGGTCAGCATCATCCGCCCGCGCCTCGAGGAAACCTTCGAACTGCTGCGCGGACGTCTTGAGATGGCGGGCTACGACAAGATCGCCGGCCGCCGCGTCGTACTGACGGGCGGCGCCAGCCAGCTGAACGGCCTGCCCGAACTGGCCGCAGACATTCTCGACAAGCAGGTGCGCCGGGGACGGCCCCTCAAGATCGCGGGGCTAGCCGATTCGACCGGCGGCCCGGCCTTCGCCGCCTGCGCGGGTCTCCTGACCTTCGCCGCGCGCCGTCCCGACGAAGCGCCCAGGGCGATGCCCGCCACCCGTTCCCGTCAAACAACTGAGGAGCCGAGCGGCCTGATGGGCCGTTTCGGACTGTGGCTCCGTGAGAATTTCTGAGCATCAACCCACCACCGCCCCGCGGCCCGCGCGGGGTTCAGTCCCATTCCCCGCAGGACGCGGCGCGTCCCGGCGGGCAACCGCGTTCATCACCATCACTACACCTGTCACCGCACCCGTTTTCACTTTCACCCGCAGCACCCAGGCCGACCGGCCTGTGCTTTCCTAGGAGGCGCACATGACCATCAACCTCAAGATGCCCCACCCGGAACCGGACCTTAAGCCCCGGATCACCGTCATTGGCGTCGGCGGCGCCGGCGGCAATGCCGTCAACAACATGATCGCCAAGTCTCTCGGCGGCGTCGAATTCGTCGTCTGCAATACCGACGCCCAGGCGCTGGCGCAGTCGAGCGCGGAACGCAAGATCCAGCTCGGCCGCAACATCACCCAGGGTCTCGGCGCAGGTTCGCGCCCCGACGTCGGCCGTGCCGCCGCCGAGGAAGCGATCGAGGACATCATCGAGCAGATCCAGACCTCGAACATGGTGTTCATCACCGCCGGCATGGGCGGCGGCACCGGCACCGGCGCAGCGCCGGTCCTGGCCCGCGCGGCGCGCGAGCAGGGCATCCTGACCGTCGGCGTCGTCACCAAGCCGTTCCAGTTCGAAGGCCTCAACCGCATGCGGCTGGCCGAAGAAGGGATCGAGGAGCTCCAGCATTACGTGGACACCCTGATCATCATCCCGAACCAGAACCTGTTCCGCGTCGCCAACGAAAAGACGACCTTCGCCGATGCCTTCCAGCTCGCCGATAACGTCCTCTATTCGGGCGTGCGCGGGGTCACCGACCTGATGGTCATGCCCGGCCTCATCAACCTCGACTTCGCCGACGTCCGGCAGGTCATGAGCGAGATGGGCAAGGCGATGATGGGCACCGGCGAGGCCGAGGGCGACAACCGCGCCATCGCCGCCGCCGAGGCCGCCATCTCAAACCCGCTGCTCGACGATGTATCGATGGAAGGCGCGCGCGGCGTGCTGATCAACATCACCGGCGGCTACGACATGACCCTGTTCGAGGTCGACGAGGCGGCCAACCGCATCCGTTCGGAAGTGGACCCGGACGCCAACATCATCTTCGGCTCGACCTTCGACGAGGCACTCGACGGCCGCATGCGCATTTCGGTGATCGCCACCGGCATCGATGCCGAGGTTTCGGCCCAGCCGAAGCCGCGCACCATCTCGCTGGTCCATGACAATACCCGCGCCCGCGAGGCCGCCCGTCTGGCGGCACAGGGCGGCCCCGGCCTCGGCATCCCGCCGCGCGCCCCGGTCCAGGCCGGCATGACGGCGCCTGCGCCCCGCGCCCAGGCGCGCACTGCCGCCCAGCCGGTTGAGGACGTGCTTGATCTCGACGTCCGCGCCGAGCTGACGCCCCAGTCCACGGCCCCGGCTCCCCAGCCTGCGCCGAAGATGGAAGCCGCGATCCAGGGCGGCATCCACGGCGACGCCGAAAAGCCGTTCCTGCCGCCGGCACCGATGGCCGCACCCGAAACCCCGGTCATGACCAAGCCCCAGCGGGCGACCAACCCGATGGCGGAAGCCGAACTGGTCAACGCCGGCCGCGCCCAGCCCGCGCCCAAGCGCAGCCTGTTCGCCCGGGTGACCGGCGGCGGCCTGTTCGGCTACAGCGACGCCCAGCCGGCCAAGAAGGCCGTGGTGGAGCCGAGCTTCCGCGCCCCGGAACCGGCCAAGGCCGAAGCCCCTGCTGCCCCGGCGGTGGAAGCCCCGGCCGCCCCGGCGGCTGAGGCCCCCGCGCCGCAGCCCGAACCGGTCGAGGCAAAGGCCCCGGAAATGCCGGCCGAGCCTGTGGCCCCGCCTGCCCCGATGGCGGAAGCCGCCTCGGCTCCCGCTCCGGTAGTGGCCCCTGCCCCGCAGGCGGCCCGGCCCGAACCGCGTCCCGAACCCCGCCCTGAACCGAAGCCGGCCCCGGCCCAGCCCGCCCTTGGCGGTCTTGAACCGGCCCCGGCCAAGGACCGCGACCTCGAGGAAGACCTGCTCGAGATCCCGGCCTTCCTGCGCCGCCAGGCGAACTAGGGGGCTATCACGAACGGGGACCCGGTCTTTCGCAAAGCCTCGGGATTCCGGGTCCCGGCTCGTAACATTCGGAAACAATTGTTGATTTGAGGGCTCCGGGGGGTGTTGGTAAACATCCTCCGGATGCTCTTTTAGGGGGAGCCCCTCCTCGGCCGACGTGGCCCTACAGGGGGCAAGGAACTGTCCGGTTGCCAATCATGCGTAGCGTTCTCAAGCAAAAGACCCTGAAGAATTCCATCGGCTGCTCCGGCGTCGGTCTTCACACCGGCGCCAAGGTGACGATGACGATCCTGCCGGCGGAAGCCGACAGCGGCATCCGCTTCAAGCGCATCGATATTTCCGGCGGTCAGGCAATCATCGAGGCCGATTGGCGCAACGTCGTCGATTCGCGCCTGTGCTCGACCATCGCCAACAAGGACGGCGTTTCCATCGCCACCATCGAACACCTGATGGCCGCCTTCGCGGGCCTCGGTATCGACAACGCCCTGGTCGAAATCAACGGGCCGGAAGTGCCGATCATGGACGGCAGCGCGGCTCCCTTCGCATTCCTGATCGAGTGCGCCGGCGTGCGCGAACTGGACGCGCCGCGCAAGGCAATCCGCATCAAGAAGCCCATCGAAGTGCGCGAGCCCAACCGCTATGCGACCCTCGCCCCGGCGGAGGTTTTCACGCTCGGCTTCGACATCGAATTCGCCTCGCCCGCGGTGGCGAGTCAGTCTCATTCCGTCAAGCTGGCCGACGGCGCCTTCAAGAAGCAGGTTGCCCGTGCCCGCACCTTCGGCTTCGAGCACGAAGTGGCGGCGCTGCGCGCGGCGGGCCTTCTCAAGGGCGGCTCTCTCGACAACGCGGTGGTGGTCAGCGGCGACAAGGTGCTGAACGATTCGGGCCTGCGGTACACGGACGAATTCGTGCGCCACAAGATCCTCGACTCGGTGGGCGACCTGTATCTGGCCGGCCTGCCCATCGTCGGCCATTTCCACGGCTCGCGGTCCGGCCATGCGCTGAACCATCGCCTGCTGGAAGCCCTGTTTGCCGACCCCTCGGCCTATGAAATCGTGCCGATGGCCGCCGTGCCGAGCCGCGCCGACGACGAGATCGCCGATTTCGAGATCGAAGCGCCGCGCGCCGTCGCCCACGGCTGAACGGCGTTTCCATAGCCTACGCTCGCGGCGCCCACGGGGCGCCGCGCCCGCAATAGGGCCACGATTTCGGA
>JAYQQF010000016.1:78390-81025 GCA_038145705.1 Alphaproteobacteria bacterium | reverse complement strand
GCATGAAAATGCCGGGCGCAGCAAAAAGCCGCTTACTTCATCCAGCCGCGCTCGCGGTAGTACTTGGCGGCACCCGGATGGAAGGGGCTGCCGACATCGCGGGCCATGTCCTTGGGATCGAAGTCGTTGAGCGACGTATCGCCGACGCGGACGGCGTCGAAGTTTTCCGCCACCGCCTTGACGATGGCATAGGCGACCTTGTCGTCGAGCCGCTTGCTGCCGACCACGACGTTGGGATAGGCAAGGGTTTCGACGCTATTCGACAGGTTCTTGTAAATGCTGCGGTTTTTCGGCCAGGTAGCAACGTAGAAGCTCGGGTCCTTCTTGGTGAAGGCTTCGAGCGCCGAACGGTCGATCTGCACGAGACGAATCTTGCGCGTCTGCGCCAGGTTCATGAACGGCGCCATGCGGTCGGATGCCGCATAGAACAGGCCTTCATAATGGCCGTCCTTGAGCGCTTCGACCGCCTCGCCGACGCGCAGGTGGCCGACCGTGGTCTTGCCCTTGATGCCGAGCAGATCGGTCAACTGCCCGAAGACTTCGAGAATGGAGAAGCCCTTTGGCGCGACGTTGATCTTGCGCCCAGAAATATCCTTCACGGCCTTGATGTTGGACTCTTCAGGCACGATCAGCACGACATGAAAAGCGTGCAGCGTAAACAGGTTGAGGACGTCGCCCGTTTTCGACTTGAACGGCTTGTTCCCCATGCGCCCGTCGCGCAGGCTGGTCGACATTGAAATCGCGATATCGGACTTGCCCGTCTGCACACGCACGATATTGCCGACGCTGCCACCCGGCTGCAGCGACACGCGCCCGATCAGGGGTTGCTTTTCCAGCACCTGGCCGATCGCCACCGTCACCGGATACTGCGAGCCGCCCTGGTTGCCCGATCCGAAGTTGAGGTCCATCTTTGCCTGAGCGACCTGATCGGCGGCCGCAACGCCTTTTGCGCCCGCCATCGCCAGCGCCGCCGCCGAAGCAAGGACCGCCGCTTTCATGAAGGAAATCGATTTTGTCATTGTGAGCCTCCCCGCTCTTGTGCCCGTTTTTCGGGAAAGGTCTTTTCCCGGCCGGATGGCAAAGTCTAGACCCGGCGCCGCCGATGCGGCAATGCCGCAATGAGAAAGGGCGCCCGCCGTCAGGCGAGCGCCCTTGATAAGTCCCCGATTGGCGGGCCTTAGCCGATTTTCTTGGGCACGGCGACCGTGACCAGCGCGACGATCATGAAGATCGCCATCAGGTAGAACACCCATTCCGGCTTGCCGATATCGAGCATATAGCCGAAGGGGATCGGCGCCACCGCACTGCCCGCCGCAATGCCGGCAGACACGAAACCGAAGACCTTGCCGGTCGATCCCTTGGGCGCGGCGGCACGCAGCATCATGTCGCGCGCCGGGCGGATGATGCCGTTACCAATGCCGTTGATCGCCATCAGCGCGAACAGGACGAAGGCCGGCATGTTGATCATCGCGACCACGACCGACACCACCGCAAAGACGATGAAGGTGGCGCCTGCCACAAGGTCATGGCGCTTCGTCCGGTCGGCGATTTCGCCGCCGAGGAGGATGCCAAGCGCCGAGCAGAACAGGAAGGCCGTGAGCGCGGTCGAGGCGGTCTCGAGCGGCGTCGCATGGACAGCGACGATGGACGACACGAAGAACGCCGACATGCCGCTCGACGTCATGGACAGCGCCATGAAGAACAGGAAGAAAGTGATCATGGCGCGCGAGAACAGGAGCGAAAGCCCGCTCTTGACCGAGGCATCGGGCTGCGGTTCAGCCGCGGCGCCCGCTTCGTCCTTGTTCTTTTTCTTGGGCAGGGCGTCGTCGTGCAGGCTGTTCCACTGCGTCGTCAGGGCCAGCATCACCGCAATGCCGAAGGCACCCGCACCGATGCAGGCACCGCGCCAGCCGAACTGCTGGGCGAGGAATACGATGGTAAGCGGCGCCACCGCCGAACCCAGATGCCCGGCGAAGGTATGGATCGAAAACGCGCGCCCCATGCGGTTGGGGCTGATGGACGAATTCAGGATTGCGTAGTCTGCCGGATGAAACACGCTGTTGCCGGTCGCCGCGATGATGCCGAGCGCCGCCAGCAGCCAGAAATTGCTGACGAGGCCCATCGCGCCGAATCCGAGCGCCATCATGATCAGGCCGAAGGTCAGGACCACGCGCGCGCCGTAGCGGTCAACCATGAAGCCGACCGGTACCTGGCTGATTGCCGACGACGCGTAGATCGCCGTCATCAGCACGCCGAGTTCGGTGAAGCTGACGCCGAATTCCTGTCGCAACAGCGGGAACAGCGGCGGCAGGACGAGGAAGTAGAAATGGCTCATGAAGTGGCCGGTCGATATCAGGCCGAGGATCTTGTAATCCTGGCGCGCGGAGCCGGCGGTGGACGCTTCTGACGACATGGATGACCTTGCTTTTTGTTGGTTCTCGGGCGGCATTGGCCGGGCGGCGCCCGGAAATGCATATGATAATCCTTCCACTCTAGGCCCCTATTGGTCCCAAGAAAAGCCCCCCGCCGCACCCGTAAAAACGTATCGCGCGCGGGGGTAACCCCCGCGCGCCCCATTACAAGCCAGCACGGGCGGCGGGTTAGCTGGTGATTTTAGTGGCACGCCGGGGCGGCG
>JAYQQF010000016.1:0-78380 GCA_038145705.1 Alphaproteobacteria bacterium | reverse complement strand
CCCCAAACACCCCCCCCCCCCCCCCCCCAAAAACCGGCCCGGGGGGGGGGTCACCCCCGCGCGCGACCGTTTCCACGCAAGAAGGCGCGGAAGCTTACTTCTTCTTTTTCTGGCCCGGCAGGATCGCCTTGGCCTTGGAGACGACCGACGCGGGCAGTGAGTAGATTTCCGCGAGCGTCTCCTGCGCTTCCTTTGCCGTCATCGAGCTGATGGGGCGGCCCGTCTTCTTCGATTCCGCCAAAAGCGCCGGGTCCTTCATCGTCGCATCGAAGGCCGTGCGCAGGACATTCAGGCGCGCTTCGGGCACATCCTTGCGGGTGATGAACGGGCGGCCAATATCGCCGGCGGCCGTCAGCAGCTTCACGATCTGCTTCTTTTCCGGGGTCGAGGCGAGATCGCCCGCATAGGGAAGGCCCGGGAAGATGCCTTCGGGCGAAGACGGCGAGGACTTCATCAGGAAGGTGAGCTTGTTGTCGCGCACCCAATCGTCCGGAACGCTGGTCCAGTCGCCGCAGTCGCCGTCAAGCTCGCCACGCTCGATCGCGATCTGCTTTTCCTTCGAGCTCTTGTAGCCCTTGACCTGTTTGAGCGGCGCCTCGAACACGCCGAGCAGCATGGCCTGGTTGAAGTAGGAAGCCGAGCCGACACCGGTCAGGCCGTAGTTGATGTTCTTCGCGCTACCGAGGTTGGCGGCGTTCTTCACGGTCGGGAAGCGGCTCTTCCAGACGTAGCACACCGAAACGTCGCGGTTCATCGAACCGATCCAGGCGAATTCGCGGAAATCGATCTTCATGTTCTTCGGCGGGCTGACCAGCGAATTGGTGATCTGGCCGAAGTTGAAGATGACGACGGCACTGCCGTCCTTGGGTGCCGCGGTCTGAAGATACTGCACCGCCTTCAGGCTGCCCGCACCCGGCATGTTCTGGACGATCACCTGGGGTTTGCCGGGGATATGCGATCCCCAATAACGCGCCAGCAGGCGCGCGTAGGCGTCGTAGCCGCCTCCCGGACCGAAGCCCACGGTGATGCTGATGTTCTTGGCGTCCTGCGCCATCACCGGCGCGGACTGGGAAAGCCCCAGCGCCAGCGTCGCGGCTGCGAGCATCGCGCCGTTCAGAAACTTGTTCATGGTATACCTCCTGCCCTGTCGTCAGCGGGGAATCGCCCCGCAGTTTATGACCTCATATTAACCCCGCAAAGGGGCGAATTCCCCTGCTTTTTAGGTGCCTCGCTGCGCTTCGGGCGGCAACCGGGGGGTCGCCCGCTGGATCGCGCCTTCATCGCTGGCCCTGAAGGTGCCCGTCTGGCTGCCCTCGAGCGTACCGTGGTCGAACCATTCGAGCGCGGCGCGGCGCTGCACGTGGCGGCCCTGTTCCCACATCATGAAGTGCGACGCGCAGGCGATCTGCAGGAACGCCTTGTGGTCGCTGCCGATATCGCGATAGAGGCCGATGTTCGATGCGAGCAGGCGGTCGCATTCCCCCGCCATCACCAGCACCGGCACGGCAAGGCGCGCGGCACCCCGCCGCGTCCAGCCCCAGTAGCTGCGGTTGGGTCCGCGCAACCCGCCCCAGGCGGCGCCGACGGGATCGGCCTCGGCGCCGGCCCGCCACACGGTTTCGAAAATGCTTTCGTCCTCGAGCTGGCCCGCGCAGCGGATGTTCGCGCGCCAGCGCGTGTTCTCACCGTGATCCCGCGTCTGGAAGGCGCAAGGGTAGCCCGGCTCGGGCAGCGTCGCGGGCGGGTCGTCGGCGCCATCGGGCAGGTAATTCGACGACGCCCAGATGACGAGCCGTGCCACCTTTTCCGGATGGCGCAGCGCATAGGTGCCGGTGCGAATGCCGCCGCCCGACCAGCCGATCAGATTGACGCGCTCGACGCCACGCAGGCTGCGAATGAAATCGACGACGGCATCGAGGTCGGCGGTTTCCGTATCGCTGGTGACGAGGCGAAAGGGATAAGGCGCCGGTGCCGCCATCTCGGTTGCGGACAGGATGCCCGCCGGAAGATTGGCGCGGTCCTCGGGCGAGAGATTGCGGGGATCGGCCTGCAAGGCAAGCGCCGAACGCCCGTGGCCCGTCATGTCCAGACAGAAAACATCGTATCCCGCGTCGGCCAAAGCCTCCATCCAGCTCATGCCGGGATGGGGACAGTCGAAGGCCACCGTCGAGGGCCAGAAACCCCCATGCACCATGAGAACGACGCGCCCTTCCGGTGCCCGCCCGCCCGGCCCATCGGCAATCGCGGCGCGAACCTTTTCGCGCAGGAACTGGCGCATGGTCTGGCCCGCGATGGCGGGCACGGTGGAGACGTGTTCGACGTAGCGGTCGATGGTGCGGATGCCGTTCATGGCCGCAGTCTAGACCCGCCGGGCCTGCCCGCGCTATTCCCCGCGAAAACCTCGTGGCACAATCGGCGGCACAAGGGGAGGGAAAATCATGTCAGAGCGTACCGCCACCGTCGGCTGCATCAAGCCGACACGCCATTCGGGATCCCATGCCGATCTCGTGCGGCTGCTGCCAGAAGGAATCACGACAACGGCGCGCCGCCTCAACATCCGTCACGGTACCATCGGCGAGTTCGAATCGGTGATGGCCGATTACGAGGTCGAAGTCGCGCGCTTCGCCGCCGAAGGCGTGGACCTGATCCACCCCGAAGGCACGCCGCCGTTCATGCTGAAGGGCCTCGCGGGCGAACAGTCCATCGTCGCCCGCTGGCAGGATACACACGGCGTACCGGTATTCACCTCCGCCATGTCGCAGGCCGATGCGTTGCGCGCGCTCGGCATCACGCGCTTCGTCGGCGTCGGCTACGACTTCGAGGATACCGAAATCGTCGCCCGCTATTTCCGCGATGCCGGCTTCGACGTGATCGCGCTCGACCGGCCGCGCACCACCGCCTGGGAAGACATCGACAACCTGCCCGCCGAACGCGTGTTCGAGCTGATCCGCGACCTCGCCCGCCGCCACCCCGGCGCGGAAGGAATCTATATCCAGGGATCCAAGTGGCGGGTACTCGACATCGTCGAACGGCTGGAGGCCGAACTGGGCCTGCCGGTCGTCCACCCGGTGACGGCACGCTGCTGGGAAATGCAGAAAAGGACCGGGATCGAGCGGCCCCTCACGGGCTTTGGCCGGCTGCTGGCCGCCCTTCCCGCCAGGACCGGCTGACGCCGGATTCATATTTCCCCGCCCGCAAGGGGGCATTATCATCGGGTCAATCCGGGCCCCAAGGCCCGCAATGATAAGTCCGATCAACGAACCCTCGGGGAGGCCCCGCACATGACACCGCTTTACGCCCGTATTACGTCCGCCGTAGCCGTACTTGCTGCGGCGACGATCGTTCCCGCCACGGCTTCGGCCCAGAGCGTCCAGTCCTTCTATACCGGCAAGACGATCAAGTTGATCGTGGGCTCGTCGGCCGGCGGCGGCTACGACACCTACGCGCGCGTCATCGCCCGCCACATGGGCGGCTTCATTCCGGGCAAGCCGGGCATGGTGGTTCAGAACATGCCGGGCGGCTCCAGCCGGGCGGCGGCCAATCACCTCTACAACGTGGCGCCCCGCGACGGCACGGTGATGGCGGCGGTGTTCTCGGGCATTCCGGCCGAACCGCTGATGAACCCGAAGTCGGCCAAGTTCGACGCCCTGAAGTTCACCTGGATCGGCAGCGCCGCGCGCGATTCCCAGGCCGGCATGGTCTGGCATACCTCCCCCACCCAGTCGCTGCAGGACGTGATGACCAAGGAAATGATCGTGGGATCGTCGGGCGGCGCGACCTACGACTTCCCGATGCTGGCCAATGCCATCCTCGGCACCAAGTTCAAGATCATCTCGGGCTACAAGGGCACGAAGGAAATCGGCCTCGCCATGGAACGCGGCGAAGTGCAGGGAAATGCCGGCACCACCTGGTCGTCCATCAAGACCCAGCACACCGACTGGCTGAAGGAAAAGAAGATCAGGGTCTTCGTCCAGTACAGCCGCACCGCGCACCCGGAACTGCCCGATGTTCCGGTGATGCTGTCGCTGGCCAAGACGGAAGCGGACCGTCAGGCGCTCAACCTCGCCTTCGCCCGCCAGGACTTCGCGCGGCCCTACGTCGCCCCGCCGTCCCTGCCCGCCGACCGCGCCAAGGCGCTGCGCGATGCCTTCAACACGACGATGGCGGACAAGACCTTCCTCGACGACGCCACCAAGCGTCGGCTTGAAATCATCCCGCTCAAGGCCGAGGAAATGATCTCCCTGATCGAGGACATCTACAAGACGCCCAAGGAGGTGATCGCCCGCGTGCAGGAGATCATCAACGTCGACGCGGCGGCGCAGAAGAAAAAGAAAAAGAAGCAGTCGAACTAGCCGCAAAGGGAACGGTTGCCATGTCTCAAGGCAGTGCAGCGCGGCGGGCCCGGGTGCCCGCCGTTCCCATGCAGCCCATCGTCGATCCCGCCGGCTGGACGCCCGCGGAATTTCGCGAGGCGGAGCCGTGGGTTCAGCATTTTTCGGATGATGACGTCGCCGATATTCTCGATGCCGTCGCGCGCGTCGAAAAGGCGGGCACCGACCTTACCCGCATCGCTCGTGCAGATTTCGACCTGCCCGTGGCGGGACGGACGCTGGCGCAGGTCTACGACGAACTGGCCGACGGCGTCGGCATCGTGCAGGTGCGCGGCCTTCCCGTCGCGCGCCTGACCCGACGCCAGGCGGCGATCGCCTTTCTCGGCATCGGCACCCATTTCGGCAAGCGCCTGTCGCAGAATGCCTACGGCCACGTGCTGGGGCACGTAAAGGACCTCGGCTTCGATTACGACGATCCGCGCGCGCGCGGCTACCAGACGGCGGCGGCGCTCGGCTTTCACACGGATCCTTGCGATTTCGTGGCGCTCCTCTGCTTGCGCACGGCCCAGTCGGGCGGCGCCAGCCGGGTGGTCAGTTCGGTGAACCTTTACAACGAGATGCTGAAGCGCCACCCCGACCTGGTGGCGGAACTGACGGCCGATTTCTACTGGACCCGCCACGGCGAACTGGCGCCCGGCGAAAAGCCCTATTACCTGATGCCGGTGTGGTCCTTCGTCGACGGCTATTTTTCCGGCCGCGGCATTTCGACCCATATCCTGAAGGCCCAGAAGCTTCCGGGCGTGCCGCCGTTCACTGCCGCGCAGAAGGAAGCCATCGAAACCTTCCGCGCCATGGTCCAGGAGCTCGCTGTCGATGTGCCGTTCGAGCAGGGCGATTTCCAGATCCTGTCGAATCACGTCATGCTGCATTCGCGGCGCGACTACGTGGACTGGCCCGCATTCGACGACAAGCGTCACCTGCTGCGGCTTTGGCTCGGCAGGCCCGAATGCCGTCCGCAGCCGGAACTGGTGAAGGAAAATTTCCGCGGCATCGAGGTGGCAGGCTTCGTCCCGCGTGCGCCGCTGGAGGCCGAAGCGGAAGCGGCATAAGCGTCGCGCAACACGTGCAAACCGGGAGGACATCATGAACCGTTATCTGATTGCAGCGGCGGCAGCCGCCCTTGCGGCCATGCCCGCCGCTGCCAAGGCCCAGTCGGCCGGAGATTTCTTCAAGGGCAAGACCGTCGAAATTCGCGTCGGCCACGGCGCCGGTGGCGGCTACGACGTCTATACCCGCGTCATGGCCCGCCACATGGCGGCGCTGGTGCCGGGGAAACCTACGATGGTGGTGAAGAACATGCCGGGCGCTGGCGGGCTCAAGCTCGCGGGTTATATCTACCAGGGCGCGCCGCGCGACGGTTCCATGTTCGGCCTGTTCGACCGCGGCGGCGTCATCGAACCGCTGCTCGGCAACGCCGGCGCCCAGTTCGACGCCCGCAAGTTCAACCCGATCGGTTCCATGGGCAAGCAGGTCGCGACCTGCGCCGCCTGGCACAAGGCCAAGACCACGACCATCGAGGGCGCCATGAAGACCTCGATCATCGTCGGCGGCACCGGTCCCAGCGCGACGACCACCTATCCCGCCATCCTCAACGACGTCGTGGGCACCAAGTTCAAGATCATATCGGGCTACAAGGGCAGCCAGGAAATCCTCGCCGCCATGGAAAAGGGCGAGGTCGAGGGCGTCTGCCTGTCCTGGCCGACCCTGAAGGCGGCCAAGCCCGACTGGGTGCGCGACAAGTGGCTGGTACCGCTGGTCCAGATTTCCTTTGCCCGCCACCCGGAACTGAAGGGCGTGCCCATCCTTTCCGACGTGGTGAAGGACGAAGACGCGAAGAAGATGCTGACCTTCTTCTTCGCGCCCAACGAAATGGGCCGCCCCTATTTCGCCCCGCCCGAAGTCCCCGCCGACCGCGTGACGACCCTGCGGCGCAGCTTCGATGCGACGATGAAGAACAAGGCGTTCCTTGCCGATGCCGACAAGGCGAAGATGGAGCTTGATCCCATCACCGGCGAGGAAATGGCGAAACTGGTGGAAGAGCTTTACGCCACGCCCAAGGCCCTGACCGACCGCGTCGCCAAGGCACTGGCGCCGTTCCGCGGCAAGAAGGCCAAGAAGAAATCAAGCTGAGGCAAAAGGATTGACGACGAGAGGCGCGGGAGCCCCCCGCGCCTTTTCGTTTTCTCAGGCCGCGACACCCTCGTAGCGCAGCACGAACAGACCCCACTGCTTGTCGGTAATAAAGATGTTGCCGCGCGCGTCCACGGCGACGTCCTCGGTCTGGGTCACGAGGCCTGAGCGCGGCATCGGCCCCGCCCGCCGGTCGGGCGTGGGCGGCACGAACCAGCCGGTCTCCAGGGGGCGGCGCGCATCGCGGATGTCGAAGGCGCGCAGACCTGCGTTGAACCACGTGTAATAGACGATGTCGCCGCGTGCCTCGACGAAGGGGTTGTGCAGTTCCTGGTTGGTATTGTGCGGCCCGAAACGCCCGCCCTTTTCGCAGTAATGGCTGAAGGCGGCGCCCGGCGGCGGTGCGGGCTCGGGGAAGAAGGATTGCAGGCGCGGGTGGGCCGGGTCGCGGATGTCGATCAGGGCGACATAATTATAAGGTTCCTTGTCGCAGCCTTCGGCATGGGCTTCGGAAGACACGATCAGCAGGTCGCGCCCGGGCACCGGCAGAACCGTGTGCAGGCTTTGCGGCCCGGCATGGGCATCGCCGAAGGGTGGCACCATGTCGAGCCGCCCGACGATCTTCATCGCCGCCTTGTCCACCGTATCGAGAATCAATACCGCCGGGGCATAGCCGAGATAGCCCGTTCGGCCGTCGGCGCTGATATTAAGCGGCCCGTGGAAACCGACCGGGGCGCCCGTCGGCGCCGTTTCGCCGTCCTTCTGGCCGGACAGCCAGAAACGGCCCGCTTCTTTCGGGTTGCGCGGATCGCGCACATCGAGGGTGACAAGCAGGCGGCTCGAGAATCCGGGCAGCGCCGCCGAGAGATACGCGTAATCGCCGCCGGGATAGATGTTGCGGTGCGTGCCCGTGGACCCCGTCCGCCAGCGCGACAGCTCGCGCGGGTTTTCCGGATCGCCGATGTCCCAGAGAATGACGCCTTCCTCGAACGGGCGGGCAGGATCGCCGCCCCAGGCGGGCGAGACGCGCTGCAGCGCCGTCAGCATCAGGTTGCCGTGCAGAGTGACCTGGATGGTCCAGGTATTGGCAGGGCCGGGAATGAACTTCACCAGCCGCGGGGCGTCCGGGTCGGTGACGTCCACGATGCTCCAGCCCTGGTGCCAGAGGTGGCCGAGAAAGAGATACCAGCGCCCGTTTTTTTCCGTGACGGCAATCTTGAACGCGCCGCGGCGCCCGCCGAGATCACTGTAGCCGATGGGCCTGAAATTCTCGGCCTGCCAGCCCGCCGGAATCCGTTCCGCCGCCGATGTCGCGTTCATGCTGCCCCCCTTGCGCCTTTTTCTTGGGGGCAAGCCTAGGCGCGCGCAGGCACGCGGGCAAGGGCTGCGGGATCGATTGGTGCGATCAGACGCTGCTGTCGCGGACGATCACGTTGCTGAACTGCCAGGGATCGGAGATATCGACCGAATCGGGGAACAGGCCGCCATCGCGGTCGCTGAGCGGCGTCCAGTCCGTATAGACGCCGACCACCGGACCGAGATAGGGCCGCTGGATCTGCAGGCAGCGGGAGAAGTCGATCTCGTCGACCTCGACGATGCCAGCCTGCGGATTTTCCAGCGCCCAGACCATGCCCGCGAGCACGGCTGACGTCACCTGCAGCCCCGTCGCATTCTGGAAAGGCGCGACGCGGCGGGTATCCTGGATCGAAAGCTGGGAACCGAACCAGTAGGCGTTGCGCGAGTGGCCATAGAGCAGAACGCCCAGTTCGTCGGCGCCGTCGAGGATGTCATGCTCGTCGAGGATCATCCAGTCGTCCTGCGCCCGCCACTGGCGGCCCGCCAGTTCATGCATCGACAGCACCGCGTCGTCGCAGGGGTGATAGGCGTAATGGCAGGTCGGGCGGAAGAGCAGCTTGTTGCCGTCGCGCACCGTGTAATAGTCAGCGATCGAAATCGATTCGTTATGGGTGATGAGGAAGGCGAGCTGGGACTGCGCCGTCGGCGTCCACGAGCGCACGCGCGTGCCGGCACCCGGGCGCATCAGGTAGATGGCCGAACCGCTGCCGGCCGTATGGCGGCGGCCTTCGGGGGGAAGCGCCTTTTCATGGGTACCCCAGCCGAGCTCGGCGGGCTGGAGGCCTTCGGCAATGAAACCTTCGACCGACCAGGTATTGACGAAAATTCCCCGGGGCTTCGGCGTGCGGGCGCGCTGGGTATCGCGTTCGGCGACATGAACGCCCTTGACGCCCAGCTTCCACATCAGCCGCGCCCAGCCTTCGCGGGTCTGGGGCGTTTCGACCGCTTCGCCGCAATCGGTGGCGAGGTTGAGCAGCGCCTGCTTCACCAGCCACGACACCATGCCCGGATTGGCGCCGCAGCAGCTGACGGCCGTCGGCCCGCCCGGCTTGCGCCGACGCAGATCAAGCAGCGATTCGCGCAGCGCGTAATTCGAGCGCGCTTCGGGCGGCATGTGACGGTCGGTGTAAAAACCGAGCCACGGCTCGATCACCGTATCGATGTAAAGCGCGCCCAGGTCCTTGCACAGGTCCATCAGCGCGACGGACGAAACGTCGACCGACAGGTTGACGATGAAGCCCGGCACCGGGCCCGCCGTCAGCAGCGGCGTCAGGATGTCGCGGTAATTGTCGCGGGTCAGCGGCTTGTGGACGAAAGCCACCTTTTCGCGCTCCAGCATGTCGCGATGGCTGTCGTCGGGATCAATGACGGTGATCTTGGAATGGTCGCAGGCGATGTGGCGCTTGATCAGCGGCAGTGCGCCACGGCCGATGGAGCCGTAGCCGATCACCACGATCGGGCCATCGAAACGGGCATGGACTGGCCAGTCGGTCATCGAACCTTCTCCCTTTTTTTTACGATTGCGCGCTTTGGAACGCTTGCGCGCGGGATTGAACGGTGATCAGGCGGCGACTGTCGTCGCGACGGAGCCGCCTGCCTCTGGCGAGGCGGTGGTGCCCTGCGCCACCGGCCGCGCCAGACGGCGCAACGGCGGGCGAGGCAAGATCATGCCGAAGGCATCCGCAAGGGCGCCCGGCACCAGTTCGAGCCCGAGGAAACGGGCACGGTCGACCGGCCCGGGCATTTCCAGGCCGGCGGTCAGGCGGTCGGTGAAACCGAACCGCGCATAATAAGGGGCATCACCCACCAAGATGACGGCGCGATGGCCGCGGCGGGCTGCCTTTTCCAGGGCTGTCACGACGAGCTGATGGCCGATGCCGCGCGAGCGCAGGTCGCTGGCAACGCCAAGAGGCCCCAACAGCAGCGCAGGCCCGGCCGAGCCGGCGATGATCGGCCACAGCCGGAGCGTGCCGACCAGGTCGCGTCCGTCGAGCGCGGCAAACGCCAGCCCCGGCGCCGGACGCGCGCCACGGCGCAGCAGTTCGCACGTCTTGGCGAACCGCTCCGGGCCGAAGCAGGCATCCAGCAGGGCTTCACGCGCGGGTACGTGCGCGGGCGCTTCCCGTCTCAGGCGGATCATCGAACCGTCCCTAGATCACGTAAGCCTGCAACGGACTGAAACCGTTGAAGGCGACCGAGGCATAGGTCGTCGTATAGGCGCCCGTCGCCTCGATCAGCAGTTCGTCGCCGATCGTGAGCGAGACAGGCAGCGGATACAGGACCTTTTCGTACAGAACGTCCATCGAATCGCAGGTCGGACCCGCAATCACGCAAGGCTCCACCGCGTCGCCGTCGCGCGGCGTGCGGATGGGATAGCGGATCGCCTCGTCCATCGTTTCGGCGAGACCGCCGAACTTGCCGATGTCGAGATAGACCCAGCGCGTCGGATCGTCGGCCGACTTGCGCGAGATCAGGACCACTTCGGTCTTGATCACGCCGGCGTCGCCGACCATGCCGCGGCCCGGTTCGATGATCGTTTCGGGAATGCGGTTGCCGAAGTGACGGCGCAGCGCACCGAAGATCGCCTGGCCGTACTCGTCCACCGACGGCACGTCCTTGAGGTAACGGGTCGGGAAGCCGCCGCCGAGGTTGACCATGGCGAGGCGGATCCGCTTGCGCCGCAGCTGCTTGAACGTCCACGAGGCATCGGCGAGCGCGCGGTCCCACGCGTCCAGGTCGGGCTGCTGGGAGCCGACATGGAAGCTGAGCCCGTGGGGCACGAGGCCGAGCGCCTTCGCGCGTTCCATGACCTCGATGGCCATGTCGCGGCGGCAGCCGAACTTGCGGCTGAGCGGCCATTCAGCGTTGGCGCCGTCGGTGAGCACGCGGCAGAACACCTTCACGCCGGGGGCGGCGCGGGCGACCTTTTCCACCTCGGCGACCGAGTCGACAGCGTAGAGACGCACGCCGAGCTCGAAGGCGCGCGCGATGTCGCGTTCCTTCTTGATCGTGTTGCCATAGGAGATGCGGTCGGGCGTGGCGCCCGCGGCGAGCACCATTTCGATCTCGGCGACCGAAGCGGTGTCGAAGCAGGAGCCGAGCTCGGCGAGCAGGCTCAGGATTTCGGGCGCAGGGTTCGCCTTGACCGCGTAATAGACGCTGGTTTCCGGCAGGGTCCTGCGGAAGGCTTCAAAATTTCGTCGCACGACGTCAAGGTCGACCACCAGGCAGGGGCCTTCGGGTCGTTCCTTGGCGAGGAAGTCGAGGATACGCTGGGTAGCCATCGAGACCGTCTCCAATAAAAACAGTTGCCGCGACCGGCTCCTTACTTCGCCGGAGGCGCGGTGGAAACGCCGAGCCAGCGGTTTGGGAACCGGGTTGGGGGTAGAAACCGCTTGGGCGGCTTTCCCCCGGGTTTTCTGCCTTCAGATTGGATCGGAAACCCGGTCCGCACATGGGGCAAGGAAGGTGTGCCTCTTCAGTGTCGCCGGTCTTTGGACAACCGACTGAGACCAAAAAAGCCCGCACCGTCGTTGCTTTAAGGTGCTTCCGATCCTAAGGAGGGATCGGTGTGCCAGCACCCACGGGCACGTGCGACTTAGGGCATCCGTCAGATACGAGTAATTGGGGGGTGAATCAAGAGAAATTTTAATGCGGGTCTAAAATTTAACCTGCGGGGCCAGTACCTTAACGGGGGGTTAAGGGGGCCGGCGGAAACCTCGCCGACACTACATATAGACGGCCCGACTCGGGCGGATTCCGCCGCGCTCCGGCCCCTGGTGGGCGCGGCAGGGATCGAACCTGCACGGCCAAAAGCCAAGGGATTTTAAGTCCCTCGTGTCTACCATTCCACCACGCGCCCGGGCCCGGGCCGGGGCAACCTTAGCCGCTCGCGCCCGGGGCGTCAGCGCCAGATTTTGTAGCCAAAGGTTTTAGCGCCAGATGCCGAAGGTCAACCCGTGGCCGGTGCTGGCGAGAGAGCGGTAGGCGGGCACGTAGTCGATCAGCTCGAGCGCCGAGGGCGCCATCGCCGAGGCCACCGCGATCCAGTTGAGAATCTCGGGCGTCCCCGGCCCGCGGTTGAGCCGCGCGCGGTCGAGATCCGTCAGATCCCCTGCCCGCCCCGCGGTCAGCGCCGCGATCACCTGGCGGTCGAGGTCCTCGTCCAGGAACTGGTGGCTAAGCCCGCCCGAGGCGATCAGGCCGACGCGCAGGTTCCCGGGGAAGGACCGGATCGCCCGGCCGAGCGCGGCACCCAGCGCATGGCAGCGCTTGGGATGGGGCTGGTTCGGCAGGTCGCGGCTGAGGAAGAAGGGCACCATCGGCACTGCCCGGTCGCCCAGCATCCAGTCGTAGGTAAAGGTAAAAGCGTCGTCGAGCGCCTTGCCGTCGGGCAACTGGTCGAGACAGGCGACGTCGAAATCGTCGGCGATCAGGGTCTCGATCAGGTGGTTGGCAAGCGGCGCATGGCCTTGGGCCGTCACCACGTTCTTGTCCTTCGGACGCTTGTCCTCGTTGATGAAGCGGTCGTCGGGGTTGAAGGGCCGGTCGGCCCGCGTCGTCACCGGGAAATTTTCCGCGCGAAAGACGCCGAACACCGGGTGATGGTCGGCCGGGTAGACACGATGGACATTGCTGATGACGACGACGACATCAAGGCGCGCTGCCCTGAGCTCGCGGTTGAGCGTCTTCAGCGCATTGCGCGCCGCCGCGTGGCGGGCACGCCAGACATCGAGAGTCAGTTCCTTTTCAAGGCCGGGGCGCGCCTCGCGCTTCAGCGCCTCGAAATCGAAGCGCGGGTCGCGGGTATCGCCCTCGCCGAGCTTGGCCCAGTGCTCGGGCGTCGACTGGATGCTCGGTCCGTGGGAACTGCCCGCAGCGATGACGATTTCAGCCATGTGATTCTCCCCCTGGCTTCTTCGGCCGATCAGGACTCCTGTTCCACGCCCGTGCAACCCGGCACCATGGCTTTCATCCGGCAGGTGGCGCCGGAAGCCCTGAGCTCGGCTTCGAACAGGTGGTGGACCTCGGGATCCTCGTCGGCATACTCGATCTGGTCTCCGCCAAGTTTCGTGCTGGTATCGGTGCCGCCCTCGCGTTCCTGCCCGACGATATTGAATTCGTAGCGGTTGGAACCCCAACGCAGGGCCAAGTAACGCGCCGGCTCGTTGCCGGAATTGAAATGCTGGTGGAACCAGCGCGACGGCGGCACGACGACGGAGCCGGGCTTCCAGTCGACCTTGACGCGCTCGTCCCATTTGCCGTCTTCCCACAAAAGGGTGAAGCCCTTGCCGCCGAGGATGATGACGTTGGCGCCGGGGCCATGGCGATGCGCCTTCTTGTAGGTGCCGACCGGGAATTCCGAGATATGGGCGACCATGGTGCCGTGGGCGAGCTCGAAACAGATGTAGGAGCCGCCCGCGCCGCGGTTGCCGCGCCGGTAAAGCTGGTGGGTATCGGCATTGGGAACGAAGTTGGTCTCCCAGATCCGGAATACCCCGCGGCTGTTGAGCCACAGGTTGCCGTTGCCGTCAAAGCCCTGCTCGCCGTTGTAGCGGTCGGTGAAGTCGTAGGGCGTGTTGAACACAAAATCGGGATTGTGGAAGAGGTTCATCACCACCGGCGCGGTGATCACGGCGGCATAGCGGGCCGGCTGCGAGCCAGAGGTGTTGAAATGCCGGAACGTCGTGTTCAGCGGAATGGCGAACAGGCTGCCCGCCTGCCATTCGAAGGTATGGCTGGCGCCCTGCCCGTTCGAGACCGTGGTGGCGCCGCTGCCTTGCAGGACATAGACCAGTTCTTCGTACAGATGCCGCATCGGCGTGGTCGAACCGCCGACCGGAATTTCGGCTACGTAGCAGTTGTTGCTGTCGCCCGCCCCTTCCATGTTGACGAAAGCGGCATCGGCGCCGAGCCGCGACCACCTGCCGAGTTCCAGCGTCTTCATGTCCTCGACGTAGAAGGTGTCGTAGATAGGAATGCCCTCGCCCGCCTGCCACGCCTTGTAGGCGCTGGTCCGCCGCATGCGCGGTGTTTCCGCGCCGCCTCCCGCCTGTTCCGACATGAAAACTTCCCCCTTTTCTAGATGCCGCGGTCGCGCACGCCGACCTGGAAGCCGAACCAGCGCGCCACCAGCGCAATGCCCGCCGTCATCGCGACGATGACGAGGCTGATGATCCCCGCCACTTCGCGCGCGGCGCCGACGTTCGTGGTCATGTATTCGAGCGCCAGCAGCGACAGCGTCACCGTGTCGCGGCTGGCGAGCAGGATGACGCTCGAGGTCGCACCGGCGGCCAGAACGAAGTTGAGCGTGCCGAGCAGCACCAGCGTCGGCGCGATCAGCGGCAGCCAGATGCGGAAATAGGTGTAGAGCCAGCCCGCGCCCGAAGTGCGCGCCGCCTCCTCCATGTCCTGGCCGATCTGCAGGAAGGTCGACTTGAACATCTGGATGCTGGTCAGCTTGCCCTGCAGGATGGCGACGATGATGAGTATCCAGATGGTGCCGAACAGCCAATTGAGACCCGGAGTATCGAGGATCACCCACAACAGGCCGAGGCCCGACAGCATCCCGGGAATGCCCGCGGAAAACCAGAAGATCGAATCGAGCACCGCCCGCCCGCGCCAGGCACGGCGTACCAGCACATAGGCGACCATCGAGAACAGCACCGGCGAAACCACGGCAGTCGAAATCGAAATGATGAAGGTGGTGCCAAGTGCGCGGAAGAAGATCGGGTCGGCGAAGACGGTCTGCCAGTGGGCCAGCGTGTAGGTCGGCGTCGCCTGGAAAAATCCCGCCCGCGTCATGAAACTGCCGCCGAGAAGCGTGATCACCGGCACCACCGTCAGCAGCGCCACGACAATGGCGACGAAGGCGAAGGCCACGGGCTGCATGACGCCCAAATGAATGAGGCCCGGCTTATAGCTGCCCGAAATCGTCGTGTACTGGCGGCGCGCCAGCAACCAGCGCTGGAGCGGGATGAACAGCAGGATGATGATCAGGGTCAGGCTGGCAAGCGCGGTCGCCTCGCCGTAGAGCGGCGGCTCGGCCTCGCGCACCAGGTTGAAGATGCGCGTCGAATAGACGTAGAACTTGATCGGCGTGCCGAGGATCTGCTCGATCTCGAAAGAATTAAACATGCGCACGGTGTTGAGCATCAGCACCACCACCATCGGCGGCACCATGACCGGAAGGGTGATGCGCAGCATGGTCCGGAGCCTGCCCGCGCCCGACACGCGGCCCGCTTCCTCCAGCGCCACGTTCATGTTGCGGAAAGCAGGCGTCAGCAGCATGACCTTCTGGGAAATCGCGTTGCCCATCAGGTGGGCGAAGACGATGCCTTCGACGCTGTAGATGTTGAACAGCACCATGTCGGTGCCGAACAGCCCCTTGAAGGCGACGTTGATGAAGCCGAAGTAAGGGTCAAGCAGCAGCGTCCAGCCGATGGTCGTGGTCAGGCCCGGCAGCATGAACGAAACCCAGAACATGAATTCGAGGCCGCGGCTGAACGGGATCGGTGTGCGCGCCAGCACCCAGGAAATCAGCACCGCCACGGGAAAGGCAACGGCGGTATAGGCGACATAGACGAAAACGGTATTCCAGAGGCTTTCCAGTGTGCCCGGTTCGGTGAAGGCCTTCTGCCAGTTGATCAGGCTGAGCTCGTACTTGCCCAGCACCACGGTTTCGGCGTTGAAGCTCTGGATGAAGATCAGGGCGATCGGATAGATGATGTAGAAGCCGAAAAACAGGATCAGCAGCATCATGACGAAGGTGCCCGCGGCCGGCCATTGCAGCCGGCGGGAAGGCGGGGCCGTGAGGGGTGCGCTGGTCATGGATGTTTCGGATCCCTGGTAAACGGGCCGGGGGCGATCATTGCTCCCGGCCCGATGGCATCAACGATAACCGGCCTCGCTCATGAGCTTCTTGAGCTTGCCGATGATCTCGTCCTGCTGGTTGATGTAATTGGGGTCGGAGAAGGGCACGTAGTAATCGCCCTTGGGATCGATCCGGTACTGCGCCTCGATCGTGTTGTTGGGCACGTCACGGCGCAGGCTGTCGGTCTTTTCCCCGATCTTGATGAACAGCGCCTGGCCTTCCTTGCTCAGCGCCCAGTTGAGGAACAGGTTGCGCGCGTTGGGATTGGGCGCCCGGTCCATCGCCATCAGGTTGGCGGCGGAAGCCGACAGCACCTCGCCCTCGGCCATCGGGTGCGGCATCCATCCGGCCACCGGGAAGCCCTGGGAGGCCAGCACCTCGGCCTGGGTGGCCGTGCCGAAGAGGCCGATGGGGAAGCGGCCGATGGCGACCCATTCCGCCGCCTGGCGGGCATCGGTCACGATCACCGGCTTCATCTCGTTGGCCCAGCGGCGGAACCATGTCTCGCCGATTTTGGGGTTGAGGAACATCGGCACCGAAGACGCCGCCGTGCCCTGCGCCGACGGATTCCACGACACGATCTTGCCCTTCCACTTCGGGTTCAGGAGATCATGGTAGGACTTGATTTCTTCCGGCTTCACCATCTTGGTGTTGTAGGAGATGTTGTAGGCGGGCGATGCGCCCCAGGTGAAGATGTAGCGGTGTTCGGGATCGGTATAGTGGTGCTTGCCCTTGTACCACTTGCTCTGGTCCTTCACGTCGGGATCGACGAGAAGCTCCGGAAAGGATGCCAGCGCCTTGTTGGGGACAAGCTGCACCAACGCCGTATTGGCGCCGCCCAGCCACACGTCGATGGTGAATCGGCCGACGCGGCGCTCCGCCAGGATGCGTTCGGCATGCTTGCGCCCGCTGCCGGTCTGGAAATTGACCTTGATGCCGTATTTCTTTTCGAATTCGGGCATGGCTTCGCGCAGCTTGCGCGGCACCTGGCCGGAGAGGATGACCTCGACCTTGCCTTCCTTTTTTGCCGCCTCGATCAGCTTCTGCATCTCCGGCGTTACGGCCGCGACCTGAACGGCGGAGTTTCCGGACGCCGACGACGGCTGGTCGCCGAAGGCCAGGGCGGGAACCATGGCCAGTGCCGTCACGGCACCTGTCGAAACCAGTTTTCGCATCATCTTCCTTCTCCTTTTTGTCCGTGGATTCGGTAAGCGGTGATGTGGTCAGTTGTTGCCTTCGCGCCAGTCCGACGACCACGCGCTGTGCCCGTCCGGCCGGGGGCGGATCCACACGGCCTGCCCTTCGGGCAGCGGGCTGTGGCGGTCACCGTAAATCAGGATGGCGCCCTGGCCCGGAATCTCGATCTGGTATTCGACGCGCTCGCCGATGAACAGTGCGGCGCTGACCTTGCCGCCCATGACGCCCGCGGGCGGGCTGCCCGAAGCGGCGGGCAGGATGTCGATGTCTTCCGGACGCACGCCCACGAAAACATGGGTACCCGCGGGAATGCCCCGGGGATCGGCGGCACGGCCGAACACCGTGCAATCGGGCGCGCCTTCGAGGGCGATACCCATCGGCCCGCCCGGGTTTGCCGCCCGCACGGTGCCGCGGAACAGCAGCGTCTTGCCGACGAAGTCGCGCACGAATTCGTTTGCGGGCTGGTCGTAAAGTTCCCGCGGGCCCCCCTGCTGCTGGACGACGCCCAGCTTCATGATGGCGATGCGGTCGGAAAGGCTGAGCGCCTCGATCTGGTCGTGGGTGACGAACAGCACGGCAATGTCGAGGCGGTCCTGCAGCAGCTTGACCTCGAGGCGCATCTGCTCGCGCAGCTTGGCATCGAGGTTGCTGAACGGCTCGTCAAGCAGAAGGATGCGCGGTTCGGTCACCAGCGCACGCGCAAGCGCGACACGCTGCTGCTGGCCGCCCGACAAGAGTGGCCCCGGGCGCTTCTCCATGCCCGCCATGCCGACGAGATCGAGCACCTTTTCGACCCGTTCACGGATTTCGTGGCGGGCGAACTTGCGTGCCTTGAGAGGAAAACTGACGTTTTCCTCCACCGTCATGTGCGGCCAGATGGCGTAGGACTGGAACACCATGCCAAGGTTGCGCTTTTCGGGCGGCAGCGACAGCTGCTGGGCGGTCACGACAACGGCCTCGTCGCCGAAGAAGATGGAACCTTCATCGGGTTCTTCCAGCCCCGCCACCATGCGCAGCGTCGTCGATTTGCCGCAGCCCGACGGCCCGAGAAGCGTGAATACCTCGCCTTCGGCCACATCGAGCGACAGGTTGTCGACCGCCTTCTGGCTGTTGCCGGGATAGGTCTTTGACAGATTCCGCAGGCGGATCGCCGCCGGGCGGGCGGCAGATGCCGCCCCGCCCGGGTTCGATGACGCCATTTCGCTACGCATGGACATGGAAACTCCCGAGCATCGATCAGACCTTGAGATTGAACACCTTGCGGGCGTTATCCTCGAAGATCTTCTTCCGGTCCGCATCGGTCAGCCAATCGATGGTCTCGATCAGCGGACGGGTATCGTCCATCCACTGGCCGGTCGCCGGATCCTTCGCCGTACCGGCGCCGGGGCGTTCGGTGCCGAACATGCAGCGGTCGGGCGTCGCCCAGCGGAACAGCATTTCGAGGGCGTCCTTGGTGTAGAGCGCGGTATCGAAATACAGCCTGCGCAAGCTTTCCTCGAAGGTCTCCTTGGCCCGTCCGCCCTTGATGCGCGCCGCGCGGAAGCGGCCGATCTGGTAGGGGATCGCGCCGCCGCCGTGGCAGATGATCAGCTTCAGCTTGGGGAAGTCCTGGAACACGCGCGAGGACAGGAGCGAGATGATCGCGATGCTTTCCTCGAGGATGAAGTTGAGCGTGTAGTTGTGCCGGTGCGCGCGGCAGCCGGCGCCGTGCACCATCGCCGGGACGTCGAGTTCGACCAGCTTTTCATAGAGCGGATACCAGTATTCGTCGCCGAGACCCGGGGGCGGCTCCAGGCATTCGCTGGGGTCGGAATTGAGCAGGCAGCCGACGAAGCCCAGTTCCTTTACGCAACGTTCCAGTTCGGGGATCGAATTGGCCGGGCTGACACCCATGTTCTGGGGCAGCGACGCCATGCCGACGAAACGGTCGGGAAACAGGCGCACCTGGGCCGCCGTCAGGTCGTTACAGGCCTCGCAGAAGCGATGGACGATGCCTTCGGGCTTTTCCGAATGCATCATCTGGTAAGGGCGCGGCGAGATGATCTGAAGGTCGGTGCCGACCTCGTCGAGCTGCTGCAGATGCGACGTGCCACCGTGCACGGGCTTGTTGAGGGCCTCGATGATCAGCTCATCGGACATCTTCAGCCTGTCGCGCCCGCGCGAACGCGATGCCAGAAGATTCGACTTGTAGGCAAACAGTTTGTCCGGCGCGGTGAAATGCGCATGAATGTCGATGATCATGATGGTCCTCTTGTCTCCTCCGTGAACGCTGCCGCGGCGGCATGGCCGCCGCGGCTTGTTGGTTGATTATATCAATTGCAGTGAAGCTTGCGCGCCTCCGTGCGGCTGCCATTTTTCGCCCAGGACGCGTCGCAGGACATTCCGGCCTTCAGCGCCGAACGCGACGCGGGCTTGCCGCCCACCATCACTTCGGAGCGGCTGCCGCTGACCGAGAGCTCCATTTTTTCGCCCTCCGACGAGAAGATGACGCGACGTCCCTCGCGCTTGACCTCGCTCAGCTTGACGCGCACGACGGGGCTCGCCTCGCGCACCACCTTGGGCAGGCCGTACTTGGCGCGCAGGCGGTCGATCTCCTTGAGCGCACCGGCCGACACGCGCACCGCGGACGCAATCAGGTCGGCGGTCTCCGTACCGCTGAGAACGGCATAGCCGCCGCCGAGGATGTTGTTGGCTTCCTTGTCGAAGTCCTTGGAGGCCGTCGTCGCCTTGAACGAAGCCCGCAGGATCTCCGTCAGGTTCTTCGGCGTCGCCGGGCTGAGGGCAAAATACTTGTCCACGGCGCTGGGCCCGGTCCAGGCCTGGTAGGCGCGCCAGGCGTCACCCGACGGTTTCTTCGCGCCCAGCAGCTGGTCGAAGGTCTTTATGCCGGGGAAATCGGGGCGCGGCGACTGGGCCACGACGGCAACCGCGCCTTCCTGGTTGAGGAAACGGTTGAGGATTTCCGTGGTGCCCGAGCCGAACATGTCGATCTCGCCCCTGCCATAGGCAAGATAGATCGCGTTCGAATTCGGATAACCCAGCACGAACTTGAGGTTCCAGCCTAGATATTCCGCGCCGAACACGGCAATGGCGTCCTGGGTGCGGTCGGTCGAAACCGAACCCATGGCGATGGGCTGCGCCTTCGGGTCGTTCATGCGCGCGAGCGCGGACTTGCGGATGATCTGGATCGACGGGCCACGGTCGATGGAACCGACGATGCCCCATTCGGTCGGATCGTAACGCGCCGATTTCGACTTGCGCGCCACCGGGCCGAGGCTGCCGCCGCCCGCGAACACGCCGACGGTCAAGCCGTCGGGGCGCGTGTTGAAATGAAGATCGTTGCCCGCCAGCACCTGCAGCGGCTTGTTGCGCACGATGACGCTGGGCTTGCCGGGGATATGGGCGCCCCAGAACCGGGCCACCAGCCGCCCGGTCGTGTCGGTGCCGCCGCCCGGCTTGGAGGCGATCATCACCGTCAGGGTCTTGCCGTCGTAAAAATCGGCCGCGCGCGCCCCCGAAACGGCCGCCGCCGCCCCGAGGAACGCCATTGCAAACCCGAGGGCCTTGCCCGGCCCCGCTGTCTTGTCCTTGTTCCACATCATTTTTGCCTCTCCTGTCCTGTTCAGAGTTATCGCCTCTCGGACGTTCTTCTTGTTGGGAGGACCCTTTCGCTACTGCGCCGCCCCCTGGCGCTCGGGACGCATCAGGCCGATGCGTTCATTGATGACATCAAGCTCGATAAGGTTTTCCGCCTCCGCCGGGCGGACGCCGAGCGGGGTCTTGCCCGCGGCAACCAGCGCGATCTGTTCCTTGAGAAGGCGGCGGAACATGACGAGGCCCTTGTCGGCGGTGCCGAGCTGCTCGCGCGTGCGGTCGAGAACCGCGCCCTGGGTTTCCCAGGCCATGACGTCCTGGGCCAGCACCATGTCCATGCGGTAGTCGCCGTCTTCGCCGCGCATGGGCACGAAGCTGTACGGCGCGTCCGCATCGGCGGGCGAGCGCGTACCGGGCTCGGGCGTGAAGTTGATCATGAACACCTGGGTGTTGTGGTCATCGACCGGCACCCGGTATTGCAGGTTGTGGCGGTGGCTGCCCTTGCCGCTGCGGTCATGGGCGACGTGGCGCAGGACATTCGGGAACAGAAGCGGATGCTGGTCGACCTGGATGCCCTTGTCCTTGATCGGCGTCGAGCGGCGCTTCATGATTCCGAAGTCGAAGGGGATGAAATCCTCCTTCTCCTCGAATTCTTCCATCAGGCTGGCGAGATGCGCCGTGCGCCCGTGCAGCCAGAACAGGTGCGACGGATCGACGGAGTTTTCCATGCACTGCAGCCAGTTGCATTCGACGACTGAGTGGCGCTCCACCGTGCGCCGGCCGTGCTCCCAGGCGAGAACGTCCCACAGCGGCAGCGCCGGCACCGGCGCCGGCCCCATGTAGCCGAACAGCATGCCGCCCAGCTTGCGCACCGGATAGGCGGGCTGGCGCACGCCGTCCTTCAGAGTGCTGCCCTTGGGTTCGGCCGGGGTTTCGATGCACCTGCCCGCGGCATTGAATTTCCAGCCGTGGTAGGGGCAGCGGATGCCCTCGTCATCCACCCGCCCCCAGGCGAGCGAGGCAAAGCGGTGCGGGCACTGTTCGGCGACGAGGCCGTAACCGCCCGCCGTGTCGCGGTAGACGACCAGCTTTTCGCCGAGAACCTTGACCGCCTTGATCGGCTTTTCTTCCGTCAGTTCGGCGGCGCAGGCGACCGGTTGCCAGTAGCGGCGCAGCAATTCGCCCGCCGGGGTGCCGGGGCCGACGCGGGTCAGCAGTTCATTGTCTTCGCGTGACAGCATGGCGATCTCCCTCGTATCGCGGGCCGCTCAGGCTCCGTGGCCCAGCAGCAACTGCGGATGGTCCTTGTAGAGATTGGCGATGAAACCGGAATCCTCGATCTGGCGGAGGAAATGGAAATCCCACAGCGCCAGCGGATGGATGTTCTTGGCATCGCCGTTCTTTTCGTCCTGCTTCAGGGCTTCCTGATAGACGTTGAAGATCGACTGCATGCTGGGAATCAGCCTGGGGTCGAGCTTCGGCGAAAGGTCGTCGTAGAGAATTTCGGCGACTTCGCGGCTCAGCTTGCCGTCATTGTCGTAGCGTTCCATCAGGATCTTGATGGTCGCTTCGCGGTTGATCTTGAAGAAGGCAATGCCTTCGATGATCGCCTTGAGCACCCGCGTGACCACGTCCGGATGCTCGTCCACCATCTTTTTGCTGGTCGACATGGTCATGTAGAAAATCATGTGCTGCGGATCGAGCGGGATGACCTTCAGCCCCGAGCGCTTCGCCAGTTCCGCATTGGGCTGGCTCAGGAAGCAGGCGTCGACATCCTTGTCGCGGACCATCTCGGCCAGCGTCTTGCGGCGCGGCTTTCCCGCCTCGGTCACGTCCTGCTGGGCGCGGCGCACCAGTTCGACCTCGTCCTTGTCCGCGTCAAGGCCGTGCTGCTTCAGATAAAGCCACGCATTGAGATACGGGTGGTTGCCGCGGGTGCCGACCTTGCGGTTGCGCAGATCGGCGAGGGAATTGATGCCGGTTTCCTCGCGCGTCACCAGGGCGACGTTATTGTTGCTCATGCTCTGGCCGACGTAGGTCCAGGTATCGCCGCGGGCCCGCGCCGCATAGGTCGACACGTGGTTGCCGGAAACGAATTCGACCTCGCCCTTGGGGACGAGCTCGTGGGCGTCCTCGCGGCTGATGACGCGCTCGTAATCGACCTCAAGGCCCTGCCGGGCCCAGGCCCCCGACTCCTGGATCACATGCATCAGTACGAGATGGCTGTGCGCGCGGTAGGGAAAACTTATGCGATCCATTGGTGGTCTCCTCGATCCTTCAGGGTGCCGGAACTTGGTGCTTCAGGCGGCGCACCTTGCCGTCCCGGCCCGATTGCATGATGGCGAGGCAGACCTCGAGCGTCGCCTTGCCCCAGTGCCCGTCGGGAAAGGCCGGGCGCTTGCGGGCGATGGCATCGACCAGTTCCTGCAGTTCCTGGCTGCGGCCGTGGCCCTCGCTCAGCGGGATCTCTTCCCGCCCCTTCTGGGTGTAGACGTAGATGCCGTCGGGCGCCTGGCGGATGACGCCCTTCTCGCAGAACACCACGCTCAGGCCGAAGAACGGCTGGTGGCGCTCATCCTTCGCCCCGGCCCCGGCGCCGTGATTGCCGCGATCCTGTGCGACGGCGCGCTTGCGCGCCGGGTTCGCTGGCCCCAGGAGGCGCGGCTTGTCGGCGCGCGGAAAACTGCGGGCACCTGTCTGCACCCGGCCCGATTCGCCGATGCCCCAGGTCAGCTCGGTGACGTCGAAATAGCCGTAGCCGTTGAATGTCACGGTGGCCGTGGCCCCGTTGTCGAATTCGAGCAGAGCTGAAAAATGGCCTTCGGTGTCGAAATTCTTGTCGGCGCGCCCGGACACGCCGCGCACGTTATCGACCATGCCGCCGCCGATGAAGCGCACGATGTCGATGATATGCGGACCCTGCCGGTAGACGATGCCGCCGCCCTTGGTCGTATCGAGTTCAGGCGCAAGACGCGGACGCTGGAGCCAGTCGTTGAAGTTCGCCGCATGGATCTGCACGACGCGCCCGAGGCGGCCGGACTTGATCACCTTGCGGATCGCCTTCATGGGCGCCTGGTAGATTTTGGAATGGCCCTGCAGGTAATGAACGCCCGCATCCTCGCAGGCGCGGATCATGCGGTCGCACTGCTGCAACGTCACCGCCATCGGCTTCTCGCAGATGACATGCTTGCCCGCCCGCGCGGCGGTGATGGTGTGCTCCATATGGAGCGTATTGGGCGTCGAAATCCACACCGCATCGACATCATCTCGGGCGCAAAGCTCGCCCACGGTCGCGTAAGCCGGCCGGCCGTAACGTTCGGCGAAGTCCTTGCGCGCCAGGGCGCTGGTATCGGCGCCGCCCGCGAGCAGATACGGCGCGCCCGGGCGGAAAGCCGGCAGCACCTGCGACGATGCGACGCCCAGCCCGGCAACGCCCACACGCAGTTGCTTTTTAGCCTTCCCCGCCATCTCAGGCCCCCGAAAGATCGGCGTAATAACGCCAGGTCGAATTCATGTGCACCGCGCCCTTCGATTCGCCGCGGTTACGGCGGCGCTGGAACTCGGCGATGTCTTCGTCCGAAATCGGCTTCGGCGTGCCGAGCTGATGGGCGCGGAAGTTCATCTCGGCCAGCTCGTTGAGGCGGATCGCCGTCACCGTCGCTTCCTCGACGCTGGCGCCCGCCGTGGTGATGCCGTGGCCGCGCATCAGGCAGACGTTCTTGTCGCCCATGGCCGCGCCGAATTCCTTCGCCAGCTCGAAATTGGTGATGGTGATCGAGCGCCCATAGGTGGGAATGCCCTTCAGCAGCAGGTCGAGGCTGCCCGGATCGTAGCCGCCGTAGATCGGCTGCAGCGGCATCTCGCAGATGGTGAACAGCACTACCGTCGGCGGGTGAATGTGGACGACGCTCTGCACCTCGGGCCGGGTGCGGTAGAGATGCACGTGCAGATAGACCTCTGACGGTGCGGCAAGGCCGTCGGCCCCGTCCACCTTCTTGCCGTCAAGATCGACCATGATGACCTGTTCGGCGGTGGTGTAGCGCACGCCGATCTCATCACGCCCGCGGGCGCGGATCAGGACATGCTTGCCGTCGGGAGAGCGCTGGCTGACATGGCCGGTCGCCGCCTTGGTCAGGCCAAGGCCGCCCAGCATGCGGCAGGATTTTGCGACGAGTTCACGCGCGTCGCTGTGCGCGCCTTGTGACGCCATGCCCCAGTTCTCCCTGCGGGCCGGATTTGCTCCGATCCCAATGATTCTTGTGCAGCCAATAGCTTAGCCGCCAACAGGGTAATTGATTAGCCCCCCCGGCGCGAACACTGATTTTATTTATTCGTAGCCGATTCTGATTTTTGCACAAGGCAACAGCCGAGCCCCCCGAGGACCCGGCGTTTTTTTTCAATTTCAATGGGTTAGGCTGCGGCCTAGCTGCGATGGGCCGGATAGAGCGCGTCGGCCATGCGACGGGTCATGCGCCATTCCGCCCCGCCATAGGGTTTGTTGCCGGCGCGCTGGCGGTTCTGGCCGCGGGTATGATTCTTGACCTCATCGGGGATCTCGTGGATCTCGACGCCGGTCTGCAGCGTGCGCTCGTAAAGTTCGCAGGCGTAGATCAGCCGGCGCATGTAGGTAAAGGCCTCGCCGATCTCGCGGCCCACGGTCAGAAGCCCGTGGTTGCGCATGATCAGCGCCTTGCGGTCGCCGAGGTCGTTGATGATGCGCGGCGCCTCGTCCTTTGCCCGCGCGTAGCCCTCGAAATCGTGATAGCCGATCTCGCCCCACAGAATGCACCCGGTCTGGTCGATGATCTTGAGCCCGCCCTTGAGCGCCGAAACGACGACGCCGGTGGTCGGGTGCGTGTGGCAGACGCAGGCGACGTCGCGCTTCTTGTCGAGGATGGCGCTGTGGAAATTGAGGCCGGCGGGGGCGAGGGTCGCTTCCGCCTCGCTCACGATATTGCCCTTGAAATCGGCCTTCACCAGGCAGGACGCGGTGATTTCGTGCCAGCCGAGGCCGTGCGGGTTCATCAGGAAATAATCCGGCTGGTCGGGAACGCGGGCAGTAATGTGGTTCACCAGGCGGTCGTTCCAGCCCAAGTGATGGGCCATGCGGAAAGCAGCGGCAAGCTCGACCCGCGTTTCCCACTCCGCCGCGCTGACCGACCGCTTCACCGACTTGCGACGCGCCGGCTTGCGCTTGGCAGCCTTCTTCGCTTTCGCCTTTTTCACGGCCTTGGCCATGATGAATTCCTCGCGGTGCAAATGTTTGCCCGCATCTTACATGAAGCGGGCGCGGCGCGGATGGCCTTTCGTGTCATTCGCGCTTCGGCGCCGCGGGCGGATCCGGGGCGTCCACCGCTTCCGGCGTCTCGATGCGGCGCAGGGTGGGGAACTTCCACATCCAGACGCCCACCACCGCCAGCACCACGACGCCGCCGACGACGGCCGAACCCACCGCGCCGATCCACGCTGCCACCACGCCCGATTCGAACTGGCCGAGCTGGCCGCCGACATGGACCGACAGCCCCGACACGGCGGCAACGCGCCCGCGCATGTCGTCGGGTATGCGCAGCTGGATGATGGTCTGGCGCAGGACCTGGCCGAGCATGTCGCCCGCGCCGATACCGCACATGCAGATCATCGACAGTATGAAGTTCGTCGAAAACCCGAACAGGATGGTGAACACCCCGTAGATCGCAACGCCCAGGAACACGAGCCGCCCCGCCGCCCTTTTCACCGGCCAGCGGGCAAGAACCACCGCCATCACCAGCGCGCCGATGGCGGGGCCCGAGCGCAGCAGGCCGAGACCCCAGGGCCCGGTATGGAGAATATCCTTGGCGAAGATCGGCAGGAGCGCGGCAACACCACCGAAGAACGTCGCCATCAGGTCAAGCGTCAGCAGGCCGAGCAGGATGGGGTTGCCGCGAATGAGCCGGAGGCCGGCGAAGACCGTGTTCCAGTCACGGCCGCGCTTGGCGGCGGCTTCGGCAAAAGGCGGCGGGGGCAATAGCAGGGCGCACCAGCCCGCGAGTGCCACCAGCACGAGGCAGACGCCGAAATCGACACTCGCCCCGAAGATGTAGATGAACCCGCCGAGGGACGGCCCGACGAGCACCGAAAGCTTCTGCGCCGATGTCGAGAGCGCGATGGCGCGGGCCAGCACGTCGCGCCCGACCATGCTGGGCAGAAGCGCCTGAAGGGCAGGCGCTTCGTAGGCCCGTGCCGTCGCGGAAACCAGCAGCAGCCCATAGAACAACGCAAGGGGCGGCTGCGGCACGTTGACGAGAACGAGAAAACCCAGCGGCGTCAGCAGTTCGATGGCGAAACAGATGCGCAGGATTTTCCGCCGGTCGACGCGATCGGCCACCTGCCCCGCATGCAGCGCCAGCAGAAGCGCCGGCATGAACTGGACAAGGCCGATCAGGCCGAGATCAAGCGCGCTGCCGGTCAGGTCGTAAATATACCAACCGACGACGACGCCGAGCATCAGGTTCGCGGTCTGGGACGCGAAGCGGATCGTAAAGACCAGCCGGAAGGGGCCGTGGCGGAACAGGTCCAGCGCCCGCTCGCGGGGTTTGTCGGGGGCTGCCGTCATCGGCCGGCCCCCGCCGTCATTCGCCGTGCAGGCGCAGCGCCTTGACCCGCCAGAGCGCGATCGCCAGCGCCGCGCAGACGACGAGCAAAATCGCGCTCATCGTGAAGAAGCCGGTCATGATGCCGAAGCGTTCGACGATGAAGCCCATCAGGATCGGCGTGATGATCGACGACAGGCGGTTGTTGGTGACGCGCAGGCCAACGATGGAGCCTTGCAGGTCGCGCGACACCGAGCGCGCCTGCAGCGAGAACATCAGGGGCTGGACGATGCCTTCGAAGGTGCGGCGCAGCGCATGGGCCGCCGCCAGGAACACGAACACGCCGCCCATGAAGGGCGTTGCGCCCAGAAGGGTGATGGAAATAGCGGTGAACCCCACCATCAGCCAGGGAATGGGGAGCCTGCGGGCGAACCAGCCCGAGGCGAGCGAGCCGAAGCCATTGAGGATTTCCGCTACCGAAAACAGCGCCCCGATCATGGTGCCGGCAAAATTCAGATCGCGCAGGTAGACGATGAAGAACGAGTTTTCGACGCCGTTTGTCGCATGGCGCAGAAAGGAAATCGCGAGGGTGAAGGCCACCGCCGGTATGACGATCAGCCCGATCGAGCCCGTGTAGTCCTTGAGCCGGGGCAAGACATCGCGCCAGTCGAAGGACTGGGGCGGCCGCTCGCCCAGCGTCGCCTGCGGAATTTGCCAGACGGCGTAGAACAGGAAGGCGCTCCACACCCCGACGCTGAGGAAACAGACCGTCGGTCCGGCGAAATCCCACAGCAGGCCCATGACCAGCGGCGCCACCACGTTGCCGATGCGCGCGAAGAAGCTGAAGCGGCCAATACCGCCGGGATCGCCGCGCGCCACCCGCGCGATGATCGTCTGCGCCCCGATCCAGGCCATGTTGCCGCCGAAGCCGATCAGCATCTGCAAGCCGACCATGAAGGGGAACCACGGCAGGGCCGGGTAAAGGGCAGCCACACCGCCGGTGACGACGGCGAAGAACAGCATCACCCGGCGCGTACCGATGCGGTCCATCATCGCCCCGCCATGAATGGCGAGGAAGAAGGTCAGCAACGACTTGGCGCCGACAAGGATGCCGATGCCCGCGGCCGGAACGCCCTGATGAACCGCCCACAGCGGCACCACCATGGTCAGCATTTCCGCCTGGCCCATGCTGAACAGGCCGATCCCGTAGGAAGCAGCCAGGGTGCGCCGGTCGGGCGGCGGCAATGAAGACAGCGTATCGGTCACGCGGTGCCGTGCCGGTTATCCGTGAAACGGTCGGGAAAGCGGCGGCCAAGATAGCGCGCATTGCGGCACCGTCAAGGAGCGGGCACCGCGCGGTGCGCGCGGCCTCAAAGGACGGCGATGAATTCAAGCTGGATCAGCATGTTCTTGCCGGGCAGGTCGGTGGCGATGGTGTGGCGCACCGGGCGGTCGTTTTCGTCCGGGAACATCTTGAGCCATTCGCGGTTGACCAGTTCGCGGTCCTTGCGGTCGGTCAGGTAGACGACGACCTTGGCAATGTCGCCGACAGTGCCGCCGCCGGTCTCCACGATCCGGCGCATGTTGACGAAGGCCTGGGCAATCTGTTCGCCCGCATCTTCGGAACGCTGCTCGGTCGCCGGGTTTTCGCCGCTGATGGCCGACGAAAAGATCATGTTCCCCACCCTGACGGCGGTCGGAAAGGGTTGCGGATGGGACGGAATGTCCTTGCCGGCGATGGCCTGTCTCTTGCCCATGAAGCGTTCTCCTGATGACGCGATTTATATTTCGACGATGCCTTCGAGCAGCCCGCCGAGCCACGACGAAGGCCAGTAGACATGCATGATCTGCACATAGACGCCGTAGATGAACCCGGCGACCAATGCCGTCAGCAACAGCGAAATCGGCCAGCCGCCGCCATGCGCCCTGCAATAGAGAAGAACGAAAGCGGTGAGCGCGACCGGCAGGCCGACGATGGGCACCATGACGACGAGACCGACGAGCCATGCCCAGGTTTCCCACGTCGCGCGCGCGCCCAGCATGGGATCTTCGGTTTCGATCGACGGCGTCTCGTACGTCGGGCGCGGCGTGTCCTTTTCCGTGCGCGGCTTGCGCAGGTCGACGATGAGCTGGGCGAGCGCCAGTCCCGCCCCGCAGACCCCCAGCACCAGAACGATGATGGACGCGCGCAACGGCCATTCCGAAGCCGTCACCAGCGCGCCGACGAACACCAGAAGGATAAAAAGCGTGAAGAGATTGCGTCCGGAAAGTATCGCGCTCATGCCGCGGCCCTCCTCGCGCGCGCATCTCGCCAGACGGGATAGGCGAAGGTTCCGATGATCAGCAGGCCCAGCGCGATGACGCCCGGATGCAGCAGCCAGCCCATGTCATAGCGGGCAACCGACAGCCACAGGTACAGTTCCATCTTCGGCCCGAGGATGACGCCGAGCACGAAGGGCGCCCGCGGCCAGCCGTATTTCTTCATGATGAAGCCCATGACGGAAAGCGCCAGCAGGGTGAAGATGTCCTCGATCGCGAAATTTGCGGCAAAGGCGCTGAGCAGGCTGAGCGCCACGATCAGCGGCACTAGGATATGGAACGACAGGACGCAGATTTGCGCCGCGGGCTTGATGAAGGCCCAGCACAGGATCGAGGCCAACACCTGCGACAGCACCAGCGCCCAGATGATGGCAAAGACCGAATCGAGCTGGGTATTGATGATGTCGGGACCGGGCTTGAGGCCGACGGCGACGAAGCCGATCAGCAAGAGCGCCGCCGACGACCCGCCGGGGATGCCGAAGAACAGCGTCGGGATGAGATCGCCGCCTTCCTTGGCGTTGTTCGAGCTTTCCGGCGCGATCACACCGCGCACGTCGCCGGTGCCGAAGCTTTCCGGGTTTTTCTCCGTCTGGCGCGCATGGGCATAGGCGAACCAGTCGGCGACCGATGATCCCAGCCCCGGCAGGATGCCCACCCAGACGCCGACCAGCGAGCAGCGGATCACCAGCTTCCAGTGAATGAAAGTGTCCTTGATCCCCTGCCAGATACCGGTTTCGCCGAGCGGCGTCAGTTCCGCGACCTTGCCCCGCCGCGTCGCCATGGCGATCACCTCGGGAATGGCGAAGACGCTGAGCGACACCAGCACGATGCTGATGCCGTTCCACAGGTAGGGCTCGCCCACATCGAAGCGGATGACGCCGGATTTCTCGTCCTGGCCGATGGTCGAGACGAGGACGCCGAGGATGCCCGCGGTCAGGCCCTTGATCGGCGCGCCGGCGCTCAGGATGCCGACCATGCTGATGCCCCAGATCGTGAACATGAACAGCTCGGGCGAGCCGAAACTGCGGATCAGCGGCTTCAGGATGGGCACCGAGGCGAACAGGAAGAAGGCACCGATGATGCCGCCCAGCATCGAGGCCATGAAGGACGCGCTCAGGGCGCGTTTCGCTTCGCCCCGTCTTGCCATCGGATAGCCGTCGAGGATCGTCGCTTGCGAGCCCGATCCCCCCGGAACGGCGACGAGAACCGAGGTAAAGGTGTTGCCGGTATTACCGACCGAAGCGACACCGATCAGGAACGCGATCGCGTTGATCGGCGTCATCAGCATGGCAAAGGGCAGCAGCACGGCGAGCTGGGCCGGACCGCCGACCCCCGGCAATGCACCGCCCCACAGACCCAGCGCCACCCCGAGCACGAGCCAGCCGAGCGGAACGGGCTGCATCAGTTGAGTGAGCCCATGAACCGCAGCTTCAAACATTGTTCTTTTCCTTTTCGCCTAGCCCGGAAAACGGCCGGTTATTTCTTGCCAGCTATTTCTTGGATGTAACCTGCGGCAGACCGTACTTCTGACGCAGCGTGCGAATGGTGGCGATCACATCGTCCGGAATATGCAGCGCCGCCTCTATGCGTTCGTGTGTCTCCTGTCCATTGACCGGCGTCGCACCCTCGCCGAGCTGGTCGGCCGCCGCCTTGGTGAAGTCGGCGCTGCGCATCGTCGCCATGAAAGACTCGCGCAGGGTATTCAGGTGCTCGGGCTTGCTCTTCGGCGGCAGGGCGAAATACTTGTCGACCGCCCCGGCGCCCCAGGACCGGTAGGCCTTCCACAGAAGGCCCGTCGGCTTCTTGTTGCCGAGAACGGCTTCCAGGGTCGGCACGTTCTTGAAGTCGGGCCGCGCCACTTCGGAAAGCAGCGCGATGGTGTGCCCCTCCTTGACGAAGCGTTCGATGATGTCGGCCGTGCCTGAACCGAACATGTCCACTTCGCCCCGCTCGTAGGCAAGATAGATCTGGTTCGAACTAGGATAGCCGAGCACGAACTTGATGTTCCAGCCGAGCGCCTCGCCGCCAAGGACGGCGATGGCATCCTGCTCGCGATCGGTCGAGACCGAGCCGATGGTGACCGGCGGCTTCGACTTGTCGTAAAGGCGTTCATGGGCCGATTTGCGCAGGATCATGATGCTGGGGCCGCGATCGACGGAACCGACGATCCCCCAATCGAGCGGATTGTAGCGAACGCCCTTTGCCTTGCGCGCGACGGGGCCGAGCGAACCGGCGCCCGCGAACACCGCCACCGTCAGCCCGTCAGGCCGGGTCGAGTGCTGCAACTCGTTGGCGGCGGAAACCTGCACGCCCTTGTTGCGGACGACCACCTTGGGCTTGCCGGGGATGTGATCGCCCCAATAACGGGCCACGACGCGCGCCGTCGTGTCGGTGCCGCCGCCCGCCTTCGAGGCGACCACCACCGTGAACACCTTGCCCTTGTAGTATTCCTGGGCCGCGGCGCTGCCGACGGCTGATAACGCCGCCATAACCACGACGGCCAGTGCGCGGACACACGTCCGCCCGATGAAATGTCTCCGCCTCTCCACCTTTTCCTCCCGGAAAATAGCCGTGACGCGCCCGCAATTCGGTCCCCGCAGGCGCCGCGGGGGAAAATCAGGCCGCGCCGCGCTCTTCGTCGGGGCGGTCGAGGCCGATACGCTCATTAATAACGCCAAGCGTGATGATCGGCTTTTCCTGCGCCGCAGGCACGACACCCATGGGCGCACCACCCTTGCGCACGGTTTCGATCTGTTCCTTCAGCATGCGCCGGTAGATGACGAGGCCCTTGTCGGCGGCGCCAAGCTGCTCGCGCGAGCGATCCATGATCGCACCCTGGGTTTCCCAGGCCATGACGTCCTGGGCGGGCACGTCGGTCATCCTGTAGCCGCCCTCGCCGTCGCGGAAATCGTAGTGCTCCATCGGCGCATCGGCATCGTTTGGCGTGTGGAAATCGGGGCGCGGTTCGAAATTGGCGATGAAGATCTGTGTGTGGGTGTCGTCCATCGGCACGCGGAACTGCAGGTTATGGCGCATGCGCTTGGTGCCGCGCACATGGGCGACGTGACGCAGGGTATTGGGGAACAGCAGCGGGTGCTGGTCTACCTGCCCGGCCTTGCCGGTCTTGCTGGTGGTCGTCGTGCGCTTCTTCATGATGCCGTATTCGAACGGGATGAAGTCGTGCTCTTCCGAATAGTGATCGACGACATCGGCAAGATGCGCCGACGACCCGTGCAGCCAGTAGAGATGCGAGGGATCGACGGAGTTCTCCATCGCCTGCACCCAGTTACAGTTGAGAACCGCGAATTTGCGTATCCAGCGCCGGCCCTGTTCCCAGGCGAGAACGTCCCATTTCGGCAGCGCCGGGGCCTCGCCCTTGCCCATGTAGGCGAACAGCATGCCGCCGAACTTGCGCACCGGGTAAGCCCGGTGATGCACGGCGTCGCGCAGGTTCGATCCCTTTGGCTCCGCCGGCATCTCGACGCAGGAACCCGTCCTGTCGAATTTCCAGCCGTGATAGGGGCAGCGGATGCATTCGCCCTCGACCCTGCCGTAAGCGAGAGACGCGAAACGGTGGGGGCAGAGTTCCGCGACGAGGCCGTACGCTCCTTCGGCGGTGCGATAGGCGACGAGGTCTTCGCCGAGGATACGGACCTTGAGGATCGGTTTTTCCGCCGTCAGTTCCGCCGACGCCGCGACCGGCTGCCAGTAGCGGCGCAACATCTCGCCGCCGGGCGTGCCGGCGCCGACGCGGGTGATCAACTCGTTGTCTTCGCGTGACAGCATGGGTCATCCCTCCCTTCGGGAAGGCGCACCTTTCGCGACATCAAAACCGCGACCAAGGTGCGGCACGAGCCTTTACGGCTCTCCTCCCGTTTTTTCTTTGAAGGAATGCTATTCCTTTTTCGCTGAGCCCGTAAGGGGCTTGAGTCCGCCTCCACAAACGGAAACAGACTATTTTCCGGACCGCCGGAGTTTCACGACGGCTGCTTCTTCTTTGCCTTCTTTTTGAGGCGCCTTTCGCCTGCCTGCGGCTCGCGGAAGGAGCGGATCCTGGCGAAAATCGGATCGGGCAAATCGTACAGACGGGTCATCAGTTTTTCTATTTCGGCACCAGCGAAGGGACTGATATCGATGCGCGCCCGCTTGGCATCAGCCAGCAACGCCGGATCCTTCATGCTGTCGTCGAAAGCCTTGCGCAGGGCGTCCTTTCGATCGCCGGGAATACCCGGCGGCGCCGCCACGGGACGGGCAGCGATCTGGGTCGCGAACATCGCGTCCAGCGCCTGCCTGTCCGCCGGGTCCTTCACGAAGGACATCAAGGTCGGCACGTTCTTCATCATCGGATGCGGTTCGCTGGAAAATTGCACCGGGATGTTGATCTTGTTCTGGCTCAGCCAATCGGGACGGGTCGCCATCAGGCTGGCATAACCCCAGCCGCAGCGAGCCTCGATCTCGCCGCGCTCGAGCGCGAGATTGGTGGCATCCGACCCGTAGCCCAGCACCAGGCGGAACTTGGCCCCGAGCAGCGCATTCGAGACACGCGCAAAAACGGCAGCCGAGTCGACGGTCGAACTCGCGCCGGCGATGATTTCCCGCCCGCGCAGATCATCGACGGTCTTGACGCCGGATGCGCCCCATAACACGCAGGCGCTTATATTGTTGGCCATGGAGCCGATCCATGTCAGGCGCCGCCCGTCGTACTTCAGCTTGTCGGACGGGTCCACGCGAGGCTCCAGTCCCATGCGTTCGTGGAACACCGCCATCACGGTGCCGTCCTTGGAAGCCACGTTGTAGAGATAGTTCACGGACTTGAGCGATCCGGCCCCGGGCATGTTCTGCGGAATCATGTCCGGCTTGCCAGCAAGATGGCGCGGCATGTGGCGCACCAGCAGACGCGCATAGGCATCATAGGCGCCGCCGGCGTCGTAGCCGATGACCATGGTAACGCGCGCGCCCTTGTAGGATGCCGCGTCCGACCGAGATGAAATAGCGGCGAGCGCAACAGCCGCCGCGACAAGACAAGCCCTGTGAAGTGTCATCGAATTTTCCCCCCGTTGCAGTCCCGGCCCTTTTATGCGCCGGGCCTGGTGGCAGGTTACGGGAGGGAACGGGCGCCGGTCGACAGGAATCCGCGGGACACGCAAACGGCCGGATTCAGCGCGTCTTGAGGTCATCGAGGGCAAAGCCCGCGACCTTCTTGTAGCTGTCGGACAGGGCCTTGAGCTCGGCCTGGGTGATGTAGTCGTCGAGGTTTTTGAAAGGACGGTCGCCGACGAGCTCCTCCACCCGGATGTTGATGAAGTCGGGCGGGTTGGAACGGTTCGTCACCACCACCTTGTTGGCGCGCGGCAGGCGCTCGGCCTCGTAAGCCTTGAGTGCCTTGACCGGATCGGCTTCGGCGGCGAGGCAATCGGCCAGAACGCGCGCATCAATGGAGCCCTGCGCGGCACCGTTGGAACCGCGCGGATACATCGGATGCGCCGCGTCGCCCGCCAGCGTCACCCGGCCGAACGTCCAGCGGTCGACCGGGTCCTTGTCCACCATCGGGTATTCGAGAATGGTTTCGGCGCGGCGGATCATGCCGGCGACATCCAGCCAGTCGAAGGTCCAGTCCTTGTAGATATGGAAGAAGTCATCGAGGCTGCCGGGCTGGTTCCAGTCGTTCTTGGTGGGACGGTCGCCCTCGATCTCTGCCATCCAGTTGATCAGTTGGTTGCCCTGCCCGTCCACGTTATCGACGATCGGGTAAATGACGATCTTGCCGGTCTTGATCGAGCCGACGCGCATGTAGACGTCGCCGCCGAGGATGGGCGGCATGCGGGTGACGCCGCGCCACGTGTTGATGCCACCGAAGGCCACCTTGTCGTCGGGATAGAACTGGCGGCGGATCGTCGAATTGACGCCGTCGCAGGCCACCGCGATATCGGCGCGGAACGGCTCGATGGCCTTGCCGCTGACAGTGTCGGTAAAGCGCACGGTCACGCCCGCATCGTCCTGATCGACGCCCATGCAGGTCGCCCCGGTGCGCACCCGTTCGGCGCCGAGCCGCTTGACCGCCGCCTGATACAGGACCATGTGCAGCTTGCCGCGATGAATGCCGAGTTCGGGATAGTCGTAGCCCGCGTAACGCCCGCGCGGTTCGGCATAGATCAGCTGGCCGAAGCGGTTGAAGAAGCGGCTTTCGCGGTTGACGATGGCGACCGCCGAGAGCGCCTCCAGCAGTCCCAGCCGGTCGAATTCCCGCACGCAATGGGGCAGCAGGGTGATGCCGACGCCCAGTTCCTTGACCTCCGGCGCGCGCTCGAAGGCGACGCAATCGATGCCGCGTTCATGCAGGTTCATGGCAAGCGCAAGGCCCGCGATGCCGCCGCCGATGATGGCTACCTTGGTCATGTCAGATGCCTCGCGTCAGGAATTACTGGTCGAGCAGGAAACGCCACTTGGCGTAGGTTTCCGCCATCACTTCGCGGCTGGCCTCGGCCACCGGCGGGAAACTGTCGCGCCGCGACCACGGCCGGCAGGCATCGATGACAGCGCGGCTGTTCTCCACCGTGCCCTTGGGCAGCATGGGGTCGAGCGGCCCGGACCAGGCCTTGCCGATGACGTCGATGGATGTCGCCGGATCGCAGCGCGTCGACAGCGCCCAGATGACCTCGAAGGTGTTGGTCGGGTCGATGTCGTCATCGACCACGATCACCCAGCGGCCGAGATAATTGCCCGCGTGGCAGGCGAAGGCGAGGTGCCCCGCCTGGCGCGCATGGCCGGGATACATCTGCTTGATGGCGACGACATTGAACATGCGCGCCCCACCCGCCTCGTGCGACCACACGCCGGTGATGCCGTGCAGGCCCGCCTTTTCCATCTCGTCCCAGATGGTCGCCGCCTTGGACACGCTTTTCGCATAGATGAAGTCGTGGGGCGGGCGGCCGGGCCGGGCCGTGGTGATGATCGGATCGTTGCGGTGATAGACGCGCCGGATGCGCACGGCGGGCTGCAACTGTTCGCCCGATGCGTAATAGCCGGTGAACTCGCCAAACGGCCCTTCGGTGCGTACGTCGTCGGGCATGATCTCGCCCTCGAGCACGATCTCGTCATGGGCCGGGATGGGCAGGCCGTGCAGCTCGCTTTCCACCACTTCGAAAGGCCGTCCGCGATGGCCGCCCGCATAGGCAAATTCGTCGACGCCAAAATCGATCTCGTTGCCCGCCGTGATGAACAGCAGCGGATCGGTGCCGACGCTGATGGCCACCGGGCAGGGCTTGCCCTTGGCGAAATATTTCTCGCGGATCAGGCGGCCGTGCTTGCCCGGCGATATCCAGAGCCCGACGGTGTTCCTGTCGTAGACCTGCACCCGGTAGGTGCCGACATTGATCCAGCCGGTATCGGGATCGCGCATGATGACGAGATCATGAGTGCCGAGATAGCGCCCGCCGTCGACTTCATGGACGCGAGGCGTCGGAAACTTGTCGAGATTGACCGCTTCGTCCCGGTCGATGTTTTCGAGCACCGCGCCGCTTTTTACGGTCTTGGGCGGGATCTGCCTGAAGCCTCCGCGCATGCGGTCGCGGTAGGCGCGCACCAGATCGGTGGCGTTCGACGGTTCCGGGAACCCGTAGGTCAGCGCGACGCGGTTGCGGCTGTTGCCCGCCCCCCAGACGACGCGATAGCCCTTGTCGAAACCGGGGATTTCATCGAACAGCAGCGCCGGCGGGTTGTCCGGCTGTTCCTTGCCGAACATTTCCGAAATGCCCGCCATTTCGCGATCCCAGCTTGCACCCTTGATGTGGCGCACTTCGCCGAGCCGATCAGCGCGCTCGAGAAATTCGCGCAGGTCATTATGCAGGCCGTTGTAATCGACCCACTTCCTGCCGGAATCGGAAGCGTCAGATACGCCCATCGCCGCTGTATCCCCGCCGCTAGAGGCCGGAAATCTTCTTGGCGTGCGCGATCACGTCCTTGGGGCTCGCGTAAACCTCGGAGACGCGCGACTGGATATCGACGCCCTTCACGGGATCGACCTCGAAGCGGAGCTTGTCCGCTTCCGCCAGCAGGGCCTTGTCGGCGAGCGTGTCGAGATAGGCCTTGCGCAGCGAGGCCAGCGTCGCCGCGGACAGACCCGGCGGCGCGATCATCGGCCAGGCGACGTAGGTATCGACCACCAGCAGCTTCATCGCGGCGCGGTCGCGGTCGGTCTTCATCAGGTCGAGGATGAGCGGCACGTCCGGCAGGTCCTTGTTCTTCGTGTAGCCGAACTGGGCGATGGCGCTGAACTTCTTGTCGCGGATCCAGTCGGGATGGCGCGCAACAATGCCGCCCCAGCCGTAACCGCAGAAGCTGTCCACCTCGCCGTTCTGCCAGGCCTGCTCGATGCCCGATGCGCCCTTGAAACCGGCGATGACCTTGAACTTGGTGCTCAGCGTATTGTTCATCGCGGTGGGATAGGTCCAGGTCCGCGAGCCGCGGCCCGACGATCCCGCCACCACCTGACGCGCCTGGGCATCGGCCACCGTTTTCACGGGAGAAGTATGCCAGACGGCGCAGATGCTCGTTTCCGTCGAAATACTGCCGAGCCAGTTGAGCTTGCGCGGGTCAAACTGCGCTTTCTTGTTGCCGAACAGCGGCTCGAGGATGACGCCGCCGCCGACGACGCCGAGCGCAGAGCCGTCCTTGGGCGCGACGTTGGCGATGTAATTGGCGGCAACGAGGCTGCCCGCGCCGGGCTTGGGCTGCACGATGATGTTCGGGTTGCCCGCGAGATGGCGCCCCATGTGGCGGCTGATCAGCATGGTGATCGCGTGATAGGTGCCGCCTGCGGGGAAGCCGACGGTGATCGAAACCTGCCGCTTGCCGCTGTCCTGCTGGGCCGCGGCGGGCGTGGAAACGGACAGCGCCGCGGCGGCGGCGATCATGAAAATGGCGGGTGCGGAAAGTTTCGGCATGGCGGAGTTCCCTGTCTCGCTTTGATATTTATCGAGCGAGGATACGGGGGCGGGAAAAACCCGTCCACCGGGAAAAACACCATTTGCAGTCAGTTTTCGGGCTTTTCCCAGCGCGCGACCCAGACTTTGGCGGTATCGGCTGCGGCCTGGGTCATAGGCGCGTCGAGGCCGAGGTTGCGGGCAAGTTCCGCCGCCAGCCCTACGTCCTTGTTGAGCAGGTTGCTCGCCGGACGAGGTGCCGCATGGTTGCCCTGCATGGTGAAGGCTCCCTGCCAGCGCGACACGGTCGAGCCCTGGTCGATGGCGGCCGCCATGTCGAGAAACTGTTTAACATCGAGCCCGCCCGCCTCGACGATCGCGGCGACCTCGGCCAGCGCCACGCGCTCGTTGGCGTTGATCAGGTTCTTGGCGATCTTGGCGACGTTGCCGCTGCCGACGGGGCCGAAATGATGGACCGCCCGGCCAAGAGGCTGAAGGTAGGGCGTGGCAACGGCGGCATCTTCGTCCGCGCCGCCCATCAGGAACACGGCATTGCCCGCCGCCACAACCCGCGGCACCGCGGTCACCGGAACGTCCATGACGCGCGCGCGCCCCGCTTCTTTTGCGATCCGGCGGCTGGTATCGGGCATGACGGTCGAATGCAGGAACACGATCGCGCCGGGCTTCGCCGCCGCGAGCACGCCGCCCGAACCGGCGGTGACGTCGTAAAGCTCGTCATCGGTGCGCACGAAGACATGGACGAAATCGACGCCGCGCGCGGCATCGGCGGCGCAGGCCACCGTTTGCGCGCCCTGGTCGCGGGCGAGCGCCATGCGCTCTTCGGAAATGTCGAAAGCCTGTACCTCGCGCCCGGCCGCGAACAGGCGCGACATCAGCGCCGCCCCCATCAGCCCGACGCCGATCAGTCCCACGCGCATCGTCATATCGGCCTCCCTTCCGATGACGCGGCGCCGGACGTCGGAAAAGCTAGAGGTTGATCACCAGCTTCTTCGACTTGGCCCGCGAAACGCAGATCATCATCAGCTTGTTGCCCGCGCGCTCGTTGTCGCTGAGCACGCAGTCGCGGTGCTCGGGCTCGCCCTCCAGCACCTCGACCACGCAGGAACCGCATTCGCCCGCGCCGCAGGAAAAGGGCGCGGCGATCCCGGCATCGAGCAGCACGTCGAGGATCGACTGGTCGGAGCCGATCTCAAACGTCTGGCCGCTGTCCTGCAGGACCAGGGTGAAGGCGGTGTTTTCGCCGGCCTCGACCACGGGGGCCGCGAAATATTCGAGATGCACGGTGTCGGGGTTGCGGCCCGCGGCGGCAGCCTTGTAGATCTCGAGCATCGGCGCCGGGCCGCAGCAATAGAGATGCGCCTCGGGCCGCGCGCCGGCAACCACCTTCGCGACATCCAGCATGTGGCCGTCCTCGACGTCGAAATTGAAATGCACGCGGCCCGGACGGGCCGCTTCCAGCGCCTCAAGCTCGGCGCGGAAGGCCGCCGCCGCGCGCTCACGCGTGCCGTAATGCAGCTCCCAGCTTTTGCCCAACTCTTCCAGCCGCATGATCATCGCGTGCATCGGCGTAATGCCGATGCCGCCCGCGATCAGGACCGTGTGCGGCGCGTCCTCGACGAGGCGGAAGTTGTTGCGCGGGCCGCCCGCCTTGATGGTCTGGCCGACAAGTTGGCTTTCGAACATGTAGCGCGAGCCGCCCTTGCTGTTGGGATCGAGCGACACGGCGATGACGTAGCGGTCGCGCTCGGCCTGAGAATTGACCAGCGAATAGCAACGGGTGATGCCGTTGGGCAGATGCACGTCGATGTGAGACCCAGCGGTGAAGGCGGGCAGGTCGCCGCCATCGGGCGCGCGCAGTTCGAAGGACATCACGCCCTTGGATTCGCTCCTGGCTGACTGGATCAGGACGTCAAACGTGGATTCGCTCATGGCTCGGATCGACCCTTCGGACTGGCGGCAAATATGGATGCGCGACGTTGATGGCAGGTGACGGGGGATTTGCCAAGGATAATGTTGCCTCCGCCCCCTATCCCCCTGATATCGCCGCTTTCCGCCCCTTGCCGTCGCCGATTGACAGCCGCGGGCGGCGGGTTTGAACTACGGGAAAACCAAGAACACAGGACAGGGAAACGCCATCATGACGGCCACATACGATCTGGTCATTCGCAAGGGAACCGTCGCCGACGGCAAGGGCGGCACGCCGTTCGAAGCCGACGTCGCCATCAGCGACGGGCGCATCGCCGCCGTCGGCAAGGTCACGGGATCGGGGCGCGAGGAAATCGACGCCCGCGGGCTTCTCGTCGCGCCCGGTTTCGTCGATGTTCACTCCCATTACGACGCCCAGGTGATCTGGGACGAACGCCTGCTGCCATCGGGCTGGCAGGGCGTCACGACGACGGTCATGGGCAATTGCGGCGTCGGCTTCGCGCCGGTGCGCGAGGGCGACCGCGAAACGCTGATCGAACTGATGGAAGGGGTCGAGGACATCCCCGGTCCCGTGCTGCGCGCAGGCCTCAGCTGGGACTGGTCGAGCTTCCCCGATTATCTCGATGCGCTGGAACGCCGCCGCCACGACATGGACGTCTGCGCCCAGCTGCCCCATTCGGCGCTGCGCGTCTATGTCATGGGCGAGCGTGCCGTGCGGCGCGAGAGGGCGACGGCCGACGACATTGCCCAGATGCGCGCGCTTGCGCGCGAGGCGATGGAGGCAGGCGCCTTCGGTTTCTCCACCTCGCTTTCCGACAACCACCGTACACCCGCGGGCGACTTCATTCCGTCTCACGGTGCCTGCGCAGACGAGCTTGCGGGCATCAGCTGCGGGCTGGCGGACGCCGGGCGCGGCGTGTTGCAGATGATCGTCAACCTCGGCCCCGACGCGGCCGAACGCGAGCGCGAGTTCGCCATGGTGCGCGGCATGGTGGAAGCCTCCGGCCGCCCCATGTCCCTGACCGTGCTGCAACGCATCCGCGACCCCGAAGGGTGGCGCCACATCATGGCGATGATGGAAGACGCCGTCGCCTGCGGCCTGCCGATGCGCGCCCAGGTCATTCCGCGCCCCCTCGGCACCATGTTCGGGCTCGACATGTCGCGCCATCCGTTCTGCTACCACCCGTCCTTCCGCGCCATCGCCGGCGAGCCGCTGGAAAAGAAGGTGGCGGCCTTCCGCGATCCCGCCTTCCGCGAGCGGCTTCTTGCCGAACAGGCGGACGAGAAGGACGACGCGCTGGTCAAGCGCGTGCAGAACTTCGATTACATGTTCCCGCTGGGCGATCCGCCGAACTATGCCCCGCCGCGCGAAAGCGGCGTCGGATACCGCGCCCGCGCCGAAGGCCGCAGCCCCTTCGAGGTCGCCTATGACCTGATGCTGGAAGACGACGGCCACGCCATGCTGTTCTCGCCCAATTCGGGCTATGGCTATTTCAGCCTCGACGGCTGCCGCGAGCTGATGGAGAACCCCCTGTCGGTGGTCGGCGTCAGCGACGGCGGCGCCCATGTCGCCTCCATCTGCGATTCGAGCTTTTCGACCTTTCTGCTGACCTACTGGGGGCGCGATGTCGGTAACCGGCGTTTCGACCTCGGCTGGCTGATCAAGCGCGCAACCGCCGACACGGCGGCGCTGGTCGGGCTGAACGACCGCGGCGTGATCGCGCCGGGCTACAAGGCCGATATCAACGTGATCGATTTCGACAACCTGCGGCTCGCACGGCCCTACATGGTCCATGACCTGCCGGAAGGCGGCAAACGCCTTCTGCAGAAGGCGGAAGGTTACGTCGCCACCATCGTTTCGGGACGCCCCGTCTACCGCGACGGCGAAGCCACCGGCGAACTGCCGGGCCGTCTGGTGCGCGGTGCGCAACCGGCGCCCGCCGCGTGATATAAGACCCACGAAGCGCACATGACATTACGACAGGCGTACATGCGGGCGCGAAGGAAAGAGATCGCGCCATGACCGACGCCCCGAAAGAACGCAGCTTTGCCGCCTTCGGCTACCGCGACTACCGGCTTTACTGGTTCTCGCGGTTTCTTTCGACCATCGCCATGCAGATGCAGGCGGTGGCGGTCGCCTGGCAGGTCTACGCCATCAGCCGCGACCCCTTCGACCTCGGCCTGATCGGGCTGTCGCTGTTCCTGCCCGCCATCAGCCTGGTGCTGGTAACCGGCCAGATTGCCGACCGCTATGACCGCAAGACCATCATCCAGATTTGTCTTGCCGCCGATTTCCTGTTCGCCGCAGGGCTCTGCGCACTCGCCGTCATCGGCACCGACAACACCTGGCCGATCTTCGGGCTGCTGATCGGCATCGGCGTCGCGCGCGCCTTCATCACTCCGGCAGGCCAGGCGATGATGCCCAACCTCGTCCATGAAAAGGACCTCGCCAATGCCGTCGCCTGGCAGTCCTCGGCCTGGCAGGTGGCGTCGGTCGGCGGGCCGGCGGTGGGCGGTGCCGTACTGATCCTCGGTGCAGACGTCACCTACGGCGTTTCCGCCGTGCTGATTGCCGTCAGCGTGGTGCTGACCGGGATGATTTCCAACCGCAGCCAGGAACGCCGCCGCGAGCCGGTGACCTGGACCAGCGTTCTCGGCGGACTGCTTTATATAAAGATGAAACCGGTGGTGCTCGGCGCCATCTCGCTCGATCTTTTCGCCGTCGTCCTCGGCGGCTGCGTGGCGCTCTACCCGATTTTCGCCACCGACATCCTGAAGGTGGGGCCGCAGGGCCTCGGCCTCTTGCGCGCAGCACCCGCGGTCGGTGCCGTCGTCTGTTCGCTGTGGCTGGTGCGCCACCCGCTGCGTTCGCACGCGGGCGCGACGATGTTCTGGTCGGTGGCACTGTTCGGCGCGGGCACCGTCGCCTTCGGCGTCTCCACCTGGTTCCCGCTGTCGCTGTTCGCGCTGTTCGTCATGGGCGCGGCCGACATGGTTAGCGTCTACGTGCGCCAGACCCTGATCCAGCTCGCCACCCCCGACGACATGCGCGGGCGCGTCGGCGCCGTCAGTTCCGTGTTCGTCACCACATCGAACGAGTTCGGCGATTTCCGCGCGGGCATGATGGCGGGGCTGATCGGCACGGTTCCGGCGGTGGTCGTGGGTGGTGCCGCGACGCTGGCCGTCACCGCCCTGTGGACGCGCCTGTTCCCCGACCTGCGCAAGGTGCAGAAGCTGGACCAGCGGATCTGAGCAAAAATGCCGCGGGCCGGCGCGACAATCGCACCGGCCCGGCATTCCTGAAAACCTGTTGGTCCGCTTACGGCGTGGTCGGGTCGATCATGCGCGGAACCTCGACGATGCGGTTGGCCGGCAGGCCGATGATTTCGGAATGGCGGCGCACGAGGTCGTCGTTCTCGGCAACGTAGAAGCAATAGGCGCGGTCTTCGCCGAGAAACGAATGGATCCACTGCACCCTGGGCGCGAGGCTGGCGAGCACCTGGTTCGAGCTGTCCGCGGTCTTGCAGAGGTCTTCGTGCGACATCTTGCCGACACCAGGGATATCACGTTCAACGAGGTAGCGCTTCAGCATGGTCTGTCTCCTTATCGGTTGCTGCCACCAATGTGGCTGACGGAGACACCCTAGGCAGGCAGCTGTTTTCCAGATACTGCGCGGGACGTAGCAATCCGCTACAGGAAATGTAGTGCCCGCGCCCGGGGAGCCGGAGACGGCGTTTTGATATCCGCCGCCGGTGCAATATCCTGTGACGGACAGACCCAGCGAGGAGACCACGGCCATGGCCAGGATCGTCGGAGGCATCGGCGCCTCCCATTCGCCGACAATCGGCTTCGCCAAGGACACCAACAAGCAGAACGACCCGGCCTGGGCGCCGATCTTCGCGGGCTTCGCCGAAATCCGGAAATGGGTGCGCGACAAGAAGATCGACGTTTGCTTCCTTATCTATAACGACCACGTGACGTCGTTCTTCTTCGACCATTATTCGGCCTTCGCGCTTGGCGTCGGCGACACCTATCCGCCGGCCGACGAGGGCGGCGGGCCACGCAAGGTGGCCCCGGCGAAAGGCCACGCGGCGCTTGCCCGCCACATCGGCGCGGCGCTGATGGCCGACGAATTCGACATGTCGTTCTTCCAACGCAAGGCGCTCGATCACGGCTGCCTGTCGCCCCTGTCCATGATGGGCGACGAAAACGGCCCCTGGCCCGGCAGCATCGTGCCGCTGCAGGTGGGCGTGCTGCAGGTACCCACCCCCAACGCGCGGCGCTGCTACAAGCTCGGAAAGAGCCTGCGCAAGGCGGTCGAAAGCTTCCCCGACGACGACCTGCGCGTGGCCATCTTCGCCACCGGCGGCCTGTCGCACCAAGTGCATGGCGAGCGGGCGGGCTTCCTGAACGAGGAATGGGATAACGAATTCCTGCGCCTTCTCGAAACCGATCCCGCAAAGCTGACCGAAAAGCGCGTTGCCGAATTCGCCACCCTCGGCGGCATGGAAGGCTCCGAAGTGATCACCTGGCTGATCATGCGCGGCGCGCTTTCGGACACGGTGAAAAAGATCCACTCCCAGACCTACGCACCCTCGGTGACAAACCTCGCCACCCTGGTATTCGAGGACATGGGCGGCGATCCGGACAGGGCTGCGGCGGAAGCCTACCGCGAGCATATCGGCCGCGAGTTCGCCGGCGCCGACCAGATCAAGGGCACCTATCCCTTCACCCTCGAGCGCAGCTTCAACTGCTACCGCATCAACGATTTCCTGCACCGCATCGTCGAGCCCGCTCACCGCAAGCGCTTCTTGGACGACTTCGACGCGCTGGCCGACGAATACCAGCTTACGGCCGAGGAACGCACGATGATCCGCGAACGCAAGTGGATCGAGATGATCCGCATGGGCGTCAGCTTCTTCGTGCTGGAGAAGATGGCGGCGCTGATCGGCGTGTCGAACCCTGAAATCTACGCCAGCATGCGGGGCGAAACGCTCGAGCAGTTCCTCAAGACGCGCAAGGTACCGATCCGCTACTCGGTGGCGGGCGGCGACAAGGCCGCCGCCATCGACACGGCCAAGCCCGCACCCGGAAAGTAGGCCGCCGCCGCTTTATTCCTGGGGCAAAAGGACAACGCGGCCGACGGCGCGGCGTTCGCGCACTTCGGCCATGGCGGCGCGGAACTCCGCCAGCGGGAAACGGGCGTGCACGGTGGGATTGATCTTGCCCGCCTGCCACCAGTCGACAAGCAGCGCCCACAGGGCACGGGCGCGCGGCGCATAGAACTGCCGGTTGTCGCCGGGCGACCAGCCGATATAGAGGCCCCAGTTGAGGCCGGCGACGGCGATGTTCTTGAGCATCAGGATGTTGGCCGCGGCGGACGGGATCTCGCCGCTGACGTAGCCGATGCTCACCAGCGTGCCGCCCTCGGCGAGGCAGCGCAGGCTTTCGTCGAACACCGGCCCGCCCATGGGATCGAGCACGGCCTGGGTGCCGCCGCCTGAAATTTTGAGGGCTTCATCGCGGAAGGACGGCGCGGCGCTGTCGATGACCGCGTCCGCCCCGCGGGTCAGCAAAACGTCGTGCTTGTCACGGCCCGGGGGGGGGGCGGCCGCCCCCCCCCCCCCCCCCGGGGGGGGGGGGCCGGGTGTGTCCCCGGGGGCCGGCCGGGGGGGCCACAAAATGTGGGGGTGTGCCCGGGCGCGCCCGCGCTACCCCGCGCGCGCCCAACGCCTTGGCGATCTCGACCGCGGCAAGGCCGACACCGCCGCCCGCACCATGCACCAGAATCCAGTCGTCCTTCTGAAGCCTTGCGCGCCACATCAACGCGCTGGCCGCCGTCGAATAGCTGACCGGCAGCGCCGCCGCCGCGGCAAGCTCCAGCCCATCGGGCAGTTCCATCGCGTGGATCGCATCGACCACCGCTTCTTGGGCCGAGCCGCCCCAGTCGACGGGCGCGAACACGCGCATGCCGGGCACCAGGCCGGTGACGCCGTCGGCGACCTCGATCACCGTGCCGGCGATATCGGTGCCGGGGACGAAGGGCAAGGGCGGTTTGCGCTGGTACTTGCCGGCGACGACGATCTGGGTCGAATAACTGACCCCCGCCGCCTCGACGCGAACGCGCACGGTGCCCGGGCGCAATTCAGGTGCGGGAAAATCCCGCACGGTCAGGTCGTTGTAATCGCACCAGTGATCGCAGACGAGCGCGCGCATGTTGCCCCCTTCATCGGAAAATCCGCGATCAGGCGTAGCACGGATTGCCCGATCTTGCGCGGGCCATGTTGAATCGGGCGCCGTGGCGTTTCACAATGCACGAAGTTGCCGACGGGAGAACCCGATGACCACCGCCACGATGCCCTCACCGGTTTCAGCGCCCTGGGTATGGACGGCGCGCGAGCTTGCCGCGCGCGAGGATTGGATCATCCGCATCGGCTCCGAAGGGCTTGCCGATATCGCCGCCGCCATCGCCCGCGTCAAAGCCGCGAACCTGCCGCTTGAAAAAATTACGGCTTGGGACTTCGCGCTGCCGTCCCTTGCCCGCGATCTCGCGCGGGCAAGAGAGCTGCTCGCCGACGGCCCCGGCCTGTGCCTCCTGCGCGGTTTGCCGCTCGATCATTACGGACGTGCCGAAACGGAACTTCTGCTGTGGGGCATCGGCACCCATGTCGGGCATGCCGTCGCCCAAAGCTACCGCGGCGACGTGATCGGCGAGGTCATGGACATGACCCACACTGGCGATACCCGTCGTGCCTACCGCTCGCCGCTCGCCCTCAACCTGCACATCGATTCGAGCGATGTCGTCGGGCTGCTGAGCATGCGCAAAGCGCAAAGCGGCGGCGAAAGCCTGGTCGCCAGTTCCTTCGTCATTCACAACGCCATTCTTGCGGAAAGGCCCGACCTGATGGGCCTTCTCTATCGCGGGTTTTACTGCCGCCATTCGGAATCGGAATCTTCCGGCGAAGCGCCGACGACAGGCCACCGCGTCCCCGTTTTCGGGGCCGTCGGCGGCAGGCTTGTGTGCAATTTCCACGCAAGGCCGATGTTGCGCTCGCTCGCCCATGACCGGCTGGAAGACGACCCGCGCGCCGCGGAAGCGCTCGAAGTATTCAGGTCGATCTCGGTGCGCGACGACATCGTGCATCGGATGATGCTGGAGCCGGGCGACCTGCAATTCCTCAACAACCGCGTCACGCTGCACGGACGCACCGGGTTCGAGGATTTCCCCGAACTTGAGCGCAAGCGTCTGCTGCTGCGCCTGTGGCTGGCCATGCCCGACTGGCCTCCCCTGCCCGCCGGTATGCTGACCCACTAGCATCTCACTGAAGTCGTTGTGTTATTTCACTTCCATTGCAGGCAGCGGCCGAATTCCCTTGTGCTGTGCCCGGCAAACGTGACCACATGATGCGGTGAACGCCTCCCCATGACATGGCAAATTCTTCCCGCGCGAGCCCAGTGGCCGTGCGCGAACTGTCTTTGGCATCCAATGACTGGCGATCCCTGACGAGTCCCGGCGCACGCGCATCGGGACTGCAACTTCTCCAAGAAAGATTCGATATGCCTCAAGGTACTGTGAAATTCTTCAACACCGATCGCGGTTTCGGCTTCATTTCTCCCGACGACGGCTCCAAGGACGCTTTTGTCCATATCTCGGCCGTAGAGCGCGCCGGGCTCGGCACCCTCAAGGAAGGCCAGAAGCTGACCTACGATCTGGAAAGTGGGCGCAACGGCAAGGTATCGGCGGAAAATCTCGCGCTCGTCGACTAGGACTGCTGGCGGCGGAGGCGTCCGCCCCGCCGCGCTTTCCCTGACCCTTTCCAATGACCCAAAGCCAGATCGGAGGGCATCATCTTGGCCAAGTCCGCCAAATCGAGAGCCGAAAAATATTTCACGGCCAGCGAGCGAACCGACAAGCAGTTCCTGATCGATAAAGCGAAAGCTGAACAGGCACGCGCCGATCACACGGCGCGTCTGCGCAATCTCAGGCTTGCCAAGGAAGCTGCCGATAAAGAGGCCGCGGAGAAAGCAGCGGCCGAAAAGGCGATTTCGAAGAAATAGGCACGGCGGGGATCAGATGCGCGGAGCGGCGCCCCGGGCGCAATGGATCAGCTGACTTCACCAGTCCCGTCCTGAACGTCGCGTTCATCGGGTACTTTTTCGTCTTTCCGCTCTTCGGCTTTCTGGCGTTTTGCCTCAAGCTTCGCGACTTTCTTTTCTTTCTTCTGGATTTCGCGTTGGCGCTTTTCGAAGTTGTAGTTCGTTTTGCGGGCCACGGCTCTCTTCCGTCTCGGTCAGGGGCAACATTCCGCGATCCCGGAGGCGCGCGCCACCCGGGAGCCGGAACGTCCGGCGACGACGAGCTTTCAGGGAAGGCTCGCGCGCCGGCAAGGACTTTCTCGTTCGAAACGGGAGCGTCGCCCCCGCGGCGCTATTCCGCCCGAATGTTCACGGCCTTGGGGCCGCGCGCGTCCGGCTGAACATCAAAGCTGACCTTCTGGTTTTCACGCAGGCTGGGAATGCCGGCACTTTCCAGAGCAGAGACGTGAACGAACACGTCCTTTGAACCATCATCGGGCGAAATGAAACCGAAGCCCTTGGCGGTGTTGAAAAATTTTACGGTACCTGTAGCCATTGTCTTGCCTTCGAAATGATACATTGCCCGACCGAAGTTTTTTTCGCCCGGGGCGAGAGTCCGCACAACGATTTGAAATAGAGTTTTCAGCCGTAAGACTGCAAAAGCTATCGTCGAAAGAGCCGTGGAGCCTTCACCGCATCTGTATGCGCTCGCGGGAATGAATTGGCAAGTTTTTCTGCGGCCGACGCAAATATTTGCGCCAGCCTTTGCCAGAAAAAATCAGCATTATTTCGACGGAAAAAGCGATTTTTTGGCGATTTACTTGATCAAACCAGGCGAGCGATCGTGACCGTCGGCGCCCCCTGTCGGCCGGGCGCCGCGGTCGCGAAAACAGGCCGCGGGCTCAGTGACGTTCGCGCACCGCGAGCAGCGTGTAGTCGGGATCGGACATGAAAAATTCCCCGTAAGGGCACTGCTTCTTCAGAAGCGCCAGCCGGTTGCCGCCTTCCTTCCCGCGCCCGAAGGGAACGGGGTTGAGAACGGGGTTGATGTCCACCGCTTCTTCCAGGTCCGCCTTCAACTTGTCGATGCTTTCCACCGTGAAGCCGATGTGATCGATGGACGGCAGAAGGATGTTCTGCTGGACGTAATTGCGGATGTCCCATGGAATGATGACCAGCGTCACGTGCCCGTCGGTCAGGTAATGGTTTGGATCGCCCGCGGCGGCATTCTGAGGCGTCAGTTCGAAAACGTCCGTGTAGAAGCGCGCCATTTCGTCCGGATGCACGGTGCGGATGGCGATATGGCTGATGTAGCGGCCCTGGGCATCGCCCGTGTTCTCGGTATAGACATGGGCGAGGTTCTTCGAATCCGCCTGGGACAGATCGAAGACATTGCCGTCGGGATCGTTCGCCGTTACCGCCGCGAAGGGCCGCGTCGAGGGCCGGTCGATCCAGTGCGCGCCGGGATATTTCGAACGCATCCGGTCATAGACCGTTTCCATGCTGGCGACCTGGATGCCGAAATGATCGAGGCCGGCGCCGCGGCCCGCCTTGCGCGGGTTGATGTTGAAGCCGACATAGCCGTCGCCGACCGTGACCGCGCGGCCCGAGCGCAGCTTGGGCGAGGTCTTCATGCCGAAGACGGTTTCATAGAACTTGCCGAGCAGCGCGTATTTCTCGCTGCAGGCGGCGACATGATTGATTTTCGCGAACATGGCGTCCTCCGTGATTTGTTCCCCGCCCGGGTTTTTTCTTATTGTCGTACTGCGGCGCGCGGGCGTCCAGAGGAACGCTTGCGCGGGCTTAAAGAGCCGCCGTTTTGCGCAGAAATTCGAGGAGCGCCGGGGCGACCGTGACGTTGGGCTCTTCGTCCACGCGCCGGCGCTTGGGATCACCCGCCACGAACGTGAACCACGAATGGCCGGCGCCCGGAATGGGCAAGGCGCCGACATCGGCGCCCTTTTCGCGCAGGAGGGCGAGGAAGCGCTCGGACTGCGGGTGCGGCACCCGCGTATCCTGGTCGCCGTAGATGATGAAGTATTTTGCCGCGGGCCTGCCCGCCATCCGCTGCAGCCGGTGATATGGCGAGAAGTTCTCGTAGTCGTCCTTCATTTCCACATACGGCTTGCCCATCAGGCTGGCGACGGGATCGTCGGTGCGCCGGGGCGGCTGGGTCGTGCGCCACCATTCTGGCAGGTCGTAAATGCCGTAGACGCCGATGACGGCGCGGATGAATTTCGTCGTCCGCTCATCGAGCGACAGCATCGCCGCCATGTGGCCGCCCGCCGAATCGCCGATGGTGCCGATGCGCGCGGGATCGATGCGAAGCTCCGACGCATGGGCCAGCATCCAGTCAAGCGCGCGGCAGACATCTTCCCAAACTCCCGGCCAGGCGGGGCTGACATCGCTGGTCAGTCGGTAGTTGACCGCGATCACGGCAAAGCCGCGTTCGGCCAGCCACGGACCCCAGCTCTGGTACTGTCTTTGCGAACCGTGCTGCCAGGCGCCGCCATGCAGGCACAGAAGCGCCGGATGCGGGCCCACGCCCGGCGGAACATAGGCATCGAGGCAAAGATCGCCGCGCGGCCCGCCGCCGTAGGGCAGGTCGAGCCGGATCTCAACGCCGTTTTCCGTATCCTTCGCCATGCAACCCCCGCCTGTCAGAGATACAGGAATACCAGTCCCGCGCCGGATTCGGAATGCTACATTGCGCCATAGCCTTCCTGCCACCCGTGCCGCGTTCGAGATACATGATGAAACTGCCGTCCACGCCCCTCCTCGTCCTCTTCGCCCTGATGTTCCTGAAGCAGTTCGGCAACGGCATGGTGTGGTCGATGATCGCCGTTTATGGCGCCAGCCTCGGCGCGAGTGCGGCGGTCGTCGGGCTGATGGTTTCGGCCTTCGGGGGTGCCAGGCTGCTGGTCAATATTCCGGCGGGTTATGCGTCTGAAAAGTTCGGGCGGCGGCGGATGATGAGCCTCGGCTGCATCGTCACGGCGATTGCTTCCTTCGGGGTGGCCGCGACATCGAGCGTCGGCGCCTTCTTCATCTGCCTGCTGTTCATGGGCATCGCGTCGTCCACCGTGATCACATCGGCGCTGGCGTCGGTGGCCGACCTCGGCGAGCCGGGACGTCGGCTTCAGGACATGTCGATGTACCAGGGCGCCAACGTCATCGGCACCAGCCTCGGCCCGGCGATGGGCGGACTGGCGGCGGGGCTGTGGGGCATGGGTGCCGCGTTCTTCGCCAACGGCATCATCGCGCTGATCGGCGTGCTCGCTTTCGCGCTCATGCCCTGGCCCAAGGCCGCGGAAAAAACGGAGGGCGAACGGCCCGCACCGGTGCGCCTGACGACGCTGGCGCGCGAAGGCTTTTACATCGGCCTGATCTGCTTCAGCCTGTTCTACGTGCGCACGGCGTCGAACTGGATCCTGATGCCGCTGATCGCGCAGTCGAAGTTCCAGATGAGCCTCGCCACCATCGGGCTGATCCTGACCAGCGGCGCGCTCGCCAACCTGAGCGTCCTGTTTTTCACGCCGTGGCTTGCACGCATCTTCGGGCGCGTGCCGGTGATCGTGCTGTCGTGCATATTGACGCTCGCCGCCTGCGCCGTGCTGGCGGTGGGCGACCGGCCCGAATACATCTGGCTGAGCGCGATCCTGTTCGGCATCGGCGGCGGCGTGGCTTTTCCCAACATCACGGCCTATGCCGCCGACAAGGCGCCCGCCAACCAGCGCGGCCCGGTCATGGGCCTGCTGCGCACCGCGCAGGACCTGGCGCTGATCCTGGGTCCCTTCGTCACCGGGCTGCTGGCCGATTACCTCGGCCTCGGCTTTCAGGGCGGGCTGTTCGGCTGCCTCGTGCTGCTGACGCTCGCCACCATTGCCTTCGGCTGGCGCGCGCGCGGCATTTAGCGCAAGCGCTCAACGCGTAGAGTTGAGCCCGACGAAACTGCCCGAGTTCTGCTCCGCGAGCAAACGCATCAGGTGGGCAAACCGAACCATGTTCTGAGGTGCCACCCGGATCAGCGTCGGGAACCCGAACGTATGAATGCGAACGCGGGATTGTCCGTTGGCCGTTTTCGGATTGAGGCGCGCCACCGTTTCAACCACCTTTGTGACGCTGCGCCCGTTGAAATCATCGCCGAACACGAAAATGCTCGTTGGGCGCGACGGATTGTAGAAGGCCCTGATCGATGCCTCGATTCCTTCGACCGGGCTTGAATTGCTGAAGGCATTCCAGCGCCGCATCTGTTCGATGACAAGCTGGCGGCGCGCTGGCGTATCAGGAATCCAGATGCCGGCAAACGACGGGAACATGTAAGTCCCCATATCGCTCATTACCTGAATGCCCTTCACGCGGGGATAAACCTTCAGGACCTCCTCAACCTTCCTGATCACCAGCGGCCAGGCGCCGCTTTTCATGCTGCCCGAGGTATCGATCACGAAGATGATGTATTCGCTGTCGACCGGAATGCCCCCGATAATCGCATCGGGATCAGGCAGGCGATTATCGGCCTGGCTCGCAAGCCGCCGCATCTCGTCTGAAAGATTCTGGCGAACCAGGCGTAATTCACTTTCGATCTTGGACCTCTCGGCCGCGCGTCCCTGCGCTTGCTGGAGCTGCGTCGTTGCCTTTTGCCAATCGTTACCGAGACCGTCCAGTTTGGCCTGCAGGGCAGCCAGGCTCCGGCGCTTTTCCGCGAGCTGGCGGTTGATGTCCTGGGTCCGGCTTTCGAGGCCCTTGCGCGCCGATTCGCGTTCAGAGATTGCCCCGCGAAGATCCTTGGAAATTCGCTCGACGTTGAGCGGCTCAAAAGCGAGCGAGACGACGAGCAGCAGGATCACGGCGCCAAAGCCGCAGGAGATCACATCGAGAAAGGACATGCTGTAGATTTCAATGTCCCGACGCCCGCGCCGCTTCATGGCCAGTCCCTCGCCGGCGTCAGAAACGAGCCCCTGGTCTTTATCGCCAGCAGCCAGAAAGCCCCCGCGGCAGTCGGATCGCCTTCCATCGGGAACAGCAGGGTGTTGACCGGCACGCTGGGCGGCAAGGCGTCCCGGATGGCTTCCGAAGTAAAACGCTCGCGATCCTTGACGGTGGCGACACCGCGGGGAGAAAGCGACTTGCCCTGGGTGGCCAGCCCGTCGGTCAGCAGGATCACGCTGTCGGGGCGGGGCGACATCCGCCTGATGACATCAAACGCCTGATGCAGGCTGGTGCCGCCATCGGGCACGATCCGCCGCGAGGCCGCGATTGCCGCGGTCAATTTTCCCGTGTCGTCGGTGCTGAGCCAGGTTCCATCCGAACCCGCGACCAGAGGCCGTGCATCCGTGCTGAAATCATAGATCTGGAACTTCTTGCCCGGCCGAAGGTTGGACAGCAGCCAATGTGTTGTGCGCAGCGCCCGCTGCCACTTGGGCGCGGTCTGACGCGACGGGGCACTCATCAACTTGCGCCGCACGACATTGACCACGGTTTCGTCGAGCATGCTTGCCGACGAATCGACAAGAATAAGGGTGCGTTCGGCACCCAGCTTGAGACCGGTCAGGTACTGGCGTTCTCCATCGCCGCTGAAGCCAACAGGGCTGCGCCCGCCGCGCCATTTCTCGGCATTCTTTTCGCGCAGCGCCGTCACCGCGCTTTGAATGGCGGCGCTCTGCTGGGCAAGGCTGCGGATGGAATCCTGCGCCGCGGCCGCCTTCGCCGCCGCCTGGTCGGAACGACGCTTCGTTTCATCGATCTTGCGGGCCAGACCCGTCGCCTGCACTTCGAGGTCGGCTTCGCGCAGCTCCGCGGCCTGTACATCCGATTGCAGCTTTTCCAGATTGGCCCGGGCCAGATTTTCGAGCTCGGTCACCCTTTTGAATTCGGCGCGAAGGTCTTCATACCGGTGCTCGCGCTTTTTCAGCACATCGCCGTTCATGATCATGACCAGCAGAATGATCGCGCCGAAGCCGCAGCACATCACGTCCAGAAAGGACAGGCTCATCGGCGAGATATCGCGCTTGGCCATCGCGCAGCCCCGATCCCGGCGTTAAACCTTCAGGCGGCGGACAAACCAGTCATCGCAATAGCGACGGGTGTCCAATACGAGCTTTTCCTGCATCGACTGCACCTGATGCACGAGGAACATCAGCGCGATACTGATGAGCAACGCCACGAAGGTGGAATTAAAGGCCACGCCCAGGCTGTCGGTTACGCCGGTGATGTCTCCTTCGACCGCGCGATGCGCCTGCGCCAACGCATCGCCGATACCGCGGACGGTTCCGATGAAGCCGACCGAAGGGATGGCCCAGGCGATATAACGAATGATGGAAAGATCGGATTCCAGGCGCTCCGCCTCCGCATCGCACACCGTGTGCACGACGCTCGAGCAGTCCTGCACGCTGCGCGTCGCGGAAAAGCGATCGATCGCGGCCAGCATCACGCGCGGCAGCAGGTAATCGTGCATGGCTTCAGGCAGCCGCTTGCGGATCAAGGCCGACGTCTGCCGCGCGCTGTCGACGGTGACCGGGGTGCCTTCGGGCAGCCCGACGAAGTCGTAGCCGAGTTGCTGGCTCTGGCGACGGATGTTGTAGGTCTTGTAGCCGAGGATGGAGAGCGCCCACAGCATCAGGACGAGACAGGCCTCCTGCTCGTAGTCGCGCATGACCACATAGGCCGACTGGCGCATCTGATAGCTCTTGTCGATCTTCACCTTGGCGCGCTCCTCGGCAAGGAACGCCTCGGCGCTGGGCCGGATCAACGTGACGTAGACGGCGTGCACGAGGATGAACGACACCAGCAGAGAGAAGACCTGTACGACGAATTCCGTGGGAAACAGCTTGCGCATGGGCGGCTCTCATATGTCGTTCGGAAAGGCGACCGCCGTACCGGCGGATATTTTTTCGCTCGGCACGAAGGTCTGGCCAGGCGAAGTCGTGGCCGCCCCGGGGGGGCCGGCCGCGACAGGCGGCGGCTGGACGGTCCCCGGCGGCGGGGGCACAGCCTTGTCAGCGGCCAGCACCGGCAGCGCCGCCGTCATCAGGATCGCGGCAAGCAGGACCGCGAATCCGCGTCTGTTACTTTCCCGGAATTTCGGCATAACGCACGATCCTGAATCCGATATCGTCACGCGGCTTTTCCGCATAGTCCCTGTAGCTAAGGCGCAGATCGGTGATGGTACCGCTCCGCCAGCTCGCACCCTTGATGACATGAAACCGTCCGCTGTCGGGACCAAGCGGATCGCGCTTGGGTGACGCCGAAGCGCTCAAGTTCACGTCGTAGTAATCATGGCACCATTCGGCGACGTTGCCACCGAGATCGTACAGGCCGGCGACATTGGCGGGGAACTTTCCGACCGGCGCGGTCACGGAATAACCATCGACGTACCCCCCGATGGCAAAGGGCAGGCGCGGCAGCGCGTCATCGGCGTAATTGCCGCTGCGCGCGGCGGGCGGCATCGAATCGCCCCAGGGAAACCTGCGGGGCTGCGCCAGAGAACGACGTCCGGCGTCGTAACGGGCGACGTATTCCCATTCCGCCTCGCTGGGCAGTCGGTAGCCGTTGGTGACCGGCAGCACCGGCACCATGCGGCCACCCGATTCGCGGTAGGCAGGTGCCAGCTTTTCCTGCCCGCTGAGCCAATTGGCGTAGCGCGCCGCGTCATCCCAGGACACATTGACGACCGGCTGGGCGGCATCGTTGAGGCTCTTGCCCTGATAGGTCCCCGATGCATGCGAAGGCCGGAACTTGCGGAACTCGGTATTGGTCACTTCTTTTTCGCTGATCCAGAACGAGCGGGTGAGCTCCACCAGGTGCTCGGGTTCGTTGGATCGGCGGCCGGGATCGCGGCGCGGCGCGCCAAGCATGAGCCGCTGCGGGCCATCGAGAAACATCAGGCGGATACGCTGGCCGCCCTTCGTACGCACCCCCTTGGCATCCTTGTCCAGAAGGTCCTGACCCACCGTCTTGAGCGCTACATTGATCGTGCGCGACACGCCCGCGTGCGGCGTCACCGTCGTGCGAAAAGGCACGTACCCCGGCTTGGAAACGACAATGGCCTGCGGCAGGGTTTGCAAAGAAAGCCGCTGCGTGGCCCTGCCCCGCTGCGTGCCATTGATCGAAAGCGTCGCATCGGCGGGGACCGCCGCAATGAAAACGGTGCCAAGCTCCGGCTTGAGGGCGACCGAAAGCGGCATCGTCTTGTCGCCTTCGACACGCACGGTGCGCGTCACGCCGATATAGCCCGCCTTGGTGATCCTGAGGACATAATCACGATCGGACACGAGGGGAAACGCAAGCGGCGAACGACCCTTGAACTGACCATCGACCGTGATCGTCGCTTCTGCCGGCGAGGTCGAAAGATCGATCGTGCCGTCGATTTTTTCCATCCTGATCGGGGCCAGTGCAGCGGTCTGCCCGGCCTTTATTTCGACGCGCTGGCGGACCGTCTTCCAGCCGCTCTTCGATATCTCGAGTTCATGAACGCCCTGGAGCGGCTGGAAAGTAAGCGGCGTTTCGCCGACCGGCTTGCCGCCAAGGCGCACCGTCGCCTGGGCCGGCACCGACTGCACCTCGACCGTGCCCCAACCGGGCAAAAGCGGAATGTCGAGGGCCTGGCGTTCACCGCGCCCCCGCACGTCGATCATCCGGGTTTCGGGCAGGTAACGCTCCGAAACGATGCGTATTTCGCGCTTTCCCGCATCGACCTCGATATCCCCGGCCGGGCTTTTCCCGGCTTCCTTGCCATCGACAAGGATCGTCGCGCCCTCGATCGGCGGGGTCGTGACCGAGAGCAGCCCTGGAAGGATCCTGAGCTGGAATGCGAAGGTCGGCGACTGGCCGAAGCCGACCGTCACCTTCTCCTCGAGAGGTTTGAACCCCGGCGCCGAAGCGGTCACGGTGTAGGTTCCCGGCAAGGCAAGATAACGATCCAGAACCGGTACCGGCGGCGGAAAACCGGAAAGCGAGGCTTTCTGCGGGGCGGGGACGATCTGCAGATAGACCGGCGAACTGACGAGAACGTACACGACCGCAAGGAGGAGCGACGCAAAAAGGCCGAGGGAAATTTTCGCCGATTTCGACAAGCCAAAACCGGCGGCCCGGGACGATTCGCCGAATTTCGTGCCGAAGCGTTCGAATTTCATGTCATCCGTATCGGCCGCGGCTTCAGGCGCCTCGGCGACCGTCTCGACACTCTCCGCCGCGACAGCGGGGCGCAGCGCAAGGCGGCAGGCCCCGCCGGAAACCGAAACATCGATGACCCGCCCCGCGATCTCGATTTCACCGCCTTCGGCGAGCCACACTGCACCGGCCGGGACCGCGCCGTCATAGGAGAAAGGAATGCGGGTCCGCTCGGACTGCAGCGAAAAGCGACCCTCATGCAGGGTAATCCAGGCCACCGGCGCTGTTTCGGCCTCGACCCCGACAGCGAGAGACCGGTCCGACGACAGGCCGAGCGCAAGGGGAAAATCCTCGGCGCTGAAATTGCTGGTTTTTTCTCCGTCGACGAAACAAAGCGTCATTGGGCGATTGGCTCCGTGCACTGGATCGAGATGGTCACGTTGGCGTCGTCAGGTCCAACCCGGAACTCGACACGCACATCGCGATAACCGTCCCGCGATCCTACCGCCGTATAGGTGCCCGGATGAAGCTTGACCACGCGGGAGGTGAAAGCGCCGAAGCGCCCGACCCGGGTGATCGCAACAGTGGTTTTGGCATCCGACCGAAGCGTGACCGGAACCTCTCTGCCCTGGGCGGCAATGGCCGCCTCGAGGCGGCGCAGTTTTCCGGAAAGCACGGGGCCTGCCCCTGCAACCGCCTTGGCCTGTCCGAGAACCCCGCGGGCATGGGCGAGCGGATCAGGCGAACGCAGGCGCGCCGGCTCGGCCAGGTAACGGTCGATGGCCGCATGCAGGTCGGCCATGCCCTGGGCGCGGGCGCGGCCCGCCGCGGCAAAGCTGGCCGTCGCATCAAGCGAAAGCGCCTTGGCATATGCCGCAACGGCATCGACCCATTTTTCCTGCCGCTCGAATGAAGCGCCGCTGCGCCGGAGACGATCAAGGGTCTCCGCCTGAACACCTGCGGCGATGCGCCCCGATATTTCCCTGAGTTCCGGTGCCGCCGGGCGAATCGCCAATGCCTGCTTCAGGGTAACGCGCGCATCAGTAAAATTCTTCTGGTCGATCAACGCCAATGTCCGGGATACCGCGGCCTGATAATCACGATCCCCGATCATCTTCCCCAGGCGCTCGATTTCGGCCTTAACCGGCACATAGGCCGGGTCAAGACCGGAAACCCTGACATAAGCTTCATACGCACTGTCGAGATCGCCTTCGCTCTCCTTGGCCTTGCCCGCGGCAATGCCCGCGAGGACCGCGGGCAGCTTCGCGGCGCGATCCTTTCCCGCTTGCGCCTCCGGATTGGCCGGGTCGAGCAGCAGCGCCAATTCGTAATGCGCGGTCGCGCGGGCCGCATCAAAGGCATCATATGCAGTGCGACCGGCCTGCACGGCGCGGCGCAGGCGCTCCGGCTTGCTGGCCTCGAGCCTGCCGTAAAGTTCTATACTCTCGCGAAAGGCGGCGAGCGACGCCGTGAATTTCTTCTGGTCGTAAAGTTCATTGGCGGACTTGAGCCGCGCTTCGGCCGAGGCAAGATCGGTATCGACCTTTTCCGCGCCCCAGACGCCAACCCCCTCACCCTTGAGTTTGACGTCTGCCTGCAACGCTTCGGCGCGCAGCTTGTCGGCAGCCGGCTTGTCGGCGAAGTCCTGGGGCAGGGCCGCGGCGGGGGACACCGGCGCGGTCGATCCGGGCATGGCGGACGCCGCGGGCGAGTGCGTCATTTTGCCCGGCAACAGAAACACCACGGCCAGCGCGACAACGACGAGCACCGCGAATACACCGCCCAAAATGAACTTGAGACGGTCGTGACCGCTCGCGGCGCGGCCAGCCGGTATCGCAGCGCGGAGCGGTTTTGCAGGCGGCCTTACCATGACGAGCGCTCGTACCGGATAGGGGAATCCCTCAAACGTCGCGTTTGGGGGCCGGGGCAGGCGCCGGCTGCTGCGGACCGTTTTCCTGCTCGGATAGTTCCTTCAGAACCCGGCGCCATTGATCGAATTTCTGATCGACGCTGCCCTTGAGCTCGACAGTCCTTCCCTCGACCTCGACGACCACCGGCTTGACATCGTCGGAGATCGACTTGCCGATTTCGACCAACGTCGTCATGCGCAGTTTCGTCTCGGCAGAGGCCTGGTCGGAGGCGTCCACCGCATGCTTCACCGCAACCGCTATGGCCGCGCCGGCGATAACGGCACCGGTCGTCTGACACGAATAGCAATTCCTCTGCGAGCCGACGGCCGCCCCCGCAAGCGCGCCAAGAACGCCTATGGCGATCGCCTCGCTCTGCTGCTTGGCTTTGGCGTCATCGACGGCGCGAACGGCATTGATTTCCTTCAGCCGGGACTCGCGCCAGCGCGTATATGCGGGAGCAAGATTCCTCGCAAGCCCGTCGTATTGCTGGTCCAGCGTATCGATCAGGTATTCCTCACGCGCGCGAATCCGGTTCACCCGTGCAATCATGGGATCGTTCGGCGACGGCAGGCGCCGGACCTTGTAGAGGGTCGCGTCATCAGGGGTCGGATTGCTGTCAAACAGCGCCACGAGCTTCTTGAGGGTGTCATCCCCGTCGGGCTTGGAGTCCTTTTCAGCCGGTTTTTTCAGATAGGCGCCGAAAACGTCGGGGGCGAAATCCGCGCCGAAGCGCAACTCGGCAACCTGCCGAACGGCAACGGTATCGCCGGACGGAAGTTTTTTGCGGTGTGCCGCGATATCATTGGCGATCTCGTTGTAGATTCCCTGAAACGGATCGACGCCGGATGCGTTGCGGTATTGGGCTTCATCAATGACCCGCTCGTAGGTTTTGGTAAACCAGGGCCGCCCCGTCGCATCCTTCACGCTGATGGAAAGCTTGAGGATTTCGCCATCGGACTCCTCAATCCTCCCCGTGACGATAACTTCGCCCTCGCGGCTGCCCTTGGGCACCACGCGCACTGGACCCCAATAGCCCGAACGCTGCATGGTGTTCTTGATCTGCACCGGCACATAGTAGGCTTCCGCATTTCTTATTTCCGGCGAAAGCCCCTTGGCGTGGTTCGGATCCTCCGGCAGCTTGCCCGGGTCGAAGGCTTCTATGCGAACCGACAGCGGCTCACCGCCCGGGGCCTTGGCCCCCGACTGATCGAGCGGCGCTTCCGTTTCGGTGACCGTGCGTTTTGCATAGGTTTGGGCACAGGCTCCAAGAGACGCTGCCAGCAAAACGACCGCAGCGGACCGAAAGACGCGATACGTCAGGCTCATCGTTTTGCCTCCTTATACTTGCGATATTCTTCCATCAGCTTTTGTTTGAGAACGGGATCGGTTTCCCGCTCGGCGGCTTCACGCAACTGGCGCGCGACGACGTCATCTTCGTTTGACGGATCCCTGTTTTCTTCCCGCTTCGCTGCATTGGGCCGCGGGGCCGAGGACGGCGGAGCCGAGGCGCCGTTCGACGGCGATCTGGTGCCCGCCGTGCCGCTGGCGCCGGGATCGCTCCATTTGACGCCGGCCGACGATGCCGAAGCGCTGCCCGACGAAGCCGCGCCCGATTCCTTCGAGCCGGACGATGATGCAGCGCCCTGCCCCGAACTGCCGGCGGAAGCGCCGCCTCCGCCACCACCGCCGCCGTTCGGCTTCACCATCTCGCGAATTTCCTGCTGACGGCGCAGCAGTTCTTCGTCGATGCTCGTCTCGAGATCCTGCAAGCGGCGTTCGCGGGCGCGGATCTTTTCTTCTTCCGTTTGCACGCCCTGACCGGTCACGACGACAGCGACAGCCTGCTCATCGGTGGGAATCTTGCAGTCAAATTCTCCAAGGGCAGCCTCGCCGCCGAGGCCCCGCACCTTTTCGCACTGCACCAGAACATTGGCGCGCAGGCCCGCCACGAAAGCCGCATAATCGTTGAGCTCGCCTCCCGACAACGCACCCTTTGCCCGAGCGCCGCGAAAGGACGCCAGCTCGCGCTGCCACGCGGCATTGCTCGCGCGCAAAACGCCGATTTCCTTCTCAAGATTCGTGGGGGCCGCCAAGACACGGCAAAACGGCCCGCCCAGAACGAGGGCGAAGGCCACGAGCGCAAGCAGGCTTTGGGATGACCGGATCATGGGACATGATTCCCCGACGCGAAGCGCGCCGTCAATCAAGACCGCAGGGCGGTCCTGTCCGGGCCCCTTCAGGCTCGAATACCAGCGTATGCCTACCGGCCTTTAGTCATAAACCTCCGGCGGGTGCGCGGCATATAGCCTAGTTCTGCCAGACCTTGCGGGCCGTCTCGACCATGACCTCGAGCTTGCGCTTCTGGTCATCGGGACTGAGGAGGTTGCCGATGACATCCGACGCGAAGCCGCACTGCGGGCTCAGCGCAAGCTGGTCGAGCGGAATGTACTTCGCGGCCTCGTCGATCCGCGCGCGCAGGTCGTCGACCTTTTCAAGGGTCGGCGTCTTGGTCGTGATCAGGCCGAGCACGACTATCTTTCCCTTCGGCATGAAGCGCAGCGGCGCGAAGCTGCCGGCGCGCGGCGTGTCGTATTCGAGCAGGAAACGGTCGTGGGGCAGTTCGTTGAACAGCCGCTCGGCGATGGCGTCATAGGTGCCCTCGCGGTGCCACATGCTGCGCTGGTTGCCGCGGCACAGATGGATGCCGAAAGTCACGCCGGGGAAGCCCTTGATCACGTCGGCTTCGGCCTTGAGCGAACGCGCGAAATTCTTCATCGGGTCTTCGCCGCGCTTGCGCATCTCCTCCATCGACGGCTCATCGACATAGGCCGTGAAGCCCGGCGCGTCGATATGCACGTATTTGCATCCCGCATCGACGAGGCTGCCGACGATGGTGCGCTCGATGGCGACGACGTCGGCGAGGAAATCATCCATGCCCTTGTAGACGGCGGTCGAGTTTTCATAGGCGAAGCGCTGGGAAATACGGTCGGGTCCGATCAGCGAGACCTTGGCCGGGGTCCTGGCGATTTTCGCCACCGCCTTGTATTCGTCGAGCGGGATGTTGCGGACCAGCTTCAGGCGGCTGACCACCGGACGGCGGTGGGACACCGCGGTGCCGTGGCCGCCCAGTTCCGGAATTTCCCAGCGCTGGCCGGGGGCCGAGCCCTCGACGCGGCGTTCATAGGTGCGAAGGGTGGTCGCCGCGGCATCGAAGCCTTCGACGGCGGAGCCGAAGCTTTCCTGGAAATTGAGGCGGCGCATCTCGCCATCGGTCAGCACGTCGAGGCCGACCGATTCCTGAAGGTCCACGGCCTCGGCCACGGCGCGCTCTTCCAGCGCCTTGAATTCGGGGGCCGACAGCTTGCCTGCGTCGAGCCTTTCGCGGCCTTCCTTCAGATAAGCGGGGCGCAGCAGGCTGCCAACGACGTCGGTGCGGATTTTGTTAAGCGACATGAACTCTGATCTCCCTGCCTGAATGAGGCTTCGCCGGTTTCGGCTGACCATAAACGATCTTTCCGAAAATCGGGACAGTTGTTAACGGCCCCGGGAGGAGCCGCCGTGGCGCAGCGCGATGGGCGTTACGCCGTAGTGCCTTTTGAAAGCGCGCGTGAACCCTTCCGAAGAAGAGAAGCCATAGCGCCGCGCAACGACATCCACCCTGTCGCCCCTGCTGACGTCCTGCCGCGCCAGCGTCAGCCGCCAACGTCGAAGATATGCCGCGGGCGGCTCGCCGACCTGGGCGACGAAGATCTCCGCAAAGTGGCTGAGCGACATCCCGGCGATCTGCGCCAGTTCCTCGTTGCGCCAGGCCCGTCCCGGCCGGCCATGCATGGCCACGATGGCCCGGCTCAGCTTTGAGTTGGACAGACCTGCGAGCAGGCCGGGCTGCGTCGAGCCGGCTTCGATCTGCGCCCTCAGCATGCGCACGATGAGAACCTCGCCGAGCCGGCTGAGCACCGAATCGACGCCGCATCGCTGCCCGGCGATCTCCGACTGCATCACCCGGATCAGGCCGATGCTGTCCGCGTCTCCGGACAGGTCGATATCGACTGTTTCGGGAAGCGCAGTGAACAGCGGGTTCTGCTGACCACTCCAATCGACCCTGGCGGAAAAGAGCACCTGCCTGCCGGCCGGGTCGAACCCGACCCCTCGGCTACGGAGCAACGCGCGTTCGGGCGTTCCGTCCTGGGCGCAGAGGACGACAAGGGTGGCCCGCTCCAGCGGGGCGGGCGACACCGCCAGCTTGAAGCGGTCGATCAGCGTCGTCAGCCTGTCGAAGCGTTCCATATCGGTGTTTTAGTCTGCTTTTTCGGATTTTATCGACATTAGGTCCGATATCCTTGCCGTACAACCATCAAAGCAGAAAAGGCTCCCCCCAATGCTTCTGCCACGCCGTAAAACTCCCGACCTGAAGCTGCCGACGCTCGATCATGGCACGTTCGACCTGTCCACCGAGACTTCCGAGCACGGCACAGTCATCTGCTTCTACCGCGGACTTCACTGCCCGATCTGCGCGACCTACCTGACCGAGTTCCAGAAGCGCGTCGGCGATTTCGCGGCGCGCGGTGTCGGCACCATTGCGATCAGCGCCGACGGCGAGGAGCGCGCCCGAAGCATGGCGGAGAAGATCGGGGCGGATACGCTGAGATTTGCCTATGACCTGCCGCTTTCGAAGGCTCGGGAGTGGGGACTCTATATCTCGACCTCGCGGGGATTAACCTCGATCGGGATCGAGGAACCCGCCCTGTTCCCTGAACCCGGCCTGTTCATGGTCACACGCGAACAGAACCTGTACTACGGCTCTGTCCAGACGATGCCCTTCGTGCGGCCGCACTTCTCGGAACTCGTCGGGATACTGGATTTCGTGATCTCGAAGAACTACCCGGCGCGGGGGGAGTACACAGGACCGGTCTGAAGCCGTTTTACCCATCCGGGCACATGGGCGTGAGGGAAGTGGCGGTGCTGCCAGTCCAAGGCAAACCGCTCTCCGGCGAAACTCCCCGATAACAGCGAAAATACGGCGAATTTTTCAGATAGTATCAGGAGGATGTTCCGCGCATCAGCAGAAATTTGTGCCGCTGAGGACGAAAAAACCACAAGCAAGGCGAGATTGAGAACATCAAGCAGCCCCAGAACGTCGGGGCGTCACGACCACACAGCGCGCTTGCGAGAGAGTCACGGCGCGATCGCTTACGCCATTCGCCTCATGGCAGGTGTTGGCACGGACTCCGTCCGCCTTTTTCCCGCATAAGGCGATTCGCCGTTGTGCTCAACAGGCAGACGATTATTGAGCGCCCACACCGCGGCTTGGGTGCGATTGGCCGCACGAATTTTTTTGAGCAGGCTCTTCAGGTGAACTTTGACCGTGGCCTCGCTGATATGGAGACAGCGTGCGATGACCTTGTTGGGATCCCCATTGACGAGGCAGCCGAGAATCTGCGTCTCCCGCTCCGACAGATCGGCCGAAGTTGACGAGGCCGGGATTGCCATCTGCCGCTGATAGGAAGAAAACTGTCCATTGACGAGAAGCTTGGCGAGACAGGTGGGAAACACCGTTTCGCCCACCATAACCAGCTCCAGGGAACGCTCGAGCGCCTGCGCGGATATTTCCTTCAGGAGATAGCCGTCCGCGCCAGCATTTAGGCTTTCCGCCAGACGGGAAGAAGCAAGCCGGGACGTGAGGACAACGATTTTGGATTCCGACAGCACTTCACGCAGCATGCGGATACAGTTGGCATCAGGCAGTTCCTCGCCATCGAAATCGCCAACCAGAAGATCGATTTCCAAACCATCACGGATGAGATTGAGCGCTTCATCTATATTTGTCGCTTCTGCGATAATCTCGTAAGAAGCTTCCGCCAAGAGCCGCTTGAGCCCCTCCCGGAACAACCTGCTTGGGTCAATCACAAGTGTCGAATATTTTGTCGACATGAATTAGCCCTCCCGCTCACGTCTGCGACTTTTGTTCATCCGTCTTCTGTGCGATCGCCCGCCAAGGCACTAGCCTGTCTTTTCAAGTTGCTACACTTAAGAGTTCGAATGTAACGCTCTCACGTCCGCAGGTATATTGCCCATAGGGACCAATTTTCTGCCCATCAGGATTAAGCCCGATTGGCGACGACTCAAAACTGCGCATGATATCGCTGCGATGTAACTGACGAGTCTTGAGCGACAATGCGCCGGGCCGTATCAGTTCGAACGCGACCGTTCTTCCCACTGGTCGAACAGATCAAGGGCGGAAAAGACCTGCACAGGCCACATTTCGCTTAACAGCTTCCGTCGCCGGACCGTTGCCGCTTCCCGTATCTCGTCGCGGCCATCGCGTTCCGCTACAAGATATGCCGCATAGGCCCTGACCAGATCCTTCGGCACGCCGAGCCCGCGCTCGTAGAGGCACCCCATGCTGAACTGGGCATCGGCACTGCCCGCATCGGCCGCCCGCTGGTACCAGTGGGCGGCGGGGGCATAGTCGGGGGGCGCCGCCTTGACTGCACCGGAGCCCGGGGGAGCCGCTGGCGTCGGACCCGGGAGGCCACGTTCGAGTTCCAGGCCGATCCGGAACGCCACATGGGCTAGTCGCCCCTGCGCTTCCTCGTGCCCGTGCTGAGCGGCTTCGCCATAAAGGCGCGCTGCTTCATAGAGATCGCGGTCAACGCCACGGCCCAATTCGTAAAGCAGGCCCAAATTCTTCTTGGCTGGGGCATAACCGGTCGTGGAAGCCCTGAGGAACCATGCCAGGGCCTGGCCATCGTCTTTCCCAACACCGATCCCGGACATGTAGATCACGCCCATGGCATTCAGAGCAGGCGGGTAGCTCTGGGCTGCGGCCTGTGCGATCCATTGGCGCGCCATCTCCGGATTCCGTGCCGCGCCCTGTCCGTTTGAGTACATCAAGCCGAGGTTGGTCTGTGCCGCAGCGTATCCTTGCTCTGCCGCCTTGCGGTACCAGCTCATCGCATCCTGGTACTGTGCGATCTTGTTGAGGGAGCGGCCGAATTCGAACTGCAGCCGGGCGCTTTTCGGACGTCGATCCGTTGCGACGCTACAGGCCGCCACCGCCCGCTGTCCGTCCAGTTTTTCCCAGGGAACCCCCGCCATCATGCGGCCGGGATCATCAGGATGCGCGGCCAGACGATCGCATTCCCGAACAGCACTGGAGGCGGAGTCCGCAGGACTCTTATCTGCTTGCGAGGATCCAGATGCCGGCGGCGACACTGTCTGGTCCACTGGAACCTGGGCGGCGACAATTCCTTCCCTGCCGGTCAGCATGACGGCAAACAGTGCGGCAAGCGCGAAACGGAGCCCCGTGCGCATTGCTTCAGCCCCTCGATCCTTTCCAAGCACCGCTTGCTTTCTGGTTTCCTTCGGCAATTTTTTCGAGACGAGAGCGGTCCGATATCCAGATGCGGTTGCTGCGCATCAACCTGCAAATTCCTGCCCGCCTCAATCTTCCCAGAGCCTTGCATACCGTCTGATTGGTGAGACCGAGGTAATCCGCAATATGGACCTGGTTCGCCGGAAGGATGACCGGATTGTCACAAAGCCCCCGTTCGGCGGCACCGCGTGACAGCTCGAGAATGAAATGGGCGACACGCTCGTCGGCGGCCTTTCGCCCCAGCGCGAGCAGGCTGTCCAGGGACGCCATCAGGCTCCGGGTAATGTTGTTGATGATCCAGCTTTGGAGTCCACAATCCGCAAGGGCCCGCAACTCCAGTTCATGGCGGGAAACCCGCCACAACAGTGCGTGGTCGAGGGCGCATGCGCTGTAGCGGTGGGCATCGACGTAGGGAAGCCCGACCATGTCGCCAGGATAGAAAAAACTTACAATCTGCCGCCGGCCGTCCGCGAGGCTTTTGTAAGCCTCCATGGCCCCGCTTTCCAGAATGTAGATGTGCCGCGCCGTACCCCCCTCGATGAAAAGCTCTTGTCGCGGCGCCAAGCAGACGCTCGTTCCATGACGCAATGTGCGGGCAAGTGCCCCCAGGGTGGGAGATGCTTCGGGGCCTCGGATTGTGAGTGCTGACGTCGACACTTCAGGGGTTCCCCTTATCCGGAAGACGATAGGACCAGGCACAATGCTGCTATCTCAAAGTGTCCTAAATCAAACGATCTTGTGTGGTAGTTGCTTGGCCGATAGGGGTAGTCCCCTCGCCACGCCATCGCCTCGACGAAACTTCGCACTAGCCGAATGGGCAGTGCGTTACGCCATCTGCACGACACACTGCGGGCCGACGGTCGGGTAAAAGAGGAGCTTCGTGTCCATCAGTCCTTTTTGACCCAAAGCCGAGCCAAGCTGGACATGAAAGATACTTTCGAGGCGATTGTGGAACGGGAAACCGGGAGCCTCAAGAAACAGCAACAGAAACTGGAACGCAGGATCTGGCTGTTGAACCTGATTCAATTTAGCCTGCGCGGGTCTCTGCGGGTCGTCTCGCGTGCCGCGAAGGCTGCGCAGTTCACGCACCAAGCCGCATCCAACTGCGGCACACTGACATTTCAGTTCATCCTGATTGTTGTTGTCCTTGCAGGTTTGCTGGCACTTTTCACGGCGCCGTGGACGATGCATGCGCTAACCCGAAGGGCTGCGACCGACACAGCCGCTGCCGCGGCCGCTACGGTCGCCACCGCCTACCGCCTGGCCCCCGATTATGCCGAGAGCCAGCGCCAATGGCTGGAAATGATCGCACTTGAGGATTCCAACCGCGAACTCCGCCAGCGCGTCAAATCCGTAAAAAGCGAAATCCACTCGCTGAAGCTGCAGCGCGCCCGCACCCAATCCGGGCTTGAGAGCCTCCTCACCCAATTGGACCGGCATCAAGCCACCCGTGACGAGATTGCCGCACAGGAGGCAGCAGAGCGAAACGCGCTCGATGCCCTCAAGCGCGATCATGAGAAACTTGCAAAGCAACGGGAGGCGATACGGGCGGAAGTCGCGCAGCTGATGCGACGGCATGAAGAACTGAAGCTCCGGATCGCCGAGGCCGGAACGGATGCCACGCCGCCACCGGCAGGGCTGACGCGCGAAATCGCCGCGCTGCACCTGCAGAAAACTGCGCTTCTGAAGGACATCAAGGAACTCGCCGTCGAGACGGCCCTGGCCCGTCAGGGCCTTGCCAAGATCCGGCGCGAGATACGGGACTATACGCGCGAATTGAACGGCATCATCAACCACATGCGCAACCGATAGCGCCAGATGCGGGAGCTCAAAGACGGCTCTTCTCCGCTTGATATTCGCCGGAAACCGGAATCTGCTGCCGGCTGTACATATCAAGGGCATTCTTCAGGCCCGAAAGGCGGCCTTCTATGCGCATCAACTCGCGCTCAAGTTTGCCCCGTTCGGTTTCGATCTGCTTGATGTATTCGCGCACGCTGATTTCAAATACGTCTTCCATGTGACTTTATCCCGTCAAGTTGAACGATCCATCCTCGCAAGTGGTGTTGCGTCATCATCGTGCCACGCCCAGCTCCGGGGCCAGAACGGATGCATCCGGCTCCCGAGGGGAGGAACTGACGTGCGGCAAAAGCCCTCGCGATACAGTCGAAATCAGTTCGGCGAACTTCGCATCTCCGGAGGATTCGATTCCCATGGCGCTGGCCGTGACCATGGAGATCGCCGTCCCACCGCGACAAAGCACGGCAAACGCATCAAGCCGCGATCGGACAGGGGCCGCATGGAACCGTTTCCGCCCTTCGCAGATATCCTCGAATTCGGCGGCTTGCGGACCGTTGAGGATCAGGACGACCTTGAACCTCCGTATGGCGTCGGTGATCGAACTGGCGGTGAAACGGGCATGGATATAGGGCAGCGCGTTCTGCATGGCGTCGACCACGGCACTTTCCACCACCCGCCGGCTGACATGAAAAGGGTTGCCCTGCAAGACGACAAGAATTTCCCGCCCCGACATGAGGGCAGCAAACTGCCCATTGGCGTAGCTCCGGGATTGCCAGGCATAGGTTTCCGCACCAGCACAGGAGATCTTCGCCGCAAGCAGGAAAACCAATGCAAATGGGGTGACATGGTTAAATCGCATGACACACTCCGGTTGAATGGCGGCGGCGGCCGACTTAAGCGAGAGGAAATCGGGATCCTTTCGCCGAGCGCCATCCAGCGGCTGAAAGCAGCAGGCCGCCGCGAGACAGCAAGATCGCTACATGTCGAGCTGCGCCACCCAAGCGTCGATCGGCGATGGACGCGAGAGAGGCGTGCTCGGCCCGGCTCCCGCATAACTCGCCAAGACCATTCCGGGCAGGCCGCTTGATGCCATCGACGTCCAGATGCTGACGCTGACTCCACCGTAGCCTACATAGAACCCGCCGCTGCCGACGCTGCTGCCGCCACCGACAAGAAACGGCTGCGCCTGCTGGAGGAGAAAGGCCTGACCATCGCGTCGTATGACCGAAACCAGGAATCCGCCGCCGTCGCGTACGAGAGTATCCGGGCGATTGTTATTGATCTCGGCATCGATGATTGCCTGGCGATAGCCCGGGCTCATGCCGACGTCGCTGCCGGCGCCGCGGTTCCTGAACTGAAAGGGCGTGCTGCCCGTGACCGGCTGCCCGGCATTGCCCCGGGTACTGAAGGAATAAGGACTATTGGACATCTGCGCAAATGCGTCACCGCTCATGACGGTCACAGAGACCAATGCCAGAATGAAAATCGAAATTCTCGTCATTACCGACCTCCTTGGGCTTCCGCTGACTGCCGACGCCCCAATCCATGCCTGGCGACACCCGGGGGCCAGACGACATCGAATAAAACACCACTGTTTCAGGTCCCCCGCTTTAATCTGTTACAAAGTTAAGTCTTATTCGTCACCCCGGGCCGCCTTTCATCGCCCCTTTACCACTTAATTGACGCATCGCCTTTCAACCGCCGTCCACCCGCCGGCGACGGCCTAAAAGCCGTTTACGCACCGCATAAACCGCAGCTTCGGTGCGGTTGCTCAGACGCAGCTTCGAAAGAATGTTCCGCACCAATGTCTTGACGGTCGACTCGGAGAGGCCAAGCTGGTCCGCTATGTCAAGGTTTGTCCGGCCGACCGCGATCTCCTGCAAAACCGTATATTCCAAATCGGAAAGACTTTCCGCCGCCCCGATACGCACCCAGTCGTCGAGCAAGACCGGCAATATTCCCGCCGGAAACAGGCAATGGCCGTTTGCCGCAAGGTCGATGATGTCTCTTATATTTTCCAAGTTGATGTCGGAAAAAACGAGGCCATCGACAACATTCATAAGCGGCATTGCATCGCGCAATCGCGCATTTTCCAGCAGAAGGATAAACCGGCGTCGCTCATGGGCCAGTTCGAGCGCCTCGGGATCCTCACGCCAGAGATAACTCAACACATCGAAAGAAATGATGACGGTATCCGCTACGGCAATCGTTTGCGCCGAAGGAAGGTGCTGTCGCGTGGCCGGAATCACAATGACGTTCAGCCCTTCGGCCAGAAGACGTCCCAGCAGCCTCCCGCGCAACTCCTCGTCGCTGACCACAAGGGCGATTTTGTGATCGGAATCCTGCAGCTCCCCGGGCAGTTCGGCTTTCATGACCGCATCCACATGCCGGCCCGCCAAAGAGCCCGCTTCTGAGCGCGATTCATTGCCGGGGAGACCGGGCCTGCTCTGCCGCAAGTCCTATCCGGCACCCTTGATCGCCCGCCGGCGGCGATCGCGCAAAACGCGAGCCCCGTCGCCGGCGGATCGGTCGACGCTCTTATGTGCCGATGTCGGCTTGCCGCATTTCTGATGAACATCGGCGGTTCCTGCCTTCTTTATTAGTCGCCGATCCTCCCCCGCATTTGTGCCTGCGTCACACGGGCGCAGACCCGCAGTCTATGCGGATCACTCGCCACAACTGAGGGCGCGTACCGGCATCACCCACATTCGCGGATCACAAGCCTTATTGGTCAATCTCACCCATTTGTCTAATACAGATGGGCAGTTTCATAAATAAAAGTGGTAATTGCATAGCCATGAGGACTTAAAAACTAGCCTTATTATTAGTATTTAGCGCCGCCTGAACAAATATACTCGAAGAAATTCATGCAGGTGCCGGGATTGAGCCCGACCCTGCATCAGAGAAAAACCGCGAAGCGTAGAGAGGTCGTTATGCGAGCCAGACTCCTGATATCGACGGTGGCGGTCACGCTGGTTTTGGCGGGATGCGCAAATACTCCCTATCCGAAGGACGGAGTCCGCCCCAGCTTCAGCTTTCCCGTAAGCAACAACGACACGCCCTACAGCCAATGCCTGACGGCACTGTCCCAGTTCCCAGGCAATCATCTGCCGCGCTTCACGGTGGGCGAAGTTTCCGACAAGACCGGCAAATTCAACCAGAACCAGGACGGCTACGTACTCAGCCAGGGCGTTTCGGAAATGGTGATGAGCGCGCTTTACAAGACGCAGAAGGCTCATCTCGTGGAACGCTACGACCTGCGGATTCCGCTGGCCGAACTGAAGATGGCAAGCCAAAAGCTGACGACATCACAGCCCCAGGATTACAAGATCCAGGCGAGCGATTTCGTCGTCATCGGGGCTCTGACCGAACTCAACTACAACATCACCAGCGGCGGTATTGGTCTCTGGGTCTCCGGCATCGGCGCCGGCATGAGGACCGCCGTCATCAACGTGGCGCTTGATCTGCGGGTCGTCGATTCGAAGACCTTCCAGATTCGCTATGTCACCAGTCTTCAGAAACAGATTTACGGCTATGAGGTCGAAGCAAACGTATTTCGTTTCTTCGGCACCCAGCTCGTCGAGTTCGACGCGGGTCAGATCAAGAATGAACCGCTTCAGCTCGGCGTTCGTTCCGTCGTTGAAATGGGTATCTACCAGGTCATGACGGATTTCCTGAAGTTGCCCAAGGCCCCTAACTGCGGCCTGACGGTGACAGACCACATGAGCAGTTATCTGAAGGAGATTTCAAAATGACATTGAAGCAGAGACTAACCCTTACTACCGCCATCGTCGGTCTTGCTACCGTCGTCGGGATGGGCCAGGCCAACGCTTTCACCACCCTTAAATGGGAATGGGACAAGTTCGTCGACACCAACGAGTACGTCAACAAGTGGGTGTGGGGCGACTTTTACCCGTCCGGCCTCGCCGAGATCGAAAAGCTGCAGGTCAACATCGGTGACATCTACAGCGAAGTGAAGATCAAGGGCGATTACGCCAACCCGCCCGCATCCGAGGGCGATGGCACCGTCGAAGTCGATCTTGGCACGGTCAACGTCGTCGCGGACAAGAACGGCGTCGGGACGATCAACGTCACTGCCACTCAGTCCGGCGGCGATGTGGATCTCAATCCGCTGTCGATCAACAACCAGAGCTTCAGCACCAGCCCGGGCACCGCAACCGCGGATTTCGGCGTTGATGTCATTCTCGGCACTATCGAGATCTCGGTACCGGGAATCGAACCTGGTTCACTCGATGCGACGACCGAACTCGCCCACGTCATCGGCAGTTCAACTGCGGTCGGCAACATCGATACGATCACCAGCACCGTCCAGACCGACGTACATACGGGTCAGTTCAACCTGGGCGGCCTGCAGGACGGCGACCGCTTCCTCCAGAGCGTCGAGGGAGAGAACGGCTCGTACGGCAACCCGTTCCATACCTACGCCGAGCAGCTGGCGGCGGCCATTGCCGCCGGCTACGTCGAGCAGGCGAACATCGAGTCCAAGGCAAGGGCGGGCTCGTGGTGGAACCCGATCGACGCCGCCGTGTCGCTTGACTCTCTCGCGGCGGGGAACATCGAAAGCGTGAATCTGCAGACCGTCGCGGATCCGTCGCTGATCCTGGCCGCGGAACGCAACACCGCCGAAGGCGGTGGCTGGGTCCAGCTGATCGGCACGAGCGGTCAGACGCCCACCACCTACTACCCGGTGGCGACCGATCAGGTCCTGATCGCCGATATCACGCAGTTCAGCTATGCCAACGTGACGTCGACCGCCAAGTCCTACCAGGATTTGACTGCGTTCAACAATCTCGGCAACTACAACGGGCTCGGCACTCCGGGTCTCGTAGCCAAGATCACGTCGTCGGCGTTCGGCAACTTCTCGCAGATTTCTGTGGGAGGTCCGCAGTAGTCCAGCACGAGCAATGGGGAGAATGGCTTGCGCCATTCTCCCCATCATTTTTCAGCAAGGAGACGACCAATGCGCAAGATCCTGTTTCCCATCGTCGCGGCAATCGCCCTGTGGACCATGACCCCACTCGCCCATGCGCAGCAGATGGGCAATCAGCCGTTCTCGTTCCGGGTTCATAACAACCCTTATGCGGCGAACCTCGCGATTGTCATGCGGAACCTTCAAAACGGCAACGGCAATTCGAGTTCCGGCACGACAGCGTCACCGGGCGGCGCCGGATCCTACGTCGTCAATAACTACAGCAGCAACACGGTGGGAACCCTGAACGAGATCAGCCAGATTCTCGATAACGGCTCTTCCGCGTACCTCGGCGCCAAGGTGGATCAGGGCCAGACGGGTGCCCAGTCGTCTGCGACCGAAGGTCACCAAACCGTCGGCGACATCAACAACGGCAACAGCGCCCCCGCATCATCCGAACCCTAAAGACGGCGTACGATTATCGCCCGGCAGGTAGCCGTGCGCTAATGATCGCGATGCGTGATGGAGGAAAACATGAAGCGCAATCGGGCCGGAAGATCACTGTTGGCAGCCGGCGGGTTGATTCCGTTGTTGACACTGACGGCCTGCGGGCCAACGGGGTATCAAATCGCCTCGCTGGTGACCGATGGCATCAGCTATATCGCCTCCGGCAAGAGCCTCACCGATCATGGCCTTTCGCTGCTCGCCAACGAAGACTGCGCAGCCCTGCGCGCCTTGAAGGGCGAACCAGTCTGCGGATCACGCGACGACGATATGCTGACCGCACAGAGGAAACAGGAATTGCAGACTCAAATGGCGGAAGCCGATACCGGTGAAGCGATTGGCAGCGCATCTGCGCCAGACGCTTCATCGGGTAAAGCGCCGGACGCTGCCCCCCCTGCGGCGTCCGGCGCCCGTTCCGACGAAAGAGACGACGGCGACGGGCTGATACCGTCGAACTTCCACCCGCTCCCTCCGGTCAAGGTCGTCCCCATCGAGCCGGCATCGATCACTTCGCCGCCAAGACCTGAAAATTTCCGCGACGTGGCCATGGACGCCCTTCATCCGGAGCGCCCGGATACGGGGCCCTACCAAATCGCCGCCGCACTGAGCCCCGCGGAAAATTCAACAACGAAACCGTTTCAGGAATCAGGATGGCCTGGCGCTTCCGCAAGGCCGGGCCAGGGCAGTGTCGACAGGCATTGGGATTGGAGTGGACAGCGCGTTACCTTGAACGGCTATTAATCATTTCCAGGAGCTAAACGGTCGTTTACGGCCGGCTCGGCATTGCTTTTTTCTTCTTTTGCGTCCGCCTTCGGCTTGCCCGATTTCTTTTTCTGAGCCCGCAACACTGCCGCGCGCAGGGCCTCTTTCTTTCGCTTCCGCACGTCCTCGATCTCCGTCCGAACCGTCTTCAATTTCTGTTCGGCCGAGCGCTTCTGCTCCGGGCTCAATTGGCCGCTGACGACATCCAGATTGCGCCGCGCAAGCGGAATGCCACGTGCCGCCGCAAGCCGATTCCAGACAAAGGCCTGGACGAGATCCTTCTTGACGCCCTGCCCCGTAAGATAGGCTGCGCCGAGCGCGGTTTGGGCAAGCGGATACCCTTGCTTTGCGGAAAGCTGGTAATAGCGGGCGGCCTTTTCCGGATCGGATTCGACCCCTTTGCCGCTACGATAGAGCTGGCCGAGATTGAACTGCGCGACCGGATTTCCGGCATGCGTGGCGCGCTCGAACCATTTGGCCGCCTCAAGGTAATCTTGGGGCACGTTCTTCCCATGCGCATACAGTACGCCCAGATTGACCTGGGCATCCACCTCTTGCTGCTCTGCCGCTTTTCGATACCATTTCAGGGCCTCTTCGATATTACGATCGACACCGACCCCGCGAATATAAAGGCTCGCAAGAACGACTTGTGCCTTGGGCACACCCTTCTCGGCCGCCTTGGCGATCCAACGCCCGGCTTCGACGACATCCTGCTTCACGCCGAATCCCTGCAAATAGAGCATTCCGACCGCAAACGCCGCGGCAGGCTCGGTATCCGCAAGCGGCCGCCACTCCTTCATGGCGGTTGCATAATCGCGTTGTTCCATGGCGCGCTGGCCTTTCACGAAATCTGCATGTGCCGGCGTAGCGGCAAACGATGTCACAAAAGCAAAGCTCACAAGTCCCGGTACGATAAATTTCATGGTTCACCTTCTCCCGCATGTGCTCACCAAAGGGTGCCGGCACAGGGAAACGCTGCGATGCAGTGCGCCACGATGCTGGCCGCTCTTGATCGGAACTGTGGGGACTGCTCGTCTGCGACGCAAACGTGCAGGGCGTCAGGATTCGGGGAAAAAAGGATTAAGCCTTTTGGCTAGCGCTGCCGGCGGGGCCGGAACCTGCGGCTCCATCGTGTCGATAAAGGCCGATCTCCATACCGATGCGGATGACGACCGCCGTGCTGGGCGCTTCCAGCTTCGTTCGGATATTCATCCGGTGTGCCTTGACCGTTCGCGGCGCGATATTGAGCTTGCCGGCGATTGCCTTTGTCTGAAGACCGGCAACCAGATGGGTCATGACCTCAAGTTCCCGCGAAGACAGGGTTTTCACGCGTGCCTGAAGCTGCATGACACGCAGGAACTCACCCCGTTGGACATCAGCTTTCAGTTGTATGGCACGAATTGCCTTGACCATCGAATCTCTGCACACAGGCGCGAAAAGGATATCCGATGCACCCAGTTTCATCGCGGTCACGGCAGTCCGCGCATCATCAGGATCGATGATGAAAATGGAATTGAATGGCCATGACCTCTCCACGATCTTTTGTTGTAGATCGAGAGCCCGCTTTGGTGCCGCCAGGCACTTGAGGACCAGACAGCCACGCATTCCGGGGCGATAGTGGACATAGAAAATTTCGGGTGACGCAAAGACCCCTTCGATGTGCCCGACTTCAGAAAGATACTCGTCTATCGGAGATTTTGAACTCGCCCGGTCATCGACCACAAAAATGGACTGGTATGGCATCCTGTTGGCTCCCCCCTCCATTTCGAACCATTTGGTTCTTGTTTTTTAAAGTCGTTCTTATGACGCGCACCACCCCGTGGGGCACGTCTCTTGCTTGAGCTTTTTTCTGGGTATTCGGCCCGCCCCCCATCGGCTCAAGCTCTCCGCAGGCTTCAATAGGTCAATATCAAACCGCCTCTTCGCGGCAATGAAAACCCTCGGAATCTACCTATATTGTCGAATAATTCGCCAATCACACCCCCTGCACTTCCAGTTCTGAATTCGATGGGACAGAACTTATGTGCGCGAAATAGTTACAATTTATTGCCCCTTGTTTTATTCTTATTGCCCCTTGTTTTATTCAGGATTGAAAGGTTGCTATCTACAAAGACCTATACATAATGCTCCCATAATTTGTCGGGTTTTCCGGGACTCAACTTTCGACTCCAGAAGTCAATAGCTTCTTTCGTCCAAATGCCTGATGCGCGTTCTGGACCATTACGGCCTTCGACACCGGGCTCCCCATGCCTCTTCGGGCGACGGACCCCAAAAAGAGGCGAAAAAGACAACTGCAATGACACAGGAAGCTGCGGGGGCAACTCAGAACACGCACTGCGTCTATGCCATTGACGGCGATCGCTCCACGCGTGAATTCCTGAGAAAGGCCCTCTCCAGGCACGGTTGGGTCGTCGAAACATTCCCAAGCGCAGAACATTTCCTGTCCCACAAGGAAATCAATCCGCGCTGCTGCATCGTCGTCGACGTTGAACTACCGCGAATGAACGGCATCGATCTCCTGAACAACCTTCCCCCTTCCCTGAAGCGCATGCCGGCGATCGTGCTGACCCGGCTCAGCGATGTCGATACTGCGGTCAGGGCGATGAAGGCAGGCGCAACGGATTTGCTCGAAAAACCGGTCTCGGGGAATCATCTGAGAAAAGCAGTCAGCCATGCGGTGCTGGTGGCCCTACGCGAGAGAACCAACACATTCGATTCCGCCGCAGAAAATCTCTTTTCTTCTCTCACGCTGCGTCAGGTCGAGGTCCTTCGTTTGATCGTCTCTGGTTTCGCCAACAAAGTGATTGCGATGAAATTGGGCATAAGCCAGAGAACGGTCGAAGCTCATCGCGCGGCCATCATGCGCAGGCTGGGGGTGAATTCTCTGCCAGAACTTATGCAAGTCACCCTTGCAGGACCGCTCGACAGGCAATCGCCCAGGTGATGCAGATCATCTGCGGCCTTCGTCCCGCGAGACTTGCGCAATCGTGTCACAATATGACTTGGCCGGTCCGGAGGCATTAACCTGGATTAATGAAAAGCGGCCGGCTCCCTATAAAATTTTCAGGAAGTCCGTCGACGGCGGTCTGCGGACGGAAATTCCTTTAATCGGACCGAGCCCGATCAATGAACGAACGGAAATGGAAGACCGATGGAAACAACGAAAGTGACGCCGGGCCAGAGATTCATCACCAAGGGAGAAGGCTTCGAATGGGTTGTAGAAAGAATTGTCGGGGCCCCGTTTCCGTTTCCCCACGCGCTGGTTTGCCGTGGCAACGATCAGACAAATCAGAAACTACTGGCACTTTCCGTATTGCAAGATCCGCGCTTCTTCCGGCCCCTGATCTCACACCCTCCCACCAAGAAGGGCCGGAAAGGGTAGATCGTTACGCCAGGATTTAGCGCGTAGATTGCATCAAGAAGCAATTTCCCGCCTTTGTATTTTGCGACGAAAGACTACGACCATCTGCGCCCCGGCGTCCCCTGGACAGAAAGAAAGAGAGCCGATCCGATTCCGGGATCATCCCCAAACGGGATTGATACTCGGCCGTTGATCAGCTGCCGGAACTGGGGGGAATGGGGATGGTAATGACGTGAAGGAAATGGCGGAGAGGGCGGGAT
>JAYQQF010000015.1:7569-84845 GCA_038145705.1 Alphaproteobacteria bacterium | reverse complement strand
GCGCGGGGCCCCTGACCCCCGGTAGCCTGGAGGGGGGAAACGGCGGGCATGTAGCCCGCCGTTTCGCTTGTGGACCCCGCCCGCCCGCGTTAATCAGGGTCCATGGAACGCATCATCGACACCGCTGCGGGCACGCTCGCGGCCGAATTCGACGGCCCTGAAAGCGGCGCCCCTGTGCTTTTGCTGCATTCGGTCGGCCTGTCGACGCGCGAGGGCTGGCGCGAGCAGGTCGCACCACTGGCCGATGCGGGCTTTCGCGTGCTTCGCTTCGACTTCCCCGGCCTCGGCCGGTCGCCGCGCGCAAGCGCTCCTCCCGGGGTCGAATCTTATGCCGCCGCGGCCATCGCTTTTCTCGATGCCCTCGGCATCCCCCGCGCCCATGTCGCGGGCGTGTCGCTCGGCGGTTTCGTCGCCCAGATGCTCGCCCTCGATCATGCCGCGCGCGTGGACCGCCTGGTTCTGGTTTCCACCGCCTGCCGCATCGCCGCAGGCAATTCGGGCGCGCGTGCCGAACGCAACGCCGCCATCCGCGCGGGAGGCATGGCAGTCGCCGCGGGTCCCCAGATCGACAGCCATTTCCCCGCCGGGTTCCGCGCCGCCAACCCAAAGGCGATGGACTGGTATCGCGGGCATTACCTCGCCAACGACCCGGAAACCTATATCGCCATCATGGAAGACCTCGGGCGCTTCGACAGTTGCGCGCGCCTTGGCGAGATCGCGGCGCCGACGCTGGTCGTCACCGGCGGCGAGGATGCCAGCAATGTCGCCGGTGGCGTGCCGGGCCGCGCGGCGCGGGCGCTGGCGGCGGCGATCCCGGGTGCCGCCCTCGACATCATCGACGGGGCCCACCATTATCCCCATATCGATCATGCGGCGCGGTTCAACGACCTGCTGCTTGAATTCCTCGGGGGATAAAGCGATGACCGACAAAATCACCAAGACGGACGCCGAATGGCGCAAGCAGCTGTCGGACGACGAATACCGGATCGCCCGCCAGAAAGGCACCGAGCGCGCCTTCACCGGGCGCTACTGGGACTGCCACGACGCGGGCACCTATGCCTGCGTCTGTTGCGGCGCGCCGCTGTTCGATGCCGTGCACAAGTTCGACTCGGGATCGGGCTGGCCGAGCTTCACCCAGCCCGTGGCCGACGGCGCGCTCGACAAGGAAACCGACGCGTCCTACGGCATGATCCGCACCGAGGTGACCTGCGCGCGCTGCGACGCCCATCTCGGCCACGTGTTCCCGGACGGGCCCGCGCCGACGGGCCTGCGCTACTGCATCAATTCGGCGTCGCTCAAGCTCGACAAGAAATAGGCCCTACGGCACGGCCTTCAGCTTCGCCGCGCGGGCACCCGCCAGCGCGCAGGCCTCGTCCTGTTCGGAGGTGGCGCCGGTGACGCCGATGGCGCCGACGTTTTCGCCCGATGCCGTTCGCAACAGCACACCGCCGCGCACCGGGAAGTAATGCGGGCTCATCGCCTGTAGTGACGCCACCAGCACAGGGTTGCGGGCCGCCTGTTCGGCAAGCCGCGTCGTGCCTTCGGCCCGCATGGCGGCGGTCCAGGCCTTGCCGCGGGCGACCTCGAAGCGGATGGGGGCGGAGCCGTCCTCCGCCATGTAGCCCAGCACGTGGCCGCCCGCATCGACCACCGCCACTGCCATCGGCGGCAGCTTGCGCTTGCGCGCCTCCTTCAGCGCGGTATCGAGAATGGTGCGGACCTGCTTGGCGGACATGACGGCCATGATTGCCTCCCCGGCGGATTGTAGCGTTTTCCCTGTTTAGCACGCTTGACGGGCAGGGGCCGATGGGGATTGATGGCGCCCCGATTGCCCCTTTGCCCGGACCGCCCATGGAAGACCTGATGACCTTTGCCGCGCTTGCGGCCGGCCTCGCCCTGATCGCGGCTTTCGCCGGGCTGATGGCGGGCCTGCTCGGCATCGGCGGCGGGGTCGTCATCGTGCCGGCACTTTATTACGTCGAAGGATTCCTCGGCGTCGCCGATGTCCATCGTATGCACCTGGCGGTGGGGACATCCCTTGCAGTCATCATGGTCACTGCCGTCACCTCCGTCGCCACCCACTGGCGCCACGGGGCGGTGGACCTGGGCATCCTCAAGACCTACGCGCCCGGCGTGCTGGTGGGCGTGCTGGCGGGCACGCTGATCGCGGCGATGGTGAAGGGTGCCGTGCTGACCATCGTTTTCGCCTCTGCCGCCATCGCGGTGTCAGTCAACATGCTGCGCGGCAACCGTGCCTTCCGGCTGGGCACGGCGATGCCCGGGCGCGCGGGTTCGGCTGCGCTCGGCCTCTTGACCGGGGGCGTATCGACCATGGCCGGGATCGGCGGCGGCGCCATGACGGTGGCGATCCTCACCCTCTATTCGGCGCCGATCCACATGGCGGTGGGCACCGCGTCCGCCGTCGGCGTGCTGGTGTCGCTGCCCGGCGCCGTCGGTTTCGCCATGATCGGCTGGAACATGGCGGAGCTGCCGCCGTTTTCGCTGGGCTATGTCAACCTCGCGGCTTTTGCCGTGCTGGCGCCGGTGACCGCCGTGATGGCGCCTATCGGTGCGCGCCTGGCGCATCGCATGCCCCAGCGCGGGCTCGGCTTCGTGTTCGCGGGTTTTCTCGGTCTTGCCGCGCTCAACATGCTGTGGTCGCTGGTGCCCTGAGGGCGCCCTTGCGCGCGCTTCCCTGCTGGGCGATTGTTGATCCAAACAACAAACGTTTCAGGGAGGGCCCCATGATCCGGGGAGACAAGTACGGCTATCGCGCGCGCATCGGCTATACCTCGCCGCCGCTCACCAGCGAAGTCTTTCCATATGAATTTTACAAGGTCGTGCCCGACGGCGTGACGCTGGTGATTACCACGCTGGCGATAACGGTGCGATCCGCCGCCGAGGTCAACCAGTCCTACGACATTTCGATGAAGGCGGCCGAACAGATGGCCGAGGCCGGTTGCGATTCCATCGTGCTGGGCGGCGTGCCCATCAACCTCGCCAAGGGGGTGGAGAACGCCGACCGCATGATCAAGGATTTGGAGCAGCAGCTGGGCATTCCCGTCGCCACCTCGGCCTCGGCCCAGAAGGAAGCCTTCCGCCTGCTCGGCTGCCGTAAGCTGGTGGTGGCGCACCCCTACAAGGCCGAGGACAATCACCGCTTCGACGACTATGCCCAGAAATTCGGGGCCGAGGTTCTGGGCACCCGCGCCTGGGGCTCGCCCTTCAACCGCATCGGCGGCATCCCCGACGATGCGGCGGTGAAGATGGCGCGCGAGCTGATGAATGAACACCCCGACGCCGATACCATCATGTTCCCGTCCCCGCACTGGCCGGTGATCAACGCCATTGCGCCGCTGGAGGAAGAATTCGGCGTCACCGTCATGTCCTCCATCCAGGCGATCCTGTGGCAGGCGCTGCGCCTTGCCGGGATCAAGGATTCGATTTCCGGCTACGGCCGACTGTTCAAGGATTTCTGATCATGGACGAGATGAACCGCATCCGGGGCTACCGCGCGCGCATCGGCTATACCGTCGCCGCCGTCACCACCGAGGTCTATCCCATCGACTGGTACCGCGTGGTGCCCGATGGCGTGTCGCTGATGATGATCACCCTGCCGCTCGGCACGCGTTCGAAGGACGACGTCGAGAAGTGCTACCAGATCTCCATCGACGCGGCCAAGACGATGGCGAAGGCGGGGGCGGACCTCGTTGTTCTCGGCGGGCTGCCGATCAACATTTCCAAGGGCGACGGTACGGTCGAGGACCTGATGGGCAATCTTTCGCGCGAGATCGGCGTGCGGGTGTCGTCTTCGGCCGCGGCCCAGGTCGCGGCCTTCAAGTGCCTGGGTTCGAAGAAAGTCGTCACCGTGCATCCTTTCCTTCCCGACCAGAACCCCCGGCACGAGCGCACCATGCGCGAATTCTTCGGCCTGACGCCGGTCGGCGAATACGCGGGCGGCTCCAGCCTGATCGCGCTCGGCACGCTGGAGCCTGCGCGCGCGCTCGAATGGGGCCGCGCCGCGATCAAGGCGCATCCGGATGCCGACACCATCTATTTCGGCTGCCCGCACTGGTCGGTGATCGACGCCATCGCGCCGCTGGAGCGGGAATTCGGTGTCAGCGTGATGACGTCGCTGCAGGCCATCGCCTGGCATTCCATGCGGCTTGCCGGGGTCGATGACCGCGTGCAGGGCTATGGCCGCCTTCTGTCCGAATTCTGAGGAGACATCCCATGTACGGCCACCGCGCCCGCATCGGCTACTGTTCGCCGCCCTTCGTCACCGAGGTTTTCGCCTACGAGTTCTACAAGATGGTGCCCGACGGCGTGACCCTGATGATCACCACGCTGGAAGTCGGCAACGAATACACCAAGCAGGCCTTCGACGGCAGCTATGACCGCTCTCTCGCCGCCGCCCGTGCCATGGGCGAGGCGGGTGCGGACGTCGTCGTGCTTGGCGGCAACCCGGTCAACCAGTCGCGTGGGATCGAGAATCTGCCGAAGATCTGCGCCGACCTCGCAGCCGAGATAGGCACCAAGGTGATCGCCTCGACACTTTGCCAGAAAGAGGCGATGGAAAAGCTCGGCGTCAGCAAGGTAGCGACGGCCCACATGGCGGGGCCGCATCATATCGAGCGCCACCACGCCCAGATGCGCAACATGGGTTTCGAATCCGTCGGCGTGCTGTCGTCCGAGCGCCACAAGCTGCTGCACTACGGCAAGATCGACGAGGGCGAAGCGCTCAGGCTCGCCCGCCAGCTCATGCAGCAGTGGCCGCAAACGGACTGCATCCACTTCGCCTCCGCCCACTGGCCGACGGCCTTTGCCATCGAGGCGGTGGAACAGGAGCTTGGCGTCGCGGTGATGACCTCCCAGCAGGCGATCGTCTGGAAGGCCCTGCGGACGGCGGGAATCAACGACAGGATCGAGGGCTTCGGCCGGCTGTTCCGCGACTTCTGATGCGAAAACCCCCGGGGAAGGCCCCGGGGGTTTCGATCTGCGTCAGCTTTTCTTCTGCGCCTTCTTCTTGGCCTTGCGGCACCACTTGGCTTCCTTGGTGAACTGGTTGCAGTTGGTCACCGTGCCCTTGGCGGGTGGGCCGACCAGTTTGGCCGCCGCCTCGACAACATCGCGCGGGTAGTCGTAGGCACCCCGCAGGATGGCGTCGATGTCCTCGCCGCTCATCGGCGTCACTTCCAGCTTGGCCCGTTCGGCATCGGCAAGGAACGCGGGGTCCTTGGCTGCTGCCATGAAGGCGGTGCGCAGCGCCTGTACGCGTTCCTTCGGCACGTCCGGGGGCGCGATGTAGGGCCGCCCCGGTTCCTGCTGGGTGAGGATCAACTCCATGACCTTCTTGGTCTTGGGATCCTTGACGTCGTTCAGCACCATCGGCACATCGGGCAGGGCCGGGTGCGGATAAAGCCCGATCTGCGCCAGGTAATTGAGCCGCTTGTTGACGATCCAGTCTGGCCGCGCCGCCTTGAGGGTCGAATAGCCCAGCCCGCAGATGCCGTCGACCTCGCCGCGTTCAAGGGCGAGGTGCGAGCCGGTGGTCGAATAGCCGAGGATCACCTTGAACTTGGTGTCGACGGCCCAGTTGAACAACAGCGGCATCTTGGCCGAATTACCCGTGGCGCCGGTCGCCGACACGGTGAGCGTCTTGCCCTTCGCCTGGGCCAGGGTCTTGATCGGGCTGGTGTGCCAGCTGACGCAGACCGCCTGCAGCTTGCCGAGCGAGCCCAGCCAGTTGAGCTTGAAGACGTCGAACTTGGCCCCTTTGTTGCCGAACAGAGGTTCCAGCGTCATCGTGTTGTAGGTCGATGCGAACAGCGACCCGTCACGCTCGGCCTTGCTGTAGACGTAGTTGGTGGCGCGCAGCCCGCCGGCGCCGGGCATGTTCTTGGCGACGATGGACGGATTGCCCGGAATCTTGCGCTCGAGGTGGCGGGCGAAGGTGCGCGAATAGGTGTCGTAGCCACCGCCGACGCCCGAGGCGATGATCATCGTCACCTGCCTGTTCTTGTAGAAATCGCTGATCGCATCGGCCATTGCCGTGCCGCCCGATGCGGCGACGGCAAGCCCTGCGGCTGCCGTGAAAATGGATAAATGGATCTTGTTCATGACGCGGTGTCTCCCTGTTGTTGTTGCGTTGTTATCGAGATTTGTGGCGATGCTCTTGTTTTTGCGCCGCTATCAGGAAAAAGCGTAGACGATCCCGCCGGGGGGTTCCACCCGTTAAGAAAACAGACGCGAAATCAGTCGGATATGAAAAGAAAAACCCCCGGGGTGATCGCCCCGGGGGTTTTGATGGCGCCTAGCGCTCAGCTCGATTTCTTTTTCTTCTTCTTCGCGCATTGCTTCGAGTCTTTTGCAAATTTCGCGCAGTCGTCGAAGCTGACCTTGCCGGTGACGAGGCGGCCCGCCGCGGCGATGATCTCGCCGGGATAGCCATAGGCCTTGGCGAGCAGTTCATGCATCTGCTGGCCGGTCAGCGGTTCCAGTTCCAGTTTCACGCGCTTGGCCTCGGCAAGGAACTTCGGGTCCTTCAGCGTCGCGTCAAATGCCGTGCGCAGGGCCGCTATGCGATCCCCCGGGACCGCCGGCGGGGCGCCGATGGGACGTCCCCATTCCTGGCGGATGAGCAGAAGCTCCATCACCTTCCGGCTCTTGTCGTCGCTGATGTAATCGAGCGCCATTGGCACGTTGGGCATGGCGTCCGCCTTGAACAGGCCGACCTGGATCAGGATGTTGATCTTCTTCTTTTCGAACCACTCGGGGTTCGACGCCGTCAGAGTCGAATAGCCGAGACCGCAGATGCCCTGCACCTCGCCGCGCTCCAGCGCCAGGCGCTGGCCTGAGGTCGAATAGCCCGCGATCACCTTGATGTCGGTGCCAAGCAGGGCGTTAAACAGGTAGGGCATCTGGGCCGAATTGCCGGTGACGCCGGTGGCTGCGACGGTGAACTGCTTCTCGCCCTTGAGCTGCTCGAAGGTCTTGACCGGGCTCGTCTGCCAGGTCACGCAGATGTTCTGCAGTTTCCCCATCGAGCCGACCCAGTTCATCTTCACCGGGTCGTAATGGGCCTTCTTGTTGCCGAACAGCGGCTCGAGAAGATTGGTGTTGTAGAGAATGCCCATCTCCGTGCCGTCGCGCGGCGCGGTATTGTAGAGATAGGCGCCCGCGCGCAGCCCGCTGGCGCCCGGCATGTTCTTGGAAACGACGCTGGGCGTGCCGGGCAGGTGCCGGTTGTAGTGGCGCATCAGGACACGCCCGTAGGTGTCGTAGCCGCCGCCCGCATCGCTCGCGATGATGAAGCTGAAACGCTTGCCCTTGTAGAAATCGCTGACCGCGTCGGCTTTTGCGCCGCCCGCGCTTGCCCCGGCCAGCGCCACGGCGCAGGCCAGCAGACAGATCATTCTGCCCGGTGCCATCTTGGTTCTCCCTGTTAAGGTGTCGTGTCGTTCTTCTTGGGACCGGCAAGCTTGGGCTTGCCGTTTCCTGCCAACAAGGCTAATCGGAAAGGAAACACCCTGTCACGCGGATTGCTGCGCGGGACCAAAAGGGTGGAACCGGGGGGAAAAGCCATGCCCGTCAGCCGCGCCAATGGCGTCGATATCTATTACGAAGTCGCGGGCCGCGGCCCGGCGATGGTGCTGATCCACGCCATTCCCTTCGACCACAGCCTGTGGCTCTACCAGCAGGCGCGGTTTTCCACGTTTTTCCGGGTGATTTCCGTGGACCTGCGCGGCTTCGGCCGCTCCGCCAAGGTTACGACGCCCTACAGTTTCGAAGACATGGCGCGCGACGTGCTGGGCGTCATGGGCGATGAAGGGGTGGACCGCGCCGTGGTCATGGGCTGCTCGATCGGATCGAAACTCGCCCTTCTGCTTGGCGGCATGGCGCCGGAGAAATTTTCCGCCGTCATCCAGGTCGGCGGCAATTCCGGGCCCCAGCCCTTCGAGCACCGGATCGAGGGCTATCTGTCCCAGCCGTTCTCGCCCTACCGGCGCGAACACATGCGCTTTGGCAACCGTGAAGGTTTCGGCGACACGCCCATCGGCGCATACCTGCACGACATGTTTTCCGAACGCGACCCGATCAACGATCCGGCCGGCATCGCCGCGGTGTTCCGGGCGCTGTCGGCGGGCGATGCGCGTCCCTATCTCGCGACCTACAAGCCGCCGACGCTTCTCATCAACGGCGAGTTCGACGGGGCGCGCCCGCGCGGCGAGGAAACTGCCGCGCTCATCCCCGGCGCGCGTCATCGCATCCTCGCGGGTGCGGGCCATGCCTGCATGATGGAAGACCCGGCCGGCTTCGATGCGTTGGTGATCGAGTTCCTGCGCGATCACGGCCTGATGCCGGAACCGAACTGAACAAAGACAAATCCAAGGAGGACCCCATGCCCATGTACGGCCATCGCGCGCGAATCGGCTATACCTCGCCGCCCTCGGCGACCGAGGTTTTCCCGTACGAATTTTACAAGATCGTGCCCGACGGGGTGACGCTGGTGGTGCACACCCTGCCGCTGGTCGAACGCAACAGCGAGGAAGTGGACCGTTCCTACGAAGCCTCCCTGCGGGCCGCCCATGTCATGGCGCGGGCCAAGGTGGACATTCTCTGTTTCGGCGGGTTGCCGATCAACGTCAGCCGCGGCTTTTCCAACGTCGACGAGCTGATCGCCGAGACCGAAAAGGAAGTCGGCATTCCCATCACCACGTCGTTTTCGGCCCAGCGCGAGGCGTTCAAGGTTCTGGGCGGCAGGAAGGCGGGCGTCGTCCATCCGTACGACGAATCCCACGATGAGCGACATCTCGACTACATTCGCGAATTCGGCCTCGAGGCCGCGGGCTGCACCCGCCATTACGCCAAGTTCGTCGAGCTCGGCATGGTGCCCGAGGAAAAGGCCGTCGAGCTCGGCCGCGAGCTGAAGCGCAAGTATCCCGACATCGACACGATCTACTACTCGTGCCCGCATTACGCGATGATCGGTGCCATCGACACGCTGGAAAAGGAACTTGGCGTCACCGTCATCCAGCCGTTGCAGTCGATCGTCTGGCAGACCCTGCGCCGCTGCGGCGTCAATGACCGGATCGAAGGTTACGGGCGCTTGCTGCGCGATTTCTGATGCCCAACGAGGAAGGGCCGGGATCGCCCCGGCCCTCACTCAAGCGTGCTACCTGCAGTTTACGAAGGAAACAATCAGCCAGGGCTTCTCTTGGCAAACAGCCAGAGGATGATCGCGATGGCGATCAGCCCGACGAGTCCGTTGTCACCGAGAGCCTTGATCAGGGCCAGGAGATTGGCCACCACATCGCCGATGAAGGCGACCTTGGGGCCGATCAGAACCTGAACCACTATGCCAAGGGCGATCAACATGAGGCCGACTTCGACGATCTGGCCGAGCCAACCCTTCACTTTGTCAAGGAATGTCATGCATCCCCCTCCTTCGTGTATCTTCCCCCGGCCGCCTGATAGTGTTCCGGGTGGCCCGTGGCGGCCTGCAGGTGGAAGATGACTTCAAAGGACCACCCGATGGATCCACAAATTGTGGTTCCAAGTGAAAAGCGCACAATATCTCGGGGTATTTGTCAACTTTATTCTGTAAAACCGGTGCCTTAATTGGCCTTGGCAGGGCCGGCGCCAATCTTTGCCGTGGAGGATACAGAGCCATGACCGTGATCATCACCGACGACGATGTCGCCCGGCATCTTTCGATGGCCGACTGCATCGGCGCCATGGACACAGCGTTTCGCGATTTCGCCGCGGGCGATGCCGTCAACCTGCCGCGCGCGCGCTACCAGGCCCGCCATCCCGATCCCGAGCGCAAATACTTCGCCAATGTCCATGTCGGCGCGGTGCCCTCGGCAGGCCTCGCCTGCGTTCGGGCGGGTTCCCAGATCATCAAGCCGCCGTCGCCCACCAACGACCGCAGGCTTTATGAAAACCCGCGCCCCTTCTGCTGGGGCATCGTCATCCTTTTCGACATCGAGACGGCGGAGCCGCTCGCCCTGATGCACGAATTCCATCTTTCCGGCATGCGCGTGGGCGCCACCACGGCGCTTGCCGTCGACAAGATCGCGCCCGCGGGGGTCAAGACGCTGGGCCTGTTCGGCACCGGCAAGCAGGCGGGCTCGGCTTTCGATGCGCTCAACTGCGTGCGCGATTTCGAGCGTGTCGTCGTCCACAGCCCCTCGGCCGAGCACCGCGCCGATTTTGTCGCCCGCAAGCGCAAGGAAACGGGTGGCAAGATCGAGATCGTCGATGCCGCCTCGCCGGAAGCGGCGGTCAAGGGAGCGGACGTCATCGTCTGCTGCACGACGGCGATGACGCCGGTGTTCGATGGCGACTGGCTCACCGATGGCCAGCTTGTCGTCTCCATCGCCAATTCGGACTCGACCAACCGCACGCGCACCGAAGTGGACGAGGCGACTTACCGCAAGGCGCGCAGCATCGTCGTCAACGACTGGGAAAGCGTCATCGACAACGACCAGCGCGAATTGCTTGACCTGATGGATGCGGGCATCGTGTCCCGCGACCAGATCGTCGAACTGGGCGACGTCGTCGCCGGCAAGGCCGATGTTCGTTCGGGCGGCGAGGGAATCATCTACTTCAAGAACAATTCCGGCCTCGCCATCCAGTTCGCCGCCGCGGGCCGCGTCGTCTACGACCGCGTGATGGCGGAGGGCACCAACCGCCAGATCCCGACGGAATGGCTCGGCACCGATCTCGGCGCGTTGTACGCCGCCGGATTCCGGCCCTCGCCCTGATCGGCCGGCCATCTTGAGGCAAGCCCGGAGTCGTCCCGCATGAGCGGTTTTCAGGTCATCCGCCAGACCTTCGCCAACCGCAATTACCGGCTCTATGTCATCGGCAACCTGTTCTCGACCTCGGGGAACTGGGTGCAGCGGGTGGCGATGGGCTGGCTGACGTGGGAGTTGACCAACTCCGCCGGCTGGCTCGGCGTCATTGCCTTTGCCGACATGTTCCCGACCTTCGTCATCGGCCTTATGGCGGGCGCGCTGGTGGACCGCACCGATTCGATGCGGCTTTTGCGCTGGTCGCAGGTCCTTCAGTTCATCCAGGTCGCGGCATTGGCGGCGACCGTGTTCACCGGCATCGTCACGGTGTGGTGGCTTCTGTTCTTCGCCCTGGTGCGCGGCGTCCTCGTCGCCTTCAACAGGCCCGCGCGCATGACGACGGTCTATTACATCATCGGGCGCGAACACCTGTCATCGGCGATCGCCATCAACTCGATGATCTTCAATTCATCGCGCTTCGTCGGCCCGGCGCTGGGCGGCGCGCTGACGGCGTTGGGCGGCGCGGGCTGGGCGTTCGCCTACAACGCCTTCACCTATCTGGCTTTCGTCGTCATCCTGCTGATGATCAAGATTCCCCCGACGACGATCGAGGGCAAGAAGAAGACTGGCCTGTGGCGCGACTCGATTGATGGCGTGCGCTACGCGCTGGGGCAGAGCGGCATCATGTTCCTGCTGATCGTGATGCTGCTCGACAGCATCTTCGTGCGCCCCTTCATCGACCTGCTGCCCGGTTTCGCCGACAAGGTCTTCGGGCGCGGCGTAGATGCCTATTCGACGATGCTGGCCCTGCACGGCATCGGCGCCATGATCGGCGGCTATTACCTCGCCGGGCGCGGCGGCGTCGCCGGTTTCACTCGGCTATTGGTCGCGAGCCTTCTGCTGCTGGCGCTTTCGCTGCTGATTTTCACCACCGTCCATGTCTACTGGGTGGCCCTGCCGATCATGTTCCTGACCGGCATCGGCTTCGTCATCCAGGGCGTCGCCATCCAGACCATGTTGCAGACCTCCGTGGTGCCCGAGATGCGCGGGCGCGTGATGGGCATCTATGGCGTCGTCGGGCGCGGCGGGCCGGCGCTGGGGGCGCTGGTCATGGGCTGGCTGTCCGAGTTTTTCGGCCTGCCCATGACGGTCGGCGCGGGCGCCGTGCTGTGCCTGTTGCTGTGGGCCTGGGCGACGACGCGCCAGGGGCAGATGGCGGCGGAGCTGGAAAAGGAGATCGAGCAAAGCCCGTCGGAAGCCGTGCGCCGCCGGACGCTCGATTGACAGGCGGCTGCCGTCATGCTGAGAACGCTGACATGAATTTCGCTCCCTGCCGCATCTTCACCGCATGCCTGGCCGTCGCGTTCGCGGCGCTGGCGTCCCTGGGCGCGCGCGCCGAGGATTGGCGACCGGACAAGATCACCGTTTATTCCGGGCACGCGCCGTCGAGCAGCTTCGGTCGCGCGGCGACGGCGCTCGGTGCCGCCTGGCAGAAACAACTGGGCGTGCCGGTGGTGATCGTGCCGCGCGGGCGGGCCAGCATGCTGCGCGCCGCGGGGGAGTTGATGCTCAAGCCGCGTGACGGCCGTTTCGTGGTGGCAGGGGATCTCGGCGCTCTGGCGATCGGCTACGCGCGCACGCGCCCCGATTGGCTGTGGGCCCGCAGTCTTGAGCACATCGGCGTTTTTGCCGTCGACCCGATCGTTCTGTTTACCTCGACGTCGAGCGGCCTCGATGATTTCGGAGAGGTTCAGGCAGCGGCGCGCGGCCGGTCTTATCCGGTAGCCGTCAGCGCATGGGATTCGATCGAGAATATTGTCCTTCAGGACGCCGCCCGGGCGGCAGGACTGCTTTTTGCCGTGACGCCTGCAGGCGGCGGCGAGGGGCTTTTCAGCGTCGCCTCTCGCGGAACCGTGCGGCTTGGCTTTGGGCGCATGTCTCTCTTGCGCGCCCATCGCCGCTCGCTGCGTATCTTGGCCCAGGCAAGCGTCCTCGATGCCGCGACGGCCAGCCATGTCGTTACCATGTCCGCCCTCATGGGTGTTCCCGCGGCACCGGCGGGGGGCTTCGCCGCGATCACGGTCCATGCCGGGGTGAGGAACGGTTTTCCGGAACGCCATGACAGGCTCCGTCGTACCCTGGATGCTGCGCGCGCCGACAAGGACTATCTCGAGGCGCTCGAGGATCTCGACCTCCTGCCCGACGAAAGCGGGCATGCCCACGACCAGCTTATGCCGATCGTGCGCCAGTGGTGGGATGCGGCGGCCCGGGTGGCGCCGGTGTTGGCCGGGGCGCCCGCGGAATTACGAACCCGCGGCAAGCTGACCGTGGTCGAAGAGGAGGGCAGGCGCCTGCGCTACCTCGGCCTCGACGGCAAGATCCATAATCTAAGTGCCGATGCCGAATTGACCGAAGTGACGATTGCCGGCGCGGCATCCACGGGGGACGAGCCGCTCGCGGCCCTGCGCGCCGGCATGCTCTGCGAAATCGCCTGGCCGTCCTCCATGGCCGTGCAGGCCTCGCGGCTCGCCTGTAAATAGGGGCCTCGGGGCCGCCCGTTTTTTCAGTTGCGCTGCGGCCCGCCCTTTGGTTGTTTGGCGCCAGCAGTTCAGCAGCCCGAAATGGAGACCTCAATGGCGGCGGCAGAAGCCACCCACATCACCGCCGACGCGGCGGCCTTTATCGAAAAGTCCGCCTTTGCGTCGATCCCCGAAGAAGCCCGCCGCGTTGCCCGGCGCTGCATCCTCGACGGCCTCGCCCTCATGGTCGCGGGCGGGGCGGAACATTCCGTCCAGATTCTTGCCGACGAGGTGACCGATCAGGGCGGCCGCCCCGACGCACTTGTGTTGACGCGCGGCACCGCGCGCGTCCCGGCACCGCTCGCCGCGCGCGTGCTTGGTACCGCCGGTCATGCCCATGACTGGGACGACACCCAGGTATCGCGCGACCCGCGCCACATATACGGCCTGCTGACCCATCCGACCGTGCCGCCGCTCGCCGCCTCGCTCGTCATGGCGCAGCGGCTCGGCAAGGTCACGGGGCGCGATTTCGTCAACGCCTTTGTCACCGGGGTCGAGGTCGAAAGCAAGATTTCCGAATGGATGCTGACCGATCATTACCGCAAGGGCTTCCATTCGTCGGCCACCGTCGGCACCTTCGGCGCGGTTTCGGCGGCGGCGAAGCTGCTCGGTCTCACGGGCCGGCCGCTGCTCAATGCCATCGGCATGGCGGCGAGTTTCGCGGCGGGCCTGCGCTGCAACTTCGGCACCATGACCAAGCCGCTGCATGTCGGGCGTGCCGCTGAAAACGGCGTCACCGCGGCGCTGCTGGCCGCGCGGGGCTTCGAGGCCGACCCCGCCGCCATCGACGGTCCCTGGGGCTTCATGCAGGTGACCGCGGGCGGCCATTATCCGGAAAAGCTCGCCCAGGGATTCGGCAAGACGTTTTCCATCGCCGACCCGGGCGTGTCGATCAAGCCGTATCCGTCGGGCATTGTGACGCACCAGTCGATGGACGCCATGCTCAAGCTGGTTACCGCCAACGACGTGAAGCCCGGCGATGTCGAACGCATCGACTTCTTCGCGGGCTCCAACATCCTCAACCCGATCCGCTATCCCATCGCCGCAGATCACCTGCAGGCGAAGTTCTCGATGGCTGCGCTCTTGTCGATGATCGTCATTGCGCGTCGCGCGGGCCGCGCCGAATTCACCGACGAATTCGTCCAGTCCGCCGCCATGCAGGACATGCAGCGCCGCGTCGATTGCAAGCTCGACCCCGCCATCGAGGCCCAGGGCATGGACCTGATCCGTTCGCGCATCGAACTGATCACGAAATCGGGCAAGAAGCTGGTTCAGGAAGCCGATCTTCGCTACCGCGGCGGCCCCGACAACCCGATGACCGACGCTGATCTCGAAGGCAAGGTCGCGGCGTGTGTTGCAGGGCTGATGGATGACGGCCGCAAGGGCGCGCTGATCGCTGCGGCGTGGGGCGTGGAAGATATGGCCGATGCCTCGGAACTCGCGCGCGCCATCCAGACCGAGGCCACGCACTGATGACGACAGTCGCCGAAACCCTGGCCGACTGGCTCGTCGCGCTCGACGCGGCGAAGCTGCCGAAAGAGGCTCGCGAAGGCACGCTGTTCAGCCTGATCGATACCGTCGGCCTGTCCTACGCCGCCCGCGTCGAAGATTACATGAAGATGCTGGCGGCGGGCTGGGACGCCGCTCCCGGCAAGGCGACCGTGTTCGGACATGGCTGCGATGCCGATGCGGTCACGGCGGCCATGATCAACGGCACCGGGGCGCATGGCGAGGATTTCGACAACACCTATGAAGGCTGCCCCGTGCATTCGGGCGCCGTGGTCGTGCCCGCGGTTCTGGCGCTGGCGCAGGAGCGCGGCATTTCCGGCGCCCGCGCCTTTACCGCGATGACGGCGGGCATCGAGATCATGTGCCGCATGGGCCTGATCGCCGGCACGAATGTCCACAAGGCGGGCTATCACCCGACCGCCGTGATCGGCGCCATGGGTGCTGCGGCGTCGGCCGGTGTCGCGCTCGGCCTCGACCGCGCCGGGCTGGTCAACGCCTTCGGCCTTGCCGGGTCGATGGCATCGGGCATCATCGAATATCTGGCCGACGGTTCATGGACCAAGCGCATGCACGCCGGTTGGGCGGCGCAGGCGGGCATCCGCGCCGCGCGCATGGCCGGTGCCGGGTTCCGCGGACCCTCTTCGGTATTCGAGGGCACCCACGGTTTCTATTTCGCCTTCGCCCACGACAAGGCGCCTGATTGCAGCCCGCTGGTCGACGACCTCGGCACACGCTGGGAAGCGGGCCGCCTGTCGTTCAAGCCCTACGCCTGCGGCACCATGTGCCAGCCCTATATCGACTGCGCCGTGCGCCTTGCCGCATCCGGGGTGCGCGCCGACGACATCGAGGCCATCACCTGCAAGGTGGGCGAGGGCACGGTCCATCGCCTGTGGGCGCCGATCGAGCTCAAGCGCCGTCCGCCGTCCGCCTATGGCGGCAAGTTCTCGGGTCCTTATTGCGTTGCCGTCGGTTTTCTCGATGGCGACGCCGGACTTGCCCAGTTCACCGACGCGCGCGTGCAGGCTCCCGAAATCCTCGCGCTCGCCGCCAAGGTGTCCTACGAGGTCGATCCCGAAAACGAATACCCGGCGAATTACACCGGCCATGTTCGCGCCGTCCTCAAGGACGGCAGCGTGCGCGAGGAATTTCAGCCCTGCCTGCGCGGCGGCGTGCGCCAGCCGCTGACGCGGGACGACATCGTGAAAAAATTCCGCGCCAATCTCGCCTATGGCGGCATGGCGGCCGACCGTGCCGACCGCCTGCTGGCGCTGCTCGAAGGCCTGCCCGCGCTCGGCGATCTCGGCGCGCTTTCGGCCTTCCGCGATTAACCCAACGGAGACAGACCCCCATGACCACCGCCCGCGAACTTGACGGCAAGGTTGCCATTCTCACCGGCTCGGCCCAGAACATCGGGCGCGCCATGGCGCTCACGCTTGCCGAAGGCGGTGCAAAGATCGTTGTCAACACCCGCGCCTCGATGGACCTTGCCGAAGGGGTGGCGAAGGAAATCCGCGATGCGGGCGGCGAAGCTGTCGCCGTGCAGGGCGATGTGACGAAAGAGGCCGATGTCCTGAACCTGGTCGCGCAGGCGGTCAAGGCCTTCGGCAAGGTCGATATCCTCGTCAACAATGCCGCCGTGCGCCTGCGTTCGCCGCTGACCGAGATGTCCTTCGAGGAATGGCGCAAGGTAGTGGCGATCATTCTCGATGGTGCGTTCCTGTGCGCCCGTGCCGTCGCCCCCCACATGATCGCCCAGAAGTCCGGCACCATCATTTCGATGGGCGGCCTGACCGCCCATGCCGGTGCCGCCGAACGTTGCCACGTGACGGCGGCCAAGGCGGGCATCGTCGGGCTGACCAAGGGCCTTGCCCATGAACTCGCGCCTCACGGCATCACGGCGAATTGCGTCGTGCCCGGCCTGATCGACACGACGCGTGACGGCAACAGCGCCGTGCCCCATGCGCATGGGCATCTCGCGTCGATCGTCGGCCGCCAGGGCCGTCCGCACGAGGTCGCGGGCATGGTGCGCCACCTCTGCGGCCCCCACGCCCGTTACGTCACCGGTCAGACGATTCACGTCAACGGCGGCGCCTATCTGCCCTGATCGTACCTGTTTCCGCGCTACGTCGCCGCTTGATCCATCGCGCGGGCGGACGCTATACTTTTACAAAATCAGGTGAAAAAATCGCAACGGGCGGCAGGGGAGGCCGCCCCACGGTGTCGGTTGGATATTCCGGGCAGATGTCGGAGTCTAGTCAGGGGCCTGGTTTTCATCCCCTGTATCAGCAGATCAAGGAACTGTTGATCCAGCGTGTCCTTTCGGGCGACTGGAAGCCGGGAGAGGTTTTGCCCAGCGAGGCGAAACTCGCCGCCGAATACCAGGTCAGCCAGGGCACCGTGCGCAAGGCCATCGAGGAGATGGCCGCCGATCACCTCGTCATCCGCCACCAGGGCAAGGGCACTTTCGTATCGGCCCGCGGTTCGGAATCGGCCCTGCATTTCTTTTCCATCGTTACCGAGGACGGACGCATTGCCTCGCCGGGCAAGGCCGTGCACTTCGCCTGGAGCGAAGGTGAAGCGAGCGAGCGCGAACGGCGCGACCTGCGCCTTGCCGAGGACGAACCCGTCTATCACATCTACCGGATTCGCCCGGTCGATGACCAGCCGGCGCTGATCGAGCGTATCGTCGTATCGAGCAAGCGTTTCCCCGGCCTGCCGGAACTGATGCGCGATGCGGTGCGCATGAACTCGTACCTGATCATGGAAAAGCACTTCGGGGTTCTGGTCGTTCGGGCCGAGGAATGGATCGAAGCCGTCGGTGCCGATGCCGAGGACGCGGCCCAACTCGGCGTTGCCGAAGGCGCGCCGCTGATCTCGGTTCACCGTATTTCCTATGCCCTGGACGGCACGCCGGCGGAAACCCGGCGCATGCGTTTCCCGACCGGGCGGCTGCGCTACCGCAATACTCTCCGCTAGTCGGGGCGCTAGGGTCCGCGGCCCCGCCTAGTTCTTCTTTTTCGACGAGTCGCCGCCCGCATCACGCGGCTGCGTCATGTTGAGCATGGTCTTGTTCAGGTTCTTGGTCTCGAACTCGTTCAACGTATAGGCCCAGCCGCCGACCACGCCGTTGATCTTGGCGACGTCCGCCGCGATCTTGGCTTTATCGACCTTCGCCGGGTCCTTCGGTGCCGGATCGGGCCGCGCCTTGATCGCGACCCACAGCTTGCCGCCCACGGTCTTGGCCCAGACTTCGACGATCAGGCCGTCGAAGGTGAAATGCCGCGCGCGTGGCGTCGCCGAATAGTCGATGCCGATGTCGCTGTCGCGCTTCACGTCCTCGAAATTCAGGCTCTGCAGCGCGCGGGGAATGTCCTCGGCCCCGAACAGTTCCTTCAACTCGCGGTCCTTCGGCAAGCCTTCGAGGATGAAGTCGCGGTCGTCGGGCGTGTTCTTGTAGACGCGCAGCGGCTTCTCGCCGGGGACGAACAGCGTCGTTTCACGCATCCGCGGCAGGTCCACCTCGACGATCATCTGGTTCAGCCAGCCGACCTGCTTGTCGGGTACGGGTACCTTGCCGCGCGCGAGCCAGGCGCGTTCCTCGTCCGGACGGCGCACGTAGATGTCGCCGATGGACAGCACGCTGCCCTTGTCGAGGCCGACGATCAGCTCGCCCATCTTTCCGCCCTTGGCATCAAACAGTTCGACCAGCGCGCCCTTGGACGACTTGTCCGTGCGCGGATCAGAAACGTGGATGCGACTGTACAGACGCGGGCGCGCGGTCTTGGCCTCGATCTGGCGCAGCTGCACCATGCCGGCGGCGACGGCGCGCACGATCTCGATGGGTACCGGGTAGCCGTAAAGCTCCTTCAGGGACCAGCTGATCTTGCCCCCCGCTTCGCGGCTTTCCAGCGTGGACGTGAAAGTGCCTCGCGTCGTCTTGATGGTGCGCACGTCGTTCACGCGCTGGGCGAGGTCGGGGAACATCACCGTGCCGTCGCCGCGCAGGCCCGAACCGGTGTCGCGGGTGACGACGACCCATCCGGCGACCAGCGCCGCGATCGCGGTGACGATGAAGAGAGTGGCGAAGGATTTAATGGACATGGTTCAGCCCCTCGCTTCCGTTTCCATGCGCTGCCGGCGCCTGCGCATCCGCGCAAGGCCGAGGCCGATCGCGGCCAGCGCCACCAGGACCGGGATCATCCCGATGTTGAACAGCCAGAGGCGGCCTTCCAGTTCCTCGATGTCCTTGCGCAGGCCAAGCTGCACCCCGCGCAGTTCCTTGCGGATGGACAGGAGTTCCGCCTTGAACTTGTTGATTTCGCGAACCTGTGCCGGGCTCAGGATGGTGCGTTCGGCATTGGCGCCCTGCTGGGGGCCGCGGCCCGGCGTCTGCAGCTCGGCCAGCTTGCGTTCGGTTTCCTCGCGCCGCTTCTGCAGCTCGCGTTCCTTGGCGCGAAGGTTGAGCTCCGCCTTGCGGGTCAGGTCTTCGACCAGGGTGAACGGACGGCGCGACACCCCGCGCGAGCGCAGCCCAATCAGCTCGTTGGAGCCGGTCAGGTTGTCGATCGCGTTCGTGGTCAGGTTCATATTGTCGGAAACCGGCACGGTTATGGCCTGGCCGAACAGGTTCTGCGCCTGCACCCAGAAGCGATCCTGCAGCATGTCGGCATCGGTGACGACGACCGCATGAACCGGCTGCGCGGACTGCTCGCGGTGAGACTTGGCGAGGCGGGCGCGAATGTCTTCCGCCTCCTTGCGCTTTTCCGCATCGGTCTTCTTGCGCGGCAGTTCGTCGTTCTCGGCCCGGCGCTTGCGTTCGCCTTCCGGGTCTTCTTTCATGTATTCCTCGACCGCGGGCGGGCCCTTGGCGAAGGCGGTCTTGGACGGGCCGCTGATGCGGGCCGCGAGAACCAGGCGTTTGCCGGTCGGCTTGAAGTTGCGCACGATGCCCTCGAAGTCGGGGCGCCCGCCCTTCAACTCTTCGGCGTTCAGAAGCATCGACTGCTCCGACGTCGCCACCAGCGGCGTGAAGCTCATGCCTGTGCCGGCCTTCATCGAGATCGCGCCGGCCGTCGCCATCACCATGTTGTCGATTTCGGTGGTGATCAGGTCGTTGCCGACGGCGTTCGACTTGTCGAGCCGCAGCCACGCCGGATAGGCGATGGGCACGGGGCGCGAGTCATTGCCGGCATTGACGCGATAGGCCGCGACCATGTCGGCGGCGACCTTGGTCGGATCGTACTCAAGCCTCCACTGGTCGAAAATCGGCTTCAGGTTCGAGGATGTGTCGACGAACTTGCCGGTGGGGCCGGGGACCTGCTGGGCCACTTCGGCCAGCGGATCGACGAAGATCAGCGCGCGGCCGCCGCGCATCAGGAACTGATCGACGGCATAAAGGGCGCGCGGCGAAATGCCCGCCGGATGGAAAACGAACAGGACATCGACGGCGGCGGGAATTTCGGCGGCCTCGGTCGAAACGTCCTCGACCTTGAACAGCTGGGCGAGTTGGGCCGGCATCTGCCACGGCTGGCCCATCGCCGACATGCGCGCCATCATCGAGCCGGGGAAGCCGCGCACGGGCAGCCAGCTCATCAGGCCGATCACCTTGCGTTCCGGATTCGCCAGCCGGTAGATGACCTTGGTCAGGTCGTATTCGAGGAAGGCTTCGCGGTCGGGCGAGAAGAACGAGATGACCTCGCTCTCGTCGGTCGAGTTCGTGCCCGCAAGGCCGAAGTAGACCATTTCGCCCGTGCGGTCCAAAGGCAGGCCCTGAAGGCCCGCGGCAACCGCTTCGTCTTCGGCATCCGAGAAGGCGACGGGATCGACTTCGAGCAGGCGGAGCTTGCCGCCCGAATTGGCGACGTATTCCTTGAGCAGGTCGCGCACCCGCGTCGCGTATTTCGACAGGGCCGGAAGCTGCTTGCCGAGCGCGGCGGAGAAATAGAGCCGCAGCGTCACCGGCTCGTCGATCTGGCTCAGTACCTTGTATGTGCCGGGCGAAAGCGTGAACAGCTTGTCCGCCGTCAGGTCGGCGCGTGCGCCTACCAGCGCGCTGCGCGCGATGATGTTGACGGATACGAACAGCACGATGCCGAGCACGATCGCCCAGGCGGCGAGCGAGCGGCGGCCGGCGAGGGACGAAAGGAAGGAAGAATTCGCCATTGGTCTTCTCCTATCGCGCCTTCAGCGTGTTGACGAGGACGACGTTGATGAAAAGGAACAGCACGATCACGGAACCGAAATAGACGAGATTCACGAGATCGAGCACGCCCTTCGATATGGCGTCGAAATTGGCGATGAACGACAGGCTCGCCACAAGATCGATGGCCGCCTGGGGCGCCCATCCCGAAATGAACTCCAGCACCAGGGGCGTGCCCGCCACGGTGAAGATCAGGCTGACCATGACCGCCAGAACGAAGGCGATCACCTGGTTTTTAGAGGCAGTCGAGAAGCACGACCCGATGGCGAGGAACGCCCCCGCCATGACGAGGCTGCCGACATAGCCCGCGACGATCACGCCGTTGTCGGGGTCGCCCAGGTAATTGACCGTGATCCAGATCGGAAAGGTCAGCGCGAGCGCGACCGAGGCGAAGGCCCATGCGGCGAGGAATTTCGCCAGTACCGCGGCGGTCGGTGAAATCGGCAGGGTGAGCAGGAGCTCGATGGTGCCGGTCTTGCGTTCATCCGACCACAGCCGCATGGAAACGGCGGGAATCAGGAGCAGGTAAAGCCAGGAATGAAAGGCGAAGAACGGCGCCAGGTCGGCCTGCCCGCGCGAAAAGAACCCGCCGAGGAAGAACGTCATCGCGCCCAGCAGCGCAAGAAAGATGACGATGAAGACATAGGCCACGGGCGTCACGAAGTAGCTGACGAATTCGCGGCGGAAAAGGGTCATGGCCGTGCTCATCGGGCGCCTCCCGCGGGCTGGCCGCCTGCGGACTTGTTGGTGGTGACGGCGCGGAAGACATCTTCCAGCCGGCCGTGCTCCAGCCGGATGTCCTGAACCGACACGCCCTTCTGGCGCACCAGCGCACGCACGTCGTCAAGAGCGTCCGCACCCGCCGCCGGTACCGCAATCAGGCGGTTGCCGTCGATATCGGCGCGCATGACCTTGTTGAGCATCGAGATCGGCTCTATCAGTTGCGCCAGCGTTTCCGGCGTCGCGGTGATGGAAACCGTGTTGTGGGTTGCCGATTGCGCCTCGAGCTCGGCGGGCGTGCCGTCGGCGACGATGCGCCCGCGCGCGATGATGATGGCGCGCGAACAGACGGCATCCACTTCTTCGAGGATATGCGTCGAAATGATGATCGCCTTGTTGGGCGCCATCTCCTGGATCAGGGTGCGCACTTCGTGCTTCTGGTTGGGATCGAGACCGTCGGTCGGCTCGTCGAGGATCAGTACGTCGGGATCGTGCAGAAGCGCTGCGGCGAGGCCGACGCGGCGCTTGTAGCCGCGCGACAGGGTGTCGATCGGCTGGTACATGACGCTTTCGAGCTGGGTGCGCCGGGACGCGATCCTGATGCGATCATCCGCTTCCTGACCGGAAAAGCCGCGCACGCCCGCGATGAAGCCGAGAAAGCCGAGCGGCGTCATCTCGTGATAGCTGGGCGCGCCTTCGGGCATGTAGCCGAAGTGGCGTTTCGCCTCGATCGGGTTCTGCTGGATATCGAAGCCGCAGACGCGCGCCGTGCCCGCGTCGGGCTCCAGAAACCCGGTGATCATTTTCATGGTCGTCGACTTGCCGGCGCCGTTGGGGCCGAGAAAGCCGAGGACTTCGCCCTTTTTGACCTCAAGCGAAATGCCGTTTACCGCCTGGATGGCGCCGAAGCGCTTGGCCAGTCCGGCAACCTCGATCATCGCTGCCATGTGTCACGAACTCCCTGGTTTGCCCGGGACGGCTTTGCCCGTCCGCTTCCGGCTTTTGCGGCCGGGGCCGCGGTTATTTTTTTAGGGTCAGATTGAGAGATTTCAAGAGGCAGATTTCGTTAACTTTTTAAGGGGATGGAGGGTGCCGGGCCACTATGTCGAAATTGTGTCCGGTCCCGCAACGATCCCGGCATCGTGCAGGCGCCCGATTTCGTCGTCGGGCAGGCCCAGCACCTCGGCCAGGATGGCGTCCGTATCGGCGCCCAGAAGCGGCGCCGGGCGGGCAGGCGGGCGCGGGAAAGCGCCGAAATCCAGCGGCGAGCCCGCCGCCGGATAGCGCCCGATCCCGGGCTGGTTGAGCATTGAGATCAGCGGATTGGCGGGCGAGCAGCGCGGGTCGGTTTCGACCAGTTCGCGGAAGCTCTGGTAGGGGCCCCAGCAGACGCCGTAGATCTCGAACTCGGCGGCGACCTCGGCCAGGGTGTGGCCGGCGATCCACGGGGCTACCAGTTCGGCAAGCTCGGCGCGGGCCTCGAACCGTTCGCCCTGGCGCGCGAGATCGCGGCCCAGCTTCTTTTCCAGTGCCGACACCTTGTCCTTGATGCCGGTGGCTTTGACCAGGCCGCTCCACTGGCGCCCGGTCAGGCCCACGACCATGATGCGGCGACCGTCCTTCGTTTCGAAATCGCGGCCGAAGCCGCCGAACAGGTCGTTGCCGTGGCGCGCGCGGTCCTCGCCGTTGATCGCGACCTCGGCAAAAATGCCGAGCGCGCCTGTTACCGCCAGCGCTACGTCGGACAACGGCAGCGTCACCAGCTGGCCCTCGCCGGTCAGTCTGCGGTGGCGCTCGGCCGCCAGCATGCCCGTCGCCGCCCAGATGCCGCATACGGCATCCCAGGCGGGCAGCACGTGGTTGACCGGCCCTTCGGTACCCTTGGGGCCGGTGGCATAGGGCCAGCCCATGGCGGCATTGACCGTGTAATCGACGGCGCTGCGTCCTTCGTGGTCGCCGGTGACGTTGACCATGATGAGATCGTCGCGGAACTTGCGCAGGCGCTTGTAGTCGAGCCAGCCGCGCGCCGGGAAATTGGTCAGGAACAGGCCCGCATCGGGGCCTTCGCCCGCGATCAGCCGGGTTGCGATCTCGACGCCCTCGGGGCGCAGAAGGTCGATGGCGATGGAACGCTTGCCTTTGTTGAGGCCGGCCCAGAACAGGCTGCGGCCTTCCTTGGTCACCGGCCAGCGCGCGTAATCGAGGCCGCCGCCGAGCGGATCGAAGCGGATGACGTCGGCGCCGAGCTCGGCCAGCGTCATGCCGCCGAGCGGCGCCGCCACGAAGGCGGAACCTTCGACCACGCGCAGACCCTTGAGCAGCGGCGCGGGCTTCACCGGCGGCTCGCGCTCCTGATCGGGTTCATCCTTGAGGCGTGTCGCCATCGCAACCTCACGCGCTGTCGGCGCCCGCCGCCGGGCGCAGCTTGCGCCCGATCCAGCAGCCGACGACGAAGATATGCTGTGCGCCCATGTTGACGATGACGACGCGGAAGAAGTGGAAGGCGACGATCAGCGGTACGCCGATGCCGAGCGCCTGCGCCGCCAGCGTCATTTCGGCGAGGCCGCCGGGCGCGGTCGCCACCAGCATGGTGGCGATGGGCAGGCCGAACATCCACGACAGCAGCACGCCGACCAGTGCCGACAGCACGAGGATGAGCACCGCATTGACCAGCGCGAAAGGCACGAACAGCTTGTAGCGGATGAAGAAGTCGCGGTCGTAGCGCGCGCCGAGGATCAGCCCGAACATGAGCTGGGCGAAATCGGTCATCCAGTGCGGGATGCCGGATAGCTGCACGCCGCTGACGGTCAGGATGGCGCCGAAGAAGATCGGCATCAGCAGGTAGCCGTTGTGGAACTTGAACTTTTCCGCAACGCCGCCGATCAGGAACCCGGCCGCCAGCCACAATACGAGGATCACGGGATCGAGCGGCACCTCTGGGCGGACGGGGCCGAAGCCTTCGAGCGGGATGCCGCTGTAGGTCACGGCGAAAGGCACGGCAATGACGACGAAGGAGACCCGCAGGCTGTGGGCGACGGCGACCGCCGGAATCGAGGCCCCGTAGCGTTCCGCCAGCACCGCCATGGCCATGGCGCCGCCGGGGATCGAGGCGAAGAAGGTCGATTTGCCGTCGACGCCGGACACCCGGCTCAGGATCAGCGCGCCGACGCCGCCGATGACGAAGGCCGACACGGTCGAGGCGATGATGGCGCCGAGGTGCGAGGCAAGCGCCGCCAGCACCGTCGCCGTGAAGTAGAGCGACACGGCGGAACCCAGGATCACCTGCCCGGTCTGGCGTCCGAAGGGCACCGACTGCAGCTTGGCGCCCATCAGGTTGCAGGCGGCGACCGCGATCATCGGCCCGATCATCCAGGGGAGCGGGGTATCCAGCCACGAAAACAGGGCGCCCGCGGGAATGCCGATGGCAAGGGCGATCAGGATGCGGGGCAGGCGCTGGCGAAGGTTGGAAAATTCGCTCATGGGCGGCCTGCGAATCCCTTCCGGGGTTGTGGATAAATCTGGAAAGTCCGGCCCCGTATAGCCCATGACGGCGCGCAAGGCGAGCGCCGTTGCGCGGGCTGCGGCGGATGGTTCCGGGAATGGACCGCATTTTTCGGATTACCGCCGATTCGGCATGGACTCCAAGCGCGTGATTGCTTATCAACCAGTGTCGCCGGCGGCTCATCGGCCGGCAGATTTCATCGAATGGGGGCGTCAAGCGTGTCCAACAGGTCTGCGCCGGAGGCGGCTATTCCCGGTATCGATCACGCACTCCATTCCCGCATGGCAAATGCCATCCGTTTCCTCGCCGCCGATGCGGTCGAGGCGGCGAAATCCGGCCATCCCGGCATGCCCATGGGCATGGCCGACGCGGCGACGGTGCTGTTCACCCGGTTCCTGAAATTCGATCCGGCCGACCCGGCCTGGCCCGACCGCGACCGTTTCGTCCTTTCCGCCGGCCACGGCTCGATGCTGCTCTATTCGCTGCTGCACCTGACCGGCTACGCCGATTTCCCGATCGAACAGCTGAAGAACTTCCGCCAGCTGGGCGCGCGCACGGCGGGCCATCCCGAATTCGGCCACGGCGCCGGCATCGAGACGACCACCGGCCCTCTCGGCCAGGGCATCGCCAATGCCGTCGGCATGGCCATCGCCGAACGCCACCTGGCGGCCCGTTTCGGCGCCGATCTCGTCGATCACTTCACTTACGTGATCGCGGGCGACGGCTGCCTGATGGAAGGCATCAGCCACGAAGCGGCGTCGCTCGCCGGTCATCTCGGCCTGTCGCGCCTGATCGTGCTGTTCGACGACAACCACATCTGCATCGACGGCCCGACCGAACTGACCGTCGCCGACGACCAGCGCAAGCGGTTCGAAGCCTACGGCTGGGATACCTTCGCCGCCGACGGCCATGACCCGGACGCGGTGGCGGCCGCCATCGCGGCGGCGCAGAAGACCGACAAGCCGTCGCTGATCGCGCTGCGCACCACCATCGGCTATGGCGCGCCGAAGAAAGCGGGCTCCGCTTCCACCCACGGCTCGCCGCTCGGCGCCGACGAAATCAAGGGCGCGCGCGAAAAGCTCGGCTGGACGGCCGCACCCTTCGAAATTCCCGATGACGTGGCCGCGGCGTGGAAGGCCGCCGGCACGCGCGGTGCGCCTGCGCGCAAGGCCTGGGCCGAACGCCATGCCAGGTCCGCCAATCGCGCCGCCTTCGATGCGGCGCTCTCGGGCAACCTGCCCGCCGGCTTCGGCGCCGCGCTGTCCGATTACATCAACAAGATCGCTGCCGAGAAGCCCAACTGGGCGACGCGCAAGTCGTCCCAGGAAGCGCTCGAAGCGCTGACCCCGGCCGTGCCCGAAATGATCGGCGGTTCGGCTGACCTCACCGGCTCCAACAACACCAAGTCGAAGGTCCAGCCGATCCTCGACCGCGCCAACTACGGCGGGCGCTATATCCATTACGGCGTGCGCGAGCATGGCATGGCCGCGGCCATGAACGGCATGGCGCTGCACGGCGGCATCATTCCCTATGGCGGCACGTTCCTCGTCTTCACCGATTACTGCCGCCCCTCGATCCGCCTTTCGGCGCTGATGGGCCTGCGCGTCATCTATGTCATGACCCATGACTCCATCGGCCTCGGCGAGGACGGACCGACCCACCAGCCGGTCGAACACCTGATGAGCCTGCGGGCCATGCCCAACGTCGCGGTGTTCCGTCCCGCCGATGCGGTGGAAACGGCGGAATGCTGGGCGCTGGCGCTCGAACGCAGGGACGGGCCTTCGGTGCTGGCGCTGACCCGCCAGAACCTGCCGGCGCTGCGCACCGAAGCGTGGAAGGCCAACCGTTCGGCCGAAGGCGCCTATGTGCTGGCCGAATCGGACAAGGGCCCGCGCAAGGTGACGCTGCTCGCCACCGGCTCGGAAGTCGAGATCGCCATGAAGGCACGCGACCTGCTGGCCGCCGACGGCATCGGTGCCGCCGTCGTGTCCATGCCGTCGTGGGAACTGTTCGGCAAGCAGCCGGCTGCGGCCCGCGAGAAGGTTCTGGGCGGCGATTGCGTGCGCGTCGCCATCGAGGCGGGCATCGCTTTCGGCTGGGAACGCTGGCTCGGCGCGCGCGGCGCCGCCGTCGCCATGACCACTTTCGGCGCATCGGCGCCGGCAGAAGAGCTTTACAAGCATTTCGGCATCACTGCCGAAGCGGCCGCGAAGAAGGCAAAGGACCTTCTCGCGGGCTGAATTCGAATACGGGCGTCACAAGCAAAGGAGCAAGACAGGATCATGCCGACACGTGTCGCGATCAACGGTTTCGGGCGCATTGGCCGCCTCGTTCTCAGGGCTATCGTCGAACAGGGCCGCAAGGACCTCGATGTCGTCGCCATCAACGACCTCGGGTCGATCGCCACGAACGCCCATCTGCTCCAGTGGGACACCGCCCATGGCCGCTTCCCGGCCAACGTGAAGGCCGGCAAGAAGGGCATCGATTTTGGCCGCGGCGAAGTGCCGGTGCTGGCTGAACGCGATCCCGCCAAGCTGCCGTGGAAGGACCTCAAGGTCGACGTCGCCCTTGAATGCACGGGCATCTTCGTCAACCGCGAAGGGGCCGGTAAGCATCTCGAAGCGGGCGCCAAGCGCGTGCTGATCTCCGCGCCGGCCACCGGCGAGGACATCACCGTGGTGCGCGGCGTCAACCACGCCAAGCTGAAGAAGTCGCACCGCATCATTTCCAACGCGTCGTGCACGACCAACTGCCTGGCGCCGGTTGCCTATGCCCTACACAAGACCGTCGGCATCGACCGCGGCTTCATGACGACGGTGCATTCCTACACCGGCGACCAGAGCATCCAGGACACCCTGCACAAGGACCTGCGCCGCGCCCGCGCCGCGGCGATGAACATGATCCCGACCTCGACCGGCGCGGCCAAGGCCGTCGGCCTGGTGCTGCCGGAACTTAAGGGCCGCCTCGACGGCACCGCCGTGCGCGTGCCGACGATCAACGTTTCGATGGTCGACCTGACCTTCGTCGCCAAGCGCAAGACCACGAAGGAAGAGGTCAATGCCGCGGTGAAGAAAGCCGCGAACGGCCCGCTCAAGGGCGTGCTCGAATATATCGACCAGCCGCTGGTTTCGGGCGACTTCATGCACAACCCGGCCAGCTCGATCTTCGATTCGCTTGAAACCCAGGTCATCGGCGACGATCTCGTGCGTATCCTCAGCTGGTACGACAACGAGTGGGGCTTCTCGAACCGCATGGTCGATGTCGCCGCCCTCGTCGGCAAGCTCGGCTGATTGCTGGTTCCATGACCGGAGCGATCGCCTTCAACGCCCTCGACGGCGTTGATGTCGCGGGCAAGCGTGTGCTTGTCCGCGTCGACCTCAACGTGCCCGTGCGCGACGGCAGGGTCACCGACATGACGCGCATCGAGCGCGTAGTCCCCACCATCCGCGAACTGGCGGACAAGGGCGCGCGCGTGGTCGTGCTGTCGCATTTCGACCGGCCCGGCGGCAAGGTCGTGAAGGAAATGTCGCTGGCGCCGATCGCCGACGCGCTCGGGCGCACGCTCGGGCGCAAGGTGGCCTTCGGTGCCGATTGCGTCGGGGCCGCGGCAGCAGCCGTCGTCGGTGCGCTCGGCAACGGCGATGTCGCCGTGCTGGAAAACCTGCGCTTTCATCCGGGCGAAGAAAAGAACGATCCCGACTTCGCCCGCGCGCTGTCGGAACTGGGCGAAATTTACGTCGATGATGCGTTTTCGGCGGCGCACCGGGCGCATGCGTCCATCGAAGGCATCACCCACCTGCTGCCGGCCTATGCCGGGCGGCTGATGCAGGCGGAACTGGAAGCGCTCGGCGCCGCGCTCGAAAAGCCCGCCCGTCCCGTCGCCGCGCTGGTGGGCGGGGCCAAGGTTTCGACCAAGCTCGATCTCCTCGGCAATCTGTCGGGGCGCGTCGACAAGCTGGTCATCGGCGGCGGCATGGCCAACACCTTCCTGCATGCCAAGGGCGTCAATGTCGGCGCGTCGCTCTGCGAGCGCGACATGGCCGATACCGCCCGCGACATCCTGGCCAAGGCAAAATCGAACGGCTGCGACATCCTGCTGCCAGCCGATGCCGTCGTCGCGCCGGGCATCAAGGAAGGCAATGCGGCGCGCACCATCGCCATCGACGCGGTTGGTGATGCGGACATGATCCTCGACGTCGGGCCGGAAACCGTGCGCGGCCTGATCGCAGCGCTCGGCGAATGCCGCACGGTCGTGTGGAACGGCCCGCTCGGCGCGTTTGAATTCCCGCCTTTCGACGGCGGCACCAATGCGGTGGCGCGCGCGGTCGCAGAGCAGACGCGCGCGGGCAAGATTCTTTCGGTTGCGGGCGGCGGCGACACGGTTGCGGCGCTGGCCCATGCCGGGGTGGGCGATGCCTTCACCTATGTTTCGACCGCGGGCGGCGCGTTCCTCGAATGGCTCGAGGGCAAGGTGTTGCCGGGCGTCGCGGCTTTGGGCCGCGCGGCGAAATAGCGATTTCAGGGATAAACGTTGAGGGCGGCGCAAGCCGCCCTTTTCGTTTCAGGATCAGGCGCGGACGCGCTCGGCCGGGAAATGCGCGGCGACGCGGGTGCCCTTGCCCGGTTCGCTGTCGAGCACGAGGCGTCCGCCGTGGCGTTCGACCAGCGCCTGGGTCAGCGGCAGGCCCAGGCCGGTGCCTTCGTAACGGCGCGACAGGCTGCTTTCTACCTGGCCGAAGGGGGCCATGGCGCGCGCAACGTCTTCCTTGCGGATGCCGATACCGGTATCGGTCACGGCCAGCACAAGACCGCCGTCGTCATCGGGTTCGATGATGACGCTGACGCGCCCGCCGCTTGGCGTGAACTTGATCGCGTTGGATACGAGGTTGAGCAGAATCTGGCGGATCTTGCGCTGGTCCGACCACAGCTTGGGCAAGCCGCGCGACGGCTCTGCAACCAGCGTTACGCCCGCCTCAGCCGCCTGCTCCGCGAACAGGCGCCCGGTCAGCAGCACCTCGGCGCCGATATCGACAATTTCTTCGTAAAGGTCGATCTTCCCCGCTTCCGACTTCGCGACATCGAGAATGTCGTTGATGACGCCAAGCAGGTGTTCGCTCGATTCGATGATGTCGTTCAGGTATTCGATGTAGCGCGGGCTGCCGATGGGGCCCAGGGTCTCGGCCCGCATGATCTGCGAAAAGCCGATGATGGCATTGAGCGGCGTGCGCAACTCGTGGCTCATGTTGGCAAGGAATTCGGACTTCGACCGGCTACCCTGTTCGGCCAGTTCCTTCGCATTGCGCAGGGCGCTTTCGCGTTCGTGTGTTTCGGTGATGTCGGACACGATGCTGACGATGCCGCCGCCTTCGGTCGGCCGGTCGGTAACGCGCAGCCAGCGGCCTTCGCTCAAATGAACCTCGATCGTCGCTTCGCCGTCTCGTTCGGCCTTTTCCCGCAGGGGGAGCCAGGCATCCAGGGTTTCGTCAGGGGTCGCCAGGATGCCGCGCTCGGCAAGGCCATGCAGGATGCCGCTGAGCGAGACGCCCGGGAACAGCATTTTCTTTGCGCTGCCCAGGTATTCCCGGAACCGGCTGTTGCACAGCAGCAGGCGGGTATGATCGTCGTAAAGCGCAAAGCCTTCCGAGATGTTTTCGATCGCCATCGTCAGGCGGTCGCGCGACGTGATCGCGCTTGCGCGGGCTTCATGCTCGGCGCTGGTATCCGTCGCGGTTCCGCGGAACCCGGTAAAGGCCCCCGTATCTTCGTTGAAGATCGGCAGGCCCGACAGCCGGAGCTGGCGAATGCGTCCATCGCGATGCGTGACCGACATGGCGACGTCGCGGAACGGCGACCTACGCTCGGCGGTCAGCGGCGAAGGCCCCTGCGCAGTCGTGCCGAGGCCCATCAAGCTTTGGCCGATCATTTCGCGGGGGTGGAAGCCGAGCACTTCGGTGATGCGCGGTGAAATATAGGTAATGCGGAAATCGCCGTCGGTTTCCCAGATGATGTCGAAAGACAGCCGGGAAATATCCTGGTAACGGTCCCTGATGAACCGCATCTCGTCCCATTCGCGTGACGACTCGCGGTAAATGCCGCCGACCCCGGCCAGCGTCCCGTCTGCGCCATAAATCGGGAAATGGCGCGCGTGAAAATAGGTCTCGCTGCCGTCGATCCTGAGGCCGACGCGTTTGCTCACCTCGGGCTCGCCGGCGATGATGTTCGCGATTTCTTCGTCTATGGGGAAGGCGGGCTTGAGGGGATCGCGGGCCTTGCCGTGTGCATCTTCGGCATACTGAACATAGCGCGGTGATGCGTAGATGATTTCGCCATCGAGGTTTGCTACGTAGCTGGCGGGACCGAACTGCGCCAGGGCCCTCAGCGCATCTTCGCCGGTCACGCCCGCTGCCGCAGCGCTGCCGCGCGCCGGGACTGCGGCCAAAACCGGTTGCCTCTTGCCCGGAGCGTTAAGCCCTGCGTTTATCCTGTGCCGCGTCCCCATAACGGTCACCGCAAGGGTCCTAGCTGCCCGTGGTATTGCGCCGTTCGTTGCCCGTGCGCCGTTCGTTGCCTTCGGCATCCAATCCGCCATTGGTCTCCAGAACGCGAACGGCGTTCAGGAAATCCGAATCGCGCTGCCAGCGAGCGATCATGGCGTGGGCCGCCTCCGGCCGCACGCGGTCGTAGAGCGCGAGGACCCGCGTCAACTCGCGCGGGTTCATGACGCTCGAACTCGAACGCGCCTTGCGCGTCAGCATGAAGATCGTCGCGAAATCCGACTTCGGAATGTCGATGCCCTTGCAGGCGACGGCCAGTGCCTCGCCGCCCGGTTCGAACAGAAGACGGCGCAGCAGGCGCAGGCGCAGGCCGCTGCGGCGCGCGAACATCGCCTCGAACAGAGGCACTTCGCCCTGGCGCAGAACCTTGACCATCAGGTCGGAGGTGATCTTTCCCTCGTGATCGAGGTGTTCCGCAAGTTCAATCGGCTTGGACCCCGTCAGCCCGCCGCCGGTTTCGCTGCTCATGATGTCCTTGACCGTGGATTCGATCGTCACGTCCAGTTCGGACGGGTCGACGTCGAAATGTTCCACGATGTGCTGGCGCAGTGCCGCCGATACCCACCAGTACATGCGCTTGGCCAGCTCCGGCTCTAGATCAGGGCGGCGCAGAAGCGGGTTCTGGTAGGTGTCCATGCGCTTGGCTTGCTCGACCAGATATTCCATCGTGGTCTTGGACAGCCGCGCGTTCGGGTTTTCGAGCATCGTCTTGATGACGTCCGAATTGCCTGTTTCGACCAGCGCGTCGGTCACGCTCTCGCTCAGGTTCTTGCGCATCGCGATGGCGAGCTGATGCTGCATGGTGCGGTGCTGGATGATTTCGACCAGGTCGGTATCGTGCAGGATTTCGCTGGCCAGCAGGATCGGGTGCGCCACTTCGATGTCGTCGTTGGCGAGCGTCACCACGAGTTCGTGGGGGGCGTCCTTGGCCTTGATCAGGCGGCTCGCGAGTTCCCGGCGGACGGACATTTCCACGTCATGGATGATCTGGCGCAGGATGTCGGACATGAGCGCGCGTTCGCGGTCGCTCAGCACTTCGCCCTTGTTGAAAAACAGGTCGCTGACAGCGGACACCAGGGTACGTCGGCCCACGGCGGACTTGTCGCGCGCCATGGCGAGCAGAAGTTCGAAATCGTCTGATTCGGGTTTGTCGCTCATGTCAGCCGAGCCGAAGCCGTCCCCTTTTGAGATTACGCAAATCGAAGATACACAAACCGCGGCCCCAGGTCCCCGGACGGGATGGCCAGCCGTTCATTGATAAGGTTCTTTCGATTAACCGAGGGTAAATATCGACCCGTCGGACAGTTCTACCAAGCTGGGATTGCTTGCATTTGAGCATAAATGAGTACGTCAAGGGCCGCTTATCGTGCTTGTGCCGACCGGCCTGTCCCGATGGGGTGAATTAAGCGTCTCTTAACCGGCGGCGGCTAGGGTCAGGTCAGGCGCTACAGGACGGCGGCGCCTTTGCGTCGGTTGCGGGCCCAGGCAGGTCTCCCGTTGCCGGAACACCAGACGCTAAAGACGTGCCATGCAGATTCCGCCGACCTCAGCCCTTCTTCGCGCCCTTTCGACCCTGCCGACGGCCCCGGCCCGTCCGGCGCAACCCGCACAGCCCGCGCAACCCACCCAAAATGTCGCGGCGACCCGTGCCACCGGTGCGCTCGCCGCGGCCGAACGGGCGCTTGCCGCGCGCGCCATGGCGCAGGCCGCCGCCTCGGCGCCCGGCACCGAAACCCAGCCGCAGCGCAACCTGCCGCGTGGCTCGATCATTAACATAGTGGTTTAATCAGCGCGTCTCGCGCGCCGGAAGCCCGACCAGCGAACGGGCGAAATCCACGGCCGAAAACGGCCTGAGGTCGCCGATCCCTTCGCCGACGCCGATGGCGTGAATGGGCAGGCCCAGGCGGTCGGCCAGCGCCACCACCACCCCGCCCTTGGCGGATCCGTCCAGCTTCGTCACCACCAGCCCCGTGACATGGGTGATGTCGCGGAATGTCTGTGCCTGGGCATGAGCGTTCTGTCCCGTGGTGGCGTCGAGCACCAGCAGCGTCGCGTGCGGCGCGGTCGTGTCCGCTTTCTTCAGCACGCGCTCGATCTTTTCCAGCTCCGCCATCAGGTCGGCCTTGTTGTGCAGCCGCCCGGCGGTATCGATCAGCAGCACGTCGACATTCGCCGCCCGCGCTGCGGCCAGCGCATCGAAGGCAATCGCCGCCGCATCCTTGCTCTCGCCCGAAAAGAAGGCGGCACCCGCGCGCTCGGCCCAGACGCGCAGCTGTTCGATGGCCGCCGCGCGGAACGTGTCGCCCGCCGCCACCATGACCGACTTGCCGCGCGATCTCAGCTCGGCCGCGAGCTTGCCGATCGTCGTCGTCTTGCCGCTGCCGTTGACGCCGACGACGAGCACGACATGGGGCCGTGCTGCACTTTCGAAATCGAGCGGGCGGGCAAGCGGCGCCAGGATTTTCGCAATTTCACCGGAAAGCGCCTCGGCGACGACGCCTGCATCGGCGTCGCCCTCGAAGCGCCGGGCGCGAATGGCGTCTGCCAGTTTCGCCGCCGTCGCCGGGCCGAGATCGGCGGTGATCAGCAACTCTTCCAGTTCGTCTATGGTGGCCGCATCGACCTTCTTGTGGGTGAAGATGCGGGTTAGGCCGCCGGTAATGGCGGCGGACGATTTCTTCAGTCCCGCGCCGAGCCGCGCGAGCCAGCCCTTGGGCGCTTCGTCGCTCACGCCGGAATTCCCGCGAGGCGGCCGTCGGCGGCATGGGTGATACGGACGCCGATGACGCTGCCGGTGGCGGCATCATGGGGCAGCGTGACATGGGCATAGCGCGCGGTGCGGCCAAGGCCCGGCTGCTCGACCAGCACCTCTTCGGTGCCGCCGACGCAAGATTCAAGGAACGCATCGCGTGCTGCCTCGCCGGCTGCCCGCAGGACGCGCGCGCGTTCGCGCACGATGTCGCCGGCAAGACCCGGGATCTTCGCCGCGGGCGTGCCGGGGCGCGCCGAATAGGGGAATACGTGCAGCCACGTCAGTCCCGCCTCGTCGATCATGCGAAGGGTGTTTTCGAACATGTCGTCGGTCTCGGTGGGAAAGCCCGCGATCAGGTCGGCGCCGAAGACGACGCCGGGGCGTTCCGCGCGCACGCGGGCGCAGAAGTCGATGCCTTGTTCGCGCGTATGGCGGCGCTTCATGCGCTTGAGGATCATGTCGTCGCCCGCCTGCAGGCTGAGGTGCAGGTGCGGCATCAGGCGCGGCTCGCCCGTGATCAGGCGGAACAATTCGTCGTCCACTTCGGCGACGTCGATGGAGGAAAGGCGAAGACGCTTGAGGTCGGGCACCTCCAGCAGGATCCGGCGCACGAGGTCGCCGAGCACGGGCGCACCCGCAAGATCAGCCCCCCAGGCAGTAAGATCCACGCCGGTCAGCACCAACTCGTTGTAGCCGCCCGCCACCAGTGCGCGCGTCTGGGTGATGACGTCGGCGGGCAGGGCCGAGCGCGAGGGGCCGCGGCCAAAGGGAATGATGCAGAAGGTGCAGCGGTGGTCGCAGCCCTGCTGGACTTCTACGAAGGCGCGCGCGCGGCCTTCGAAGCCTTCCACCAGGTGGGCCGCCGTCTCGCGCACCGACATGATGTCGTTGACGACGACGCGGGCTTCCATCCGCCCGCGGGCGAGATCGGCGAAGGTTTCGGCCTTCATCTTTTCCGCGTTGCCGATGACATGGTCCACTTCGGGCATGGCGGCGAAACGTGCGGCATTGACCTGCGCCGCGCAGCCGGTGACGACGATCACCGCATCGGGATTTTCGCGACGCGCCCGGCGGATCGCCTGGCGCGACTGGCGCTCGGATTCGCTCGTCACCGCGCAGGTGTTGACGATGATGGCATTGCCCAGGCCAGCGGCTTCGGCGTGGCGGCGCATGACTTCGGATTCGAAGGCATTCAGGCGGCATCCGAAGGTCAGCACTTCGGAGGAGGCCGGGGCGGGGGGCGCCTTTTCGGCGGCGCTCATCGGCCCGCACCCGTGACGAGGTCGGGCGCCAGCACGCCGGTGAAACTGACGGCGACGGGGCCGGTCATGGTCACATGGTCGTCGGCCTTGCGCCATTCGACGATCAGCGTGCCGCCGTCGAGCAGGCAGGTCACGCGGCGGTCAAGCAGCCCTCGGCGTACGCCGTTGACGACGGCGGCGCAGGAACCGGTGGCGCAGGCGAGCGTCAGCCCCGCGCCGCGCTCCCACACCCGCAGGCGGATGCGCGCGCGATCCAGCACCTGGGCGAAGCCGATGTTGGCGCGCTCGGGGAAGATGGCGTGGTGCTCAAGGCCGGGGCCGATGGCCGGGATGTCGAGGGCCTCGACGTCCGGAACGAAGAAAGTGGCGTGTGGATTGCCCATCGAGCAGGCGGCCGGGTCCGACACCGGGCCGGCGGCAAGGCCCAGGTGCAGGGTATCGGCGGCCTCCGCCAGCGGCACCTCTTCCCACTTGAGGCGCGGGCGGCCCATGTCGACGGTGATGCCGTCGGCCTCGCCGTGGCCCAGCAAGAGGCCGGCCTCGGTCTCGATCACGGCCTCGTCGGTGCCCGATTCGCCCATCAGCAGGGCGGCGACGCAGCGCGTCGCGTTGCCGCAGGCGCCAGAGGCCCCGCCGTCGGCGTTGCGGATCGCCATGAAGGCCTGGGCGTCGCGGTTTCTGGGCTTTTCGAGGACGATCAGCTGGTCGCAGCCGACCCCCATCCGCCGGTCGGATATGCGCCGGGCGGCCTCGGGGCCGATGGAAACGGGCTGCTGGCGGGCGTCGATGATGACGAAATCGTTGCCGAGCCCATGCATCTTGATGAAAGGGATCGCGTCCATGGGGGCTTATATGGCGCGAAACGGCCCGAAAGCAACGGGATTCGGGGCGGGGCCCCCGGCCCGGGCTGGCCGAAAGGGGCGGATTTGCTTGACTCGTACCCGAGCCGCCCCTAAATTCCGCCCGCTCTCACACAAGCCGTCTGAGAGCTTCCCGGCCCCGCCGGGAGGTCCGCCAGCCCGCGAGTTTCGCGCACTGGCGCGATTTTCGTTTGTTCGTACGGCTGGTCCGAAGGGCCGAAGGGTCGATGTTCGAAGGTCTTGGAGAAAAGCTCGGCGATGTGTTTTCGCGCCTCACCCGCAAGGGTGCGCTGCGCGAGACGGACGTCGACGAAGCGCTGCGCGAAGTGCGCGTGGCGCTGCTCGAAGCCGACGTCGCCCTGCCGGTGGTCAAGGATTTCCTCGCGAGCGTGCGCGAGAAGGCGGTGGGCGAGGCGGTCATCCGCTCGGTCACGCCGGGCCAGATGGTCATCAAGATCGTCAACGATGCGCTCGTCGAACTGCTGGGCGGCGTCAACCTCGGCCTCAATCTCAACGCGGCGCCGCCCGCCGTTTTCATGATGGTCGGCCTGCAGGGCTCGGGCAAGACGACGTCCGCCGCCAAGATCGCCCGCCGCCTGAAGGAACGCGACAAGAAGCGCGTGATGATGGCGTCGCTCGATACCCAGCGCCCGGCCGCGCAGGAGCAGCTGCGCATCCTCGGTGAACAGGCGGGCGTCGAAACCCTGCCGATCATCGCCGGCCAAGCCGCCACCGACATCGCGCGCCGCGCCCTCGCCTCCGCCCGCGTGCAGGGCTACGACGTCGTCATCCTCGATACCGCCGGCCGCCTCGCCGTCGACGAGGAAATGATGAACGAGGCCGCAGGCATCCATCTTCTTTCCAATCCCGTCGAAACCCTGCTGGTCGCCGACGCCATGACCGGCCAGGACGCGGTCAACGTGGCGCGCGCCTTCAAGGATCGCGTCAACGTCACCGGCATCGTACTGACACGTGTCGACGGTGACGCGCGCGGCGGTGCGGCACTTTCCATGCGCGCGGTCGCCGATGTCCCGGTCAAGCTGATCGGCACCGGCGAAAAGCTCGAGGCGCTTGAAGACTTCCATCCCGATCGCATTGCCTCGCGCATCCTCGGCATGGGCGACGTCGTCGGCCTGGTCGAGAAGGCGGCCGAGCAGGTCGACCGCGAAGAGGCCGAGAAGCTCGCCCGCAAGATGAAGGAGGGCGAGTTCGACCTCGACGACATGGCCGAACAGCTCGAGAAGCTCTCGAAGATGGGCGGCCTCGCCGCCATGATCGACATGCTGCCCGGCGCGCGCGGCATTCAGCAGAAGATGAAGGGCGTCAATCTCGACGACAAGATGATCGCCCGCCAGATCGCCATCATCCGTTCGATGACCAAATCCGAGCGCCGCAACGTCAAGCTGCTGAACGGCTCGCGCAAGCGCCGCATCGCGCAGGGCGCGGGCATGGACGTCCCCGACGTCAACCGGCTGGTCAAGCAGTTCATGGAAATGAGCAAGATGATGAAGCGCGCGGGCAAGCTCGGGCAGTCGGGGCTGATGCGCTCCATGCCCGGCATGATGTCGGGCAACATGCCGCCCGGCGGCGGCCGCATGCCGCCGGGTTTCGGGCCGCGCTAGGAATTCAGGCACAGGTTTTTTCGCGTTTTAAGTTTCGACACACACAACCAACGTTTCGAGTACACGGAAAGGACAAGACATCGCATGGCTTTGAAAATCAGACTCTCGCGCGCTGGCGCGAAGAAGCGTCCGTTCTATCGGATCGTCATCGCCGATTCGCGCAAGGCCCGTGACGGCCGCTTCATCGAGCGCGTCGGCCACTTCGACCCGATGCTGAACAAGGATCATCCGCAGCGCCTGGTGATGAACCAGGACCGCATCAAGCATTGGCTCGCTTCCGGCGCCACGCCCTCGACCCGCGTGCAGGGCTTCCTGCATACGATCGGCCTCGCCGAAAAGCCCGCCGTGCCGACGCAGTCCAAGAAGCATCTGCCCAAGGCCAAGGCGCAGGAGCGCCTGAAGGCCGCGGCCGATGCGGCCGAAGCCGCCGCCGCGGCCGCCGCCGCACCGGCTGCGGACGCTGCCCCGGCCGAGGAAGCGAAGGCGGAGTAACGCGCCGGTGGCCGGGTCATCTGGCCAGGGGCGCGATCGGGTCGCGGTCGGCAAGATCGGCCGCCCGCACGGGGTCAGGGGGCAGATTCACATCTGGTCCTACACCGAGCGGCCCGAGGACATCGCCGCCTATGGTCCGGTCGAAACGGCCGGGGGCCGCAAGCTGACGGTCGAGGTCGTGCAGGCAAAAGGGGCGGATGTGACCGCCCGGATCGCCGGCATCACCGACCGGGACGAAGCGGCGGCCCTGACGGGACAGGAGTTGTTCGTGTCCCGTATGGCGCTGCCGGAAACGGCGGACGGTGAGTACTACCACCACGATCTCGCGGGCCTCGCGGCCTTCGACGTGGCGGGAGAGAAGTTGGGCCGCATCGCGGCGGTGGAGGACTTCGGCGCAGGCCCCGTGCTGGCGCTGGAGGACGGGAAGGGAGAGACCTTCTACCTGCCTTTTACCGCCGATGTGGTGCGTGAAGTGGATGTGAGTGCGGGGCGGATCACGCTCGATCCGCCGCCGGAACTGATGGAAGACGAGGAAGGCAAGTAGGCCGGTGATGAGCACGCAAACGCAGGTCTGGACGGCGTCGGTCGCCACCCTGTTCCCGGACATGTTCCCGGGGCCGCTCGGTCATTCGCTCGCCGGAAAGGCGCTGGCGGAAGGCCGCTGGCGGCTTGCGACCGTCAACATCCGCGACTTCGCCACCGATCGCCACCGCACCGTGGATGACACGCCCTTTGGCGGCGGCGCCTCGATGGTGATGAAGCCCGACGTGGTCGATGCCGCCGTCGCCGCGGCCCAGTCCCAGTGCCCGGATGCACCGTGCGTCTATCTCAGCCCGCGCGGGCGGCTTCTGGACCAGGCCCGCGTCAGGGAACTGGCCGCCGGTCCCGGCGTCGTCATCCTGTGCGGACGCTACGAAGGCGTCGACGAAAGGGTGATCGAGGCGCGCGGGCTGGAAGAAGTCTCGGTCGGCGATTTCGTGCTGTCGGGGGGCGAACCGGCGGCGCTGGTGCTGATCGACGCCTGCGTGCGCCTGTTGTCGGGCGTCGTCGGCAACGAGGAAAGCCTTGCCGAGGAAAGTTTCGCCGAGGGCCTGCTCGAGTACCCGCTTTACACGCGCCCGCAGGAATGGAACGGGCGCGCCGTGCCGGAGGTCCTGATCTCCGGTCACCACGAAAAGGTCCGTGCCTGGCGGCACGACCAGATGGAACAGATCACCCGCGAGCGGCGGCCGGACCTTTGGGGCCGTTACGCCGCGCGCAAGGCCGGACGGGCCTGAGTACCAGTTTGAAACCAGCGGCATCGCCGCACACTTGAGGAAGAAAGACATGAATATCGTCGAACAGATCGCCAAGCAGGAAATGGATCGCCTTTCCGCCGAGCGGAAAGTCCCCAACTTCACCCCCGGCGACACGCTGCGCGTCGCGGTCAAGGTCGTCGAAGGCGAACGCACCCGCGTGCAGTCCTTCGAAGGCGTCTGCATCGCCCGCAAGAACGCCGGGCTGAATTCGTCCTTCACCGTGCGCAAGATTTCGTACGGCGAAGGCGTCGAGCGCGTGTTCCCGCTCTATTCGCCGAACATCGCCTCCATCGAGGTCAAGCGCCAGGGCGCCGTCCGTCGCGCGAAGCTCTATTACCTGCGTGGCCGCCGCGGCAAGTCGGCGCGTATCGCCGAGACCACCGGCCTGCGCGCGACCAAGGGTGCCGAGGTTCCGGTCGAGGGCGACGCCGCCCCCGCCGCGCCTGCCGGCAACACCGAAGGCCAGAACTGATCGTCCCGCGGGGCCGCCGTGCCTCGCGTCGTTGGAACTTAAGTGAGTGAAGGAGCCCGCCCGATGGCCCAACCTAAGACCCTGTTCGACAAGATCTGGGACAGCCACGTCGTCGAAACCTCCGATGACGGCACCTGCCTGCTGTATATCGACCGGCAGCTGGTGCACGAGGTCACGAGCGCCCAGGCCTTCGAAGGGCTCAGGCTTACCGGCCGCAAGGCGCGCCGGCCCGAGGCCAACCTCGCGGTCTGCGACCACAACGTTCCGACGACCGACCGCGGCAAGCCGATCGAGGACGAGGACAGCCGCATCCAGGTCGCCGAGCTCGAGCGCAACGTCAAGGAATTCGGGATCCCGTACTTCCCGCTGACCGACGCGCGCCAGGGCATCGTGCACATCGTCGGGCCGGAGCAGGGCTTCACCCAGCCGGGCATGACGATCGTCTGCGGCGACAGCCACACCGCGACCCACGGCGCCTTCGGCGCGCTGGCCTTCGGCGTCGGCACTTCCGAAGTGGAGCACGTCCTGGCCACCCAGACGCTCTACCAGAAGCCGGCCAAGAACATGCGCATCACCGTGACGGGCACGCCGCACGCGGGCGTCGGCGCGAAGGACATCATCCTCGCCATCATCGGCAAGATCGGCACCGCCGGCGGCACCGGCCACGTGGTCGAGTTTGCCGGCCCCGCGATCGAGGCGTTGTCCATGGAAGGCCGCATGACGGTCTGCAACATGACGATCGAGGCGGGCGCGCGCGCCGGTCTCGTCGCGCCGGACGAAAAGACCTACGCCTACATGAAGGGCCGCCCGATGGCGCCCAAGGGCGAGGAATGGGAAAAGGCCGTCGCCTACTGGAAGACGCTGCCCTCCGATGCGGGCGCCAAGTACGACCGCGAAGTGACCCTCGATGCGGCGTCGATCGCGCCGATCGTCACCTGGGGCACCAGCCCGGAAGACGTCGTGGAAATCACCGGCGCGGTTCCCGATCCGGCAACCGCGCGCGACGAGAACAAGCGCCGCGCGATGGTGCGTTCGCTCGAATACATGGGTCTTGCGGCCGGTACCAAGATGACCGACATCGCGATCCAGACCGCCTTCATCGGTTCGTGCACCAACGGCCGCATCGAGGACCTGCGCCAGGCTGCCGCCGTCGCCAAGGGCCGCAAGGTGGCCGCGGGCGTGCGCGCGCTGGTGGTTCCGGGTTCGGGGCTGGTCAAGGAACAGGCCGAAAAGGAAGGCCTCGACCGCATCTTCACGGAAGCGGGCTTCGAGTGGCGCGAGGCGGGCTGCTCCATGTGCCTCGCCATGAACCCCGACAAGCTGGCGCCGGGCGAACGTTCGGCCTCCACCTCCAACCGCAACTTCGAAGGCCGCCAGGGCCCCGGCGGGCGCACCCACCTGATGAGCCCGGCCATGGTCGCCGCCGCCGCGATTGCCGGCCATATCGCCGACGTGCGCGACTTCGACTAGGCCCGAGGGAAGGACAGAAAAATGGAAAAGTTCACGACGCTCACCGCCATCGCCGCACCCCTGCCGATGATCAACGTCGATACCGACAAGATCATCCCGGCCCGCTGGCTCAAGACGATCAAGCGCACCGGCCTCGGCCCGGCCCTGTTCGAAGCCATCCGTTACAAAAAGGACGGTTCGGAGGACCCCGATTTCATCCTCAACAAGGAACCGTACCGCAACGCCAAGATCCTGGTGACGGGCGAAAACTTCGGCTGCGGCTCCTCGCGCGAGCACGCGCCCTGGGCGCTGCTCGACTTCGGCTTCCGCTGCATCATCGCGCCGGACTTCGCCGACATCTTCTATTCCAACTCGTTCAAGAACGGCATCCTGCTGATCAAGCTGCCGCAGGAGACGGTGGACAAGCTGATGTCGGATGCCGAGAAGGGCGCCAATGCGCGCCTCACGGTCGATCTGGAACGCCAGGTCATCGTGCGCCCCGATGGCGAGGAAGTGCATTTCGACATCGATGCCTTCCGCAAGCACTGCCTGCTCAACGGGCTGGACGACATCGGCCTGACGCTGCAGAAGGCGGACGCCATCTCGGGCTACGAATCGCAGCACAAGTCGGCGACCCCCTGGCTGTTTCGCTAGGGCGGCCGGGACGACCCAACAAGACTCAAAAGCAAGACACGGAAAATGGCAGCGAACAGGAAACTTCTCATTCTCGCCGGCGACGGCATCGGCCCCGAAGTGATGGGGCAGGTCAAGCAGGTCATCAACTGGATGGACGGCCACAGCGCCGTCAGCTTCGACGTGGACGAAGACCTCGTCGGCGGCTGCGCCTACGACAAGCACGGCACGCCGCTGGCCGACGTCACCATGGACAAGGCGATGAAGGCGGACGCGGTGCTGCTCGGCGCCGTCGGCGGCCCGAAGTGGGAAAAGCTGCCGTTTGCGTCCCAGCCCGAGCGTGGCCTGTTGCGCCTGCGCAAGGACATGGAGCTGTTCGCCAACCTGCGCCCGGCCATCGTCTTTGATGCTCTTGCCGATGCTTCGACCTTGAAGCGCGACCTCGTCGCCGGGCTCGACATCCTGATCATCCGCGAGCTCACCGGCGGCGTCTATTTCGGCGAGCCGCGCGGAATCACCCAGCTGCCCAACGGCGAACGCCGCGGCGTCAACACCCAGGTCTACGATACCCACGAAATCGTGCGCATCGGCCGCGTGGCGTTCGAACTGGCGCGCAAGCGCGACGGCCGCCTGTGTTCGGTCGAAAAGGCCAACGTGATGGAATCGGGCGTGCTGTGGCGCGAGGAAATCACCAAGCTGCACGCTGCCGAATATTCCGACGTGAAGCTCAGCCACATGTATGCCGACAACTGCGCCATGCAGCTGGTGCGCGCGCCCAAGCAGTTCGACGTCATCGTCACCGATAACCTGTTCGGCGACGTGCTGTCCGACTGCGCGGCGATGCTGACCGGTTCGCTCGGCATGCTGCCGTCGGCCTCGCTCGGCGCTGCCGACGCCACCGGCCGGCGCAAGGCGCTGTACGAGCCGGTGCATGGTTCGGCCCCCGACATCGCGGGCACCAACAAGGCCAACCCGCTCGCCACCATCCTGTCTTATGCCATGATGCTGCGCTATTCCTTCGACCTCGCCTCGGAAGCGGACCTGCTGGAAGCGGCCGTGCGCGACGTGCTGGACGCGGGCTACCGCACCGCCGACATCATGCAGGACGGCAAGAAGCTGCTGTCGTGTACCGACATGGGCGCGGCCGTGGTCGATGCCATGGCCAAGCGGGGCAAATAGGCGGCGGTTGAACCGCCGCGCTATTGGCGCTAGACCAACGCATTTTCAACGGGGCCTGAGGGGCTCACAAGGACACGGGCCCCGCGGGGCCCAACAAGGACCGGAAATCATGGGTTACAAGGTCGCAGTCGCAGGTGCCACCGGCAACGTCGGTCGCGAGATGCTGGCGACGCTCGCCGAACGCAACTTCCCCGCCAGCGAGGTCGTGGCGCTGGCCTCGGCGCGTTCGGTCGGCAAGAGCGTGTCCTACGGCGAGACCAAGACCCTCAAGGTCCAGAACCTCGAGACCTACGATTTTCGGGGAACCGACATTGCGCTGTTCTCGGCGGGCTCGAAGCCGTCGGAAATCCACGGTGCGCGCGCCGGCAAGGAAGGCTGCGTCGTCGTCGACAACTCGTCGTTCTGGCGCATGCACGACGAGGTGCCGCTGGTGGTGCCCGAAGTGAACCCGGGCGCGATCGCGGGCTACAAGAAGCGCAACATCATCGCCAATCCGAACTGTTCCACCATCCAGATGGTGGTCGCGCTGAAGCCGCTGCATGATGCGGCGAAGATCAGGCGCATCGTCGTCGCCACCTACCAGTCCACCTCGGGCGCGGGCAAGGCGGCGATGGACGAGCTGTTCAACCAGACCAAGGCCATCTACGTGAACGATCCGGTGAAGAAGGAACGCTTCACCAAGCAGATCGCCTTCAACGTCATTCCGCACATCGACGTCTTCCTCGACGGCGGCAGCACCAAGGAAGAATGGAAGATGATGGTCGAGACCAAGAAGATCCTCGACCCCGCCATCAAGGTCACGGCGACCTGCGTGCGTGTGCCGACATTCATCGGCCACGGCGAGGCGGTGAATATCGAGTTCGAAAACCCGCTGTCGGCGAACGAAGCGCGTGAAATCCTGCGCGAAGCCCCGGGCGTGTCCGTCATCGACCACCGCGCCGATGAAGGCTATGTCACGCCGATCGAATGCGCGGGGGAGGACGCGGTCTTTGTCAGCCGCATCCGCGACGACCAGACCGTGGAAAACGGCCTCAGCCTGTGGTGCGTGTCCGACAACCTGCGCAAGGGCGCCGCGCTCAACGCCGTGCAGATTGCGGAAGAACTGGTCAGGAATCACCTCAAGGAAAAGGCGGCCCAGGCCTAGCCTCTTTCGAGGCCCGTCCCGGACCGCCTTCCCCCGCCGGCCGGCGGCCATCAGGCGCCGGCCGGGCCGCGCTCCTGCGATCAGTAACGCCGGTAGGGCAGGAACTTGCCGTTCAGGGTGACGATGACGCGGTCGCCCTTGGGGTCCGGCTGCTTCTTGATGTCCATGGAGAAGTCGATGGCGCTCATGATGCCGTCGCCGTACTTCTCCTCGATCAGCGCCTTGATGGTCGTGCCGTAGACCTGGATGATCTCGTAGAAGCGGTAGACGAGCGGGTCGGTCGGCACGGCCTGGCCCAGCGATCCGCGGTAGGGGCAGGTGGCGAGGATTTTCGCCTCGTCCGCCGTCAGGCCGAGCGCCTTGGCCGCCGCCTTGGCTTCCTTCTCGCTCATCTGCATCTGGCCCATCAGCGCCGCCGTCGCCCAGCATTCGGACTGGCCGATCTTCTTGGCGAGGCCGGCCCAGGTCAGGCCCTTCTTGATCTTGATGGAGATGATCTTTTCGGTGAGTTCTGCGCGGGTCATGTGTTGTTTGCTCCTCTGGGGTGGTGCGCCGTCTTTCGGGGGATGGGACGCGCGCGGTTGAAAACTCAGGTCCTGCTGGCGGCCAGCGTCGGCTGCGGGCCGCCGTCGCCCGCCTTGGGGAAGACGACCGGCGGGTGCTTCGGATCGACGCCCTCGACCATGCCGCGCAGGTCTTCGGACCGGCTCACGAGAAAATCGAGCAGGTGGTTGCGCATGGCGTAGTAGTTGGGGTGCTTGTGCAACTCGTTGCGCACGCGCCCCTTGGGCAGGGTGTTGACGACGATTTCCGCGACGCGCGCTTCGGGGCCGTTGGTCATCAGCAGGATGCGGTCGGCCAGCAGGATCGCCTCGTCGATGTCGTGGGTGATCATGAAGGTGGTCTGGCGCGTCTTGGCACAGATCGACACGACCTCGTCCTGCAGCGAGCCGCGGGTCAGCGCATCGAGGGCGCTGAACGGTTCGTCCATCAGCATGATGCGCGGCTCGATGGCGAGCGCCCGGGCGATGCCGACGCGCTGGCGCATGCCGCCCGAAAGCTGGGCGGGCTTCTTGTCCTCGGCGCCGGTCAGGTGGACCATGTCGATGTAGTGCTGGCAGTGCTCGCGCACCTTGGCGGCGGACCATTTCGGCCAGCGCGATTTGACCGCGAAGGCGATGTTGGCCATCACGCTCATCCACGGCATCAGGGCATGGCCCTGGAACACCACGGCGCGATCGAGCGACGGCCCGGTGACTTCCTTGCCGTCGACGATGACCACCCCGCCGCTCGGCTTGTCGATGCCGGCAAGGATGTTGAGCAGCGTCGACTTGCCGCAGCCCGAATGCCCGATCAGGCAGACGAACTCGCCCTTGGCGACGTCGAACCACAATTCGTCGAAGACCGTTACGGTGCCCCCGCCCTTGGGCGCGGGGAAGGACCGGGCGAGTCCTTCGACGTTGATGAGGGTGTTGAGATCCATTGCGCGGGCCTTTCTTTCTTACTCGGCGTAGGTCACCAGCTTCGACAGCCGGTAAAGGACCTGATCCAGCGCCATGCCCACGAGCCCGATGAACAGGATCGCGCAGATGACATTCGTGATGGACAGGTTGTTCCACTCGTTCCAGACGAAGTAGCCGACGCCGGTGCCGCCCACGAGCATCTCGGCCGCGACGATCACCAGCCAGGCGATGGCGATGGAGATGCGCATGCCGGTCATGATGGTGGGCGCGGCGGCGGGCAGGATGACGCGGATGGCCGTGCGCAGGCGCCCGACCTCGAGCGTCTTGGCGACGTTGAGCCAGTCCTTGCGGACGGCGGCGACGCCGAAGGCGGTGTTCAGCAGCATCGGCCAGATCGAGCAGATGAAGATGACGAAGATCGCCGATACGCTCGAGTCCTTGATCGTGTAGAGCGCGAGCGGCATCCACGCGAGCGGCGAGATCGGCTTGAGCACCTGGATGTAGGGATCGAGCGCCTTGTAGAACAGCGGCGACATGCCGATGACGAAGCCCAGCGGGATCGCGACGATGGCGGCGATCAGGTAGCCGAGCAGCACGCGGGCCAGCGAATAGCCGAGCTGGATGCCGATGCCCTTGTCGTTCGGCCCCTTGTCGTAGAAGGGATCCGAGATGTGCCGCCACATTTCCTTGGCGATATCGAGCGGCGTCGGCATCGCCGATGCGCCCTTCGAGGTGGCGCCCATCAGCGCCGCGTATTCTGGGTCCATGCTCTGGGAAGAGCCGGTGCCGCCGACGGCGAGCTGCCAGGCGCCGAGAAAGGCGCCCAGCAGCACCACCGACAGGATGGCGGCCTTGAGGGAGGACGATGTGTTCATGGCCGCCACTCCCCTCAGGCCGCTCGCCCGATGGCGAAGCTCTTGGCATAGGCGTCGGCCTTGGCGGGGTCGAACTCCTTGCCCATGATCGTGTACTTGCCGTAGGTCTCGTTCGGCGCCTTCAGGCCCATTTCCTTCATGACCCTCTGGGCGTCGGTGGCGAGATACACTTCCTCGGCGACCTTGGCGTAGTCGATGTCGCCCTTGACGTAGCCCCAGCGCTTCATCTGGGTGAGGATCCACACCGCCATCGAGTGCCAGGGGAAGGGATTGAAGTCGATGCGGTCGGGCACCTTCTTCACGTTGCCGAGACCGTCGGCATAGGTGCCGGTCAGAACCTGGGCGACGACCGTTTCCGGCTGGTTCAGGTAGTTGCGCGGGCTGATTGCCTTGGCCACTTCCTTGCGGTTCTTCTGGTTCGACGAATAGGCGGTCGCGTCGATGATCGCCTTGAACAGCGCGTGGAAGGTGTTCGGGCTTTCCGCGACGAACTTTTTCGATGCGGCGAAGGCGCAGCAGGGATGTCCGTCCCAGATTTCCTTCGTCAGCATGTGGATGAAGCCGACGCCGTCATAGACCGCGCGCTGGTTGAACGGATCGGGCGCCAGGTAGCCGTCGACGTTCTCGGCGCGCAGGTTGGCGACCATTTCCGGCGGCGGCAGAACGCGGATCTGGATGTCCTTGTCCGGATCGAGGCCGTGTTCGGCGACGTAGTAGCGCAGCAGGAAGTTGTGCATCGAGTAATCGAACGGCACGGCGAACTTCATGCCCTTCCACAGCTTCGGATCGCGCTTGTCCTTGTGCTTGACGTGCAGCGTGATCGCCTGGCCGTTGATGTTCTCGACCGCGGGCATGGTCCAGGGCGTTGGCGTCGATCCCGCGCCGAGCGAAATCGCGAGCGGCATCGGCGTGAGCATGTGGCTCGCGTCGTATTCGCCCGACAGCGACTTGTCGCGCGCGACCGCCCAGCCCGCCGTCTTGATGACGTCGACGTCGAGGCCGTACTTTTTGTAGAAGCCCATCGGGTGGGCCATGATGATCGGCGTTGCGCAGGTGATGGGAACGAAGCCGATCTTGAGTTTGGTCTTCTCGAGCGGTCCCGACTTCTCGGCGGCGAAGGCCTTCGCTGCGGCCAGCGGGAAGGCGCCGGCAACGGCTGCCGCGGCAGTCGAGGCACCGACGGCCGAAAGGAAGGCGCGGCGGCTGACGTCGCCCGGGAACAGGGCGCGCATCACGGTCTGTTCGACGATGCGCCCGATCAGGGTTTCGTCGCCGTGGCTGTCTTCGGCGCGCAGGCTGTCGCCCATGCGGCTGCCCGTGGTGGCCGCGCGCGCCATGACCGGATCGCTGGCCAGCGCGGCATCGTGTTCGGCCGCGCTCGCGTGCTGGCCGCAGCTGCAACCGAGGGCGGCGGTCTTGTCGAAGGGGTCCTTGAAGGAAGAAGTCATGGTCGGGTCCTCGCTTGCTTGTGCCGGTGCGGCTGTTCAGGAACACCAGGACAATTGGCAACAAGCGTGCCAGAGCGTTCCGGCGCCGTTGCCGACACCAGAACCCGATGTATTTCAGTGATTTGCGAGGAAGCCGGGGGCCTGTCGGCGCGACCGGAGAAACCGCGCTGCGGCTTTAAAATGACTAAAAAATAATCAAAGTAATAAAACGCCTAATTAACAGGCAAAATTGCCGGTTGTTCGAAGGCGGCGGTCGCCGGGGCGGAGATCTTGCCCTGGAGGCTCGTCGGAAACAGCAGCAGGACGATGCCGAAGACCAGGATCAATCCGCCGGAAACGCGGTTGATCCAGAGAATCGTGGCGGCGGTGATGCGATGGCGCAGGGCGCCAGATACCAGCACCAGCGACGACCACCAAAGGGCGGCGCCGGCGAAGACGCCGCTGATCAGCGACACCACCCAGCGCGTGTAATCGCCGATGTCGGCAATGTCGACGACCGCAAAGATGGCGGCGAAGGACACCAGCGTGATCGGATTGGTGATCATGATGACAAAGGCGGTGACGAAATTGCCGACATGAAAATCGAGCCGTGATCCCTGCGGCTTCGCCTGCAGCCTTTCGCTGCGTTCTTCCATCTCTTCCTGCTTTTCAGCCGCCGGCGGCAGGTGACGCGACAGCGCCATCTTGAGGCCGAGGGCGACGAGCAGCGCGCCGCCGCCGATGCGCAGCCAGTCGTGATGCGCCATCAGGAAACTGGCGACGAAACCGAGGCCGAGTGCGGCGACCGCGCCGAATATGGTGTCGGCGATGGTGGCGCCGAGCCCGCAGACGTAGCCCGCGAGCCTGCCGTGTGCCAGGGTGCGATGGATGCACATGACGGCGACGGGGCCGACGGGGGCGGCGATGACGAATCCGACGATCAGTCCCTTGATGAAAAACTCGGCAGTGTACATGCGCGGTTAATGGTCCTCGAACGACTCGGGTCCGGTGTTCTAGCCCCGAATTGCCCGAAAAGACAATCTTGCCGGTCAGGGGCGCTTGTCGCCCGGTCCCGCGGGTCCTAGTCTCTGGCGGCACAACAGGACGGAGTTCCGTGACGATGACCAGCCCGGCCGATGACATGACCGCCCGCCCCCGGCGCAGCTGCCTCTACATGCCCGGCACCAATACGCGCGCCCACGACAAGGCGTGCGAGCTCGCCTGCGACGTGCTGATCTTCGATCTGGAGGATTCGGTCGCCCCTGACGCCAAGCAGGCGGCGCGCGAGCAGGTCATGGCGCGAATTGCGGCGGGCGGCTACGGGCGCCGGGAAATCGTCGTGCGCGTCAATCATGCCGACACCCCCTGGGGCACGGATGACATTGCCGCAGCGGCGCGATCGGGCGCGCAGGCGATCCTGCTGCCCAAGGTTACGACGGCGGCCGAGATTGCCGCTGCGGGCAAGGCACTCGACGATCTCGGCGCCGGGGCGCGCCTGTGGGCGATGATGGAAACCGCGCGCGGCGTGCTCGATGCGCCGGAGATTGCTGCGGCGCATCCGCGCCTCGAACTGTTCGCGATGGGGCTCGAGGATTTCGCCAAGGAACTGCATGCCGACAAGCGCGCGCCGCGCACCTCCATGCTCTATGCGCTCGAACGTACAGTTCTCGTCGCACGCGCTTATGGCCTTGCCGTGCTCGACGGCGTCTATCCGGCCTTCAGCGACGACGAGGGTTTCGCCGACGAATGCGCGCAAGGCGCCATGCTCGGTTTTGACGGCAAGCAGCTCATTCATCCGCGCCAGGTGACGGCGGCGAATGCCGCGTTTTCGCCTGCAGCCGAAGCCGTTGCCGAAGCGCGGCGCATCATTGCGGCCTATGAAGATGCCCGCGCGAAAGGCGACGGCATCGCCGTTCTCGACGGCCGCATGGTCGAAGCCCTGCATGTCGCCGAAGCGCGCGCGCTGATCGCTTTCGCCGACGCGATTGCATCCGACTGACTCCTCGCCGATCGAATCACACGCAAGATGATGGGGTGCGAACAGCATTCGCCCCAAAATTTGGTTGCCTTGTGGATAACCTTTGGATAGAAAAGGGGCGTCAGGCGCGCAAGGACCAAGGACCTTGCACTATCTGCCCCGCGAAGGACACCTGACGCCCCGGGAGCCCGCAAGCCCCCGTACAGCGCAAGCGGCGAGCGAACCGCCGAACCTGTCACACCCTTCATCGCGTCCCCAGGGAGAGAAGCGACGACCGGTCTAAAGGCCGGGCCCTTGCGGGCGTTCGCATGCCGGAAAGTCCGTGCCAGTCTCCACCTCTATTCCGATCCTTGTCGCGGCCGCGTCTCCGCCTGCCACCGAGCGGGGCTTTCCCCCGCGCCGCGCCGGCATCTCCGGGTTGCCCCGGCAAAGCCCTGCGCCGCTTACCGGCACCCGCCCGTGAAGTTGCCCTCACCGGCCGGCGAAGTTGCCTTCGTCGGCGGCGGGGTTGCCCCCGCCCGGTGCCGCGCCGTCCGTGCGGGCAGCGCCCGTATCGTCCGGCCGGATCCGCACCCGCCTTGCGGCGGGGCGCGTCGGAACCGATGGCCCTTGGGGTGACCACGGTTCCGCAGGAACGTCGGCGGGAGATCAACATGTACCCCCCGGCCCGCGGCGAGCGGTTCTTGCAAACCGATCACGGTTCCCCTCCTTGCGTCGGGGATCCGCGCCGACCCCCTCACGGGGGCGGTGGCGCCGCCGGCACCGGACCCTGGAGACCGGCCTGCCGGAGCAAACCTTCCCTCGGGTCCCCGGTTTCGGTCTTGCGTCACCTCCGCTGCGCCGGGTGGCGCGCGTCGCCCGGGGGCGCCGCTGGGGAGGGACGGATACCGCAACCGGTACTTCCGCGTACGGGAAAATGATTCCCCTGCGCCCATTCGGAGACAAGTAAAAAAGCAAGTATTAGGGTTTTTTCTTGTGTATAAAATACCGTCATCTACACAATAGACGCACAAGTTATCCACAAATTTATCCACATTTAAAGTCGTTGCGCCGACATATTAAAGTATATCTCCTTGATTCTGGCCGGTTTTCATGATTGCTTGCCGACCGTCGACCTAGCGGAGACCTGATGAGCGATCCTGCCCCCCGCCACCTGATCGAGATCACCTATTGCCGCCAGTGCCGCTGGCTGGCACGCGCCGCCTGGGTGGCGCAGGAACTGCTGACGACCTTCGAGGGCGAGCTTGCCGGCGTGACGCTCAGGCCCGGCAGCGGCGGCATTTTCGACGTTGCCCTGGATGGTGAAGTGATCCATTCGCGCAAGGCGGCGGGCGGGTTTGCCGAAATGCGCGAACTGAAGCAGATGATCCGCGACCGCGTCGCGCCGGAGCGGCCGCTCGGCCATTCCGACAAGCCCGTTTCGTGAAGCGGGACGGGGCTTTCCCCGCGTTGACTTGCGCCCTTGCAGGGGCTAAACCGAAGCCCTTGATCCCGGTCGCGCCGCCGGTCGTATTCTTCGATACCCGGCACCCGCCGCGCCTGTTCAACAAAACAAAGGCCCTTCATGGCTCGCCCTGACCGACCGCTGTCGCCGCATCTTCAGGTCTACCGGCTTCCGCTCACCGCCATCCTCTCCATCACCCACCGCATCACCGGCGTCGGGCTCGCCTTCGGCGCGCTCATCCTCGTCGCCTGGCTGGCCGCCACCGCAGCGGGCGGATCGGCCTACGCCACCATGTCGGGACTGATGGGGTCTTGGATCGGCCGCATCGTGCTGTTCGGCTTTACCTGGGCGCTCTTCTACCATCTCGCCAACGGCATCCGGCACCTCTTCTGGGATGCGGGCTTCGGTTACGAAAAGGCCGATGCGCGCATGTCGGGCATCGTCGTGGCCCTGATTTCCGTCGTCGCCGCCGCGGTCGTCTTCGGCCTCGGCTGCGCCAAGTTGGGGGGCTGACCATGAGCATTGATACCGGCAAGACCCTTCGCACCCGTTTGGGCCGCGTGCGCGGCCTAGGTTCAGCCAAGGAAGGCGTCAATCACTGGTGGGGTCAGCGCCTGACCGCCATCGCCATGGTGCCGCTGTTCGTCTGGTTCGCGTTTTCGTTGGTCGCCCTTGCCGGCGCGCCGCACGCGACCGTCGTCGCCTGGATCAAGAACCCGGTCACCGCCGTTCTGCTGGTCGCCCTTCTGGCGGCCGTGTTCTACCACCTGGCACTCGGCGTGCAGGTGGTGATCGAGGATTACGTTCACACCGAGTGGCGCAAGCTCGCCCTCATCATCATCGTCAAGCTCGCCTCCGCGCTCGCCGCGCTGATCGGCGTCCTGTCGGTGCTGCGCATTGCGTTCGGGGCCTGAAACATGAGCGAAGCCTATTCCGTCATCGACCATCATTTTGACGTCATCGTCGTCGGCGCCGGCGGCGCGGGCCTGCGCGCCACGCTCGGCATGACCGCGGCCGGGCTGAACACCGCCTGCATCACCAAGGTCTTTCCGACGCGCAGCCACACGGTCGCGGCCCAAGGCGGCGTCGGCGCCTCCTTCGGCAACATCGAGCCCGACGACTGGCGCTTCCACATGTACGACACCGTCAAGGGTTCCGACTGGCTCGGCGACCAGGATGCGATCGAGTACATGGTGCGCAACGCCATCCCGGCGATCACCGAATTGGAACATTTCGGTGTGCCGTTTTCGCGCACGCCCGAGGGCAAGATCTACCAGCGCCCCTTCGGCGGCCACACGGCCAACTACGGCGAAAAGCTCGCGCACCGCGCCTGCGCCGCCGCCGACCGCACCGGCCACGCCATCCTGCACACGCTTTATCAGCAGTCGCTGAAGCACAAGGCGCAGTTCTTCGTCGAATACTTCGCCATCGACCTGATCATGTCCGACGACGGGCGTTGCCAGGGCGTAATGGCGTGGAACCTTGATGACGGCACGCTGCACCGCTTCACCGCGGAAATGACCGTGCTGGCGACGGGCGGCTACGGTCGCGCCTATTTCTCCTGCACCTCGGCCCATACCTGCACCGGCGACGGCAACGGCATGGTGCTGCGCGCCGGGCTACCGCTGCAGGACATGGAATTCATCCAGTTCCATCCGACCGGCATCTACGGCTCGGGCTGCCTGATTACAGAAGGTGCCCGCGGCGAAGGCGGCTACGTCACCAATGCGGCGGGCGAGCGTTTCATGGAACGCTACGCCCCGACCGTGAAGGACCTTGCGTCGCGCGACGTCGTGTCGCGTTCGATGACCATGGAAATCCGCGAAGGCCGCGGCGTGGGCGAGCACAAGGACCACATCTACCTGCACCTCGAGCATCTCGATCCCGACCTGCTGCACGAACGCCTGCCGGGCATCTCGGAAACGGCGAAGATCTTCGCCGGCGTCGATGTCACCAAGGAGCCGATCCCGGTGCTGCCGACGGTGCACTACAACATGGGCGGCATCCCGACCAACTATCACGGCGAGGTCATCAACCCGACCGCAACCGACCCCGACCGCGTCGTTCCGGGCCTGATGGCGATCGGCGAAGCGGCCTGCGTGTCGGTGCATGGCGCCAACCGTCTGGGCTGCAATTCGCTGCTCGACATCGTCGTGTTCGGCCGCGCCGCCGCACTTCGCGCCGCCGAAGTGGTCAAGGCCGGCTCGCGCAAGCCGACGCTGGCGAAGGATGCCGGCGAAGGCGCCATCGCGCGTCTCGACCGCCTGCGCCATGCCAAGGGCGCGCGCTCGACGGCGGAAATCCGCAACGAGATGCAGCGCACCATGCAGAACGACTGCGCCGTGTTCCGCACCTCCGAGGTGCTCAAGGAAGGCTGCGAGAAGATCGACCGCACGGCCGAGACATTGAAGGACATCCGCGTCGCCGATTCCTCGCTCATCTGGAACTCGGACCTGGTCGAGGCGCTCGAGCTCGAGAACCTCATGGGCCAGGCCGTCGTCACGCTGCATTCCGCCGAAGCGCGCCACGAAAGCCGCGGCGCCCACGCGCACGAGGATTATCCCAAGCGCGACGACGACAACTGGATGAAGCACACGGTGGCGTACCTCAAGGGCGCCAACCAGGTGGACCTGTCTTACCGCCCGGTGCATCTCAAGCCGCTCACCGGCGATATCGAAACCATCCCGCCCAAAGAGCGGGTGTACTAGAGGACCGCGCACATGGTCGAGTTCGCCCTGCCGAAGAATTCCAAGGTCGAGGAAGGCAAGACCTTCAAGGCCAAGGAAGGCGCGAAGAACGTCAAGACCTTCAAGGTCTACCGCTGGAACCCCGACGACGAGGCCAATCCCCGCGTCGATTCCTACGAGATCGATCTCGATTCCTGCGGGCCAATGGTTCTCGACGCGCTGATCAAGATCAAGAACGAGGTGGACAGCACGCTCACCTTCCGCCGTTCCTGCCGCGAAGGCGTGTGCGGGTCCTGCGCGATGAACGTGGACGGCACCAATACGCTCGCCTGCATCAAGCCGATCGAGGACATCAAGGGCGACGCCAACGTCTATCCGCTGCCGCATCTGCCGGTGGTCAAGGACCTGGTGCCCGACCTCAACACCGTCTATGCCCAGTACGCCTCGATCGAGCCGTGGCTCAAGACCGAAAGCCCGGAACCGACCGGCGAACGCCTGCAAAGCCCCGAGGAGCGCAAGCAGCTCGACGGCCTGTGGGAATGCATCCTGTGCTTCTGCTGCTCGACGTCGTGCCCCAGCTACTGGTGGAACGGCGAACGCTTCCTTGGCCCCGCGGTGCTGCTGCAGGCCTATCGCTGGATCGCCGATTCGCGCGACGAGCACACGGGCGAACGCCTCGACAACCTCGAGGACCCGTTCCGGCTCTATCGCTGCCATACCATCATGAACTGCACCAATACCTGCCCGAAGGGCCTGAACCCTGCCAAGGCTATTGGTGAAATCAAGAAGCTGATGGTCGAACGCAAGTAGCGTCGGCCTAACGCTCCGCACATCTGCAATCGGCCCGCAACGGGCCGGGGGAGAGGGGCCATGACCGAAACGCTGACGATCACCACCCGCGACGGCGCCAAGATGGGCGCCGAGCTTGCTGCCACCCCATCGCCCGGCACCGGCATCATCATGATCCCACCGATCTTCGGGATCGATGACGGCGTGCGCGGCATTATGGCCGACTGGGCCGGGCGCGGCTCGCCCGCGCTGTTCATCGACATGTTCCATCGCACCATTCCGGGGCCCTTGGGCCGCGAGGGCGAGGGGCGCGAGCTCGCCCAGAAGCGCTACGGCGAGTTTGATGCCGAGCAGGGCGTCAAGGATCTCGCCGATGCCGTCGCTTTCCTGCGCAAGCATCCCGCCTGCAACGGCAAGGTCGTGGTGTTCGGCTACTGCTTCGGCGGGCGCTATGCCTATCTTTCGACGGCGCGTGCCATCGCCGACGGGGCGGTGTCGTTTCACGGCACCAAGATCGGCCTCAACCTGGACGAAGCGAAGAACGTCTGCCGCCCGCTCTCCATCCATGTCGGCGATAATGATCCGTCCATCCCGATGGACGAGGTGCGCGCCACCCAGAAGGCGCTTGCCGGCAATCGGCTGGTCGAGATCGAGGTCTATCCCGGCGTCGTGCACGGTTTCACCGGCAAGGGACGCCCGGCCTACGATGCCAATGCCGACCAGACCTCCACGGCAGCGGCGGAACGCATGATCCGCGCGCTCTCGCGGCAGCCTGCCGCCGTCTGATCCCTCTTTGCGCGCGTTCCGCACCCCTGCGTTCCTGCGTCCGCTGATCGAGCGCTGGGCCCGCCTGCCCGGGAATTTCCGGGGCGGGGTGTGGATGCTCCTGGGCGCGCTCGAAATGTCGGCGGCGATGGCGATTTCCAAGGTCCTGACCGCGGAAATCCACCCCTTCGAGATCAATTTTTTCCGCTCCGTTTTCGGCCTTGTTGCCATGGCGCCGCTGCTCGCGGGCGGCGCGTTCGCGGTGATGCGGACGAAGGCCTTCGGCCTGCATCTGGGGCGCGGCGTTCTGGGGGGTGTCGGCCAGATCTGCGTCTATTACGCGCTCGCGCACCTGTCGCTCGCGGTCATCATCGCCATCACCTTCACCCGGCCGCTGTTTCTCGTGGTTTTCGCGGTGCTGTTCCTGGGCGAACTGGTGCGCTGGCGGCGCTGGACGGCAATCATCGTCGGTTTCGTCGGCGTGCTCATCGTTGCCCGCCCGGAAGTCGATGCCGTGACCCTGCCGCTGGTCGTGCTGATCTTTTCGACCGCCTGCCATGCCGGCGCCCACGTGTTCCTGAAGAAGGTTTCGGGCGTCGATAGTCCGGCGACGGTGGTGTTCTATTACCTCGTTCTTTCCACCGCCGTCGCGGCGGTGCCCACCTTCATCGAATGGACGACGCCGACGCTTGTCCAGTTCGGGTGGCTGGCGCTGATCGGGGTGCTGAACCTCGTTGGGCAGGCGATGATCGCACTGTCTTTCCGGGCGGGCGAGGCGACCGCCATCATGCCCTTCGATTACGCGCGGTTGCTCTACGGCATTCTGTTCGACATTGTCCTGTTCACGACCTTCCCCGACGGCTGGACGCTGGTCGGCGCCAGTGTCATCATCGGCTCGACCCTCTATGTCGCGCGCCGCCAGGCGATGGCGAAGAAGTCGGGCGACAAGAGCGAAAGCGTCATTTCGTGATCGGGCGGACGTTTGGGAACATTCGGGCCGCGGGCGCCAGGCTCGGCACCCGTTGGGAACTGGTGCCCGGCAACCTGCGCGGCATCTTCTGGATGCTGCTGATGACCGTCACCTTTCTGTCGGGGCAGGTGGTGGTGAAGCTGCTGGCGCCGGGCATGCATCCGTTCGAAATCACCTTCTTCCGCTGCTTCTTCACCTTCGCCGCGTCGTTTCCGTTCCTGATGCAGGGCGGCGTTGCCGCGCTGCGCACGTCCTATTTCCACATGCACGCGCTGCGCGGGTTGTTCGGCGGCCTTGCCATGCTCGGCGTCTTCTACGGCGTCGCCAACATGCCGCTTTCCAGCGTCAATGCGATCGCCTTTACCAGGCCCCTGTTCATGATCGTGCTGGCGGTGCTGTTCCTGGGTGAGGTCGTGCAGAAGCGCCGCTGGGCGGCGACGGTGGTGGGCTTCATCGGCGTACTGGTGATCCTGCGGCCCGGCTCGGAATCCTTCAACCCGGCGGCCTATGCGGTGCTGGGTTCGGCGCTGTCGTACGCTTGCGGGCACGTCATCCTGAAGAAGCTGACCCGCGTCGAATCGGCCTCGGCCAATATCTTCTTCTACATGGGGGTGGCTTCGCTGGTGACCCTGATCCCGGCCCTGTTTTTCTGGACCTGGCCAACGCTCGAACAGTGGGTCCTGCTCGGCCTCATGGGCGCGACCTCGGCCGTCGGCCAGATGTTCCTGACTTTCGCCTACCGCGCGGGCGATGCCACCGTGGTCTCGCCCTTCGAATATTCGCGCCTGTTGTGGGCGGGGCTGTTCGATATCCTGCTGTTCGCCGTCTGGCCCAGCCCCTGGACCATCCTCGGCGGGCTGATCGTGCTGGCGGCGTCCTACTACATCGCCCGCCATGCTTCTGGGGCGAAGAAAGACTGACCCGCCGCCCTTGCGCCCTGCGTGCCAACGCCCGAAAATGCCCGCCCGCAAACCGGAGACGACCATGACCGACCGCGCCAACGTGAATTCCGTCCTGTTCCTGGGTCCGAGCGACGTCAAGGACGTCGTCACCATGAAAGAGGCCATCGACCTGGTCGAGCGCGGCTATGGCGATGCCGCCGCCTATCCGATCATCAATGCGCCGCGCCGGCGCGTGCATTCGCCCGAAGGCGTGAGGGTCTCCAATTTCCCGGGCGGGGTGCCGTCGCTCGGCGTCATCGGTTCGCTGACCCGGGGCGAATCGGTCAGCCACGATCCTGCCAACCAGGTCTATCCCTACCGCGAACACCCGGTCTATGTGCTGTGGGATGCCAAGACGGCGCGGCTCAAGGCGATCCTCGTCGGCGAGCTGACCGAAAAGCAGGTCGGCTTTTCCTCGGTCATGGCGCTGCGTACTGCCGCGACCACCGGCGTCGGCGTCCGTCACCTCGCGCGCAAGGATGCCTCCGTCTGCGGCGTTTACGGCACCGGCGGGCAGGCGCTGCACAAGGTCATGGCCTGCGCGCTGGAACGTCCGATCAAGACCTTCCGCATCTATTCGCGCAATGCCGCCAACCGCAAGCGCTTCATCGAACAGGCGCGCGGCCTGGTGAAAGCCGAATTCGAGGAGCTGACCGACCCGCGTGAGGTCTGCCGCGGCGCCGACATCGTCATCTGCGCCACCAATTCCAACGTACCGGTATTCGACGGCGACTGGCTGGAGCCGGGCTGCCACGTCGTTACCGTGGTCGGCTCCAACAACGCGCTGGTCAAGGGCGGCTGGCTTGAGAAGGGGCGGCGCGAGAACGACGATCGTACCTGCGAGCGCGCCGACATCATCGTCACCAACTGGCGCGAATCGATCGAGCAGGAGCAGCAGGCCGGCCTGATCGAGCCGCTGAATGCGGGTGTCGTCAGCTGGGACAAGATCGTGGAGCTGGGCGACATCGTCGCCGGCAAGCATCCGGGCCGCACGTCCGACGAACAGATCACCTATCACGCCAACAACAACGGTACCGCTGCCGCGGACCTCGCCATCGCCGAGCGCGTCTACGAGACCTGCCTGAAGGCGGGGCGCGGCACGCGGCTCGAAATTCCGGCACCGGGCACCCAGTGATTTTCCCTGTCGCATCCGGGCAGGCTCGATGAGCGCCACGCCCCTTGCCCTGTACCGGGCGGAGGTCGCCTCGGGCCGCATCCTGCGCGACCCGATGCAGGCGCTTGCGGCTGAAAAGCTCGAAAGCCTGTTTCATGCGCTCGCCCATTACCGGCCGGGCAAGGCCGACGGCTGGAAGGCGCGGCTCGGCCTCGCGCGGCGCGAAAAGACACCGCCCCAGGGGCTCTATCTTTACGGCGGCGTCGGGCGCGGCAAGTCGATGCTGATGGACCTGTTCTTTGGCGCCGTCGCGGTGCCGGGTGCTGCAAAGCGGCGCGTGCATTTCCACGCCTTCATGCTGGAAGTGCACCAGCGCCTGCATGACTGGCGCCAGAACAACAAGGAGGCGAAGGAAAGCGATCCGCTGCCGCGCATCGCCGCCGACATGTGCCGCGCGACGACGCTGCTGTGCTTCGACGAATTCCAGGTCACCAACGTCGCCGATGCGATGATCATCGGCCGGTTGTTCGGAAGCCTTCTCGATCTCGGCGTCGTCGTCGTCGCGACCTCGAACAGAGCACCGGACGATCTCTACAAGAATGGTCTTCAGCGCGAGCGCTTCCTGCCGTTCATCGAGATGCTCAAGCAGCGGCTCGACGTGCTGCACCTCGACGGCGAGGTGGATTACCGCCTGCAACGGCTCTCGGAAATGGATGTCTATTTCACCCCGGCCGACGCCGGGGCCGAGGCTGCCCTCGACCGCGTTTTTCGCCGGCTGGTCGAGGACGCGGCGGGCGAGGGGGTCGAACCCGAGCCGATGAAGATTTCCGTGCAGGGGCGCGAGCTGGCCGTTTCCGCCCAGGCCCGCGGCACCGCCCGTTTCACCTTCGAGGAACTCTGTGCCCGGCCATTGGGCGCGGCGGATTACCTCGCCATCGCCCGGGAATTCCACACCGTGATCGTGTCCGGGATTCCCGCCATGGGCCCCGAAAGCCGCGACCGCGCGGCGCGTTTCGTCACCCTGATCGACGCCCTTTACGAACACAAGGTCAAGCTCGTCTGCTCGGCCGCCGCCCCGCCCGACCGGCTCTATCCCGCGGGCGACGGGGTGTTCGAATTCGCCCGCACGGCGTCGCGGTTGATCGAGATGCAATCCAAGGAGTACAAAACCCTTCTTCACCTGACCGGGGCGGGCTGACCGCCCCCGACAACCGAGGTTCCCATGCAGCTCAGCCGTGCCGAAGTGGATGATTTCATCAACCGTTCCCTTGCCGAAGACGTCGGCCGGGGCGACATCACCACCAACGTCACCATCCCGCTGGGCACCAAGCTCAAGGCCTCGATGGTCGCCCGCCAGGACGTCGTCGTCTGCGGCATCGAGATCGCGGCGCTGACCTTCAAGCGCGTTCATGCCGACATCAAGGTCGAAGCCAAGGTGAAGGATGGGCAGAAGGTCGCCAAGGGCACGGTGCTTGCCACCGTCGAGGGCGACGCGCGCCCGGTGCTTGCGGGCGAGCGTACGGCGCTCAACATCCTTCAGCACCTGTCGGGCATCGCCACCGAGGTGCGCAAGTATGCCGAAGCGGTGCAGGGCACCGGCTGCACCCTGATCGACACGCGCAAGACCATCCCGACGCTGCGCAACCTCGCCAAATACGCGAGCTTCATCGGCGGCGCGCGCAATCACCGCATCCGGCTCGATGACGGCGTGCTGATCAAGGACAACCACATTGCCGCCGCCGGTTCTCTGACCGAAACCGTCAAGCGCGCCCAGCGCGCGACGCCCGCGCTCACCGTGATCGAGGTCGAATGCGACACACTGGAACAGGTCAAGGAAGCGGCCGAATCGGGCGTCGACATGATCCTGCTCGACAACATGGGCGTCGATGACCTGAAGAAGGCGGTCGAAATCGTCAACAAGCGCTGCCGCATCGAATGCTCGGGCGGCGTCACGCTGCAGACGGTGCGCGACAAGGCGATGACCGGCGTCGACTTCATTTCGTCCGGCCGCATGACCCAGTCCGCACCCGCGGTCGATATCGGCCTCGACTGGGGCTGAGGTGCCGATGCGCGCGGGCTGGTACGAACGCGCGGGCGCTGCCCGCGACGTCATCGTGGTCGGTGACATGCCGCGGCCGGAACCCGCACCGGGCGAGGTGCTGGTCAGGCTGCATGCCTCGGGCATCAACCCGTCCGACTACAAGCGCCGCGCCAATACCAAAGCGAAGATGGAATTCCCGCGCATCGTCCCCCATTCGGACGGCGCGGGCGTAGTGGCGGGCCTCGGCACCGGGGTGAGCGGCTTCGCCAAGGGCCAGCGCGTCTGGGTGTTCAATGCCCAGGACCGCAGGCCGTTGGGTACCGCGGCCGAATACATCAGCCTGCCCGCCTTCCAGGTGCGCCCGCTTCCGGGTAACGCCAGTTTCGAGGACGGCGCCTGCTTCGGCATTCCCGCCATGACCGGCCACCGTGCCGTGTTTTCCCAAGGTCCCGTCACCGGCAAGACCGTCTATGTGCCTGGTGCGGCGAGCCGGGTGGGGGCCTACGCCGTCCAGTTCGCCAAGTGGGGTGGGGCGCGCGTGATCGCGGCCGTTTCCTCTGCGGAAAAAGCCGATGCGGTCGCCCGGCTCGGCGCCGATGTAGTGCTCCGCCGCGATCAGGGCGACCTGGCCGACGCCATCCTCGCGGCCACCGGCGGGCGCGGGGTTGATCGTATTTGTGAAATCGACCTCGGCGCCAATATCAAGGTTTCTGAAAAGGTGCTGGTGGACGGGGGCTCCATCGCCTCCTACGCCTCGGCCAATGAGCCGACCGTGACCCTGACGGTATCGCCCCGGCGGGCCCGCAACATGGTGGTGGAGCTGGTCTTCGTCTACACCATGAACGACGCCGCCAAGGACGCCGCCGCCCGCGACACCATCGCCGCCCAGGAGGCCGGGGCCCTTGCCCACAGGCTGGCAGCGACCTTTACGCTGGACCGGCTGGCCGATGCCCATGCCGCGGCCGAGACCCAGGCCGGCACCGGCCATGTCGTGGTTAGCATTCCCTGAACGCATTCCTGCCATCTCCGGCCGCCCTTGCGCTTGCGGGCTGGCCCGATTCGGGCTAGTAAGCAGCCCTCTTTTCTGCGTTTTCCAATAGTCGTCTCGCTGCCAAGGGGTGGACAATGGCTCGCAACAAGATCGCTCTCATCGGTTCCGGCAATATCGGCGGCACGCTCGCCCATCTCGCCGGCCTCAAGGAACTGGGCGACGTCGTCCTGTTCGACGTCGTACAGGGGATGCCCCAGGGCAAGGCGCTCGACCTCGCCGAGTCCTCGCCGATCGAAGGCTTCGACTCCTCGATCAAGGGTGCTAACGCCTACAGCGCGATCAAGGGCGCCGACGTCGTCATCGTCACCGCCGGTATCGCCCGCAAGCCGGGCATGAGCCGCGACGACCTGCTCGGCATCAACTCCGGCATCGTCGAGACCGTCGGCAAGGCGATCAAGCAGTACTGCCCCAAGGCCTTCGTCATCGTCATCACCAACCCGCTCGACGTCATGGTCGGCGTGCTGCGCGACGCCTCGGGCCTGCCGCATAGCCGCGTGGTTGGCATGGCCGGCGTGCTGGACTCGGCGCGTTTCCGCTACTTCCTCGCCGAGGAATTCAACGTCTCGGTCGAAGACGTGAATGCCTTCGTGCTCGGCGGCCACGGCGACACCATGGTGCCGCTGCCGCGTTATTCCTCGGTCGGCGGCGTGCCGCTGCCCGACCTGGTCAAGATGGGCTGGACCACCCAGAAGCGCATCAACGACATCGTCCAGCGCACCCGCGACGGCGGCGCCGAGATCGTGGCGCTGCTCAAGACCGGTTCGGCTTTCTACGCGCCCGCCTCGGCCGCGATCCAGATGGCCGAAAGCTACCTCAAGGACAAGCGCCGGGTTCTGCCCTGCGCCGCCTATCTGACGGGCGAGTACGGGGTTAAAGGTCTTTACGTCGGCGTGCCGGTGGTGATCGGCGCCAAGGGTGTCGAAAAGATCATCGAAATCCCGATGACGCCCGCGGAAAAGGCCGAGTTCCTCAAGTCCGTCGGCGCCGTCAAACAGCTGTCGGCCGACCTCGCCAAGCTGCGCAAGAAAGCCAAGGGCAAGGGCCGGAAATAGGCAGTCAAAACCTTGGAAATTCGGGGTTTTTTATCCGATGTTTCCGGGGTTAACGGTTGCGAAAGGCGTTTCGGGTGATACATTAACCATGCTTTCGGACGGAACCGCATCCGTGCCGGGCCCGTATCGCTGGCAGTAACGGCCTAAGATGAACATTCACGAATATCAGGCGAAGAGCCTGCTTGCGAAATTCGGCGTCGCCGTCCCCAAGGGCGGTGTTGCCTATACGCCGAAAGAAGCAGAACGCATCGCCAAGGATCTCGGCGGCGCGGTCTGGGTCGTGAAGGCCCAGATTCACGCTGGCGGCCGCGGCAAGGGCGGTGGCGTCAAGGTCGTGAAGTCCCTGAAGGATGTTCGCGACAGCGCCAAGAAGATGCTCGGCATGAATCTGGTCACGCACCAGACCGGCCCCGAAGGCAAGGAAGTCAAGCGCGTCTACATCGAGGAAGGCTGCGACATCGCGCGCGAGCTTTACCTCGGCATTCTCGTCGATCGCGCCGCCGGCCGCGTTACCATGATGGCGTCCACCGAAGGCGGGGTCGAGATCGAGACCGTCGCCGCCAAGACCCCTGAAAAGATTCTCAAGGTCGCCATCGACCCGGCTACGGGCATGCAGCCGTTCCACGCGCGCCGCCTCGCCTTCGGCCTGGGCCTTACGGGCGATCAGGTAAAGAACGCCGTGCGCTTCATGCTGGCGCTCTACAATGCCTTCATGTCGCTCGATGCGTCGCTCGCCGAAATCAATCCGCTGGTGATCACCAAGCGCGGCGACGTGCTGGCGCTCGATGCCAAGATGAACTTCGACGATAACTCGCTGTTCCGTCACAAGGACATCCAGGAACTGCGCGACGAGGACGAAGAAGACCCGGCCGAGCTCGAAGCGTCCAAGCACGACCTCAACTACATCAAGCTCGACGGGAACATCGGCTGCATGGTCAACGGCGCCGGCCTTGCCATGGCGACGATGGACATCATCAAGCTTTACGGCGGTTCGCCCGCCAACTTCCTCGACGTCGGCGGCGGCGCCACGCGCGAACGCGTGACTACCGCGTTCAAGCTGATCCTGTCGGATCCCAACGTCGAAGGCATTCTGGTCAACATCTTCGGCGGCATCATGCGCTGCGACGTCATCGCCGAAGGCGTCGTCGCCGCGGCGCGCGAGGTCAGCCTTCATGTTCCGCTGGTGGTTCGCCTTGAGGGCACCAACGTGGAACTGGGCAAGAAGATCCTGAACGAATCGGGCCTCGCCATCGTATCGGCGGACAATCTCGCCGATGCGGCGGAAAAGATCGTCGCCCAGGTCAAAGAGGCTCATTAATGGCTGTTCTGGTCAACAAGAAGACCAAGGTCATCTGCCAGGGCTTTACCGGCGCCCAGGGCACCTTCCACTCGGAACAGGCGATTGCCTACGGCACCAAGATGGTCGGCGGCGTCACCCCGGGCAAGGGCGGGTCTAAGCACCTCGACCTGCCGGTGTTCGATACCGTCGCCGATGCCGTCGAAAAGACCGGCGCGAACGCTTCCGTGATTTACGTGCCGCCGCCCTTCGCGGCCGACGCCATCCTGGAAGCGATCGACGCCGAAGTGGCGCTCGTCGTCTGCATCACCGAGGGCATCCCCGTTCTCGACATGGTGCGCGTCAAGCGCGCGCTCGCCAATTCCAAGACCCGCCTGATCGGCCCCAACTGCCCGGGCGTCATCACACCCGACGAATGCAAGATCGGCATCATGCCGGGACATATCCATTCGCGCGGCAAGGTCGGTATCGTCTCTCGCTCGGGCACGCTGACCTATGAAGCCGTCGCCCAGACGACGGCCGCCGGGCTCGGCCAGTCCACCTGCATCGGCATCGGCGGGGATCCCGTGAACGGCACCAATTTCGTTGAATGCCTCGAAATGTTCCTGGCCGACGACGAAACCAAGGGCATCGTCATGATCGGCGAAATCGGCGGTTCGGCCGAGGAAGACGCCGCGGCTTTCTACAAGAAGGCCAAGAAAAAGAAGCCGATGGTCGGCTTCATCGCAGGCGTCACGGCCCCGCCGGGGCGCCGCATGGGCCACGCCGGGGCGATCATCGCCGGAGGCAAGGGCGGTGCGGGTGACAAGATCGAGGCGATGAAGTCTGCCGGGATCAAGGTCGCGGCCTCGCCGGCGGCGCTCGGCAGCACCATCGCCAAGGCCCTGAAAGGCTAAGCATTTATTAGGTTTGCTCTGGTATCCGGAACATGGGGACCATATGTCTAGCGTGGTCCGCAAGTATTTTGGGAAGGGCGGCAGTGGCCGCTGTAGCCGATGGCAGCGAATAGAGACGAACTGAGCTTTCTCTCCGGGGGCAATGCCGCCTTCGTCGAGAGCCAATACGCCCGTTTCCTGAAGGACCCGGCCAGCGTCGATGCGGGCTGGGCGGCCTTTTTCAGGGGCCTGCAGGACGACGCCGGGGCGGCCATGCGCACCATCGAGGGCGCGAGCTGGGCGCCGCCGCGCGCCAGACGCCCGATACCGGGCGCGCCGCCCGCCGAGGCCGAGCCCGCGGCGAAGAAGGCCGCGCAGCCCCCGGCGATGGACGCGGCCGCCGTTCGTGCCGCGACGCTGGATTCGATCCGCGCCCTGATGATGATCCGCGCCTACCGCGTGCGCGGCCATCTCGAGGCCAACCTCGATCCCCTCGGCTTGACCAAGGTCGAATCCCATCCCGAACTTGATCCCGCGTCCTACGGCTTCACCGAGGCCGACTACGACCGCCCGATCTTCATCGATCACGTGCTGGGCCTTGAAACGGCCACCTTGCGCGAAATTCTCGCTGTCGTGCGTGCTACCTACTGCGGCAAGGTCGGCGTCGAGTTCATGCACATCCAGGTGCCGGAAGAAAAGGCGTGGATCCAGGCGAACGTCGAAGGGTCGCGCAACCAGCACCCCTTCACCGCCGAAGAAAAGCGCGCCATTTTCCACTACCTCGTGCGTGCCCAGGAATATGAACGCTACCTGCACGTGAAGTTCACCGGCACCAAGCGCTTCGGCTCCGACGGCGCGGAAGCGATGATCCCGGCGCTCGAGGAAATCATCCACACGGCGCGGCGCAACGGCGTCGAGGAAATCATCCTCGGCATGCCGCACCGCGGCCGCCTCAACGTGCTCGCCAACATCATGGGCAAGCCCTACACGGCGATCTTCTCCGAATTTCAGGGCAACGCCGCCAACCCCGAGGACGTCCAGGGTTCGGGCGACGTGAAATATCACCTCGGTACCTCGGGCGACCGCGAATTCGACGGCGAAAAGCTGCACCTGTCGCTGAACGCCAACCCCTCGCATCTCGAGGCGGTGGACCCCGTCGTGGTCGGCAAGGTGCGCGCCAAGCAGAACCTTCGCCGCGACTTCGTGCGCGAAAAGGTCATGGGCATCCTGATGCACGGCGATGCCGCCTTCGCGGGCCAGGGGCTGGTGCATGAAACCTTCCTGCTGTCGGACCTGAAGGGCTACCGCTCGGGCGGCACCGTCCACCTGATCGTCAACAACCAGATCGGCTTCACTACGGCGCCGGTCTACAGCCGCTCCTCGCCCTATCCGTCCGACGTCGCCAAGGCGGTGCAGGCGCCGATCTTCCACGTCAACGGCGACGATCCGGAAGCGGTCGTCCATGTCGCGCGCCTTGCCACCGAATACCGGGCGCGCTTCAAGAAGGACGTGGTCATCGACATGTTCTGTTATCGCCGCTTCGGCCATAACGAAGGCGACGAACCGTCCTTCACCCAGCCGCTGATGTACCAGCGCATCGCCAGCCACCCGACGGCGGTCGATGTCTACGCGAAGCAGCTCATCGCCGAAGGCGTGATGACCGAGGACGAAACCCGGGCCGAGATCGAAGCCTTTCGCAGCCGTCTCGATGCCGATTTCGAGGCCTCCAAGACCTTCAAGCCGAACAAGGCCGACTGGCTGGAAGGGGTCTGGACCGGATTCGAGACTGCGTCGGGCGACGACCGGCGGGGCGACACCTCCGTCGATCTCGACCGTCTGCGCGAGATCGGCCGGGGCCTGACACGCATTCCCGAAGGCTTCAACGTGCATCCGCGCATTCAGCGCATCCTCAAGCAGAAAGAGGAGATGATCGAGACCGGCAAGGATCTCGACTGGGCCACGGCGGAAGCGCTCGCCTACGGCACGCTCCTGACCGAAGGGACCCCTGTGCGCCTGTCGGGCCAGGACTCGGGCCGCGGCACGTTTTCCCACCGCCACGCGGTGCTGACCGATCAGGAAACCGAAGAACGCTTCGTTCCGCTGACCCAGCTGTCCCCCGATCAGGCCCTGTGCGAGATCATCGACAGTCCGCTGTCGGAAGCGGCGGTGCTCGGCTACGAATACGGCTACTCGATCACCGATCCCAATTCGCTGGTGCTGTGGGAAGCGCAGTTCGGCGATTTCGCCAACGGCGCCCAGGTCATCATCGACCAGTTCATATCATCGGGCGAAACCAAGTGGCTGCGTATGTCGGGCCTTGTCATGCTGCTGCCCCACGGCTACGAGGGGCAGGGGCCGGAGCATTCTTCCGCCCGCCTCGAGCGTTACCTGCAGATCAGCGGCGAGGACAACTGGCAGGTCGTCAACTGCACGACCCCGGCGAACTTCTTCCATGTCCTGCGTCGTCAGGTGCGCCGCAACTTCCGCAAGCCGCTGGTCGTCATGACGCCGAAGTCGCTCCTGCGTCACAAGCTCTGCGTGTCCAATCTCTCCGACCTCGGCCCGGGCACCAGCTTCCACCGCGTTCTGGGCGAAACCGAAAAGCTCGTGGCCGACAACAAGGTGAGGCGTGTCGTTCTCTGCAGCGGCAAGGTTTATTACGATCTTCTGGCCGAGCGCACGGCGCGCGGCATCAACGACATTGCGTTGGTGCGCGTCGAACAGCTTTACCCGTTCCCGGTGCGTTCGCTGTCGGCGCAACTCACGCGCTATCGCAATGCCGACGTGGTGTGGTGCCAGGAAGAACCCTGGAACATGGGGGCCTGGACCTACGTCGACCGCCGCCTCGAAGACCTGCTCAGCACCCTCGATGTGAGCGCCAGCCGCCCCGGATACGCGGGCCGCACCGAAGCAGCGGCGACCGCGACCGGTCTCCTGCGCCGTCACAATGCCCAGCAGGCCGAACTGATCGATGAGGCGCTGACCGTGCGCGAGGATGCGGGCCGCCGCGCCGCGCGCGCCGGCGCTCGTTCACCGGAGGAAACCGAACGTACCCGCGCCCGCGTCCGTAGCGCGAGCGCCGCGCTTCGCGCCACCGGCAAGAGCACCCGCACGCGCCCCTCCACCAGCAAGAAGGCGAAGTAACATGGCTGTGGACATTGTCGTTCCCGCCCTCGGCGAATCCGTGACCGAGGCAACCGTCGCCAAGTGGTTCAAGTCCGCAGGCGAAGCGGTGGCCGTGGACGAGCCGCTGCTCGAGCTCGAAACCGACAAGGTTTCGGTTGAGGTCAATGCCAAGTCCGCGGGCGTGCTGTCGGAAATCGTCGCCGATGCCGGGGCCGAGGTCGAAGTCGGCGCCGTTCTCGGGCGTATCGACGAAGGCGGCAAGGCCGCCGCCAAACCCGCCGCTGCCGCTGCCCCCGTCGCTCCGGCGCCGAAACCTGCCGCCGCCGCGCCGGCACCCGCACCCCAGCCCGCTGCCGCGCCGGCCGCCGACATGCCTTTGGCGCCTGCGGTGCGCAAGCTGGTCGAGGACAACGGCCTCGATCCCGCGAAGATTCCCGCGTCGGGCAAGGACGGCCGCCTGACCAAGGGCGACGTGCTGGCCTTCATCGAAAAGGGCGCTGCCGCGCCAGCGCCCGCCGCCGCTCCGGCCGCGAAGCCTGCCGCCGCCCCGCGCGAGCTCGGCCCGCGCGAAGAACGCGTGAAGATGACGCGCCTGCGCCGGCGCATCGCCGAACGCCTCAAGGAAGCGCAGAACACCGCCGCCATGCTCACCACCTTCAACGAGGCGGACATGAGTGCGGTCATGTCCCTTCGCAACCGGCTTCAGGACAGCTTCGTCAAGAAGCACGGCATCAAGCTCGGCTTCATGTCTTTCTTCGTCAGGGCCTGCGTCGTGGCGCTGAAGGAAGTTCCGGAAGTGAACGCGGAAATTTCCGGCGACGACCTCATCTACAAGAACCATTACGACATCGGCGTTGCCGTCGGCACCGAGCAGGGCCTCATCGTTCCCGTGCTGCGCGATGCCGACACCAAGGGCTTCGCCGAGATCGAGAAGGAAATCGGCGACCTCGCCAAGCGCGGGCGCGACGGCAAGCTGTCGATCGACGAGCTGACCGGCGGCACCTTCACTATTACCAACGGCGGCATTTACGGCTCGCTCCTGTCGACGCCGATCCTCAACCCGCCGCAGTCGGGTATTCTCGGCATGCATGCCATCGTCAAGCGGCCGATCGCCGTGGGCGATGCCGTCGAGATTCGCCCGATGATGAACCTTGCGCTCAGCTACGATCACCGCATCGTCGACGGACGCGAGGCGGTGACCTTCCTCGTGCGCGTCAAGGAATGCATCGAGCAGCCCGAGCGCATCCTTCTGGATATCTGAACGGGCGGACGCAATGGCCGACGACACTTCTTTCGATCTGATCGTCATCGGCGCGGGCCCGGGCGGCTACGTCGCCGCGATCCGCGCGGCGCAGCTTGGCCTCAAGACGGCTTGCGTCGAAAAGCGCCAGACCCTGGGCGGCACCTGCCTCAACGTCGGCTGCATTCCGTCGAAGGCGCTGCTGAATTCCTCGCACCTTTATGAGGAAGCGGCCCACGGGCTTGAACGCCACGGCATTAAGACCGGCAAGGTCGGCTTCGATCTTTCCGCGATGCTCGCCAACAAGGACAAGGTGGTGGGCGATCTGACCAAGGGCATCGAGTTCCTGTTCAAGAAGAACAAGGTGACCTGGCTCAAGGGCAAGGCCGAGATCGTCAAGGCCGGCGAGGTCAAGGTCACGGGCGAGGGCGGCAAGGCCGCGACCTATGCCGCGAAGAACATCATGATCGCCACCGGTTCCGACGTCGCCCGCATTCCCGGCGTCGAGATCGACGAAAAGCGCATCGTCTCGTCCACTGGCGCGCTGGCGCTGGCGGCGGTGCCGAAGCATCTCGTCGTCATCGGTGGCGGCGTGATCGGGTTGGAGCTCGGCTCCGTCTGGCGGCGGCTCGGCGCCGAAGTCACGGTGATCGAATACCTCGACACCATCCTGCCCGGCATGGACGGCGACGTGGCGAAGCAGATGACGCGCTCGCTCACCAAGCAGGGCTTCAAGTTCCGGCTGTCCTCCAAGGTGCTGACGGCCAAGTCCTCGGACAAGGGCGTTGCCCTACGCGTCGCGCCCGCCAAGGGCGGCGACGGCGAGGAAATTTCCTGTGACGTCGTTCTGGTCGCGGTCGGGCGGGTCCCCTATACCCACGGCCTCGGCCTCAAGTCGGCGGGGGTCGAGATGGACGAGCGCGGTCGCATCAAGACCGATGCCCATTTCCGCACCAATGTTCCGGGCATCTATGCCATCGGAGACGTCATCATCGGGCCGATGCTGGCGCACAAGGCCGAGGACGAAGGCGTCGTCTGCGCCGAAATCATCGCCGGCCAGTCGGGCCACGTGAATTACGACGCCATTCCGGGGGTGGTCTATACGCACCCCGAGGCCGCCGCCGTCGGCAAGACCGAGGAAGACCTGAAGAAGGCGGGCATCGCCTATCGCACCGGCAAGTTCCCGATGACGGCGAACTCGCGCGCGCGCGCCAACGGCGATACCGACGGCTTCGTCAAGGTGCTGGCCGATGCCAAGACCGACCGTGTGCTCGGTGTGCATATCGTCGGCCCCGATGCCGGGACGCTGATCGCCGAGCTGGCCCTTGCCATCGAATTCGGCGCTTCGGCCGAAGACATCGCGCGGACCTGCCATGCCCATCCGACGCTCAACGAAGCGGTCAAGGAAGCGGCGCTGGCGGTCGACGGCCGGCCCATCCACATCTAGGGATCTTCCATGACCATCAAGGCCAAGCGTCGGCTCTACCTCGTCGGCGGGTGGATCTTTTTCGTGCTCGGAATCCTGGGCCTGTTCCTGCCCATCCTGCAGGGCGTGCTGTTCCTGCTGATCGCGCTGGTGCTGCTGGCCAAGGCGCAGCCGCGCTTCCGCCTGCTCAAGCGAAAACTGCGCCTGCATTACCCGAAATATGCGGACATGATGGACAAGGCCGAGGCGCGCGCGGCCGAACTGGCGAAAGGCCAGTTCTTTCGCAGGAAAAAGCCCTGACGGGCGCCCTAAGGAACCCTTAAGCCCTTTCGGCGAAGATGGTGCCGTCGCGATTCCCGCGCCGGAGCCAGCGTGAATACTTCCCGCCAACGCCGCATTTCCCTGATTCTGGGATGGATATTTGCCGTCCTCGGCGTGCTTGGCATCGTCGTGCCGTTGGTTCCCAGCATCGCTTTCCTGATCATCGCCATCGTTTTCCTGGCGCGCGCCAAGCCGCGGTTTCGGCATCTGCGCATGACGCTGAAGCGGCGTTACCCAATGTTCCTGCGCAGTTTCGGCGAGGCGGAGTTGCGCGCCGCCCAGATCGCGCGCGGTGAATTTATCGACCGCCTGCGCGAGGGAATCCAGAGGGGCCGGGAAAAGCGCAGGGTCAGCCGCCTGATGCGCCGCCGCCTGCGGCGGTCGCACGACCTCGGCCTCGCGGTCGAACCCGATACGCTCGCCTACGTGCCGCCCTCAGAGCCCAAGCCCTAGCCGCGCGCGCGCGGATGCGCCGCACGGTAGACCTCGATGATGCGGGCGGTATCGACGGCCGTGTAGCGCTGGGTCGTCGACAGCGACGCGTGGCCGAGCAGTTCCTGGATCGTGCGCAGGTCGCCGCCGCCCGCCAGCAGGTGGGTGGCGAAGGAATGGCGCAGCGCGTGCGGCGTCGCCGTCTCGGGCAGGCCGAGCGCACGGCGCACCTTGCGCAGCGTGGCCTGCACCTGCGACGGCGACAATCGCCCGCCACGCTTGCCGACGAACAGCGGCGCGTCGGGGGCAAGCTGGTGGGGGCAGGCTTCCAGATATTCGGCGATGGCCTCCATCACCACCGGCAGCAGCGGCACGAGACGCTCCTTGTTGCCCTTGCCGATGACGCGCAGCGCCGGCCCGGCGGGCACGTCGCGGCGGTTGAGGCCGAGCGCTTCGCCGATGCGCAGGCCCCCGCCGTAAAGAAGCGTCAGGATGGCCGCGTCGCGCTTGGCGACCCAAGGCTCGTCCGCCATTTCCGCCGCCGCCGCGATGGCCGAAAAGGCTTCGTCTACCGACAGCGCCTTCGGAATGGATTTCGGCAGCTTCGGCGTGCGCAGCACCGAGATCGCACCGTTGCTGGCGACCCCGGTTTTCTCGAGACGGCGGAAAAAACCGCGCACGGTCGAAAGGGCGCGCGCGGTCGAGGTGCGCTTGAGGCCGCGATTGTTTCGCGCGGCCAGCCATGCGCGGAAATCAGCAAGGCGGAGATCGGAGAGCGTACCGGTGCCGAGCGGTCCGCCGCGGTGTTCGACCATGAATTCGAGGAAATCGGCAAGGTCGTGGCCATAGGCATCCAGCGTATGGGCCGAGGCGCGGCGTTCATGGGCGAGCCATGCCTGCCACGCTTCGATCGCAGCGACCAGCGGCGCTTCGAGCGGAAGCCGCCCGGTCACTTCGCGGATTTTGGCAGGCCCAGCCATGTGCGGATGCACAACTCGATGACGCGCGCGAGGAACGTGAGCAGCTCGGTGCCCTGTCCCGGATCGAAACGCGCCGGATCGCGCGAGGCAAGCGCGAGGATGCCGGTCGGGGCTTCGGGGCTCGCGCGCAGGCGCAGCAGCGCTTCCGAGCGCACGAGGCCGGTGCCCGAGCCGTAGATCGCCTTTTCACCGGCAGGAACGGTGCGCAGCAGCACGTCGCGGCCGTCGCCCAGGATCATGTCGACGGCGCCCTCGGGCAGCAGCCGGATGCCCGCGACCGACTTGCGACCGAAGGAACCCGCCTGTTCGACGGCCAGCACGGCAATGTCGATGTCGAGCCGCACGGCAAGGTCGGTGGTGACGATCTCGATCAGTTCCTCGAAGCTGCGCGATTCCAGGATCGACAGCACGGCGCCGTGGATGCGCCCCTGCGAGGCGGCATTGGCGCGCACGGTGGCCAGCAGGTCTCGCTGGCGGGAATCGAGCTTTGTGTTCTCGTCGCGCAGGCGCGCGATCAGGAACCCCTGCAGGTCGGTGACGCGCTCGCCCGTGTGCCGCGGCTGGGGCGTCACCGTGGCCAGCACTTCGGGATGATCGGTCAGGTAATGGGGATTTTCCGCAAGAAAGGTGCGGATGTCGGCCTTGGCGGGCGGACGGGAGGCTGCCTTTTCGGGCGCCCCGGCGCCGTCCTTTGCCCGCGCGCCTGCGGGCCGCCTGGGGCGCGCCTCGCTCACTCGGCGGCCTGCGGCTTGGTCTTGCCCCCGGGCAGCTTCTGGCCGGTCTTTTCCCAGTCCGCCATGAACGCGGCGAGGCCCTTGTCGGTCAGCGGGTGCTGGTAGAGCGCGCGCAGCACGCCGGGCGGCATGGTGGCGACATGGGCGCCCATCTTGGCCGCTTCGATCACGTGGTTGACGCCGCGGATGGAAGCGACCAGCACCTCGGTCTTGAAGGCGGGCTGGGCCGTGTAGATGGCGCAGATGTCGCGGATCAGGTCCATGCCGTTCTGGCCGATGTCATCAAGACGGCCGACGAAGGGCGACACATAGGTGGCGCCCGCCTTGGCGGCGAGGATGGCCTGTCCGGCCGAAAAGCACAGTGTCACGTTGACCGGGATGCCATCGCCCGACAGCGCCTTGCACGCCTTCAGCCCTTCGGCGTTGAGCGGCACCTTGACGGTGACGTTGCTCGCGATCCTGGCGAGGTACTTGCCCTCTTCGATCATGGTGGGGGCGTCCAGCGCCGTCACTTCGGCCGAGACCGGGCCCGGAATGATCGAGCAGATTTCGGCGATCACGTCTTCGAACTTGCCGCCAGACTTGGCGACGAGGGACGGGTTGGTGGTCGCGCCGTCGATGAGGCCGGTCGGCGCCAGGGCGCGGATTTCGGAAAGATCGGCAGTATCGATGAAGAATTTCATGGCTTGTCCCGGGGCAGGTTTGAATTTGGTAAGCGCGAAGCGGGTTCCCTTGGCTCCGTTCCGGCGCTGCGATTAAAGTGTAGCCGATGGCTCCACCCCGCACCAGTTCCGATCCTGACGTCGCCGCCGCGCAAACCCATGAAAATGCGCGTTTGCGCGTGCTGCTGCCGCTGGCCCTGCCGGGAGCGCTCGATTACCGCAGTTCGGGCGCGGCTTTGGCGCCGGGCACTTTCGTGCGCGTGCCGCTGGGTGCGCGCGAACGTATCGGCGTCGTCTGGGACGACGCAGCCGATGGCGCGCCGCCGCCACCGGAAAAACTCAAGACCATCATCGATGTGGTTGATGCGCCGCCGATGGCCGCGGTGACCCGGCGCTTCGTCGACTGGGTCGCCAATTACACCGTGTCGGCGCCGGGTGCCGTGCTCAAGATGGCGATGAGCGTGCCCGCCGCGCTCGAGCCGCAGGCGGCAATTCCTGCATTCGCTGCCGCCGCGGGCTGGCAGGCGCCGGACGGCTTCCGCATGACGCCCAGGCGCGAACAGGTCCTCGCCCTGCTGGCCGATGGACCGCCGCGCACCGCCGCCGATATCCGCGCCGAAACGGGCGCCAGTACCCAGGTGATCGCGGGCCTCGCGGATGCGGGCGCGCTGGTGCGCACGGGGCTTGAGCCTCCCGCCCGTTTTGCCGTGCCCGATGCCGACCGCCCTGGGCCGAAACTGACGGCGGACCAAGAGGCGGCAGCGGCGGATCTTTGCGCCGCCGTGGCGGCCGAAACTTACGCCACCATCGTCCTCGACGGGGTCACCGGTTCGGGCAAGACCGAGGTCTATTTCGAGGCCATCGCCGAAGCCCTGCGCTGCGGGCGCCAGGCGCTGGTCCTGCTGCCGGAGATCGCGCTCTCGGCCCAGTGGCTGGAACGCTTCGAGGCGCGCTTCGGCGCCGCACCCGCGGCCTGGCATTCGGAACTGAGCCCGGCCGTGCGTCGCGATACCTGGCGCGCCGTTGCCGAAGGCTCGGCGCGTGTCGTCGTCGGCGCGCGCTCGGCCCTGTTCCTGCCGTTTCATAAACTGGGCCTGATCGTCGTCGATGAAGAACACGACGGCTCCTACAAGCAGGACGAAGGCGTTGCCTACAACGCCCGCGACATGGCCGTGCTGCGCGGCCATCTCGGCGCGATCCCTGTCGTGCTCGCCTCCGCCACGCCGTCGCTCGAAACCGTCGCCAATGTCGAATGGGGACGCTACCGCCGGGTCCATCTGCCCGACCGCATCGGTGCTGCGGCATTGCCCGAGGTGACGCTGGTCGATCTGCGCGCCACGCCGCCCGCGCGCGGGCGCTGGCTGGCGCCGCCGCTCGATGCGGCGCTCACCGAAACCCTTGCCGCGGGTGAGCAGGCGCTCCTGTTCCTCAACCGGCGCGGCTATGCGCCGCTGACGCTCTGCCGCGGCTGCGGCCACCGGCTCGAATGTCCCAATTGCTCGGCCTGGCTGGTCGAACACCGCGCCAGCCACCGCCTTGTCTGCCATCACTGCGGCTACGGCCTTGGCCTGCCGCCCAACTGCGCCAATTGCGGCGCCGAGGGGGCGTGGGCGGCCTGCGGTCCCGGCGTCGAGCGCGTCGCCGAGGAGGTGGCGCGTTATTATCCCGATGCCCGCCTGCGCATCATGGCTTCGGATACGCTGACGGGGCCCGCCGCCATCCGCGAACTGGTCGCCGCCGTCACCGAGCACCGCGTCGATGTGCTGGTCGGCACCCAGGTCATCGCCAAGGGCCATCACTTTCCGCTGCTGACGCTGGTCGGCGTCATCGATGCCGATCTCGGTCTCACCGGCGGCGACCTGCGCGCCGCCGAACGCACGCACCAGCTGCTGACCCAGGTGGCGGGGCGGGCGGGGCGGGCCGAGCATCCGGGCAGGGTGCTGCTGCAGACCTTCATGCCGGAACACCCGGTGATGGCGGCGCTGGCGCGCGGTGCGCGCGAGGAATTCCTTGCCACCGAGATGCGCGAGCGCGAACGCGCCCAGATGCCGCCCTTCGGGCGGCTCGCCGCCGTCATCGTCTCGGGCCCCGACATGCGCGAGGTCGATGCGACGGCGCGCGCGCTCGGCCGGGTGCGCCCGGCAGGCGACGGACTGACTGTTCTCGGCCCGGCGCCCGCCGCTCTCAGCCTGTTGCGCGGCCGCCACCGGCGGCGGTTTCTGGTCAAGGCGCCGCGCGGTTTCAACCTGCAAGGGGCGGTGCGCGGCTGGCTTGCCGAAGTGCGTCCGGGCAAGGGTGTGCGGGTACAGGTCGATGTCGATCCGATGAGCTTTCTCTGACCCTCTTAAGCCCTTGATCGGGCGCAAAAAAATTCCCGCCCGATTCCCTCCTTCGCCGGTTGCAACGCCCTATGTCGTATGGTACGAAAAGCGCGCCCCGAGGGGGGCGCGGGGGGGGGGGGGGGGGGGGGGGGGGGGGGGGGGGTGGTGTGGGGGGGGGTGGGGGGGGGGGGGGAGGGGGGGGGGGCGGGGGGGGGGGGGGGTGGGGGGGAGGGGGGGGGG
>JAYQQF010000015.1:0-7559 GCA_038145705.1 Alphaproteobacteria bacterium | reverse complement strand
CATTCGCCGGTTGCAACGCCCTATGTCTTATGGTACGAAAAGCGCGCCCCGCGGGGGGCGCGGCGGGCCTTGCCCGCCTTCGTTGTCGTTTTTTCTTTGCCTGTCATCGGGTTGCGCCGCATTTAGCGGGCGCATCCAGTTTTTCGGGAGCAGATCCGAGTGCCATCCCAGTCAAAGGACGCGGGCGGCGTTGCCGGTCGGTATGCGAGCGCTCTCTACGAGCTCGCCGATGCCGACAAGGCGCTGGACCGTGTCGCGGACGACCTGCGCAACCTGCGCGCCCTGTGCGAACAGAGCCCTGATCTCGCGCGCCTTGTCGCCTCCCCGGTACTGAGCCGCGAGGCCCAGGCCGCGGCCATCACCGCGCTGGCCGAAAAGACGGGCTATCACCAGCTCACCCTCAAATTCCTCGGCACCCTGGCGAAGAACCGCCGTCTCGGCCTGATCCGCGACGTCATTTCCGCCTTCCTCGCCGAACTTGCCCGCCGCCGCGGCGAGGTGACGGCCGAAGTCGTCTCCGCCACGGCGCTCAAGCCCGCATACCTCGACCGCGTGCGCGATGCGCTCGCGGCCGCGCTCGGCGCCAAGGTGGCGCTCGAGCCCCGGGTCGATGCCGCCATCATCGGCGGCCTCAAGGTCCGGGTCGGCTCCAAGATGGTGGACGCGTCGATTGCCACCAAGCTTCAGAAACTCAGGTTTTCCATGAAAGGGATCGGTTGATGGACATCCGGCCGGCGGAGATTTCCGCAATTCTCAAGGAACAGATCGCCAACTTCGGCGCCGAGGCCGAAGTCGCCGAGGTGGGTCAGGTCCTTTCGGTGGGCGACGGTATCGCCCGCGTCTATGGCCTCGACAAGGTCCAGGCCGGCGAAATGGTCGAATTCCCGGGTGGCGTCAAGGGTATGGCGCTGAACCTCGAAAACGACAACGTCGGCATCGTGATCTTCGGCGACGACCGAGGCATCAAGGAAGGCGATACGGTCAAGCGTACCGGCGCCATCGTGGACGTGCCGGTGGGCAAGGGCCTGCTCGGCCGCGTCGTGGACGCGCTCGGCAATCCGATCGACGGCAAGGGCCCGCTGACCGACGTCACGCGCTCGCGCGTCGAGGTCAAGGCGCCCGGCATCATTCCGCGCAAGTCGGTGCATGAGCCGATGCAGACCGGCCTCAAGGCCATCGACAGCCTGATCCCGGTCGGCCGCGGCCAGCGCGAGCTGATCATCGGCGACCGCCAGACCGGCAAGACCGCGATCGCGCTCGACACCTTCATCAACCAGAAGCCCCTGAACGAAGGCGGCGACGAATCGAAGAAGCTTTATTGCATCTACGTCGCCGTCGGCCAGAAGCGCTCGACGGTCGCGCAGATCGTCAAGACGCTCGAGGAACAGGGCGCGATGAAGTACTCCATCGTCGTCGCCGCGACCGCGTCGGAACCGGCGCCGCTGCAGTTCCTGGCGCCCTACACCGGCTGCGCCATGGGCGAGTTCTTCCGCGACAACGGCATGCATGCCGTGATCGTGTACGACGACCTTTCCAAGCACGCCGTCGCCTACCGCCAGATGTCGCTGCTGCTGCGCCGCCCGCCAGGACGCGAAGCCTTCCCGGGCGACGTCTTCTACCTGCATTCCCGCCTGCTGGAACGCGCGGCGAAGATGAACGACGCCAACGGCGCCGGCTCGCTGACCGCGCTGCCGGTCATCGAAACCCAGGCCGGCGACGTGTCGGCCTACATTCCGACCAACGTGATCTCGATCACCGACGGCCAGATCTTCCTGGAAACCGGCCTGTTCTATAAGGGCATCCGCCCGGCGGTGAACGTCGGCCTGTCGGTCTCGCGCGTCGGCTCCGCCGCGCAGATCAAGGCGATGAAGCAGGTCGCCGGCTCGATCAAGCTGGAGCTTGCCCAGTACCGCGAAATGGAAGCCTTCTCGCAGTTCGCCTCGGACCTCGACGCCTCGACCCAGCGCCTGCTGGCCCGCGGCTCGCGCCTGACGGAACTGCTGAAGCAGGCCCAGTACTCGCCCATGAAGGTCGAGGAACAGGTGGCTTCCCTTTTCATCGGCGTGAAGGGCTACCTCGACGGCATTCCGCTCAACCGCGTCGGCGCCTTCGAGCGCGGCGCGCTGTCGGAGCTGCGCGACAAGCACAAGGCGATTCTCGACGCGATCCGCACCGATCGCGAGATCAAGCCGGAAACGGACGAGAAGCTTCGCGCCTTCCTCGACGAATACAAGCGCACCTTCGCGGCCTGATAGACACCGATGCCGAGCCTCAAAGACCTACGCATCCGTATCTCGAGCGTGAAGTCCACGCAGAAGATCACTGCGGCCATGAAGATGGTCGCGGCGTCAAAGCTCAAGCGCGCGCAGGATCAGGCCGAAGCGGCCCGCCCCTACGCCGAACGCATGGAGCGGATGCTCGGCTCTCTCGCAGCCGCCGTCGGCGGTAGCGCGGGCGCCCCCAAGCTGCTGTCGGGAACCGGCGCCACCAACGTGCATCTGCTGGTCGTCGTGACCGCCGATCGCGGGTTGTGCGGCGGCTTCAACGGCCAGATCATTCGTGGCGCGCGCAACCTCGTCAACCGGCTCAAGGCCGAAGGCAAGGAAGTGAAAATCCTCTGCGTCGGCCGCAAGGGCCGCGACGGGCTCAAGCGCGACTTCGCCAGCCTGATCGTCGATACCATCGAGGGCCTGACCAAGCGCGAGATCCGCTTCGATGCCGCCGATGCCATCGGCCAGCGCGTGGCGGGCATGTTCGCCGACGGCGCGTTCGACGTCTGCACGGTCGTCTACAACCGCTTCAAGTCGGCCATCGCCCAGGAATTCACCGCCCAGCAGCTGATCCCGTTCCCGGCGCCGCCGGCGCCCGCCAACGACGACGGCGCCAAGGCCGGGCAGCCGCAGGCCGTCTACGAGTTCGAGCCGGAAGAAGAGGCCATCCTCGCCGACCTTCTGCCGCGCAATCTCGGCGTCCAGCTCTATCGTTCGCTGCTTGAAAGCTACGCGGGCGAGCAGGGCGCGCGCATGGCGGCGATGGACAACGCGACCCGTAACGCCGGTGAAATGATCGGCCGCCTGACGCTCAACTACAACCGTACGCGCCAGGCCAGCATTACCCGTGAAATGATCGAAATCGTATCGGGGGCAGAGGCCGTCTAGGCCCGTTCCCAAAAAGCCAGCAGGAGCACAGCATGGCCAATAATGCCAAAGGACGGATCACCCAGGTCATCGGCGCCGTCGTCGACGTGCAGTTCGACGGCGACCTGCCGCCGATCCTGAACGCGCTGGAATGCCAGAACGGCGGCAAGCGCCTCGTGCTCGAGGTTGCCCAGCATCTCGGCGAATCGACGGTCCGCACCATCGCGATGGACTCGTCCGAAGGTCTCGTGCGCGGCCAGGAAGTGACCGATACCGGCGCGCCGATCACGGTGCCCGTCGGCCCCGGCACGCTCGGGCGCATCATCAACGTCGTCGGCGAACCGGTTGACGAACGCGGCCCGGTCAAGACCGACAAGTCGCTGGCGATCCACCGCGCGGCTCCGGCGTTCGAGGAGCAGTCCACCGAAGCGGCCATTCTCGTCACCGGCATCAAGGTCATCGACCTTCTGGCGCCTTACGCCAAGGGCGGCAAGATCGGCCTGTTCGGCGGCGCGGGCGTCGGCAAGACCGTGCTGATCATGGAACTGATCAACAACGTCGCCAAGGCGCACGGCGGTTACTCGGTGTTTGCGGGCGTCGGCGAACGTACCCGCGAAGGCAACGACCTCTATCACGAAATGATGGAATCGGGCGTCATCAAGACCGACGGCGATTCCAAGGCCGCGCTGGTATACGGCCAGATGAACGAGCCGCCGGGCGCGCGTGCGCGCGTGGCGCTGACCGGCCTGACGCTCGCGGAATATTTCCGCGACGAGGAAGGCCAGGACGTGCTGTTCTTCGTCGACAACATCTTCCGTTTCACCCAGGCGGGTTCGGAAGTGTCGGCGCTGCTCGGTCGCATTCCCTCGGCGGTGGGTTACCAGCCGACGCTGGCCACCGACATGGGCAACCTGCAGGAACGCATCACCTCGACCCGCAAGGGCTCGATCACCTCGGTGCAGGCGATTTACGTGCCCGCCGACGACTTGACCGACCCGGCGCCGGCAACCTCATTTGCGCACCTTGATGCGACCACGGTGCTGTCGCGCCAGATCGCGGAACTGGGCATCTACCCGGCGGTCGACCCGCTCGACTCGACCTCGCGCATGCTCGACCCGCGCATTCTCGGCGACGAGCACTACCAGGTCGCGCGCGACGTGCAGCGCGTGCTGCAGACCTACAAGTCGCTGCAGGACATCATCGCCATTCTGGGCATGGACGAACTGTCGGAAGAAGACAAGCTGACGGTGTCCCGCGCCCGCAAGATCCAGCGTTTCCTCAGCCAGCCGTTCTTCGTGGCCGAAGTGTTTACCGGTTCGCCGGGCAAGCTCGTCGGCCTCGCCGACACGATCGCCGGCTTCAAGGGCATCGTCGAAGGCAAGTATGACGACCTGCCGGAAGCGGCGTTCTACATGGTCGGCACCATCGACGAAGCAATCGCCAAGGCCAAGAAGCTGGCCGCCGAGGCAGCGTAAGCGAAAAGCGAGGCTTTCATGGCCGACAAGGTCGCATTCGAACTGGTTTCGCCCGCCCGTCTGCTTTTCGCGGGCGAGGTGGACATGGTCGTGGTGCCGGGCTCCGAAGGCGACTTCGGCGTCCTGCCCAACCATTCGCCGTTGATTTCACTCGTGCGTCCCGGTGTCATCGCCGTGCATGAGGGCGGCAAGGTCGGCAGCCGGATTTTCGTCGCCGGCGGCTTCGCCGAAGTGACGCCCGACCGCTGCACGGTTCTGGCCGAAGAAGCGGTGAACCTTGCCGATTTCGACCGCGCCAAGGCGGAAGCCCGCCTGACCGCGGCCCGCGCCAAGGTGGCGGACGCCGAAACCGAGGCCGACAAGGCCGCCGCCCAGCGCGCCGTCGACATCGCCGAAGCCCTGCTGGCCGCGGCCGCCTGAGGTTTTTCCCTTATTTCCGAGCGACTTGCGCGGCCGCGCGTGACAGCGGCCAGCGTCTTGCCGCTATAATGCGGGCAGGGAAGCCGTCATGAAGCATTGGACATCCGCCGATATCCCCTGGGACCACTTCGACCCCGCACGGGTCGATCCCGACATCCTGTGCGTGGTCAAGGCCGCGGCGATGGTGGAGAAGAACTCCGCCGATTACGCGACCTATCTGCGCAACGTCTTCCCGGGCGATGAATCCTTTGCGGCGGCGGCCGACGAATGGGCCGATGAAGAGGTCCAGCACGGCGATGTCCTTGGCCGCTGGGCGGAAATCGCCGATCGCGACTTCGATTTCGCCGAACGTTTTGCCATGTTCAAGGAAGGCTACCGCATCCCCGTCGATGCCACGGCTTCGGTGCGCGGCTCGCGCTCGGGCGAGTTGGTAGCGCGCTGCGTGGTCGAGGTCGGCACCAGCTCCTATTACACCTCGCTCGCCCATGCGACCGACGAGCCGGTGCTCAAGGCCATCTGCCTCAAGATCGCGGGCGACGAGTTTCGTCACTACAAGCTGTTCTATACGCACCTGAAACGCTACGTCGCGGCGGAAAAGCCGGGCACGCTCGCGCGACTGCGCGTCGCCGTCGGGCGGATGCTGGAATCGGACGACGACGAACTGGCCTATGCGTACTACGCCGGCAACAGCCACGGCGAGCCGTATGAGCGCCGTCGCAATGCCGACGCTTATGCCGCCCGCGCCTATCGTTATTACCGGCCCGTCATCATCGAGCGCGGTATCGCCATGACCTTCAAGGCGACGGGGCTCGACCCGCAGGGCTGGTTCGCCCGCTTTGCCGCGCGCGCGGCATGGCGTTTCATGGACTGGCGCCAGAAGCGCCTCGCCCGTCTCGCTGTCTGATTTTCCTTAAATTCAGTCGCGCCGGCGCGCTTCGTCGGCAAGATGGGCGAAACGCCTGACCAGCTCGGCATAGAGATCGCGCTTGAACGGCACGATCAGTCCCGGCAGTTCCGGTGGTTCCACCCATTTCCATTCGCAGAATTCGGGCTTTTCCGTCTCGATATCGATATCGCCATCGGCGCCCAGGAACCGCATGGCGAACCACTTCTGGCGCTGGCCGCGGTAGCGGCCCTTCCACAGCTTGCCGATCAGGTCCACCGGCAGGTCGTAATCGAGCCAATCCTCGGTCGCGGCCATGATCTCGGCCGCGCGCGTACCGATCTCTTCGCCCAGTTCGCGGAACGCGGCCTCGGCAGGGTCCTCGCCCGGGTCGATGCCGCCCTGGGGCATCTGCCAGGCTTCCGACACCATGTCGATACGCCGCGCCACGAACACCCGGCCCTCGCGGTTGAACAGCATGACGCCGACGCAGGGGCGATAGGGCAGGCTCGATGTGTCGGCAGGTTCGGTCATGTCGTCAGTCGGGCTGGGCGTTGACCATCGCGGTCACCGGTGCCAGGGCGAAGCCCTTGTCCTCAAGATCGCGGACCCAGCGGCCGACCCTGTCGAGGGTCACCGGGAAGGGCTGGCCGATGGCCACCGCATAGCCCGACACCCGCGCGATGCGCTCGATTTCGGCCAAGCGGGCGTCGATGGCGTCGCGCGAAGCCTCGGCATCGATGAAGCGGTTGTTGATGACGCGGGGAAGCTGCACCTCGGTCGCGGTGCGCGCCGCGACGGACCGCAGGCTCGATCGCGAGTCGACGAACATCAGGCCGCGATCGCGCAGTTCAGTCAGGACCGGGCGCAGGTGCGGCGCCGAAGTGGTGAAGCGCGATCCCATGTGGTTGACGACGCCGACGTAGCCGGTGACCCGGCCAAGCAATGTGCGCAGGCGCGTGCGGTTCTGGTCGGCGGTCAGGCTGGTCAGCAGGGTTTCCGGGCCGGGGTCGTTGGCGGGAAAGTTGATCGGCTCCATCGGCAGATCGAGCAGGACTTCGTGACCGGCAGCGCGCGCCAGCGCGATCCACTGGTCCAGCCCGCGCGCGTAGGGCGAAAAGGCGAGGGTCACCCCGCCCGGCAGGTTCTGGATCGCGGCTTCGGTGGCGGCACCCGACAGGCCGAGGTTGCCGATGATGATGGCGATGCGCGGGCGCTGGTCGTTGGCATCGAAAGGCCGACCGTAGGTCTGCCATGCCTTGCGACCGTCGGGGGCGACACGCGGCAGCTTGCCGAGGTGCGACGGCTCGATCAGCGACGGATCGGGGGCCGGGGCAAGGCCCTGGGCCGGGCGCGGCAGGGCCGCGACGTTGGCGGAAGGCGCCTTCGGCGGGGGCGCAGCCGGCTTTTCCGCTGCCGGTGCGGGCGTCGGTGGTGCGGCTGCGGGGGCGGGCGCAGGCGTTGCCTCTGGCGCGGGGGCCGCCTGCGGCGCAGGTGTGGCGGCCGGCTGGGCGGGGGCAGGTTCGGCGGGCGCAGGTTGGGCCGGTTTCGACTCGGAGGCCGGCGCCGGGGCCGGGGCGGGCAGGGCGGTCACCTTGACCGTTACCGCCGCGGGGGAGCCGGCCGTCTTGGGCGGCGGTCCCG
>JAYQQF010000014.1:0-88069 GCA_038145705.1 Alphaproteobacteria bacterium | reverse complement strand
CGCATCTTCCGCGAAACCTTCACTTCGCGCGTCACCCTTTCGCCAGCGGCCCAGCCGCCCGCCATCGGCGTCGAATACGTGCGCGGTCCGATGAAGCATATGGAAAACCGCTGGGCGTTCGTGCCGGAAGGCGAGGGCACGCGGCTCGAATTCCATGTCGCCTTCGAATTTCGCTCGGCGCTTCTCGAAAAGATGATGGGGGCCTTCTTCGACGATGCCCAGCGCCGCATGATCGCTGCCTTCGAGGCCCGCGCCGCCGTGCTCTACGGCCGGGGGACCGGTGCCTGAGATCTTTGTCGACGGCGATGCCTGCCCGGTCAAGGACGAGGTCCTGCGCGTCGCCACACGTCATGGCCTGCGCGTGCATCTCGTCGGCAACACGTGGCTGCGCGCGGGCGGCGACAATCCCCTGATCAACCGGGTGGTGGTGGCGGAAGGACTGGATGCCGCAGACGACTGGATCGCGGAACATGTTTCGGCGTCCGACATCGCGGTGACCGCCGACATTCCGCTTGCCGCGCGCTGCATCGCCAAGGGTGCGCAGGTGATCGGCCACACCGGCCAGCCCTTCACGGAAGCGGGCATCGGCAACGCGCTCGCCATGCGCGAGCTGATGGCCCATCTGCGCGATAGCGGCGAAATCCGCGGCGGCGGTCCTGCATTTTCGGCGCGCGACCGTTCGCGCTTCCTGCAAGCCCCTGAAAACGCGGTGCAGACCGCCCTTCGCCAGCGAGGGGCTTGAAGCGGACCCCGTAGAGGCGCAGTCTTAACGGTAAGCTGAATATCTCTTTATTTGCACCGAAGGAGATGCCGCCATGCGCAAAATCGTTCAAACGTTCTTTGGAATTTTTGCTTTGTCTCTTCTTATCCTCGCGGGCGCACCGGCCCAGCGGGCGATGGCGCAGGAAACGATCAAGGTGGCGCTTCTCGACATGAGTTCGATGTCCGGCCACATGATGGGCTTCGGCGGGCAGGGGTATGGCGGCCCCGGTTATGGCGGAATGGGCTGGGGCGGACGTGGTCCGGGCATGATGGGCCCGGGCGGTTGGGGCCCAGGCATGATGGGCCCTGGAATGATGGGAATGATGGGCGGTGGCATGATGGGCATGATGTCCATTCGCCCGACCAAGAGCAGCGTCAAGGCGGGCAAGATCCGCTTCGAGGTGGTGAACTTTTCAACCAGCGTCGTCCATGAAATGGAAATCGTCGCCGTCGACAACTTCAACACGCCGTTCGGCTACGATTACCAAACGGGCAAGGCGGTGGTCGACAAGTCCAAGGAAAAAGGCGAGGTCGAAGACATCGCGCCTGGCGGCACCAAGGTCCTGGAAACGACGCTGCCGGCCGGAAACTACCTACTGCTGTGCAATCTTCCGGGTCATTACGGCTCCGGCATGGTGACGCCTTTCGTCGTCACGCCCTGATCGCGCGTGACATCGGCGCCCTGTTGGGCTAGGAGTCTAGCGGTTAGGGTTGATCCGTGAAGGTTTCTTGATGCGCCTCGTCGTTGCCCTGTTGGCTTTCCTGTTCCTGTCCGTGTCCGCCTCGGCGCACGGGCTCGACAGCGTTGCCCCCCCCGCGATGAAGGCCCACGCCGGCCATTCGGTCCTGCACCACCCGCCGGCACATGGACCGGCCGACCAGCATCAGGATCCTTCGCAGAGCATGCACTGCTCGTCTTCGAGCGTGTGCAGTTCTCCCGTTTCTGTTGGCCTGTGCTTCGCGCCGCATGGCTGCCGCACGCATTCAGCCTGGCCCATCGCGCTCGAAAACCTGTTGCGCGCCCATATCCCGGATCGCGATCCGCCGGTCCCGCGCGCCTAGGCGCGTTTCCCGACTTATCTCAGAAAATTTAACCTGAGCGTCCGTTTGCGCGCGTATTCCCCGTGTGCGGGGTCACTGTGCCGTGGACGCCCGATCCAAGGAGTTCTTCGGATGAAGACCACCGTTTCCATGCTTGCCCTTGTCGCCGCTTTTGCGGTTTCCACCCCTGTGCTCGCCGATGTGGGCCACGGCAAGCCTTCTGCGATCGGCATGCCGGGCAAGAAGGTCGATGCCAAGCGCATCGTCGACATCGAGATGAAGGACAACACCTATAACCTCGAAAGCATCGAGGTGAAGGCCGGCGAAACCATCCATTTCAGGGTCAAGAACGCTGGCGAACTGCTGCACGAGTTCAACATCGGCACGCCCGAGATGCATGCGACGCATCAGCAGCAGATGATGAAGATGATGGAGATGGGCATGCTGACGCCGACCTCCATGAACATGAACATGTCGAGCCACGCCGCGATGGGCCATTCCGCTGCGGACATGGCCTCGATGAAGCATGACGATCCCAACAGCGTGCTGGTCGAGCCGGGCAAGAGCGCCGAGCTGGTCTGGAAGTTCGCCAAGGGCGGCAAGCTCGAATTCGCCTGCAACGTGCCGGGTCACTACCACACGGGCATGGTCGGCCAGTTCAAGTTCGCCCGCTAGGATCGTTTTTCATATTGGAGTATTTCCCATGAAATCAGCATTACTGCGCGTGCCGCTTGCCGCGGCCGCCCTGGCCTTCGGCCCCCTGTCGGGGCCGGTGTTGGCCGGAACCTATAACCTCGAGATCGCGACCAAGACGGTCAACATCACGGGCGAGAACCGGGAAGCGATGGCCATCAACGGCCAGATTCCCGGCCCGACCCTTCGCTTCAAGGAAGGGGAGGACGTCGTTATCAACGTCACCAACCGGCTGAAGGTCGATACCTCGATCCACTGGCACGGCATCCTGCTGCCCTACCAGATGGACGGGGTGCCCGGGATCAGTTACCCGGGCATCAAGCCGGGCGAGACCTTCACCTACCGGTTCACGGCCAAGCAGAGCGGCACTTACTGGTATCACAGCCATTCCGGCCTGCAGGAACAGGCGGGCATTTACGGCCCGCTGGTCATCGAACCGGCAAAGAAGGAAGCCTTCCGTTTCGACCGCGACTACGTCGTGATGCTGTCGGACTGGACGGACGAAAAGCCGGAAACGGTGTTCCGCAAGCTCAAGCTCAAGAGCGATTATTACAACTACAACCAGCGCACGCTCGGCACCTTCATGGAGGATGCGAAGAAGAAGGGCGTGGGCGCCACCATGCGCGATCGCATGGACTGGGGCGACATGCGCATGGCGCCTACCGACATCGCCGACGTCACGGGATATTCGTTTCTCGTGAACGGCAAGACGCCCGCGCAGAACTGGACCGGCATCTTCAAGCCGGGCGAGCGCGTCCGGCTGCGGTTCATCAACGGCTCGGCCATGAGTTACTTCGACGTCCGCATCCCGGGCCTGAAGATGACCGTGGTGCAGGCCGACGGCAACGATACCCTGCCGATGCCCGTCGACCGCCTGCGCATCGCCGTGGCGGAAACCTACGACGTCATCGTTCAGCCGAAGGACGACAAGGCCTATACGGTCTTTGCCGAAAGCATCGACCGCACGGGTGCCGCACGCGCGACGCTTGCCCCGCGCGAAGGCATGGCGGGCGAAATACCGGCGATGTCGCCGCGTCCGCTTCTCACCATGGCCGACATGGGCATGGGCGGCGATCACGCCGGCCATGACATGAGCAACATGACCGGGATGGGAGGTGGAGCCGCGAAAGGCGCCGATCCCCACGCCGGGCACGTCATGGGGCCGATGTCGGAATACACCATGGGCAGCGGCCTCGCGCCGGAGAAGAAGCCGGGCGAGAAATTCCTGGTTTACGGCGATCTTCGCGCCATGCGGCCGTGGAAGGACTACCGCAAGCCCGACCGCGAGATCGAGATCCGGCTTTCCGGGAACATGGAACGCTACATCTGGACGATCAACGGCAAGAAGTACTCCGAAGCAGAGCCGATCCGCCTGCGTCTCGGCGAGCGCGTGCGCTTCAAGTTCGTCAACGAAACGATGATGTCCCATCCTATGCACCTGCATGGCATGTGGATGCAGCTCGATAACGGCAATGGCCGGTTCAGCCCGCTCAAGCACGTGATCAACGTGACCCCGGGCATGACCATCAGCGCCGATGTTCCTGTCGATGCGGTCGGCGAATGGGCCTTCCATTGCCATCTGCTCTACCACATGGCGTCGGGCATGATGCGCAAGATCATCGTCGAACAGAAAACCGCCGAAGCGCAGTAAGGAGGGCAGGGAATGACATCTTTCAGAAAAACCGTGCTCTCCCTCGCCTTTGGCGCGTTGCTTGCCTTGCCGGCGGCCGCGCGTTCGGCGGAACTGGACAACATGGTGCAGAGCTTCCTCGAGTTCGAACGGCTCGAACACCGCAGCCAGAAGGGCACCGATGTCTGGGCCTGGGATGCACAGGGCTGGATCGGCACCGATACCGACAAGCTCTGGCTCAAGACCGAGGGCGAGGCGCCGGAGAAGGGCAAGGTTCATGAAGCGGAAGTGCAGCTTCTCTACAGCCGCATGATCTCCGACTTCTTCGACCTGCAGGCGGGCCTTCGCCACGACTTCCGCCCGGCGCCAGAGCGCACCTATGCGGTCGTCGGCCTCAAGGGCATGGCGAAGTACTTCATCGAGACCGACATGGCGGCCTTCGTCAGCGAGAAGGGCGACGTTTCCGCCCGTTTCAAGGCGGAAGCAGACCTGCTGCTGACCCAGCGGCTCGTGCTTGAGCCGTCGGTCGAAACCAACCTCTTCGCCCAGGACGTGAAGGAGTACGACACCGGCAAGGGCATCGCCGACGTCGGCCTCGGCCTGCGTCTGCGCTACGAGGTGCGGCGCGAGTTTGCGCCCTATGTCGGCATCAACTGGACGCGCAAGCTCGGTGAAACCGCCGTGCGCGCGCGGGCGGAGGCCGAAAGGCGCGAGGACCTCGCGCTTGTCGTCGGCGTCCGTTTCTGGTTCTGAGCAGGCATTCCGCCGGGCCTTCGGGTCCGGCGGGTTTCTTTCAGGCGCTTTTGTTCCGGCTTTCGGAGCGCACCAGATAGATGCTGGAGCCGACGATCACCGCGGCGCCGACGAAGCTCCAGGCGCCCGGCAGTTCGGTGAAGAACACGAATCCCAGGAAGAACGAATAGACGATCCGCATGTAGTCAAACGGCATGACGAAGCTGGTGTCGCCCAGCTTGACGCCGTGGGTGAACATCGACTGGCCGATGATGCCGAGCGTGCCCGTCAGCGCCAGCAGAAGCCATTCTTCCATGGTCGGCTGCACCCACACGAAGGCCGCCGGGATGGCGGCGAACAGGGTGGTGAACAGGGCGAAATAGAACATGATGGTCAGCGTGCTTTCGGAGCGCGACAGCAGCTTGATCGTCAGCACGACGAGGGTGCCGAAGAAGGTGCCGCCCAGCGCGACGATGGCCCAGGGCTCGAACCCGGCGCCAAAGGGCCGTGTGATCATCACCACCCCGGAAAACCCCACGACGGCGACAAGGGCGCGACGCCAGCCCACGGTTTCGCGCAGGATCAGCGCAGCAATAAAGACCATGATGATGGGACGGGAAAACTGGATCGTCACCGTGTCGGCGATGGCCATGTGGACGAGGGCGAAGAAGAAACAGAGATTGCCCATGAAGCCGACGAAGCCGCGGATGGCATGGCCGGAGATTTTCTCGGTCTTGAGCACGGTGGTGAAACCGGCGCGCCAGACCACGGGCAGGATGACGATCAGCCCCGCAAGGAACCGGCAGAACAGCACTTCGAAAGACGGCAGCCGCTGGCCCAGAAATTTCACCAGCGACGCCATGCAGATCAGAATGAAGCCGCCGGTAACGACGAAGGCGGCGCCGCGGACGTTGGGCGAAAGCGCGGCCCAGCGGGCCTTGGCGGACGTAAGCACCAGCGGCTAGTTCCAGGCGGCCTTGGCCGCGAAGAGCATGCCCACGGTGGCGTGGCAGACGATCCCGTTCCAGAGCGAGCCTGAACGCAGGTAGAGAAGGCCGAAGGTCAGGGCGTAAACGAAACCGAAAGCCATGTTGGCGGGCATGTCGGGCTGAAAGTACAGGCCCGCGAACAGGATCGAGGTGATGAACAGCCCCGCCTCGTTGCCGAAACGGCTGATGAAGAAATTGAGCAGCACGCCGCGGAAATAGATTTCCAGCGTGATCGGACGGATGATTCCGAACACCACCATCATCGAAATGAAGCCGACCTGCGTCTTGAGGCCGGGACCGAACTGGGCGCGGAAGCTCTCGATGATGCCGAGGCGGAACATGTGATCGACACGTTCGCCGACGAAGAACAGCACGGCGCCGATGGTGATGCTGATCAGCACCCAGCGCGCCGTCGGGGGCGTCAGCCCGACGATCCCCCAGCGCGCAGGCGTGCGCCATGCCAGAACGTAACCCGTCGCCGTCAGAACGCCGGTCAGCAGGATCAGGAACATCCACAGGACCTTCTTGATCGGGTCCTTGCCCTCGGTGCCGATCGTGGGGTCCAGCTGGACGATGATGGCGCCCAGCAGCACGGCGATCAGCAGGCCGAGGAACGTGATACCCAGCACGTTGCGGATCGAAACGCGGTAATCGACGGGCAGCTCGGGCCGGGGCTTGAAGGTGATCATCGGGCAGGGGGTCCTTGTATCTGGCTGCCGGTTTTAGGCCGTTTCGCCAAGCGCGCGCAACAAAAGTCTCAGCGCGGCGGCGACCGCCTGTGCGCGCACGGTTGCCCGGTTTCCGGGAAAGACGTGCCGTTCGTGCAGGGTGGCTGCACCCGCGCGGCTGGCCGCGATATGGACGAGGCCGACGGGTTTTTCCGCGCTGCCGCCGCCCGGTCCGGCGATTCCGGTCACGGCTACGGCCGCGCCGACGTTGGCCGCGCGCACGGCGCCCTCGGCCATGGCGCGGGCGACGTCTTCGCTGACCGCCCCGTTGCGCGCGATGGTTTTCGCATCGACGCCGAGAAGCTCGGTCTTTGCTTCGTTGGCGTAGGTGACGAAGCCGCGCATGAAGACATGGGACGCGCCGGAAACTTCGGTGATCGCGCCGGCGATCAGCCCGCCCGTGCAGGATTCGGCCGTCGCCAGCGTGATTCCGCCGTTGCGTGCGGCGGCCACAACGTTTGCGGCGAGGTCGAGGGTGTCGTCAGAAAAATACACCGGGCTTCCCCAGGATCAGGAAATAAAGGCTGATCATGATCGCGGTATACAGACCCGCGCCGATGTCGTCCGCCATCACGCCGAGAGCGCCGGGGAGGCGTTCGAGGTCGCGCAGCGGCCACGGTTTCATAACGTCGAAAGTGCGGAACAGGATGAAGGCCAGCCCGAAAGCCAGCGGATCGAGACCGGCGGGCGCTACCGCCACCAGCTGGCCTGCAACCTCGTCGATGACGATTTCGCCGGGATCCTTCGTGCGCGAGCGCGCGAGATAGACCCGGCAGGCCCACAGGCCAATGACGAAGGCGACCAACGCCGCCGCCACGACGGCATAGGGGCCGAAGCGCTGTGCCAGAACCCAGGCGACGGGCAGGGTGGCGAGCGATCCCCAGGTGCCGGGCATCTTCGGCAGCAGGCCGGTGCCGAACCACGTTGCGGCAAGGGTCGCCGGATGCCAGAAGGATACGCCTTCGGGCAGGCCCTTGGACGGCTTCATCGTCGGCATGGTCATAAGGTTACGCCCCTCCGAGATTTACGGTGGCGACCGCCTGGGCGGCGATGCCTTCGCCGCGCCCGAGCGCGCCGAGCCGTTCGGTCGTCGTCGCCTTGACGCTGACGCGACCCGGATCGATGCCGAGGATCCCGGCGATGCGCGCCCGCATCGCATCGCGGTGCGGACCGATGCGCGGTTCTTCGCAGACGATGGTGATGTCGAGATTGAGGATGCGACCGCCCGCGGCGGCAACAAGCTCGCCCGCGTGCTTCAGGAAGATCTGAGAGTCCGCGTTCTTCCACTTGGCATCAGATGGCGGAAAATGTGTGCCGATGTCGCCCGCCGCGATGCAGCCGAGCAGCGCGTCGGTTGCCGCGTGAAGTGCTGCATCGGCATCGGAATGCCCGGCAAGGCCGCGGGCGTGCGGCAGGTCGACGCCGCCCAAGCGCACGGGGCCGGGCTTGGCCGCATCGAAGGCATGGACGTCGAAGCCGAAGCCGGTGCGTATTTCGCCGCCCGAAGCTCCCGCCAGCACGGCCCGGGCGCGGGAGAGGTCGTCATCGGTGGTGATCTTGAGGTTGTTTTCCGATCCGGCGACCAGCGCCACCTCGATGCCGGCGAAGGTGGCGATGGCGGCATCGTCGGTGAATTCCTCGCGGCTTTCCTTGTGGGCGCGGCGGTGCGCCTCGAGGATGGCGGCGAAGCGGAAGCCCTGCGGGGTCTGGGCGCGGAAAAGGCCGTCGCGCGGCATGGCCCCGGTGATGACGCCGCCGGTGCCGAGCTTGATCGAATCGGTGACGGCAAGCGCCGGAACGGCGGCATCGAAATCGTCGAGCGCGCCGATCACCCGGTCGATCAGGGCGCCATCGACGAGCGGGCGCGCCGCATCGTGGATCAGGATGTTTTCCGGCGCATCCGCGGCGAGGCTTTCGAGGCCGAGGCGCACCGAATCCTGACGCTGCGCGCCGCCGATCACCGGATCGCCGAGGCCAAGGCCACGGGTCGCGCTGTCGTAAAGGTCGCGGTCGTCGCCATGGATGACGACGCGGACCTGCCCGACGCGCGGGTGGGCGGCAAAAGCCGCCGCGGCGCGCCCAAGGACGCTCCACTGGCCGAGTGCGAGGTATTGCTTCGGCGCGCCGGCGCCGAGGCGGCGGCCGCGTCCGGCGGCGACGATCAGGGCAGCGGTCGTGGTTGCGCTCGCGGTCATGGCTGATCCGTAACGGGGGGATGGAACATCGCCGCAGGGTAATCGGGGGCGCGGTTCGTAACAAGCGCCCTGCGGGGCGGAATTTATGCCCAAATGCCGCCCTTGCCGGGCGGGCTTCGGTGATATACTCCCCCGCCCATGACGATGCTTGCCCTCAATATCGCCGCGCTGGCGGCCCTTTGCGCCCTGTCCATCGCCCATTTTACCGCGCTGGCCGAAGGCGGGCGCCTGCGGACCTGGGTCATGCTGGCGGTGGCGCTGGCGGGCACGGCGACGGTGGTGGGGGTGGATTTCGCCGCAGGCTGGCGGCCTGGTCTCGCGCCGGCCCTGTGGCTGACCGTGGCGGTGACTCTGGCACTTTATGGTGCGGGTTCGTTCGTCTGCCCGTCGCTGTCGCGGATCGGCGCGCTGCTTGCGCCCTATCTCTTGATCCTTGGCGCGATTGCCACCGTCTGGAGCCATGCCCCCGCTGCCGCACAGGCCGCGCCGGGCGGTGCCTGGCTCGGCCTGCATATCGTGATTTCGGTGGTGACTTACGCGCTGTTCACGCTGGCCGCGGTGGCCGGTGCCGGGGTTTTCGTGCAGGAACGCGCCATGAAGGCTCGGCGGCCTACGCGCCTGACGGGTCTGCTGCCCTCGGTTGCCGACGGCGAAAGCGTGCAGCGCAGCCTGATGCTGATGGCCGCGGTGGTCCTCGCTCTCGGCCTCGCAAGTGGGATGGTCATCGAATGGCTCGATACCAAGCGGTTGATCGCCTGGAACCACAAGACGGTATTTTCGGTGGTGGCCTTTGCGGTGATTTGCGGCCTGATCCTCGTCGACCGCCTGAGCGGCCTCGCCGGGCGCCGCGCCGCCCGTTTCGTGCTTCTGGCCTACCTGTTCCTGACCCTTGCCTATCCCGGGGTGAAATTCGTCAGCGAGGTTCTGTTGGGCCGGGCATGAGCCGCGATTTTCTTGCGGAAAAAGTGCCAAACGGTTATCTTGCCTGAGTTTTAATCAGGACCATTTTTGCTTAAAAAATGACCATCCAAATCGGCCCGGTCCGCCTCGACGAACCGGTCATCCTCGCCCCCATGTCCGGGGTCACCGATCTGCCGTTCCGCCGTCTCGTGAAGGCGGAAGGGGCGGGGCTGGTCGTGTCCGAGATGATCGCGAGCCAGGCCATGGTCCGCGAGACGCGCCAGTCTCTGAAAATGGTCGAAACCCGGCCCGAAGAATTTCCGATGGCGGTTCAGCTTGCCGGCTGCGAGCCGGATGTGGTGGCCGAGGCGGCGCGCCTCAACGCCGATCGCGGCGCCGCGCTCATCGATCTCAACATGGGTTGCCCGGTGAAGAAGGTCGTCAACAAGCAGGCGGGTTCCGCGCTGATGCGCGACCCTTTGCTGATCGGGCGCATCGTCGCGGCCGCGGTCAAGGCCGTGCAGCTTCCAATCACCGTCAAGATGCGCAAGGGCTGGGACGATGACAGTCTCAATGCGCCCGAGGTCGCGCGCATCGTTGAAGATGCCGGCGCGCAGATGATCACGGTCCATGGCCGCACGCGCTGCCAGTTCTACGAAGGCACCGCCGACTGGGCTTTCGTGCGCAAGGTGAAGGCGGCCGTTTCCATTCCTGTCGTCGTCAATGGCGATATCCGCACCCTCGACGATGCGCTGGCCGCGCGCGAGGCCTCGGGTGCCGACGGCGTCATGATCGGCCGGGGCGCCTGCGGGCGTCCGTGGTTCCTGCGCCATGTCGCGCATTATCTCAGGACCGGGGAGCGCCTCGCCGAGCCGACGCCGGCCGAGCGCGGCACGCTGGCCCTTCGCCATTTCGACGACATGCTGGTCCATCACGGCGTTCATCGCGGTGTGCGCATGGCGCGCAAGCATCTCGGCTGGTATGCGGCCGGGCTTGCCGACGCGGCGCGTTTCAGGAACGAGATCAACCGTCTCGACGATCCCTCGGCGGTAGCCGCACTGACCCGCGAGTTTTTCGACAGGGCGGCACTGTCGGCGCTCGATGAAATGCCGGATGTCGGCATGGAGGCGGCATGAATCTCAAGCTGCTGCGCAAGCCGGGCGGCAGCCCCGGCGGGGAAGAGGGGCGCTTCGAGGCGGTCCTCAACGCGCTCGCCGATCCTGTGTTGGTGGTCGGCGCCAACGACGCGATCGAATACGTCAACCTCGCCACCGAACAGTTCTTCGACGCGAGCCAGACATGGTTGTGCGAACGCGCGCTCACCGATCTCATTCCCGCCGACAGTCCGGTCTTTGCCATGATCGAGCAGGTGCGGACCTCGGGCGCGAGCCTTTCCGAATACGGCGTGACGCTGGAAACGCCCCGTATCGGTTCGCGTCTGCTGACCATCCAGGTCGCTCCGATCCCCGACAATGCCGGGGCCGTGGTGGTATCGTTCCATGACCGATCGATCGCTTCCAAGATGACCCGCCAGATGGACAGCCGCAACGCGGCGCGTTCGGTCACCGGCATGGCAGCGGTTCTGGCCCATGAGGTGAAGAACCCGCTATCGGGCATTCGCGGCGCGGCGCAGCTTCTCGAGACCGGCGTCAGCGCCGAGGACCGCAAGCTGACCCGCCTCATCTGCGACGAAACCGACCGAATCTGCGCGCTGGTCGACCGCATGGAGGTGTTTTCCGACCGCCCCTATATCGAGCGCGGCCCGGTCAATATCCATCAGGTGCTGGAGCACGTGCGTGAGCTCGCCAAGAACGGCTTCGCCCGGCACATCCGCTTCAAGGAACGTTACGACCCGTCGCTGCCGGCGGTGGCGGGCGACCGCGACCAGTTGATCCAGGTGTTCCTGAACCTGGTCAAGAACGCGGCCGAGGCGGCGCCGAAAGTCGGCGGCGAGGTGACGCTGACCACCGGCTATCAGATCGGGCTGCGTCTTGCGCAGCCGGGCGGGCGGCGCACGCATCTTCCGCTGCTGGTGACGGTGGAAGACAACGGCGAAGGCATTCCCGACGACCTGCGCGCCAACCTTTTCGATCCTTTCGTCACCACGAAGGCGGGGGGGACCGGCCTCGGCTTGCCGCTGGTCGCCAAGATCATCGGTGATCACGGCGGCATCATCGAGTTTTCAAGCGAGCCCGGCCATACGGTGTTCCGGGTGTATCTCCCTGTCTACAGGGGGCCGGAGGACAAGAATGGCTGACATGACGGTGCTCGTCGCCGACGACGACAACGCCATCCGTACGGTGGTGAGCCAGGCGCTGACGCGCAACGGCTACAACGTGCGCGCCACATCCAACGCGGCGACGCTGTGGAGCTGGATCACCGACGGCGAGGGCGATCTGGTGATCACCGACGTCGTGCTCCCGGACGAGAACGGCCTCGACCTGCTGCCGCGCATCCGCAAGATCCGCCCCGACCTGCGCATCGTCGTCATGAGCGCGCAGAACACCCTGCTGACCGCGGTCAAGGCGGCCCAGCGCGGGGCCTTCGAATACCTGCCGAAGCCTTTCGATCTCAACGAGCTCGTCGGCGTCGTCAAGAAAGCGTTTTCGCAGCCCGCCGCATCCCCCGACGCGGCCAAGCAGGCCGATGCGGAGGAAGAGCAGCTTCCTCTGATCGGGCGTTCGCCCGCGATGCAGGAAATCTATCGGACGCTCGCGCGGCTCATCGCCACCGATCTGACGGTGATGATCACGGGCGAATCGGGAACGGGCAAGGAACTGGTGGCGCGCGCGCTTCACGATTACGGCTCGCGCCGTTCGGGTCCCTTCATCGCCATCAACATGGCGGCGATTCCGCGCGAGTTGATCGAAAGCGAATTGTTCGGCCATGAGCGCGGCGCTTTTACCGGCGCGGCCCAGCGCCATGTCGGCCGCTTCGAGCAGGCCGAGGGCGGCACCCTGTTCCTTGATGAAATCGGCGACATGCCGATCGAGGCACAGACCCGCCTGCTGCGCGTCCTTCAGGAAGGCGAATATACGACCGTGGGTGGTCGTACCGCGATCCGCACCAACGTGCGGATCATTGCCGCGACGCACCGCAACTTGCGGCGGCTGGTGTCCCAGGGTCTGTTCCGCGAGGACCTTTTCTATCGGCTCAACGTCGTGCCGATCCGCCTGCCGCCCTTGCGCGAGCGTACCGAGGACATTCCGCTGCTGGTGCGGCACTTCCTGGCCCAGGCGCAGTCCGAAGGCTTGCCCGCCAAACGCATCGACGAACAGGCGATGGCGCGGCTCGCGGATTACCGCTGGCCCGGCAACGTGCGCGAGCTTGAAAATCTCGTGCGTCGTCTCGCCGCGCTCTATTCGCAGGAAGTCATCGGCATAGACGTCATCGAGGCGGAACTGTCGGAGGCGCCCTCGGCCTCGGTGCCAGATATGGCTGCGACCCCGCGGGAGGGCGAAAGCCTCGGCGGCGCGGTCGAGCGACACCTCAAGGACTATTTTTCCGCGCACAAGGACCGGCTGCCGCCGCCCGGGCTTTACGACCGGATATTGCGCGAGGTCGAGCGGCCCTTGCTGACCCTCGCCCTGTCGGCCACCAAGGGCAACCAGATCAAGGCTGCCCGGCTTTTGGGCCTCAACCGCAACACGCTGCGCAAGAAGTTGCGCGAATTGGACATTCAGGTTGTCCGCGGCGTAAAGTAGCGGCCCATTCGGGGCCTTTCCGGCCCCGGTTTCTGCCCGCCTGCGGGCAACGACAAGCGAGAGCATGGCCCGTCCGCGCCGGTTAGCATGATGACGGAAAACGTCGCCGGGAACCGCCCCTCCAGATTGGCGCGCCTGCTGCGCTGGGCTGACGATGTCCGCCTGGCGGACAAGGCGGCGGTCGGCCTCGCCGTGGCTGCCGCCGTTTCGGGCGTCGCCACCTATGCCGCTTTCACGCAGCCGGCCGCGACCGAGCCGCGCGCGACGTCGGCGGTGCTGTGGCTTCTGTATCTCGACCTGGTCCTGCTCGTGATGCTTGGCGCGCTGGTGGCGCGCCGCATGGTCCAGGTGTGGGTGGAACGGCGGCGCGGCTCGGCCGGATCGCGCCTGCACGTGCGCCTTGTGGCGCTGTTCAGTCTGGTCGCGGTGGCGCCGGCGATCATCGTCGCGGTGCTGTCGGCGGCGGTTCTCAACTTCGGCCTGCAGAACTGGTTCAGCGAAAGCGTGCGCACCGCCATCAACGAATCGCAAGCGGTTGCGGAATCGTATCTTCAGGAACACCGGCGCAACATCGCGGGCGACATTCTCGCCATGGCCAACGACGTCAACCGGCAGGTGCCGTTGATGTCTCCCGACCTGCGCGAGTTCAACAGCTTCCTCGAATTCCAGGCGCAGGTGCGCAACCTGTCCGAAAGCATCGTGTTCACGGGAAGCGGGCAGGTGCTCGGGCGTTCGCGCCTGAGTTTCACGCTGGCGTTCGAGCGCGCGCCGGACTGGGCCATCGCGCAGGCCCGCCAGGGCGGGGTCGTCTGGCTCGAATCAGACAGCGACGACCGGCTGCGGGCGCTTGTCGCGCTGTCGTCCATTCCGAACGGATTCCTGCTGGTCGGACGCTTCGTCGATCCGCGGGTTCTCGAGCGCATCGAGCAGACCCGTTCGGCCGCGTCGAGTTATCGAAACCTCGAACAGATGCGAAATGACCTGCAGCTTCTCTATGCGGCCATTTTCGTGGTCGTGGCGCTTCTGCTGCTGTTCGTTTCGGTGCTGTTCGGACTGACCTTCGCCAACCGGCTGGCGCGTCCCATTGCGGCCCTTGCGACCGCGGCCGAGCGGGTGCGGGCGGGCGATCTTTCGGCCCGGGTAGAAGAGGGCGACGATCGCGACGAGCTCGGCATCCTGACTCGCGCCTTCAACCGCATGACCAACCAGCTCGAAAGCCAGCGTCGGGAGTTGATCGAGGCGAACCGCGTGATGGACAACCGCCGTCGTTTCATCGAGGCGGTGCTGTCGGGCGTGTCTGCGGGCATCATCGGTCTCGATGGCGACGGGCGCATCAATTTCCCGAACCAGACCGCCTCCGAACTGATGGCAAGCGACCTGCATGAAGCCATCGGCAAACCGATCGCCGATTTCGTGCCGGAAATGCGTGAACTGATGGATGCCGCGCGCGCCGATCCCGGCCGCTCGCAGGAAAGCCAGATCGAGGTGCAGCGGCGCGGCCGCGTGCGGACCCTTCTGGTGCGCATTACCGCCGAAGTGGAAGCGGGCGACGTGCGCGGCTATGTCGTCACTTTCGACGACGTGACGGAACTGCTGTCGGCCCAGCGCAAGGCGGCGTGGTCGGACGTCGCGCGACGCCTTGCCCACGAGATCAAGAATCCCCTGACGCCGATACAGCTGGCGGCGGAGCGCCTTCGCCGGCGTTATCTCGGCGAGGTGAAATCGGACCCCGAAACCTTCTCGCTCTGCGTCGATACCATCGTGCGCCAGGTCGGAGACATCGGAAACATGATCTCCGAGTTTTCGAATTTCGCGCGGATGCCCGCGCCCGAACTGCAGGATCACGAGATCGTCCGTATCGTCAGGGAGGCTGTTTTCCTCCAGCGCAATGCCAAGACCGATATTACCTATGACCTGGATCTGCCCGACGGCGAGGTGATGCTGAACTGCGACGAGAGCCAGCTGACCCAGGCGCTGACCAACCTGATGCAGAACGCGGCAGATTCGATCAAGACCCGGTCAGCCGCAGAGGCCGCCGAGGGGCGTGACTACAAGGGCAATATCCGCGTCCGGCTGGCGAGCGGCCCGGAGCGCGTGGAAATCGTGATCGAGGACAACGGGATCGGCCTGCCGAAGAATCTCGGGCGGGATATCACGGACCCTTACGTGACGACCCGACCCGAGGGGACAGGACTGGGGCTTGCCATTGTGCGCAAGATTATGGAGGATCACGGCGGAGAGTTGAGTTTAGAAGACCGTGACGAGGGCGGGGCAAGGATTAGCCTCGTTTTCCGAACATCAGGCCCGCAGCGCTCCGCGCGGCGGAAACAAGAAGATGACCAAGCAGTCCTGAAAACGGCGAACCGATGAATCATGATATTCTTGTCGTAGACGACGAAGTCGATATCCGGCTTCTCATTTCCGGGGTTCTCAAGGACGAGGGCTACTCCACCAGGGAAGTCGCCGATGCGGAAACGGCGCTGGGCGAAATAGACGCGCGCAAGCCTTCCCTTGCCATCCTCGATGTCTGGCTGCAGGGCAGCAAGATCGATGGTCTCGAACTCCTCAGCATCGTCAAGACGCAATACCCCGAGATTCCCGTCGTCGTGATCTCCGGCCACGGCAATATCGAAACCGCGGTTGCGGCGATCAAGCGCGGCGCTTACGACTACATCGAAAAACCGTTCAAGACGGACCGCCTGCTGCTGGTGGTGGCCCGCGCCATCGAGGCCGCGCGCCTCAGGCGCGAGAACCTCGATCTGCGCCAGCGCGCGGGCGACATCATCATGATCGGCGAATCGCCTGCCATGCGGGATGTCCGCTCGGCGATCGGCCGCGTCGGGCCGGCCAATTCGCGGGTGATGATCACCGGCCCGGCGGGGGCCGGCAAGGAGGTCGTGGCGCGGATGATCCATGCCGAAAGTCCGCGCGCCAACGAGCCCTTCGTCGCCATCAACTGCGCGAGCATGCGGCCCGACCGGCTGGAAATCGAACTGTTCGGCGCCGAAGCGGGCGTCGAAGGTCCGGACCTGCCGCGCCATCCCGGCGTGTTCGAGCAGGCGCACAAGGGCACGCTGTTCCTTGACGAAGTCGCGGACATGCCGCTCGAAACCCAAGGCAAGATCGTGCGCGTCCTGCAGGAGCAGACGTTCGAGCGCGTCGGCGGCTCCAACAGGATCGAGGTGGACGTGCGCGTGATCGCGGCGACCAGCCGCAACCTCGAGGAAATGATCAAGGAAGGCAGCTTCCGCCAGGACCTTTATTACCGCCTCAACGTCGTTCCGATCCAGGTGCCGCCGTTGACGGCGCGGCGCGAGGACATTCCGGAACTCGTCGCCCATTTCATGTCCCGTTCGGCGCGTTCATCGGGCCTTTCGGAACGCAAGATCGGCGACGATGCCCTTGCGGCGCTGCGGGCCTATGACTGGCCGGGCAACGTGCGCCAGTTGCGCAACGTCGTCGAATGGCTGCTGATCATGGCGCCCGGCGATGAAAACGGCGTCATCCACGCCGATGATCTGCCGCCTGATCTTCTGGAGACGGCGCCGCGCACGATCCGCGGCACCGCCGCCGACGAGATCATGGGCCTCAACCTGCGCTCGGCCCGGGAAATCTTCGAACGCGAATATTTGTCGGCGCAGCTGAACCGCTTCGGCGGGAATATTTCGAAAACCGCGGAATTCATCGGGATGGAGCGCTCCGCCCTGCACCGCAAGCTGAAATCCCTGGGGCTTGGCGGCAACGACGGGAACAAGTAAGACTCCTGCCGTCATGGGGGCGGGACTCGTCGCCCATGCCCCGATTTGCTAGAGTGGACGCGTCGCGCAAGAGCGGCGCAATGAGATAGGCCTTTCATGAAAGTCATCGTTTGCGGTGCGGGCCTCGTCGGAACCAGTATCGTTCGCCATCTGGTCGCCGAGGACAACGACGTTACCGTCATCGATTCGTCTGCGGAACTGATCCGCAAGATCGGCGATTCGATGGATGTGAAGGCGATGGAAGGTTTCGCCTCCCATCCCGATGTCCTGGAACGCGCCGGCGCCGGCGACGCCGACATGATCGTCGCCGTGACCTATTCCGACGAAGTCAACATGGTGGCCTGCCAGGTCGCGCATTCGCTGTTCGAGGTGCCGACCAAGATCGCGCGGGTGCGGCACCAAAGCTACCTCAATCCCATCTGGGCCGATCTCTTCAGCCGCGACCATATGCCCATCGACGTGATCATCTCGCCGGAGATCGAAGTCGGCCGCGCGATTTCCCGCCGCCTGCACGTGCCCGGCGCCTTCGATACGATTCCGCTCGCCGACGGCGTGGTGCAGCTTCTCGGCGTGCGCTGCGCCGACGACTGCCCGCTTCTGAACACGCCGCTGCGCCAGTTGACCGAGCTGTTCCCGGACCTGCACATGACCATCGTCGGGATCATCAGGGGCGGGAAGGGATTCGTGCCGGACTCTTCCGATCACATGCTGGCCGGCGACGAGGTCTACTTCGTCTGCGAATCGGTGCAGGTGCCGCGCGTGATGTCCGCCTTCGGCCACGAGGAGCCGGAGGCGCGTCGCATCATCATTCTCGGCGGCGGCAATATCGGCTGCTACCTCGCCCATGAGATCGAGGAGCACCGCCCCGGCGTCAGCGCGCGAATCATCGAATTCAACAAGGATCGCGCCCATGTCGCGGCAGAAGGCTTGTCGCGGACCGTCGTGCTGAACGGCGATGCGCTTGATCCCGATATCCTCGAAGAGGCCAATGTCGGCGTCGCCGAAGCGGTCATTGCCGTCACCAACGACGACGAGGTGAATATCCTCGCCTCGCTGCTGGCGAAGCGTTACGGCGCCAAGAAGGCGATGACGCTTATCAACAACCCGACCTATTCGCCGTTGATCACCACGCTCGGCATCGACGTCGTGGTCAGCCCGCGCGCCATCACGGTTTCGACGATTCTTCAGCATATCCGCCGCGGGCGCATCCGTGCTGCCCATGCGGTTCACGAAGACTTCGGCGAAATCATGGAGGCCGAAGCGCTCGAGACGTCCTCCCTCGTCGGCACGCCGATCCGCGACGCGGGCCTGCCCGACGGCGTGCTCATCGGCGCGATCATTCGTGACGGCAAGGTCATTACGCCCACCGGCGATACGGTGATCAAGGCCCACGACCGCGTCATCATTTTTGCCGAGACCGAGGCGGTCAAGAAGGTCGAACGGATCTTCGCCGTCAGTCTCGAGTTTTTCTAGGCCAGTTTCCCGAGCATGTCCCGTATCGCCTACGTCAATGGCCGCTACGTCCCCCACCGGCGCGCGGCGGTTCATATCGAAGATCGCGGTTACCAGTTCGCCGACGGCGTCTATGAAGTCATCGCCGTGCGCGAGGGCTTTCTCGTCGATCGCGGTCCGCACCTCAAGCGCCTGAAACGGTCGCTGTCGGAACTCGGCATTCCACGTCCTATGAGCGATGCCGCACTGTGCCTTGTGCTGGCGGAAGTGGTTCGGCGCAACCGGGTAGCCGACGGCATGGTTTACCTTCAGGTGACGCGCGGCATCGCGCCCCGCGACCATGCCTGGCCGAAAGGCCTGCGTCCGGCGGTCGTGGTCACCGCCAAGTCTCTTCGGGGGCCGTCGGCAGAGGTGCGCGAAAACGGCGTGAAGGTCGTGAGCCTGCCCGATCTGCGCTGGAAGCGCTGCGACATCAAGAGCGTTTCCCTGCTGCCCAATGTGCTGGCGAAGCAGAAGGCGAGGGCTGCGGGGGCCTTCGAGGCGCTGTTCCTCGACGAAGCCGGCCGGGTGACCGAGGGCAGTTCTACCAATGCCTGGATCGTCACGAAAAAAGGCGAATTGCTGACCCGCGAGGCGGATGAGGCGATCCTCAACGGCATCACGCGCCGCGCCGTGATCGCGCTGGCGAAGAAAGCCGGCCTCAAATTCGTTGAAAGGTCTTTCACCCTGCGCGAGGCGCAGTCGGCGGCGGAGGCCTTTCTGACATCGACCACGGCCTTCGTCGTGCCCGTCGTCGCCTTGGACGGCAAGCGCATCGGCGACGGCAGGCCGGGACCGTTTACGCGCCGGCTCGGCGACGAGTACAGGGATTATGTCGCCCGCTTTGCGCGCAAGGGCGCATCGTGAGCGGCTTTTCCCTGCCTGCGCCGCAGGCGATCCTGTTCGACTGGGACAACACCCTGGTTGACAACTGGCCGTCGATCCACGACGCCCTGAACGCGACATTCAGTGCGATGGGCCACGATTTGTGGACCCTCGAACAGACGAAGGAACGCGTGCGCCGTTCCCTGCGCGACAGTTTTCCCGAAATGTTCGGCGAGCGCTGGACCCAGGCGCGCGATATTTTCTATGCTCGGTTCGAGACGGCACACCTTGAACACCTGTCGCCGTTGCCCGGTGCGGCCGAAACCCTCGCCGCGCTGGCGGGAATGGACCTTTATCTCGGCGTGGTCAGCAACAAGACCGGCCGTTACCTGCGGGCCGAGGCGGCACACCTGGGTTGGGACCGTCATTTCGCCCGGCTGGTAGGCGCGACCGACACGGCGGCCGACAAGCCGGCCCCGGAAGTCGTCCTCCGGGCGCTGGAAGGCAGCGGCATCGGGCCCGGTCCCGCGGTCTGGTTCGTGGGCGACGGCGCCATCGACGTCCAGTGCGCGCAGGCTTCCGGGCTGACGCCGGTGGTCGTGGAAGGGCCGGGAACAAAGGCGGAAATGGTCCGCCACAATATTGACGAATTTATCCCGGAAGCTTCATATATCGCCGATGTTTCTCTTCTTCTCGGCCTGATTGGTCGGGCCATGGAGGAAGAGGGTATAGGTAGGGAAAAAGGAAACGCCTGAGTAACGACTTAGGCAATACACAGATAGCAACCACATAGCAGAAAGAAAGATAATGGCTGCTGATAAATCCCAAAACCTCCAGGACGTATTTCTCAACACCATCCGCAAGCAGAAGACCCCCGTCACCATCTTCCTGGTGAACGGCGTCAAGCTGCAGGGAATCGTCACCTGGTTCGACAACTTCTCCGTGCTCCTGCGCAGGGATAGCCACTCCCAGCTCGTCTACAAGCACGCCATCTCGACGGTGATGCCGTCGGCGCCGGTGTCCTTGTGGGAAGGCGACGATGAAGGCGCGTCGGCCGACGCGACCGCCGACGCCTGATGCGCCTGGCCTGAGGCCAAAGCGCTTGGCCTCCTCATCCAGCAACAGACCTGCCGGACCCGCCGTGTCTTCGCCCGATGGCGCAGACACGGCGGGTTTGTCCGGCCGCGCGGCCGTCGTGCTTCCGGTTCTGCGCGGCGAGTTTGCGCGCACCCCTGAGGCGCGTCTCGAAGAGGCCTGCGGCCTTGCCGAGGCGATCGATCTCAAGGTCGCCTTCGCCGAGACCATCAACCTTCCCAATCCGCGTCCGGCGACGCTGATCGGTCAGGGAGCGGTCGAGCGCCTCAAGGAGCGCATCAAGGCGGATGAAGTGGCGGTGGTCGTCGTCGACGGGCATCTGTCGCCGATCCAGCAACGCAATCTCGAACTGGCCTGGAAATGCAAGGTCATCGACCGCACCGGCCTTATCCTCGAAATCTTCGGCGCGCGGGCGCGTACCCGGGAAGGGTCGCTCCAGGTCGAACTCGCATCGCTGACCTACCAGCGCTCCCGCCTCGTGCGTTCCTGGACGCACCTTGAACGACAGCGCGGCGGCTTCGGCTTCCTGGGTGGTCCCGGCGAAACCCAGATCGAGGCGGACCGTCGCCAGATCGACAACCGCATCCTGCGTATCAAGGCCGACCTCGAAGAGGTCAAGCGCACCCGTGCGCTGCATCGCAAGGCACGCTCGCGGGTGCCGTTCCCGGTCGTGGCGCTGGTCGGCTATACGAACGCGGGCAAGTCAACGCTGTTCAACCGCATGACGCGGGCCAGCGTCACCGCCAAGGACATGCTCTTTGCCACCCTCGATCCCACCATGCGCGCGGTCGATCTGCCGTCGGGCCGGCGGATAATCCTGTCGGATACGGTGGGATTCGTGTCGGATTTGCCGACGGATCTGGTCGCGGCCTTCCGCGCAACCCTCGAAGAAGTGCTGGCGGCCGATCTCGTCATCCATGTGCGCGATATTTCCCATGCCGATTCGGCCGCGCAGAAAGCCGATGTCGAAGCGGTTCTCGCCGATCTCGGCCTCGATCCCGCCGCGGGCGGCGGCATGGTCGAGGCGCTGAACAAGATCGACTGCCTGGACGACGAGGCGCGCGGCGCCCTTGTCGCCCGCGCGCGGCGCGAGCCGGGCATGGTGGCGCTGTCGGCCTGGACGGGAGAGGGGATCGGCGACCTTCTGGAATTGCTGGACCGGCGCATTTCGGCCCGGCGCAGGGTGTTCCGCTATCGTCTCGGCCCCGCCGAAGGTGCGGCCATAGCCTGGCTTTACCAGCATGGCGACGTCATGGAGCGCGAAGAGCGCGGCGACGGCGGGGCAAGCCTGACCGTGGCCCTCGACCCCGAGGACGCGGCCCGTTTCGAAGCCCGGCGCCGGGACCGCACGGTCTAGCGGGAGTTATCTCTGTATTTCAAAGTATTTACGCTTTCCTGATTTGCGCCGATGATGTCTTGCTATTTTGGGTAGCAGAGGGCTTGTCATGCTCTGGTTGAAGAGATTCGACCCGCGCCGGTGGGAGGAGATCCCTGCCGAAATTGCCGAGGAAAGCCGGCATTTCGGGCTGTGGTCGCGCCTGATGATCATCCTGTCCGGTCTCTTCCTGCTTTCCACGGCGAGCTTCGCGGTCGAGTTTTTCCTTTTTCAGGACGACCTGATGTTCCGGCGCCTGTTTCAGAACAATACGATCATTTTGGGCACCTCATTTGCCGTCGTGGCTGGCGTCTTGATGTGTGCCTGGTGGACCCGCTACCTGGCGTATGGGCTGTTCGTGCTCGGTCTCGCGAATATCATCATATGCAGCCAGGTCAGGCTTCAGGGAGTCGGGGAGGCAGCACAGCATGATTTCTTCCTGTTCAGCACGCTGGCCCTGACGCTCGTTCGCGACCTGCCGCTTTGCCTTTACCTGACGGCGTCCCGCCGGGCGCGGATGACGCTGGAGCATCACAGGCTCAATTTGGGATAGCCAATTCCAACGAAATCGGCCTGATCAGGACGATTTTCCCGCCTTTTCCTGCGATTTAACCATCCCCGACAGTTGACAGGCCGGAGGGGCCCGCCTATATCACTGGCACTCGCCAAACGGGAGTGCTAACAGCCCGGGGCGCTTGAAAATTAGTCTTTAATTTTCAGATCGTTATAGGGAGAAGGTCAATGAACATCCGACCTCTGCACGACCGTGTCATCGTCGAGCCGCTCAGCGCGGAAGAGAAGACGGCGGGCGGCATCATCATTCCCGATACCGCGAAGGAAAAGCCCTCCGAGGGCAAGGTCGTCGCGGTCGGTTCCGGCTATCACGGCAAGGACGGCAAGATTACGGCGCTCGACGTCAAGAAGGGCGACCGCGTCCTTTACGGCAAGTGGTCCGGCACCGAAATCAAGGCCGACGGCAAGGATCTGCTGATCCTGCGCGAAGGCGACATTTTCGCCGTCCTCGACAGCAAGTCGAAGGTGCATGCCACCGCCAAGAAGGCCGCAGCGGGCGCCGCCGCGTCCAGTCACGTGCACGTTCCCGGCACCGACTGCTGCTGAAGCATCCACTTAACCCCCAGTAATCCAGGAGAACAGGCATCATGAATATCCGGCCCCTGCACGACCGCGTGGTCGTCGAACCGCTGGCCGCGGAACAGAAGACGAAGGGCGGAATCATCATCCCCGATACCGCGAAGGAAAAGCCCTCCGAGGGCAAGATCGTCGCGGTCGGTTCCGGCTATCGCGGCGATGACGGCAAGGTCACGCCGCTCGACGTCAAGAAGGGCGACCGCGTCCTTTACGGCAAGTGGTCCGGCACCGAGATCAAGGTCGACGGCAAGGACCTGCTGATCATGAAAGAATCCGACATTCTCGGCGTCGTGCAGTAAGCGCGAACCGACAGGACAGAGAACCAAGGGAGTAATCGAAAATGGCTGCTAAGGAAGTCAAGTTTTCCACTGACGCGCGCGATCGCATGTTGCGCGGTATCGACGTGCTGGCGGAAGCCGTGCGCGTCACGCTGGGCCCCAAGGGCCGCAACGTCGTGATCGAGAAGTCGTTCGGCGCCCCGCGCATCACCAAGGACGGCGTTACGGTCGCGAAGGAAATCGAACTTTCCGACAAGTTCGAGAACATGGGCGCGCAGATGATCCGCGAAGTCGCCTCGCGCACCAACGACGAAGCCGGCGACGGCACCACCACGGCGACCGTTCTGGCCCATGCCATCGTGCGCGAAGGCGTCAAGGCCGTCGCCGCGGGCATGAACCCGATGGACCTGAAGCGCGGCATCGATATCGCCGTGGAATCGGTCGTCGACGATCTGAAGAAGCGTTCCAAGCCGGTCAAGACCAGCCAGGAAATCGCCCAGGTCGGCACCATTTCGGCCAACGGCGAAGCGGAGATCGGCAAGATGATCGCCGCCGCCATGGACAAGGTCGGCAAGGAAGGCGTGATCACGGTGGAAGAGGCGAAGGGTCTCGACACCGAGCTGAATGTCGTCGAAGGCATGCAGTTCGACCGCGGGTATCTCTCGCCGTACTTCATCACCAATGCGGAAAAGATGACCTGCGTTCTCGATGACGCGCTCATCCTCCTGCACGAGTCGAAGCTCTCCAACCTCCAGTCGATGCTGCCGGTTCTCGAATCGGTGGTGCAGTCGGGCAAGCCGCTGCTGATCATCGCCGAAGACGTTGAAGGCGAAGCGCTGGCGACCCTGGTCGTCAACAAGCTGCGCGGCGGCCTCAAGGTCGCGGCGGTGAAGGCGCCGGGCTTCGGCGATCGCCGCAAGGCCATGCTGCAGGACATCGCCGTGCTCACCGGCGGCCAGGTCATCTCCGAAGACCTGGGCATCAAGCTTGAGAGCGTCACTATCGACATGCTCGGCAAGGCCAAGAAGGTCAGCATCGACAAGGAAAACACCACCATCGTCGACGGCGCCGGCAAGAACAAGGCGATCCAGGACCGTTGCGGCCAGATCCGCGCCCAGATCGAGGAAACCACCTCGGACTACGACCGCGAAAAGCTGCAGGAACGCCTGGCGAAGCTCGCCGGCGGCGTTGCGGTGATCAAGGTCGGCGGCGCCACCGAAGTCGAGGTGAAGGAGCGCAAGGACCGCGTTGATGACGCGCTGAACGCTACCCGCGCCGCGGTGGAAGAAGGCATCGTCCCGGGCGGCGGCACGGCCCTGCTGTACGCCACCCGCAAGCTCGCGGGCGTCAAGCTCGCCAACCACGACCAGCAGGTCGGTGTCGACATCGTGCGTCGCGCGATCCAGGCCCCCTGCCGCCAGATCGCCGAGAATGCCGGCGCCGATGGTTCGGTCATCGTTGGCAAGCTGCTCGAGGGCAAGGACACCAACAACGGCTACAACGCCCAGTCCGACAAGTACGAGGACCTGGTGAAGGCCGGCATCATCGACCCGACCAAGGTCGTGCGCACGGCCCTGCAGGACGCGGCTTCGGTCGCCGGCCTGCTGGTGACCACCGAAGCGATGATCGCCGACAAGCCGGAGAAGAAGGACGCGCCGATGCCCGGTGGCGACATGGGCGGCATGGGCGGCATGGGCGGCATGGGCTTCTAAGCCCGTCCGTTCAGGACCCGATTGGGGCCGCGTCTCCCGAAAGGGGGGCGCGGCCCTTCTCTTTTTGGCTAAACTCGGCGGCAAAGGAGATTGCGCATGGCAAAGGACATTCACGGGGCGCGGGTCGCTTTCATCGGGCTTGGTGTCATGGGCGCGCCGATGGCGGGGCACCTTGCCGCGAAGGGGCATGAGGTCGCCGTCTGGAACCGCACCGCGGCCAAGGCGCGGGCCTGGGCGGAAAAGCACCGGGGTCGCGTGGCCGAAACCCCTGCTGATGCCGCCGAGGGGGCGGATTTCGTTTTCACCTGTGTCGGCAACGACGACGATGTGCGCGCGGTGACGCTCGCGGCCGACGGCGCATTGGCGGGCATGGCGGCGGGGGCGGCGCTGGTGGATCACACGACGGCCTCGGCCGGACTTGCCCGCGAGCTTGCGGCGGCGGCGGATAAACGCGGCTGCGGCTTTCTCGATGCACCGGTGTCGGGCGGGCAGGCGGGGGCGGAGAACGGCCAACTCACGGTCATGGTTGGCGGTACGCCGGATGTCTTCGCGCGGGCCGAGCCGGTGATGGCGTCTTATGGCCGCGCGGTTACGCTGATGGGGCCGGCGGGGGCGGGCCAGCTGACCAAGATGGTCAACCAGATCTGCATCGCCGGGCTGGTGCAGGGGCTCGCCGAAGGGCTCGATTTCGGCCTGCGGGCGGGGCTCGACGTGGACAAGGTCATCGACGTGATTTCCAAGGGCGCCGCCCAGTCCTGGCAGATGGACAACCGGGCCCGGACGATGATTCGTGGCCAGTTCGACTTCGGCTTCGCCGTCGACTGGATGCGCAAGGATCTGGCCATCTGCGCCGAGGAGGCGGGGCGCAACGGCGCCGCGATAGAGGTCGCCCGGCTGGTCGACGGCTTCTACGCCGAGGTGCAGAACATGGGCGGCAACCGCTGGGATACCTCCAGCCTGATTGCCAGGCTGCGGGCAGGCCGCTAGGCTGTGCCATGCAGGGTCTTCCCGCCGGGCGGGCAAGCGGCTAGGATGCGCACCAACCAACGCGGCGGCCACCGGCGGGCGCGCGCGAACCATCCCATAAGCCGTTTCCCACAATCCTCGCTGGAGGCGGTTTTCATGTTTTCAAGCGTATCGCGCGCGCTGCGTTGCAGCGTGCTTTCTGTCGTGACGGTTGCGGCGCTCGTGGCTATGGCATCGCCTGCATCCGCTGCCGCCTGCCGTGTTGAGCTTCTGACCGGCCAGTGGCAGCACAAGGTCGACAACTCGCGTTGGGCGTTTTTCACCAGCAACCGGGTCGATTGCCGTTTGTGCCGTGACTGGAACGTTGCGGGCGGCTGCAACTACGTTCCCGACGAAGACGACGACCAGGGGCGCAAGCAGTGCACCTATGCCAACGGGCGCGAGGTTACCAAGGTCGTTCCGACGGGCAAGGTGACGGTCACGGGCTGGGAAGGCAAGAACGGTGTTCTCGACAAGATCATCTTCAGCGACGGGACCGTGCATGAAGTGGCCAAGACCTGTTCGATCAATGGCGCGTCGGGGGTGATGACGATCCCGGGTATCGGCGATTTCCAGTGCCACTACAATTACCAGTGCAACAAGATCGAGCGGGAAGCGCGCTAAATATCGCCGTTTTCTTTTTTCTTCGCCTCGTTCCAGAGCGCGTCCATCTCGGCCAGGTCCGACTGGTCGGGGGACTTGCCGCGGGCGCGCAGTTCGGCCTCGATGTGGTGAAAGCGCCGGGTGAACTTGCCGTTGGTGGCGCGCAGCGCCGCTTCCGGGTCGATATTCAGCTTTCGCGCCAAGTTGGCGACGGCGAACAGCAGGTCGCCGATTTCGTCCTCGATGCGGGCGCGTGGCGAGTCGTTTTCGACTTCGCGGCGGGCTTCGGACAGTTCTTCCTCGATCTTGGCGAAGACCTCGACGACGCTCGGCCAGTCGAAGCCGACGCGGGCCGCGCGTTTGGTCAGCTTTTCGGCGCGGATGAGGGCGGGCAGGGCCATCGCAACCCCGTCCAGCACGCTGTCGGGCCGGTCGCTCGCGCCTTTGGCTGCGCGTTCGGCCGCCTTGTGGGATTCCCAGGCCCGGGTCTGGGCGGCGGCGTCGCGGATCTCCGCATCGCCAAAGACATGGGGATGGCGGCGGATCATCTTTTCGGCTTCGTGGGCGGCGATGGCGTCGAAATCGAAACCGCCTTCTTCGCGCGACATCTGCGCGTAATAGACGACCTGGAACAGGAGATCGCCCAGTTCGTCCTTCAGCGCACCTCGGTCGCCCGAGGCGATGGCGTCGGCGACCTCGTAGGCTTCCTCGATCGTGTAAGGGGCGATCGTGGCGAAGGTCTGCTCGCGGTCCCAGGGGCAACCGTTTGCGGGATCGCGCAGCCGCGCCATGACGTCGATCAGGCGTGCGATGGGAGAGACCGGTTCGCTCACTTCATGTTCTTTCAATTATTCTCATAATGTATATTATGGAAAATATTAGGTTTACCTTAGGCCGTTGCATTCAAACGCTATTTTCCCGGGCCGATTGAAATCGGCGTTCCCGGTTCGGATCCCATCTCAATGCACATCCCGTCATAGGCAGGTTCGACATTCGCCGGACATTTTGCCAAGAGTGTCTCGTAATCCATGCGATGGGACAAATGCGTCAGGATGGCGCGTTCCGGCCCCACTCTGTCGATCCATTCCAGGACGCGGGACAGATTGGCATGGGTCGGATGCTCAGCTTCCTGCAGACAGCCGATAACCCAGACGCGAACGCCCTTGAGGGCTTCGAAGGCCGCGTCGTCGAGCCAGACGACGTCCGTCGAATAGCCGATCGGACCGAAGCGCAGCCCCGTGGTCATCGAAAACCCATGGTTTTGGCCGAACGGCAGTACCGCCACGCCCGCGATCCGTGTGGTTTCGCCCCAATGCAGTTCGCGGGCCACGAGCTGGGGCTTGTAATACGTCAGACCATTCGGATTATTTTCTATTAAATCAAATATATAATCGAACTTCTTTACTAAATAGTTTAGATCTTGGCGGGTCGCCCAGGCGTCGATGGCACTCTTCTGGAAGCGATTGAACTGCCGCACTTCGTCGATGCCGTGGGTGTGGTCGGCATGAGTGTGGGTGAAAATGATGCCGTCTAGGCGCGTCGTGCCTGTGCCCAGAAGCTGTTCACGCATGTCGGGGCTGGTATCGACCAGCAGGTTTTTTCCCTCTGCCTCGACCAGGACCGAGGCCCGCAGGCGCCGGTTACGCGGGTTGGCGGGGTCGCAATCGCCCCAGCCGACGCCGATCATCGGCAGGCCGGAAGCCGCGCCACAGCCGAGGATGGTCAATTTCATGCCGTTGCCCCGGAAATTTCGTCGGGCCGGGCCTTGGAAAACAGGCGAAAGAAGTTGGCCGTGGTGATTTCGGCGAGGCGTTCGCGCGAAAGCCCCCGCAGGTTCGCCACGAAGGCCGCCGTATGGGCGGTGAAGGCCGGTTCGCAGCGCTTGCCGCGCACCGGCACCGGGGCAAGGTAGGGCGCGTCGGTTTCGACCAGCAGCCTGTCTTCGGGAACTGTCCTTGCGACCTCGCGCACCGCTTCGGCGTTCTTGAAGGTCACGATCCCGGAAAACGAGACGTACATGCCGTGGCGAAGCGCGGCTTCAGCCACCTCGGCGCCGGAGGAAAAGCAGTGGATCAGGCCGGGAAAAGCACCGGTTTCCTGTTCTTCGTCAAGAATTCGCACCATGTCGGCATCGGCATCGCGGGAATGGATGATCAGCGGCAGACCTGTTTCGCGGGCGGCGGCGATATGGGCGCGAAATACCCGTTCCTGGATGTCGCGCGGGGCATGCTCGTAATAGAAATCCAGCCCCGCCTCGCCGATGCCGATGACCTTGGGATGCCCGGTTTCCGCGACGAGGCGCGCGGGCGCGATGCCGTCGGCGCCCTCGGCTTCGTGCGGATGGACGCCGACTGAACACCAGATGCCCCGGTGGGCCTCCGCAAGCGCCCGGATTGTTGGGAAATTGGCGAGCTTGGTGCAGATCGTCAGCATGCCGCCGACGCCCGCGGCATGGGCGCGGGCGATCACCGCCTCGCGTTCGTCGGCGAAGTCGGGGAAATCGAGGTGGCAATGGCTGTCGATGATCGTCATGGCGGCGCGGAGTTTAGCAATTTGCCGCCGATCTGCACCGGTCAAATACGCGCCTGCCGCAGGCTTGCCGACGACGGGGAGAGATTTACGAAAATTGTCCGTTTAACAGCGCATTAAGTTGGCATGTGCGTAAATAGGTTGAAGATTTTTCGAGGCATTTTTCCATGCGCTTTCCGATACGCTACCTGGCCTTTCCGGTGCAGCCGGGCCAGCAGCCGGCTCTCGACGGTTTGCGGGCCTTCGCGATCCTGCTCGTCATGGCGCGCCACGGCCTGCGGGCCGAGGGCGCGCCCGCGCCCGAGGTCCAGATTGGGGGCTGGGATATCTGGGCGCCGTTTCTCAACGGTTGGGTCGGCGTCGATCTGTTTTTCGTGCTGTCGGGCTTCCTGATCGCGGGCAGCCTTCTGCGCGGCGGGCGCCCGGGAATCGCGGCCTATCTGGCGGGCCGTGCGCTGCGAATCGTGCCGGCCTATTACGCGGTTCTTCTGATCGTCGCTTTCGGCCTTGTGCCGTATTACCCGGTCCCTGCGGAAAATTGGGGGTTCCGCCTCGCCTATCACCTGCTGTTCCTGCAGGACTACCTGCCCGCCGATTTCAATGTCGTGTTCTGGTCGCTGGGGGTTGAGGAAAAGTTTTACCTGTTGGCGCCGTTCCTCGTGCTGCCGTTGCTCGCCTACCGGCGGGCGGGCCGGGCTTTGCTGGTGCTCGTCGGCCTGATCGCCCTCGCCCCGGCCCTGCGCGCCCTCACCGCCCTGATTTTCCCCTGGGTCGCCGACTATCCGTGGTTCTTCATGCTGTTTCGCAGCCCTTTCCACGCCAGCATGGACGCCCTGCTGGTCGGCGTTCTGGCGGCCTGGGTCCTGCACCGCTCCGACCTTGCAGGGGCCGCGCGTCGCCATGCCGGGGCAATATTCTGGGCCGGTGCCGCCGGCTTTGCCGCGCTGATTTCGCCGGCGGAAATGCTGGCGCGCATCACTTCTTACGACAAGATCGTGCAATCGAGCCTGATTGCCTTCGCCTGCGGCGCGATGGTGCTGGGCGCAGCCGCAGGCGGCGGCCCGGCGCGGCTTCTTGGCGCGGCATGGCTGCGGGTGACGGCGCGTCTGTCCTACAGTCTCTATCTCCTGCATCTGGTCCTGATCCCGCTGGCGCTTCGGCTGCTGGACGGCGCCTTTCCGGGCCTCGCAGGCGGCCAGCGGTTCGGCGCCTTTCTGCTGGTCTACGCGGCGTTGTCCCTGACGGCTGCCCTCGCGCTGCATTACCTCGTCGAGAAGCCGGGGCTTGTCCTGAAAGCCCGCCTGACCCGACTTCCGCCCGTTTCCGGCCGTGCTAGAGTGTCGCAAACACATAACGGGAGGACGGTCGATGCGGTACCTGTCACGCCTTTTGCGCGGCGCTTTCGCCTTGGTTTTGTTCGCGACGGTGAGTGCCGGCGCGGCCCGGTCGGCCGATGACGCGGCGCTGCGTGCCGCCATCGCCTCGCCCGAACGCACGGCCTCCTACGCGGCCCGCGACCAGTGGCGCCACCCTTACGAGGTCCTGACCTTCTTCGGCCTGCGCCAGGACATGACCGTGGTCGAGATCTGGCCCGGTCGCCGCGGCTGGTGGACGGAAATTCTCGTCCCCTATCTCAAGGACAAGGGCCGCTACATGGCGGTGCAGAACCGCAACCCCAAGAAGCAGATGAGCGGCGCCCAGCCGTTTCCGATGGTGGTTTCGGATTTTTCGAGCGACGTCGATATCGCGCCCGCGGGCAGCGTCGACATGGTGCTGACGTTCCGCAACCTGCACAACTGGATGAAGCGCGGCACGGACGAGGCCGCATTCAGGGCCTTCTACAAGGCCCTGAAGCCGGGCGGCGTGCTCGGCATGGTCGATCATCGCGCCGGCACGGCCCGCCCGCAGGATCCCAAGGCCAGCGACGGCTACGTGCGCGAGGACTACGCGATCATGCTGGCCCAGAGAGCCGGGTTCAAGTTCGCAGGCAAGTCGGAGGCCAACGCCAACCCGAAGGATACCCGGGATCACCCGGAAGGCGTCTGGACGCTGCCGCCGAGTTACCGCCTCGAGGACAAGGATCGGGCCAAGTACCAGGCCATCGGCGAAAGCGACCGCTTTACCCTCAAGTTCGTGAAGCCCTGAGCAGGGCCTGAAAAAACTGCGGCGGTGCTTGCCGAAGCAAGCCCGCCGCAGGAAGCGATAGCAGACAAGAGCCGCTAACGCTTGGCTATAAGAAAACTGAGAGCGATCAGCCTTCCTTCTTCTTCTTCTTCTTCTTCTTCTTTTCCTTCTTCGGCTCGCCGCCGGTGTGGCCGCCGGCCATCTGGATCATTTCGCCCTGCTGGGACTTGACCACCGTGTCGCTGCCCTGGGCGGCGGACGCGGTCGACATCGGGGCCAGGGACAGCGCGAACAGGGCTGCGATCCCCAGAGAAGTCAGACGTGCGATCATTCGAAATCTCGCTTTTGTTGGTTGATGATGTCCGAAAAACGAACGTTGAACTCTAGCACCAAGTTTCAAATCGAAAACACAAAAAATTTAAACCGTGGCAAATAAGAAAATAGATAAAAGGAATCTAACTTTTAATTTGTAAGAAATATTACTGGTAACAAAGTAAGTCGCGCTCACCGATTACTCGATATCGAAGGAGTAAGACGCCCAGACACTCTTGATTTCACCGCTGGAGCCGGAGGGCCAGCGCGTAAAAAGCACGGCGTTGATCAGCCACCGTCCTTTCGTGTCGAGGGGGATTTCGACCCGTCCGGCGGCATCGGTGACGAGGAAAAAGGCGGCCGGTTTGCGGTCCTTGGCGATAGCTTTCACGGGGATATTCGGCAATGGCCGCCCCCCTTTCAGCAATTGCACGCGGACCGTGTTCCCCGCAACAAAGCGGGAAAAGTCGTCCTCGAAAACGAATTCGAGGTCGAGACCGGCGCGCAGGTCCCGCCCCTGCCGTTTTCCGTCGCTGAACAGAACCGTTTTGGCGTTGCGTTCGTATTCCTCGTCAATGTCGACGGGATTGCTGAGCGTTGCACGAACCGTGGCGGCAAGCGCGGCGTACCCTTCCAGGTCGAGATACTCGGCCAGTTTCTCCTTCTTTTCGAACTCAAGGTCGTACACGCGGGACACCAGGGAGATGATGTTGGGACCACGATCGCGAATGAGCACGGAAAGTGCCGGAATATTGCCGTCGATGCCGTTAAGCGATACCCGGCGACGCCCGGCATGTTTGGCCACCTGGGGGAAATCCTTGCGCAGAAAAACCAGTGACTCGCCTTCGAGATTTTGGCCTACTTTGACCGCGACCGGCACGGTTTTGCCGATCGCCGGGGCGAAGTCTGCCGGTTCCAGCCAGACTTCGTGGGCGGGAACGGACGTGAACGAAGCAGTCAGGATCAGGGCGGCAATGAACAGGCTGGCAGCAGAGCGGGTAATGGTAATGGCCGGGATTTCTCTGTTCATGCGCATTCCGGGATGGCTCTTGCTGGTGCTGCTGTGCCTGCTGGCGCCTCCGCGGGCGGCGACCGCCCACGAAATCAGCCCGGCCGTTGTCGATATCAGGTTCACGGCGCAGGACTCCACATTCGATATCGTCGTCAGGCAGAATTTCGAGGTGCTGCTGTCGGGCATTGCCTTCGCCCACAAGGATACCGACGACTCCCCGCAGAAGCAAACCTACGACCGCTTCAGGGCCTTGCCCGACGGCGAACTCGAAGCTGCCATCCGCAACTTTCTGCCGGTGTTCCTGGCGCAGGTTTTCATTGAGGCCGACGGCAAGCGGCTTTCCCCGGTGCTTGCCGGCATCACGGTCGAAACGAACCCGAACCAGAAGCAGGCGCGCTGGACCCAGCTGCGGCTGCGCGCCGAGGCGGCAAGCCCGCCCCGCACCCTGAAGTGGCGCTACGGCGCGACCTATGGGCCCAACGTCCTGCGCCTCAAGGAACTGGCCAGTGGCGCGATCAAGACCTATTGGCTGGCCGAAGGCGCCGCAAGCGAGACCATCCGGCTGGCCGATATTGCCGCGCCCGGCGTATGGGACCAGATCGTGAATTTCCTGTGGGTCGGCTACGTCCATATCCTGCCGCTCGGCTACGACCACATCCTGTTCATCATGGGCGTCTATTTCCTTGCCCGCCGTCTCGGCCAGGTGGTGACGCTGGTGACGACGTTTACCGTCGCCCATTCGGTGACGCTCTATCTCGGCGTCAAGGCGCTGGTCGTGTTGCCCGCACTTTACGTCGAATCGGCGATTGCGCTGTCGATAGCCATCGTCGGCGCGGAAATCCTGCGCAATACCGAGGCCCGGGCGATTGCGCTGAAGGTGGCGACGGTCTTCCTGTTCGGGCTTTTTCACGGCCTCGGATTCGCCGGAGTGCTGATGGAATCGGGTTTCGCGGGCGGCCAGATCCTGGTGCCGCTCGTCGCCTTCAACGTGGGCGTCGAGCTTGGCCAGTTGACGGTGATCGGCGCCATGTTCGCCCTTGCCGTTTACGGATTGCGCGGGCGCGAGGACCTCCTGCGGCGGCTGCGCCTCGGCATGGCAGGTGCATTGATGCTTGCCGGTGTCGGCCTGTTCGTTTTCAGGATCGTCTGAAGCTGAAAAGCGACGGCGCCCCCGGTTTCCCGGAGGCGCCGCGTAAAGCCCGCAGATCGGATCAGGTCGATTTCTTCTTTTTCTTCTTCGCCGCCTGGCAGAACTTCTGGTCCTTGACCAGCGTCTTGCAGTCGAAGATGGCGCCCTTGGTGATGGAGGCGCGGGTCAGCGCCTTGAGGTCGTCGGGAACGCTCAGCATTTCCTGCACGATCTTCTGCAGTTCCTCGCCCGGCACCGGCGAGATGTCGAGCTTGGCCTTGGCCGCCTCGTCGAGCAGTTCTTTCGACTTCACGGCCTCGTCGAAGGCCTTGCGCGCGGCGGCGACACGGTCGGCGGGCACGCCTTCGGGGAAGAACAGCGGACGGCCCAGGGTCGAGACCGCGCTCATCAGCCTGAGCACGCGGACCTCCGCCTCGTTGCGGCCGAGCTCCCACAGGAGCGGCACGTCGGGCAGGTCCGCCTTGCGCTTGAGGCCCATCTGCACCGGAATGGTGATCAGCTTCTTTTCGAGATAATGCGGCGTCAGCGCCTTGAGCGAGGACCACGAGTTCGATCCCCGCCCCTGGGTTTCGCCGCGCTCCATCGCCAGGTTCATTTCCTGCCCGCCGGCGAAGCCGACGATGATCTTGAACTTGGTGCCGAGGATGTTGTTCATCGCGCGCGGGTAGATGCCTGAAGTCGAGGTCGCCCCGGAAACGCCGAGCACGACTTCCTTGGCCTTCAGGTCGTCGAAGGTCTTGATCCCGGCTGTGTGCCAGATCTGCGTGACGTTGTTGTCCTCGATCGGGTTGCCGATCCAGATGAACTTGCCGGTATCGAACTTGACCTGTTCGGGCCAGGCGATCTGGCTGAACGGCATGCCCTGGGTGATCGTGCCCATGGCCGTGCCGTCGCGAGGGGCCTGCAGGGCCATGAACTGCCCGGCGCGCATGTGCCCGGCACCCGGCATGTTCTGGTTGACGAAGGCGGGCTTGCCCGGAATGTAGCGGCCGAGATGGCGCGCCATGAAACGGGCGTAGACATCGTAACCGGCCCCCGGGCTGGTCGAGATGATCATGCGGATCGTCTTGCCCTTGTAGAAATCCTCCACGGCATCGGCCTTTGCCGCAGGCGCGGACAGGGCGCAAAGAGCCAGCGCACCGGCGGTGAGCGCCGGAACGGCGAAAAAGTTGCGTCGCATCGAAATGTCTCCCAGTCGATCTGAAGTGACGGGCGGATTGCCCCGGGGCGGCATGGAGCCAACGGCCCGCCGTCTTGTTGCAAGGCAGTCTGCCGAGGGGCGTGAAGCCCGTCAATCGCCCGAATCAGTTCAGGCCTTGGCCGAATCGTCGATGCGCGGGAAAACGCCGCTCGGCGCCGGCAATGCGGTGCCGGGTACCAGTCGCCCCGCTTCGCCCAGTCGGTCGAAGCCGCGTACGTCCCCACCGACGGCGAGCTGATCAAGAATCTTGCCCGCGGCTTCGGGCGTGAAGGGCTGCATCACGATGGCGATGTTGCGGATCGTTTCGGCCAGCACGAACAGAACCGTCGCCATGCGCACGGGATCGGTCTTGCGCAGCGCCCACGGCGCGTTGGCGTCGATGTAGCCGTCGGCCTCGCTGACCACGGCGAGAACGGCCTGCAATGCCTTGTGGAATTCCTGCGCCGTCATGTGGACACGCAGATCGTTGATCAGGTTGCCCGCGCGCGCGAGCAGCGCCTTGTCCGTGTCGTTCAGCGCATCGGGCGCGGGCACCTTGGCCTCGCAGTTCTTCTGGATCAGGGTCAGCGTGCGCTGGGCGAGGTTGCCGATGCCGTTGGCAAGGTCGCCGTTGGCCCGCTGCACCATCGCCGAATGGCTGAAGTCGCCATCGTTGCCGAAGGGCACTTCGCGCAGCAGGAAGTAGCGCACCTGGTCGCGCCCGTACTTCGCCACCAGGTCATAGGGATCGATGACGTTGCCCAGCGACTTCGAAATCTTCTGGCCTTCGTTCGTCCACCAGCCATGCGCGAACACCCGCTTGGGCGGTGCGATCCCCGCCCCCATCAGGAATGCGGGCCAGTAGACGGCATGAAAGCGCAGGATGTCCTTGCCCACCATGTGCAGGTCGGCGGGCCAGTACTTGCGGTAACCGTCCGAGATTTCGTCCGGGTAGCCGGTCGCCGTCAGGTAGTTGGTCAGCGCATCGATCCACACGTACATGATATGCGCGGGATCGTCGGGCACGGGTACGCCCCAGGTGAAGGTGGTGCGCGAAACCGAGAGATCCTGCAGCCCGCCCTTCACGAAGCTGATGACTTCGTTGCGCCGGCTTTCGGGCGCAATGAAACCGGGATTCTCGTCATAGAACTTGAGCAGCCTGTCGCCCCAGGCGGACAGGCGGAAGAAATAGCTGGGTTCTTCCACCCATTCGACTTCGGCGCCCGTGCCGGTCGGCGCCAGCAACTTGCCGTTCGGCCCCTTGATCAGTTCCTTTTCGGCGAAGAAGGCCTCGTCGCGGACGGAATACCAGCCCGCGTACTTGCCGAGGTAAATCTCCCCCCGCTTCACCAACTCGCGCCAGAGCTGCTGCACGGCGCGGATATGGCGATCTTCCGTCGTGCGGATGAAATCGTCGTTGGAATAGCCCATGTCGCGGGCAAGATCGCGGAAGCGCGCGGAGTTCTTGTCGGCAAGAGCCTGCGGGGAAATGCCGGCGGCGGCGGCGGCCTGTTCGACCTTCTGGCCGTGTTCGTCGGTGCCGGTCAGGAAGAACACGTCGCGCCCGTCGAGGCGCATGAAGCGCGCCAGCGCATCGCAGGCGAGCGTCGTATACGCGTGGCCGATGTGCGGCACGTCGTTGACGTAATAGATCGGCGTGGTCAGGTAGTACGGTTCGCCCGCCATGTGTTCCCGGTTCCCGTGTCCTTGGTTTTCCGGCCCGGCGGGCCGGTTCAGGCGGCCGTGCGCCCGAGCGCGAAAAACGCGTCGAGAAGCACCTGCTTGCGGTCGAGGTTGAGGCGCGCCGCCCGGCCGAACAGAAGGGTGATCTTTTCCCACACCTCCAACCATTGATCAAGGCCGGCCCGGGCCCAGAGCCGGGCCGCGATCTCCCCCTCTCCGGCAAGGATTTCCGGCGGTTCCAGCCCGCGCGAGCGGGCCGCGGCCTGGCGCACCATCCAGTCGGCCAGAAGGTCGGTAAAGACGTCGTAGGCCTCATAGACGCCGGCGGGATTGCGGGTGCGCGCGATGGCTTCGAGAGCGCCGTGCAGGCGCGCGACATCGGGCTGCGGCAGGCCGGACAGCAGGCGGATCATTTCCTCGTACAGCGCGAGGCCGCCCGTATCGGCCAGTTGCAGCGCGCGGCCGATGGAGCCGTCGCCGATCATGGCGAGCGCGCGGCGCTCGTCCCCCGCGATATCGGGGCGGTAGCGTTCGATCAGGCCTTCCACCGTTTCCTGCGGCAGGCGACCCAGCGCCAGGCGGCGGCATCTCGACTTGATGGTCGGCAGCAGGCGTCCGGGCGCATGGCTTACCAGCAGGAGAATGGCGTGCGCCGGCGGTTCTTCCAGAGTCTTGAGCAGCGCGTTGGCGGCGGACGGGTTCATGTCCTCGGCGCCGTCGACGATGACGACGCGCCAGCCGCCTTCCATCGCAGTCAGGGTGAGGAAACTGTTCGCGGCGCGCACGTCGTCGACGCCGATGACGCTGGATCGCCGCCGGTTGCGATCATCGGCATCGTCGGCGGCCTTGCCCTTCCCCGCTTCCTTCACGAAGCCGCGCTCGAGGGTGAAAAGATCGGCGTGTCCGCCGGCGGCCACGCGCTGGAAAACCGGTGCCTGCGGCGCCATGTCGAGACCGGGCATTGGTTCTTCCCCGAACAGGCCGGGGCCATCATCGGCGCGACCGCCGCCGGCCAGCAGGAAACGCGCAAAGCGGAAGGCGAGCGTCGCCTTGCCGACGCCGCGCGGCCCGGTGATCAGCCAGGCATGATGGATGCGCCCGCTCGATGCCGAAGCGAGCATTTCGGCGGCGGCCGCTTCATGGCCCTCTAAATGCGGGTTGGCGCGCGGTTCGGGCGCGCGCGGGGTTTCGCTCTCGTCGCCGGCCTTGCTCATGACTTTACCGCGAGCAGGCGTTCGGTGACGGTGCGCGCGATGGCGCGAGCGACCGTTTCGACATCGGCGGCTGCGTCTATGACCGCGCAGCGGTCGGGTTCTGCCCGCGCGATGGCAAGAAATCCCTCGCGCAGGCGTTCATGGAAATCGCGGCCCATGCGCTCGTAGCGATCCTCGGCGCCGGGGCGCGTTCCGGCGCGTCGCAGTCCCGCTTCCACGGATAGGTCGAGGATCAGCGTGAGATCGGGGCGCAGGCCCTCGGTCGTCAGTTCGTTGAGTGCGACAATGCGATCGATGCCGATGCCGTGGCCGTAGCCCTGGTAGGCGAGCGTCGAATCGGTAAAGCGGTCGCAGACCACCCATTTGCCTTCGGCCAGCGCCGGGCGCACGCTGCGCGCCAGATGATCGGCGCGCGCGGCCGAATGCAGGAGCGCCTCGGTCATCGGCGTCCAGCGTCCGGTATCGCCGGAAACGAGAAGTGCCCGGATCGCCTCGGCGCCGGGGGCGCCGCCCGGCTCGCGGGTTTCCAGAACGTCGCAACCCTGTTCGCGCAGGAACGCGGCAAGGCGGGATATCTGGGTCGATTTGCCCGCGCCCTCCCCGCCTTCGAGGGTGATGAAGCGGCCTGTCGGGGCGGCGTTCGTGCTCACGGGCGATTCGGAAACGGGAAAGTCATTTGGCCTTGCTCGCCTGACTGCCCCACAGCAAATAACTGACGGCGGCGTTGAGCCGTCCCATGAAGCCGAGACGCTCCACCGCCTTGCCCGCCTTGAGCGGCAATTCGATGGCGGCGGCGCCGGGCACCGCGATCTTCAACTTGCCAAGCTCCTTGCCGGCGGCAATGGGCGCGGCAACAGGCGCGTTGAAGGCTACGGACACCTTGGCGTCGCGGCTGGCGCGGCGCGGCAGCGTGACCTTGACGTCCTGGTCGATGACGAGCGGCACGGACGCTTCGGTGCCGAGCCAGACGGCGGCGTTGTCCACGACATCGCCCTTCTTGAAAAGAGAATAGTTGTTGAATTCGCGGAAGCCCCACTCCATCAGGCGCGCCGATTCCTGCGAGCGTTCGCGCATGGAACTCATGCCGTTGAGCACGAGGATCAACCGGCGTCCGTTGCGCACGGCCGAGGCCGTGAGGCCGTAGCCCGCCGCTTCGGTGTGGCCGGTCTTGAGGCCGTCGGCCCCGATGTTCATGTAGAGCAGCGGATTGCGGTTGCCCTGCCGGATACCATGCCAGGTGAAGTTCTTTTCCGCATACATCTTATACAGCTCGGGAAAGTCCCTGATCGTGCCGAGCGCGAGAATGGCGAGATCGCGGGCGGTGACAACCTGCCCATCCGCGGGCCAGCCCGAGGCATTGAGGAAGTTGCTGTCCTTGAGGCCCATTTTCTTGGCCTCGCTATTCATCAGTTCGGCGAAGGCGCCTTCGTCGCCGGAAATGCCTTCGGCAAGCACGATGGTCGCGTCGTTGCCCGACTGGATGATGACGCCGCGCAGGAGGTCTTCGACCGGGATCTTCTTGCCCAGTTCGACGAACATCTTGGAGCCCTGAATGCGCCAGGCCTTCTCGCTGACGAGGAATTCGTCCTTCAGCGACAGCCGGCCCGCCTTGATGCGGTCGAAGACGATGTGGACGGTCATCATCTTGGCCATCGAGGACGGCGGCATCAGCTGTGTGCCGTTCTTGTCGAGAAGGACCGCGCCGGTATCGGCGTCGATCATGTAGGCCTGCTTCGCGAGGGTCTCGATGGTCTGCCCGGACGCCGGTGCGGCGGCCGCCAGGACCAGAGCGGCCCCGGCGAACAGGAATTTGCGCGAAATCTTCATGACGGTACGAAGGCTCCTGTTGAAATCTGTGCCGCCGCTGCTCAGCGGTCGACGATCAGCTTGGCATCGTCGAAGCCGGCGCGAATGACGCGCTCGAGCAAGGCATCGGCAGACGGCAATTCCCTGAGCGGGCCGATGCGGACGCGAAACAGCATCTGTTCGCCGATCTGGACCTGCGTGACCTTGGCCGAGCCGAGGGAGGAAAGCCTCGCGCGCAGCCGGTTGGCGTTGTCGAAATCGGCAAAGGCACCGGCCTGAATGTACATGTTGGTGGCCTCGACCGGAACCCGGCTGACGGGGGCACGCTGGCCCGCGGTGCGGACCGCGGGGGCGGCATCACGGCTCGCCGTACGCACAGGTTCGGCGGCCGGCGGCTTCGCTCCGGCATCGTCGAGGGGCGCACTTGAGATCGATCGGCGCGGTGCGGCCTGAACCGGGGGCTTGTCGAGGTCGCTTGCGCCTTCGGCACGGGCCAGTTGGGTGGGACCGCCACGAGCCTGCATGGCGAGCTGGCGGCTTTCCTCGGCGAGAATTTCGACCCGGACCTTCGCCGTCCCCTTGCGATAGAAGCCCAGAAGCTGGGCGCCCTGACGCGACATGTCGATGATGCGCCCATGAGCAAAGGGGCCGCGGTCGTTGACCCGGACCTGGATGGCGCGGCCGTTCTCAAGGTTGGTCACGCGAACGAGGCTCGGCATCGGCAGCGTGCGATGGGCGGCCGATACGACATTCTGGTCGAAGACTTCGCCATTGGCCGTCGGCTTGCCGTGGAATTCGGCGCCATACCAGGAGGCGATGCCGGTTTCCAAGTACTCATAATCGACTTTAGGGTAGTACCAGACACCATTGATTTTATACGGATTTCCGACTTTATAGGCACCTTGCCCGCCGTCGTTCTGGTGAGCGAGGCGCTTGCTCGCATTGATCAGGAAGCTGGTTTCCGAGCAGGCCGACAGGGTGCCGAGCGCCAAAAGGGCGACGGAGACAACGCGGAATTTTCTTTCCATACCCATGATTTAGTAGTCGCACCGTCCCGCATTCGAAGATGTGGGAGTGTATAGTCCCCGCAGCGCCACCGCAAGAACGGCTGAGATTTAGCGCAGGCGGTCGGCGAGCATGCCCACGGCGGCGGCGAACAGGACCGAGCAGTTCCACTTCATCGTCGCCCGGAAATTGCCGTAGACCAGCAGCGCCGGCCCCCCGGGGCCGTCCGGCAGTACGAGGGACGCCTTGAGGTCCGGTCGTTTCGGCAGCGGTTTGCCGTCGGTTGCGCGAACGCCAAGAGCCGTCCATTGCGGCAGGGTCTTTTCGACGCTGAGCTTTTTGAGATCGCGGCAGCCACGCGCCGATTTCGGCATCAAATCGGGGAGTTTGGCGGCGAAGCCCTCCGGCAGCCGCACTTCCCGTCCCCAGGTCTGGTCGTCGCGCCAACCGGATTTGCGCAGGTAATTGGCCGATGACGCGAAGACGTCGGCCCGCGTTCCCCAGATGTCGCGGCGGCCGTCGCCGTCTTCGTCCACCGCGTAGGCGAGAAAGCTCGAGGGCATGAACTGGTTCTGGCCCATCGCGCCGGCCCAGGACCCCTTCATCGCCGCGGCACTGATGTGACCGGCATCGATGATTTCAAGCGCGTTGAACAGCTCTTTACGGAAATAGGCCGAGCGCCGTCCGTCGAAGGCGAGCGTCGCCAGCGCCTGCACCACCGAAAAGCTGCCGGTGGCCCGGCCGAAGCTGGTTTCGATACCCCACAGGGCAACAATGAACCGGGCCTGTACCCCATATTTGCTGGCGATTTTTTCAAGCGCATGGCGGTTCTCGGCAAGGCGCTCGCGCCCGGTCTTGATGCGCCAGGGCGACACCCGCGCCGCGATGTACTGAGCGAAAGTCTGCACGAATTCGGGCTGGCGGCGGTCGAGCTGCACAACTCGTTCGATCGGGGTCAGTCCGGTCAGTGCAGCATCCAGGGTTTCCTTGCGGATGCCCTTCTTCAGCCCTTCGTCCTTCACCCCTTGCAGCCATTCGCTGAAAGCCTTGCGCTGGGCAGCGCGTGCCGCTTCGTCGACATCGGGCTGGCTGGTATCCTGGGCCGCCGCGGGGGACGGCAAAAAAGTCGAAAGTCCCGGGATCGCTCCCAGGGTCAGGACAAGGCCAAGGCACAGACGCAGCGAAAAAAGGCCGAAGCGCAAATTCATGAGCAACTCTCCGTTTGATCCCGTTCTTGTGCCATACGCACGGGCCAATTGCCAACGGGCCTCGGGTGACGCATTCGATCGCCTTTTTAACCCATCTAGCGAAAAAGTAATATTATTGTTACAAATATGCCGTTTAATGAAATTCCCTGGGCGCAGGGCCGCCCTTTGGAAAATTTTCTGGATTTGCCTTTGAAACCTTGGGCTGGCATGGGGCGCGAGAGGTTTGGATCGGTCGTCGGGGGTGTTGCGGTGGTCGCCGGTACCATCGCGGCCTTGGAGTTGTCCTCCATGGTCGGGGTTGAAGTACCCAATCCGCAGCTTTTCACTGCCCTGGCGATTACCTTTGCTGCCTTTATCGGGGGATACGCGGCGGGCCTGACTGGTGCGGCGCTGGGCGTCGCCTATGGCGTTTATTTTTTTTCCACGCCCGGAACCTTCCTCGAATTCACGCCGGCCAATGCCGCGCGCGTCGCGGTCAACGTCATCACCCTGCCCGCCATCGCCATTCTGACCAGCCACCTGCGCTATCGCCTGACCAGGGAAACCTTCGGCCGGGTCCGGAAATTCCTTGATGCGGCGGCCGCGCCGATCATCGGCGTCGATGCGAAGGGCCTCGTCAATATCTGGAACGATGCCGCGATTGCGGAAATCGGCTGGCCGCGGGAATGGGTCATCGGTCGTCCGTTGACGGATCTCCTCACGGAGGAGGACGAGAAAAAAGCCCTGTCGGAGTCTCTCTTCAAATTGGTCCAGGGGGCTGCGTCCGAGGGGATCGAAGTTTCCGTTTCCGCCAAATCGGGAGAGCCGGTGCGGATCCTTGTCCGTTTCACCGCCGACAGGGATGCGCAGGGCGACCTGTTGGGTGCCGTCGGCGTCGCGCAGAATGTCACCCTGCTGAAATCTGCCCGCGATGCGCTTGAGCAAAGCCGGGCACGGTTCAGGGATTTCGCCGAAATGGGTGCGGACCGGTTGTGGGAATGCGATGGCGATTACAGGCTGACATACCGTTGGCAGAGGATGGGAGGTTCCGGCCTGCTGAAGAATGATGACTTCATCGGGCGAACCTGGTGGGAAATCCATACGGCGCCGGAATCCCGCACTTCAATCGAGGTTCTCAGAAAGAAAATGGAGAGCCGCGAGGAATTCCGTAATTGCCTGCTTCGGCTTTTCAACGGACCCGATGGGCGCGCGCGCTACCGGATGCTGAGCGGCCGCCCCATCTTCGACGCGGCCGGCCGTTTCGCCGGCTATCGCGGCGTCGCTACGGAAGTCACCGATGAAATCCTCGCTCGGGAAGCAACTGCGGTATTGCAGGAACGGCTCGAAGGGATACTGAGCCATTCGACAAGCGGCATCATGCTTGCCGATACCGAAGGCCATGTCATTCTCGCAAATCGGCGTTTTTCGGAGTGGTATGGCGCATCGGCGATGGGCGTCGGCGCGGCCATGGAAGAGAATGTCTTCAAGGCTCGGGAGGCCGAGTCCTGTATCGAAATGAACCGGGAGGTGTTGGCCTCCAGCAAGCCTGTCGAGCGGGAAATCGAGTTTTCGTTCGTTTCGGGCGGCAAGCACCCTGTGCTGGTCACCAAGTTTCCCGTCTATTCGCCCGCCGGGGCATTGAGCGCCATCGGCACGATTCATACCGATCTGACCGAAGTGCGTGATGCGCAAAACCGGCTCGCGCAGTCCCAGCGTCTGGAAGTCGTCGGCCAGCTTACGGGCGGTATTGCGCACGACTTCAATAATCTGCTGGCCGTCATTCAGGGCAACGGCGAAATGCTGCGGGAACAGGTTGCCCCTCTGGAGGATAGCGGCGCGGCCGACGCCATTCTGCGCGCGGTCAATCGAGGCTCCGAACTTACCGGACGCCTGCTGGCTTTCGCGCGCCGCCAGTCCTTGCGCCCGGAGGTAGTGGATCTCGCCGATCTGGTCGGACATGCGCGCGATCTTTTGCGGCGTACCCTGCCGACCAATATCGAAATCAGAACCGAATTCGCCGACGGACTCTGGTTCGTCAATTGCGATCCCGGGCAACTTGAAAACGCGCTCCTTAATCTTGCCATCAATGCCCGCGATGCGATGCCTGCGGGGGGAACGCTTTCGATCACGTGCAGAAATATCCCAGCGCGGGAGATTTCCGCTGCCGCGCCTGGCCCTATCGGCGGCGAAGACGAAGGCGTCCTTGCGCCAGGGGATTATATCGCCATAGACGTCACCGATACCGGTACCGGCATGCCTGCAGAGGTCATCGCCCATGCTTTCGAGCCATTCTTCACGACCAAGGATGCCGGCAAGGGCAGCGGCCTCGGCCTTTCGATGGTTTACGGATTCGCCCGCCAGTCGGGGGGGGCCGCCGTCATCAGCAGCGAGCCGGGCAACGGCGCGACTGTCAGCATTTTCCTGCCCCGTACCGACGCACCTGCCCACGTGCGCGCCGAACGGCAGAACAACAACCCGATCAAGGGCAGCGGCCAGGTCATCCTCGTGCTTGAGGACATGGCGGATGTCCTTTCGCTTGTCAGGCGAATGCTGGAAAAAAGCGGCTACCGGGTCCTATGCGCTTCAAATACGGAAGACGCGCGCCGTCATGTCGAGGCGGCGAACCCGAAGGTCGAACTGATTCTTTCGGACGTCATGCTCGCGGGCAGGGAAAGCGGTCCGAAATTTACGGCGGCGATCCATGCGGAACATCCAGATATCGAGGTCCTCATGATGTCGGGATTTCCCGCCGAAGCCGCGCGCAGCGCCGGGATCATCGGCAAGGACACGGAAATTCTCCGCAAGCCGTTCACCCGGGAGACGCTCGTGCGAGCCGTTCGGCACGCCCTTGAAAGGTGATCATTTGTCCCGGCGGTGGGACACCAGGGCATCGCGCAGGGCGTGGGCCAATTTCGACGTATTGAACGGCTTGACGAGAAGCTTGTTCTCGTCGATTTCGCCGAGGCCACCGGTTCCGGCCCTGGACTGCGGATAGCCGGACATGTAGACGACCGCGAAATCAGGATAAACCGGACGCATGTTTGCGATGAAGGCCGGTCCGCTGACGCCGCCCGGAAGGACGACGTCTGAAAGGACCAGCGAAATATCGGCATTCGTCATCATGACGGCGGCGGCCTCGTTCGCATCGGCAGCTTCGAACACCCTGTAGTCGAGGGTCGAGAGCAGCTTGACGACAAGGCTGCGTAAATCGCCATCGTCCTCGATGACCAGAATTTTCTCGCCCTCGCCTTTGGGCACTTCCCCGATGACACTTTCGTGGCTGACGGTTCCGGCGCGCTCGCTGCGGGGCAGATAAATCTCGATCGTCGCTCCCAAACCCGGAGGGCTGTCGATCCGGGCGAAGCCGCCAGACTGCCGGGCGAAGCCATAGACCATCGAAAGCCCAAGGCCGCTGCCCTTGCCGACTTCCTTTGTCGTAAAGAACGGTTCGAAAGCATGGGCGGCTACTTCGGGCGCCATGCCCGTTCCCGTGTCGGAAACGGCAATGCGGACATAGCCGCCCGCGTTGACCGGGTCGGTCTCCTTGTCGATGCCGAGGTCTTCGATGTCGGCGTTACCGAGGTTGACGTTCGCACAGGAAATACGGAGCAGTCCGCCCTCAGGCATGGCATCGCGGGCGTTGATGGCGATATTGACAATGGCGTTTTCAAGCTGGCCCGGGTCGGCGTGCGCAGGCCAGCAGTTCCGCTCGATGTCGTACTGGATGCCGATGGTTTCGCCGAGGCTGCGGCCGAGCAGCCGGGCCAGGTCTGAAACCAGCCTGGAGAGATCTATCGCCTGGGGACGCAGGGACTGCCGGCGGGAGAATGCCAGCAACTGCTGGGTCAGTTCGGATCCGCGCATGACGGCACGCTGGATCGCGCGAAGGCTGTCGTTGCCGCCGCCAATGTCGTCGGAAAGCAGTTCCGCGTTTCCGTGAATGACCGCCAGCAGATTGTTGAAATCGTGGGCGACGCCGCCGGTCAGTTGTCCGACCGCTTCCATCTTCTGTGCCTGGCGGAGCTGTTCCTGCGTCTTGCGCAGGTCCGTCTGGTCCAGAACAAAGCCGTTCCACAGCACGGACCCGTCGGGTTGCCGTTTGGGGACTGAGGAGCCGCGGAACCATGAAACTTCGCCAGCGGCATTCAGCGCGCGGCCTTCCCATCTCCATGGCTCGAGGGTCCGGTAGGTCTCAAAAATCGATGCTTTAAGTAGCGAACGATCCTCCGGAACAACGGCATTGAACCAGACCTCGGGATCGTTCATGACCGCCTGGGGATCGAGACCGAGGGCGCTGCGGATCGTGGGACTGACGTAGGGGAAAGACCATTTTCCTTCCGGGTCGATCTTGAACTGGTAGACGACGCCCGGAATTTGCGATGCGACTTCGCGGAACCGTTCGTCGCTTTCGATGAGTGCCCGGGACTTTTCCAGCATGCGGGTCTCGGTATCGATGCGGGCGGCCTGCTCGATGTCGACGACGCGCTTCGCCTGCAGGCGAAGTTCGAAAAGATCGGCCACCAGCATGCCGAGCTCCGAGAGCGTATCCGCCTGCGCAGGCGTCAATTCGCGCGGTTTCATGTCGATCGCGCAGAGCGTGCCGACGTTGAGGCCATCTCTGGTTCGGATCGGCATTCCCGCGTAAAAACGGATATGCGGGGGCCCGACGACAAGCGGATTCGACGCAAAGCGCCTGTCCTTTGTCGCGTCGGGGACGACCATCACCCCCTCGCCCATGATGGTATGCGCACAGAACGCGACTTCCCGGGGCGTTTCCGAAATGTCGAGGCCGCAAGTGGACTTGAACCATTGCCGGGAACTGTCGATCAGCGAGATCAGCGTCACCGGAATATCGAGGGTGCGCGACAGAGTCTTGGTGACATGATCGAAAATGGCTTCGGGCGGGGTATCCAGCACCTCATAGCGGCGCAGAGCCGCGAGGCGTTCCACTTCGTCAAGGGGGATGGGATAGGACACGTTAGGGGCGCTCGATGATTGCTCTAGCGTCGATCGGGGCGAAGCATACAGAGAATGGGTCCGGTTTTAAACCCCCCGGCAGCAGCCGTTTTTTTGCTTAAATCATGATTAACGGAGAAGGCCATCCTGTGTCGCCGATTCGCGGGCAAGTTTTTCCACGATCCGGCCGATCAGCCTGCGGGCGACCGCGGCGTCGATCTCCGTCGTAACGGCAGCATCCGCGACGGCGTAGTCCTTCCAGACGGTCTTTCCGGCGGCGGTTTCCAGCCGGGCGGAGAGCTCGTGTCGGCCGGTCGCCGGCGCCGACCTGCCCCGGCCGACAGGGATCTCTATGGCGATGCCGACATTGGCAGAGCCCGATGATCCGCCCCGGCCGTAGACGCCGACCCCGGGCCCCGAACGCGTGGACAAACTCTTCGGACGGTTGAATTGAAGAACGAGAACGGCCGGCGCGGTCGCGCTTGGCCTGAAGCCCTGATGCGACAGGATTTCGTTGGCGAAGGCGATGATCCGCGCGGCTTCGGATTCGTTTTCGTCGACCACCCGGACGGAGATGTCGCGGCCCTCGGCGCGCGGGCGCGCCATCGCCTGGACATCGTCCCCTGCCCCCGACCGATTCTGCCAGGGCCATTCGGCGATCGGGCCACCGGAACAAGCGCCGACGAGCAAGGCGACCAGCACGCTGATAGTCCAGAAGCGAATGAAATTTTTTGGCGCCATGTCCGCCTTGTTGCTGAAGGATGACGAGTAACTTTATCATGCTTTTTTGCAAGCGTTGGCGCTGGAGATTTGCACGATGGCCCGCATGGAACAGCTTTATGTCTGTCTTTCCGAAATGATGGACGTCCCGGACCGGACGACGCTGTCGGCGGAGGAACTGGCCCGGCAACATCATGCCTACCTGCAGGACCTGCTGGACCGCGGCATCCTGATGGGTTCGGGTTCTGCCAAGGACGAAAACGGCAAGCGTCACGCCGGCGGCATCGTCATCGTCCGCGCCCCTTCCCTGAAGGAGGCGGAAGAAATCGCAGCCCGGGAGCCCTATTTCGCCAACGGCCAGCGCAGCACCCGGGTTATCCCCTGGCAACGCACTTGGTTCGGCGATTGATCCAGGGCTTTGGAACCTTTAGCCCGCTCCGGGGCCGCAGGCATCGGGTCTTTCCCGGCACCAGAGTTTAGCCGCGACCAGGCGCGGCGGCCTGCCGTCGAGTATGAACTTGATCATGCCGATATCTGCGAGCATACCGAGGCCGGGCGTCCAGACGTCTCGGCGCGCCATTTCGCCGACGATATTCGCCGGGATGCCATAGCGGCGAAATCTTTCGTGCCATTCGGCGGTGGCGATTGCGATGGCGTCGCGGCTTGCCATTCCCGTCCGGATAGCCGTCCCCGGCCTGTGAAATGAAATGACCGTGCCGGGCGTTGCTATCGCGTTGTTCGATGCGGCAAGCAGCAAGGTGCAAGAAGACAGGCAGCGCTCCATCGCGACGACGGCGATTTTCCGGCGGGATATGATTTCGGCCAGTTCCATGACCGGGATGACGAGGCCGCCATGGCTGGTCATCCGCAACACCTTGATTCCGGGGTGAGACAGCATCTGCCCGAGTTCTCGTATCGACCGGTCGTTGAGGGCGCCGGTAAAAACAACTTCCTCCGGGCCGGTTCGGGCGATGGTGTAATCGGCAAGGGACGGATCAAGCCGCGCCGACAGCAAAACGATCCGCCCGGGCGCCGTCGTGACCAGAAAATGCAGGCCGCTCACCGCGGCGATAATGACGAACAGCTTGGCCGCGGCCCTGCCCGCGGATTTTTTCGCGTCGCCGGCACGGGCGGCGGAATTCCAGAGGCCGATTAGAGACCAAAGAGCGACGATCGCCGCGATGGCATCACGAAGAAGACTTGCCGTCAGCCGGTCGATGTCGTCCCCTCCGGCGCTTGCGTAGTCGAGCGCATAAGCCGAGAGAACAAAGACGGCAAACACGGCAACGGTATTGATCCAGAAGGCCTTACCCAGGGACTGGTCGCCGCGAAGGTGATCGCGCACATAAATCCAAAACGCCACGCCCGATCTCCCGTTAACCAAAGCGACATCTAATTTGTTGATTACACGAGTTTTTCCACGCCGATTAGCAGACTATGCTAATATTTTAATAAAATTTTATCCATTCCGACGGGGAACGGAATCTTGCTTCGTACCGGCGTCGCTTCGGCTGTGGTCCACCTGGTCATGTTGCTGCTGGCGCAATTCGGCGTCGGTCCGGCGGCCGACTGGCTTGTGGGCGCATTCGCCGTCGGCTGGCAGGCATTACTTCTTTTTCTTCTTTCGTTGCTCGCTTTCCTGCTTTGGCTGTTGTTCGGGACCGTTGCAATCGCCGGCATGGGGGGCGCGACGGCAGTTGTCCTGATCGCCGCCGGGGTGACGGCGCTCGGCCTTGCCGACCGTACCGCTTCGGCCGATCCCATTGTCGCCCGCAAGCAGGAAGAAGTGCGGCCGGTCGAGGTTGCGCTGGTTTCCAAACCGGAAAATGTTTCCCGCGCCGAAGATTCCGAAAAACAGGTCGAAAGCAAATCCCGAGAACAGACGGTTCGGAAAGTGACAGAGCAGCGTGTCACTTCCCGGTTGGTCGACAGAGAACTCGAAGGCGATGGTCCGCGCAGGAACAAGCCTTCGGACAAGGGCAGGTTGTGGACCGTCACCTTGCCGTCGGCAATCGTTTCGGCAGCCTCTCCTTCTCCTTCGGATGGGCTGGTTCGCGCGGGCAGTCAGGCGCAAATGTCCGTGGCCGAGGCCTCGCAGAAACCGGATTTCGCTCAACAAGCGCATGTCGCTCGCGGGAGCCGGGAAACTTCCCCGCAGGGAGAACGCGCCCCGTCCGTTGCCGGCGTGAAAAGGGTTTTTGACCGGCTCGCGGCGGCGATGCCGAGATTTGCGGAAATCCGTCAGCATATTCATACCCCCGCTCAAGGCGCGAGTGCCGAAGCGGCACGGCAGAAAGCCATTGCTCGACTGTCGGAGAATGCCGAAGAAGGTTATGCCCACGCGCAATTCAACCTCGCCGAAGCCCTGTTGGCTGGTTCCGGGAAAGCGGTCGATCAGGCGCGAGCCGATGAGTTGCTGAAACGCGCGGCGATCGGGGGCTATATGCCGGCGCAGATCGTGCTGGCCATGAGGCAGGCGGAAAATCGGGAAGACGGGACCGCGGATATCGCGAAAGCCCATGCATGGCTGTCCATAGCCGCCGCCCAGGGTAGTCCCGCCGCGGCGCGCGCGCGCGACGAACTGGCACAGGAGCTGCGGGGCAGAGACAGCGTTCGTTCGGCGGCGGAGGCGGCACGCCTGAAACTCGTGATGGCGAAGGTCAGTACGGCAACGGAAACCAATACGGACCGGGGCAAGCTGAACGAACAATTGCGTCAGGCCGCGGTGCTGGGCGACAGCGAGGCATTGCATGTTCTGCTTGCGCGCAACGCCGATGCCGACGATACAGACCGCGAAGGGCGCACGCCGCTGATCGAGGCGGCATGGCGCGGTTATCCGGGGATCGTCAGGGCGCTGGTCAAGGCCGGCGCCAAGCTCGATTCCCAAGACGCCGGCGGAAAGAGCGCGTTGTCTTGGGCCGCGATCAACGGGCATGCGGGGGTGATTTCCGAGCTTGCCGCTGCCGGCGCCGAAGTCGATGCGACCGACCGGGAAGGCTTCACACCCCTGATGCGCGCTGCATGGAACGGGCACCTCGATGCCGTTCGCGCACTGGTCAGGGCGGGTGCCGATCCGACGGCACGGAATCGGCTTGGCCGTAATGCCCTGGATTACGCGCGCGATCAGGGCAATCGCGCAATTCTCCTCGTGCTGGGCGAAAGTCAATCCCAGTAAAAGCCGATCCTCCCCCCACCGCGCCCCTCTCCACGCCTTTGCTGGCGCAGGCGAATCGCTTATGGTGTGGCGGTCGAATGCACGCCGGATGGGTGGCCGAGTGGTTTAAGGCGGCGGTCTTGAAAACCGTTGAGGCAGCGATGTCTCCGGGGGTTCGAATCCCTCCCCATCCGCCAGTGCCGGGCCAATAAATCCTGCAGGGAGATACGCGGTGATCGATCTTTATTTCTGGACCACGGACAACGGCTACAAGGCGCGGCACGGGATGGAGGAAAGCGGCCTGCCGCATCGCCTCAAGCCCATCAATATCCGCAACAAGGAACAGTTCGCGCCGGAATACCTGAAGATCAGTCCGGGTCACAAGATCCCCGCCCTTGTCGATGACGAGGGCCCCGGCGGCCAGCGCATCACGCTCTGCGAGTCGGGCGCGATCCTGAAATACCTCGGCGAAAAGGCGGGCAACGGCCTTTATCCATCCGATCCCATCGCGCGGCTCAAGGTGGACCAGTGGCTGTTTTACGGCTCCGCCACCTTCACCACCCTGGCCCAGCAGTTCGGCAACTGGGTGGTCCGTTCCCAGGAAGACGTCCCCCAGGCGAAGAAGCATTACGACGCCATCCTGCGCGACATGCTGGCGACGCTCGACCGTCATCTCGGCGAGAACGAATACGTGGCCGGGGCCTATTCGGCGGCCGACATCTCGATCTTCGCCGACGTTCATACCCACGGCGTGCGCGACATCGGCCTCGACGCCTACCCCAACCTGCGGCGCTGGCATGACGCCATTTTCGCCCGTCCGGCGGCCCAGCGTGCCTGGGGGCCTTACCAGGCGGGCTGATCGCGTCTTGACGCATGGGGGGAGGCAAAAATAGTCTGCCCCCTCTTCTCCAAATCAGAACGGATGACCGCGAACAATGGCCAGCAACACGATCCGCAAGATCGACATCTTCAATCACATTTTCCCCAAGACCTTCTTCGACCGCATGCTTGCGGAGATCAAGGACCCGGGAAAGGTAAAGCGCTGGCTCAACATCCCGTTCCTCGTCGATCTCGATGTGCGTTTCCGCAAGATGGACGAGTTCGGCAACTACGCCCAGATCCTGTCCCTGTCGGCCCCGCCGATCGAGGCGCTGGCGCCGCCGGACAAGGCTCCCGAACTGGCGCGGCTCGGCAACGACGGCATGGCGGAATATGTCGAGAAATATCGCGACCGTTTCCCGGGCTTCATCGCTTCCCTGCCCCTCGATGATCCCGACGAAAGCCTCAAGGAACTGCACCGCTGCATGAAGGACCTGAAGGCCATCGGCGTGCAGATCTTCTCCAACATCAACGGCAAGGGCATCGACGGCCCCGAATACTTCCCCCTGTTCGAGGCGATGGCGGCTTACGACCGCCCTGTGTTCCTGCATCCCATCCGCACCGCGGCGATGCCCGACTTCATGGGCGAGAAGAAGTCGCTCTATGAAATCTACTGGACCTTCGGCTGGCCCTACGAGACCAGCGCGGCGATGGCGCGGCTGGTGTTCTCGAAGCTGTTTGACAAGCTGCCCAACATCAAGATCGTCACCCATCACATGGGCGGCATGATCCCCTATTTCGAAGGCCGCGTCGGCCCGGGCTGGGACCAGCTCGGTTCGCGCACGGCGGATGTGGATTACGGCAAGTTGCTGGGCGAACTCAAGAAGCGGCCCTTCGATTACTTCAAGATGTTCTATGCCGACACGGCCCTGTTCGGTAGCGCATCGGGCACCCGCTGCGGGCTCGACTTCTTCGGCGCCGACAAGGTGGTGTTCGCCTCCGACGCGCCCTTCGATCCCGAAGGCGGACCCATGTACATCCGCGACACGATCAGGGTCATCGACGGCCTCGATATCAGCGATGCCGACCGGGAAAAGATCTACAACGGCAACGCCTGCAAGCTCCTCGGCCTGCCGGCCTGAAGGCGGCCTGATCCGGGCTTTGCGCGTCCTTGAGCAAGCCCGGTTCGGCGCGGTATTCTGTTTCACAACGTTTTTGAAACAGGGAGACCGTTCACCATGCCCGTTTACCGCCCCGCCGCTATCGCCGCCACCGGCATCGCCGCTTTCGCCGTCCTTCTGTCCGCCCCGGCCGCCCGTGCCGATGCCGTCGGCGACTTCTACAAGGGCAAGACCATCAACCTCGTCATTTCGACGGGCGTGGGCGGGGGCCTCGATCTGAATGCGCGCGTCGTCGCGCGTCACTGGTCGCGTCACATTCCGGGCAACCCGACCTTCGTGCCGCGCAACATGCCGGGCGCCGGTTCGCTGCGGGCGACGAGCTTCCTCTACAACCAGGGCGCCAAGGACGGTACCGCCGTCGGCACGATGATTCCGTCCTTCGTCCTCAACCAGCGCCTCGGCGGCAAGGGCGTCGATTACGATTCGTCGAAGTTCAACTGGATCGGTTCGTCCAACACCAGCAACTCTAACGTCTATGTCTGGCATACGCTCGGAATCAAGTCGCTGCTCGATGCCACGAAGAAGGAAGTCATCATGGGCGCGACGGGGGCCGGTTCCTATACCGTCCTCTACCCCGTCATCCTCAACAACCTGCTGGGCACGCGCTTTCGCGTGATCATGGGCTATCGCAGCGCGACGCAGGTTAACCTCGCCATGGAGCGTGGCGAGGTGCAGGGCCGCGCCGGCAACAACTTCAACAGCCTGATGGCGCGCAACGCCGACTGGGTGAAGGACAAGAAGATCGATATCCTGGTGCAGATCGGCAACAAGAAGGACCCTGATTTCCCGAACGTGCCGCTGCTGACCGAATTCGCCAAGGATCAGGCGAGCCGCGAAGTCCTGCAGCTGTTCTCCGACGAGGTCGAACTCGGCCGTCCGTTTGTCGCGGCGCCGGGCGTGCCGGCGGACCGCGTGGCGGCGTTGCGGGCGTCTTTCGATGCCACGATGAAGGATCCGAAGCTTCTGGAAGAGGCGAAGAAGAGCGCCCTCGACATCGCGCCCACTTCGGGCGCCGAACTGCAGAGGCTGGTGAACGGCATCATCAATGCGCCCGACGATCTGGTGACCCGGGTCAAGGCGGCGCTGGACCTGAAGAATACCGTCGCCGGCGAGGTCAAGAGCAAGGGCGGCAAGAAGAAAAAGAAGAGCGCGGAGTAGGCGCGCTCCTCACGGCGGAGACCGTGACCCGTAAACCAGGAGAGAGACATGTTTGCCCAGATCAACCATATGGCGATGGCCAGCGCGAACTACCCCTTCGTGGGGCGGTTCTACGAAGCGGTGTTCGGCCTCAAGTGTTCGACGCACCGGCCCTATCACGGGGTCGTCTATTCGGACGGCTACGCCGGTCTCAACATCAACCCGAAGCGTGACGGGTGCTATGGCGGTCTCGATCATTTCGGTTTCGTCGTCGATGACGTCGAGACCGTTCTCGCCAGGATGAAGAAGAACTGGCCGACGGCGAACATCGTCAAGCGTCCCTCGACCCGTCCCTTCGCCGCCTATTCCGGGCACGATCCGGACGGCAACATCTTCGACCTTGCCCAGAAGAAGGGCGATACGCGGTCGAACATGTACGCGGAGACCGCGGCGCAGGGCTGGAACCAGGAGCGCTATCTGAACAAGTTCGCGATCCGCACCATCAACGTCGACCGCGTCGCCGATTTCTACATGGACGTCTTCGACCTGAAGCGGACCAACAAGCAGTCGGAGCTTCCTGCCACCCATCTGACCGATGGCCGCGTGACGCTGACGCTGATGCCGTGGACGATCGACACCTTCGCCGGCATGGCGATCAAGCGGCCCGGCCCCGATCACATCGGCTTCAAGGTCGAGAGCATCGAGGCGGTGAAGGCCGATGCCCAGAAGGCCGAGGACTGGAACCAGTATCTCGCGCCCTTCAAGCTCGGGGGCAGTCCGGAGGCGGAAACCCGTCGCCAGCTGTTTGCGCGCGCGGCGACGGGCCAGTACCAGATGTCTGATCCCGACGGCACTTGGATCGATATCGAGGAGTAGGACGGCAAGACTCCCGCCTAATCCCTTTTCGCGAAAGCCATGTTTGTGCCGGAAGCCGGGGCCCGATGGGTCCCGGCTTTTTCGTTGGCCCATCGATCCGAGGAGAGGCCTGTCTTCGAAATTTCTATTAGTGGTATCGGGGAGACTCGTTACCCCAATAAAATGGGAACAATTTTGAGTAGCACTTTCTGTCGAGGTAAGTTTTTCTTGCTGCGCCGCATAATCATGTTGAATCTAAAGATAATTTCATGGTTAAAAATTGTTTAACGCCAGAACTTGGGGATCAAAAAGGGCGTCAGGGATGAAAACCTACGAAAATCTGACCGGTGCTGCCGGCAAAGAAATTTTCTATCGGGCCGAGCGTTTTCGCGCGCGCGATCTTTTTCCGCGCGCCCTGCCGCGGGTCCTGATCGGCGGCCGCCCGCATCATCTCGAGAACCTTTCGATCAGCGGTATCGCCGCATCGGCGGCGCGGGCGAACAGCGCGATCCCCCTGCCCGGGGACGAGGTGCAGGTCGTTCTTGAAGACGATTCCGGAATGCTGTTCAGCGGCCGGGGCCATCTGCGCCGGGTGGAAGATCGTTCGCTCGATACCCTGGTTGCGCTGAGCTTCAAGGGCACATCCCTGGATATTGCCGGGCTGGTGAACCGGCACAGCGAAACCCTGATCCAGCGCGAACTGAACGGCGGCCTTTCGCACGCTCTTGATGAAGTGCCGGAAGACTATCGGCGTTTCAGCGCCGATGTCGTTCATCTGCTGCGCGCCTATCGTACGACCCTGACGAAGTTCGAAACGGCCGCATCGGATCGCGATGGCGCATTCGTTGATCCTGCCCGCTTCCAGGCCATCTATCATGCCGCTGAAGAGCGCATGCTGCCTGAGTGGCGCAAGCTCTGGCACGAAGGAAATGCCATCGTGCGTCCGCTCATGGGGTCGTCCCATGCGGTTGCATCGATCAAGGCTTTCACCGAACGTGTTCTGACCCCGGAATTCATGGGCGGCGCCATCTGGAACCGCAGTTACCGCAAGCCGCTCGGCTATCCCGGCGACTTCGAGATGATGAATTACGTCTATGAATGGCAGCTTCGCGGCGGCACGGTGTTCGAGAAGCTGGTGCATCGCATCGGTCTTGACGTCGCCGAATGCATCGCGACCCGCATGGTCATGGTCCAGCAGTATATCGCCGAGGCGGTGGCGCAGCGCGCGGCGGCGCAGAACCGCGTGCCCCTGCGGGTGCTCAGCCTTGGCTGCGGACCGGCACAGGAAATCTACAATTATCTTTCGGTCCGGAAAATTCCGGGGCCGGTATCGGTCACGCTTGTCGATCAGGACCGCGATGCCATCAATTGCGCCTATCGCCGGGCCTATCCGTTGATGATGAAGCACGACAACGGATCAAGCCTGCATTGCCTGCAGGTTTCCTTCATCGACCTGATGAAGGCCGGCCGCGCGTTCGCCACCCTGCCCGCCCAGGATCTGATCTACAGCGTCGGGCTGGTCGACTACCTTTCGATGCGGCGCATTCAGGGGCTGGTGCGGTCCCTTTACGACAAGCTGGCGCCGGGCGGTACCGTGGTGATCGGCAACATGGCCGACGTGCCGGGCAGCAATCTTTGGCCGATGGAATTCCTCTGCGACTGGACGTTGCATTACCGGACCGAGGAACAGATGGCGGAAATGGCGGCGGGCCTCAACGGGGCGATCGTCGAAGTCCGCCCCGACCCGACCGGCCGCGTTTTCATGGTCTACATCACGAAGACGAAAGCCGCCTGATCCGGTCTTCGGTTACTGGGCGGCGCCGACTGCCGGGGGCTTGGCCGCTGCCGGGCGCGTCCAGGCGGAAAGCCGCGCAGCCGGGAGCCGCACCGTCACTTTGGTTCCCTTGCCGATCGTGCTGTCGATGGCGATCTCGCCGCCGTGACGCTCGACGATGCGCTTGACCAGCGGCAGGCCGAGGCCCAGCCCTTCATGGTGGCGGCTGATCGCGCTTTCCACCTGAACGAAAGGTTCCATGATCTTGGGGATGTCGCCCGAGGCAATGCCGATACCGGTATCCTGCACGGCAATGGCGCAGCCTTCTTCGTCAGTCGCTTCGCACCAGATCACGACCTCCCCGCCCCGCCCGGTAAACTTGATGGCGTTCGACAGGAGGTTGATGACGACCTGGGTGATCAGGCGCTGATCGGCGCGCAGGATGGCGGAAGGACCGGGCCGCCAGGACAACCTGACCCCGTCTTCAGCCGCTTTCGTGCGGAACATCCGCATGCAGGTGTCGATCACCTGGTCCAGCTCGAATTCCTCGTCGGACAATTCCAGTTTCTTCGCCTCGGCCCGGGACAGGTCGAGGATGTCGTTGATGATCTGGAGAAGATGCTGGCCGCTCGTGTAGATGTCATCGGCATAGGCCCGGTATCTGTCGGATCCCAGCGGCCCGAACATCTCCATTTTCAGGAATTCCGAGAATCCGATGATCGCGTTGAGCGGCGTGCGAAGCTCGTGGCTGACGATCGCCAGGAACTCGCTCTTCGCGTGGTTTGCTGCCTGGGATTCCGCGAGCAGGTTTTCCGAACGCTCCTTCTCCTGGGTCAGGAGTTCGGTCGAAATCCAGTTGCGGCGGATGTACAGTTCCTGGATGTAGCTCGCGAAAATGCCGACCAGGGTGGCCATCAAGAGGAAAAAGTTGTTTGCGATCAGGGTTTCGGCCGCAACCGGATTGAGATGCATCGCGACCGGCTGGTAAGAGACCACGAGCGCCAGTGACACGATCGTTGCGTTGTGGAAACGCAGGCGCACGAGGGTCGAGCCGTAGATCACCACCATGATCAGGCCGGCGTAGTACTGCGCATTGACCGGCGCGGGTACGACCAGGGTCATCGCGATGATGCCAAATCCGCTGGCGGCCATGCACAAAGTCAGCAGCGGCTGTGCTTTGCTAAAGAAAATTCCCGGCTTGAAGGTGAGCGCGGTGACCGCGAGGAGTATCGGACAGACGAAAGCAAAACGGATCAGCCAGGTCTGTATGTGCGCTTCCGGGATGACGAGGAAATCGAGAATTCCGAAGAAGCCGTACAGGACAGCCGCAAAAAACAGGGAGATCCGCACGAGCGGCAACGAACGGCTGAGCGTATCGCGGGCGTAATGCTTCTCAACGCCCCTGTCCCGAAAGGTCAGGGTCAGCATGTTCAGGTCGTACCGCGCGCCCGATCCGTTTTCCGGAGCGGTGCCGCGCTCGGAGGACGACTGCATACGAAAATTCCCAAATGACCACGTCAAACGATCCGGACGCCCGGAGGCTGTCTCGGATGGTGCGAAACTAACGTGAGTTTGGTTAATCGTAGGTTAAGCGAAATCCGCCCTACTCGTGAAATTCTATTTAAATTCAGATAATTGAAAGGTTAAAAAATCTGGGGATAAGTCAGTCATCCTCTTGTTCAGGGCCGTTCATCCTTGGACCCGGGCGCCGGATTGCCACCGAACAGGCCATCCAGCAGATCGAGCAGGTCATAACTGGCCTCCCCCGACGGCGCGGGCTTCCGGGCGGGCGGCGGGGCCTTGCTCTCGGATCTCTCCGGCGCGGGTGCTTCCGGCGACGGCTCTGTCTTTTCCGCCTCGGGTGGATCCTCGCTGTCACTCGGTTTCGGCGGTTCCGCCTTTTTCTCGGGCGGTGCAGCCTGCTTCTTCGGCTTTGCAGGGACCGCGCGCGGGGCAATGGCCGCGAATGAAGTCAATTCGCCCTTCGCCGTCAGCTTGAACAGGAGAACATCGCGGCCCCAGTTGTTGGTGATGCCGCCGATGACAAAGCCGCCATCCCCCGTGGGCAAACCGCCCGTCGCGACGTTGATGGGGCCGTCGCCATGTTGTGTTTCCCAGATCGCCTTGCCATCGGCGTCGATTGCCGTCGCCGTGATCCGTGTCGCGGGGTCGCCGTCCCGGCCGATGATGCCGAGGATGAGGAAACCGCCCTCCCGCGGAACGATCGCGGTTGCGGCGGCGAAACCTTTCCCGGACCGGCAGGCGAAGGCGCGGACTTCGCCGAGGTTCGACAGCGGATCGCCGGCGGGCGCTTTCGTCTTCGAATAGGCGACTGTCAACCTGGCGGGCAAATCGGCTACGGCGCAAAGGCGCGTGAAACTCTCGGGCATGGCCGGCGCGGCGCGGCTTCGTTTCCAGAGCAATTGGCCGCCGCCGTCGTATTTCATGTAGGACAGTTCTGCGCCATCCCTGCCGACGGCGTAAATGCTGCCGCCGTTGCCGGCGAGCGCCGTGATGGCGCCGCCGCCGCCCCGCGAAGGCGGAACACGCCTCGACCAGATCTCCTCCCCGCTCGTCTTGAACCGGATCAGGTATCCCTCTGCGGAAGACGCATCCCCGTCGATGGCGCGTGATTCGCCTGCAATCACGACATCGCCTCCATCCAGCACCAGCGCGTCCTTGACATCGTACCATCGCGCCCCGCCCGCTCGCGCCAGAACAAACCTGCCGACGACTTTTCCCTTGGGCGAAAGCCGGACCGCGATCGGCAGGCGGGCCGTTGCCCTGCCTGAATCATCGCCCTTCCCGATTTCCTGGGTACCGATGGCGATGATGTCGCCATTGTTGAGCAGTCTCGCGATGCCGCCTTCGCCTGAGGAGGGCGCGAAGGCCATGATCCAGGGATCGCCCTCTCCGTTCGCGACGAGATTTCCCTGCCGGTCGGTCAGCGCTGCGATCTGGAAATTTTTCTGGGCGCCGCCGAACAGGAAACCCTTGCCCGGCAATACCGTGACGCTGCGCAGGCTTCCCGGGTCGCTGGCGGCGCCGAGCGGCCTGTGCCAGATGCGCTTGCCGTTGCCGTTGAAAGCCGTGATCCAGGGCAAGGTGGCGTTGATGGTTTTGTCGTCCTGGGTCTTGCGTACGTGAAGCGCGCCGGCGAGCACGATGCCGCCGTCGTCCGTGCGGGCCATGGCGGCGGCGCTGTCGTCTTCGGGGCCGCCGAAGACAATCGCGTGCTTCTTCCACAGGGCCGCCCGCTCACGCTCCTGCTGCCAAATGGCACGAGCGGCCTCGAAGTCGCTGCGCAGGCGCGAGGTTTCCCGCGCCGTGCGGGCCCTGTCGTCGATCTCTGTCTTGACGCGAACGAACAGGCGGAGTGCCTCGTCATAGTCTTTTCCGGCGCGGCCCGCGTCCTTCAGGTAAGTCGCAAGTGCCCGCCGCGACATGGCGAGAGCGCCAAGCCCGTAGAAAGCCTTTCCTTCCAGAAACGAGATATCGGCCGGCACCGGCTGTCCCGTCTTGCGCATGCGCTCGGCCATCGAAAGGACGTCCTTGTGGCGGTCGCGCCGCGACGCTTCGGCAATTTCCAGCTTGAGAACATCGAACTGCACCTCCGGAGGCAGGACATCCTGCGCTCTCGCGGTTGTTATCGCCGATGCCGACAGCAGAAATGCCATCGCGGCAAGGCGTAAACCAATGCCAGGTTTCCGGGTAGGCGCGTGGGCGGTCATGTGTTCAGCGTACGGTGGCGGCAGTTCCACTGCTGCCCTGACCCGGCTCGCAGGGGACTTCCTGCCATTTGGCGCGAAGCTTCTCGACCGCAATATGGTCGGCGGCACTCATGCGCTTGCCGAGAGCAATGCGCCGCTTGGCCGCTTCCTTGTGACCATTCGCCATCGCGAGGTCGAGCCACATGGCCGCGAGTCGCGCATTGGAAGAAGATACTTCGCCGGAACCGCCGCCGATGCGCATGATGCGCGCGCCGAGACCCGTTTCCAGCAGATCGTTGCCGTAAATCATCGCGAGTTCGAACTGGGCGCGCGCCTCGCCCTGGCGCGCAGCCTTGCAGAACCACTGCGTTGCCGTGGCGGCATTCGAACTCTTGCTGGCCTGCCCCATCGCGTATTGCGCGGACGCATCACCCTGGGCAGCGAGGGAGGCGACATCGCGCCCGGCCTCGTCCCTGGCGGTCTTGCCGCCGCTGGAGCCGCAGGCCGAGACAGTCAATGCCAGAACCAGAACCAAAATCGAAACCGATGCGCGTGACCCGGACATGCCGCCTCCTGGGGAGGAATTAGGGTAAAAAGCGGCTTAATCCGTAACATGCGGGGCCGGGGCGCGGCAATGGGGCGCTCCGGGGGGCAAAAGCTCAGCGGGGCTTGCGGGGGCCCTGATGAAGGCCGTTGCGCAGGTCGTCTTCGGACTGGGCGATGCCGGTGCTCATCACCGTGTCCTTCACGGTGGAGTTGAGGAAATTCGCCTCCTCAAGATCGGTCGCCGTGATGTCGGCGCCGGTCAGGTTCGCGCCGCGCAGGTTGGCTTCCTTCATGTTGGCTTCCGAGGCATCGGCGTAGGACAGGTTCGCACCTTCGAGATTCACCGCCCACATCCGTCCCGTGGCGCTGCCGCCCGGCCGCCAGATCGTGGCGGGGCCGAGATTGGCGAAGCGCAGCGACGCGCGATAGAGGTTCGCGCCCTTCAGGTTGGCGCCCATCAGGTCCGCCATGTAGAGGTTTGCGTGGCTCAGGTTGGCATCGGAGAGATCGGCCAGAAGAAACTGGCAATAAGCGAGAACGGCGCCCGACAGGTTGGCGCCTGACAGGTTGGCGCCGTTGAAGTTCATGCGTTCAAGATTCACGTCGCTGAGATCGCAGCCGTGAAAGTCTCCCCGCCTGCCCCGCTGCCCGTTCGATTCGATCCATGCCTCGTGCTCGCGCAAAACCGTGCGGATATCGAGCGGAAGATCGCTGGTTTGTTTGGTTTCGACGATGTCGTCGAGATTTGCCCCGCCGAGCTTGGCCTTTTCCAGGTGCGCACCCGAAAGCCGCGCCCCCTTGAGGTTTGCGCCTTCGAGCGCCGCGCCCGAGAGATTCGCGCCGGAAAGGTTGGCCCCTGCGAGATTCGCCCCGGAAAGGTCGGCATCGGAAAAATCCGCATCGGCAAGGTTGGATTCCGAAAGGTCCGTCTCCACCAGCACCGCCTGCTTCATTGTGGCGCCTGTAGCCGAAGACGCATTCATGCGCGCCTGCGTGAGATTGGCCTTGGTCAGGTTTGCGCGGTCGAGTCGTGCGTTCGTGAGGTCCGTGCGCGGATCGTCGTCGCTGTTGCCTTGCAGGTAACGACCGGCCCGAAGATCGGCCTCGCTGAGATTGGCTTCCGTGAGCTTGGCTCCGTGCAGCCTGGCGCCCTTCAGGTCCGACCGCGAAAGATTCGACCGGGACAGGTTCGAATATTCGAAATTCGCGCGAAACAGGTCGGCGTTGCTGATATTGGCGTTGACGAGAAGCGAGCGGCTGAAATTGCAGGCAGCCGCGAGCACGCTGCAAAGGTTGATGCCTTCGAGATTCAGTCCCGAGACGTCTTCGCCGGAGAGATCGGCACGCACGCCATCGGGATTGCCTTCAAGAAAGGCCTTGTGTCGGGACAACATCATTGCGAGGGCGGCGATGGCCATGTACGCGGACTCCGGAAAGCAACAGGTCGGTCTTGTACCGGCCTTTCGGTAAATACGGACTGAAGACCCGTTAAGAGAGCCGAAAAGCCGTTAACAACCTATTTATTCCGAAGGAATTGCACTTTTTAGGTATATGATTAAAAGAGGGTTTTTTCCAAATGGATGCGCAGGTCGTCGAGATCGGCCAGCAGAACTTCTCCTCCCTTTTGGGAAGGAGCCTTAAGTCCATGGGAAACGCAGTAGCGCATCGAAGCCAGGTGCAGCCTGATGATTTCCTCGACCCTTTGCCCCGGCGCGATCTCGATACACGCCTGAAGCGAACGGGCGATGATGCCTAAAATGGGCCAGCCGACGGTTGCCGCCTGGCCCTTGATGTCATGGGCCATGGTCGCTACCGCGCTCCAGTTCCCGGCCTGAAGGAGCCGTTCGGCGTAGTTGAGCATGGTTATGACGTGATCGGGATATTGGTCGGCTAGGGAGCGGATCTGCTTTTCCGCTTCGGCGATCGCCTGCTCGATGGATAGGGCCATTGTCGTGATCTCCGCTTTTGAAAGACGTCAGCCTTTCAGCAGGGCGTCGATGTCGTCCTGCCGCAGTCCGATGGTCCGTCGGCGTTCAATGCTGTTGTATTTGACGTTGTTCCGTCGCCGCCTGTCGGGACCGGTATAGTTGGGGCTGATGATGAACGGCCGCGGCCGGAAAATCGCGAGGCGCAGCTTGTGCATCAGTGCGCGCGGCGATACCGGCTTGGTCAGCACTTCGGAAACGCCGGCGTCGCGGGCTTCGAGCACGCGTTCCTTTTCGGTGTGTCCGGTGCAGAGGATCAGCGGAATATCGGGCTTCGGGCTTTTCGGGCTGGTGCGGACCATCTTGACGAATTCGATGCCGCTCATGCCGCCCGGCATCAGCCAGTCGACGATAAGGCAGTCGGTCCGCGTCTGCCGCATCTCCTCGAAGGCATCCTTGGCATTGCCCGCATGCAGGATGAGGCCGACATCGAAAGCGCGCAGCATGTGATTCAGCAGCTGGCGCATGTACTGGTTGTCGTCGACGATCATGATCGTAAGATCGGAAAACGATACATAACGATCGACGTCCGGTTTCAGGGCCACCATGGCAAACTCCGATGCCGCCGGGCCCCAGATCCGGCGTTTTACGTGTTAGAATCTAGGTTAATATGCCTATCCTTGCCAAGGCGTTAACATCCCTCCCCAACCTCCGCGAGGCTGTGCTAGGAACGCCCCATGCCTGAAGGTCCCGATTCCAGCGATTTCGTCATCGATACGTTCGTCGATCCCATCTGCCCCTGGTGCATGATCGGCAAGCGTCGGCTCGACCGCGCGCTGTCGTTGTCGGGTGCCGTCGCGGCGACGCGGTGGCACGCGTTCCAGCTCAACCCTGGCATGCCGAGGGAGGGCATGGACCGGGGCGAATATCTCGCCGCGAAGTTCGGCGGCCCCGACCGCGCCCGTCATGTCTATGACGTGATTCGGCGCGAAGGCGAATCCGAAGGCATCGCTTTCGCTTTCTCCCGCATCCGGCGTACGCCCAACACGGTGGCGGCCCATCGTCTGCTGAAATTCGCAGCCCGGCTCGCGCGTGCCGATGCAGTGCTGGACGGTTTGTTCAGCGCCTACTTCCTTGAAGGCCGCGATATCGGCGATCCGGGGGAACTGCAGGCGATCGCCGCTGCCGCAGGATGTGACGGCGACGAAGCGGCGCGATTCCTCGTAGGCGATGAAGACCGCGACGCGGTGATTGCAGAGGATGCCGCGGCGCGTGCCGCCGGCATCGGTGGGGTGCCCTTCTTCATCGTCGGCGGCCGATACCAGCTTTCCGGTGCCCAGAGCCCCGAAGTCATCATCCGGGCGCTCGATCTGGTCCGCGCCGAGACAGCCCGCGCGCCCCTCTCGCGCTGAGCGAACCTCAGGCCGCCTTGCCGGCGGCGATTTCCGCAAGCCGCGCCACTTCCTTCGCCATGCCTTTCAGACGGTCGTCCTGGCCGGGCCAGGTGCGCGCGATCACCAGCGTCTGATCAGGCCGCACCTTCATAACGCCGGGCGAGTGCGCGATCAGGGCGATCAGGCCTTCGGGGTTGGCGAAGCGCCCGTCCTTGAAGGCAACGGTGCAGCCCTTGGGCCCCGCCTCGATGCGGGCGACGCCGGCGATGCGGCAGTCGTGCTTGAGGGCGACGATGCGGATCAGGTTTTCGACCTCTGACGGCAGCGGGCCGAAGCGATCGATCAGTTCGGCGGCGAAGGCGTCGGCTTCCTCGCGCGCGACCAGCGAGGCGATGCGGCGATAAAGCCCCAGACGCACCCCGAGATCGGCGACGTAGTTTTCCGGGATCAGTACGGGCACATCGACGGTGATCTGCGGCGTCCATTCCGTATCGGCGGCGATGGCCGCACCCTTCATTTCGGCGACGGTTTCCTCCAGCATCTGCTGGTAGAGCTCGGCGCCCACCTCGCGGATATGGCCCGACTGTTCGTCGCCCAGCAGGTTGCCGGCACCGCGAATGTCGAGATCGTGGCTGGCGAGCGAGAACCCGGCGCCGAGCGAATCGAGCGTTTGCATGACATGCAGGCGTTTTTCGGCCGCCGGCGTCACCTGTCGGCGCGGCGGCAGCGTGAGATACGCATAGGCACGCGCCTTGGACCGCCCTACCCGCCCGCGCAGCTGGTAGAGCTGGGCAAGGCCGAACATGTCGGCGCGATGCACGATGATGGTATTGACGTTGGGCATATCGAGGCCCGATTCGATGATGTTCGTCGAAATCAGGATGTCGTATTCGCGATCGAGAAACCTGCCGATCGCCGCTTCCAGCTTCGCCGGCGCCATCTGCCCGTGGACGGTGACGCGCCGCGCCTCGGGCGCGATTTCGGTCAGTTGCGCCTCGACCGCGCCGATATCGGAAATGCGCGGGCAGACGTAGAAGCACTGCCCGCCGCGGTGCAGTTCGCGGCGGATCGCCTCGCGCATCACGATGCCGTCGAAGGGCAGCACGAAGGTGCGCACGGCCAGCCGGTCGACGGGCGGCGTGGCGATGATGCTCATTTCCTTGACGCCGGTGAGCGCGAGCTGGAGCGTGCGCGGGATCGGCGTCGCGGTCAGGGTCAGGACATGGACATCGGCGCGCAGTTTCTTCAGGCGCTCCTTGTGGACGACGCCGAAGTGCTGCTCCTCGTCGATGATCAGCAGGCCTAGGCGCTGGAAACGGATGGATTCGGCCAGCACCGCGTGGGTGCCGACGACAATGTCCACTTCCCCGCGTGCAAGTGCGGCCTTGGTATCTTCGGCGTCCTTCGGCGTCACCAGGCGCGACAGTTGCGCGATGCGGATGGGCAGGCCCTCGAAGCGGGCGCGGAAGGTCTCGAAATGCTGGCGGGCGAGCAGCGTCGTCGGCACCACGACGGCGACCTGATGGCCCGAAATGGCGGCGGCGAAGGCGGCGCGCAGCGCCACCTCGGTCTTGCCGAAGCCGACGTCGCCGCAGATCAGCCGGTCCATCGGCCTGTCGGCGCCGAGGTCTGCAAGGGTATCGTTGATCGCCGACTGCTGGTCCTCGGTTTCCGTATAGGGGAAACGGGCGGCGAATTCCTCCATCGCGCCCGCGGGCGCCACCATCGCGCGCGCCGTGACCAGCGCGCGGGCGGCGGCGACCTTGAGCAACTCGTCCGCCATCTCGCGCAGGCGCTTCTTGAGGCGCGCCTTCTTCGCCTGCCATGCGGCCCCGCCGAGGCGGTCTAGGGAAACGTTGCCCTCGTCCTCGCCGTAGCGCGTGAGAACGTCCATGTTTTCGACCGGCACGAACAGCTTGTCGCCGCCGTCGTAGATCAGGCGCAGGCAGTCGTGGGGAACCTTGCGGGTGCCGGCGACGTTGACTTCCAGCGTCACCAGCCCGTCATAGCGGCCGATGCCGTGCTCGGCGTGGACGACGAGGGTGCCTTCGGTCAGTTGCGACAGTTCGGTGACGAAGGCATCCGATGCCCTGGTGCGGCGCGGACGCCGTGCCAGCCGCTGCCCGAGGATGTCGGGTTCCGCGATGACGCAGAGGCCCGGTGCGACGAAGCCCTGGTCGAGATCGAGTGCGACGAGCGCCAGCGTATCGGTTGGCAGGGCCATCGCCTCCGCCCAGGTCGCGGGCATGGCGGTCTTGCCGAAGCGATGCTCGCGCAACAGGCGGTCGAGGCGCGCCACGCTGCCCGCGGTCGCGCAGGCGAGGATGACGCGCGTGCCCTCGCCCATGCGGGCCCAGGCAAATTCCTTGGCGGCATCGAAGGCGTTGACGCCGGTGCCGCGGGCCTCTGCGGCGAAGTTGCGCATCAGGCGCACGCCGGCATTGGAAGGTCCGGTCGCCTCGTCGAAGGCAGAGAAACGCACGACTTCCCGTCCTGCCAGGGCATCGGCAAGGGCATCGCCGGTCAGGTAGAGGCTTTCGGGCGGCAGTGGGTTGTAGATCCCGCCCGTTTCCGCGGCACCCGCCGTCCGGAGGTCGCGGCGCGCAGCGTAATAGTCGGCAATCTGTTCGAGCCGCAGGGTGATGGCGTCGGTGGCGCCGTCGCCGATGCTGACCGAGGCCCCCGGCAGGTAATCGCAAAGCGTGGCGAGGTTTTCGCAGAACAGCGGCAGCCAGTGTTCCATGCCTGGCTGGCGGCGGCCGGCGGAAATGGCGGCGTAAAGCTCGTCCGCTTCCTTCGCCGCGCCGAACAGGGCGCGATAGCCGGAGCGGAAGCGCGAAATCGACTCTTCGGTCAGCAGCACCTCGCTCACCGGCGTCAGTACGACGGCGTCCAGTTCCCCCGCGGAAATCTGGGTCAGCGGGTCGAAGCGGCGGATGCGCTCGACCTCGTCGCCGAACAGGTCGATGCGTACCGGCCCCTCGAGGCCGGGTGGGAAGACGTCAATCAGGCCGCCGCGAATGGCGAATTCGCCGGGCTCCATGACGGTTTCGGCGCGGGAAAAGCCGTTGGCCGCGGCGTAGCCGAGAAAGGCGTCGGTCAGCAACGCCGATCCCGTCGCCACGCGCAGGCCCGCCCCGCGATAGCTGTGGGGTGTCGGCACCTTCTGCAGGATGGCGTTGACGGTGGTCAGCAGCACGACCGGGGCCGACGCATCGGCCGCGCGCGTCGCCAGCCGGAACAGGGCATCGATCCGCCGCGCCGCTATGGTGCCGTTGGGCCCGACGCGGTCATAGGGAAGGCAGTCCCAGGCAGGCACGGTGATGCGTTCGACCCCGGGCGCCAGAAGGGCGAGCGTGTCGTCCATGCGGACAAGGGCGCGGTCGTCCACGGCGACATGCAGGACGGCCTTGATGCGGCCCTCCGCCAGCCCCTGAGCGAGCCAGAACCCGTCGAAGGCGCCGGGGGCGCCCGCGATGAGTTTCTCTTTTTTAAAAATCAAATCTGTCAATGATTTAACAACTTATTCTTGAAGTCGATCATGAGGTCTAGAATGGGCCCGCGCAGGTGGTCCGGGGCCTCGGTGCGACCGGAAACCCAGTCCATCAGGTCGGCGTCGGTGACGCTGATCAGTGCTTCGAAGCGGTCGAGGTCGTCTGGGCCAAAACCATCCAGATGGGCGCGCGCGAAACCGCCGATGACCAGGTCGGATTCCTGGGTGCCGCGATGATTGGCCTGATACAGGAGGCGCTTGCGGCGCTTGGCGAGATCTTCATTTTGGGCCATTTGCGGGCCTTTCCGGCAAACATTGGACGCACTTCACCCTCTGCCCCGGTCGTCGGCCGCTCCGGTCGGAGCGGCGGCATGACAGGGGGCACAGGGCCGCTTAGGATAGCTGCGTAGGATATAAGCCTTCACGCCCGCCCTGTCAGCCGCCCAGTCACGGGTGGCCCGGAGAGCCCGTCCGCGACCCATGCGCCCGCAGATCCTCAATTCCCTGTTTCGTCCGGTCACCGCCCTTCCCGGCATCGGCCCGCGCGTCGGCAAGCTGGTCGAGCGGCTGGCCGGGCCCAAGGTCGTGGACCTGCTCTGGCACCTGCCCGCCGGGCTGATCGACCGGCGCTTTTCGCCCAGGATCAAGGACGCGCCCCCCGGCCAGGTTGCGACCATCACGGTCACCGTGGACAAGCACGCCAAGCCGCCCAACCGGAGGGTGCCCTACCGCGTGCGGGTTTTCGACGAGACCGGGCATATGGACCTCGTGTTCTTCAATGCGCACGAGGACTGGCTGATGAAAAACCTGCCGGTTGGCGAGACGCGGGTCGTGTCGGGCCGGGTCGAGGAATTCCGGGGTGCCCGCCAGATGACGCACCCCGATCACATTGCGCCGTTGGAAGATCGCGACAAGCTGGCGGCGGTGGAGCCCGTGTGGCCGCTGACCCAGGGTCTGTCGCCCAAGACGCTGGCCCGCGCCATCGGCGCGGCCCTCGACGATCTGCCAGATCTGCCCGAATGGCACGATCCGGCGCTGCTCAAGCGCGAAGGATGGGCCGGTTGGCGCAAGGCCCTGCGTTCCGCGCAGGCGCCGCAAAGCGTCGCCGATTTGTCTTCGGAGACGAAGGCGCGCATGCGCCTTGCCTATGACGAACTGCTGGCGAGCCAGCTCGCCATGGCGCTGGTGCGCGCCCACATGCGCCGCCAGGGTGGGCGCAAGACATCCGGCGACGGGCGGCTGCGCAGCCTTGCGACGGCGGCCTTGCCTTTCAAGCTGACGGCGGGACAGGAACAGGCGCTTGGCGAAATCATCGCCGACATGGAATCACCCCAGCGCATGTTGCGGCTTTTGCAGGGCGACGTGGGGTCCGGCAAGACGGTGGTGGCGGCGCTTGCCATGCTGGCGGCGGCCGAGGCCGGGCGCCAGTCGGCGCTGATGGCGCCGACCGAAATCCTCGCCCGCCAACATTTCGCCACCCTTGCGCCGTTGTTCGAGGCGGCGGGCCTGCGCCTTGCACTGCTGACGGGCCGCGATCGCGGCGCGCCGCGCCGCGCGACCCTGGAAGCGCTGGCTGCCGGCGATATTGCTGCGGTCGTCGGCACCCATGCGGTCATTCAGGACGATGTTGCCTACAAGGACCTTGCCCTTGCCGTGGTCGACGAACAGCACCGTTTCGGCGTGGCACAGCGCCTGTCGCTTGCCGCCAAAGGCAACGCCGTCGATGTATTGGTGATGACGGCGACGCCGATTCCGCGGACGCTGACGCTGCTGGCCTACGGCGATCTCGATGTTTCGCGGCTCACGGAAAAGCCCGCCGGGCGGCAGGCGGTGGATACGCGCGCCCTCCCCATCAAGCGGCTTGGCGACGTCGTCGGCGCCGTTGGGCGTGAAATCGGCGTAAGCCGGGGCAAGCCTTCCGGGCACGAACCGGGCAGCGTGTTCTGGGTCTGCCCGCTGGTCGCAGAATCCGAAGCGGTAGATCTTGCAGCCGCCGAGGAGCGTTTCGCCGCGCTCGAGCGCGTGTTTCCGGGCCGCGTCGGCCTCGTTCACGGCAAGATGCGCGCCGCCGAAAAGGACGCGGCTGTCGCCGCCTTCGCCGAGGGGCGGACGCGGGTGCTTGTTTCCACCACCGTGATCGAGGTCGGCGTCGACGTTCCCGCGGCGACGGTCATGGTGATCGAACACGCCGAGCGCTTCGGCCTTGCCCAGTTGCACCAGTTGCGCGGGCGCATCGGGCGCGGCGGGCGGGCGGCGACCTGCCTGCTGCTCTATGCCGAACCGTTGAGCGCCACGGCGCGCGAAAGGCTGAAAATCCTGCGCGAAACCGACGACGGCTTCCGCATCGCCGAGGAAGACCTGCGCCTGCGGGGCGCGGGCGAAATTCTCGGTACGCGCCAGTCGGGGTTGCCTGCCTTCCGGCTCGCCGACATTGCGGTGCATGGCGAGTTGATGCAGATGGCGCGCGACGATGCGTCGCTGATCCTGAGCAATAATCCGGGCCTGGCGGGCGCGCGCGGCGAAGCGCTCAGGGTCCTGCTTTACCTGTTCGAACGGGATGCGGCGGTCGGCTATGCGCGCTCTGGCTGAGGTTAGCGGCGCGGCAGCGCGCCGTCTTTCTCGCGCATGATGTCCAGGTTTTCGTAGGTCTTTGCGGACACGACCGGAATCTCCTGAAGGGATTTCGGGCGGCGGTCCGGCGGCGTGACGATGCCGCCGGACATGACCATCTTGATTCCCTCTTCCACCGACATCTGGAGAACGACGACGTCTTCTTCGGGGACGAATAGCAGGAAGCCCGAGGTCGGGTTCGGCGTCGTCGGCAGGAATACGTTGAGGACGCGTTCCCTGGTCAGGTTCTGCACCTCGCCCACGGTCGGGCCGGTAAGAAAGCCGAGCGCCCATAACCCGCGGCGCGGATACTCGATCATCACCACCTGGCGGAACGCATCGGACTGATGGCTGAGTAGGGTTTCGAATACCTGCTTGAGGGTGCCGTAAATGCTGCGCACCACCGGCATGCGGTGAAGGATACGTTCCGACAGGTTCAGGAAGGTGCGGCCCAGCAGGCTCGCGGTCAGCAGGCCGATGGACATCAGCACGAGAATGGCGATGATCAGGCCGAGCCCGGGAATGGTGAACGGCAGGTAGGTCTCCGGGTGGTACTGCATCGGCACCAGCGGCATGACCTTCTGGTCCATCCAGTCGATGAAGGCCCAGGCGAAGTAGACGGTCAGGCCTAGCGGCGCCGTCACCAGAACGCCGGCAAGCAGGTAATTGCGCAGGCGGGCGCCGATGCGATGGCGGACGGTCGGCTTGGGAGCCGGGGTTTCCCTTGTTTCCGGGGAGCCGGTGGGTTTGTCGTGCATGGCGGGCAGTCTACTCCTGTGGCGGGCTTTACTCCAGCAGCCGCCGGAATCCACGCTGGAAGGCGCAACGGTTAACGATTTCTTGACCGGATTTAAATCAAAATCGTCGGATGCGTCGTCCAGTTGCCCCTGCCCTGTCATCCGCGAGCCGGTCGGTCCCGAAATGGGTTCCGGCCCTTTTGGCCTTGGCCCTTGCCGCCTGCGGGACGTCGAAGCCCGATGTGACATCGACACGGATGGTCGACAACAAGGGCCGTCAGGTTACGGTTTACCGGATCTGCGAAAAGCGTGGCGCACCGTTCCTGAACGACGTTGCCTGCCGCACGGAAACCGTGGTGCACAACTACTGCTACCGGTCCCTCGGCCGCGTGGATTGCTACGAGCAGCCCGTCGCCGGCCGCGCCGAATCGAGGGTCAAATGACCGTCACCGATATCGATTTGCCCGCGCCGAAAAAGCGCGCTCGCCGCAAGCCCGCTGCCGCGGCCAAGTCTACGCCCGCGCCGAAGAAGCGCCGCGTGGCGCGCAAGGCCGCGCCGGGTCCCGCCGCCAAGGCGACGCCCGCGCCGAAAACGTCCGAACCCCAGGTGTGGACGGCGCAGTTCATTTATGCCGCCGCCGACGGCAGCGCGCACATGTCGCTGATGACCATAACCGCAGCGACGGCCGAAGCCGCCCGGGAAGTGGCCGCCGCTCATGCCCCGGCGCAGGAATTCATGGTTACCGTGCACCCCCGTTCGGACGAACAGTTCCTCGGCCAGGTGCGGATGAAGGCTCTGTCCGCCGTCCGGAACCACTGATTACGCCATTTACCGTTTTAACTAGGTATTTACGGGAAAAAGCGATGATCGGCTTATGAAGCCCGATCACTCGACCCAGAACCTGACCTCCCCCGCCTGCCCCGTCGCCGGCGACGCGGCCCCTCAATCGTCATTTTGCGACGAGGTTCCCTTCGTCTGCGCGCCGGTGCGCTATGCCTTGATGGGTTTCGGTTTCATCAACGTCGGGCTTGGCATCGCCGGCATGTTCCTGCCGGTCATGCCGACGACGGTGTTCCTGCTGATGGCGCTCTGGGCTTTTTCGAAAAGCTCGGTGCGGTTCCACCGCTGGCTCTACGACCATCCCCGCTTCGGCAAGCCGCTGCGCGAGTGGCATGCACACGGCGTGATTCCGACACGCGCCAAGATCCTGGCCGTCGGCATGATGAGCCTGAGCATGGTGATCGTGACGTTCGTCGCCAAGACGCCGTGGTGGGTGCCGGTCGCCGTTGCCGCCTGCCTGATCCCCGTGGCGCTGTTCATCGTCACCCGTCCCGGCCGCGTCGCTGCCTGACTTTCCTTTGATTTCCGCGGCTTGCGTCGGGCTGCCTTGGCCCCCGCGATCTGCTATCATGCCTCCAGCGTGCCATTGCACATGGAGGAGACCACATGAACGTCGCCACCATTCTTCAGCACAAGGGCGCGAATGTCGTTACCGCGCAACCGAGTGCCAGCATCGCGGAACTCAGCAAGCTTCTGTATTCCTGCCGTATCGGTGCGGTCGTCATCAGTTCCGACCGCATGCATGTCGAGGGTATTCTGTCCGAGCGCGACATCATCCGCATTCTCGCCGAGCGCGGAGAGGAGGCGCTGTCCCTGCCCGCCTCTGCCGTCATGACCCGCGAGGTCACGACCTGCCGTCCCGATGACGATGCGGCCGCCCTGATGGGCGTGATGACGGAGCGCCGCTTCCGTCATCTGCCGGTGTGCGAGGACGGCGCCCTGGTGGGTCTCGTTTCGATCGGCGACGTCGTGCGCGTGCGTGTCGATGAAATCGAGCACGAGGCGGAGGCCCTGCGCGAGTACGTCACGCACGGCTAGGTTTTCCGGACTACGGATATCGGCGGAAAAATTGGTGAGCCGGATGGGAATCGAACCCATGGCCCGCTGCTTAAAAGGCAGCTGCTCTACCGCTGAGCTACCGGCCCACCGAGCCTGATTTGATCAGGCGCGCGGTCGGTTTAGCACGGCAGGCGCGGTCAGGAAAGCCCGGGTTTCCGGCGCTGTGGAGCGGCCCTGAGCGGCCTATTCGGCGGCCCCGCGCACCCAGACGTCGAGATCGACTTCCCAGCCCTTCTTGTAGCTGAGATCGAACCGGTTGCCTTCGGCATCCTGCGCCCGGTATTCGGCGTAAGGCCGGGTTGCCGGACGCTTCGCCACCTCGCCGCGTTCGGCGGAAATACCGGCGAGTTTCTGCTCCATGTCTGCGACCAGAAAGCCGAAATGATTGACGCCGAAGCGCATCTCGTGGCCCTCGGGCGCGCCGTTGTAGAACGGATGGATGGCGAGGTTGATGCGACTGTCGCCCATGAAGCGGTTGAGGCGCTTCTGCTGGCGGCGCTCGAAGGACGTGTCGAGTTCGTGGAAATTGAACAGCGATTCGTAGAACTGCATGACCGCCGTGGGATCAAGCGCGTTGAAGGCGATATGCGCGACGCGAGGGATGCGGGTTTCCTCGCCGCCAACGCCGAAATCGCCGGTGGAAAGCGTGATTGGCCGCGCCTCGGGGTCATAGATGCGGCATTCGCCGAAATGGATTCCGCCCGCTTCCTCGATGATCATGCCGCGCGGGTTGATATCATGGTAACGGGTTGTGACCCGCTCCATGTTGTCCACCTGCAGGCCGACATGGTGCAGGCCGATCGCGCGGTCCGGTTCGATCAGCTCGTCGCGCGCCTTGAGGAACGTGAGATTCATGTAGCCGTCGGTGATGGACACGTCGCCCTGGTTCGAGCGGCCGAGTTCCTCCAGCCCGAGATGGCGCATGTAGAACCCGGCGATGGCGTCGGGATCGTTGCTGAGAAAGGCGAGATAACGCAGCCGTCCGGCCATGGTCCATCCTCCCGGTAATATTTCTTGATTTTGGGGAATGGTAGACCTTCGGGCGTTGCGCCGAAAGGCCCTTAGACGCCGAAATGGGCCTTGAGGCGCGTCGCCACGGCGGGCGTCACGAACTGGTTGATTTCACCGCCGAGCCGGCAGATTTCCTTGACGAAGCGCGACGAAATGAACTGGTGGCGGTCGGACGCCATGAGGAAAACCGTCTCGATTTCCGGCTTCAGGCGCGAGTTCATGCCGACCATCTGGAATTCGTATTCGAAGTCGGACACCGCGCGCAGGCCCCGCACGATCAGCCCGGCGCCCTGCTTTTCGGCGAAGGAAACAAGCAGGCCGTCGAACTGGGTCACTTCGATGCGGGCACCCTTGGCGACGAGGTCCTTGACGTCCTCGCGCACCATGGCGACGCGTTCATCGGCGGAAAAGACCGGACCCTTGCCGTCGTTCGAGGCGACGCCCACGATCAGGCGGTCGACGACGCGCATGGCGCGCCGGATGACGTCGAGATGCCCGAGCGTGATCGGGTCGAAAGTGCCGGGATAGATGCCTGTCCGCTCAGCCATTGGGGTTCTCGCCGGAACCGTCGCTAGCGGGCGCCTCTTCCACGGGTTCCTCTTCGTCCTCGCCGACATCCACCAGGTGAGCGACGGAAACGACGCGTTCGTCCTCTTCGATGCGGAACAGGGTGACGCCGCGGGTCGAACGCCCGGCGATCCGGATATCGGTAACGGATGTGCGGATCAACTGGCCGCCGTCGCTGACCATGACGATCTGGTCGGCGTCGGTTACCGGGAAAGCGGCGACGACGCGGGCGTCCTTGGAGACGATCTTCATCAGCTCGATGCCTTTGCCGCCGCGCCGGGTGATCCGGTATTCATAGGCCGAGGAGCGCTTGCCGAAGCCGTTGTCGGCGATGGTCAGGATGAACTGTTCCTGCGCGGCCAGCTCGTCGAAGCGCACCTGGCTGAGGGTGATTTCGCCGGCAGCTTCCTCGCCCTCCTCTACAGGTTCCGGGGCGGTTTCTTCCTCCGCCTCGGCGCCGCGGCGAGCCGCGCTCGCCATCTTGACGTAGGCCGCGCGTTCGGCGCCTTCGCAATCGACGTGGGTCAGGATGGACATCGAGATGACCTCGTCGCCCGAGGCCAGCGTGATGCCGCGGTTGCCCGTCGAGTTGCGGCCCGAGAACACGCGAACTTCGGTCACCGGGAAACGGATGCACTTGCCCGTGCGCACGGCCAGCAGAACGTCGTCGTTTTCGGTGCAGGGCCGGACCGCGATCAGTCGGTCGCCCTCGTCCAGCTTCATGGCGATCTTGCCGTTGGCCATGACGTTGACGAAATCGGACAGCTTGTTGCGGCGCACGTTGCCCGACGCGGTCGCGAACATGACGTGGAGCTGGTCCCAGCTCGCCTCGTCCTCGGGCAGCGGCATCAGGGTGGTGATGGTTTCGCCCTCGGCGAGCGGCAGCATGTTGACCAGCGCCTTGCCACGCGCCTGGGGCGTGCCCAGCGGCAGGCGGTAGACCTTTTCCTTGTAGACGATGCCGCGCGAGGAGAAGAACAGCACCGGCGCGTGGGTGTTGGCGATAAACACCTGCGACACGAAATCCTCTTCGCGGGTCGCCATGCCCGAGCGGCCCTTGCCGCCCCGGCGCTGGGCGCGGTAGGCCGACAGCGGCACGCGCTTGATGTAGCCGTTGTGGCTGACGGTGACGACCATGTCCTCGCGCTGGATCAGGTCCTCGATATCGACCTCGGCCTCGTCTTGCAGCAGTTCGGTGCGGCGCGGCGTGCCGAATTCTTCCTTGATGGCGATCAGCTCGCTTCGCAGGATGCCGCGCAGTTTCTCGCGCGAGGCGAGAATTTCGAGGTATTCCGCGATCTGGGAGCAGACATCGCGCAGTTCCTCGGCGATCTTGTCGCGCTCCAACCCGGTCAGGCGATGCAGGCGCAGTTCAAGGATCGCCTTGGCCTGGGCTTCGGACAGCGAATAGCAACCGTCCACGACTTCCCGCCCCGGCTCGTCGATCAGCTTGATCAGCGGCGCCACGTCCTTGGCGGGCCAGGCCTTGGCCATCATGCGTTCGCGGGCGACGTTGGGATCGCTGGCGGCGCGGATCAGGGCAATCATCTCGTCGAGGTTGGCGACCGCGATGGCGAGGCCGACCAAGACATGGGCGCGCTCGCGCGCCTTGCCCAGTTCGAAGATGGTGCGCCGGGTGATGACCTCTTCGCGGAAGGCGATGAACGCCTCCAGCATCTGCTTGAGGTTCATCATCTCCGGCCGGCCGCCGTTGAGCGCCAGCATGTTGACGCCAAACGACGTCTGCAGCGGCGTGAAGCGGAACAGCTGGTTCAGCACGACTTCGTGCATGGCGTCGCGCTTCAGCTCGATGACGACGCGTACGCCGTGGCGGTCCGATTCGTCGCGCAGTTCGGAAATGCCCTCGACCTTCTTGTCGCGCACGACCTCGGCGATCTGCTCGATCATGCGGGCCTTGTTCACCTGGTAAGGGATCTCGGTGACGATGATCGCCTTGCGGTCGCGCGAGATGTCCTCGATCTCGGTGCGCCCGCGCATGACGATGGAGCCGCGCCCGGTGTGGAAGGCCGAGCGGATGCCGACCGAGCCGTAGACCAGCCCGCCCGTCGGGAAATCGGGACCCGGCACGTGTTCCATCAGCTGTTCGATGGTGGCGTCGGCATTGTCGAGCAGCAGACAGCAGGCGTCGATGACCTCGCTCAGGTTATGGGTCGGGATGTTGGTCGCCATGCCGACGGCGATGCCGCCCGCGCCGTTGACCAGCAGGTTCGGGAAACGCGCGGGCAGGACGGAAGGCTCGCGCGTGGTCGAATCGTAGTTGTCCTGGAAATCGACGGTCTGCTTGTCGATGTCTTCGAGCAGCGCGTGGGCGGCCTTGCTGAGGCGCGCTTCGGTGTAGCGCATGGCCGCGGCAGGATCGCCGTCCATCGAGCCGAAGTTGCCCTGCCCCTGGATCAGCGTCAGGCGCATGGAGAATTCCTGCGCCATGCGCACCATGGCGTCGTAGATCGCGCTGTCGCCGTGGGGATGGTATTTGCCCATGACGTCGCCGACCACGCGGGCCGACTTGCGGAACGGCCGGTTCCAGTCGTAGCCGTTTTCGTGCATGGCGTAGAGGATGCGCCGGTGGACGGGCTTCAGCCCGTCGCGGACGTCGGGAAGAGCGCGGCTCACGATCACGCTCATCGCGTAATCGAGATACGACGTCTTCATTTCCTCTTCGATGGTGATCGTCGAGACGCCCGGCGGCAGTGCCGGCGGCGGAGCATCCTGGATCGGGGGAATTTCGCTCAAGAAACGGCTATCCGGTTGCTGTCGGCGGGACGCCGGAAGGCGCCCGTAGGGTGATCGAAACAGTGCTCAAAATATAGCCGATCGCGCCCGTCCGAACAACAAGATATCGTGAAAAAAGCCTTTTTGGATGAAGGCATTAGGGGGCCATTTCGGCCCCCTTTCGACTAGAACGGAATCTCGTCGTCGAGATCGCCACGACCGCCCGGCGAACCGCCGCCCGAGGACCGCGAGGAACCGGAATCAGAGCCGCCGAAATCGCCGCCGCCGCCGTCGCCACGGCCGTCGAGCATGGTCAGTTCGCCGCGGAATTTCCCGAGGACAACTTCGGTGGTGTATTTGTCGTTGCCGTCCTTGTCGGTCCACTTGCGGGTCTGCAACTGGCCTTCGAGGTACACCTTGGAGCCCTTGCGGAGATATTTTTCAGCCACTTCGGCAAGGCGTTCGTTGAAGATCACCACCCGGTGCCATTCGGTGCGTTCCTTGCGTTCGCCCGATGACCGGTCGCGCCACTGCTCGGACGTCGCCACGGAAAGCTGCACGATCTTGGCGCCGTCCTGGGTGCTGCGCACCTCGGGATCGCGGCCGAGATTGCCGATGAGGATGACCTTGTTGACGCTGCCCGCCATTTTCCGCCTCTCGTTGGTGACTTTATTGGGGGGGAGAGTAGCCGAAGCCTACCCCCGGCACCACAGCAAATCAGTCACCGGAGGCGCGAATCGGTGTATGCTTTAAGGCTGCCCCGCGATCCGGGGAAAGAGGATTTGCGTAGTATCGCCATGGCCAGAAAAAAGACCGGTTCCGCCAGTTTCGCCGCCCCCGCCGCACACCAGATTTCCGTGCGCGGCGCGCGCGAGCACAACCTGAAAAACGTCGATGTCGACATCCCCCGCGACCGGCTGGTGGTGATCACCGGTCTGTCGGGATCGGGAAAGTCGTCGCTCGCCTTCGACACGATCTATGCGGAAGGCCAGCGCCGCTACGTCGAGAGCCTGTCGGCCTATGCCCGCCAGTTCCTCGAGATGATGCAGAAGCCCGAATACGACACCATCGAGGGGCTTTCGCCGGCGATTTCGATCGAGCAGAAGACGACCTCGCGCAATCCGCGCTCGACCGTCGGCACGGTGACGGAGATCTACGACTATCTGCGCCTCCTGTTCGCGCGCGTCGGCACCCCCTACTCGCCCGCCACGGGCCTGCCCATCGAAAGCCAGACCGTCAGCCAGATGGTCGACCGCATCATGGCGATGGCCGAAGGCACGCGGCTTCTGCTGCTCGCCCCCATCGTGCGCGGGCGCAAGGGCGAATACCGCAAGGAACTGGCCGACCTGCGCAAGCGCGGTTTCCAGCGGGTCAAGGTGGACGGCACGGTGTTCGAGATAGACGCGGTGCCGGCGCTCGAGAAGAACATCAAGCACGACATCGAGGTGGTGGTGGACCGCATCGTGGTGTCGGACAAGCTCGGCAACCGTCTGGCCGACAGCCTGGAGGTGGCACTCGGTCTTGCCGACGGGCTGGTCTTTGCCGAAAACGCCGACAGCGGCGAGCGGACGACATTTTCGGCCAAGTTCGCCTGCCCGGTTTCCGGATTTACGCTGGACGAGATCGAGCCGCGCCTCTTTTCGTTCAACAACCCGCACGGCGCCTGCCCCGCCTGCGACGGGCTCGGCGTTAAGCTCTATTTCGATCCCGAACTGGTGGTGCCCGACGGCAGGCTGTCTTTGCGCGAGGGCGCGCTTGCGCCGTGGGCGCGCTCGACGTCGCAGTATTACGCCCAGACCATCGACTCGCTGGCGCGCCAGCTCAAGTTCTCGACGACCCAGCCGTGGGACCAGCTGTCGGAGGCGGCAAAGAAGGCGGTGCTGTTCGGCACCGGCGATGACGCGGTCAAGTTCCGCTACGACGACGGCTTCAAGAAATACGACGTCACCAAGCCCTTCGAAGGCGTCATCCCGAACCTGGAACGCCGCTACCGCGAGGCGGACTCCGCATGGCTGCGCGAGGAGCTTTCGCGCTTCCAGTCGGCCCAGCCCTGCGAGGCCTGCACGGGCTACCGCCTGAAGCCCGAGGCGCTCGCGGTCAAGATCGGCGGCCTGCACATCGGCCAGGTCACGGAACTTTCGATCAAGCGCGCCGCCTGGTGGTTCCGGGACGTGGGTAAAGACCTGACGCCCCAGAAGCGCGAGATCGCGGTCCGCATCCTGAAGGAGATCAACGAGCGGCTGGGCTTCCTCGTCGATGTAGGCCTCGAATACCTGACGCTGGCCCGCGCCTCGGCCACCTTGTCGGGCGGCGAATCCCAACGCATCCGGCTTGCGTCCCAGATCGGCTCGGGCCTGACCGGGGTTCTTTACGTGCTGGATGAGCCGTCCATCGGCCTGCACCAGCGCGACAACGCAAGGCTTCTCGAGACCCTCAAGCGCCTGCGCGATCTCGGCAACACGGTGCTGGTGGTCGAACACGACGAAGAAGCGATCCGCACCGCCGATTACCTGATCGACATGGGACCGGGCGCGGGCGTTCACGGCGGCCATGTCGTCGCCGCGGGCACGCCGGACGAAGTCATGGCGGTCGAGGAAAGCCTGACGGCGGCCTACCTGACCGGGCGCCGGCGGATCGAGGTGCCGGCGTCGCGCCGCAAGGGCAAGCGCGGCGAAAAGATCGTGATCAAGGGCGCGCGGGCCAACAACCTCGACAACGTCACCGCGGGGATCCCGCTCGGCACCTTTACCTGCGTCACGGGCGTATCGGGCGGCGGCAAGTCGTCGCTGGTGATCGAGACCCTCTACAAGGCGGCAGCGCGCCGCCTGATGGGTGCCCGCCTGCATCCGGGCGAGCATGACGCGGTCGAGGGCCTCGAATTCGTCGACAAGATCATCGACATCGACCAGTCCCCCATCGGGCGCACGCCGCGCTCGAACCCGGCGACCTATACCGGTGCCTTCACGCCGATCCGCGACTGGTTCGCCGGCCTGCCCGAGGCCAAGGCGCGCGGTTACAAGCCCGGGCGTTTTTCCTTTAACGTCAAGGGCGGGCGCTGCGAGGCCTGCCAGGGCGACGGCGTCATCAAGATCGAGATGCACTTCCTGCCCGATGTCTACGTCCAGTGCGACGAATGCAAGGGACGCCGCTACAACCGCGAAACGCTGGAAATCCGCTATCGCGACAAGACCATCGCCGATGTCCTCGACCTGACCGTGGAAGAAGGCATCGAGGTGTTCAAGGCGGTGCCCGCCATCCGCGGCAAGCTGGAATCGCTCGCCGAGGTCGGCCTTGGCTACATCCATATCGGCCAGCAGGCGACCACCCTTTCGGGCGGCGAGGCCCAGCGCGTCAAGCTCGCCAAGGAACTGGCGCGGCGCTCCACCGGGCGCACGCTCTACATCCTCGACGAACCGACGACCGGCCTCCATTTCGAGGACGTCAAGAAGCTGCTGGAAGTGCTGCACCGCCTCGTCGAGCAGGGCAACACGGTGGTGGTGATTGAACATAATCTGGAAGTCATCAAGACCGCCGACTGGCTGATCGACCTCGGCCCCGAAGGCGGCGACGGCGGCGGCAGGATCGTCGCCACCGGCACGCCCGAGGACGTGGCGGCGGCGAAGGCCAGCCACACCGGGCATTACCTCGCGCCGCTGCTCGCACCGTCAAAGCGCAAACGCAGCGCCTGAACGGCGTAAATCGAAACGATCTTTCAAGAATCCCCTTGAAATTTGTGGGGACTGCGACAAGTTACGCGCGATGCCGTTTCGGCGTCACCGATCCATGGATCACTTGAACAGGCCGGAGGAAAATCATGGCCAGTTCCGACAGTTCTTCCCCCACCCAGCCTCCGAGTAGCGGCGGCAGCGCGCGCCACGCGCGTCCCCGCGCGACGCCGCGCCCCGGCGTGCCGCGCACGCTCGGACCCGTCTCGGACCTTGAACGGCACCTGCCCCATGACTGGTGGCGCACCCTGTTCAATGCCGTTTACCTGCAGACCGACGGCGACGTCGTCGAGGACAACCGCAACACCCAGCGCGAGGTTGACGAGATCCTCCGCGTTTCGGGGCTGGAGCCGGGCGACCGCATCCTCGATCTCTGCTGCGGGCAGGGTCGCCATTCGCTGGAACTGGCGCGGCGCGGCTTCGGCAACGTCACCGGCCTCGACCGTTCGCGCTATCTCATTCGCCTCGCCCGCCGCCGGGCGCGCAAGGAAAACCTGCCGGTGGCCTTCAAGGAAGGCGATGCGCGCCAGGTGCGCCTGCCCGATGCCAGCTTCGATGCCGTGCTGATCCTTGGCAATTCGTTCGGCTATTTCGAGCGGCCCGAGGACGACGCCGAGGTATTTTCGGCGATCCGCCGCATTACCCGTTCGGGCGCCAAGCTGGTGCTGGACCTGACCGACGGCGACTGGATCAAGACCCATTACGAGCCGCGCTCGTGGGAATGGATCGACAAGGATCATTTCGTCAACCGTGAGCGCTCGCTGTCGGCGGACGGAACGCGCCTCGTCTGCCGCGAAGTGGTGACCAACGCCGAACAGGGCGTCATCGCCGACCAGTTCTACGCCGAGCGTCTCTACAATCCCGAAACCATCACCCGCCTGCTGGAGGGCGCCGGATTCCGCGAGGTGCGCATTCACCGCGGCGTCGAAACCGAATCCGAGCGCAATCAGGACCTCGGCATGATGTCGCGGCGGTTCTACGTCACCGCCGTGGCGCCGGCGCGCACCCAGCGCTCCGTGCGCGGCCCGGTTTTCCCGAACGTCACCGTGCTGATGGGCGATCCCCGCCTGCCCGACGACGTCAAGCTGGGCGGCCATTTCAATCCCGAGGACATGGCCACCATCCAGCGCCTCAAGGATGCGCTGAACGAGTTGCCGGGCTACCAGTGGAGCTACCTCGACAACCACGCGACGCTGATCCAGGACCTGCGCACCAAGCGGCCCGATTTCGTGCTCAACCTGTGTGACGAAGGCTTCAACAACGATGCCTTCAAGGAACTGCACGTCCCGGCGATCATGGAACTGCTGGATATTCCCTACAGCGGCGCCGGGCCGTCGTCGCTCGGGCTTTGCTACGACAAAAGCCTGATCCGTGCCATCGCCGCCGACCTCGGCGTGCCGGTGCCGCTCGAGACCTACACCGGGCCGGACGATACGGCCGCCACCATCCCGTCCTTCTTCCCGGCGCTGCTGAAGCCCTCGACCGGCGACAGTTCCATCGGCATTACCCAGAAGGCGGTGGTCCGGAACGCGGAGGAAGCGGTCAGCTACCTCAATTACCTGCGCGAAAACTTTCCGGGCCGCGCCATCCTCGTTCAGGAGTACCTGACCGGTTCCGAATACTCGGTCGGCCTGATCGGCAATCCCGGCCACGGCTTTACCGTGCTGCCGGTGCTGGAAGTTGATTATTCGAAACTGCCCGAGGGCCTGCCGCCCATTCTGTCCTACGAATCGAAATGGGACCCCGAAAGCCCCTACTGGACCGATATTCGTTACCGCCAGGCCCGCGCCGACGAGGATATCCAGCGCCAGATGATCGATTCCTCGGTCAAGCTGTTCGAACGCACGGGTTGCCGCGACTATGCCCGCTTCGATTTCCGCGCCGATGCCCAGGGCGTGCCCAAGCTGCTCGAGGTCAACCCGAACCCCGGCTGGTGCTGGGACGGCAAGTTCAACCTGATGGCGGGTTTCGCCGGCCACAACTATGCCGACGTTCTTCGCATGATCGTCGAGGCCGCCCAGACCCGCGTCGCCGCCGAAAAGGGCAAGGCCGGGGAAGCGGTGGCGGCGCAATAGCGCGGCCTTGACGGCGCCGGGGGTTTGGGGTTGGTTGCGCCCATGACCGACACCCCAAATCCCATCCATGTCATCGGCGGCGGCCTTGCCGGCTGCGAGGCCGCCTGGGCGGCGGCAGGCCGCGGCTGCCCCGTCATTCTCCACGAAATGCGCCCGGACAGGGCGACGCCCGCCCACAAGACCGGCGACCTGGCCGAGCTCGTCTGCTCCAACAGCTTGCGCTCCGACGATGCATCGACCAACGCGGTCGGCCTGCTTCATGCCGAAATGCGCGACATGGGCTCGCTGATCATGGCGGCGGCCGACAGCCATCAGGTTCCAGCCGGTGGCGCGCTCGCGGTCGACCGCGAAGGCTTTGCCCGCGCCGTCACCGAAGCCATCGCGGCCCATCCCCTGATCACCGTCGAGCGCGGCGAAATCACCGGCCTGCCGCCTGCCGACTGGTTGAATGTCGTCATCGCCACCGGGCCGCTTACCTCGCCTGCCCTGGCGGAAGCCATCGGCGCGGCGACGGGGGAAGACAGCCTCGCGTTTTTCGATGCCATTGCGCCCATCGTGCATCGTGACAGCATCGACTTTGGTATCGCCTGGATGCAGTCTCGCTACGACAAGGAAGGCCCGGCGGGCGACAAGGCGGCCTACGTCAACTGCCCGATGGACCGCGAGCAGTATTTCGCCTTCGTCGCGGCGCTGAACGCGGGCGAAAAGACCGAATTCAAGGACTGGGAAAAGAACACGCCCTATTTCGAGGGCTGCCTGCCCATCGAGGTGATGGCCGAACGGGGCGAGATGACGCTTGCCTACGGGCCGATGAAGCCCGTCGGCCTGACCGATCCGCATTCGGATCACCGGCCGTTCGCCGTGGTGCAGCTGCGCCAGGACAATGCGCTCGGCACGCTCTACAACATGGTCGGCTTCCAGACCAAGCTGAAGCACGGCGAACAGACGCGCATCTTCCGCATGATCCCGGGGCTCGGGAATGCGCAATTCGCGCGTCTCGGCGGCATTCACCGCAACACGTTCCTGAATTCGCCGCGCCTGCTCGACGGCGAGCTGCGGCTCAAGGCCGCCCCCCGCCTGCGTTTCGCGGGCCAGATCACCGGCGTCGAAGGCTATGTCGAATCGGCGGCGATGGGCATCCTTGCCGGGAATTTCGCGGCGGCCGAAGCCCTGGGCGAAAACTTTGCCCCGCCGCCCGTCACCACGTCGATGGGCGCGCTGCTCAATCACATTACCGGGGGCGCCGATGCCGGCACCTTCCAGCCGATGAACGCCAACTTCGGCCTGTTTCCCGAAATCGAAACCCGGGATGCGCGCGGTCGCCCGCTGCGCGGCAAGACCCGGCGCGAGGCCTACAGCGCCCGCGCCCGTGCCGATTTCACGCGCTGGCTTACGGGCACGCCCGGCGGGCGCAACGCAGCGGAATAGAGAGCGACAGGAATGGAACAGCGCATCAGCCTGATCACCCTTGGTGTCAGCGATCTCGACAGGGCTTCGGCATTTTACGACCGCATGGGCTGGCAGCGCTCCGTCGCGCAGGCCCAGGGCGTCGTCTTCTATCAGGTCGGGCCGATGGCGGTTGCCCTGTTCCCGCGCAGCGAACTGGCGGCGGATGCCGTGGTCACCGACGATTCCAAGCCCGGCGCCTTCGTGCCGGTGGCGCTTGCCTACAACACCCGAACGGCGGACGAAGTTGACGCCATCCTCGCCAATGCGGCGGCCGCCGGCGGGCGCATCGTGAAGTCCGCCGAAAAGGCGTTCTGGGGCGGGTATTCCGGATATTTCGCCGACCCCGACGGCTTCCTTTGGGAGGTTGCCCATAATACGGGCTTCGCGCTCGCCGACGACGGCAGCCTGCTGCTGCCGGATTAAGCGCTCAGTACCGCCCGGTGACCAGCGCCGACAGCACTGCGAGCGGGGCCGACAGCGGCGCCCCTTCCAGATTCCCCCCGAACAGGTCGTAACCTGCTTTTTCCAGCCGCTTCAGGTGATAGGCGGCAAAACGCGCGGTTGCCAGGACCGGCAAGGCCGCGCGCGGCACTTCGGCGCGCAACGCGCGCGCCGCGGCGAGGTTGCCGAGTGCCATGGCGGCAAGTTCCCGTGCCGCATCGGCGAGGTTTTCGTCCATCCGCCCCGACAACACCGCGGCCACCGAAACCCCATGCCCGCCGAGAAAGGCGCGCGGCAGCAGGACACGCCCGCGAGCCGCATTGGCCGCGACCGAGCGCAGTTGCCCCGTGATGGCAACGGCGCGGGCGACATGATGGGCCGCAGCGCGCGCAGCTTCACAGTCCACGCCCAGAAGCCCGAGGGCGGCACGGTTGAACGCGCCTGCGGTCGCGTCCGTATAAGCCAGGAATTCGTCGAGGGTTTCGATGCCCTCGCTTTCGAGGTCGCGTTCGCGGGCGTCGATCAGCGCGATAAGGTCGGCTTCGGCGATCCGGTTTTCGGCGATCAGCGCGGCGAGGCCCTCGCCGACGGGATGTGCGCGCGGGGCGCCCGCCGCCGCAGCCGCCACGGTCTCTCGCCACCATTGCAGGCGGATCAGGCCGAGCATGGCTTCCGTTACGACGTCGCGGGTGCGTGCGACCTCGGCATTGAAGGCGATGAGCACGGCAAGGCGCGCACGATCCGGCGCCGGCGCTATGCTCGCGGCCAGCCAGCGTTCGCGGTCCTGTTGCGCGGCAATTTCGGCGCAGGCCGCAGCCGCGTCAGAGCTTGCCACGGTTTGTGTCCTGTCATCGCTCATGTCGCGGCACTATAATCGCCCGCACCCTGCCCCGCCCGCCAAATCGTGAGGTCGCATGTCCGCACCAGATCCCGCCGCCGCCGTCACAGCCGCCACCGGCGAGCCGTGGCGCGACAGCGTCGCCTGGGGGCTGCTCGACCGCGCGGCGCAGGATGATCTCGGCGTTCTTTTTCGCTTCGTTGCGGCGGTGCGCGCCGTCGCCGATCATCCGGCGCTGGCGGCCGATCGCAAGGAAGCGGCGCTTGCCGCCCTTGCTGCCCCCTTTGGCGATGACCCCACGGCATCTTCTTCTTCCTGGAGTGCGCCCGCGATTGCGCTCGCCGATCTTCTGCGGGCGCGCGGCATGGACGGACGCGCTGCCTGGCGCATCCTTCAGGCGGCGGGACAGGATTTGCGCAAGTCGCGTTACCGCGACTGGTCCGACCTCCTGACCTGGTGCCGCTTCTCGGCGGCGCCGGTGGGCGCGCTTGGCGCGTCCCTGCTGGGCATCGATGCAGCGGCTGCGAAAAAGGCGGAAGCCCTCGCCATCGCCTGGCAGGTCAAGGAAATCGTCGCCCGTGCGCCCAGTCACTATCGCTGGCTCGGCCGTGTCTATCTGCCTGAGCGCTGGTTCACGGAAGCGCAGGGCGAGATCGGCGACCTCGGATTCCAGCGCCTGTCGCCGCCGCTGCGAAAGGTGCTGGCGCGCGCGCTGGAACAGGTCTGTGCGCTCGCCGACGAGGCCGAGGGTATTTCTGCCGCTTTCTCGTCATGGCGTCGTCGCGCAGCCTTGCATGCGGCGATGATCGAACTGATGGGCGAAACGGATGCGCTCGCGAAAATTTCCGAAGCGGTTCGGCCGCAATCCGCATCGGGATGGCGGCGGCGTCTCATTCGCATCAAAGCCGTGCTGAGCGCGCTTTTGGCGCGCCGCTGAAGCAAGACCGAGAGCGGGAGTCGGATACCCAAGTTGCGCCCACGGTCTTTCTGCTATATATAGTGGCCGGAACGGAATTTAATACTAATTCCATGAAGCACGCGAAGGGGGCGAAATGAAAAATCCTCTAGAAAGTCTGCAGAACACGATTCTGCTCGGCATTGCCATCACGATCGTGATGGCGCTCATCGTCAAATACTCGTTTTAGCTGAGGGGGGAAAACAATGGGCTTCTTGATGGACCCGTATGCCATTTTCCTGGTCCGTTGGTTTCACGTCATCAGCGGCGTGATGTGGATCGGGCTTCTCTGGTACTTCAACTTCGTGCAGATCCCGAACATGCCGAAGATCCCGGATGAACAGAAGCCGGCGATCAGCAAGGTCATTGCGCCTGCGGCCCTGTTCTGGTTCCGCTGGGCGGCGCTGTCGACCATCGTCTGGGGCCTTATCCAGGCGTGGCAGCTCGGCTACATCGGCAATGCGCTGAGCCTCGGCCTGATGAGCAAGAGCGCGGCGCACATGAGCATCGGCTTCGGCATGTGGATGGGCCTGATCATGGCCTTCAACGTCTGGTTCGTGATTTGGCCGAACCAGCAGAAGGCGCTGGGCCTCGTCGATTGCCCGGCCGATCAGAAGCCGAAGGCGGCGCGGACGGCGATGCTGTTCTCGCGCACCAACACCATGCTTTCGATCCCGATGCTGTATTCGATGGTGGCCGTGCATCTGGCCTGACGCGAAAGCGGCATCAAAGCGTAACGCGGGGCGCCCTTCGGGGCGCCCCGTTCGTTTTCAGGGAACAGCTATCAGCAGGGCGGCGACCCGCCGCCCCTCGCCCAGCGCCACGTTGTAGGTGCGGCAGGCGGCGCCCGTCGCCATGCAATCGACGGCGATGCCGGCGGCGCGCAGGATGTCGCGGGTCTCCGGGGCGATAGCGTCCAGGCTGGTTCCGGTGCCGACGAACAGGATATCGGGTCGCGCCTCGCCGTCCGCGATGAGGCGGGCGAAGGCGATATCGAAACCGGAAATTTCAGCGAAGGGCAGCGGCAGAACACCGGCGGTGCTCACCAGGATACCGCCTTCATAACGGTCGTTGCCGATGCGGAACCCGCCGCCGCCGTAGGAGCGCACGGCGGGCAGGCCGTCGCCCGAGTGGCGGATGAGGTTCACCGGCGGGGGTTACTGACCGTCGGCGGCGGCCCCGCCCACCTGGCCGCCCGAGATTCTTTCGCGGATGCCGAGGTAGATGAGGATCGACGACGCGACGTAGACGGTGGAATAGGTGCCGATGACGATACCGAAGATCATGGCGGCGCTGAAACCCTGGATGACGGGGCCGCCGAACATGAAGATCGCGAGGACCGAAAGGAACGTGGTCATCGAGGTCATGATCGTGCGCGCCAGCGTCTCGTTGACCGACAGGTTGATCAGTTCCCCGATACCCATGGTCTTGTACTTGCGGAGATTCTCTCGCACGCGGTCGAAGATGACGACGGTATCGTTGATCGAATAGCCGGCG
>JAYQQF010000013.1:104744-108139 GCA_038145705.1 Alphaproteobacteria bacterium | reverse complement strand
CGGGGGGCCCGGGCGTGGCGCGGGTTCGGGTGCCCGGGGGGCGCCGGGCGGCTCGTGGCGCCGGGCCTCGCCGCGGTTCTCTTTTGGGGGGCAGGCATCGCCCCCGATCCGGCGGGCCGGGCCATGACCGCGCTGGCCGCCGAGCACGACAGTCCCACGGCCCGCGAGGAGCGCGAGAGACGCTGGTACGAAGAAAGACGCGAGCGCCAACGGGAGCGCGACATCCAGCGCCGCCGCGAGGACACCATTCGTGAAAGGCGCGAGCGCACTGATAGCGAGCGCGAGCGCGACTGGGACACCCGGCGCCGGGGTCTGGAAACCCTGCCCGAGCCGCCACCCGCGGAAAGGCGCGACCACCAAGAGTGACGGATTTTAGATCTGATCCGGAAGAAAGGCTGGCTGGGGCGGCAGGATTCGAACCTGCGGTCGCGGGACCAAAACCCGCTGCCTTACCACTTGGCCACGCCCCAAAATGCGCGGCACCTTACGCCCAATGATCTTCTCCGCGCAATACCGGCCCTACCGCGACACAACGCCAGGGACTTAACAGGCCTTCCGGCCCGCGTTAGTCTTGGCCCCGAGCGCACCCGGACCGGAGCAGACCTTGAGCAACACGCCCGACGAAAACGACGATCCCCTCAGCCTCGGCCCCTGGCAGATCGAAGGTGTGTCCGAAGATGCCATCGCGCGTGCCACGAAAGAGGCCGAACGCCGGGGCCTGCTGCTCGCGGAGTGGATCGAGGAAGTGATCGAGCGCGCCCTCATCGCCGAAAAAAATACCGCCCCGGACCCCGGCGCGGGCATCTGAAAAATCGGAAAAATACCCGGTACTACGCAGTCCCTGGCGCGGGCCGCTTGGTACTGCAGGGATAATTCGAGCTTTTTTCCCGGAAATCGAGGCATTCTCGTAGATTTTCTACCCATTTAATTTTTATGGTTTTTTGATAAACGTAATAGTATGACTTAAGGTAGTGTTGAAAACGGCTGCATAGTTACATGAAGTCAAACTCTCCCTGGAGCGTAAAAGGCGTTGAGCCTGAAGCCCGCGAAGCCGCCAAATTGGCCGCGCGGCGCGCTGGCGTGCCGGTCGGGGTATGGCTTTCGAACATGATCCGTAAGGGCGCCGCGGAGCAGTTGAAGTCCGGCGGCAGTGCTGCCCCGTCATACCAGGCAGTACCCCAGGCAGTGACGGGTAGCGATACGGGAAGCGCCCAGAACGGCGCCGGCAATCACCGCCCGCCGGCACCCACGACCGAAGTCGTGCTCGAGAGCATCAACCGCCTTGCCGCCAAGATCGAGGCCGCCGAGGTTCGCACCAGCGAAGCCATCGCCCCGCTGGCCGACAAGGTGAAGGAACTGTCCGAGCAGATGGACGAGGTCAAGGAACACAAGGCCCTCGACTCGGCGCCGCTGGAGCGCGCGCTGGCGCGTATGTCCGAACGCCTCGACCATATCGAGGACGGCCCCCGGCTGGCGGGCAAACCGCCGGTCGACGACCGCCGCAGGCAGGGGTTCCTGTCCCGCCTGTTTTCCGACTGATCATCCCATGCCGTTGCTTCGGCCGGACTTTGCGATAGAGTTCGGCCTTCGTGGTCCGACTGTCGGTTGGACCGGGTAGGACTGGATCATGGTCTGGCGCATTGAAGGCATAGGCAATACCTACCGGCACGCGGCCGCCGCCGCCGCCCGGCGAGCGGGCGTCAGCCTTGGGGAATGGCTGGATGCCGCCATACGCAAGCACCCGGATGGCCCTACCCGGCAGGACGCGGACGCCGAGATCGCCCGCGCCCTCGAAGCTCTCGAATCCCGGATCGACCAGTCGAGCCAGAAACTGCAAGACATGATTGCGCCGCTCCGCGCCGAGGTTGACCGGCTGGCAGCCGAGTCCCACGAGTTACGCCATGGCGACCAGCAGAACATCGCCCGGGCCGAACGCGAAGTCGCCCGGCAGATGGACCGTCTGGAGAAGCTCGCCCGCGGGGAAAAAGCCGGCACGGGTTCACGGTCAAAGGCGGAATCGCCGCCCGACGACAAGGACGTGTCCCGGCCCTACCTCGATATCGATGTTCCTGCCGCCAGCCCCGGACTGGACTCCCCTTCTCCCGAACCTGACCCGGAAGCGGACAACCACGATCCCTGGACCCGCCACCACCCCCACGGCGCCCCCCGGGTACCGAACGCGCGGGGACTGCAAAAACGGAAGCTGATTCGGTTGGCAGCCGGTGCTGGTGCGGTACTGCTCATCGTCGGCTCGATAGGCGCTGGTGTATGGGTTATCCGGGAACACGGCCGGCCGGTCACCCCACGGGCAAGCGTACCCCCCGGACTGACCACACCAAGCCCCGATCAGACCCCGCCGCCGGTGATAGCGGAGATCGTCCCCGATGGCCGACAGGCCCCCGGCGATGCCCCCCGGAATACGGTACTACCGGGCAAGGGACTACCTGGTGCCACCGCACTACCGAAGAGGGCACTACCACCGGAAATCCCGGGAAATTCGGCCTCTATCGCGCAACTGCGGGCCCGGGCCGAGGCCCGCGACGTAGACGCTTCGTATCAGCTCGGACTGGCGCTGATGGAGGGCAGGGGCACCCCGGCCGCGCCCAAGGAAGGGGGCGAATGGATCTCCACCGCCGCCGTCGCGGGCCACCCCCAGGCCCAGTTGCGACTGGCGCATATTTACCTGAACGGCCCCCCGACCACGGGCCTTGCCCGCGATCCGGCGCAGGCGTTTTTCTGGACCCAGTCCGCTGCCGAACAGGGTATCACCGAGGCCGAATATGAACTCGGCATGATCTACTCCCAGGGCAACGGGGTGGAACGTTCCCATGCGCTGGCCGCACGCTGGTTTCGCAAGGCGGGGGAAAAGAACCACGCGCCGTCGCTCTACCAGCTCGGCCTGATTTACGAGCTCGGCCTCGATTACCGGGCCAACCTCGCCCGGGCGCTGGAATGGTACCGCAAGGCGGCCGCCGCCGGATCCCAGGCCGCCCTCGACAAGCTGAGCAAACTCTCCCCCGCCCCGGGGACGGCGCAGCAGTCCCCGGCGCCATCTCCGGCAAAAGCCCAGACTGCCGCCCCGGCGCCAAGCCCCCAACCGGCGCAGCTGACACGCGCCGACCTTGCCGAGATCCAGCGCCTGCTCAAGAGCCTGGATTTCGATCCGGGTTCTGCCGACGGCCGCATGGGCGCCAAGACCGCGGACGCCATCCGGCAATTCCAGGGCATCGCCGGCATGCCGGCGACCGGCGAGCCGAGCGCCGACCTGCTGCGCCAGTTGCGCGAGGTTACGGGTTTCCAGCGCTAGTCGCGGGGGGGGGGGCCCCCCCCCCCCGGGACCCCCCCCGGCGGGCGGGGCGCGCGCGCCCCGCCCCGGGGGAGGAGAAAAAAAACCA
>JAYQQF010000013.1:0-104734 GCA_038145705.1 Alphaproteobacteria bacterium | reverse complement strand
CCGCCCTGCTGCGCCAGTTGCGCGAGGTTACGGGTTTCCGGCGCTAGCTTCGGGTCGTGAAACGGCCCGACCAGGTCCACCAGCCGGGATGACGGGCGGCGATCTCCGCCGCCGCCTTTGCCGCCGCCGCGGCATCGTCGAAAAGACCGAAGCAGGTAGCACCCGAACCGCTCATGCGGGCGAGGCGGCAACCGGGTGCAGCGCCGATCGCCGACAGCACTTCGGCCACCACCGGCTGCAGGGCGCAAGCGGCGGCGGTCAGGTCGTTGCGGCAGGCTTCGAGGCCGCGGATCATGGCCGATACGTCGCCCGGTATGACCGAGGGTACGGGAACCGTCATACCGTCATTCCCCCCCTTGTCGTCATAGGCCGCAAATACCGCCCGGGTCTCCAGTCCGAGGCCGGGCCCGACACCGGGATTCACCAGCATGACCGCGCCGGGCGGCGGCGGACCTGCGGGGGCCACGCCCTCACCGATGCCGGTCACCCGCGCCGTTCGCGACAACAGGCATACCGGCACATCGGCGCCGAGGCCGAGGGCGATATCGCCGAGATTTTTCGGCCGCCCCAATTCCCAGAGATCGCAAAGGGCCAGCAGCACAGCCGCCGCATCGGCGGACCCGCCACCAAGGCCGCCCGCCACCGGTATGACCTTGGTCAGGCGCAGCTTTGCCCCGGCGGGTATGCCCTGTGCCCGGGCCAATGCCCGGGCCGCGCGCAGCACCAGGTTATCGTCGCCAAGACCGCCAAGGGCGGGGGCAAAAGGGCCGTCGATGCTCAGGCTGAAATGGCCGTCGCGATCGGGCGCGGCCTCGATACGGTCGGCCAGGTCGACGAAGGCCATCAGCGAGCAGAGGGTGTGATAGCCGTCGGCACGACGGCCCGTGACATGTAGGCAAAGATTGATCTTGGCCGGCGCCAGGATGGCGAGGGGACTGCTCACCCGCCGCTACGGCCGCGGCCGTTCCCTGCGGCCTCGCGCTTCCCGCCCGCACCGGGCAGACCGTCGGCCAGTTTCTTCTCGATCTTGGGGGCTTCGCCCGGCTCGGGCCCGAGCGAGAGCGCCCGGCTCCACTGGAATCGGGCCTCGTAGTAACGGCCCACCCGCCAGAAGGCGTCGCCCAGGTGATCGTTGATGGTGGGGTCCTGGGGCGTCAGTTCCACGGCACGCTCGAGGAAAGTCACGGCGCGGGTGAAATTCTTGAGCTGGTAATGCGCCCAGCCGAGGCTGTCGATGATGAAGCCGTCGCTCGGGCGCAGGCGCACCGCCTTCTCGATCATGGCGAGGGCGCGATCGAGGTGCAGGCCCTTTTCCACCCAGGAATAACCGAGGTAGTTGAGGACCAGCGCCTGGTCCGGCTCGAACTCCAGCGCCTTAAGGAAGTCGGCTTCGGCCCGGTCCCATTTCTTGGACCGCTCGAGGGCGATGCCGCGGGCATAGAGAAGCGACCAGTGCCGGGGCTGCAATTCGCCGATGCGCTTGAAGGCGCTATCGTAGGCCTCGACCGCCTCGGCGTAACGCTTCTGGTAGCGCAGCAGGTCGCCAAGCGTCACCAGGGGATCGGCGCGGTCGGGTTTTTCGGCGGCCATGTCGCGCAGGCGCGCATAGGCGACCGGCCCCTTGCCGGTGCGGTCCAGCAGTTGCGCCGCGCGCAGGCGCGCAGGCCAGCCGAGCGGACCCGTCCGCGACACCCGGTCATAGGCGGCGATGGCGTCCGTTTCGCGGTCCATGCCCGCCAGAATGTCGCCCTGCAAAACGCGGGCGGGGTCGAAATCGGGGCGCAGGTGCAGCGACAGCTGCAGCACCATCATGGCGATATCGACAACGCTTTCCTGATTGAGAAGCGTGGCAATGTTGTAGAGCGCTTCCGCCGCGCCCTGGTAGGCATCGGCGACCGTGCGCACGGGCTTGCCGCCGTCGGCGCCGAGGCGCGCCGCCGCGATCTCGATGGGCGTCGCGTCGGGCCTGCGCTTGAGGTATTCGGCATAGATGTCGCGCGCCTTCGCCGCCTCGCCGCGCCGTTCCCAGAAGCCGCCCGCGGCTTCGACGAAGCGCACGTATCCGGAGAATCCGTCGGCCGACAGCTTTTCGAAATATTCGGCGGCGCGATCGTTCTGCCCCGCCAGATCGAGCATCAGCGCCGCGTGGTAATCGACGAAAGGCTGGCCGCCGCGCAGCTTGGCGAGCGGCGCCAGCGTCTCGAGCGCGCCGTCGAGATTGCCGCGGGCGAATTTCGTCCAGCTCAGCGTCAAAGGAATGAAATAGCTGCCGAGACCGCGCATGGGCAGTTTCGCGAGCCGTTCCTCGGCCGCCTCGGCCTTGCGCGCGGCGAGGTCCGCCATCGCGAGCGTGAGGCCGGCCAGCACGCTTTCCGGCTCGTGCTTCATGTAGCGCAGGGCGATGGCCGCGGCCTCCGTCACCCGGCCCGCCGCCAGAAGCTGGTTGGTGGCCTGGCGCATCAGCGCGGGATTGTCGGGCGAATGGATCAGTGTGCTCGAGAACAGCTCCGCCGCCCGGGTCGCATCATGGATGCGCTCGGCATGGCGGGCGGCGAGGAAATCGCCAAAGGGCGAGCGCAGCGTTTCGGCGCCTGCGGCCCCTTGTGCCGGGGCTTCGGCGCGCGGGCTGCCCGCGCAGGCGCCCGCCACGGCGAGCGTGATCAGCGCGGCAAGGCCACGCGCGGTTGAAAACGAGAGCATCGAACGAAGTGTCATCGGCCGGGGCGTCCTGAATTGCAGGCGGGCACTATAGCACGGCCCCGCGCAGGGGCGCGCTACATGTTGGGATAGTTGGGGCCGCCGCCGCCCTCGGGCGCCACCCAGGTGATGTTCTGGGTGGGGTCCTTGATGTCGCAGGTTTTGCAGTGGACGCAGTTCTGGGCATTGATCTGAAGGCGCGGGCCCGATGCCTCTTCGACGATTTCATAGACGCCCGCCGGGCAGTAGCGCGTCTCGGGCGAAGCAAAGCGCGCATGGTTCACCGCGATCGCCACGCCCGGGTCGGCAAGGCGCAGGTGGCAGGGCTGGTTTTCCTCGTGGTTGGTATTGGAAATGAACACCGAGGACAGCCGGTCGAAGGTCAGCACCCCGTCGGGCTTGGGATACGTGATGGGCTTGCAGGCGGCGGCGGGCTTGAGGCGGTCGTGGTCGGCATGGTGGCGCAGCGTCCATGGCGCGTGGCCGCGCAAGAGATACGTATCGATCCCGGCATGGACGATGCCCGCGAGCAGCCCGCCCCGGAAGGCCGGGCGGATGTTGCGCACGCGCTTCAGTTCCGTCATCAGCCATGTCGCGTCGAGACGTTTGCGAAAATCCGCCGCCTCGTTGCCCGCACCCGCCTGCAACAGGTCGAACACGCTTTCGGCGGCGACCATGCCCGACTTCATCGCATTGTGGATGCCCTTGATGCGGGGCACATTCATGAACCCGGCGCCGCAGCCGATCAGGGCGCCGCCCGGGAAGCTCAGCTTCGGGATCGACTGGAAGCCGCCCTCGGTCAGCGCGCGGGCGCCATAGGCGATGCGCCGCCCGCCCTCGAACACGCCGCGGATGGCAGGATGGGTCTTGAAGCGCTGCATCTCCTCGAACGGAGAAAGATACGGATTGGCGTAATCAAGACCGGTGACGAAGCCGACGGCCACCTGGTTGTTCTCAAAATGATAGAGAAAGCTGCCGCCATAGGTCGCGCCATCGAGCGGCCAGCCCACCGTATGCACCACCGTGCCCGGACGGTGCCTGGCGGGATCGACCTCCCACAGTTCCTTGATGCCGATGCCGTAGGTCTGCGGATCGCTCGCGGCGCCGAGATCGAAACGCGCCATCAGTTGCTTCGTCAGCGAGCCACGCGCGCCTTCGCCCAACAGCGTCTGGCGGGCGCGCAATTCGACGCCGGGCTGGTGATTGGGGCCGGGGGTTCCGTCCCTGGTGATGCCGAGATCGCCGGTGGCGATGCCCGCCACCGCGCCCGCCTCGTCATAGAGCACTTCGGCGGCGGCGAAGCCCGGATAGATTTCCACACCCAGCTCCTCGGCCTGGGCCGCGAGCCAGCGCGCGAGGTTGCCGAGCGAGATGACGTAGTTGCCCTCGTTGCGCATCTGCGGCGGGGTGGGCAGGCGCAGCGCCGAACCTTCGGTCAGGAACAGGAAGCGGTCGTCCGTCGCGGGCGTGTTCAGCGGCGCGCCCTTTTCCTTCCAGTCGGGGATCAGCTCATTGAGCGCGCGCGGATCGAGCACCGCGCCCGACAGCAGGTGCGCGCCCACTTCGGAACCCTTTTCCACGACGCAGACCGCAAGCTCGCTGCCCTTGGCGGCGGCCAGCTGCTTGAGCCGGATCGCCGCGGCAAGGCCCGCCGGCCCGGCGCCGACGATCACCACGTCAAATTCCATGGATTCACGGGACATGAACGGAACTCCGCAACACGATCAGCGCACCTGACTTAGCGCAATCGGGCGACGGGGGCAAATGGCCCGCCTTAAGCCTTCAGCCGCCAGCCGGTGCGGAAGATCCAGGCGACGAGGCCGAGGCAGAGCGCCAGGAAGCCCGCGATGGCCGCGAGGCTGACCGCCACCGGCACGTCGCCCTTGTCGAAGAAGGCCCAGCGGAAACCCGAGATCAGGTAGACGACCGGGTTGAACAGCGACACCGTGCGCCAGAACGGCGGCAGCATGTCGATGGAATAGAAACTGCCGCCGAGGAACGCGAGCGGTGTGACGACGAGCAGCGGCACCAGCTGCAGTTTCTCGAAGCCGTCGGCCCAGATGCCGATGATGAAACCCGCAAGGCTGAAGGCGACGGACGTGAGGACGAGGAAAGCCAGCATCCACACCGGGTGCGCCACGTGCAGCGGCACGAACAGGTTGGCGGTAATGAGGATGATGAGGCCGAGCAGCATCGACTTGGTCGCCGCCGCGCCGACATAGGCAATGACGATTTCGACGAAGCTGACGGGCGCGGACAGGATTTCGTAGATGGAGCCGGTGAAGCGCGGGAAATAGATGCCGAAGGATGCGTTGGCGAGGCTCTGGGTCAGGAGCGACAGCATGATCAGCCCGGGCACGATGAAGGCGCCGTAGGAGACGCCGTGCACGTCGGTGATGCGCGAGCCGATGGCCGCGCCGAAAACGACGAAATAAAGGGTCGTCGAGATCACCGGCGAAACGATGGTCTGCGCCAGCGTGCGCCAGGCGCGCGCCATCTCGTAGCGGTAGATCGCCCGCACGGCGTAGAAATTGAAGCTCATCGCCCATCCCCCTCGCGCACGAGATTCACGAAGATTTCCTCGAGCGAACTTTGCTCGGTCTGCAGATCGCGGAAGCGGATGCCCATCTCGTTGAGGTCGGCGAGCAGCGCGGTGATGCCCGTGCGCTCGCCGCGGGTGTCGTAGGTATAGACAAGCTCCGCCCCGCCCGCCGCCAGTTCCAGCCCGTAAGGCCCGAGCGCGGCCGGGATAGCCGCGAGCGCCTCGTGCAGGTGGAGCGTCAGCTGCTTGCGGCCCATGCGGCGCATCAGTTCGGCCTTTTCCTCGACCACGATCAGCTCGCCCTTGCTGATGACGCCGACGCGGTCGGCCATTTCCTCGGCCTCTTCGATGTAATGGGTGGTGAGGATGATGGTGACGCCCGATTCCCGAAGCCCGCGCACCAGCTTCCACATGTCCTGGCGCAGTTCCACATCGACGCCCGCGGTCGGCTCATCGAGGAAGAGCACGTCCGGCTCGTGCACCAGCGCCTTGGCGATCATCAGGCGGCGCTTCATGCCGCCCGACAGCGCGATGATGCGCTCATCCCTCTTGTCCCACAGCGAGAGGGCGCGCAGCACCCTTTCAATGACGTCGGGTGCTGGCGCCTTGCCGAACAGCCCGCGGGAAAAGCGCAGCGTGGCGAGCGGCGTCACGAAGGCGTCGTTGGTCAGTTCCTGGGGCACCAGGCCGATCATCCCGCGCGCCCTGCGGTAGTCCGTTGCGATGTCGAAGCCGCCGACGGAAACGCTGCCGCCGCTCGCGTTGACGATGCCGCAGATGATGCTGATCAGCGTCGTCTTGCCCGCCCCGTTGGGGCCGAGGAGGGCGAAAATCTCGCCCTTCTCGATGTCGAGGCTGATGCCGCGAAGCGCCGTGAAACCGGCGCCGCGGCGCGACGGCGCGTAGGTCTTGGTCAGGTCGCGGATGGAAACGATGGCGGTCATGGCGGGCAAGATATCCGATGCGATGGAGGATGCGGGAAATTTCACCGCCCCCGCCGGGCGTGCTAGGGTCCTGCGATGGATACGCAGATGACCCGCGAACAGATGATCGAGGCCCTGCGCTGGCAGATCGAGGCTGGCGCGGACGAAGCCATCATGGACGCGCCCGTCAACCGTTTCGCCGAGGCACCGCAGGCGGCGCCGCAACCGCCGTCGCCACCCAAGACGGCGAAAGCAGCCCCACCGCCGCCGCCGGCCAAGGCATCTGCACCCGCCCCCAAACCTGCACCCGCCCCCGCGCCGGCCGCACCAGTCGCGCCCGCCCAGCGCAACGCTGGCGCACACGAACTGGCGGCGGGCGCAAAAACCATCGAGGAGCTGCGCGCGGCCCTGCAGGCCTTCGACGGCTGCGCGCTGAAGGCGACGGCGACCAATCTCGTCTTCTGCGACGGCAATCCGCAGGCGCGCATCGTCTTCGTCGGCGAAGCGCCGGGCGCCGAGGAAGACCGTCAGGGCCTGCCCTTCGTCGGCCCAGCGGGAAAGCTGCTCGACCGCATGCTGGATGCGATCGGCCTAGACCGCTCGCAGGCGCTGATCACCAACACCATCTTCTGGCGCCCGCCCGGCAACCGCAATCCGTCGCCCGACGAGGTCGCCGCCTGCCTGCCCTTCGTCGAGCGCGTGATCGAGATCGTCGATCCCGCCGTGCTGGTGCTGGTCGGCGGTATCGCCACCAAGACGCTGCTCGCCACCAACGACGGCATCATGAAACTGCGCGGCAAGTGGACGGCCTTCGAGACCGCGCGCATGAGCCGCCCCGTGCCGGTCATGCCGATCTTCCACCCGGCCTTCCTGCTGCGCTCGCCGGGGCAAAAACGCCTCGCCTGGCGCGACCTGATCGAAATCCGCCAGCGCCTCGACGCCGAGACCGGGACCGGGGCTTAGGATTCCCAAGGGACTCCCGCTGGTCATTGCCCGTTAACCAAGGCCGGGCTAGAAAAGTGCCATGAATTGGGGGGACAGCACCATTTCGGGCCGGCTCAACCGCGACAAACGGCACCGGCCCCGGGCAGGAGCTTTTGCGCGCGGGACATTATCCACGCTTGCGCTGCTGACCTGTCTTTCGGCGCCGCTCGCCGCGCGCGCCGATTCGTCGAGCGCCTCGCTCCCCGTCCTCAGCCGCCCCGCCGACATGGCTCTGGCACTTCCCGAAATCCTGGGCGTGCGCGATGCCGAGCTCTACCGCGACATCTTCGCGCTTCAGGAAAAGGGCCTGTGGGCCGCCGCCGACCGGCGCATCCGCCACATCGAGGACCGCCTGCTGATGGGCCATGTGCAGGCGCAACGCTACCTGCATCCGACCCATTACCGCTCGAGCTTCGCCGAGCTTTCGACCTGGTTGCGCCATTACGCCGACCATCCGGATGCGGCGCGCATCTACGGTCTGGCCATGAAGCGCAAGCCCGCCTCGGCCCGGGCGCCCGCGCCCCCGCGCGAACGCTTCGCCGTGTCGTCGGACAACATCGATGCCGAAAGCGTCGCCCGTCCGGCATGGCGCGAAACGCCGGACGAAACCCGCATCCGCCGCGTCGTCTTCGGCATGGTGAAGCGCGAACGCATGAGCCAGGCGGAGAGCTATCTCGCCCAGGCCTCCGTGCAGCGCGCTTTGGGCCGCGCCGGTACCGACCGCACCCAGGCGTTGATCGCCGCCGGCTGGTTCCGCCTCGGCGACGACAAGACCGCCTACAGGATCGCCGCCGCCGCCGCCCGCCGTTCGGGCGCCGAAGCGCCGCGCGCCTTGTGGTGGGCGGGGCTTTCCGCCTTCCGGCTGGGCCGTTTCGAGGACGCCATCGCGCATTTCGACCGGCTGGCCGATGCGCATGGCCTCGCGGGGCGCGACATCGCCGCCGCCAGTTTCTGGGCGGGGCGCGCGGCGCTGCGCGGCGGCCATGCCGAGCGCGTCGGCGCCTACATGGACCGCGCCGCCCGCTACAGCCGCACCTTCTACGGCCAGCTTGCCGCGCGCATCCGCGGCACCGGCCCCGCCTATGACTGGACATCCCCGGCAGCACCGCCTGCCGACATCATCGCCTTCGCCGCCCACAAGGCGGGACGGCGCACGCTGGCGCTGATCCAGGTCGGCGACGAGGCGCGGGCCGAAACGGAACTGCGCACGCTGCGCGTGGGCGCCTCGCCGCGCCTGCTGCGCACCGTGATCGCGCTGGCGGACGCGGCCGACATGCCGGGCACGGCGCTGCGCGCAGGCCGCGTGCTGCTGCGCGCCCGGAACGAACGGGTCGATGCCGCGCTCTATCCCATTCCGCACTGGGTGCCGGAAAACGGCTTCCAGATCGACCGCGCGCTGGTCTATGCGCTGGCGCGGCAGGAATCGGCCTTCAACGTCAACGCGCGTTCGCGTTCTGGCGCGCGCGGGCTTCTGCAACTGATGCCCGCGACCGCCCGCTTCATCGCCGACAGCGGCCAGACGTTCCGCGGGCGCAACCGCAACCAGCTTTACGACCCCCGGCTCAACCTGTCACTCGGCCAGAAATACGTCGATCACCTGCTGTCGGGGGAGGTTGCCTCGGGCAACCTGATCCTCTCCATCGCCTCCTACAACGCAGGGCCCGGCAATGTCGCCAAGTGGCAGCGCAAGGTGCGCCACGGCTCCGACCCGCTGATCTTCATCGAATCCATCCCGGTCACCGAAACCCGGCTGTTCGTCCAGCGGGTGATGGAAAACCTGTGGATCTACCGCGCCCGCCTCGGGCAGGACACGCCGTCGCTGGAAGCCCTTGCGTCGGGGCACTGGCCCGCCTATGTAGGGCTCGACGGCGCGCGCTTCGGCGTCGCCGAAGAACGCCGCTAGGTCCCAACTCCATCAAGGCAGGTCCGCCATGCCCGGCATCGACGAATCGCGCAAGTTCATTCCCGTCAACATCGCCGTGCTCACGGTTTCAGACACCCGCGACGAATCGACCGACGAGTCGGGCAAGACCCTGATCGAGCGCCTGCAGGGCGCCGGCCACAGGCTCGCGGCGCGCCGCGTCGTCAAGGACGACCCCAAAATCGTCCAGGATCAGGTCAGGGCGTGGATCAACGATCCCGGCGTCGACGTGGTGATCACCAACGGCGGCACCGGCATCACCGGGCGCGACGTCACGCCGGAAGCGCTGAAGCCGCTTCTCGAAAAGGAGATCGAGGGCTTCGGTGAACTGTTCCGGATGATTTCCTTCCAGAAGGTGGGGACGTCCACCATGCAGTCGCGCGCGCTCGGCGGTCTCGCGGGCGGCACGTATATCTTCGCCCTGCCCGGCTCGCCCTCGGCCTGCCGCGACGGCTGGGACGAGATCCTGAAGTTCCAGCTCGATTCGCGGAACACGCCTTGCAACCTGGTCGAGCTGATGCCCCGCCTGCTGGAAAAATAGACCCTAGCCAGGTCGTCGCTGGTCCAGGAGCGACTTGATCTCCGCCAGTTCGGCGCGGACCTTGCCGATCTCGCGCTTGATCAGCGCCTGGTCGTCGGCGTGGGCTTCCTCGATCGCCGCCATTTCTTCCTTGTGATCGGAATCGGTCTGTTCCTGCATCGCCGAAACGATGATGGCGATGAACAGGTTCAGCATGGTGAAGGTGGCGATCAGGATGAACGGCACGAAGAACATCCAGGCGAAGGGATAATCCTTCATCACCGGGCGCACGATGCCCATCGACCAGCTTTCCAGCGTCATGATCTGGAACAGCGAATACATGGAACGGCCAATGCTGCCGAACCATTCGTCGTATTTCTCGCCGAACAGGTTGGTGGCGACGACGGAGAACACATAGAACACCAGCAGCAGGATCGCCGCGATCGAGGTGATCCCCGGCACCGCGCGCAGAAGCGATTCGACGACGCGGCGCAGCTTCGGCACCGCCGACAGAAGACGCAGCACGCGCAGGATGCGCAGCGCGCGCAGTACGCTGAGCGGCCCCGTCGCCGGCACCAGCGCGATGCCGACGACGATGAAGTCGAACACGTTCCATCCGGACTTGAAGAAGCGCAGCCCGTGGCCCAGAAGCTTGGCGACGATCTCGATCACGAAGATCGCGAGCAGCATGTGATCGAGATTGACGAGAAGCCCGCCGATCGCGCCGCGCACGGTCGGCGAGGTTTCAAGCCCGAGGATCACGGCATTGAGAACGATCAGCCCCATGATGATCCGCTGCATCCGCGGGCTCTCGATGAACGCGCAGAAGCGGCCGCGCCATCCGCCGGCGGTAATGGTTTCGGCTGTCATGGAAATTCTCTCCGGTCACAAACGCGGGGCTGTCCCGCGACATGCATCGTCGGAGAACGCGTGTAGCAAACGCAGCGAAAACCCGCCACGGGAATCTTGCCGGCGCATGATCGGATTATGGGAAGGCCCGCGCATTCCGCCGCCAGGCGGCGCGGTCATCGACGTCTTCGAGGACAGCAAGGGGCGGCGCTTCGGCGCCGGCAAGCAGGTTGGCCCGCGTATCGGCAAGAGCGTTAGCGCTCGACCAGCGCACGTTTGCGAACAGGCGGCGGCAGAGCGCACGCGGGGCCAGGCGGCGCCGCGCGAGCCCGATCAGCCAGTAGCCGCCATCGCGGGCCGGGCCAAAGACGGCCTCGAAGCGTTCAAGGCGGCGGAAGGCTTCGGCGACATGGCCGGGCGAAATGCCCGGAATATCGGCGCCGACGATGACGACGGGACCGGGCGGCAATTCGACAAAGAGCCGCGCCATGCGCGCCCCGAGATCGCCGCCTCCTTGCGCGCGCATGCCAAGCGGTCGCGCGAGCGCGGGCCAGAAGCGGCTTTTACGGGAGAGCTCATCGGGGGTCACCGCCAGCACCGTCCGCCAGCGGCGGTCGCCGCCGAGCCTGCGAACGATGTCGTGAACCTGTGAGCGATAGAAGGAAAACGCGGCGCCCGCGCCAATGCCGGCGGCGAGCCGGCGCTTGACCGCGCCGCGCTGCGGGGCACGCAGGAAGATGACGAGGACGGGACGCCTCGTCACCCGGTTCAGCGCCCGTAGAGGCGCGCGATCATCGGCGTCGGCAGGCCGAGGAACCACAGGCCGAGGCAGGACAGATTGCGCAGCGGACGCAGGATCCAGCCCGCCTTGCCTTCGCGGTAGCGCGCGGCCGAGGTGATCGCCGCGGCATCGAGCATGCGCAGGCGCATGGAGCCGATGCGGCAGACGATATCGACGTCTTCCATCAACGGATCCTTGCCGAAACCGCCGAGCCCGCGATAAAGCCCGCGCGAAATCAGCAGGCCCTGGTCGCCGTAAGGCAGCGCCAGCGCGCGCGAGCGCCAGCCGACGACGGCTTCAAGGAAACGCGCGGCGCGGGACGGATCGTCGAGGACGAAACGGAACGCCGCCGCCTTGCCCGGATTGGCCGGGTTGTTGATGTGGCCCGACGCGGCGCAGAGCCAGTTGTCGGCAAGGCGCGTGTCGGCATGAAGGAACAGCAGCCAGTCGCCGTTCGCCGCATCGGCCCCGGCGGCAAGCTGGGAACCGCGGCCCCTGGGCGCGCTGACGACACGGGCGCCGAGCTGGCCGGCGAGCGCGACGGTGTCGTCGCTCGAGCCGCCGTCGACGACGATGATCTCGATTTCGGGCGCAATCACGCCGGCATCGCGGGCCATGCGGACGCCCTGAACGATGGAAGTGAAGCAGGCGGGCAGATGGGCCGCCGCGTCCAGCGTCGGAATGACGATACTCAACAAGATGGACTTCTCCTCGATACGCATCACGCCTCCCGCAAAAAAGGCATCTGCCTTATATCGGGTGGCCGGTCGGCCCGCAAATCTCTTAACATCACAAAATCAATGATCCGCAGGCCTTATCCACAGGCTAGAGCCGCGCCCGTGAAAAAAACCTTACCGCCGGATACCCGTTTATCCTCTTAAATGTTCTTGCTTTGTTCTTGATGCCGTTTCATGCTGCAAATATGGACGTTTTGCCCGATCTTCCCGGCGGAAAGCCGCTGAAGGGCCGCGGTGCGGTATCGAACCCCACCGGCAGGTTTGAACGCGAACGCCGCCAGCGCGCCGACGACGGCTGGACGCAGGAGACATCCGACGCCGCGGAGGATGGCCGGCCGCGCACGCGCATCCTCGTCGATGCGACGCGCACCACGATCACGCGAAATTCATCCCCCGACGTGCCGTTCGACCGCTCGATCAATCCCTATCGCGGTTGCGAGCACGGCTGCATCTACTGCTTCGCGCGCCCGACCCATGCCTATCTCGGCCTTTCGCCGGGGCTGGATTTCGAAACCCGCATCCTTGCCAAGCCCGACGCGCCGCGCCTGCTCGCCAAGGAACTCTCGCGCCCGGGCTACCGCTGCCGCCCCATTGCCATGGGTACCAATACCGATCCCTATCAACCGATCGAGAGGCGCCTGCGAATCACGCGCGGCATCCTCGAGGTGCTGTCGGCCTTCAACCATCCGGTCAGCATCGTCACCAAGTCCGACGCCGTGCTCGCCGACCGCGACCTGCTCGCCGACATGGCGGCGCGCAACCTGGCGAAGGTCTATCTCTCGGTCACCACGCTCGACAGCGATCTCGCCCGCCGGCTGGAACCGCGCGCATCGACGCCCGCACGCCGCCTTGCCGCGGTGCAGGCACTCATGGATGTGGGCGTGCCGACGGGTGTCATGGTGGCGCCGATCATCCCGGCGCTGACCGATGCCGAAATCGAATCGATCCTCGAAGCGGCGAAGGACGCGGGCGCGGAGGAAACCGGATACATCCTGCTGCGCCTGCCGCTCGAGGTGAAGGACCTGTTCGCCGAATGGCTGGCGGCGCATTACCCCGACCGCGCCGCGAAGGTTCTTTCGCTGGTGCGCGACACGCGCGCGGGGGAATTGAACGACGCCACCTTCGGGCGGCGGATGCGGGGCGTTGGCGCCTATGCGGCGCTGATCGAAAGGCGCTTCACCATCGCGGCAAAACGCCTCGGCCTCTCACATGAAAAGGGCCGCGAAGGCATGACCGCGCTCGATTGCCAGAACTTCGCGCCACCCGCAGCACCCGCCCGCCAGCTCGCCCTGTTCTAGGCGGCCTCGGAGCCGATCAGCCACACCGCACCGGGCAGGCTGACATTGCCGCCCGTTGCAAAGGGCGAAAGTGCTGCGCGCAGGGAAGCGACGGAGGCCGAGACGATCTCCGGCGGCTGGTTGCGCAGCCAGCTGTTGACCGCGCCGATCTGGGTGGACTGGATCACCGCTTCTTCGATCCCGCGACCGGCGGCGATATCGAGATCGACGTCCAGTTTTTCGAAATGCGGCGCGGCCCATCCCGCTTGCGTCAACACGCCTGTGACGTGATCCGGGTTTGCGAAGGCGAACATGCCGGGCGCGTTCGGCTGGCCCTTGGGCCGCGGCGGCAGGTGTTGGGCGACCGCGGTCATCGGAACTTCCATCCACGGGTTCTCGGCAAGCGGCCGCCAGCAGGCTAGCGCCATGCGCGCGCCCGGACGCGCGGCGCGGCGCATGTTCGCAAATGCCGCCACGGTATCGCCGAAGAACATCACGCCGAAGGCCGAGACCAGAAGATCGAACGGCTCGAGCTCTGCCGATGCCGGATCGGCATGGCGCCAGTCGATGTTGGAAAGTCCGGCGGCTTTCGCCCGTGTCTCGCCCTCGGCCAGCATCGGGCCGGAAATGTCGAAGGCGGCGACGCGGCCCGAGGGCCCGACGGCGCGCGCGAAATCGAGCGTCGGTCCGCCGCAGCCGCAGCCCACGTCCAGCACCGTTTCGCCCGCGCGCGGCGCGGCGAAGGCCAGCAGGGCATCGGTGACCGGCGTCAGGGTTATGTCGGTATGCGCCTGGCGGGCGACCCAGGTATGCCCGCCCTGCCCGTTCCAGAACGACAGCATGTCGGCATTGACTTGTTCTGCGTTGGACACGCCCGGCCTCCATTATTTTTATGCGCTCATGCTGCACCATCGGTAGCAACGCGGCAAGACAAAGCCCCGCGCCATCTGCCTGCCGCATTTGTCGTGCTACACTGCGCGCATGGATGGACACACGGACCTGACCGGCATTGCTGTCGTCGGCCTCGCCGCGCTGATCTGCGGCATGGCGATGACGCGCCTGCGCCAGCCCGCGGTGGTCGGCTACATCCTCGCGGGCATCCTGCTGGGCCCGACCGCGGCCGGGCTGGTCGCCAATCAGGACCAGATCCGCCTGCTCGCCGATCTCGGCGTTCTCATGCTGCTGTTCATGGTCGGTCTCGAACTGCCGGTGGCGCAGTTCATGAAGGTCTGGCGCATGGCGATCGTGATCACGCTAGGCCAGATTGCGGGCTTCCTGCTGATCGCCTGGGGCATCGCGCATCTGATGGGCTGGCCGCCCGCCTTCGCCGTGCTGCTGGCCTTCGCCGCCGCCCTGTCGTCGACCGCCGTCGCCATCAAGATGCTCGAAGATATCGGCGAGCGCGACAGCGACACCGGCCGCATCGCCGTCGCCGTGCTGATCGCCCAGGACCTTGCCGTGGTGCCGATGATGCTGATCGTGGGCGACATGGGCGGCAACGGATTTTCCGCCTCGGGCGTCGCCAAGGTGATCGTGTCGGGCGCCATGCTGACCGGGCTCATCGTGTTCTTCGCCAGGAAGGGCCCCGTCGCCCTGCCGTTTGCCGAACGCATCGCGGCGCACCCCGAACTGCGCCCGGTCGGCGCCATCGCCTGCTGCCTTGCCGCCGCCGCCCTTGCCGGCCTGTTCGGGCTGTCGGCGGCCTACGGCGCGTTCCTCGTCGGACTTGTGCTCGGCAACGTCAAGGGCGCCGACGACCTGACCCATGCGGCCAAGCCCATCGAAGGTCTTTTGATGATGGTGTTCTTCCTGTCGGTCGGGCTGCTGATCGACCTCAACTTCATCTGGGACAACCTCGGGCGCGTGCTGTCGTGGCTCGCCATCGTCACCGTGGTCAAGACAGCGCTCAACATCGCGCTCATCCGCGCACTCGGCCAGCCGTGGCCGCGCGCCTTTCTCGCGGGCGTGCTGCTCGGCCAGATCGGGGAGTTCTCGTTCCTGCTCGCAGCCCAAGGCGGCGTCGCCGGGATCGTGCCGGCGGGACAAGGCCCGCTGGTGATCGCCGTCGTCGCCCTTTCGCTGCTGATCAGCCCGCTGTGGCTGCTGACGGCGCGCCGCCTGCACCTCGTCGCCTCGCGCCGCGGCGCCACCCTCGGCCTCATGCTCGGCTACCTCTGGCGCGGCAAGTGGCGGCGGGCGGCGGCACGGGTGCGCACGGACGCGCGCGCAGCGGTCAACGGCGCCAACGGCATCGCACGCAAGGCAGGCGAAAAACTCCGCCGTCGCAAGACAGCCAACGACAACGCCGGGACCGCGAAAGCGGCAGAACCCGAAATCCTTCCGCCCGAAAAACCTTCGAACGAAGAGGACCGGGGCCGTGCCTGATTTCACGGTGGAAGCGGCGCTCGGCGGCAAGGTCTGCGGCGTCGATGAAGCAGGACGCGGCCCCTGGGCGGGGCCGGTGGTGGCGGGCGCCGCCGTCATCGATATCGAACGTTTGCCCAGCACTTTGCGCGACCGTCTCGATGATTCGAAAAAGCTGACACTGAGGCGGCGCGAACAGGTCTTCGCCATGATGCAGGAGGCCGCAGCCGTTGGCGCGATGCATTTCGCAATCGCCGAAGCGAGCGTGGTGGAGATCGACACCCTCAACATCCTGCACGCGACGATGCTTGCCATGACCCGCGCCGTCGCGGCCCTGCCGCTTGTCCCCGATCACGCGCTGATCGACGGCAACCGCGTGCCCGACGGCCTGCCCTGCCCGGGGCTTGCCGTCGTCGGCGGCGATGCGCGCTCGCTGTCCATCGCCGCCGCCAGCATCGCCGCCAAGGTCAGCCGCGACCGCTTGATGGCGGCGCTCGACGCCGAGTTTCCCGGTTACGGCTTCGCCCGCCATGCGGGCTACGGCGCGCCGGACCACCAGGCGGCGCTCGCCCGCCTCGGCCCCTCGCCCGCCCACCGCAGGAGTTTTGCCCCGGTACGCAGGCTTCTGGAGGCCCACAATATCTAGTGGTGAATTACGGGGATAACTCCCCGATATAGTTTAAGTTATTGATTCAAAAGAAAAAATCTTGACGCGAGTCGCGTGCTGACTCACCCTGACGCCTATGACAGGGAAAAGCGCCAATACCACAATCGGTGAAATCCTCGTCGGCGATTGCGTCGAGGTGATGAACTGCCTGAAGGAAGGATCGGCCGACGTCGTCTTCGCCGACCCGCCCTATAACCTGCAATTGCAGGGCGAGTTGGTGCGCCCCAACAACACCCGCGTCGACGGCGTGGTGGAGAATTGGGACCGCTTCGCCGACTTCGGCGAATACGACCGCTTCACCCGGCGCTGGCTCGCCGCCGCGCACCGCGTCCTGAAAGACGACGGCACCCTGTGGGTGATCGGCAGCTATCACAACATCTACCGCGTCGGCGCGATCCTTCAGGATCTCGGCTTCTGGATCCTGAACGACGTCGTGTGGCGCAAGGCCAACCCGATGCCGAACTTCCGCGGCCGGCGCTTCACCAATGCGCACGAAACGCTGCTGTGGTGCGCCAAGTCGCCCGAGGTGAAGAACTACACCTTCAATTACGAGGCGATGAAGGAAATCAACGACGGCCTGCAGATGCGCTCGGACTGGACGCTGCCGATCTGTTCGGGCGGCGAACGCCTGAAGAAGGACGGCGCCAAGGCGCATCCGACGCAAAAGCCCGAAGCGCTGCTCTATCGCATCCTGCTTGCTTCCACCCATCCCGGCGACGTGGTGCTGGACCCGTTCTTTGGCACCGGCACCACCGGCGCCGTGGCCAAGCGGCTCGGCCGCGGCTACATCGGCATCGAGCGCGACGACACCTATGCCACGCTGGCGAAAAAGCGCATCGCCCAGGTGGCGCCCGCCCGGGCCGACACCCTGGAAGTCACCGCCAAGAAGCGCGAGCCGCGCATTCCCTTCGGCTGGGTGGTCGAGCGCGGCCTGTTGAGCGCGGGCGACATCCTGACCGACGCGCGCGGCCGCCATGCCGCCAAGGTGCGCGCCGACGGTTCGCTGGTGGCAACCGACATCACCGGCTCGATCCACAAGGTCGGCGCCCATGTGCAGGGCCTGTCGGCCTGCAACGGCTGGACCTTCTGGCACTTCCAGACCGAAAAGAAGCCCGTGCCCATCGACGTCCTGCGCCAGCAGGTCAGGGCCGAGCTGCAATTGGCGGGGCTGATCGAAACGCCAGCCGAGGGCGAAGGCGCGCGCGCCTGATCGACGGCCTGAACGGCTAGCCGAGCAGCGAGGCCGCGCCCGCGCCGATCACCTTCTTCATCACGGTGGGAAGTCCGTGGGCCGCGAGGCTTTCCCGCGATACCCATTTCGCATCCGCGCCGAAATGCGAAAGCGCCTTCGCGGGCAGCCGCGCGCGGCGGACTTCCATCTCAAGACGGAAATGGGTGAAGACGTGAAAGATCTGCCCGCCCCGGTGCCAGCGGGCCGTCACGGGCGGGGCGGCATCGAAGCCGCCGTCGACGATCCACTCGCTCGACGGCACTTCCCACATGCCGCCCAGCAGGCCCTTTTCCGGGCGACGGCGCAACGCCACCTCGCCCCTGTCGTTCAGCGCGAGCCACGCCACCGCCCGGCGCACGGGACGCGCCGTCTTGCGGGCGCGGCGCGGCAGGTCGGCGGCGATGCCCTTGGCTTGCGCGGCGCAGGACTGGATGAGCGGGCAGGCGGTGCAATCGGGGTTCCGCGGCGCGCAGACCGTCGCCCCCAGATCCATCATCGCCTGGGCGTAATCGCCCGCGCGGCTGCCGGGCGTCAGGGTCGCGGCGAGGGCGCGCAGGCGCGGCTTTGATTGCGGCAAGGGCTCCGTCACCGCGAACAGGCGGGCGATGACGCGCTCGACGTTGCCGTCCACCACCGTCGCCGCCTCGTCATAGGCGATGGCCGCAATCGCCGCCGCCGTGTAGGGGCCGATACCGGGCAATTCCCGTAACGCCGTGCTGCTTTCGGGAAAGACGCCGCCGAATTCGCGGGACACCATTTCGGCGCATTTCTTCAGGTTGCGGGCGCGCGCGTAATAGCCAAGCCCCTGCCATTCGGCCAGCACATCGTCCAGCGCCGCCGCCGCAAGGCCATGGACATCGGGCCAGCGGGCAAGGAAGCGCCCGAAATAGGGGATGACGGCAGCGACCGTCGTCTGCTGCAGCATGATTTCCGACAGCCACACCCGGTAGGGATCGGGCCGCACGCCGGGTGCTGCCCGCCACGGCAAATCGCGCCGCGCCCGGTCGTACCAGGCGAGCAGGCGGCGTGCGTGGCCCTTGGGATCGGGCGCGATATAGCTGTGGTCTTTGCGTGGCGGCATTTCCGGTCCATCATGCCGATGTTGTAACGTGCGCGCCAGCGCGGCACGTGAACCGGCAAGACATGAGCGAACAGGCGTGAGCGACGACAAGGACAGCGCGATCAAGGCGCGGCGCGGCATGACCACGCTCGGCCAGAGCATCGGCCGGGTGACGACGCCCGCCATGCGCCGGCGCGGCTTTGCCGAAGCGGCCATCATCACCAACTGGCCCGCCATCGTCGGACGGCCCTTGTGCGAACATACCCAGCCGTCGCGCATCGTCTTTCCGCGCGGCGAACGGCTGGGCGGCACCCTGCATCTTCTGGTGTCGGGCGCCTTCGCGCCCGAGGTGCAGCACCTCGCGCCCCAGATCATCGAGCGCATCAACGGCCATTTCGGCTACGGCGCCATCGCCCGCATCGAGCTGCATCACGGCCGCATCGACGGCCCCGACCATTCCCCTGCCGCCGCCGCTCCAGCGCCGGAACCGCCCGAAGGCGTCAAGGCCGCCATCGGCAAGGTCGCCGACGAGAAGCTGGCCGCGGCGCTGGACCGCATGGCACGCGCCCGCGAAGCGGCCGAAACCCGCCCGCCCCGCGCCCGGCGGGCGCGCCCGGGCGAGCGCCGGCGCCCCGTGTAAGCGGCCGAGGACGCCATACCGGCGCCCTATTTTTCCTGTGGATAGCCTGGTTTCGGCGCTGGACGGGTTTAGCCGCCAAACGCTATATTTTGTGGTCTGGGAGGCAAGGATGCGTAACATATTGATAGTTCTCGGGGCCGTAGCGGTCCTGGTGGTGGCCGGTGTCGGTGTCTACCAGTGGCAATCGGCCCCGCGCGGGTCAGCCCCCGCGCCCGGCCCGGCGGCACCCGCCGCCAGTGCCGAGGAAATCGCCCGTGCGCGCGCCATCGGCGACGACGATTTCACCCTCGGCAAGGCCGATGCCCCGGTGACGGTGATCGAATACGCCTCCCTCACCTGCCCGCACTGCGCCAATTTCCATGTCGAGCAGCTGCCCCGCATCAAGGCCGAGTACATCGATACCGGCAAGGTGCGCATGGCTTTCCGCGACTTCCCGCTCGACCAGGCGGCGCTGGCCGCGGCCATGGTGGCGCGCTGCGCCGGCAAGGACCGTCACGCGGCGATGCTCGACCTGTTCTTTGCCCGCCAGCAGGCCTGGGGCGGGGCCGCCGATCCGATCACGGCGATGGCCCGCCTTGCAGCGCTCGCCGGCATGGGCGAAGCCGACGTGCAGGCCTGCCTCAAGAAACAGGACGTCGAGAAAGCCGTCCTCGACCAGCGCCTGCTGGCCGAAAAGGTCTTCGACATCGAAGCCACCCCCACCTTCATCATCAACGGCGTCAAGCATTCCGGAAACATCACCTTCGACGAATTCAAGAAGAAGATCGATCCGCTGCTTGCCAAGACGGCCAAGTAGGCCAGCAGAAAGGTACGCGCGTGCAGTTCTCGAAACTCGTCCTCACCGGCTTCAAGTCCTTCGTTGATGACACCGAACTCCTGATCGAGCCGGGCATGACCGGCATCGTCGGGCCCAACGGCTGCGGCAAGTCCAACCTTGTCGAGGCGCTGCGCTGGTGCATGGGCGAAGTATCGGCGCGCAAGCTGCGCGGCGAAGGCATGGACGACGTGATCTTCGGCGGCACCGTCAACCGTCCGGCGCGCAACGTCGCGCAGGTAACGCTGATGCTCGACAACGCGGCGCGCACGGCACCTGCCGCCTTCAACGACGCCGACGAACTGGAAGTCATCCGCCGCATCGAGCGCGGCACCGGCTCGAACTACTACGTCAACGGCAAGGAAGCCCGCCAGCGCGACGTCCAGCTGCTGTTCGCAGACGCCGCCACCGGCTCGCGTTCCACCGCGCTGGTCAGCCAGGGCCAGATCGAAACCCTGATCCAGGCGAAGCCCCAGAACCGCCGCCTGATTCTGGAAGAGGCCGCCGGCATCACCGGCCTTTATTCGAGGCGCCACGAAGCGGAACTGCGCCTCAAGGCGGCCGAAGGCAACCTCTCGCGCCTCGAAGACGTCATCGCCGCGCTCGAATCCCAGTTGCAGAACCTGAAGAAGCAGGCCCGCCAGGCGACGCGCTACATGAACCTGTCGGACCTGATCCGCAAGGCCGAAGCCGCCGTGCTGCACCTGCGCTGGGTCGCCGCCAACCAGGTGCTCGATGCCGCCTCGGCGCGCTTCGATGCCGCCGTCGCCCGCGTCGCGGAACTGACCGCCGAAGCCTCCGCCTGCGCCACCACCCAGGCCAATGCCGCCGCCGAACTGCCCGCCCTGCGTCAGGCCGAAGCGGAAGCCGCCGCCGCGCTGCAGCGCCTGGTGCTGGCGCGCGACCAGCTCGCCGAAGAAGAAGCCCGCGTCAACCGCGCGCTGGAAGCGGCACGTGAACGTGCCGCCCAGAACGCCGCCGACGGCGAGCGCGAACGCGGCCGCCTTGCCGACGCCGAAGGCGCCATTGCCCGCCTCGACGGGGAAAAGGGCGAGCTTGAGGCGCGCTCGGCCGCCGAAGCCGACGCCGAAGCCACCGCCGAAACCGCCCTTGCCGCCGCCAAGCGCGAGGCCGAGGCGATCGAAACCCAGCTTTCCGATCTTGCCGAGCGCGTCGCCGCCGCTGAAGCGCGCCGCGCCGATCTCGCCAACCGGCTGATCGGCATCGAGGCGCGCAAGGCCCGCCTCAACGACCGCAAGGCCGAGGCCGAGCGCACCCGCGCCGAAATCGCCGCCGAACCCGGCAACCGCGAGGAAGTCGCGGCGCTGGAAGCCGCCATCGAAGGCATGCGCCAGTCGCTTGAAGACCTGCGCGCCCGCACGACCAAGGCCGAGGAAGACCGCACCACCCGCGAAAAGACCGAACAGGGTGCGCGCGAACAGCTGCGCGCCGCCGAAGCGGAAGCCGCGCGGCTGAAGGCCGAGGCGCGCGCGCTCAACGATCTTCTGGCATCGGACGATTCCGACCTGTGGCCGCCGCTGATCGACGCGGTGTCGGTTGATCCCGGTTATGAAGACGCGCTCGGCGCCGCGCTTGGCGACGATCTTTCCGCACCCGCCAATGAAGCGGCTCCCGTTCACTGGCGCACGCTCGGCCCCCTTGCCGCTTCCCTTGATCTGCCCGCGGGCGCCGATGCGCTGTCGCGTTTCGTGCGCGCCCCCGAAGCGCTGTCGCGCCGCCTGTCGCAGATCGGCGTCGTCGCCGATGCCGAGACCGGCAACCGCCTTGCGCCGATGCTGGCCGTCGGCCAGCGGCTGGTGTCGAAGGACGGCCGCCTGTGGCGCTGGGACGGCTTCACCGTCGCCGACCAGGGCGCCACCGCCGCCGCCCGCCGCCTTGCCCAGCGCAACCGCCTGAGCGAGGTCGAGGTCGAGGCCCGCGCCGCGGAAGAAACCCTTGCCGCCGCCCGCGCCACGCTGGACGCCGCCCATGCCGATACCCAGGAAGCGGTCGAGCGCGAGCGCAACCTGCGCGCCCAGGCGCGGGACACAGAGGCCGATCTCGAAGCCCGGCGCGAGGAACGCGGCCGCCTGATCCAGGAAGCGGCGGAAGCCAATTCCCGCCTGCAGGCCGCCGAAGAAGCGATCGAACGGCTGGGTGCCGACATCGAGGAAGCCGACCGCGAGCTGGCCGACGTGCGCGCCTCGCAGGCGGCGCTCGCCGATACCGACAAGCACCGCGCGCGACTTGAAGATTTGCGCCGCGAGATGACGACGATGCGCGCCACGCTCGCCGACCGCCAGCGCGCCTACGACCTGCTGGCGCGCGAGGCCGAAGCCCGCCGCGAGCGCATCGGCGAGATCGAACTGGAGCGCGGCTCGTGGCAGGAACGCGCCGAAGCTGCCCAGGCCCAGGTCGCGGAATTCGACAAGCGCCGCGAGGCTGCCCAGGCCGAGGTCGCCGAACTGGCCCCGCGTCCCGCGGCCATCGCCGCCGAACGCATGGGCCTTGCCGACAAGGTCGAAGCGGCGGAAGCCGCGCGCGGCCAGGCGGCCGATGCGCTGGCCGTCGCCGAAACCGCGCTGCGTGCCGCCGACGAGGCGCTGCGCGCCAAGGAAGCCGAGCTATCCACCGCGCGTGAGGACCGCGTGCGCAACGAAGGCCAGGTCGAACAGGCCAACCAGACCATCCAGACCCTGCGCGAGCGGGTGAGCGAACGGCTGGAAGCCACCCCCGACCAGTTGCTGGCCATCGCCGAGGTGACCGAGGACAAGCTGCCCGAGGCGGAACAGGCGGAAAAGCGCCTCGAACGCCTGCTTCGCGAACGCGACACCATGGGCCCGGTCAACCTGCGCGCCCATCAGGAGGCCGAGGAGCTTTCGGCCCAGATCACCTCGATGGAAACCGAGCGCGAAGACCTGATCAAGGCCATCGCCCGCCTGCGTCACGGCATCGGCGAGCTGAACCGCGAAGGCCGCCAGCGCTTTTTGGCCGCCTTCGAGCAGGTCAACGCCCATTTCAGCGAGCTGTTCACCCGCCTCTTCGGCGGCGGGCGCGCGCATCTGGAACTGACCGAATCGGAAGATCCGCTCGAAGCCGGCCTCGAAATCATGGCGAGCCCGCCGGGCAAGCGCCTGCAGGTCCTGTCGCTGCTGTCGGGCGGCGAGAAGGCGCTGACCACCATCGCGCTCCTGTTCGCCGTGTTCCTGACCAACCCGGCGCCCATCTGCGTGCTGGACGAAGTGGACGCCCCCTTGGACGATTCCAACGTCACGCGCTTCTGCGCGATGGTCGAGGAACTGGCCCGTTCGGCCAATACCCGCTTCCTGCTGGTCACCCACCACCGCATCACCATGGCGCGCATGGACCGGCTGTTCGGCGTGACCATGCCCGAGCGCGGCGTTTCGCGGCTTGTTTCGGTCGATCTGCAGGGGGTTTCGCACCTCAAGGCGATCGCCTGAACGGACGCTGTTTTCGCTTACGTTTCAGGCGCTTAACCGGGGGGTTTTGTCCCTTGACAGGCCGGGGGCCTGCCCGTAAGGTGCCCGCGCTTTCGCACGCGGCGCGCCGTTTTCCGGGCGCTTCCGCGCTTCTTTTTCAGGAACGCGCGCGCCTCTCCTCGGAAACAGTTTTCCACCAGGAAGCAGGGTCGACGGAGACGGGATGACGGAGCGCGGTCCGGACGAAAAAGAGCCTTCGCTCTCTGATTTGCGGGACCGTATCGCCCGCATCCGGGAACGCGAAGCGGCGGAAGCGAACCGGCAGGGCCGCGCCAACTTCTCGGGAGGCGGCGTTGTCCTCAGGGTCGGCATCGAAATGGCGGGAACCCTCGCCGTCGGTGTCGCCATCGGATGGGGCCTCGACCGCTGGCTCGGAACGGGCCCCTGGCTGCTGGTGGTGTTTTTGTTTCTCGGGGGCGCCGCGGGCGTCCTCAATGTTTACCGGGCGGTGAGCAACATCGGGCTTGCCCCCGGATACCGCTTCCCCGGCGCCGACGACAAGAAGTCCGGCGACGGCGAAGGGGACCAGAAAGACAAGTCGGGTTAAGCGGGGGAATATCCTAACGTGGCATCGCCGCTCCAGCAGTTCGAGATCAAGACCATCGCCGCGGCCAATGTCGGCGGCGTCAACGTCTCCTTCACCAATTCCGCGCTGTTCATGGTCATCGCCATCACGGCGATCACCGCCTTCCTGCTGCTCGGCGTGCGCAAGCGCGCGCTGGTCCCGGGCCGGCTGCAGTCGATGGCGGAACTCATGTACGAATTCGTCGCCGGACTTGTCCGCGACAACGTCGGCAGCGCCGGTCGCGCCTATTTCCCGTTCATCTTCACGCTGTTCATGTTCATCCTGTTCTGCAACACGATCGGGCTGATCCCCTACACCTTCACCGTCACCAGCCACATCATCGTCACCTTCGCGCTGGCGATCGTGGTGTTCATCGGCGTTACCATCGTCGGCATCGCCAAGCACGGCATGAAGTGGTTCAGCTACTTCTTCCCGCCGGGCGCGCCGATCTACATGGCGCCGCTCCTGGTCCCGATCGAGATTCTCAGCTATCTCGCGCGGCCCGTGACGCTGGCGCTGCGACTGTTCGCCAACATGATGGCGGGCCACACCATGCTGAAGGTCTTTGCCGGCTTCGTCATCGCCCTCGGCGTGGCGGGCGTGGCGCCGCTCGCGATCCTGATTGCGCTCTACATGCTGGAGCTGATCGTCGCTGTGCTGCAGGCCTTCGTTTTTGCCATCCTGACCTGTCTTTATCTCCACGACGCGCTGCACCTCCACTAGAGGCCGGCGCGTTTTTTTGTCCATCAGCAACCTAGTTACGAAAAGGATACAGATATGAGCGTTGAAGCCGCCAAGTTGATCGGCGCCGGTCTTGCCGTCATCGGTCTCGCCGGCGTGGGCGTCGGTATCGGCAACGTGTTCGCCGCTTTCATCAATTCGGTCGCGCGCAACCCGTCGGCCCAGTCCACGGTGTTCCCGTTCACCATGCTGGGCTTCGCGCTGGTTGAAGCCATCGCGCTGTTCGCCCTGCTGATCGCCTTCCTGATCCTGTTCGGCTAAGCCGGACGGAACCGAAAGGGGATAAGGGCCCATGCCTCAGCTCGACGTCGCTTCCTACGCGCCGCAGCTTGTCTGGCTCGCCATCAGCTTCGTGCTCCTGTACGTGCTGATGTCGCGCGTGGCACTGCCGCGCATCGCCGACGTTCTCGAAGAGCGCAGCCGCCGCCGCGAGGACAACCTCGCCAAGGCGGAAGAGCTGGAAAAGGAAGCCGAGGACGTTTCCGCGGCTTACGAAGCCGCTCTGGCGGAAGCCCGCGCCCGTGCCCAGTCGGCACTGGCCAGGGCCCAGGACACCGCCAAGGCGAGCGCAGAGGCCAAGGTCGCCGAGCTCGACAAGGCGTTGCACGCCCGCACCCGCGAGGCCGAGGACGCCATCGCGCGGGCGCGCGAAAGCGCGCTCGGCGAAGCGGCCGGCATCGCCGCCGAAGTGGCGCGCATGGCCGCCCAGAAGGTCGCCGGACTGGCCGTGGACGAGGCATCCGCCCGCACCGCGGCCGATGCCGCGAGAAAGGCCCGGGCATGATCGGCATCGCTTACGCCGCAGACGCAGCACAGGCCGGCCAGAAGCTGCCCTTCTGGCAGGAGCCGGAAACCTGGCTGGCGGTCGCCTTCCTGATCTTCGTCGGGTTGCTCTCTCGCCCGGTGTGGAAGAAGGCCACTACCGCGCTCGACTCCCGCGCCGCCCAGATCGAGGCGGAGCTGGAAGAAGCCCGCAAGCTGCGCGAGGAAGCGCAGGCGACGCTCGCGTCCTACCAGCGCAAGCAGCGCGATGCCGCCAAGGAAGCGGAAGCCATCATCGCCCATGCCGAGGAAGAGGCGAAGCGCATCACGGCCAATGCCGAGAAGGCGCTCACCGAGACCCTCAAGCGGCGCGAGGCGCTCACCGCCGACAAGATCAGCCAGGCCCAGGCCAAGGCGGTGCAGGAAGTGAAGGCGGAAGCGGTCGAGATCGCGCTGGCCGCGACCGAGCAGCTGCTGAAGGATCGCCTCGACGAGGCCAAGGCCGACGCCCTGGTGGACGCCGCCGTGCAGGAGCTTCCCGCCCGGCTGCGCTAGACATCTCCGGATACGAAATCAAAAACCCCGGCATCAAAGCCGGGGTTTTTGTTTGGGCGATTACTCCGCCGCCTGTCTGGGGGCGGGTGGCGACCAGCGCAGCACGGGCTGGCGGGCGGCGCGGGTTTCGTCGAGGCGGCGGCGCGGGCTGAAATGGGGCGCCGTGCGCAGGCGGTCGGCGCCGCCCGAGTCGAGGCGCGCCTTCAGCCCCCGGACCGCGGCGATGAAGCGGTCGAGCTCGGCCTTGGGTTCGGTCTCGGTCGGCTCCACCAGCATGGCGCCGTGCACCACCAGCGGGAAATAGATGGTGGTCGGATGGAATCCCTCGTCTATCAGCGCCTTGGCGAAGTCGAGCGTCGAGACCTCGTACTTGCGCAGGCCCTCGTCGTCGAACAGGCATTCGTGCATGCACGGGCCGTCAAAGGCGGGCGTCAGTGTGTCCTTGAGCGCCGCCAGCAGATAGTTGGCCGACAGCACCGCGTCCTCGGCCACCTGGCGCAACCCGTCCGAGCCGTGGCTCAGCATGTAGGTATAGGCGCGCACGAACATGCCCATCTGGCCGTGGAAGGACTTGAGGCGGCCGATGCTGGCGGCGGCCTCCCCCGTCGCCTCTTCCTGCAAATGCAGCCCGTCCGGCCCCGATACCAGCCACGGCAGCGGCGCGTAGGGAGCGAGCGATGCGGCCAACGCCACCGGGCCCGAACCCGGCCCGCCACCGCCATGCGGCGTCGAGAAGGTCTTGTGCAGGTTCATGTGCATGACGTCGATGCCGAGATCGGCCGGACGCACCTTGCCGACGATGGCATTGAAGTTGGCGCCGTCGCAGTAGAAATAGGCGCCCGCATCGTGCACCGCCTTGGCGATCTCGATGATGTCGGGTTCGAACAGCCCGCAGGTGTTGGGATTGGTCAGCATCAGCGCGGCGACGTTGGGGCCGAGCTTGGCCTTCAGCGCCGCGACATCGACCCGCCCCCTGTCGTTGGCCGGAATCGCATCGACGTGATAGCCGCACAATGCCGCCGTCGCCGGGTTGGTGCCGTGCGCCGATTCGGGCACCAGCACGCGGCGGCGCTCGTCATGGCCGTGGGCGTCATGGGCGGCGCGGATGGTCATCATGCCGCACAACTCGCCCTGGGCGCCGGCGGCCGGCGGCAGCGCGATGGCGGGCATCCCCGTCAGCGCCTTGAGCCAGCGTGTGAGGTCGTCCATCAGCGCGAGCGCGCCCTGCACCGTGCTTTCGGGCTGCAACGGGTGAAGATCGGCGAAGCCCGGCAGGCGCGCCATCTTTTCATTGAGCCGCGGGTTGTGCTTCATGGTGCAGGAGCCGAGCGGGAACAGCCCCGCGTCGATGGCGTAGTTCTTCTGCGACAGGCGCGTGAAGTGGCGCACCACTTCGGGCTCCGACAGGCCGGGCAGGCCGATGGCGCCCTTGCGCTCCAACCCGCCCAGGCGCGGCTTGAGGTTTGCTGGTTCCGGCAGATCGACGCCGCAGCGCCCGGCCTCGCCCTGCTCGAAGATCAGCGATTCTTCGATCGCGAGCGCGCGGTTGCCCGAAACGGTCCCGGCGAGGCCGCCATCGGCGGGGGGAACGGCGGCGGTGTCCACGGTGCCCGAGGCGCGGCGCGGGCCGGTCGGCTTGCTGTCGCTCATCGCAGGGCTCCTTCGAGGGCGCGGCCCAAGGCTTCGATATCGGCCTCGGTCGTGGTTTCGCTGGCACACGAAATCAGCAGGTTTTCCATGCCGGCGACGCCCGGATAAAGGCGGCCGGCGGGCACGCCCGCGAAGACCTTGTCGCGCGCGAGTTTATCGACCAGCGGTTTGGCGGCGACCGGCAGGCGCACCGTCACCTCGTTGAAGAAGGCGTCGTTGAGCACCGCAACACCCTTGATCGCCGCGAGGCGGTCCGCCATGCGGCAGGCATTGGCGTGGTTCAGCCTGGCAAGGCGCCTGAAGCCTTCCTCGCCCAGAAGCGACATGTGGATGGTGAAGGCGAGCGCGCAGAGGCCCGAATTGGTGCAGATGTTGCTGGTCGCCTTTTCACGGCGGATGTGCTGTTCGCGCGTGGACAGCGTCAGCACCCAGCCGCGCTTGCCGTCGGCATCCAGCGTTTCGCCCGCGATGCGGCCCGGCATCTGGCGCACGAAGCGCTCGCGGGTGGCGAACAGGCCGAGATACGGCCCGCCGAAGTTGAGGCCGGGGCCAAGCCCCTGCCCCTCGCCCACGAAGATATCGCAGCCCATTTCGCCCGGCGGGGTGACGAGGCCGAGCGACGCCACTTCGGCGACGCAGACGACGAGCAGCGCGCCCTTCGCCTGGCAGGCGGCCGCCAGCGGGGAAAGATCGCCCACATGGCCGAAGACGTCGGGGTTCTGGACGATGACGCAGGCGGTGTCGCCGGTGATCATGGCGGCGAGGTCTTCGCGGCCTTCGGCGTCGGCGGGGGCGGCCGTCAGCGCCGCGTCCGACCAGTGCAGGTGGGTCGCCACCGTGTCGCGCCAGTGCGGATGCAGCCCGCCCGAGGCGATGACGCCCGAACGCCGTGTCACGCGGCGCGCCATCAGCGCCGCTTCCGCCGCGCCCGAGGCGCCGTCGTAAAGCGATGCATTGGCGATTTCCATGCCCGAGATCATCGCCACCTGGGTCTGGAACTCGAACAGGTATTGCAGGGTGCCCTGGCTGATTTCGGGCTGGTAGGGCGTGTAAGACGTGAGGAACTCGCCGCGCTGGATCAGGTAATCGACGGCAGCCGGAATAAAATGACGGTAGGCCCCGGCACCGAGGAAACTTGCCGCGTCGCCCGCCGGCGTGTTCCGCCCGGCAAGCGCACGCAAGGACCGCTCGACCTCGATCTCGCCCGCGTGGGCGGGCAGGTCCACGGGCGCGGCAAGACGTGCTGCGCGCGGCACGTCGACGAACAGGTCATCGACCTCCTTGGCGCCGATAACGCCCAGCATGCTGGCGCGGTCGGCGGCGGTGAGCGGCAGGTAGCGCATGGGGTCCGTCCTTGCTCAGGCCAGGGTTTCGACGTACTTGCGATAGGCATCCGCATCCATCAGGCCGCCGAGCGCGCCGGCATCGACGCCCGCGAGCCTGACGAACCAACCGTCGCCTTCGGCGTCGTCGTTGATGGTTTCGGGCTTGTCGGCAAGGGCCGGGTTCACTTCCGCGACCTCGCCCGCGACCGGGGCGTAGACCTCGCTCGCGGCCTTGACCGATTCGACCACCGCCATGTCGTCGCCGGGCGCGACCTTGCGCCCGACTTCCGGCAGTTCGACGTAGACGACATCACCCAGTTGCGACTGGGCATATTCGGAAATGCCGACGGTGGCGACGCCGCCATCGAGGCGGATCCATTCGTGTTCTGTTGTATAGCGGGTCTCGGCCATGACGGGCTCCGTTCTGGGGTCAGGATTTATGATAGCGGTGAGGAACGAAAGGCATCGGCACGACGCGGGCGGCCAAGGCCTTGCCGCGCACATCGAGCGCCAGCGCCGTGTTGGCGGCGGCATGGGCAGCGGCGACGTAGCCCATGGCAATGGGCGCCGAAAGCGTCGGCGAAAAACCGCCCGAGGTCACGGTGCCGACAGGCTTGCCCGCCGCATCGGCGATATTCGTGCCCTCGCGCGCGGGTGCCCGGCCTTCGGGACGGATGCCGACGCGCCGGCGGATGGGGCCGGAAGCCAGTTCGCCCTGGATGCGCGCGGCGCCGGGGAAGCCCCCTTCGGCGCGGCGGCGCTTCGATATGGTCCAGGCGAGGCCGGCCTCGATCGGGCTGGTCGTGGTGTCGATGTCGTGGCCGTAAAGGCAAAGCCCCGCTTCAAGGCGCAACGTGTCGCGGGCGCCGAGGCCGATCGGCGCCACCTCGGGCTCGGCCAGCAGCTTACGCGCCAAATCTTCCGCCCGCGCCGCGGGCACCGAAATCTCGTAACCGTCATCGCCCGTGTAGCCCGAGCGCGAGACAAAACAGCCGATACCGGCCACATCCATCGCCGCCGCCGACATGAAGGCCATCTTTTCCGCCCCCGGCGCGAGACGCGCCATGACGGCTGCGGCGGCGGGCCCCTGAAGTGCCAGAAGCGCCTTGTCTTCCATCAGCGTCGCCTTGGCCGCGCCCGCAAGACCCGCACGCAGGTGTTTCATGTCGGCCACCTTGCAGGCGGCGTTCAGCACGACGAACAGGCCGCCATCGGCGCGCGCCGTCACCATCAGGTCGTCGAGGATCCCGCCCGCGTCATTGGTGAACATGGTGTAGCGCATGCGCCCCGGCGCCAGGGCCGCGATGTCGCCCGGAACCAGCGCCTCGAAGGCGGCGACGGCGGCGGCGCCGTCGATGCGCGCCTGGCCCATGTGCGAAACGTCGAACAGCCCGGCGGCGGCGCGGCAATGCAGATGTTCCTTGAGAATGCCGTCCGGGTACTGCACCGGCATGTCGTAGCCCGCGAAGGGCACCATCCTGGCGCCCAGTTCGACATGAAGGGCGTGCAGCGGCGTGCGCAAAAGCGTGGCGGGTGCGGCGTCTGAACTCGGCACTCTGGGTCTCCCGTCGAGGGCGCGCAAACGGTCACATGACCGCTGCCCGCGCCCCCTCTGTCCCAGAACCTGAAAGAATCACCGGAAAAAAGCCCGGCTTACATCTTCGGTGAGGCGCGGCGAAAACCCGCGCCTGCTTTCCAGAGTGCCATCCCCCTGCGGTCCTTTTGCCTGAGAGTTTCCGGGGCGGTTGCTCCTTCGGCGCCGGTCGGGCGGGGCCCGGCCGATCTCTCCCGCAGGGATCACATGACGTGTCCTATTGGCGAAACCATCTTAGCGGCGGGGGGTAGGCGGTCAACCGAAGCCCGCCACTTATCCACAGCGATTTCGCCGCAGATCGAAACTCGGAAATCGCGCGCAGTGGATAAGTTACTGGAAGCCCGGGCTGCGTGGCTGGGGGAAGGCCTCCTCCGCAGGTGCCGAAGGAGCAGGCAGGCTCGGCTGCACGCCGGCAGGCGAAATCAGCGAGGCGGAATTGCCGCGACGGTTGGCTTCCAGTTCCTCGCGCGTCAGCTGGAAGCCGACGGCGATGGCGTAGCCGTCGGCCGCGACGCCCTTGCCGACCGGGATCATCTGCACCAGCTCTTCGCTGGTGAAGCCGCGATCGATGTTGATCGGGAACCGCAGTTCCGATTCGAATTCGCGCTTGCCGATGATCTGGGTCTGCGGATTTATGACCGCGACGAAATAGCGAATGTTCGCCCGGCGCGTGGTATCGGCGGGGCCGCGCGCGGCGATGATATTGACCACCGTGGTCACTTCGACGCCGCGGTCGTTATATTCGCACGATACGAGGATGCGCGGCAGGCGCGCCTCCACCACGATGTCGGTGACGTCGCGGCCGGGGCCGGGCCGGAAGACGACCTTGCGCGAGGCATCCTTGACGATGGCCGCCGACGGACAGGGCAGCGGATCCTTCTTCTTGAAGGGGTTGGCGCAGCCCGAAACCGCGAGGGCCAGCGCCGCGACGATGAAAAACCGGCTAAAGGGCCACATGGGTGCCGTCGCAATAGGGCGCATCGGTGGTCTTCTTGCAGCCGCACAGGTAAAGCCGCAGGTCCTCTTCGACCTTGATCAACTTGGGCCGAAACTCCGTGCCCTTGTGAGACTGGTCGCAGAACGGCTGGGTCTGGGAGCGCCCGCAGGAGCACCACCAGTATTCCTTGCCGCCATCGAGATCGACTTCGTAGTAGTTCTTGCGGGCGATGACGGGCTCGGACATGACGCGGTTCCTGGGTCCCTTTGCGGATCGGGGTTTGCGGGCGCGCCGATATTACCCCCCGCGGCCATTGGAAAACAGGGCAAATCCCATGTACTGTGGCCCCGGAAACCAAGGCCGACCGGGAACCATGACCGACGACACACCATCGACCGACCGCCGCCCGCTGAGGGTGCTGCTGGCCTCGCCCAGGGGCTACTGCGCCGGGGTGGAGCGCGCCATCCAGATCGTCGAGGCGGCGCTGGAGGCGAACGACGATCCCGTCTACGTGCGTCATGAAATCGTCCATAACCGCCACGTGGTCGAGGAACTGGAGGCCAAGGGCGCCGTCTTCGTCGACGAGATCGCCGACGTGCCCGACGGCGCCAGGGTGATCTTTTCCGCCCACGGCGTTGCCCGCGCCGTCGTGGACGAAACCGAAGCCCGGCACCTGCAATATCTCGATGCCACCTGCCCGCTGGTCAACAAGGTCCATGCCGAGGCGGCGAACCGCGTCCGCCAAGGCTATCACGTGATCCTGATCGGCCATGCCGGCCACCCGGAAGTCGAAGGTACCCTCGGCCAGGTGCCCAAGGGCGCGATCACCCTCGTCCAGTCGGTTGCCGATGCCGAAAGCATTACCGTCCCCGACCCCGGCCGCGTCGCCTATACCACCCAGACGACCCTTTCGGTCGACGACACGACCGCGATCATCGCCGCTTTGCGGGGCCGCTTTCCGGCCATCGCCGCACCCGCCAAGGCCGACATCTGCTACGCCACGACCAACCGCCAGGACGCGGTCAAGGCGATCGCGCCACGCTGCGACGCCATCATGGTGATCGGCGCGCCCAATTCATCCAATTCGCGGCGCCTGGTCGAAGTCGCTGCCGCCGCCGGCTGCAAGCGCTCCGTGCTGATCGAGCGCGCCAGCGACATCGCATGGGACTCGCTCGACCGTGTCTCGACCGTGGGCATTACCGCCGGCGCCTCGGCACCCGAAATTCTGGTCCAGGAAGTGATCGAGGCGCTTGGGCGGCGCTTCGCCGTCACCGTGGAAAACGTCGTCATGCGCGAGGAAAACGTCGTGTTCTCCCTGCCCCGGGCGCTCGCGGTTTAGGGTCGGGCAGGCGCATGGCGGTCTATACGGAAGTCGGCGACGACGAACTGGAAGCCTTTCTCGCGGGCTACGACCTCGGCCGCCTGATGTCCTACAAGGGCATCGCCGAAGGGGTCGAAAACTCCAATTTCCTGCTGCAGACCGAGACCGGCAGCTACATCCTGACGCTCTACGAAAAGCGCACCCGCGCCGAGGACCTGCCGTTCTTCCTGGGCCTGATGGATCATCTTGCCGCGCAGGGCTTCCCCTGCCCGACGCCGATCCACGACCGGGCGGGGCGCGCGCTCGGCCGCCTTGCCGGGCGGCCGGCGGCCATCGTCAGCTTCCTCAACGGCGTCTGGCCCAGGCGCATCCAGAGCTTTCATACCGCCCAGCTCGGCGAGGCCATGGCGCGCATGCATAAGGCGGGGGCGAGTTTCGGGCAGACGCGCGCCAATGACTTCGGGCTTTCGCGCTGGCGACCGCTGTTTGCCGAAATCGGCGCCCGGGCGAATGAAATCGCGCCCGGCCTTGCCGACCTGATCGGGCGGGAACTCGACACCCTCGAGGCCGATTGGCCGAAGGACCTGCCGACCGGGGTAATTCACGCCGATCTCTTCCCCGACAATGTCTTTTTCATCGGCGAAAAATTCTCCGGCATCATCGATTACTACTTCGCCTGTACCGATGCCTATGCCTATGAACTTGCCATCTGCCTGAATGCTTGGTGCTTCGAGGCGGACTATTCCTTCAACATCACCAAGGCGCGGCTGATGTTCGCCGGCTACCAGAAGGTGCGCCCGCTGGACAGTGCTGAACTGGCGGCGCTGACGAGGCTGGCCCGCGGCGCAGCCATGCGTTTCCTGCTGACCCGCCTGTACGACTGGTTCAATCATCCCGAAGGCGCCCAGGTCACGCGCAAGGACCCGCGCGAGTACCTCGCCAAGCTGCGCTTTCACCAGGGGCTTGCCTCGGCGGCGGCCTATGGGCTCGATCTCGGCTGAGGAACCCATGAGCGACAACGTCGTCGATATCTTCACCGACGGGGCGTGTTCGGGCAATCCGGGTCCGGGCGGCTGGGGCGCCATCCTGCGCTGGAACGGCTCGGAAAAGGAATTGTCGGGCGGCGAGCGCGAGACCACCAACAACCGCATGGAACTGATGGCCGCCATCATGGCGCTGGAAAGCCTGACGCGGCCCGTTGCCGTGCGCCTTCACACCGACAGCCAGTACGTGAAGGACGGCATTACCCAGTGGATTCAGGGCTGGAAAAGGAACGGCTGGCGCACGGCGGCGCGGAAACCGGTGAAGAACGACGACCTGTGGAAACGGCTGGACGCGGCGCGCGAACGCCATCAGGTGAGCTGGCACTGGGTGCGCGGCCACGACGGCCATCCGGAAAACGAGCGCGTGGACAGGCTTGCCCGCGACGCCGTTCCGCGCTGATGCCGGAAAATGCAGAGGCCGCGCGATGAACGCGCGGCCTCCTTTCTGCCGCCTGCGAAGAAGCTTGGTCCTGCGATAAACCGAAGCTACGGTGCGGCAAAAGTCGTTACAGGGCGGCGAGGATCGTTTCGGCGCTCGACTTGTCGAATGCGCCCGCTTCCTCGACGTTCAGCAACTTTACGGTGCCATTGTCCACGACCATCGCGTAGCGCTGGGAGCGCACGCCGAGGCCGCGTTCAGTCAGATCCAGGTCGAGCCCCAGAGCCTTGGCAAGCTTGGCCGAGCCGTCGGCCAGCATGGTGACCTTGCCGTCGGCTTTCTGATCCTTGCCCCAGGCATCCATGACGAAGGCATCGTTGACCGCAACGCAGGCGATTTCGTTGACGCCCTTCGCCTTGATGGCATCGGCGTTCTTGACGAAACCGGGCAAATGCTTGGCCGAGCAGGTCGGCGTGAACGCACCGGGCACGGCGAAAATCACGACCTTCTTGCCCTTGAAGAAGTCGTCGGTGCTGACGGACTGCACGCCGTCAGCATTCTTGTGCTGCAGCGTAACGGACGGAATTTTTTCGCCGACCTTGATGGCCATTGCGGGGGGTTCTCCTGAATATCGAATTTGTGACCCGGCAGGAACGGCGCCGGGCTGTTTTGTGGGACTATTTTCGGCTATCGGCGGGCGGGAATCCACCCCCCGGGGTGTAGGGTTATTTACCCTGCCCGGCAGCCCGGAAAGCGGCCAAAACCGCTGATTCTGTTAGGATTTCCGGCAGCGCTAGGCCATCCGGCCTAGCTGGTCCGTAGACCGCATTGAACGGAATCCCGAAGCGGCCGAAGCTGCGTAAATACCCGGTTATGCGGGGGTCCGGGCGGGTCCAGTCGGCCCGCATCGCCACAATCCGGCCCGATGCCAGTTCCGCTGCCACCGGCCCCCGCTCGAGCACCAAAGCCTTGTTGGCCTTGCAGGTGACGCACCAGTCGGCGGTCACGTCGACCAGCACCACCCGGCCTTCGGCCACCAGATTGTAGAGCTGGACCTTGTCGAAGGGCCGCCAGTTGGCTTCCATGCGGGTGGGCGCGCCGGCCCCGCTCACGGTCCACATGACGCTTCCGAGCCACGCTACCGTGGCCAGCAGCGCCACGCCAAGGCCGATACGCAGCCGCTTCATCCAGGCGCCCGGACGCGGCAGGCGCGCGGCGAGCGCGGGGAAAGCGGCAACAGCGAGGTAAGGTGCCGCAAGGCCCAGCCCCAACACGGCAAACACCGAAACGATTTCCTGCGCGCCGCGGGTCAGAGCGAAGCCCAGCGCGGTGCCGAGAAATGGCGCCGAACACGGCGTCGCCAGCAGGGTGGCGAAGGCGCCGGTGGCGAAGGCGCCAACCAACGATGTCTTGCCTTCCGCAGTGACGTCCTGGGGTGCGCGCGCGGCGAGCGTACCGGCAATTCCGGGCAGCGGTATGTGAATGACCCCGAACAGGCTGAGCGCGAACAGCGTCAGCAGAACTGCCATGAATCCGAGGAACACGGGCGACTGGAACTGGATGCCCCAGCCGACGGCAAGCCCCGCCGCCTTGAGCCCGAGCGCGCCCGCCGCCAGCACCAGAAAGGAAAACACGATGCCCGCCGCGGTGGCGAGGAAGCCGCGCCGCACCGCCTTGCGCTCGCCGCCGTGTCCGACCACCGACAGCAGCTTGAGCGAGAGGACCGGCAGGACGCAGGGCATGAGATTGAGGACGAGGCCGCCCAGAAGCGCCAGCAGCAGTATCCAGCCAAGACCCGTTCCCGCTTCCGCCGCCGCGCGGCTGTCGGCGGTCACAGTTTGCTCGACCGCCAACAGGGAAGCATTGGTTCCCAGATCGGCAAGGGTAATCGTAAGGCGGGGGTCGGCCGGAACCGCACCGCCCTGCCCGATCACGGCGGCAGGCAACCGGTAGAGAACCGAGCGCCGGTCGGCGGCGATATCGATGCGCGGCGCGCCGAAACGCAAAGCCGGCGGCCCTTCGACCATGATCTCGGGACGTCCGAGCGGCGTGGCACTTTTCGCCAGGACATCGAGCCACAGCCCCGAACGGTCGGACACGAAATCCGCGCGCGTCACCAAAAGCGGCGCGCGCGCATCGTTGGCCGCCTTGCGCTGCGGGACGCGGGCGCGGAAGGCGCCAATGGCGGCAGTTTCAACCGGTGCGCTCAGCCCCGGGGCAAGGTCGAGGGCGAAGGTGGCCTCGTAGGGCACGCAGATCTTTTCGCAGGCGAGGTAGTTGACCCTGGCGCGCAGGCGCACGGGCGCCGACGGATCGGCGGCGCGGGCATCGATGGGCAGCACAACGCGCCCGCCATAGACGAAAGTGGTCAGCCCGAAGATGCTGTAGCGTTCGGGCATCGGCCATGCCATCGCGGGCGATTGCAGGTTGATCGAGCCCGCCCAGTCGATGGTGGGCGGCAGCCCGGCATCGCCCGGCGCGCGCCAGTAGATGTGCCAGCCCGGCTTGAGCCTGAATTCGAGGCCGAGATCGAGAGCCCCGGTCGCCGCGGCGCTGCCCGCGATCAGCCGGACCTCGGCATGATCGTTGCGCGCCCAGTCCGACGTTGCCGCAAAGGCATGGGCCGCCGTCACCAGCAAGATCGCCAGCGCCGCAATTAGGGCTTTCCTGATGTTGGTTAATGCCATGGCCGTTTTCGTCCGCCCGCAGGTTTTACCAAGTCCGGGCCGCCCGATCACATCAATTATCGTCACGGGATTGTTATGCTAGACTTGAAAAATCGTAATGCATTCCCAGCTTCAAGGGCCGAGGTGAGTGTCATGAGCGATTTAACGGAAAAACCCTCCGGGGACGGCTACCTGACCGGCAAGCTCCTGATCGCGATGCCGCAGATGCAGGATTCGCGCTTCGCGCGCACGGTCGTCTATATCTGCGCCCATACCAAGGACGGCGCGATGGGGCTGGTGGTCAACCGGCAGATCGAAAGCCTGACCTTCCCCGACCTCCTCAAGCAACTCAAGATCGAGGCGGCGGAGCCGGGCGCGGAAATACGCGTCATGTTCGGCGGCCCGGTCGAGACCGGCCGCGGCTTCGTACTGCATTCGTCGGACTACAAGCAGGATTCGACCCTTCAGGTCGGGCACGTCGGTCTGACGGCGACCCTCGACATCCTGCGCGACCTCGCGCAAGGCACGGGGCCGCGCCGCAGCCTGCTGGCGCTCGGCTACGCCGGCTGGGGACCGGGACAGCTTGATGCCGAAATTCAGGACAACGGCTGGCTGATCGCCCCGGCCGATGAAAACATCCTCTTCGGCCATGATCTCGACGCGAAGTGGGATGCGGCGCTGGCGGCTCTCGGGGTATCGGCTGCGCTTCTCTCGGGCGAAGCGGGCCACGCCTGAAATTCCCGGCTTCTAGCCCTCGCGCGGGATGAGCCCTTCGCGGGCGCGCAGCTTCGCGCCTTCTTCCTCGAGCATGGCGAACAGGAGATGATCCTCCCACTCGCCGTTGATGCGCAGATATTTCGGCGCGAAGCCTTCTTCGTGAAAACCGGCACGGGCGAGAACGCCGCGGCTTGCCACGTTACGCGGCAGGCAGGCCGCCTCCACACGGTGCAGGCGCAGGTTTTCAAAACAGAAACGCAGCATGCAGCGGATCCCGTCCGACATCACGCCCTGGCGCGCATAGGGCTTGCCCACCCAGTAGCCGAGGGTGCCGGTCTGGGCGACGCCGCGGCGCACGTTGGAAAGGGTAATTCCGCCCTGCAGGCGGTCGTCGGTGCGGGAAAAAATGAAGAAGGCGTAGCCCAGCCCCGACTGCCACTCGTCACCGTAATGACGCAGGCGACGGCGATAGGCCGCATGGGTCAGGCAATCGGCCGGCCAGGTCGGCTCCCACGGCACCAGGAAATCCCGGCTTTCCTCGCGCAGGCGCGCCCAGGCCGTCCAGTCTTCCTCGGCGGGCGGACGGATATAGACGCGGCGACCGTCGATCCGTTCATCGAGAGGCAATCCGGTGCTTCCCTTGAACAGCTCGAACATCGCCCCTACTCCGCTGCGCTCAACGATTGGGCGAAAGGCGGCAGGTGCCCGAAGCCTTCGGTGCGGCCGAGCGCCGTGACCGTGGGCCGGCCCGAAAAGATGCGTCCGGCCAGCCGGGAAATGGCGGCGATATCGACAGCGTCGATACGCGCAACGATTTCGTCCGCCGGAACCGGACGGCCATAGATCAGCATCTGCTGGGCGATGCGTTCGGCGCGGCCCCGCGTGTGTTCGAGCGCCATCAACAGCCCCGCCTTGAGCTGGGCCTTGGTGCGCTTCAACTCGGCTTCCGTCACCGTGCCGCCGACCTTGCGCAGCTCGTCGGCCAGCACCGGCATCAGGGTGGCGATCTCCTCTGCGCCGGTTCCCGCATAAATGCCGAACAGGCCGCCGTCGCGGTAAGACGACGCGAAGGTGTAGATCGAATAGACGAGGCCGCGCTTCTCGCGCACCTCCTGGAACAGGCGCGATGACATGCCGCCGCCAAGCAGCGAGGACAGCACGCTGATCGTGTAATAGTCGGGATGATTGTAGGGCACGCCGTCGAAGCCGAGGACGAGGTGCACCTGCTCCAGATCGCGTTCCACCAGCCGGTCGCCGCCCGAATAGCGGGCAGGATCGGGCGCGGCAGGTCCCCGCTTCGGCAGGCCCGCGAAGGCCTCTTCGGCAAGCCTGACGAGGGCCGCGTGATCGACCTTGCCCGCCGCCGCCAGCACCATGCGGTCGGCGCCGTAATGGCCCGACATGTAGCCCGCGATGGATTCCCGCGTCATGTTGGAGACGAGATCGTGGGACCCCAGGATCGGCCGCCCCAGCGCCTGGCCGGGAAACGCGGTTTCCTGGAAGTAATCGAAAATGACGTCGTCGGGCGTGTCATCGCACTGCCCGATTTCCTGGATGATGACGGCGCGCTCGCGCTCGAGTTCAGCCGGGTCGAAAGTCGAGTTCTGCAGGATATCGGCAAGGATATCGACCGCCATCGGCACATCGTCGGCCATCACCCGCAGGTAATAGGCGGTGTTCTCGCGCGAAGTATAGGCGTTGATCTGCCCGCCGACGTCCTCGACCTCCTCGACGATATCGAGCGCGGTCCGGCGCTTGGTTCCCTTGAAGGCCATGTGTTCGAGCATGTGCGAGACGCCGTTGACGTCCGCCGTTTCGTGGCGGGCGCCGACCGCGACCCAGACGCCGACGGCGGCTGTCTCCACCCCCGAAACGACGTCGGTGGCGACCGTCATGCCGTTGGCGAGCTTGGTGACCTCGACCGTCATGCCTGCACCTTCTGGGCAAGGCGCGCGCGGATCGCCGCCTTGACCGCGGCGACATCGTTCTTGAGCACGTCGAAGCGTTCCTTGCGCGAATAGATGTCGGCCATGTGCGGCGGCAGTTCGGGCACGCGGCCGGTCGCCTGTTTGACCGCATCGGGGAACTTGGCCGGATGCGCGGTCGCCAGCGACACCATGGGCACGGACGCATCGGGGCGCGCGACGCGGCCGCCGGCGACGCCGATGGCCGAATGGGGATCGAGAACCTGGCCCGTGCGCGCAAGCGATTCGCGGATTTCCTCGATCGTGCCTGCATCGTCGAGACGATAGCCGGTGAACATGGCCGTTGCTTCCCGCCACAGGCCGGGCGCCAGGGCAAGCTCGCCGGTATCGGCGAAAGCCGCCATCTGCTGGGCGACGCGCGAGCCGTCGCGGCCCACCAGATCGAACAGGAAGCGCTCGAAGTTCGACGCCACCTGGATATCCATCGACGGCGAAAGCGACGGAATGACCTCGCCGCGCTTCATGGTGCCGGTCGCGAGCGTACGCGACAGGATGTCGTTGGCGTTGGTCGCCAGAACCAGCTGGGAGACCGGCAGGCCCATGCGGCGGGCCACGTAGCCCGCGTAGATATTGCCGAAATTGCCCGTCGGCACGGCAAACGACACCTTGCGGTCGGGCGCGCCGAGCGCGGCGGCGGCAACGAAGTAATAGACGACTTGCCCCAGAATGCGCGCCCAGTTGATCGAATTGACGCCGGTCAGGCTTACTTCGTCGCGGAAGGTGGCGTCGTTGAACAATGCCTTCAGCATCGCCTGGCAGTCGTCGAAGGTGCCTTCGACGGCAAAGGCATGGACATTGGCGGATGCGACCGTGGTCATCTGGCGGCGCTGGACTTCGGACACGCGGTTGTGCGGGTAAAGGATGAAGACGTCGATGGCCTCGCGGTCCTTGCACGCCTCGATGGCCGCCGATCCGGTATCGCCGGACGTCGCGCCGACGATGGTGACGCGCTCTCCGCGCTCTTCCAGAACGTGATTGAACAGGTTGCCGAGCAACTGCATCGCGTAATCCTTGAACGCGATGGTGGGGCCGTGGAACAGCTCGAGCAGCCAGTGATTGGGAGCAAGCTGGACGAGCGGCGCCGTCGCCGCATGGTCGAACCGGGCGTAGGTGTCATCGAGGATGCGCCGGTAGGTGGCCTCGGGGATCGCATCGCCGACGAAGGGCCGGGTCACGCGGTAGGCGGCCTCGGCGTAAGGCACGCCCGCAAGGGCGCGGATTTCGTCGGCAGCGAGCGCGGGCCAGCTTTCGGGCACGTAAAGCCCGCCGTCACGGGCAAGCCCGGCCAGAAGAGCATCGGCAAAATCGACGACGGGCGCCTGCCCACGGGTGGATACGTAACGCAACGAATTGCCTCCAGCCGGCCGCGAGGCCTTGGAAATACGGGAAAATCAGGCCCAGAGACTAGCTTTTGAGGGCTGATCAGGCAAGGTAACGCTCGGTCAGGTGGGCCTCGAAGGCGGGGGCATGGAGCGCCCGGCCGGTCGCTTTTTCAAGGATTTCGCGGGCCGAATAGCGCGAGCCCAGGGCATGGACATTGGCCCTGAGCCAGCCCATCAGGGGGCGGAAATCGCCCTTGCCGAGCGCCGCGGGGATTTCCGGCACCGCCCCCCGCGCCGCGCGGAACAGCTGGGCCGCCGTCATGGCGCCGAGGGTATAGGTCGGGAAATAGCCAAACGAACCCGCATACCAGTGCAGGTCCTGCAGGCAGCCGAGCGCATCGTTGGGCGGAACGATGCCGAGCAGTTCCTTCATGCCGTCGTTCCAAGCCGCTGGCATTTCGGCGAGCGTCATGTCGCCCGCAATCAGCGCGCGCTCGAGCCGGTAACGCAGGATGACGTGGGCCGGATAGGTCACTTCATCGGCATCGACGCGGATGAAGGAGCGCTCCACCCGGATGTAATGGGCATGGATGTTGTCCGCATCCCACGCGGGGCCGGAACCATTGAAGGTTTCGCGCAGAAGCGGTGCGAGATACTCGATGAATTCGTGGCTGCGCGAGGCCTGCATCTCGATCATCAGAGACTGGCTTTCGTGCAAGGACATGCCGCGCGCCTCGCCCACCGGCTGGTGGCGCCATTCCGTGGGCAGCCCCTGATCGTAGAGCGCGTGCCCGGTTTCATGCAGCACCCCCATGATGCCCTGCATGAAGTCGTTGACGTCGTAGCGTGTGGTCAGGCGCACGTCGTCGGGTACGCCGCCGCAGAACGGATGATGGCTTTCATCGAGACGCCCGTGCTTGAAGTCGAAGCCGACGGCCTGCATCAGGCGGCGGCACAGGCCGCGCTGTGCGGCGAGGTCGAAGGGCCCCTCGATCGCCATGGGCGCCGGCTTCCTGGCCTGGTGTTCGAGCACGCGGTCGATGAAGCCGGGCAGGAATTTCGCCAGATCCGCGAAGACCGCGTCGATGTCGGCGGCGCGCCCGCCCGGCTCGTAGCCGTCGAGCAGCGCGTCATAGGCGTCGAGCTTGAGGGCGTCGGCCATCTGGCTTGCGCGTTCGCGCACGAGGCCCAATACCGTTTCCAGCGCCGGGCGCACCATGGCGTAATCGGCCTTGGCCTTGGCCTCGCGCCAGATCATCTCGCAGCGCAGGTTGGCGTCGGACAGCGCCTCGACCAGCCGCTTGTCGACGGCGTTCGCCCGTAGCCAGCCATGGCGCATTTCCACAAGGTTGGCCTGCTGCCATGGATCGAGGGTACGGTCCTCGGCTGCGGCGGCGAAATAGTCGCCGAGCGCCGGGTCGGTCATCATGTCGTGGGCGAGGCCCTTGAGCACGGCAAGCTGACCCGCGCGCGCCTCGGCTCCGCCGTCGGGCATCATGGTGGCCATGTCCCAGTGCAGCAGTTCGATGGCGTCGCGCAATTTCGCATAGCGCGCGAAACGGGTTTCAAGCTCGCGGTAAGCGGTGGGTGTATCAGTCATGGCTTGCGTACAGGTCTCCCGCGGCGGCGGGCTGCAATGACGACACCCACCAGCACAAGGGCCAGAGAATACCATGTCAGGGCGTATTGCAGATGATCGTCGCGCAAGCCCGCGCGCACCGGTACAGGGATCGGATATTTGCGGATGCCGTCGGGGGGCACATCGGATACGACGAGGACAGGCGCCACCGGCGCGATACCCTTCGCCGCCGCCATCGCGGCAAGATCGATGGTGAACCACAACCCGCGGGCGGGATCGTTGTCGGGCGTGAAGGCGCCGGTTTTGACGGGCACGCGGGCAACGCCCGAAACCGTCAAGGAGCCGGGCGGCTGGCCGACGAAGGCGGGATCGTCGGCGGGCCGGGCCAGCGGCGCCCAGCCGCGATCGACCAGCACCGTCGGGCCATCTTCGCGCACCAGCGGCGTGATGACATGAACCCCCGCCACGCCGTTGCGCACGCGGTTGAGGAGCAGCATCTCCCGGCCATGGAGGTAACGTCCGCGCACCGTCACGCGGCGATAGTCGAAGGCGACGGGATCGGCAATGGCGGCCGGAAGGGAGACCGGCGCGGCATTCATCTGTGCCTCGATGCGCGCGATCAAGGCGTGCTTTTCGGCGCGGCGCAGCATCTGCCACGTGCCGAGGCCGAGCAGCACGGCAAGCGCGGCCATGACCGCGCCCGCGGCGATCAGGGTCCTAGCCTTCGTCATGCCCTCTGCGATGGCGGTAATGCATCGCCGCCATCAACCCCTTGAGCGGCCGCAGCATGCCGAGGGATCCGCCGAGGATGAGCGGCGGCCAGATCACCGCATGGACCCAGAAGGGCGGCGCGAGCTTGACCTCGACGATGAGGGCGCCCGCCGTCACGATGAAACCGAGAATGAGGATGATGAAAACTGCGGGGCCATCGCCCTGCTCCAGCGTCGAAAGGTCTTCGCCGCAGACGTTGCAGCGGGGCGCGATGGAGAGAAAGCCCTTGAACAGCCGCCCCTTGCCGCAGGCCGGACAGCGGCAGAGCATCCCGGCGAGCGCGGGCGAAACGGAAGACGGGCGCGGTGCCTCACGCATCGCGCCCGTCCCCGTGAACGAAGGTTGTTACTTGCCGCCGAGCCAATAGACGCAGACGAACAGGAAGAGCCACACCACGTCGACAAAGTGCCAGTACCAGGCGGCAGCCTCGAAACCGACATGATGATCGGGCTTGAAATGGCCTTTCAGCACGCGGCCGAGGCAGACGCACAGGAAGGTCGTCCCGACCAGCACGTGGAAGCCGTGGAAACCGGTCGCCATGTAGAAGACCGACGAATAGATGCCGTCCTTGAAGCCGAAAGCGGCGTGGGAATATTCGTAGGCCTGAACCCCCGTGAAAGTGGCGCCCAGCGCAATGGTAAGAACCAGGCCGCGGATCACGTCACGGCAGTTGTTGGCCAGCAACGCATGATGGGCCCAGGTCAGGGTCGCGCCGGAGGTCAGCAGGATCAGCGTGTTGAGGAACGGCAGATCCCAAGGATCGAAGGTCTTGACGCTGGCGGGCGGCCACACCTTGCCGATCGCTTCGGTCGGATACAGGCTGGCGGTGAAGAAAGCCCAGAAGAAAGCGGCGAAGAACATCACTTCGGAGGCGATGAACAGCGCCATGCCGTAGCGCAGGCCGATCTGCACGATCTTGTTGTGATGGCCCTGTCGCTCGCCCTCATCGACGACGTCGATCCACCAACGGATCATGACATAGAGGACGCCGACGAATCCGGCGGCCATGTACCAGGGGTTGCCGCCATGCATCCAGTAGACGGCGCCGCCGGTGAGCAGCAGGGCGGCCATGGAGCCGAACAGCGGCCACGGGCTCGGGTCGACCAGATGATACGGATGCTTTTGCGCGTGTGCGTCGTGTGCGTTGGCCATGATGATTACCCCCGACTCCTCAACAGTCGTTCAACGGTTAATAACACTGGCCGAGCGGCGGCCGGAATCCGGCTTGTCCACCCGGTAGAACGTATATGACAGGACGATATCGCCGACTTCCGAAGTATTGCGGTTTTTCGCAATTTCCGGATCGACGAAAAACACAACCGGCATGTCGATGCTTTCGCCGGGCTTCAGCGTCTGTTCGGTGAAGCAGAAGCACTGGATCTTGTTGAAATAGGCACCCACCTTGTGAGGCGTCACGTTGAAGCTGGAGGTGCCGGTGACCGGCTCCTTCGACAGGTTCGTGGCGCGGTAGTGGACCAAGGCCTGCTCGCCCAGCTTGACATCGATATAACGCTTTTCGGGCACGAAAGACCACGGCAGGCCGGAAACGACGTTGGCATCGAAAGTGACGCGCACGACGCGGGCATCGGGCTTGGGCGCAGAAACAGGCGCCGCGGCCACGCGGGTCGTGCCGCCGAAGCCCGTCACCTGGCAGAACAGCTGGTAGAGCGGCACGGCCGCGTAGGACATGCCGACCATGCCGGCGACCACGCCCGCGACGGACCAGGCAACGATGCCGTTGCGCGAGCGGCCGGCCATCAGTTGCCTCCGCCCAGCTTGACGATGGTGATCACGTAAAACAGCACGACGAGGCCGGCAAGCGCGATCAGCATCGCGATGTTGCGGCCGCGGCGCTTCCTGTGCATGTCGGAAGAATCGTTGCGATCGTCGGCCATCGGCTACAGCCCCCTGCCCGGCGCGGCCAGCAGCGCATCGGCGATGACCAGCGCGAACAGCAGGAAAAGATAAAGGATCGAATAGGCGAACAGCCCCTTCGCCGCGGCATCGGTCTTGGCCGTCGCGACGCGCAGCGCGCCCGCGAGAAAGACGAGGCCCAGCACCGCCGCCGGCACGCCGTAAACGGCAGAGGCAAAACCGAGCGCCCAGGGCGCCAGGGTCAGCGGCACGAGGATCAGCGAGTAGATGACGATCTGGCGCCGCGTTTCGGCCTTGCCCGCCACCACCGGCAGCATGGGTACGCCCACCTTGGCGTATTCGCCTGCCTTGTAGAGGGCGAGCGCCCAGAAATGCGGCGGCGTCCAGAAAAACACGATGGCGAACAGCAGCACGGGCATCAGCGACACGTCGCCGGTCACAGCTGCCCAGCCGATCATCGGCGGGAAGGCCCCGGCGGCGCCGCCGATGACGATGTTCTGCGGCGTGCGGCGCTTGAGCCACATGGTGTAGACGAACACGTAGAAGGCGATGGTCAGCGCCAGCAGACCGGCGGCGGCCCAGTTCACGGCGAGCCCCATGACCGCGATCGAACCGGCCGACAGCGTTACGCCGAAACCGAGCGCCGCCGACGGGTCCATGCGGCCGGCGGGCAAGGGCCGGTCCTTGGTGCGCGTCATGCCCGCGTCGATGTCGCGGTCATACCACATGTTGATGGCGCCCGACGCGCCGGCGCCGATGGCGATGCACAGAAGCGCCACGCCCGCCAGAACCGGGTGGATATGCCCCGGTGCCGCGATCAGGCCGGCAAGCCCCGTGAAGACCACGAGCGACATGACCCGCGGCTTCAGGAGCGCGATGAAGTCGGCGACGGAGGGCGAGAATCCTCCCGCCCCGGCGACCGCCGCTTCCCTCATCTCTATCGTCGTCTGTGACACCGCGTCTTGCCCGTCGCGTTCCGCTAGTTGACCTTCGGCAGCTCGTTATACGAGTGGAACGCCGGCGGCGAAGACACCGTCCATTCCAGCGTCGTCGCGCCTTCGCCCCAGGGGTTGTTGCCCGCGAGCTGCTTCGACGTGAAGGTACGCAGCACCACGATCAGGAAGAGGATCGCGCTTGCCGCACCGATATAGGAGCCGATCGAGGCGATATAGTTCCACCCCGCATAGGCATCCGGATAGTCCGGAATGCGTCGCGGCATGCCGGCCAGGCCCAGGAAGTGCATCGGGAAGAACGTCAGGTTGACGCCGATGAACATGGTCCAGAACTGCAGCTTGGCGAGGCCTTCGGGGTACATCTTCCCGGTCATCTTCGGGATCCAGTAGTAGAAGCCCGCGAAGATGGCGAACACCGCGCCCAGCGACAGCACGTAGTGGAAGTGCGCGACCACGTAATAGGTGTCGTGCAGCGCCACGTCCGCGCCCGCGTTGGCCAGCACCACGCCGGTCACGCCGCCAACGGTGAACAGGAAGATGAAACCGATGGCGAACAGCATCGGCGTCTTGAAGGTGATCGAGCCGCCCCACATCGTGGCGATCCACGAGAAGATCTTCACGCCCGTGGGCACCGCGATGACCATGGTCGCCGCGACGAAGTAGGCCCGCGTATCGACGTCCATGCCCACCGTGTACATGTGGTGCGCCCAAACGATGAAGCCGACGAAGCCGATCGCCACCATGGCGTAAGCCATGCCGAGGTAGCCGAACACCGGCTTCTTCGAGAAGGTGGAGATCACCTGGCTGATGATGCCGAAGCCCGGCAGGATCAGGATGTAGACTTCCGGATGGCCGAAGAACCAGAACAGGTGCTGGTACAGCAGCGGGTCGCCGCCCTTCGAGGCGTCGAAGAACGCCGTGCCGAAGTTACGGTCGGTCAGCAGCATGGTGATGCCGCCCGCCAGAACCGGCAGCGACAGGACCAGCAGGAAGGCCGTGATCAGCACCGACCACACGAACAGCGGCATCTTGTGGAGCGTCATGCCCGGAGCGCGCATGTTGAAGATGGTGGTGATGAAGTTGATGGCGCCGAGGATCGACGACGCACCCGCAAGGTGCAGGCTGAAGATCGCCATGTCGACGGCCATGCCCGGATGGCCGAGCGCCGAGGACAGCGGCGGATAAACCGTCCAGCCCGTGCCCGCGCCGCCACCGACGACAGCCGAGCCGACCAGCAGGATCAGCGACGGCACCAGCAGCCAGAACGAAATGTTGTTCATGCGCGGGAAGGCCATGTCGGGCGCGCCGATCATGAGCGGCACGAACCAGTTGCCGAAACCGCCGATCAGCGCCGGCATGACCATGAAGAAGATCATCAGGAAGCCGTGCGCCGTCACCAGCACGTTGAAGAAGTGGTGGTCGCCGCCGAGGATCTGGCTGCCCGGATCCTGCAGCTCCATGCGCATGATGATGGAGAAGGCGCCGCCGATGAGGCCCGAAAACACTGCAAAGAACAGGTACAGGGTACCGATGTCCTTGTGGTTCGTGGAGTACAGGAACCGCTTCAGGCCGTGGGGGGTATGGTCGTGTCCCGCCGCATGCTCGCTCATGACTGACCTCTCGCTTTAAATCAGTTGCCGCGCGCGGAGGAATCCGCGCGACCGGCCAATTCGATGGTGGCGGCCGGCGCCGTCAGCGCGGCGGCCTTCTTCTTGGAGGCAACCCACTGGGCGAACTCCGCTTTCGACACGACCTTGACCTCGACCGGCATGAAGCCGTGGTTGACGCCGCACAGTTCCGAGCACTGGCCATAGAAAGTGCCGGTCTTGGTGGCGCGGAACCAGGTCTCGTTCAGGCGGCCGTTGGTGGTGTCGGTCTTGATGCCGAAGGACGGCACCGCCCAGGCGTGCAGCACGTTGTCCGTCGAAAGCAGCACCCGGATATTGGTGTCCACCGGAACGACCACCGGATTGTCGGTCGCCAGCAGTCGCGGCTGGCCGGGCTTCAGGTCCTGCGCCTCGACCATGCGGCTTTCGAAGGCGATGTTGCCGTGGTCGGGATAGGCGTAGCCCCAGTACCACTGGTAGCCCATGACCTTGAGGGTCATGTCGGGATTGGGATGACGGTCTCCGAAATACAGAAGCTTGAAGGACGGAACCGCGATGCCCACCAGGATCAGGATCGGGACCACGGTCCAGATCACCTCGATCATCGTGTTGTGCGTGGTGCGCGACGGCGTCGGGTTCGCCTTGGCGTTGAACCGGACCATGACGTAGACCAGCAGCAGCAGCACGAAGGCCGTGATCACGGAGATCAGGACCAGCAGCATGTCGTGGAAGCTGTGGATCCGTTCAGCGACCGGGCTGGCGGCCGGCTGGAAGTTCAACTGCCAGGGCTGGGCCATCTGGGCAAGGGCCGGCGTGGCCGCGCCGGAAAGGAAGGCCATGACCCCGGTGGCGACAGCGGCGACCGAGGCGAGTATCCGGTGAAACAGCATTCTGTATTTCCCGTCTTGAAAACCGATGGAAAAAAGTACCCAACTTTAGAAGGGATATTCCCGTCAGGCACGCGCAAACTACACCACCGACGCGGGGGTGAACAACCGAAGAATATGGCAAAACCTTGGCTTTGAGAAAGTCTCGCAATCGCCCGCCGCACGGCCAGATGCATGATATGTACGATCGTCTGCACCGTATGCACAGGCACTAAAAACCGGCGCCACATGCGCCTATATTACTGACTGTCGCCCAGCCGCGCCGAAACGGCTGTTTTCTATACGGGAGTAACCGATGTCGAACCTCGATACCGCCGACAAGCTGTTCTTCGGCGGCGACGCCCTCACCCTCTCCGGCGCGCAAGCCCAACTGACCCGCGCCCTCGACGGTGCCGACGACGGCGAATTGTTCCTTGAATATGCCGTTTCCGAGAGCTTTTCCTGGGACGATGGCCGGCTGCGCGCCGCCTCTTCCGATACCGCCCAGGGCTTCGGCCTGCGTGCCATCGCCGACGAGGCGACGGGTTACGCCCATGCCTCGGAACTGTCCGATGCCGCGCTGAAACGCGCCGCAGATACCGTCTGCGCGGTGACGCGCGGACACAAGGGCACGCTCGCCCTGCCGCCCGCGGGCACCAACCGCGCGCTCTATGGCACCGTCAACCCGCTCGCCGAGGTCGCCTTCGAGGCCAAGACCGGGCTGCTCGCCGATATCGACGCCTACCTTCGCGCCAAGGACCCGCGCGTGCGCCAGGTCATGGTCTCGCTCGCCGGCGAATGGCGGGTCGTCGAAATCCTGCGCGCCGACGGCAACCGCACGGCCGACGTGCGCCCGCTGGTGCGCCTCAACATCCAGGTCATGGTCGGCGACGGCGACAAGCAGGAAACCGGCAGCCATGGGACCGGCGGGCGCGAGGGCTACGCCCGCTTCATCGAGGCGGGCAACTGGCGCAACGGCGCCGACGAGGCGCTGCGCCAGGCGCTGGTCAAGCTCGATGCCGTGCCGGCTCCCGCGGGCGAAATGGAAGTCGTGCTCGGCCCCGGCTGGCCCGGCATCCTTCTGCACGAAGCGGTCGGCCACGGGCTCGAAGGCGACTTCAACCGCAAGAAGACCTCGGTGTTTTCGGGCCTGATGGGCGAACGGGTTGCATCCCCCGGCGTCACTGTCATCGACGACGGCACCCTTGCCGACCGGCGCGGTTCGCTCACCATCGACGACGAAGGCACGCCTACCTCTGCCACCACCCTGATCGAGGACGGCATCCTGGTCGGCTACATGCAGGACCGCATGAACGCGCGCCTGATGGGCGTGAAGCCGACGGGCAACGGACGCCGCCAGGATTTCGCCCACCGCCCGATGCCGCGCATGACAAATACCTACATGCTGAACGGCAATCACGATAAGGGCGAGATTCTCGCCAGCGTTAAAAAGGGCCTCTATGCCGTCAATTTCGGCGGCGGGCAGGTTGATATCACCTCGGGCAAGTTCGTGTTCTCGGCCTCGGAAGCCTACCTGATCGAAAACGGCAAGCTCGGCCCCGCGGTCAAGGGGGCTACGCTGATCGGCAACGGCGCCGATGCGCTCAAGCGCATCACCATGGTCGGAAACGACATGGCGCTCGACCCCGGCATCGGCACCTGCGGCAAGGACGGACAGGGTGTGCCCGTGGGCGTCGGCCAGCCGACGTTGAAGATCGGCGCGCTCACCGTCGGCGGCACCGCCGCCTGATCGAGGCCCCCATGCGCCCGCGACGCCCCTTGGGGCCCTGGACCTGGTTCTTCATCCTGCTCGCGGCACTTGCCGCGTTGGTCGCCTGGCTCGCGACGGGTTCGGGCGGCGTTGCAAACTTCAACGGCGACGGACCGAGGCTCGTCTATCTCGTTCTCCTCGGCGCGCTGATCGGCGCCGGACTGATCCACGGCCGCCGCCTGCGCTGGCAGGGTGCGCTGGGTGCCGCCTTCGCCTGGCTCGCCATCGGCGCCGTCCTCGTCCTTGCCTATTCGTTTCGCTTCGAGGCCGAAGACGCATGGCGGCGCATCAAGGGCGAGCTGGTGCCGGGCCAGGCGATGGTCGCGGGCGAGCGCGCCATTGAAGTGCGGCGGGCGCGCGACGGACACTTCTATATAGAGGCACGGGTGAACGGCGTGCCGGTGCGCTTCCTCGTCGATACCGGGGCGACGTCGACGGTGCTCGATCCGCGCGACGCGGAACGCGCCGGGTTCAACCTCCAGCGCCTGTCCTTCTATCAGCGCCTGCGCACCGCCAACGGCGTGGTGCGCGCAGCACCGGTGACGGCGGCGCGGCTCGATTTCGGGCCGACCGGGTTTGCCGATGCCGCCATGCTGGTCAACGGTGCGCCCATCGGCACCTCGCTGATCGGCATCAACACGCTCAACAAGTTCAGGAGCTGGCGCGCCGAGCGCGACCGGCTGGTGCTGGAATACTGACGGCGGTCAGTAGGAGTATTCGGAATAGAGCGGATCGACCGAGCCGTTCCACGCGCCGTGGAAACGCTCGAGCTTCACTTCCGCCGGCGGCGGGCCGCGACGCAGGAGGTCTGCGAGCGTCGCCAGGTGAGGGGCCGCGGGGGGGCCGGGGGCAGCGCGGCGCGCGCGCGCCGTCAGCCCGGCACGCGCCAGCCTGACCACTTCGCGCGCAAGTTCGATCAGCGGGCGGCCACGAAACTCGGTCGCGAGCGCGCGCTTCGGCACTTCGCGGCGCAGGTAATCGTGGTCTTCGGCGGTGAAGTCCCTGCACAGATCCCAGGCCGCATCGAGGGCGCCCTGATCGTAGAGCAGCCCCGTCCACAGCGCGGGCAGCGCGCAGATGCGCCGCCACGGCCCGCCGTCGGCGCCGCGCATTTCCAGATAACGCTTGAGGCGGACTTCGGGAAACACCGTGGTCATGTGATCGGTCCAGTCGCCCATGGTCGGCGCCTCGCCCGGGCGGGCGGGCAGCTTGCGCGCCATGAAGTCGCGGAAGGACTGGCCCGAAGCGTCGATGTACTTGCCGTCGCGGTAGACGAAATACATCGGCACGTCGAGCATGTAATCGACATAGCGTTCGAAGCCGAAGCCGTCTTCGAAGACGAAGGGGAGCACGCCGCAGCGGTCGGGATCGGTGTCGGTCCAAACATGGCTGCGATAGCTGAGAAAGCCGTTGGGCTTGCCCTCGGTAAAAGGCGAATTGGCGAACAGCGCGGTTGCGATCGGCTGCAGCGCCAGCCCGACACGGAACTTCTTCACCATGTCGGCTTCGGAAGAAAAGTCGAGGTTCACCTGGATGGTGCAGGTGCGCAGCATCATGTCGAGGCCGAGATTGCCCTTCTTCGGCATATAGGCCTTCATGATCCCGTAGCGGCCCTTGGGCATCCACGGGATGTCGTCGCGCCGCCATTTCGGGTTGAAGCCGACGCCGATGAAGCCCGCGCCGATTTCCCCCGCCACCTCCTTCACCTGGGCGAGGTGCTCATGCACCTCACGGCAGGTCTGGTGCAGGTTGTCGAGCGCGTCGCCCGACAGCTCGAACTGGCCGCCCGGCTCCAGCGTGATCGAGGCGCCGCCCTTGATCAGCGCGATGGGATTGCCGTTTTCCTCGACCGCCTGCCAGCCGAAACGCGTCAGGCCTTCGAGCATGGCGCGGATCGAGCACGGACCGTCATAGGGCAGCGGGCGCAGCGTCTTCAGGTCGAAGGCGAATTTTTCGTGTTCGGTGCCGATGCGCCATGCGTCGCGCGGCTTGCAGCCGGCCGCAATGTAGTCGACGAGCTGCGCTTTCGACGCAATGACCTCGCCCGAGGCTTTGGGAGGACCGGACATGGGCGTTTTCCTGAAACCCTGATGCGGATGCCCTGCACCGGGGCCCCGTCGTGAACTGAACCGACAAACCGAACTGGACCCGCGCCGTCAGGCGCCGGGCGTCTCCTCCGGCCAGTCGCCGAGCGCCGCCTGCCAACAGGCCAGCGCCGCGACCGCGGCCGTGTCGGCCCGCAACAGGCGCGGACCGAGCGAAACCGACGTAACAAAAGGCAGTTTACGCAAGGCGTCAAGCTCGGCCTCGGAAAAGCCGCCTTCGGGGCCGATCAGCACCGCCCAGGGCCCGCCCCGCGGCAAGCCCGACAGGACCTCCATCACCGGGCGCCCGTGGCCGCTTTCATCGCAAAGCATGATGCGCCGCGTGGGCTCCCAGCCGGCGAGCGCGTCCATCAGACGGCGCGGTTCCGTCACTTCGGGCACGGAAAGACGCCCGGACTGTTCGGCCGCTTCCTGAGCATTGGCGGCGAGGCGCTCGGTATTGACGCGGGAAACCTGGGTAAACTCGGTCAGCACCGGCACCAGGCGGGAGGCGCCGAGCTCGGCGGCCTTCTGCACCAGGTAGTCGATGCGCCCGTGCTTGATCGGCGCGAACAGGAGCCAGAGGTCGGGTTCGCTCTTCTGCGGGCGCGATTGCGCCTCGAGGGCGACCGAGGCCCAGCCCTTGCCGAAGCCTTCGATCACACCCGTCCATTCGCCGTCGGCGCCGTTGAACAGCGCGACGCGCGCGCCCTTCTCCAGACGCAGGACATGGCGCAGGTAATGGGCCTGGTTGGCCGAAAGCCCCACCACCCCGCCCGCCGCCAGCGCTTCGGCGACGAAAAGCCGGGTGCGGGCGCCGCCCGCCCCTGCCGGTTCATATTCTCTGTTACGTGGCCCGCTCATGGTCCTTGCTTGTGGCCCCCCTTTGCCAAGGATAAGACTACAGTCATGAACGGCAGCGATACAAATCCCCCATCGCGCGGCCGCGAAGGCCTCTCGGATTCGCGCATCCGCGCAGCGAGCGACATCCCGACCGCGGGCTGGGCGGCGCGCATGGCGCCCCCCTGGGCGCTGCCCTATATCCGTCTTGCCCGCTTCGACCGCCTGATCGGTTTCTGGACGCTGGTGTTCCCGTGCTGGTGGTCGGTGGCCCTGGCGGCACCCGGGCTCACCGGCTGGGACGAGCTGCTCGGTATCGCGGCGCTGTTTGCCGCCGGCGCCGTCGTCATGCGCGGGGCGGGCTGCGTCATCAACGACATCATCGACCGCGACATCGACCGCAAGGTGGCCCGCACGGCGCTGCGCCCCGTCGCCTCGGGCGAGATTTCGGTACGCGCCGCCCTCGTCTTTCTTGGTGTGCTTCTGACCATCGGCCTCGCCATTCTGTCGGCGTTCAACACCTTTACCATCGTGCTGGCGGCATCTTCGCTCGTGCTCGTCGTCGCCTACCCGTTCATGAAACGCATCACCTACTGGCCGCAGGCATGGCTCGGCCTCACCATGACCTTCGGCGCGCTGGTGGGCTTCGCCGCCGTGCGCGGCACCCTGCTGCCCGAAGCCTTCCTTCTCTATGCGGGCGCCTTCTTCTGGACGCTGGGCTACGACACGATCTACGCCTATGCCGATGCCGAGGACGACAAGGCGGCCGGCGCCAAGACCCTCGCCATCTGGCTGGGTGCCCGCGCCAAGCCGTGGTTCACCGCCTTCTATACGATTGCGGTCGCCCTGTTCGCAGCCATGGGCGTCGTCGCCGGTCTCGACTGGCCGTTCTGGCCGCTGCTTGGCGCGGTCTACCTGTTCCTGCTGTGGCAAGCCTGGGCGGTCGATCTCGACGATCCCGCCGACTGCATGAAGAAGTTCCGCGCCACGCGCATCTTCGGCTGGCTGCTGCTCGCCGCCATCGTCGCCGGACAATGGGCGCGGCCCGACTGAAGCGATGACGGCAGCCCGCGATCCCGCCGCCTTCATCCGCGCCAATACGCATGTTCAGGCCCATGTGCTGGTGCCCGAGATCCGCCTTCACCTCGCCGACGCGATCACGCCGATCTGGACGGCGAGCGAACAGGCGCTCGAGGAAATCGGCATCGAGCCGCCCTACTGGGCCTTCGTCTGGCCGGGCGGCGCGGCGACGGCGCGCTTCATCCTCGACCGGCCGGAACTGGTATCAGGGCGGCGTGTTCTCGATCTAGCCGCGGGATCGGGCATCGCCGCCATCGCCGCGGCAAAGTCCGGCGCATCAGCCGTCACCGCCGCCGAGATCGATGCGAGCGCGCGGGCGGCAATTGCCCTCAATGCCGAGATCAACGGGGTCGCGCTCGACATCAGCGAAGGCGATCCGTTGTCTGCCGCACCGCCACGCGACACCCTGATCCTGGCGGGCGATGTCTGCTACCAGCGCGACATGGCCGAGCATGTACTGGCATGGCTGCATCGCGCGCGCGAAGCGGGCGCGGAAATCTGGCTCGCCGATCCGGGGCGCGCCTACCTGCCCAAGACCGGTCTTGCCGAGATGGCGCGCATCGGCGTGCCGACCAGCCTCGAACTGGAAGACCGTGAATTCAGGGAAACCGTTCTCTACCGGCTGATCGGCTGACCGCCGACGACAAGCGGGCGATAGCCCTCGTGGGCAAACTGGCGCGCCTTTGCCGCAAGCGCTCTGCCGCGGGCTTCGCGCAAAGCCGCATCGGCGACGGTTTCGAGGATGAAGGCTTCGATATCGCACCCGGGTGCGGTGACGTCGCGCACATGGGCAAGCATGTCGGGCTGGGCGAGTGCGGGGAATGCGCGCCCGCGCGCCGGCACCTCGGCGAGCGCCACGGGAGATCCGTTGCGGATCAGGCACCCGGCGACGGAGATGTAGGCGAAGGCTGTATCAAGCTCGCCCACCCCTTCGACGATCACCGAAACGCCCGCAAGTTCGGCATAGTGATAATTGATGCCGGGCTGCTCGGTCGCGTGCATCACCGCGAGCTGGTCGTCGTCGAGCCACGTGATGAAGGTCTCGAGCACCGTGCCGGGCGAGGGAAACAGCGTCGCCGGGACCGATCCGTATGCGGCGATGTGCGCGTTGTAGACCGAATCGAACCCGGCGAGATCGGCGCGGGTGACGGGGATGGCGACGTCTTCGCCGTGGGCCGCATATTTGCGCGCGAGTTGTTGCGGCGAAGCATTCGAGCCCGAGGCCAGCACCGGCGTGCGGCCTTCAACGGCGCACCTCGCATCTTCGAGCGGCACGATGCGCCCGCCCCGAAACAGGTAGGACTCGCGCGGCGGGTTGAAAGGGTAGGACCGCGCGCGGGCGATGCGAGCAGCGGGATCGTCGGGAATCATCATTGGCGGACGAAGGGGCCGAAAGCGACGTTGAACATTTCGGACGCGGGCTTCGATCCCAGCACGGCGGCAATCGTATCGCTATCGGCAAGAAGGTAAATGAAACGGAAGTTCGGATCGATGCCGCGGATGGCGGCATTAACGCGAAGGGGCGAAGCCCAGCGATCGATTTCGGGCTCGCTGGTAAAACGCAAATTCACGGCGCCGTCGGTGCCGATGTCATAGGCGGCGTAACGGTAAACCGGCCGACGGTCGACCGCGCTCGGGCCATGCTCGACGATCAGGCGCGTGCCGCGAAAATCGTAAAACGACAGGACATGGCGCGAGGAAACGACCTGCCCGGAACCGCCGGTCGCGGTGCGCGTGGTCATCTCGGCCACCAACGTGCCCGCGACGCTCCCGCGCGTAACGGCAACGGTGTGAACATTGCCGAGAATTTCCGCGCGCCAGGTTCCCACCAGCCGCTCGTCCGCGGTCACGCGCATCGAATCGGGCAAGGGCCGCGCCGCCTCGGGCGTACAGCCGGCCACGAACGCCGCTAAGACAAACATCAGGCTGCAAATAAGAGCGCGCATCATCCTTCCGCCGGGGCAAAGGGGGGCGGCTCGCGTCATGGCCGCGCCATGATGGATTTTGCGCGCAGGGCGCCCCGCAAGCAAGACGTCAGCGGCACCGTAAATTCAGGCGGCGCGGCTGTCGGCTTCTTCGGTTTCGATATGGAAACGGACGTTACAGTTATCGACGGATTTCCATGCCAGTTCCGCCCATTTCTGCAACGCGTCCTCATAGGAACGGAACGGACCCGCGCGGAACGGCTTGCCGCCGCCCGCGATATGCTGGAACTTGGTCGAATCGTATTCGCCGCCAACGACCCAATACTGCGCCATAGTTACTGTCTCCTGCCTTCGACAAGGACTTCGCAAACCTGAAAGTGGGAACGGGTTGTTCCCGCCTCAAGGGCCACGGACGCAAGCTCCCCAACCCGGGCGCGCGGCTTACCGGAAAAGCTAGCTGCGTCGCCATTAAGATAACGTAAAATCGCCCCCATGAAACACCCCGACCTCCGCGAATTCCTGAAGTTTCTAGAGACCCGCCAAGCCCTCGCCCGGGTGAGCGCGCCGGTTTCCCCGGCCCTCGAGATGACCGAAATCGGTAAGCGGCTTATTGCAAATGCCGGCCCCGCGACCCTGTTCGAGACCCTGTCCGGCCCCGGCGCGCCCTATGGCGCACCCTGGCCGCGCCGGGTGCTCGCCAACCTGTTCGGCACCACCGAACGGGTTGCCTGGGCCATGGGGCGGGAGCTTGCAGAACTGCCGGCACTGGGCGAGGCGCTCGCCTTTCTCCATCATCCCGAACCGCCCGCCAGCCTCAAGGACGCCATCGCCATGCTGCCCAGCCTGCGCATGGCGCTCTCCAAGAACCCGCGCACCGTATCGAACGCACCCTGCCAGCAGGTCGTGATCAGGGGCGGCGATATCGACCTCGCCAGAATTCCGGTCCAGACCTGCTGGCCGGGGGAACCGGCGCCGCTCATCACCTTCCCCCTCGTCGTCACCGCAGCACCCGGCGGCAAGCCCGAAGACGCCAACCTCGGCATCTATCGCATGCAGGTGATCGGGCGCGACCGCACGCTGATGCGCTGGCTCCAGCACCGCGGCGGCGCCCAGCACCTGGCGCAGCAGGGCAAGACATCGTCCGCGCCGCTGCCCGTCGCCTGCGTCATCGGCGCCGATCCCGCCACCACCATCGCCGCGGTAACGCCGATCCCGGAAAAGGTTTCGGAATACGCCTTCGCCGGACTGATCCGCGGCAAGCGCACGGTGCTCGCCGATTGCGTGAGCGTGCCGCTCAAGGTGCCGGCCAATGCCGAAATGGTGATCGAGGGGCACGTGAGCCTGAGTGAAACCGGCGACGAAGGCCCCTACGGCGATCACACCGGCTATTACAATTCGGTCGAACGCTTCCCGGTGTTCACCGTATCGGCGATCACCATGCGCGAGGACCCGATCTATCACACGACCTTCACCGGCCGCCCGCCCGACGAACCCTCGGTGCTGGCCCAGGCGCTGAACGACGTCTTCGTGCCGATGCTGCGCCGCCAGTTTCCCGAAATCGTCGACTTCTACCTGCCGCCCGAAGCCTGCAGCTACCGCATCGCCGTGGTTTCGATCCGCAAGGCCTACCCCGGCCATGCCAAGCGCGTGATGATGGGCATCTGGTCGTTCCTGCGCCAGTTCCTCTACACCAAGTACATCATCTTGGTGGACGAAGGCATCGACGTGCGTGACTGGTCGGATGTCATGTGGGCGGTCTCCACCAAGATGGATCCGGGCCGCGACATCACCATCATTACCGACACGCCGATCGACTATCTCGACTTCGCCTCGCCCCAGCCGGGGCTTGGCGGCAAGGCGGGGCTGGATGCCACCGACAAGATCGGCCCCGAGACCAGCCGCGAATGGGGCCAGCCCATCAGGATGGCTGACGACATCGTCGATCTCGTCACGCGCAAGTGGGACGACTACGGCCTGCCCGCAAAATGATGCATCCAGGATGCTTGTCTTGGCTTGCGCCGCGACCTAGCATCGAGCATTCGCCCCTTTCGGGGACCAGTCAGGAGCAAGCCATGTCTTTCCGCATCACCGCGGTTGCCACCATTCTGTTCGTGTTTCTCGCGCCTCCCGTCGGCGCCGCCGACAAGAACGACCTGTTCCGCGGCTTCACGACCGAAGAGTTCAGCGAGGCGATGCTGCTGTTCGGCCGGCCGATGGAACAGAAAGGCCACGCGCTCTACGGCACGACGTTCAAGGCCCCGGGCAAGCTGGTGAAGCGCTATTCGGTGGGGCTTTACAATTGTGCCGAGCGCGACGGCGCGAAGCGCTGCGGCACGGTGCGCTTCTACACGCACTTCGGCAAATCGGATGCTCCCGACATCGACATCATCGTGTCGAATTTCAACAACAACGCGCTGCTTGGGAATGCCTGGGTGGACGACAAGAAATACGTCAACCTGAAGCTATCGCTCATTGCCGACGACGGCATCACGCGCCAGAATTTCTTCAACTGGGTGCAGGCTTGGGAAACTCTCGTCACATCCTTCGGCAAGGTCGTTCCGCGGAACTGACCCGCTGCCCTAGCGCAGAAACTCCAGCACCAGCAGCGCGATGCAGATGCCGGCCGCAAGCGGCGGGCACCAGCCTTTTACCCTGAAGGCAAGATCGCCGCGCGGACGCGTGCGCTGCAGGCGCATCAGCGCCAGGTTGACGGTGGCAAAGACGCACAGGTTGACCGCACTGGTCAGCGTCACCAGCCCGATGAACGGCACCAGCGCGGTAAAGGCGAAGGCAAGAAACCCCGCCAGCACCGTGGCGCGCACCGGCGTGCGGGTAACGCCGCTGACATGGCCGAGCGCGGCGGGCAGCCAGCCGCGACGCGCCATCCCGTAAATGATGCGGCCAAGCATCACGAGGGTGATCAGGATGCCGTTCGGTATGGCGATAATGGCAATGGCCGACAGAACGCCCTTCGGCGCCCAGCCCGCCGCCTGCGTCACCACTTCAAGCGGCGCGCGCGAACCGGCGAGCACTTCCATCGGCACCGCGGCGACGGCGATCAGGGTGACGATGAAATAGATCGCCGTCGACAGGATGATGGCAAGAATGATGGCGCGCGGAAGGGTCTTTTCCGGATCCCGCGTTTCCTCGGCCATGTTGACGATGTCCTCGAAGCCGAGGAACGCGAAGAAGGCAAAGAAGGCGCCCGCGACGACACCGCCCCAGGCCGCCGGACCGCCCGGCATCATCAGGGGCGCGATCTCGCCGAGCCTTTCAAGCGCGGGTGCGCCGGCGGCGATGACGATGACCAGCCCGCCGATCTCGACGAGCGTCATCCACGCCGCGAGCCGCATGGCAAGACCGACGCCGAGACAGGCGACCACGGTAAACAGCACGATCAGGGCGAGCGCCACGGGCAGTTCCGGCACCGCCACGAAGGAATCGATGTAACCGACGACGCCGCGCGCGAGGCTCGAGGACAGGAAAATCCCCACTGCGACCACCGCAAACCCGACAAGGCGCGACAGCCACGGCAGACCGAAGCCTTCCTGCACGTATGCCGCGGCTCCTGCCGCCTCCGGATGGCGCGCGGACAGTTCCGCGTAGCTCAGCCCCGTCAGCGCCGCCAGCAACCCCGCAAGGACGAACGACACGGGCGCCGCATAACCCGCGGTGTCGGCAACCACGCCGATCAGCACGTAGATTCCCGCCCCTATGATGCTGCCGAGGCCGTAGAACACCAGCAGCCCGAGGCCGAGCACGCGCCGCAGCGTCGCGGGCGCGGACGGGGATTGCGGGCTGGGGAGAGGGTCCTGGGGCATCGCTCGTCTCGGACTGGGATCGTGCGATTGGTAGCACGGGCGGGCCGTCCGGGCCAAACCGGGCCCCGCGCCCCTTTATGCGAGACCCGCCAAACCTTATATAGAGGGAGCCAGCTCCGGCCCGACCGCCGCCCGAGGATAGTTCCGTGACCGATCATCTCGACCTTCTCGACGACCTCCTTGCCCGCGCCCGGCGCGAAGGCGCCGATGCCGCCGATGCGGTGGCCGTGGCGGCGACGGCGATCTCCGTCGCCCATCGTCTCGGCAAACCCGAAGGGATCGAGCGCGCCGAAAGCGCCGATCTCGGCCTGCGGGTCATGATCGGACGCCGCCAGGCGATGGCCTCGACCACAGACATGTCAGAAGACGGGCGCGCGCGTCTTGTCGATCAGGTCCTGACGATGGCACGCATCGCCCCCGAAGACCCCTGGTGCGGACTCGCCGACCCGGCGCTGCTGGCCAAGGATATTCCCGCGCTCGACATCGCCGAAGCAGGCGAACCCTCGGCCGACGATCTCGCGGAAATGGCGGCGGAAGCCGAAGACGCCGCCCGCGCCGTCAAGGGCGTCACCAATTCCGAGGGCGCCGAGGCGGGCTGGTCGCGCCGCCATATCGCGCTCGCGACAAGCGGCGGTTTTGCCGGCAGCTATGCCGCGACCCGCTACGGCCTGTCGGCCTCGGTGCTGGCCGGCAGCGGCACGCTGATGGAAACCGATTACGATTATTCCGCCGCCACCCACCGCGACGGTCTTGCCGCCCCCGCGGACATCGGCCGCACGGCGGGCGAACGCGCCGTGCGCAAGCTCAACCCGCGCAAGGCCAATACCGCAAAGTTACCTGTCGTCTTCGAAAACAGGCTGAGCGGCCGCCTCCTGCGCGCCCTTGCCGGCGCCATCAGCGGCCCCGCCATCGCACGCGGCACAAGCTTCCTCAAGTCCGCGCTCGGTACCGCCGTATTCGCGCCGGGCATCAGCATCGTCGACGATCCCCACCGGCGCCGCGGCCTCGGCTCCAGGCCCTTCGACGGCGAAGGCGTGGCCAACGCACGCCGCGCCGTGATCGACAAGGGCGTGCTGACAACCTGGCTGCTCGATTCGTCATCGGCACGCCAGCTCGGCCTCGTCTCCACCGGCCATGCGGCGCGCGGCACGGCATCGCCGCCCTCGCCCTCGCCCAGCAACTTCTACATGGAAGCGGGCGCACGGCCGCTCGAAGACCTGATCGCCGATATCCGGCAGGGCCTGCTGGTCACCGAATTGATGGGCATGGGAGTCAACGGCGTCACCGGCGACTATTCGCAGGGCGCGGCCGGATTCTGGATCGAGAATGGCGAGATCGCCCATCCCGTAAGCGAGATCACCATAGCTTCCAACCTGAAGGACATGTTCCGCACCCTGGAACCGGCCTCCGACCTCGTGTTCCGTACCGGAACCGACGCCCCCAGCCTGCGCATCGAGGCGATGACGGTGGCCGGAAAATAGCGGTTTTCCGCCAACCGGAAGGCTGGCGGGCGGATTCGCCGCCGTGCTAAGGTCCGCCCCATGAAAAGCGCGCAAACATTCGGGATTCCAGAGGTTTGACCGCCGCCCTGCCTTTCAGATCGCTCGATCAGTCCAGCCGGAAGCTGCTCGGCAGGCTGTGGCGCGACCACATCCGCAATTACAAGGGACGCCTGTTCATCGCGATCCTCTGCATGGGGCTGATCGCGCTCGCGACCGCGGCAATGGCCTACGTGATGAAGCCGGTCATCGACGAGGTGTTCGTCGCCCGCGACCGCGACATGCTGGTGATCGTATCGGTGGCGATCCTCGCTATTTTCGTCATCAAGGGGTTTGCCACCTTCGGCCAGACCCTGACGATGGCCTACGTCAGCCAGCGGGTGATCGCGGATGTGCAGATCCGCCTGTTCGATCACATGATGCTGGCCGATCTCGCCTACTACATGAAGAATCACACCGGCACGCTGATTTCGCGCTTCACCAACGACGTCAACCTGCTGCGCGGCACCGCCAGCCATGTCTTCGTCGGCATGGGCAAGGACCTGATCACGCTGCTGGCGCTGATCGTGGTGATGTTCGAGCGCGACTGGCTGCTGGCCCTTTGCAGCTTCTTCATTTTCCCGCTTGCGGTCGTGCCCATCGTCAAGATCGGCAAGCGCATGCGCCGCGTCTCGGCGAACACGCAGGCGGAATGGGGGAAGCTGTCCACCCTGCTTGAAGAAACCTTTGCCGGCGTGCGCCACGTCAAGGCCTACGGCATGGAAGACCATGAGAGCGAGCGGGCGCGCCGGACCTCGAACGGCATCTTCCGCCTCAACGTCAAGTCGCACATCACCCGCGGCCTGTCGGCGCCGATCATGGAAACGCTCGGCGGCAGCGCCGTCCTCGTCGTCATTCTCTACGGCGGCTGGCAGGTGATCGCGGGCGCGCGCACGGCGGGCGACCTGATGTCCTTCATCACCGCGCTGCTGCTCGCCTATGAGCCGATGAAGCGGCTCGCCTCGATGAACGCCAACCTGCAGGAGGGCCTTGCTGCGGCCCAGCGCATCTACAGCGTCCTCGACACCGATCCGGCGATCACCGACAAGCCGGGGGCGCCGGCGCTGGCGCTCAGGGACGGGCAGATCACCTTCGATCATGTCGGGTTTGCCTACGAAGCGGGCAAAACGGCACTCAATGACCTGAGCCTGGAAATTCCTGCCGGCAAGACGGTGGCACTGGTCGGACCGTCTGGCGGCGGCAAATCGACGGTGCTCAACCTCATCCCGCGATTCTTCGATGTCTCGTCGGGTGCCGTCCGCATCGACGGCTCCGATATCCGCGACGTCACCATCGCGTCCCTGCGCAAGGCCATCGCGCTGGTAAGCCAGGACGTATCCCTGTTCAACGACACGGTCGCGGCCAACATCGCCTACGGGCGGCCGGGCGCCACCCACGAAGAGGTGATTGCCGCGGCCGACGCCGCCGCCGCGCGCAGCTTCATCGAGGCCCTGCCCCAGGGCTTCGACACGATGGTCGGCGAAAAGGGCCTGACGCTTTCTGGCGGCCAGCGCCAGCGCGTCGCCATCGCGCGCGCCATGCTCAAGAACGCGCCGATCCTGCTGCTGGACGAAGCCACCAGCGCGCTCGACAGCGAATCCGAGCGCCTCGTACAGGCTGGGCTGGAGCGGCTGATGGAAGGACGCACGACGCTGGTCATCGCGCACAGGCTGGCGACTATCATCGGCGCCGACCTGATCTATTACCTGGAAAATGGCCGCGTCGTCGAAAGCGGCACCCACGCGGAACTCATGGCACGCAACGGCGCCTATGCGCGGCTCTACCGCATCCAGTTCGAAGGCGAAGGACACCCGGCGGTCGCAGCCGTGGCGGGGAACTGAGATGGCAAGCCCGAAGCGACACCGCATCCGCCGCGGATTCAGCGGCAATCTCTACGCGGCCCTGACCACGGCCGGCGGCCCGCTGATCAATGCGCTGCTTTCGCGCAGGATGGCGCGCGGCCGCGAGGACGCGGCGCGCATCGGCGAGCGACGGGGCGTCGCCGGACAACTGCGGCCCCACGGACCGCTTGCATGGATTCATGCGGCCTCCATTGGCGAGGCATTGTCGGTCCTGCGCCTGATCGAACGCCTGCTGGCGCGCTACCCGGCGCTGAATATCCTTGTGACGACGGGTACGGTCACCTCTGCGCGGCTGCTTGCCGAACGGCTGCCTGCCCGTGCCCTGCACCAGTATGTGCCCGTCGACCGGCCGGCATGGATCTCGCGTTTTCTCGATCACTGGCGGCCCGAGGTCGCCATGTGGGTCGAATCCGAGCTTTGGCCGAACCTCGTGCTCGCCACCCAGGCGCGCGGCATTCCCATGGTGCTGTTGAACGCGCGCATGTCGGCGCGTTCCTTCACCCGCTGGCGCCGCCGCATGCCCGGCCTCGGGGCAAGGCTGCTCGGCGGCTTTTCCCTGGCGATGGCCCAGGATGAAGCCGAGGCCGAGCGCCTGCGCGCGCTCGGCGCCGACCCGGTTCTGGTGCCGGGCAATCTCAAGTTTGCGGCAGGCCCCCTGCCCTATGACGAGCGCGACCTGCGGGCTTTCCTCAATATCGCGCGCGGACGCACGGTCTGGGTGGCGTCTTCCACCCACGAAGGCGAGGAGGAAATCTGCGCCTATGTCCACCGTCGGCTGGCGGCGGATGTGAAGGGGCTGCTGACGGTCATCGTTCCGCGTCATCCCGCGCGCGGGGTCGAGATCGCCGCAAGGCTGCGTACACAGGGCTTCGAAGTCTCCCGCCGCGACGCGGGTGAGCCGGTCACCGAGAAAACCGAAATCTACATCGCCGACACGCTGGGCGAGCTTGGCCTTTTCTACAGGGCCGCGCAGGTCGCCTTCATCGGCGGCTCGCTCATCCCCCATGGCGGACAGAACCTGCTGGAACCCGCGCGCCTTGGCGTTGCCGTGCTGCACGGGCCCCACATGGAAAATTTCCGCGCCATCGTCGAAGAAATGTCGGCGAAGGGCGCCTCCCACGAAGTCGCCGACGCCGAGGAACTGGTCAAGGCGCTGCACAGCCTTCTGGGAAACAGCGAGTTGCGCCGCGAGGTCGCCGACGCCGCCCAGCGCATCGCCACCGCCAAGGACGGCATCCTTGAAGCGGTGCTCAGCCAGCTTGAGCCCGTTCTCGCCGGAAGCGGACTGCACAACCGTCATCAGGCGCTCGCCCCCGCCGACCAGGGGCACGGCTGAGTGAAGGCCCCCGACTTCTGGCGCGAAGGTGGTGCCTGGCCTCTGTTGCTGGCGCCCTTCGGTTGCCTTTATGCCCTTGGCGGCAGGATCGAACGCGCCCTGGCCCACCCCGTCGCGGCGGGCATCCCGGTCATCTGCATCGGCAATCTGACCGCTGGCGGCAACGGCAAGACGCCGGTCGCCATCGCCGTGGCGCGCCTGCTGGCGGGCGTGGGAAAGGTTCCTCATTTCCTGAGCCGCGGCTATGGCGGCAGCGCCACCGGCCCGCTCAGGGTCGATGCCGCCGCTCATGGCGCGGCGGATGTCGGCGACGAACCGCTCCTGCTGGCACGCAGCGCCCCCGCATGGGTCGCGCGCGATCGTGTCGCCGGCGCCAGGGCCGCCGTTGCGGCAGGCGCGCGTACGCTGGTGCTCGACGACGGCTATCAGGACCCGAACCTCGCAAAGGATATTTCCATCATCGTCGCCGATGGCGCCGCGGGCTTCGGCAACGGCCGCGTCATTCCGGCGGGCCCCCTGCGCGAAGACATCAGGGGCGGCCTCGCACGCGCAAGCGCATTGGTCATCATGGGTGCCGATACCTGGGGCGTCGCCGCGCTTGCGGCCCGCTTCACACCCAACCTGCCGGTCCTGACCGCGCGCCTCGTGCCCGATGAAGAAGCTTCCCGCCTGAAAGGACAGCGCGTGTTCGGCTTTGCCGGCATCGGCATGCCGGAAAAATTCCTCGCCACGCTGCGCGAGATCGGCGCCGAGGTCGCGGGCTTCCGCGCCTTCGACGACCATCACCCCTATACCCCCCGCGACGAAGACCTGCTGCGCGGCGAGGCCACGCGCACCAATGCCCGCCTCGTCACCACGGCGAAGGACGCGCTGCGCCTGTCGCCTGCCATGCGCAAACAAGTTGAGATCGTGGAAATTACGGCGCGTTTCGCCGATGAAGCGGCGCTTGCCGCAGTGCTGGGGATCAGTCCGCGGTCGCGGAGCTGAGCTTCGGCATCGGCCCGACCAGCAGCGCCGGATCGAGGCGCGTGAGGAACAGGTTCACCCGCCAATCGAGATGCGGCCCGGTCGAACGGCCGGTGCCGCCCAGCGTGCCGACCTTCTGGCCCTGCTTCACGCTATCGCCCGGCTTCACGTCGACGCTGTGCAGGTGCGAATAGACGCTGTTCAGCCCGTAGCCGTGATCGATCAGGATGGTGCCGCCGGTGAAATAGAGATCGCGCTCGGCGATGCGGATGATGCCGTCCGCCGCCGCGACCACGGGCGTTCCGACGGGGGCCGCGACATCGATGCCGAAATGGGGGCGGCGCGGCTCGCCGTTGAGAATGCGCTGGCTGCCATAGACGCCGGTGACGCGCCCGATCACCGGCCAGACGAAGCCGGTGTCGAACATCGCCCGGTCGGTGTCGGCAAGGCGTGCCTTCCGGATCTTTTCGTTCTCGGCCTTGATGCGGGCGAGCACCTCGGGCGGCGGCGTCACCATCTTGGGCGGCAGGCCGTCGATGCGCTGGATTTTCCAGTCGCGCTTGCCGATGGCGAGAACCTTTTCCGCAGCCTTGCCGCCCGGCACCGTCACCATGAGGCGCGCGGTCGGTGCCGCATCGCGGCCGAAGCCGATCAGGAAACGCCCGTCGGCGCGAACGCGCACCGGCGCACCGTCGAGGGTCACTTTGGCGCCCGGTGCCGTGCGCCCCGTCACCAGTCCGCCCTGCACCATGCGGCCTTCCAGCGTCACGATCTCCGCCGATGCCGCGCCCTTCGGCTTGCCGAGCAGCGCCAGCGCCAGCATCAGCGCCAGCAGGATGAGAAAATCGCGCTTGGTCCAGTTCATAACAGCCTCCCTTGCGGCCCGCCGTCGTCGCCCGACGGCGTCTTCGCCCGCTTGCGCTTTGCAGGCGCCGTGCCGGACGATCCCCCGATGACGGCGGGCACCGCGCCGTCGTGGAAGACGATGTCCACCGCCTCGCCCGCGTGGGTTTCGGCGGCAGCCATCACCGGCTGCCCGTCCGCGGCGCGCACCACGGCGAAGCCGCGGGCAAGGACGTTCTCGTAGGAATAGCTGGCAAGCAGCTTGGACAATTCGTTCAGCCGCCTGCCCGCGTCCTCCACCCCGCGCCGCCCTTCGCGCGCAAGCCCGCGCGCGGCGATGGCGACGCGTTCGTGACCATGACGGATGGTGAGCTGCAGCGCCCGCGGGCTGATCCCCGCGCCCGCCGCCGCAAGCCGGTGGCTGCGTTCGATCACAAGGGAGGTCATGGCCTGTTGCAGGCGCTCGGCACGGTCGTCCAGACGCTGGGCTGCGTCCTCGACCAGGCGGCGCGGGTTACCGGCGACGCGCCACAGCTGGGCCACGCGCTCGCGCGCATCGCCGACCAGCCGCGTCATCGCGGACGTGAGGCGCGAGCCTTCCTCGCGCAGCTGGGCGAGCAGTTCCATGCGCACCGGCACCGCCATTTCGGCCGCCGCCGTCGGCGTCGGCGCGCGCACATCGGCGGCGAAATCGATCAGCGTCACGTCGGTTTCGTGGCCGACGGCGGAAATCAGCGGGATATCGGAGGCCGCCGCGGCGCGCACCACGATTTCCTCGTTGAAGGCCATCAGGTCTTCGAGCGAGCCGCCGCCGCGCGCGACGATAATGACGTCGGGCCGCGCGACCTTGCCGCCCGGCTTCAGCGCGTTGAAGCCGCGAATGCCGGCGGCCACCTGTTCGGCCGCGCCCTTGCCCTGCACCAGCGCCGGCCAGATCACCACGTGGCGCGGGAAGCGGTCGGCGAGGCGGTGCAGGATGTCGCGGATGACGGCGCCGGTCGGCGAGGTGACGACGCCGATGACATCAGGCAGGTAGGGAAGATCGCGCTTGCGGTCCTCGTCGAACAGGCCTTCGGCGGCGAGCTTCTTCTTGCGCTCCTCGATCAACTTGAGGAGCGCGCCCTCGCCCGCCAGCTCGATATCCTCGATGATGACCTGGTAGCGCGACTGCGGCCCGTAGGTGGTAACACGGCCCGTGACGATCACTTCCATGCCGTCCTCGGGGCGCACCGAGAGCCTGCCCGCGGTGCCGCGCCAGCACACGCTCGCGATCACCGCATCGGCATCCTTGAGGTCGAGATAGATATGGCCCGAGGACGGCCGCCGCAGGCCCGAGATTTCACCGCGCACGCGGATGCGGCCGAAGGAATCCTCGAGCGTCCGCTTGATGGCGAAGGAGATTTCCGAAACGGTCAGTACCGGCAGGTTGGGGCCCGGGGCGGCGGGGCCGTCGGCGGGGCGCTCGAAATCGGCCATGAATCCCTCTTAAAGGTCGGGGAAAAGATGTTACAAGACCCCTCGATCAAGGCCAAGGACATCGCGGAAGAAAGGATCGGTTCATGCGGGTGCTGGTAGTCGGCTCGGGCGGTCGGGAACATGCGCTATGCTGGGCGATCGCGGCTTCGGCGCTCTGCGACGCGCTCTATTGCGCGCCGGGCAACGCGGGTATCGCGCGCGAGGCCGAATGCGTCCCCATCAAGGCCGACGACATCCCGGCAATCCGCGCCTTCGCCATAAAGAATGCCATCGACCTCGTCGTGGTTGGGCCCGAAGCGCCGCTCTGCGCGGGGCTGGTGGACGCGCTGACGGCTGACGGCATCAAGGCCTTCGGCCCGACGGCAGCTGCCGCCCGGCTCGAAGGCTCCAAGGGTTTCACCAAGGACATCTGCGCAAAATACGCGATCCCGACCGCGGCCTATGCGCGCTTCGACGATCTCGCCAAGGCGCAGGCCTACCTGCAAAAAGTGGGCGCGCCCATCGTCGTCAAGGCCGACGGCCTTGCCGCGGGCAAGGGCGTGATCATGGCCGAAACCCGCGATCAGGCAGAGGCCGCGCTTACCGACATGCTGCAATCGGGCGGCTTCGGGCAGGCGGGTGCCGAAGTGGTGATGGAGGAATGGCTGCACGGCGAAGAGGCGAGCTTCTTCGCCCTTGTCGACGGCGAAAACGCCCTGCCGCTCGCTTCCGCCCAGGATCACAAGCGCGTCGGCGACGGCGACACCGGCCCCAATACCGGCGGCATGGGCGCCTATTCGCCCGCCCCCATCGTCACGCCCGCAATGGCCGGCCGCGTCATGGACGAGATCATCCAGCCGACCCTCAAGGCCATGGCCGACATGGGCTGCCCCTACCGCGGCGTGCTTTACGCCGGGCTGATGATCACCGAAACCGGCCCGAAGCTGATCGAATACAACGCCCGCTTCGGCGATCCCGAATGCCAGGTGCTGATGGCGCGGCTCAAGTCCGACATCCTGCCCGGACTGGTGGCGAGCGCCGAAGGCGGCCTCAGGCATTTCGACCTGCGCTGGCATGACGATGCGGCGCTTACCGTCGTCATGGCGGCCAACGGCTATCCCGGCAAGTACGACCAGGGATCGGAGATCCGCGGGATCGACGCGGCGGAAAAGATCGACGGCGTCACCGTGTTCCACGCGGGCACGGCGATGCGGGATGGCAAGCTGGTGGCGACCGGCGGGCGCGTGCTCAACGTCACGGCGCGCGCGGCCACCATCAAGGAAGCGCAGGCGAAGGCCTATCAGGCGGTGGATGCCATCGACTGGCCGGGCGGCTTCTGTCGCCGCGATATCGGGTATCGCGCACTCAAGTAGTGCGACATCGGCTGGCGCGCGGTGAAGTGACGGCTAGCGCCGCGCCCTGAAAAAGTCCTTCAGCAGTTCCCCGCATTCGCTTTCGCGCAAGGCCCCGATAACCTCGGGCACGTGGAAGCAGGTGGCCTGCGCGAAAATTCGCGGGCCGTTGTCCACCGCACCACCCTTGGGATCGGCGGCGCCGTAATAGAGGCGGCGCAGGCGGGCGAAGCTGATGGCCTGGGCGCACATCGGGCAGGGCTCCAGCGTCACGTAGAGATCGCAGTGTTCAAGCCGCGCCGCGCCGGCTTTGCGGGCCGCCGCGCGGATCGCCTGCATTTCCGCATGGGCCGTGGGGTCATGGCGGGTACGCGTCAGATTATGGCCGCGCCCGAGGATTTCGCCCGTCCGCCCGTCGACGACGACGGCGCCGACCGGCACCTCGCCCTTCGCCGCGGCGCGCCGGGCAAGGACCAGTGCCGCGCCCATGAAATCCGGGCGGGCGGGCTTTTTCGGGGCCTTTCGGGCGGGTTTTTTGCGGGCTGTCGGCATGGGCGGAGAGTGGCCCGGGAAGCGATTGCCTGCAAGGGGCAACGGCCCTACTCTCGCGCCCATGAACGGACCCGCCCGCCCCGCAACCCGCGCCAAGCGCCCCGTCATCGGCCTGACACTGGATGCCGAGGCGGCGGGCGGCTATTCGAAATTCCCGTGGTACGCGCTGCGCCAGAACTACTGCTCGTCGGTGGCGCAGGCGGGCGGCCTGCCCATCGCCCTGCCACATGAGGCATCGCTTGCCCGCGACATGGTGGCCGAGATCGACGGGCTGATCGTCACCGGCGGCGCCTTCGACGTCGATCCCGCCCTGTTCGGCGACACGGCGCGCCACGACACGGTGACGGTGAAGCCCGGCCGCACGGATTTCGAGATCGCGGTGACGCGCGCCGCACTCGACGCGGGCCTGCCCATCCTCGGCATCTGCGGCGGCGAGCAGCTTCTGAACGTGGCGCTCGGCGGCACCCTGATCCAGCACATCCCCGATGCCGTGCCGGACGCCCTTGCCCACGAACAACCCAATCCCCGCGACGAGCCGGGCCACGACATCGATATCGTGGCGGGCACGAAGCTCGCGGCGATCGTGGGCACTGCGCGCATGTCGGTCAATTCGGCCCATCACCAGGCGGTGAAGGACGTGGGCCCCGGCATCGTGGTGAACGCGCGGGCACCCGACGGCGTGATCGAGGGGATCGAGGACCCGTCCCGGCCCTTTTGCATCGGCGTCGAATGGCATCCCGAATTTCTGATCGATCCCGGCGACGGCAGGCTGCTGGCCGCATTCATCGCCGCATCCGCCGCGCGGGCAGGTTCCTGAAATGACCGAAGAACCGTCGCAGCACCCGGGGGAACGTATCGCCAAGCGCATCGCACGGGCGGGCGTGTGCTCGCGCCGCGATGCCGAGCGCCGCATCAGTGAGGGCCGCGTGCGCGTCAACGGCGCGGTGATCAAGAGTGCGGCGCTGAACGTCACGGCGAGCGACATCGTCGAGGTCGACGGCAAGGTGCTGGCCGCACCTGAACGCCCGCGCCTCTTTCGCATGCACAAGCTGCGCGGGCGCATCACCACCGCGCGCGACCCCGAAGGCCGCCCCACCATCTTTGACGACCTGCCCGCGCGCCTGCCGCGGCTGGTGACGGTCGGGCGGCTCGACTTCAACACCGAGGGCCTGTTGCTGCTGACCAACGACGGCGAGCTGGCCCATGCGCTGGAACTGCCCGAGACCGGGTGGTTGCGCCGCTACCGTGTGCGCGCCTACGGCTTCGTCGATGAAGCGGCCCTCAAGCGGCTGGCGGGCGGGCTGACGCTGGAAGGCGTCAATTACGGCCCCGTGGAAGCGCATATGGAAAGCCGGTCCGGCGCCAATGCGTGGATTTCCATCGGCATCCGCGAAGGCAAGAACCGCGAGGTGCGCAAGATCCTCGCCCATCTCGGGCTGACCGTGAACCGGCTGATCCGCGTCTCCTTCGGGCCGTTCCAGCTCGGCAACCTGGCGCCGGGCACCGTGCGCGAGGTTCCGCAGAAAGAACTGATGGAACAATGCGGGCACCTGGTGGACAAGGACTGGGTACCGCCGCCCGCGGAAAAACCGGCCCAAAAAAAGACTCCTCGCCGCAAGGCTCCCCGGCGGCAGGGCGCCGCCTGACATGCGCATCGTTGCCGGACGCTTTCGCGGCCGCGAGCTGAAAGCGCCGAAAGGCCGCACCACGCGCCCGACCGCTTCGCGCGCCCGCGAGGGACTGTTCAACATCCTTGCCCATGGCGGCGCCGGCCTCGGCGGCGCGCAAATAATCGAAGGCTCAGTCGTGCTGGAAGCCTTCGCCGGAACCGGCGCCTTTTCCTTCGAAGCGCTGTCGCGGGGGGCAGCACTCGCAACGCTCCTCGATCTCGACGAAGGGGCGCTCGACGCCGCCCGCGACAATGCACGCGCCCTCGGCGTGCGCGAGCAGGCGCATATCCTGCGCATGGACGCGGTGCGCCCGAGAACAGCCGAACGCAAATACGATCTCGTGTTCCTCGATCCGCCCTATGGCTCGAAGCTCGGCGGCAAGGCCTTGCAGGCGCTTGCCCGCAAGGGATGGATCGCGGACGGCGCGGTGGCGATCATCGAGGTCGCCGCAAAGGAAGATTTCCACCCGCCCGCGGGGTTCGAGGCAGTGTCCGAACGCAGCTTCGGCGCGGCGCGTTTCGTCTTCATGCGTTTCGACGCGGCGGCGGCATCGGCGGCGGAAAACGCCTAGCGGCGGCCGAACAGCTTTTCGATATCGGCGCGGTCGAGTGCGACGAACGTAGGCCGCCCGTGCCCGCACTGGGACGCATTGGGCGTCGCTTCCATCTCGCGCAAGAGCGCGTTCATCTCCGCCGCGTTCAGCTTGCGCCCGGCGCGCACCGACGAATGGCAGGCCATGGTCGCGCAGATGGTCTCGAGCTTTTCGGTCAGGGCGAGGCCCTGCTCCATCTCCGCCAGTTCCGATGCAAGGTCGTTGAGCAGGTCGCGCACCGCGACCTCGCCCAGAAGGGCCGGCGTTTCGCGCACGACGACGGCGCCCGCACCGAAGGGCTCGATCAACAGGCCGAGTGCCGCCAGTTCGTCGGCGCGCGCAAGCAGCCGAACGGCTGCGCGCGCATCGATCTCGACCACTTCGGGGATCAGCAAAAGCTGGCGCTGCACGCCGCGGTCGGCAAGTGCCGCCTTGATGCGCTCGAACACGAGGCGTTCGTGGGCCGCGTGCTGGTCGACGATCACCATGCCGTCCGCCGTTTCGGCGACGATGTAGGTACCGAACAGTTGCGCACGCGCGGCCCCCAGCGGGTAATCGGCGGCAGGCGCCGCATTGGCCGCTTCGGCCACGGGAGCCGCGGGGGCAAAGGCCTCGCGCGTCTGGGTGCCCGGCAGGGGCGACTGGAAGGCTGCGGCCTGTTCGAAAAAGCCGCGTCCGCGCCCAGACGTAGACGGCGGCGCGTAGGAACCGCCGGTGCCGGGACGAAAGGCGCCGAGGGCGGCGTCGCTGACGCTCGTCGCCGTGCGCACCCCCGCACCTGCCAGCGCGTGTCGGATGGCGCCGACGATCAGACCGCGCACGAGGCCCGCATCCTGAAAGCGCACCTCGGTCTTGGCCGGGTGCACGTTGACGTCGACCAGCGCCGGATCGGCATCGAGGAACAGCGCCACTGCCGCGTGGCGGTCGCGCGCCAGTACATCCTGGTAGGCGCCGCGCACCGCGCCGACCAGCAGGCGGTCGCGCACCGGGCGGCCGTTGACGAAGAGGTACTGGCGGTCCGCCGTGCGCCGGGCCGCCGTCGGCAAACCCGCAAGGCCGGTGAGGCGAAGGCCGTCGCGCTCGGCCTCTATGTCGAGGGCATTGTCGGCGAAGTCGCGGCCCAACACATCGGCAAGCCGCCTGCGCCGCGCGGCAAACAGCTCCGCCCCGGCGGCACCGACATTAAGCTTTTCATCGCCATCGGCGGCGAGCGAAAAGGCGATGTCGGGGTGCGCCATGGCAAGGCGCGTCAGGGCATCAAGCGCATGAACCAGTTCCGTGCGTTCGGCCTTGAGGAACTTGAGCCGCGCGGGCGTGGCGAAGAAAAGATCGCGCACCTCGACCCGCGTGCCGCGGGCGAGTGCTGCAGGACGCGGGGCACCGACCCGCCCGCCTTCGACGTCAATGGCATGAGCATCGCCCGCACGCCGCGAGGTGATGGTCAGGCGCGACACGGCGCCGATGGAGGGCAGCGCCTCGCCGCGAAAGCCAAGGGTACGGATATCGGTCAGGTCGTCGTCGGCACCGATCTTTGATGTCGCATGGCGCAGCACGGCGACGGACAGTTCGTCGGCATCCATGCCGCCGCCGTCGTCAGAGACGGCGATGAAGGACTTGCCGCCGTCGCGCAGGACGACGTCGATGCGCCGTGCCCCGGCATCGATGGCATTTTCGACCAGTTCCTTGACGGCGGAGGCCGGGCGCTCTACCACCTCGCCCGCGGCGATGCGGTTGACCAGCCCTTCGGGCAGGACGCGGATCGTCACTGGGCCTTGCCCTTCATGGCGGCAAGACGGGCGCGGGCAAGCCGCTTGCCGTCCTCGACCGCGGGCTGGTCGAAGGGATCGACGCCAAACAGGTCGGCGGCGAGGATCGTTTCCAGCATGAAATGCATCATCAGCGCGCCCATGGTTTCGCCGTCGGCGCGCACGATGCGCATGATGCGCGTCGGACGGCCGCTGCGGATCAGGGTTTCGGCGGTGGCTTCCTGTTCGGCCGCAAGCAGGTCGCCCATGGTGCGCCCATCGAGGTATTCGAGCCCGGCGCCGCCCGCGAGCGCGGCATCGAGGCGCCCGCCCGTTCCCGCCGCTTCACCGAGGATGAGGGTGAACATCTTGTCGGCGGGGCCATCCAGCCAGAGCTGCAACTGGCTGTGCTGGTCCACCGTGCCGCGCGCGGCGATGGGCGTAGTGCCTTGGCCCCCCTTGCCGAGGCTTTCCGCCCAGAGCTGGCGATACCACAGGCCGAAGGGCGCAAGGCGGTCGATATAGGGCAGCAGCACGCTCTGCGACACGCCGTTGTCGCGGCAAAGCGCGAAGGCCAGCGCCGCGCCCGCGCAGGCGGGCGAACGCGCGGGATCGGCGGCATCCAAGCTCATGGCGAGCGCCGAAGCGGCGCCCTTGCGGATGGCGGCAGGATCGAGTCCGACGACGGCGGCCGGGATCAGCCCGACGTTGGTCAGCGCTGCGAAGCGCCCGCCGATGGCTGCATCGTGATCGAGTATGGCAAGGCCGTAGCGCGCGGCAAGGCGGGCGAGCGGCGTCGGCTGGGCACCCGGTTTTGCGGGATCCGACAGCGCGAAGGCGCGGGCGCCGGCAGCACCGCCCTTTTCCATCCAAGGCAGCAGGATCAGCGCCTGGGCGAGGGTTTCCGCCGTGGTGCCGGACTTGGAGACGATCAGCGCCCCGGTGCGCGCCGGATCGAGGCGGGCGAGCGCGCCATCGAAACCGTCGGGATCGACGTTATCGAGAAAATGCAGGCGCGGCGCCGACGCGTCACGGCCCAGCGCGGCCAGCGTCGCACCGCCGAGGCTGGAGCCGCCGGTACCCAGCACGATGATGTCGGAATTGGCGCGAAGCGCCGCAGCCACCTGTGCGATTTCGGCAAGATCGTCGGTGCGCGCGGGCAGGCCCAGATGCGCCATCGAGCCATCCGCCCGCGCCGCCCTCAAGCGCTCAAGGGATGGCCGCAGGCGATCGAGAGCGGCGGCGAAGGCCGCTTCGCCAAGCCCGCCCTTGCCGATGCCCGCGGCAAGGCAGTTTTCGATATCGTGGCTGTAGATCATGGTGGGTTCTTGCTTGCGCCCGGGTGGCTTTGGGGCAGCTTACCACCCGCGCCGGCCGTGGCAACGCCCGCGGGAGAGATCAGGGCGTGGCGGCTATGCCCTGGGGCTGGCCGACGAGGACGACGGTCATGGTCTCGGGCTTGAGGATTCGCCGGGCGACGCGCTGCACATCGGCAACGGTCACCGCATTGATCATCGCATTGCGCTTTTCGATGTAATCCTTGCCGAGATTGTCGACCTGAATACCGAGAAGCAGCTGCGCAATGCGCTGGGTGGAATTGAGGCGCGTGAAATAGATGCCGGTCAGGTAAGCCTTGGCGTCGTCGAGCTCGCGCTGGGACACAGGCGTGTCCATCATCTTCCGCCACTGGGCGCGAACGATATCGAGGGTATCCTTGACCCGTTCGTTGCGCGTCGCCACCCAGCCCATGACCAGGTCGGCATGGTCGTAGTTCACGAGCCGCGTGTAGATCGAATAGGCAAGGCCCCGCTTCTCGCGCACTTCTTCGGCAAGGCGCGTCGTCAGGCCGCCGCCGCCGAGGATGTAATTCATCACCATGGCGGCGAAGAAGTCCGGATCGCCCATCGGGATGCCGGAATGGCCGAACTGGACCACGGTCTGGGGGATCTTGCGATCGACGACAATGACCTTTCCTTCGTCGCGCAGCCGCGCCGAAGGTACGCGCCAGGCGGCGGCATTGGCCGGCAGGTCGCCGAAGGCGCGGTCGATCAGCGCGGCCAGTTCGTCGGGGGAGATATCGCCGACGGCGCCGATCACGAGATTGTCGCGGCCGAAGCGCCGTCCGACGAAGGCCCTGAGATCGTCGGGCGATATCTTTGCGATGGACTGGCGGTTGCCGTCGACATCGCGGGCGTAAGGGTGATCGCCGAAGGTCGTCTTGTGCCAGACCTGGTCGGCGACATTGCGGGCACGTTCGGCCTCGCGCTCGACCTGCGCCAGAAGCTGGCCGCGCACGCGGGCCATCGGTTCGGGATCGAAACGCGGCTGGGTGAGCGCCAGATGCAGGAGGTCGAAGGCCTTGTCGCGGGTGGTGTTAAGGGTGCGCAGGCTGCCGGTGAAGACATCGAGGGAGGCGCGAAAGCGCATGCTGATCGAATCCTGCTCTAGCGCCTTCTGGAACGCGGTGGCATCGAGGGAACCCGCACCTTCGTCAAGCATGCCGGAAACGAATTCCGCAAGCCCGCCCTTGCCCTTGGGATCGAGGGCCGAGCCGCCGCGGAAGGCGAACTCCAGCGACAGCAGCGGCACCGACTTGTCCTCGATCAGCCAGGCGGTGATGCCGCGCGGCGTTTTCACTTCCTTGATGTCGATCGCGGCGGCGGGGCGGACAAGAAGCGCCGACAGTACAACGAGCGCCGCCAGGGCCAGCCAATATCTTGAGAGAACAGCGCGGGTCATCGACGGTCCTCCGAGGAGGTGTTGCTGGTGCGCGGGCGCTCGCGCTTGCGGTCGTCATCGGGGCGCGCAGCCGGCGCATCGGGCAGCAGGAGTCCAGTGACCGAGCGCTCGGGCAGGAAGACATGGCGCGCCGCATCGAGAATCTGGGCGCGGGTCACCGCCTGAATGCGATCAGGCCATTCCTCCACATCGGAAAGCGGGCGCCCGCTCGCCAGCGTCAGGCCGATGACGGTAGCGCCCTGGCGCAGGCTGTCGCGGGCGAAGATGGCGGCATCGACCATGCGCTTTTTCGCCGTGGCGATTTCCTCGTCGGTCACGCCATCGGCAACGATGCGGGCTATTTCGGCATCGAGCGCCGCCTCGATACGGTCCAGCGCCACGCCCTCGCGCGGGCGCACCATGAAGCCGAAGGCAGTGGGACCAAAGGAGTCGCTGTCATAACTGGCGCCAAGGCCGAGGGCGAGTTGCTGCTCGATCACCAGCGCACGGTAGAGCCGCGACGACGCGCCCCCGCCGAGGATGGCCTGGAGCACTTCCAGCGGATAGGCGTGTTTTGTTTCGCCGGAAAGATGGGTCGGCGCCAGATAGTCGCGGGTGAACTGCGGTTCCCTTACGCGATCCGAACGCATGGACACGCGCCGTGCTGCGCGCTGGGGTGGCTCCTGCAGACGCACGCGGGGCTTGATCGCGGGATTGGCCGGAATGACACCGTAATATTTTTCGGCGAGCGGCCGGACTTCGTCCAAGGTGACGTCGCCGGTGAGCACCAGAATGGCATTATTGGGCGCATAGTGGCGCTTGTAGAAGGCCCGCGCGTCCTCGGCCGTCAGGGTACGCAGTTCGTGCATCCAGCCGATAATCGGAATGCGGTAGGGATGGTTCATGAACAGCGCCGCCCCGATATGTTCCCCGAGTTGCGCCGCAGGGCGATTGTCGGTACGGGTACGCCGCTCCTCAATCACGACCTCAAGTTCCGGCACCGCTTCCTTTTCGGTGATGACGACATTGGTCATGCGGTCGGACTCGATCCGCATCATCAGTTCGAGCCGGTCCTTGGAAAAGGTCTGGAAATAGGCGGTGACGTCGGCCGAAGTGAAAGCATTGTCGCGCCCGCCATTGCGCGCGACGATGCGCGAGAACTGTCCCGGCGGGATCGTCTTGGTGCCCTTGAACATCAGGTGTTCGAGAAAGTGCGCAAGCCCCGACTTGCCGGGCGGATCGTCTGCGGCGCCGACACGGTAGAACACCATCTGGCGGACGACGGGAAGCCGGTGGTTTTCGAGCACCACGACCTGCATCCCGTTTGCCAGCGTGAAAGTCTTGGGGTTGAAGACCGCAGCCTTGGCCGAGGCCAGGCCCGCGAACGAAGCGAGGATCACGGCAGCCAGCATGCAGAGGATCCGCACAGGGCCGTGCCGCCGCGGGCCGCGCCCGGAGGCCAAAGTGTTTACGCGGATGTCAGCCATCGTAAGAAAGCTCCCGCCTGCGCGAAATGTCCTGCCCGCAACCGGGCGCAACGAAAAGAATTACGCCGCACTGTGGCAATTTCACGACCAACCCGGCGTCCCGCTGGAGCCGGTGCAGGGCCTAGAACCAGCCCTGCAGCAATCCGCCCGATTTCTTGCGCCCGATTTCGGGCGTGACGCCGCTGGTGGCCGAACGCCCCAGCGCCGCATTGCCCTGCAGACGGCGCCGTTCGGCCACGGGGTCGACGACCTTGGCGGGCGGGGTCTTGTCCTTCCAGAACAGCAGGTCATCGACAAAACCCTTGGCTTCCAACTCGAGCGCCGTGGTTTCCTTTTCGACGACCTGACGGATGCCCGGATCGACGACATCGCCGCCGACCTTGCGCAGCAACGCCGCTTCGGCCTTGCTGATGCCCTTGATCTGCGGCGCCTGGGCCTTCTTGGCCTTGGCATCGCCGGTGGCATCAAGGACGATCTGGCGGGTGCGGTCGCGCAGCGGTTCTTCCTGCGGACGCTGGGCGCCGGGACTCGGCGCCCTCAAGCCGAAATCGGCCGGCATGGAGAGCGGCGCGCGCACCGTGACCTGAAATTCGTCGGGCGAATCGCGGTCGATGCCGACAGCCTCGCGCACGCCGCCGCAGGCGGAAACCGAGAGGGCAACCGCGGCAATGGGCATGAAGTGCAGAAAACGGGCGAAATTCGGGGTCATCGTCAATCCTGTCCGGGCCTGTCGGGGCAGCATAGCTGCCGTCGCGCCCAATGTAATCATTCCGCCCGCGAGGTGAAAGTGTCGAGCAGCAGCAAAACCACCCCGCAGACGATGGCGGAATCGGCCAGGTTGAAGGCTGGCCAATGCCAGCCGGCCAGGTGAAAATCAAGGAAATCCGCGACTTTCCCGTAGTTCAGCCGGTCGATAACGTTGCCGAGCGCGCCGCCGATGACGGCGGCAAGCGCGAAGGCGGGCAGCCTGGCGGCGGTGCGCGCCAGCCAGACCAGCAATACACCGACCACTGCGAGCGACACGCCGATCAGCAGCCAGCGCGTGGTTTCGCCGTCGCTCGCCAGCATTCCGAAGGTCACGCCGCGGTTCCAGGTCATCACGATATTGAAGAACGGCGTCACTTCGATCACCTGCGGGCGCACCATGACGTGATCGACGATCCACCACTTGCTGATCTGGTCGGCGACGAGCACCAGGCCTGCGAAGGCGAGCGGGCCGCGCCGGGCGGAGAGCGAAGAAAGATCGGCGAGCCAGCGCGGCATCATCCGCCCGCGGCCGGAACGGCTTCGGCGCAGCGCCCGCAGAGATCGGGCGGATCGAAAGTGCCGACTTCTTCCAGCACCTTCCAGCAGCGACCGCACTTGGCGCCGTTCGCGCGCGCGGGCAGAACGCCGACACCGGGAACCTCGGCGAGCTGGAACGCGCCCTCGGGCACGGGGGCCGCGCTGAGCACGGCGCCGGATGTAATGAACAGTTCCGCCGGGTCGAGGCCGGCGGTCTTTGCCGCCTCGAATGCAGCAATCATATCGACGGGCAGGTGCACGACGGGTGCGGCCTGCAGGGACGAACCGATGCGCTTTTCGGCACGTTCGATCTCAAGCGCGCCGGTCACGACGCGACGCGCCTCGCGCAGGGTCTGCCAGCGCGCGGCAAGCTTGTCGTCGCGCCATTCGGACGGCACTTCGGGGAAGGTGCGCAGGTGCACGCTGTCGGCATCGGACGGGAACCGAGCCAGCCAGGCTTCCTCGGCGGTGAAGCAGATGGCCGGCGCCAGCCATGCGGTCAGGCACATGAACAGGTGGTCCATGACCGTGCGGGCGGCGCGGCGGCGCGCGCTCGACGGCGCGTCGCAATAGAGCGCGTCCTTGCGGATGTCGAAGTAAAAGGCCGACAGGTCGACGGCGCAGAAATTATGCAGCGCAGAATAGAAGCGATGGAAATCGTAATCGTCGGCGGCGCGCTGCAACAGGCGGTCGAGTTCATAGAGGCGGTGCAGCACCCAGCGCTCAAGCTCGGGCATGCGCTCGGCTTCGACGCGCTCGGCCTCGCTGAAACCGTCGAGCGCCCCGATCAGGTAGCGCAGCGTGTTGCGCAGGCGGCGGTAGGTATCGACCTGGTAGCGGATGATGTCGGGGCCGACACGCAGGTCCTCGGTGTAGTCCGACGCCACCACCCAGAGCCGCAGGATATCGGCGCCGAACTTGTCGCAGACTTCCTGGGGCGCCGTGGTGTTGCCGAGCGACTTCGACATCTTGCGGCCCTGCTCATCGTTGATGAAGCCGTGGGTCAGCACGGTGCCGTAGGGCGCCTTGCCGCGGGTGCCGCAGGATTCGAGCAGTGAGGACTGGAACCAGCCGCGATGCTGGTCGGAACCTTCGAGGTAAAGATCGGCGGGCGAGCCCAGCTCGGGCCGCGCTTCCAGCACGAAGGCATGGGTCGATCCCGAATCAAACCACACGTCGAGAATGTCGGTGACCTTCTCGAAATCGGCCGGATCGTATTCGGGGGTAAGGAACCGCGACGGATCGGCAGTGAACCACACGTCCGAACCGCCCGCCCGCGCCGCTTCGACGATGCGCGCCATGACCTTGGCATCGCGCAGCACTTCGCCGGTCTTGCGGTTGACGAAGACGGTGATGGGCACACCCCAGGCACGCTGGCGCGACACGCACCAGTCGGGGCGGTCTTCGACCATCGAGCGGATGCGGTTGCGGCCCTGGGCGGGCACGAAACGGGTGGCGTCGATGGCGGCGAGCGCCTTGCGGCGGAGCTCGTTCGTCTCCATCGAGATGAACCACTGCGGCGTCGCGCGGAAGATCAGCGGCGCTTTCGAGCGCCACGAATGCGGATAGGAATGCTTGAGCTTGCCGCGGGCAAGAAGGTTGCCTTGGGCGTCGATGGCTTCCCACACCGGCTGGTCGGCCTTGAACACGTGCAGGCCCTTGAAGCCCGGCACGCGGTCCGTATAAAGCCCGTCGGGCCCCACGGTTTCGGGCGTGTCGATGCCGAAACGCTGGCCGATCTCGAAGTCGTCGGCGCCGTGGCTGGGCGCGATATGGACGAAGCCCGTGCCGGTATCGGTGGTGACATGGTGGCCTTCGACCAGCGGCACGTCGAAATCGTAACCGCCGGCGCCTTCCGCCCAACCGCGGAGCGGATGGGAGAGAACGGCGCCCGTCATGTCGCGGCCCTTGAGGCGGGCCACCACGTCATGGGCAGCGATGCCCGCCTTTTCGGTCATGTCGGCGAGCAGGGCTTCGGCGCAGATGAGCTTTTCGCCCGTTTCCTTGACCGAGAGAACGACGTAATCGATGTCGGCCCCGAAGGCGACGGCGCGGTTGGCGGGCAGCGTCCAGGGCGTCGTCGTCCAGATGACGACCGAGGCATCCTTCAGCGCCGCATTGGCCGCGCGCACCACGGGGAAGCGCACCCAGACGGTGTTCGACGTGTGGTCCTCGTATTCCACCTCGGCCTCGGCCAGCGAGGTCTTTTCCACCACCGACCACATCACCGGCTTGAAGCCGCGGAACAGCCCGCCATTGAGGACGAACTTGCCCAACTCCTCGATGATCGCGGCCTCGGCATCAAAGGTCATCGTGGTGTAGGGATTGTTCCAGTCGCCGAGAATGCCGAGGCGCTTGAACTCCTCGCGCTGGACGTCGATCCACCTGGCGGCGAAGGCGCGGCATTCGGCGCGGAAGTCGATGACCGGAACCTGGTCCTTGTCCTTGCCGGCGTCGCGGTACTGTTCCTCGATCTTCCATTCGATGGGCAGGCCGTGGCAGTCCCAGCCCGGAACGTAATTGGCGTCATAACCCTGCATCTGGCGGGTGCGGTTGATGACGTCCTTGAGGATCTTGTTGAGCGCGTGGCCGATATGGATGTTGCCGTTGGCATACGGCGGGCCGTCGTGAAGGACGAATTTCTCGCGCCCCTTCGAGCCTTCGCGCAGGCGGCCCCACAGGCCGATCTTTTCCCAGCGGGCGAGCCATTCGGGCTCGCGCTCGGGCAGGCCGGCCTTCATCGGGAAATCGGCCTTGGGCAGGAAAACGGTGGACTTGTAATCGGTGCTCATCTGGGCCCGGACGGATGGATTGGTTGGGCGGCATGGAAAGCCCAATGGGGCCCCCAAGTCAACCTCTGGAACTCAGGAGCCGCCCCCTGGAGGCGGCAGGCCGGCAAGGAGACTGCGGGTTTCGGCGACGTCCTCGCGCATGCGGGCGATGAGGTCATCGACGCTCGCAAAGCGCTGCTCGCCGCGAAGATAGGCGTGGAAGGCGACCCTGAGGGTGCGCCCGTAGAGATCGCCCGCGAAATCGAGCACGAAAACCTCGAGCCGGGCGTCCTTGCCGTCGAACTGGGGGCGCAGGCCGAAAGAAGCTGCACCGTCATGCCATTCGGTGCCTTCCGGGCCGACGACGCCGGCGCGCACCGCGTAGACGCCCTTCGCCGGGTGCAGGTAGTCCCCCATGGCCACGTTGGCGGTGGGATAACCCAGCTCGCGCCCGCGGGCATCGCCGTGCACGACCTCGCCCTCGATTTCCCAGTGATAGCCGAGCAGGGCCTCGGCCGCGACCGGGTCGGCCGCGACGATCGCTTCGCGAATGGCGCGCGATGCGATCACCCGCCCCGCGTCGTCCATGACCTTGGGCGCGGCGGTGACGCCGAAACCGGCTTCCCGTCCCCGCGTTGCCAGCAGAGCCGAATCGCCCGCCCGGCCGCGGCCGAAGCGGAAATCGTCGCCGACCACGACATGGCGCAAACCGAAGCGCGCAACGAGAATATCGGCGATGAAATCGTCGGCGGAGACGGCGGCAAGCGCGCGGTCGAAGTCGAGCACGAACAGCCCGTCGAGGCCGAGCGCCGCAAGACGGCGGGCGCGCGCCGCGTTGCTGGTCAGCGCGAAGGGCGGCAAATCGGGCGCGAACAAGCGGCGCGGATGGGGAGCGAAAGTCAGGGCAGCGGCGGGCGCGCCCAGCCGCCCCGCGATGGCGACGGTTTCCTCGATCACGCGCCGGTGGCCGCGATGGACGCCGTCGAAGTTGCCGATGGCAACGACGGCACCGCGCAAATCGGCAGGCAGGGCGTCGGAGGGGCGGATCAGGCGCATGGCGCGGGCGGGGTCCTTTCAGGCATTGAAATAGGTGCGCCGGGCGCAAAGGGCAAGCAAAAGGAAAGGGCCCCGGCGGCTGTCCGCCGGGGCCCCCGAAACGGGCGGCAGCCCCGGATCAGGTAATTTCCATCGCCATGCAGCCGCCGTCGAGGAACAGGTTCTCGCCCCAGACGAAGTCGGAATCGTCGGAAACGAGGAAGAGCACGGCCTTGGCCATGTCCTCGGGCACGCCGCTGCGGCCGGCGAGGTTGACCACCGGGCGCGTCGGGTCGAAGTCCGCCTTGCCGACGGGCGAGCCGATCTTGTTGGGCGAAATCGAATTGACGCGGATCTTGTGGGGCGCCAGCTGCACCGCCATGGAGCGCGTCAGGTTGATGACGCCGCCCTTGGCCGAGGTATAGGCGATGGCGCGGTGACGCCCGCGCCAGCCCGAGGTCGAGGCGACGTTGAGGATATTGCCGCCGCCGCCCTGGGCGACCATCTGCTGGGCGGCATATTTGCCCATCAAGAAGGGGGAACTCAGCGTCACGCTCATGACGCGGTCCCATTCTTCCTTGGTGATCTCGAAGATCGTCTTGTTGTCGGATATGGCGACGTTGTTGACGACGATATCGAGCCGTCCGAAGGCATCGACGGTGCCCTTGATCAGCGCCTGCACCTGCGCCTCATCGGCGACATTGGTGACGAAGGCCTTGGCCTTGCCGCCTGCCTTGTTGATGGCGGCAGCCACCGATTCGGCACGATCCTTCTCCAGATCGACGACCGCGACCGCGGCCCCTTCGCGGGCCAGCGTATGCGACACGGCTTCGCCGATGTTGCGGCCCGCACCGGTGACGATGGCGACCTTTCCCTTGAGTTTCATAATTCTGTTCTCCCCGGGGATGGGGCCCGCGCCAGGGCGGCGCAAACCCGAGATTTTTAAGCGCGCCATTCAACCGCAGAGCCGCCCTGCGGTCAATGACGGCGGCCCCGCGCCGCCGGACCACGACAATTCAATGCATCCGCCCTGTTCGCGCCCCCGATCAGGCGCTATTGTTGCGCCACCAACCGCATTGGAGACCGCCCGCCATGGCCCGCATGCCGAAGATTCCGAAGGTCCGCGAATACGTGGAACTGACACTCGGCGACGGCAGGATCATGAAGGGCTACGTCTTCATCGACGCGACCTCGCGCATTCAGGACCTGCTCAACTCGGAGACGCGCTATTTCGCCTTCGTCGACGACCAGGAGCAGATTCATCTTCTCAATAAGGAATGGGTGAAACTCGCCCGGCCCTTCGACGGCTGACAGCAACCAGCCGCGCATTGAACCGCCTACAGGGAGACAGTTCATGGCCCGCAAGCCCGCCAAGAAATCCGCCGCGAAGAAAGCCCGCAAGAAGGCCCCGGCCCGAAAAGCAGCGAAGAAGAAAGCTCCCGTCCGCAAGGCGGCGAAGAAGAAGGCTGCGGCCAGAAAGGCGCCCGCCCGGCGCACGGCGGCAAAAGCGGCCGGCCGCGGCAAACTCAAGCTGACCATCGGCATCGAACGCTACGACCGCCACTTCCCGTTCTTCGACAACACGGTGAAAGTGCCGAACACCATCGACCTGAAGGTTCTGCAGGTCGGCCAGAGCGTCACCCTGCGCGACGGCACCGACCGCCACGGGCGGATGCTGAAGGGCGATTTCGACGTCGCCGAGTTTTCGATGTCCACCTTCCTGATGGCCAAGGGCCGCGGCATGCCGATCGCAGGCATCCCCATCTTCCCGCGCCGCCTGTTCAGCCAGAGCCAGATGTGGGTGCATCCCGAATCGAACCTCTGGCACCCGAAGGATCTCGTCGGCAAGAAAGTCGCGCTCAGTTCCTTCCAGACCACGCTGTCGCTGCTCGCCAAGGGCGACATGAAATTCTATTACGACGTGCCCTGGGAAACGATCCACTGGGTGCTGACTACCGAGGAAAAGGTCAAGTTCAAGACCAAGCCCGGCGTGAAGCTGGAATTCATCGGCGACCGCGCCGATCTCGGCCGCGCTTTGGAGGCGCGCGAGATCGACGCCTTCTTCCTGCCCCACCCGCCCCATTCGGTCGTGTCGGGAAAGACGGCGGCGCGCCGCCTCTTCGCCGACTGCAAGGCCGAGGAACTCGACTACTATGAAAGCGTCGGCGACTACCCGATCATGCATGTGGTCGCCATTCGCCAGGAAGTCATCGACCGTAACCCTTGGGTGGCGCGCGCCGTCTACGACATGTTCAACGACGCCAAGCGGCTGGCCGAGGAATATTACGAGGACCCCAACTGGTCGCGGCTCGCCTGGGGGCGCCACGACTACGAGGACGAACGCCGCCTGTTCGTCCGCGATCCTTGGGAAAACGGCTTCAAGCGCAACCGCAAGAACATCGAGCGGTTCATCAAGTATTCCCACGATCAGGGCCTGATCGACGCCCCTTACGAGCCGGAAACCCTGTTCGCCAAGGAAACGCTCGATACCTAGAATTGCCCGGCAGCGCGCGTCCTGCCGCTGAATGCGAGGTTTAACGCCTGATTTGCGGCTCGAATCCCTTCGGATCCGGGCCGACCGGGCGTCTGCGCCCATCGTGCTTCCCCCGCCGCCTCGGACAGGCTAAAATTTTCCATAATACAGCGGCCCGAGCCCGGAACCTCCTGACGGGAGACCGGAACACGGCCATCACGCAACGGGCGCAGCCGGAACAGGCGGGTGCGCCCCACAATCTGGGAGATAACCCATGAGAAAAGCAGTCATGACCCTGCCCGCCCTCGGGCTGGCGATTTTCGCCGGCCTGCCGGCAAGCCCCGCCGCGGCCGACCCGGTCGCGGAATTCTACAAGGGCAAGCAGATCAAGATGATCATTCGCACCAAGGCGGGCGGCGGCTACGATCTTAATGCACGCATGCTGATGCGTCACATGACGCGGCACATTCCCGGCAACCCGTCGGCGATCAACATCAACATGTCGGGCGGCGGCGGAATCAAGGCCGCCAACTATGTTGCCCAGGTGGCGCCACGCGACGGCTCGGTGCTGAATATCGTCAGCGGTTCCATCCCGATGATCCAGGGCCTCAGGCTTACCAACAAGCTCAAGGCCGACATGAAGGCGTTCAACTGGATCGGGGTGATATCGACCTCGAACCGGGTGCTCGCCGTCTGGCACACCACGCCGGCCAAGACCTTTGAGGACCTCACGAAGCGCGTTACCAACATCGGCGCCACCGGGCCCGGCTCGCCGTCGGTGATCCTGCCGGCCGTCCTCAACAACGTGCTCGGCGCCAAACTCAAGATCATTACGGGCTACCAGTCGGGCACGGAAATCGATGCCGCCATGGAAAAGGGCGAACTCGGGGGCCGCGGCTCCAACCCGTGGTCGAGCTGGCTGGCGAGCGCGCCACGGCTGGTCAAGGAAAAGCTGGTCCGCCCGATGGTCCAGGTCGGGTTCAAGCCGGACCCGGTGCTGCCCGGCGTCGTGCCGCTGCTGAAGGATCTCGGCAAGACTCCCGAACAGACCGAAATTCTCACCTACGTGACCAAGTCGTTCATGACGGGCTTCCCCTTCGCGGTCGCACAAGGCGTGCCGGCCGACCGGGTCAAGGCTCTGCGCGCGGCGTTCGACGCCACCATGAAGGACAAGGAGTTCCTGAACGACGCCAAGCGCGCGCGCATCGAGGTGGACCCCACCAACGGTGTCGAGCTGCAGAAGCTGATCACCGAAATCGTCGATGTTTCGCCCCAGCTGCGTGAAAAGGTGGTCGCCGCGATCACTCCCCCCGGAGCGTATTACAGCAAGATCGAGCGCGCCAAGAAGAAGAAGTAAGGACGGCGTTTTTCAGGCGGAGAGGCCGGCGCAAGCCGGCCTCTTTGCTATCTGCCAGCCCCTAATCCATCCCGCTTTCCCGCCTCCCATCGGGTGCGCTAGTATCGCTCGACCGATACCCGGAACCCTCCGCGCGAGAAAAACAAAGGACCGGAATGCGGCCATTACGCAACGGGCGCAGCCGGGACAGATGGGCGCGCCTTCTGGGAGATAACTCATGAAAAAAGCAGTCATGACCTTGCCGGCCCTCGGGCTGGCGATTTTCGCTGGCCTGCCGGCAGGCCCCGCGTCGGCCGACCCGGTGGCGGATTTTTACAAGGGCAAGCAGATCAAGATGTACATCCGCACCGCTGCGGGCGGCGGCTACGATCTTGATGCTCGCCTCCTGATGCGTCACATGACCCGCCATATCCCCGGCAACCCGTCAGCGCTCAACATCAACATGCCGGGAGGCGGCGGGCTCAAGGCCGTCAACTACGTCGCCAAGGTGGCGCCGCGCGACGGCACGGTGCTGACCATCGTCGGCGGCACCATCCCGATGTATCAGGGGCTCCAGCTGGGCGACAAGCTCACGGCCGACATGAAAGCGTTCAACTGGATCGGGGTGATATCGACCACGAACCGGGTGCTGGCCGTCTGGCACACGTCGTCGGCGAAGACCGTCGCTGACATGAAGAAGCGCACGATCACCATCGGCGCCACCGGCGCCGGCTCGCCGTCGGTGATCCTTCCGGCGGTCCTCAACAACGTGGTCGGCACCAAGCTCAAGATCATCACGGGCTACCAGGGTGGCACCGAGATCGACGCCGCCATGGAGAAGGGCGAGCTCGAGGGCCGCGGCTCCAACCCGTGGTCGAGCTGGGTGTCGAGCGCGCCACGGCTGATCAAGGAAAAGCTGGTCCGCCCGATGGTCCAGGTCGGGTTCAAGCCGGATCCGGCGCTGCCCGGCGTCGTGCCGCTGCTCCAGGATCTGGGCGAGACGCCCGAACAGACCGAGATCCTCGTGTATGCGACGAAGGCGTTCATGACGGGCTTCCCGTTCGCGGCCGCCCAGGACGTGCCGGCCGACCGGGTCAAGGCATTGCGCGCAGCATTCGACGCTACCATGAAGGACAAGGCGTTCCTGGACGAGGCCGCGCGCATGCGTGTCGACGTGGGTCCGACGAGCGGTGTCGAGCTTCAGAAGCTGATCACCGATATCGTTACTGTCTCACCCCAGCTGCGTGAAAAGGTGGTTGCAGCGATCACGCCGCCCGGTGGGTATTACGGCAAGATCGAGCGCCCCAAGAAGAAAAAGCAGTAGGGACAACAACCTTTCGATCGGGGAGGCCGGCGCAAGCCGGCCTCTTTGCTATCTGCCTCCGCATGGGACAGGTGTGCGAGGGGCTTTGCGGACAAGGCCCCGAAGTCTAGAATACCTCCATAAAAAGCGGGGGCGCCCGAACCGGGCGGCCCCGCAATTTCGGCGCCAACGTGCGCCATCGGGCCTGGCGCACCCCGCGCCACTGGGAGGCAAAAATGAAATTCGCGACACTCTCTGCGTCGGCATTCGCGCTCGCGCTCACGCCGGCTTTGATCGCCGCACCCGCTGCGGCCGATCCGGTTGCCGACTTCTACAAGGGCAAGCAGGTCAAGATGATCATCCGCACCGCGGCAGGCGGCGGATACGATCTTTATGCGCGCCTCTTGATGCGCCACATGCCGCGTCACATTCCCGGCAACCCCAACGCCGTCAACGTCAATATGCCGGGCGGCGGCGGGCTGAAGGCGGCGAATTACGTCGCCAAGGTCGCACCCCGCGACGGCACGATCCTCACCATCGTCAGCCAGGCGCTGCCGATGATCCAGGGTCTCAAGCTGACCAACAAGCTGCAGGCCGACATGAAGGCCTTCAACTGGATCGGCAACATGTCGAAGTCGAACCAGGTTTTCGTCGTGTGGCACACCTCGCCCGCCAAGACCGTGGAAGACCTCAAGGCGCGCCGCGTCATCATCGGCGCCACCGGCGCGGGCTCCGCCTCGGTGCAGCTGCCCGCCGTCTACAACAACGTGCTCGGCACCAAGCTCAAGATCATCTACGGCTACGAATCGGGCACCGAGATCAACTTCGCCATGGAAAAGGGCGAGCTTGAAGGCCGCGGCACCAACCCGTGGGCGAGCTGGCTCTCGGCGACGCCGCAACTGGTCGAAAAGAAGCTGATCCGCCCGCTGATCCAGGTCGGCCTGGAGAAGGACCCGGCGCTGCCCGACGTGGCGCTGCTCAAGGAGCTCGGCAAGACGCCCGAGGAAACCGCCATCCTCACCTATATTTCGAAGGCGGTCGCCGTGGGGCGCCCCATCGCCGTCGCACAGGGCGTGCCCGCCGACCGTGTGAAGGCACTTCGGGCGGCCTATGAAGCGACGCTGAAGGATGCGCAGTTCATGGCGGAAGCCAAGAAGCAGCGCGCCGACATCGATTCCCAGAGCGGCGAGGACCTGCAGAAGCTGGTCGCCGACCTGATCGACATTTCCGACGACTTCCGCATCAAGGTGCTCGGCGCCATCGACGAAAAGAAGGCGGCCGCCGAAGCGCGCAAGGGCTCGGAAAAGAAAAAGAAGAAGAAAAAGGCAAGCGAAAGCTGAGATCGCTTTACGAAAAGGCCGGCTTCCGCCGGCCTTTTCATTTCGACCACCACTAGCGCCCGACGGCGTAACTTTGCATGAAGCGCGAGGTGGCGGCGGCACGCAGGATGCCGCCCTCGCTCGAACTCATCAGCACGCGCCCCATCGACCAGGCGGGGCTTTCCTCGACCTTGTGGCCGCGACGGCGCAACTCGCTGACGGTGGCCGCGGGCGTGCCGCCCTCGAGCCCGAGATGACCCGGTACCGCATCGCGCGGCCAGAACGAATTGGGGAAGTGGAGCGTTTCGAAAAGCGGCAGGTCGATCGCTTCCTGCAGGTTCAACCCGAAATGCACGTGCCGCAGGAAGCAGTAAAGAGGCCACTGGTCCTGCATGTCGCCGCCCGGCGTACCGAAGGCCATGTAGGGACGCCCGTCCTTGAGCGCGAAAGAGGGCGACAGCGTCGTGCGCGGGCGCTTGCCCGGCGCGAGGCCGGAAGGGTGGCTGTCGTCGAGCCAGAACATCTGCGCCCGGGTGCCGAGCGGAAAGCCGAGACCAGGCACCACCGGCGAGCTTTGCAGCCAGGCGCCCGACGGCGTCGCCGACACGATATTGCCGAAACGGTCCACCGCCTCGATATGCACGGTATCGGAGCGCAAGCCCTTCTCGAGCGGGCCCTGGGTATCGAGCGTGCGTCCGGGCTCGCCGCCCGACAGCATGCCCGCACCACCGGCGCCGTCGCCGGTCAGGATGCGCGAAGCGCCAAACCCCGGCACGTCGCCCGGACGCAGCTCCATCGAGGCCTCGGACCCGACAAGACGACGCCGCGCGTCGTTGTAGGAATCCGACAAGAGCACGTCCATCGGCACGCGGGCGAATTTCGGATCGCCGTAGAATTTCTCGCGGTCGGCGAAGGCGAGCTTCGCGCATTCGATCACGGTATGGATGAAATCGGGGCCGAGCGGGTCCATCGCGCCGAGGTCGAAACCTTTCAGCAGCGCCAGCTGCTGCAACGCGACGGGTGCCTGGCTCCACGGCCCGCATTTTACAACCGAATGGCCGCAGTAGTCGTAGACGAGCGGATCTTCGTAAGGGGCGGAAAACTTCGCCATGTCCTCGCCGGTGAGCAACCCGCCGTGGCGCTCGCCCGACGAATCGTAAACGCGGCCTTCGCGGCAGAAGCGGTCCACCGCTTCGGCGACGAAACCTTCGCGCCAGACCTTGCGCGCGCGCGCGATCACTTGTTCGCGGGAGCCGCCGCCCGCTTCCGCCTCGCGCAACACGCGGGCATAGGTTTCGGCCAGCTGCGACAGGCGGTAGAGGCTGCCCGGACGCGGCGCGTCGCCGCCCACAAGGTAGGTTTCCGCCGAGGTCTGCCATTCGGCGAGGAACACCTCGCGCACCGATTCGATGGCGCCCGCCACCATCGGCGGCACCGGGTAGCCATTCGCCGCGTAACCGAGCGCCGGCGCCAGCACGTCGGCAAGGGGCAAGGTGCCGTGATCGGCCAGCAGCACCATCCATGAATCGAAGGCGGCCGGAACGGTCGCCGCCATCAGGCCGGTTCCGGGCACCGTGTCGAAGCCTTCCCTGCGGTAGGCGTCGATGGTCGCGGCCGCGGGCGCCGGGCCCTGCCCCGCCAGCGCCGTCACCTTGCCCCCTTCGCGGGAGAACAGCACCGGCACCTCGCCCAAGGGCCCGCACATGTGCGGCTGCACCACCTGGAGGACGAAAGCCGCGGCGATAACGGCATCGAAAGCGTTGCCGCCCTTTTCCATCATGCCCATGCCCGCCTGGGAGGCGAGCCAGTGGCTGGTCGTCACCATGCCGAAGGTGCCCTTCAGCTCGGGCCGGGTCGTGGGGAAGCCGCCAAGGGGCCTGTGGGTCGTCATCGCTTCTGCCTTTCGGGGCGGCGTTGGAATCCGTAGCCCACAATTCTATAGTGCAACCAAACATGCCGACAACGACCGTCGCGAGCCAAGGGGGAACGACATGGCCAACATCATCCGCGAGCCGGAAACCAGCGGCGACACCACGGACACCATCAATTCGAGGTCGAGCAAGCTCGACCGCGAGATCGCCAAGCACCGCCCGGCCGACTGGGAAAAGAACCCGCAGATCTTCCGCATGCGCTCGAAACTGCCGAAGCAGGGCCGCGCCGAAGCGCTGCTCGGCGCCACCGACCGCATGTGGATCGCCCTCAAGACCTATGCCGAGGGCGGCGAGAACACCCTGCACAACCATTCCAACGAAGATCACACCTTCATCGTCCTGCAGGGCACGGCGCGCTTCTACGGGCACAAGGACGAATCGATAGTACTGGGCCGCAACGAGGGTATCCTGCTGCCGCGCGGCTGCTATTACCGTTTCCGCACCGAGGGCGATGAGCCGCTGGTGGTCCTGCGCATGGGCTGCGTCGTCGATGCCACCGACAGCCCGTGGCAGCGCTACGCCATGGACGGCACGCGCATCTACGGCAACGACGCCGAGAACAACACCGTGGTCACCGAATTTTTCGATGACCGCGTCTATGAATAACCGACACCAAGGAATCAGGAATAATCACATGGCCAAGGCTTCACGTATCGTTTCCATGCATTCAGGCTACGAGACCAACGGGGTCTATACCGACGGCTTCCTTGCCCGCCCGTCGTCGGGCACGGGCCTGCCCGGCGTCGTGCTGCTTTCCGGAATGGGCGGCATGACCTGGACCCAGCGCGAGATCACGCGCCATTTCGCGCGCGCCGGCTTCGTCGCCATGTCGCCCGACTTCATGGGCGAATCGCTCGACGGCCACGCCCAGCGCCTGCGCGCCAAGAACGCGCTGGACGTCGATCATGCGACGAAACAGATCATCGGCGCGGCGGCCTTCCTGCGCGGCCTGCCCTGGGTCGGGCCCAAAGGCCGCGTCGGCATTCTCGGTTTCTGCCTCGGCGGCGGCCTCGCCATACTGGCGGCGGCGCGCAGCAAGGAGTTCCAGTCGGCGGTGATCTATCACCACAGCCTGTTCCCCGACGAGCGCGAGCTCGACACCTTCGACTGCCCGATGCAGTACCACATCGGCACCAACGACCATTCGACGCCGAAGGACGAGATCGACGCCTTCTCCCGCGCCATGCAGGCGCGCGGCAAGTCGTTCGAACTCAACTGGTATCAGGACATGGAACATTCCTTCGCCCAGATCGCGCCGGATGCGAAGGTATCGGCACCGCGCCGCGCGGCGACGGATCTCTCCTATGACCGTTCCTTCGCCTTCTTCCACCGCACGCTCGGAAAGAAGAGCAAGACGAAAGCCAAAAAGCAGGCGAAGAAGCGCGCCCGCTAGGCGGGCAGATCGGCGGTCGTGCCCTTGAAGGCGAGGTAGCCGCCGTCGATCAGCAGGTCCATGCCGGTGCAGAACGACGCCTCGTCGGAGGCGAGGTAGACCGCGCCCGAGGCGATCTCGTCCACGCGGCCCGGGCGCCTCGTCAGGTAGTAGCGCCCGCGGTCGGCGATGGCTTCTTCCTCGGTCTTGTAGCGCCACATCGAGCGCGGCGTATTGATGGCGCCGGGCGAAATGCTGTTCACGCGGATATTTTCCGATGCGTGGTCGATGGCCATGCAGCGCGTCAGTTCGATGATCGCCGCCTTTGACGAACAATAGGCCGAGCGCCGGGGCACGCCGATCTGGCCCAGTTGCGATGCGATGTTGATGACGGCGCCGCCGCCCGCCTCGCGGATGCGCGGGATCGCGTATTTCGCCATCAGGAAATAGCCGGTCAGGTTGGTGGTGATTTCCTTCGTCCATGCCTCGAGCGGCAGGTCCACCACCGTGCCGTCGCTGGTGGGCCCGGCGGCGACGTTGACCAGCACCGTGGGCCCGCCGAAACGTTCTGCCGCAAGCTGCACCGCGCGCTCGCATTGCGCGGGGATGGTGACGTCGAGCGGACAGGCGACCGCGCGGCCACCCGCCACCTGAATGTCGGTAACGGTCTTTTCCGCACCTTCCAGATTGATGTCTGCAACGCAGACCGCCGCCCCTTCGGCGGCGAAGCGGCGCGCGATGGCGCCGCCAATGGCACCGCCCGCTCCCGTCACCAGCGCGATCTTTCCTGCAAGCCTTCCGGACATGGCATCCCCCGTTTTTTCGTTCACTGGGCGAAAGTGTCGTCTAAAATCGGCGCAAAATCAAAAGGGCACCTGCCCCGGGGAGACCATTACCGATGAAGATCGTCCTGCACCTGCCGAGCGGCCGGCCCGATATCGCGCCGCTGCAGAAACGCTTTCCCGATCACCCGATGGTAGTGACCCGGGACCTGGCGGCACTTGCCCGCGAGATCGTCGATGCGGAAATGCTGGTGGCGTCGAACCGGCCCTACCTGCCCGACATGGCGCATGCCATCAACGACAACCAGAAAAAGCTGAAGTGGATCCAGTTCACGACGTCGGGGATCGACAAGGCGCTGCGGTCCGGCGGTTTTCCCGAGAACGTGATCGTCACCAATTCGGCCGGCCTCGGCGCGCCGATACTGGCGGAGCACGCCTTCCACCTGTTCATGGCCGTGGGCCGGCGCATCCGCGATACCGAAACCGACCAGCGCGGCCACCTGTGGCGGCGCGACGACATCGGCCCCACGGTCACCGCCATGACCTTCAAGACGCTGTGCATCATCGGCATGGGCGCCACGGGGCAAGAAACGGCGAAACGGGCCAAGGCCTTCGACATGAGGGTGATCGGCGTCAGCCGCGCCTACGCGCCCGACGGCCTGGTGGACGAGGTGTTTCCGCGCGAACGCGCGAAGGAAGCGCTGGCCCAGGCCGACTTCATCCTGCTGTCCATGCCCGCCGTCGCCGAAACCAGGCACTTCATCAACGACGACACCATCGGCGCCATGAAGAAATCCACGATCATCGTCAACGTCGCGCGCGGCGACCTGATCGACGAGGACGCGCTGATCCGCGCCTGCCGCGAAGGCCGCATCGGCGGCGCCGGGCTCGACGTCACCCAGACCGAGCCGCTGCCCGCCGACAGCCCGCTGTGGGACACGCCCAACATGATCCTCACCCCGCATATCGCGGGCACGGGATCGAACAACGCGCGCAGGCTGTTCGACATCATCGGCGAGAACATCGAGAACTACGTGGCAGGGCGGCCGCTCACCCGCGTGCTCGACTGGAAAAACATGATGCCCGAATAGGGCGCGGCTAGATTTTCCGGCAGAGCTGCGGCGCGCCTTCGTCGTCGCGCGCGCGGCCATAGACCAGCTTCGACACACCGGCGAAATAGGCCGCCGCCTCGCACATCGGGCAGGCCCGCGACGAGGAATAAAGCACGGTACCTTTCAGGGTATTGGCGCCGCTGCGCTTGAGGGCGTCGCGAATCGCCAGCAGTTCGGCATGGGCCGTGGGATCGCGGTCGCGCACGACCCGGCTGCCCGCCTTGCCGATGATGCGCGCACCCAGCACCACCACCGCGCCGTAGGGCTGGTCGCCCTCGCTGTCGGCGTCGTGGCGTTCGCGAAAGGCGCGCGCCATGAAGGTCGGCGGATTGGGGGTCTCGGGCTGCTCGATGGGTTCCGGTTCGGCGGCAATGGCGCCGCCACCCCCGCCCGAAGCAAGCGCCGCCGCACCGGCGATCAGGCGGCGGCGGGAAAAGCTCTCCGGTGTCGTCATCGGCGGCTCAGCGGAAAAAGGCGCCGGGCTTGAACACGCAGGGGATCGCGTTGTTTTCCTTGGAATTGCCGACCAGCGGCGAGCCGTCCTTGAGCACCCGGCCATAGGGGCTTTTCGATGCATCAACGGTAGCGCCGACGCGGATCATCACCAGGTTGTCGCAATCGACCGCGGTGAAGGTGTAGAGGCAGTTGCGCGGCAGCATGATGCCCTGGTGCTTCGTCACCCGCGTCTTTTCGCCGTTGGGGCCGACGAATTCCGCCGTGCCCGCGAGCACGATGAAGGAATGATCCTCGTTGGTGTGGGTGTGCAGCAGGTTTTCGCCGTCATTGGGCGAATAGGCGTTGAGGAATACTGTCAGCCGGTCGGTGTGCGCCATGTAGGTGCGGTCGTTGCCCTGTTCGGGCAGCGGACATTCCATGGTGAAGACCGTGGGCTTCTTCGCCTCGGGGTCGAAGCCGATCTTCGACATGACGCGTTCCATCGTGCCTGTCGGCTGGTCGAGAAGGTGATCCGGTGCGGTCTTCATGGTCTGTCTCCCGTTGAAATCATGTCCCGGCGGGCGTCTTGACGACGTTTCTCAGCGGCTTTCCGTCAAGATACCGGCGGGTATTGTCGCGAACAAGGACCGATAGCGCCGTCCACTGGTCGTCGCCGCCCTGGCCGCCGATATGCGGCGTCATCAGGAGGTTGGGAAGCGGCCAGAAGCCGCTGTCGGCGGGCAGCGGTTCGTCTTCGTAAACGTCGAGTGCCGCGCCCCGGATGCCCTTGGCCGCAAGGCAGTCGATCAGCGCGGCTTCGTCCACCACCGGGCCGCGGCTGATGTTGACGAGGATGGCGGACGGCTTCATCGCCGCGAGTTCCGCCTTGCCGATGAAGCCGCGCGTCGCATCGTCGAGCGGCATCGCCACCATCACCACGTCGGCTTGCGGCAGCGCATCGCGGATGTTTTCGCGCGCCACCACGCGGTCGATGTGCGCGGTGGCCGGCTTGGCCGCGCGGGTTACGCAGACCACGTTCATGTCGAAGGCCTTGGCCTTGCGGGCGATGTCCTGGCCGATCTTGCCCATGCCGCAGATCAGGAGCGTGGCTCCCTCGGTCACCTGGATGAAGGGAAACATTTCCTCGCGCGCCCATTCGCGCCTTGCGCGGAACGGCGCGTAATCGTGAATGCCGCGCAACAGGCACAGCATCATCCCCATGGCATGGCCCGCGAGGATGCGCTGGCGCACGTCGCCGATGTTGGTGACGGTCACCTGAGGCGGGATGCCTGCGGCCTCGGCATGATCGGTGCCGACGGTAGTGAACTGGATCCACTTCAGGTCATGGCCGTGGGCGGCAAGAGCAGCAGCAGCTTCCGGGGTAAAGAAGGAATCGTTGATGTGCAGCACGTCGGCGCCGGGAAGTGCCGCGGCCAGTTCGTCCACGGTTTCGGGCTTCATGACCGAAACTTCGGGGAAATCGCGCAGGAAGGCCGCGTCTACCACATCGTGGTAGTCGCGGCAGAAACGCACGATCTTCAGCCGGGTCTTGCCCGCCATGAACCCCTCCCTTTTGCCCGTTCGGGCCCTTCGTTTGTTGTCCCATTTCTAGGCCTTGATTAAAGTCAGATCAACGACCGGCCGGACAAGGCCGCGCACAGGCCGTACCAGGCCCATGGGGAGAGACATGACCGACAAGCCGCTTGCGGGAAAATTCGCCATCGTCACCGGCGCCGGGCGCGGCATGGGACGGGCCATCGCGCTTGGCCTTGCGCGGGCGGGTGCCGCCGGGGTATGCGTCACCTCGGGCTCCTCGCCCGATGAAATCGCCGCCACCGCCGCCGATATCGACGCCATTGCCGGGCGAAAGGGCGCGGGCCTCGCCGTCACCGCCGACGTCGCCGACGCCATGGCCTGTGAAGATGCCGTGGCGCGCACCGTCGCCGCGTTCGGGGCGCTGCATATCCTCGTCAACAATGCGGGGCTTGGCATGCGCAACGTCTGCGAAGGCAGCCGCGGCCCCTTCTGGGACTGCATGACGCAGGGCTGGGACCGGCTGATCGCGGTCAACGTCAACGGCCCCTTTCACATGGCGAAGCCCGCCGCCCGGCACATGATCGCCGCCGGCTGGGGGCGCATCATCAACGTTTCCAAGAGCGTCGATTCGATGCACGAAAAGCGCAACACCCCCTACGGGCCGTCCAAAGCGGCGCTCGAGGCGATGACCATCGCCTGGGCGCAGGACCTGCTCGGCACCAATGTGACCGCCAACACGATCCTGCCGGGCGGGCTGACCAACACGACGTTCTCGCGCCCCACCGCCGTCATCAACGCGCGCAAGAACAACCGCCCGGTATATGAGCCCGAAGACATCGCGCCGCTGGCGGTGGTGCTGGCCTCCGATGCATCCGCGAAATATTCGGGCTGCCGCTTCAATGCGCGCGGCTGGCGCTCCGATACCGCGACCGAAGACGCGCTCGAGGCCTGCCGGGAACCGGCGATCTTCCCCAAACCCCGGCGCAAGCGCGACCTGCTCACGGGATGGGAGCCGGTATCGGGGGACACCCCGTCATGACTTACGATCCGCGCGCGCCGCGCAAGGCGAGCTTTGCCGAAGTGCGCCGCGCCTTCCTCGATGGCACCGACAGTCCGGGCGACTGCCTCGACCGGCACCTGGCGACGATCATCGCCCGCGAAGGCATCGTCCGTGCTTTCGCCACCCTCGATCAGGCGCGCGCGCGCGCAGCGGCGGCGGCAAGCGATGCGCGATACCGCGCGGGCACGCCGCTCACGCCCATGGATGGGCTGCCCATCGCCTTCAAGGACATCTTCGAGGTCGAGGGCCTGCCCACCACCTGGGGCATTGCCGAACGCGGCCATGTGGCATGGCGCGATGCGGCGATCGTGCACGCCCTGCGCAGGGGTGGCGCCGTGATCGTCGGCAAGACGACCCTGCCCGAGCTCGGCTTCGGCCAGCCCCCCGCCACCACCAACCCATGGGATGCGGGGCGGTCGGCGGGTGGATCGTCGTCGGGATCGGCGGCGGCCGTCGGCGCCGGGTTTGTTCCCGCCGCCATCGGCACCCAGGGCAAGGGATCTCTGACGCGGCCCGCGAGCTTCTGCGGAACTTACGCCTTCAAGCCCGGCCACGGCACCATCCATCGCGGCGGCGACGGCGGCGGGCAGGAAACCAACACCCATGTGGGCGTGCTCGCCCATCGGCTGGAAGACGCCTGGGAAGTGGCGCGCTACCTGTCGGAGACGGCCGGCCCGCATCCGGGCCATCGCGGCCTGAACGGGCCGATGGCGCTGCCCGCGGGCAAGATGCCCAAGACGCTGGTGCGCATGACGCGGGCGGGCTGGCCCGCGACCGATGACGCGGCGCGCAAGGCCTTCGACGATGCTTGCGCGGGGCTGGCGCGCATCGGCATCGCGATCGAGGACGCCGAGGACGTGGCGCCGGTCGCGGCACTTGCTTCGGGCCTCGATCAGGCGGCGCACGCGCTCGACGTGATTTCGGATTACGAATCGCGCTGGCCACTGCTGATGTATCTGGAGGCGGAAAAATCCGCGCCCACCGGCGCCTATTCGGCCCGCGTGGTCGAGCGCGGACTGGCGCGGGACAAATGGAGCCGCGCCGACTACGAAGACGCGCTCGCCTTCCGCGACGACTGGCGGATGAAGCTCGCCGCTTGCCGCGCCGAGGGCTGCTTCATCGTCACCCCTTCGGCCACCGGCGCGGCACCTCAGGGCACCAACGATACCGGGTCGTCGGTCTACCAGTGGGGATCGTCGCTGGCGGGCAACCCGGTCGCGAGCCTGCCGCTGATGGCAATCGGCGGCCTGCCGCTCGGCCTCGAATTGCAGGGCTTCATCGGCGAAGACGCCGCCCTGATCGCCGCCGCCCGCGCGCTCGACGAGGCCTTCGCCGCCGGGCGCCTCTGACTACTCGACGAAACTTTCGAGCAGTTCGACGGGATCGCCGTATTGCGAGGCCATCTCCACCACATTGGGCGATTGCAGGGCCATCAGGAAGCCGTTGTCGATCAGCGTCACGTTGTCGAGCTTCACGGTGGTGTCGAAGGTGGCGAGGTCCTGGTGCAGGTGCGGTTCTTCCCAGTGCGGGATCATGCGGCGCAGGTAGTTCGACGGCCTGGTGTAGTTGATGCCCCAGTGCAGCGCCCCCGCCGCATTGGAACCCGCCGGATAGGCTGTGAAGCGCGGCGCTTTCGGGTTGTGGCCGCAGCCGAGTTCCGTCAACTTCGCGCCCATGATCATCTCGCGCAGGATGTCGGCATCGCGCGACTTGCCGTGAACCTTCACGACTTCGGTGTTCTTCCACTCGATGCCGATCTTCTCGGCAAACGGTTTCGGGAAGCCTACCGCCCATTGCGGGTAGAGAATGCCTTCCATGTCGGCGACGGCGCCGGGCACGCGCTTGAACGCCTCGCGATCATAAATGTTGGGCCCGTGGGCAGGCAGGTAATGAACGTAGCAGCCGGCCTCCTCGGCAATCGTTGACCCGCGCCAGCGGTTGTTGTCGAGCATGTTCGACACCATGTCCGGCGTGAAATGGATGGTCACGTCGGAACCACGCGGATCTGAGAATTTCATGTCGAAGGACTTGCCGCGCGGGAACAGGGCGGCATTGGCCCGCGTGATCTCGCCCACCAGTTCGGGCGGAAAACGGCCCTGGGGCGTGTCGAGCAGGTCGAGGTTGCGGAAATAGGTGATCTTGACCCAGCGCTGGCCCTTTTCCCGGCGCAGCTTCACGAACAGCGGCGCGTTGACCGATGCGTACCACGTGCCCATGACGAAATCGGCGTCTTCGACCAGCGTCCGCGCTTCCGGCGGGCAGTCGGTGAGCTGCGTCGTCGGCGCCATGAATTCGCGCACCCGCGCACCGCGCGCCGCAGCAATTCCCGAAACCGCGTCAACCACGCGCCGGTCGAGGCGCGGATCGGTCAGCAGAACGACCTTCTCGCCGGGGCGAATGGCAAAGACGCGGTTCATGTTGGCGACCGCCTGGAAGTGATGGCGGAGCCTGGTCGAGGCGGTGTCCTCGACAACCGGCATCGCCGACGCGGTGGCGGAGGCGAGAATGTCGTCGAGGCTCGGCGGCACGTGGGTCATGGGCGGGCTCCCTTTTGTCTTTCGGTAATTCTCCGCCCGGCCGGGGCTTGAGGCAAGGGGCCGCGATGCTATGCTTTGCGCCCAGTTCACCAGCGAGGCCGCCATGACCCTGTTCCTCAACGAAAAACACATCGCACAGATGCACGAGACGGACCTCGTCACCATGGACGACTACATCGCTGCGGTGGAAGCTGCCTATGCCGATCAGGGCCGGGGCGATTTCGAAATCCTGCCGCGCACCAACTTCACCGTCGACGTGCCGGGGCGCAAGCGCCCGGGCACGCTCAAGATCGGCGGCGGCTGCCTGAAGGGCGTGCGGGTGATGGGCGCCTCCATGTATTCGGGCGGCTACGGCGGCATGAACCTGTGGGTGACGCTCTATGACTGCGACACCGGCAAGGTCATCGCCATCCTGCATGGTTCCGTCATCGGCAAGATGAAAACCGGAGCGACATCGGCGATGGCGGCGAAACATCTTTCGCGCCCCGAATCGGAGACCGTCGGCATGCTGGGCACGGCGAGCCAGGCGCGCACCCAGATCCTGGGCCTTTCGCGGGTGCGCCCGATCAGGCGCCTGCGCGTGTTCAGCCCCAATGCCGAAAACCGCAAGGCTTTCGCCGACTGGGCGCGCACCGCCATCCCCGGGCTCGATGCGATCGCCACCGACAGCGCCGAGGCCGCCGTGCGCGATGCCGATATCGTCGTCACCGTCACCAATTCCAAGACGCCCATACTGGAAGCCGGCTGGATCGCGCCCGGAACCCATTGCAACGTCATCGGCGCGCACGCGCCGGGCGCGCGCGAAATCGACACGGCGACGCTGAAACGCGGGCGGGTGATCGTCGATGATCTCGACCAGGCGTTTTACGAAAAGGGCGAGATCCTTATTCCGCTCAACGCGGGGGAAATCGAGCGCAGTCACGTCAAGGGGGCCATCGGCGAGGTGATCGCGGGCAAGCTTGCAGGACGCACCAATGCCGGCGAGATCACCATGTTCCTCTCGGGCGGCACCAGCCTCGAATACATGGGCGCTTGCGCCATGCTGGCGGCCAAGGCCAAGGCGGCCGGAATCGGCCAGGTGCTGGATTACGAGGAAAACCGCTGAAGCGCCGCCCTTGACCGGCCCGGGCGGCGGGCGGAGAATTATCTACCCTGCCGATGGAGGCGTCGCGTGCCGCGTTTTCTGCGCATTTTCGTGATTGCCGCTGTCCTTGCCGGCGCACCATTCCTTTTCCCATCTTCCACCCAAGCCCAATCGGGCAAGGCCGTCGTCGATCTTGAACTCATCCTCGCGGCCGATGTCTCGGGCTCGATGGACGAGGAAGAAGCGGCGCTGCAGCGTCGCGGATACCTCGAAGCGCTCGCCAATCCGCGCGTGCTGCGCGCCATCCAGTCGGGACAGCATCGCCGGGTGGCGCTTCTCTACCTAGAATGGGCCGGACCGCACTGGCAGAAGGTCATCGTCAACTGGACGCTGGTGCATGATGCCGCGTCGCTGCAGGCTTTCGCCTCTGCCATCGCCGAGGAACCCGTGGTGACGGAACGACGCACCTCGATCTCGGCCGCCATCGACTATTCCATGGCGCTGTTCGCCAAAAGCCCGTTCAAGGGCACGCGGCGGGTCATCGATATTTCCGGCGACGGCCCCAACAACCGCGGCCGTTCGGTGCTGATGGCGCGCGCCGAGGCGCTGGCCCAGGGCATCACCATCAACGGCCTGCCCATCATCAACGACCGGCCCAACCCGTGGGGCGGGCCGGGGCCTCGAAACCTGGACATCTATTATCAGGACAACGTCATCGGCGGGCCGGGCGCCTTCATGATCCCGGCACTCAGCTTCCAGAACTTCGGCCAGGCCATCCTCGCCAAACTGATCCGCGAGATCGCGGGGCTTCAGGGGCCGGCTCGGTCGCAGGCGGCCGATATCCTGAACGGCGAGACGGAGCCGGGCGGCTGATCACTTCATCGTCGGCATGATGTAGTCGGCGCCGGCGCGAATGCTGGCGGGCCAGCGTTCGGTCACGGTCTTGAGCCGCGTATAAAAGCGCACGCCTTCCATGCCGTGGATGTGGTGATCGCCGAACAGCGAGCGCTTCCAGCCGCCGAAGCTCATGAAGGCCATCGGCACCGGGATCGGCACGTTGACGCCGACCATGCCGGCGGCGACGGTCGCCGTAAAGGCGCGGGCCGCGTCGCCGTCGCGGGTGAAGATGGCGGCACCGTTGCCGAAGGGATGATCGTTGATCAGCTTCAGGCCCTCGTCAAAATCCTTCGCGCGCACCACCGACAGCACGGGGCCGAAGATTTCATCGCGGTAGATGCTCATCCCGGGGCGCACGCGGTCGAACAGGGTGGCGCCGGTAAAAAAGCCGCCCTCGAATCCCTGCAGGACGAGGCCGCGGCCGTCGACGACCAGTTCGGCGCCTTCGCCCACGCCTGCCGCGATATAGCCTTCGACGCGGGCCTTGTGGGCGGCGGTCACCAGCGGGCCCATTTCGGCTTCGCCATCGGTGCCGGGGCCGAGGCGCAGGGCGCGCGCCTTGGGTGCCAGACGCTTGATCAGGGCATCGCCCGCCTCACCCACGGCGACGGCGACGGAGACCGCCATGCATCGCTCGCCCGCCGAACCATAGGCAGCGCCCATCAGCGCATCGGCGGCAAGGTCCATGTCGGCATCGGGCATCACCAGCAGATGGTTCTTGGCCCCGCCCAGCGCCTGCACGCGCTTGCCCGCCGCCGTGCCGGTGCGCCAGACATGCTCGGCGACGGGCGTCGAGCCGACGAAACTGACCGCGCCGATCTCGGGTGCCCCAAGCAGCGTATCGACGGCTTCAGCGTCGCCGTTGACGACGTTGAGCACGCCCGGCGGCAGGCCCGCCTCGAATGCCAGTTCGGCCAGGCGCAGCGCCGCCGAAGGAACTTTTTCGGAGGGCTTGAGGATGAAGCAATTGCCCGCCGTCACCGCGATCGGGAACATCCACAGGGGCACCATGACCGGGAAGTTGAACGGCGTGATGCCCGCGCAAATGCCGATGGGCTGGCGCTGGGACCATGAATCGATATCGGTGCCGACGTTCTCGGCAAACTCGCCCTTGAGTAGATGCGGCATGCCGCAGGCGAACTCGACGACCTCCAGCCCGCGGGTAAGCGAACCCATGGCATCCGACAGCACCTTGCCGTGCTCGGCGGTCACCAGGCGGGCGATGTCGTCGGCGTGCTTTTCGATCAGTTCCTTGAAACGGAACATGACGCGCGCGCGCCGCACCGGCGGCGTCGCGGCCCAGGCGGGGAATGCCCGGACGGCGGAGGCGATGGCCGCGGCGACCTCTTTTGCGGAAGCAAGCGGCACCCGCTTCGTCGCCTGTCCCGTCGCCGGGTCGAAGACGTCGCCGAAACGGCCCGATGACCCGGCAACGCGGGTGCCATCAATGAAATGCGCGAGATCTTCCAACGGACCTTCCCCCTGAACGTTCTTGTTCTTGGGGAGAGAAATTAGGCCGAAGGCGCCTTAGGGTCCAGTGGCGGCACGCCCGCAGTCCCGGCCATCAGGTGATCGAGGGCAAAGCGCCGCCAGTCGCCATCGGGGGAGGCGCAGACGATCTCGCCTCCCTGAGCCAGCGCCTTGCGCATGGTCACGCCACGAACCCGCCAGAGCTTCTTGAAGAGGCCGATCTCGAAGATCGTGGACTGGTAAAAGCGCTCGACCATGCGTCGGCGAATCCGGGGCCGGACGACAGCCGCGTAAAGGATGAAACCGGCGGCAACGACGCCCGCCCCGTATTGCCAGCCGAGACCGAAGCCGGCGGCCAATGCCACCACGCCGCAGCCGTAGATCCAGCGCGTCTGCTCGGCCTGTACGGCAATCGGGCTGTCCGTGTGAAACAGGCGACGGCAGTCGAGATCGACCACGACCTCGCCCGCCCTGATGGCGCGCGACAAAGCCGAAAACAGATCACGTTCGTCCATGATTTCTCTTTTCTAAAAAACACGCCCGGGCCGCCCGCAGGGGGCGGCCCGGGCCGGAAAGAAAGGGTCAGTTCTTGCGCGGCTTCATCGCTTCCGACCCGGCCGCGAGGATGTCCTTGGGCTTT
>JAYQQF010000012.1:17642-108181 GCA_038145705.1 Alphaproteobacteria bacterium | reverse complement strand
ACGTCGGCGGCCACCATGTTGGTCAGGTTGTTGCGCCCGTCCGCCATGGTCAGCACGACGCCCTGCAGGTCGAGCGACGGATTGAGATTGCGCTTGATGCGGTCGATCGTGCGGAGCAGATGGGTCAGGCCTTCGAGAGCGAAGAACTCGCACTGCAGCGGCACCAGCACCGCATCGGCGGCAACGAGCCCGTTCAGGGTCAGCAGGTTCAGCGACGGCGGGCTGTCCACCAAGACGTAATCGTAGTCCGAGGCCACCGTTGCCAGCGCATCACGCAGGCGATATTCGCGCCGGTCCATGTCGATCAGTTCAAGTTCGGCGCCGGCCAGATCCACCGTGCTGGGCACGAGGTCGAGATTGGGCACGTCGGTATGCTGGGTTGCCTCGGGTACGCTCGCGCGTCCGATCAGCAGGTCGTAGGTGCCGCGTTCGCGCCGGGCCTGGCCGACGCCAAGGCCGGTCGATGCATTGCCCTGGGGATCGAGATCAACCACCAGCACCCTTGACCCGACGGCCGCCAGCGCGGTTGCCAGGTTGATGGCGGTTGTGGTCTTGCCGACGCCGCCCTTCTGGTTGGCGATGATGAGAACCCGCGGGCGGCGCGCGGAAGCGCGCCCAAGCCCGTCATCCGACGTTTCGACCGTGGCGGGCGCGCCGGTACCCTGCAAAGTGGTTTCGGAAGCGGAACTAATCACGGCGGATATCCGTCAGGCGGAGGATGCAGGCCCCGGCCTCGGTCAGGCTCGGAAAGCTCTCGATATCCATTGTCCATTGTTTGCTGGCGGCGGTCAATTCTTCGCCCGCCTGCCGGCCCTTCAGCAGCAGGACCGCGACATTATCATGTCCGGACCCTATAAATCCCTGAATTAATGAAAGAATTTTATCAATCGCGGCGACCGCCCGGGCGGTAATGACATCCACCGGAAACGCCCCGATGTCTTCCACGCGGGCATTATGGACCTCGACCCGGACACCGGCGAGGCGCGCCGCCTCGCGCAGGAAGGCGCATTTACGGGCGTCCGACTCGACCAGGTGCACCGACATCGGCTCTCCCTTTGCCTCCGCCATGATCGCGAGGACGAGGCCGGGAAATCCCCCGCCCGAACCAAAATCCAGAAGAACCCTTGGCGCCCCGTCCCCTTTAGGCGGCGGCAGGTGGCGATAGAGCTGGGCCGAATCGAGGAAATGGCGGCGCCACAGATCACGCAGGCTATCTGGGGAAACGAGATTGATGGTCTTCTGGAATTTGACGAGGGCCCCGGCATAGGCCTCGAACCGCACCAATGTTTCACGTGAAACATCCGCCGCCTCGGCAAAGGCCTCCGCGCCCATCGGGATGGCTTCGGATCCGGCCAAGACCCCGCCTCAGGCGGTGCGCCGGGCTTCGTCCCGGCGCTTGCGGACATGGGCAAGAAGCGCCGTCAGCGCCGCCGGGGTCATTCCGGGGATGCGGGCCGCATGTCCGAGGGTTTCGGGGCGAACCCGGTTGAGCTTTTCCCTGATTTCGTTCGAAAGGCTGCCAACCAGCCCATAGTCCATGTCGGCGGGGATCACGAGGGATTCGTCGCGGCGGAAAGCATCTATATCCGCCTGCTGGCGGGCGACATAGACGTCGTATTTCGCGTCGGCTTCGATCTGGGGCCAGAGGCGCGGATTTATGTCATTGATTCCCGGCCATATTTCCGCGAGTCGGGCGAGCGTCACCCGATCATGGGCGAGCAGGCGCCAGGCGCTCCGCCGCGTACCGTCCTCGCTCACCTTCATGCCCGAACGGCCAAGCTCGGCCGAGGTTGCGGCCAGGGCCTGAAGCCTGCCGCGGGCTGCATCGAGCTCCCGTGACTTGGCCGCATGGGACCTGGCCCGTTCGGTCCCGACGCAGCCGACGCCAAGTCCCAGCGGGGTCAGGCGCTGGTCGGCGTTATCGGCGCGCAGCAACAGGCGGTATTCGGCGCGCGAGGTAAACATCCGGTAGGGTTCGCTGACCCCGCGTATCACGAGGTCATCGATCATGACCCCGAGGTATCCGGTGGCCCGGTCGATGACGAAGGGCTTGTCCCGCCCGCCCGCCCTGAGGGCGGCATTGATGCCGGCGATGATGCCCTGGGCCGCGGCCTCTTCGTAGCCAGTCGTGCCGTTGATCTGTCCCGCAAGGAAAAGACCAGGAATCCTGCGGGTTTCGAGGCTGTGGCCCAATTCCCGGGGATCCACATAGTCGTATTCGATGGCGTAGCCCGGGCGAAGCATCTCCACCCGCTCCAGCCCCGGAATGGTCGCCAGCAGCGCCAGCTGAACGTCCTTCGGCAGCGAGGTCGAAATCCCGTTGGGATAGACGGTGGGATCATCGAGGCCCTCGGGCTCCAGGAAGATCTGATGACGCTCGCGGTCGGCGAAACGCACCACCTTGTCCTCGATCGACGGGCAGTAGCGCGGTCCCGTGCTCTTGATCTGGCCGGAATACATCGGCGCGCGGTGCAGATTGGCGCGAATGATGGCGTGGGTTTCCGGGGTTGTCGCCGTGATCCCGCAGGAAATCTGCGCTGTCTCTATGCGCGCGGTGAGGTAGGAAAAGGGCTCGGGCGGGTTGTCGCCCGGCTGGCTGGCAAGCCCCTGCCAGTCGATGGTGCGCCCATCAAGGCGCGGCGGCGTCCCGGTCTTGAGGCGGCCAAGGGCAAAACCGAAGCGTGCCAGGGTACGGGAAAGGCCCAGCGCCGGGGCTTCCCCAACCCTTCCCGCCGGGATCTTCTCCTCGCCCATGTGGATCAGCCCGGACAGGAACGTGCCGGTGGTCAGGATCACGGCCCGGGCGTCGAGTTCCCGGCCATCGCCAAGGACCACCCCGGCAATCCGGCCATCCGCGGTCAGCCTGAGGTCCTCGACCGCCCCCTCGACGATGGAAAGGCCCGGCTGCGCCTGAAGAATATCCTGCATCGCGGCCCGATAGAGCTTGCGGTCGGCCTGCGCCCGCGGCCCCTGAACAGCGGGCCCCTTGGAACGGTTGAGGACCCGGAACTGGATCCCCGCCCTGTCGATGGCGCGCCCCATGACGCCATCGAGCGCGTCTATTTCGCGCACCAGATGGCCCTTGCCCAGACCGCCGATCGCCGGGTTGCAGGACATTTCGCCGATGGTCGCCAGCTTGTGGGTGACCAGAGCCGTCGTGGCACCCATGCGCGCCGCAGCAGCAGCGGCTTCGCAGCCCGCATGGCCGCCGCCGATGACAATGACGTCGTAACTGGTCTGAAGATTGTTCATGGGCGCGAGACTCTACTTGCGGGCCGCTGCGTGTCAAAGGGAAAGCGCCGAGTGCCAAAATGTTTCACGTGAAACATTCCGGCTTTGTTACTTGCCGATGCAAAACCGCGAAAACACCCGGTCGAGAACATCCTCGACATCAACCCGACCGGCAATCCGCCCCAGTGCCCGTGCCGCCAGACGCAATTCCTCGGCCAGCAGCTCCGGCGATTGTTCGGCATCGGTCAGGGCCAGCGCCCGCTCAAGGGCGCCGATAGCTTCGGCCAACGCCCGCCGGTGGCGCTCCCGGGTCATCGGCGCAGGCGCAAGATCCGCCATATGCGCCCCCAGCGCACTTTCCACCAGGGCCAGCATGTGGTCTATTCCCTGCCCGGTGCGCGCCGAAACCGCGATTACGGGCATATCTTGTTCTGCCTCCGAAATATCTGCCGGTTCGGGCAGAAGATCGATCTTGTTGACGACGACCAGGCAGCCGGGGCCGAGAAAGCGCGCCACGGCCGGGTCCAGACGCGGCCAGTCCCGGGCATCGGCAACGATCAGCCTGAGGTCGGCGGTCCCCGCCCGGCCCGCCGCGCGACGCACGCCCTCCGCCTCGATGCTGTCAGCAGTTTCGCGCAGGCCGGCGGTATCGGCCACGATCACGGGAAGGCCCCCAAGATCGAGGTGCACCTCAATGACGTCGCGGGTCGTTCCTTCCACCTCCGAAACGATTGCCACGTCCCGCCGCGCCAACACATTGAGAATACTAGACTTTCCGACGTTCGGCGCTCCCACGATGGCGATCTGGAAACCGCTGCGCAGGCGCTCGCCAAGGTTTCGATCACCCATATACTGCGTAAGATCACTTTTTAAACGCAGTATTTTGTATTTCAGGCCATCAAGAAGCCCCGCCGGAAGCTCTTCGTCCGCAAAATCGACCGTCGCCTCGACCTCGGCCATGAGCCCCGTTACGGATTCCCGCCAGGCTTCGAAGCGCCGCGACAGGCCGCCTGAAAACTGGTCAAGGGCCTGAAGGCGCTGGGCCTCGGTCTCGGCCGCAACCAGATCGGCGAGCCCCTCGGCCTCGGCCAGATCGACCTTGCCGTTGATGAAGGCCCGCCGCGTGAACTCCCCGGCTTCCGCCGGCCGCAGGCCCGGCAATGCCCCTAGCGCCGCCGCCACCGCCTCGCTCACCGCGCGCCCGCCGTGCACGTGCAATTCCACGACGTCTTCGCCGGTGAAACTGTGGGGTGCGGGAAACCGCAGCACCAGACCGCGGTCGATAAGCGTCCCGTCGCCGGGGCGGCGCAGCGCGCGCAGTTCGGCAGAGCGCGGCGGCGGCAAGGCGCCCGCGAGCGCGGCGGCGGCCCCATCGGCCCCGGGTCCCGAAATCCGGAACACGGCAATCCCGGCAACGCCCTGCCCCGAGGCCAGGGCGAAAATCGTATCGTCGGCCACGTCGCGCTCTCCCGCCCGAAGTCCACTTGGAATTTGGGGTTGTGCCGTCATCCTGCCCACCCCAGACTCGGGCCCGCATTTCGCTTACACCCATCCCCGTTCCGGCGCCAGCCCGCCGCCCCGACCCGGACTTACCATGCGCAACGAACTCGACAAGGAAACCAGCCCCTACCTGCTGTCGCACGCCGACAACCCGGTGCACTGGCAGCCGTGGGGAGACGCGGCTTTCGCCCGCGCGCGCGCCGAAAACAAGCCGGTGGTCCTTTCCATCGGTTACGCTGCCTGCCACTGGTGCCATGTCATGGCGCACGAGAGTTTCGAGGACGCGGCGACGGCGGCGGTGATGAACGAGCATTTCGTCTCGATCAAGGTCGACCGCGAGGAACGCCCCGACATCGACACCATCTACCAATCCGCCCTGGCGCTGCTCGGTGAACACGGCGGCTGGCCATTGACGATGTTCCTGACCCCCGACGGCACGCCGTTCTGGGGCGGAACGTATTTTCCGCCTGAAGCACGCTACGGACGTCCCGGCTTTCGCGCGCTGCTCGGACGCATCGCCGAAGCCTTCGTGAACGAAGGCGACAAGGTAAAGAAGAACGCCGCCGCGATGCGCGATGCGCTTTCGCGCATGAGCGAGGCCGCAGCCGGCGATACCGTTCCCGATCGCACCATCGATCAGGTCGCATTGCGTCTCTTGCAGGAATTCGATCCGGTCAACGGCGGCATCGGCAGCGCGCCGAAATTTCCGCACGTGCAGATCTTCGAAATGACCTGGCGCGCGGGCCGCCGGACGGGCAGCGCCGATATGACGGATGCCGTCATCTTTGCGCTGCGCAAGATGAGCCAGGGCGGCATCTATGATCACCTGGGCGGCGGCTTCGCCCGATATGCTACCGATGCCGCGTGGCTGGTGCCGCATTTCGAAAAGATGCTCTACGACAATGCCCAGTTGCTCGATGCATTGCGTCTTGTCCACGGTGCCACCGGCGACGAGCTGTTCGCGCGCCGCATCATCGAGACCGCCGACTGGTCCCTGCGCGAAATGATCGCCGAGGGCGGCGGCTTCGCGGCCACACTCGATGCCGACAGCGAAGGCGAAGAGGGCAAGTTTTACGTCTGGACAGAAGCCGAAATCGACAACGTGCTCGGCGGCGACGAGGACGCAGCGCTTTTCAAGAAATTCTATGGCGTTAGCGCTGAAGGAAACTGGGAAGGCAAGTGCATCCTCAATCGCATCGACCACCCCGAAACCCTCGATGCCGCGACCGAAGCACGCCTCAAAGCAGCGCGGCAGCGGCTCCTTGATGCGCGCTCGGCCCGCGTGCGCCCGGGCTGGGACGACAAGGTGCTGGCGGACTGGAACGGGTTGATGATCGCAGCCCTCGCACGTGCCGGCGCGGCCTTTGCGCGCGAAGACTGGATCGCCGCCGCCGTCACGGCCTTCGACTGCGTACGCACGCGTCTTGCGGTTCCGGGCACCGATCATGCGCGGCTCGTTCATTCCTATCGTGCCGGCCGCCAGGGCGGACCGGCAACGCTGGACGACTATGCCGCCATGATCAACGCGGCGCTTGCCCTGTATGAAGTTACCGGCGATCACGGCGCGCTCGAAAGCGCTTACGGCTGGATCAAGACCCTCGACCGCCATTACGGCGATCTGCGCGGCGGATATTTCCTGACCGCCGATGACGCCGCCAACCTGATCGTGCGCACCCGTACTGCCCATGACGGCGCAACACCATCGGGCAACGGCATGATGGCGCTGGCCTATGCGCGCCTTTACGCGCTCACCGCCGACGACCGCTGGCGCCAGCGCGCGGATCTTTTGATCCGCGCATTTTCCGGTGAGCTCGAGCGTAACGTGTTTCCGCTGGCAACACTTCTCAACGGCGCCGATCTCCTGTCCCACGCCGTTCAAGTGGTGATCATCGGAACGCGCGGCGACGGCGCGACCGATGCCCTCGTCCGTGCCGCCCTTGGCGCGCCGCAACCAAATGTCGTGCTGCAGGTTGTGGCCCCCGACACCGATCTTCCCGAAGGCCATCCCGCGCGCGGCAAGGATGCCCCGGGCGGAAGGCCCGCCGCTTTTGTTTGCGCCAATCAGGTCTGCTCGCTTCCCTTCATCGAACCGGAGGAATTGCGCGATGCCCTTGCCCGCACGTGAGCCCGGATTTACCGGTGCCGATCCCGTTTATCGCCTGACCGTGGCGAGCCCTGTCGGCGCGTTGACCCTGTTCGAGCAATCGGGTGCCATCACCCACCTTCTGTGGGCGGCAAGCAACCGGCTGCGCAATGCCCGTCCGACGCCGCTGCTGGCTGCCGCCCGGGTCCAGCTCGATGACTACTTCGCTGGAAAACTCGACCGTTTCCACCTGCCCCTTGCCCCCGCGGGCACCGGCTTCCAGCGCCGGGTATGGGACGCGCTCCGGAAGATTCCGGCGGGGCGAACCCTGACCTACGGCGAGCTTGCACGCCGGCTCGGCAGCGGCCCGCGCGCCGTGGGTGCCGCCTGCGGCGCCAACCCGATCCCCATCCTCATCCCCTGCCACCGGGTGCTGGCGGCGGGCGGGCGGCTCAACGGATATTCGGGCCAAGGGGGCATCGTGACCAAGAAACGCCTGCTCGATCTCGAAGGCGCCCTTGAAGGGCACCGCGCGAGCGGCTAAGACTGGACCCAAGCAAAAACCTCGGAAATCAGGGAGTTTCCCATGCCTGACATCACCATCGCCGCCCAGGGCGGCGGCAGCTTTTCCGCCTACCTCGCCATGCCCTCGAAGACGCCTGCGGCGGGCCTCGTGCTCATCCAGGAAATCTTCGGCGTGAACAAGGTCATGCGCGATCTCGCCGACAACTTCGCCAACCAGGGCTATATCGTCGCCTGCCCGGATCTTTTCTGGCGCATCGAGCCGGGCGTGCAGCTCACCGACAAGTCCCAGGGCGAATGGGACCAGGCCTTCGCGCTGATGAACAAGTTCCTGCCCGACTTCGCCAAGGGCGTCGGCGACATCCAGTCGACCATCAGCCACATCCGCGGCATGAAGGAATGCGCGGGTAAGGTCGGCACCGTCGGCTACTGCCTCGGCGGGTCGCTTGCCTATGCGACGTCCTTCTTCACCGACTCGGACGCCTCCGTCGGCTATTACCCTGTGCAGATCGATGATTTCCTCGGCCAGGTTCCCAACATCAAGAAACCCCTGATGCTGCACATCGCGGAAAAGGATGGCTTCTGCCCGGCCGAATCCCAGCAGAAGATTCGCGACGCGCTCGCCACCAACAAGCTATGCACGGCGCACACGTATGCCGGTGTCGATCACGCTTTTGCGCGCGTCGGCGGCGCCAACTACAACGAAGCGGCCGCGAAACAGGCGAACGATCGCACGTCCGCCTTCTTCAAGCAGCATCTCGCGTAAGGAGACTTTCATGGTCAAGGTCGTCCGGGTTCACGATTACGGCGGACCCGAAGCATTGTCGTACGACGACGTCGAACTGGGCCAGCCCGGTCCGGGTCAGGCGCTGATCAGCCAGACCGCGGTCGGGTTGAATTACATCGACACCTATCACCGCACCGGCCTTTACAAGTTGCCGTCGCTCCCGCACCCGATCGGTGTCGAGGGTGCCGGCATCGTCGAAGCCGTCGGCCCCGGCGTCACCAACGTCAAGCCGGGCGACCGCATCTGCTACGGCTCCATCCTCGGCGCCTATGCTGAAAAACGCATCGTTCCCGCCGACCGGCTGCTCACCCTTCCCGAAGGCATCAGCGACGAAACGGCGGCGGGGATCATGCTCAAGGGCATGACGGCGCGTTATCTCGTGCGCGTCACCTATCCGATCAAGAAGGGCGATACCGTCCTGATTCATGCCGCCGCCGGCGGCGTCGGCCTGATCGCCTGCCAGTGGGCGAAGCATCTCGGCGCCACGGTCATCGGCACGGTCGGCTCGGAAGAAAAGGCGGCTCTCGCGCGCGCCCACGGCTGCGATCATCCGATCAACTACACGCGCGAGAATTTCGTCGAGAAGGTGAAAGAAATCACCGGCGGCAAGGGCCTGCCCGTGGTTTACGATTCGGTCGGAAAGGATACCTGGGAAGGCTCGCTCGACTGCCTCGCGCCGCGTGGCCTGATGGTCTCTTTTGGCAACGCATCGGGGCCGGTTCCGCCGATCTCGATCCTGACCCTGACCCAGAAAGGCTCGCTCTTCCTCACCCGGCCCATCCTCGCCCACTACATCGTGACGCGCGCGGAGTACGAGGAGACGGCGAACGACCTGTTCAACGTCGTCAAGTCGGGCGCCGTCAAGATCGAGGTCAACCAGCGCTATGCGCTGAAGGACGTCGGCCAGGCGCACATCGATCTCGAAAACCGCAAGACAACCGGTTCGACGATCCTCATTCCGTAAACGAAGTCCGTTCCAACGAAAAAGCGGCGGGGACATCCCCGCCGCTTTTTTTGCAACTGGCCGCGTTCAAGGTCAGGTGTTCATCTGCTGGAAGAAATCGTTGTTGGTCTTCGACGACTTCAGCTTGTCGAGCAGGAATTCCATCGCGTCCGATACGCCCATCGGCATCAGGATGCGGCGCAGCACCCACATCTTCGACAGCGTGCCCTGATCGACCAGCAGTTCTTCCTTGCGGGTGCCCGACTTGGTGATGTCGATGCCCGGGAAGGTGCGCTTGTCGGTCAGCTTGCGGTCGAGGATGATTTCCGAGTTACCGGTGCCCTTGAATTCTTCGAAGATCACTTCGTCCATGCGCGAACCGGTATCGATCAGCGCGGTGGCGATGATGGTCAGCGATCCGCCTTCCTCGATGTTGCGCGCGGCGCCGAAGAACCGCTTCGGACGCTGCAGTGCGTTGGCATCGACACCGCCGGTCAGCACCTTGCCCGACGACGGCACCACGGTGTTGTAGGCGCGCGCGAGACGGGTGATCGAATCGAGCAGGATGATCACGTCGCGTTTGTGTTCGACCAGGCGCTTCGCCTTTTCGATCACCATTTCCGCAACCTGCACGTGACGCGTCGCCGGTTCGTCGAAGGTCGAGCTGACCACCTCGCCCTTCACGGTGCGGGCCATGTCGGTCACTTCTTCCGGACGTTCGTCGATCAACAGGACGATCAGGTAGCACTCGGGATGATTCTGCGCGATCGAATGGGCGATGTTCTGCAGCATCATCGTCTTGCCGGTGCGCGGCGGCGCCACGATCAGCGCGCGCTGGCCCTTGCCGATCGGGCAGATCAGGTCGATCACCCGGCTGGTCAGATCCTTGCCCGGCTTCTCGATTTCCATCTTGAGCCGCTCGTCGGGATAGAGCGGCGTCAGGTTGTCGAAATTGATGCGGTGACGAACTTCGTCGGGATCGCCGAAGTTGATCTTGTTGACCTTGAGCAGCGCGAAGTAGCGTTCGCCGTCCTTGGGTGCGCGAATCTGGCCTTCGACCGAATCGCCCGTGCGCAGGCCGAAACGGCGCACCTGGCTCGGCGAAACGTAGATGTCGTCGGGGCCGGGCAGGTAGTTCGCCTCCGGCGCGCGCAGGAAGCCGAAACCGTCCTGCAGGATTTCAAGAACACCCGTTCCGGTGATCGGCGTGTCGTTGTCGGCTAGCGCCTTCAGGATCGCGAACATCATGTCCTGCTTGCGCAGGGTGGAGGCGTTCTCGATCTGCAGTTCTTCGGCAAAGGCCAGAAGGTCGGCGGGGGATTTCTGTTTCAGTTCCTGAAGATTCATGGCGTGGACTGTCGGCTATGGCGGGGGGAAAAGGGCAATGCGCGTGTCCCGAAGACTATGGGACTTGTCGGCCGCTTCCGCGCTGATACGTCGCTTTTTTTGGAGAACGGCCGATACGGGCAGAGAGAATCGCGCTGGCGCGCGCTCATTGAGGATGTTTCTGCTTTAACGAAAAGCTGCAGCGAAGTCAAACAACCATTGAAATCAGAGACTAGCAGCGGGCCCGGCTATAGCGGCCGTACCACGACCAGAATGACGATGCCGATCATCAGGACCGTCGGCACCTCGTTGATCATGCGATAGAAGCGGGCGGGACGGGTGTTGGCATCGGCCTCGAAGGCCTTGCGCCAGCCCGCCAGGACCATGTGCATAGCGATCAGGCCCGAAACCAGCAACAGCTTGACGTAAAACCACAAACCGGCTTGCCAGACTCCCGGTGCCGAGGCCAGCGCACCCCCCAGAATGACGACGGCAATCAGCGCCGGGTTCATGATGCCCCGCAACAGGCGCCGCTCCATGACCTTCAGCATTTCCGAGCGTTCGGAGCCCTTGGGCACATCGGCGTGATAGACGAAAAGCCGCGGCAGGTAGAGCAGACCGGCCATCCAGGCGATCACGGCGATAATATGTAACGCCTTGATCCACAGGTAATATTCGCCCATTCGTCGGATCCCTCCGGTATTAGTTACGGAACCGAAACATTATCGCGGGCCACCGCAGCCGGCCATCGCCGCCGGGCAGATGCGCCCGTCGGTGCCGGACATGACCCCTGACCCGCCGGCGGCCCGCACCACAAGACGCCCAAGGCCCGCAATGAATTCCGTAGCAACGCCGACCGCCGGGACACGAACATAGGCCGCTGCCCCGGCGCGTTCGGCAAGGTGGCGATACTCGATATCCAGCTCAACCAGCGTTTCCGAATGTTCGGAGACGAAGGCAACGGGCACGACGACAATCGCGGCGCCATCGCGGGCAGCGCTGGTGATTTCGGCATCGGTGGCCGGGCCGATCCATTCAAGGGGTCCGACACGGGACTGGTAGCAGGTCGTCACCGTCGCGTTCGTCAGGTGTCCCGCCTTGCCCAGACGATCGGTGATCGCGGCAACGCTCATTTCCACCTGAACCTGGTAGGGATCACCGCCCGCAATGACGCGCTTGGGCAAGCCATGGGCCGAGAACAGCACGCGCAGCGGCGCGCCGGGCGCCTTCACGCGGGCTTCACTGATGCCCGCTGCGGCAAGTCGTGTCACGGCCGAAACAAAACCGTCTTCTGCCGGATAACAGCAGACGCGGGTCGGAACGACGAACAGGCCCGCCAGCCGCGCCGCCCTCTGCCAGTCATCGAAGGACGATGCCGTGGTGGTGGTCGAATACTGCGGATAAAGCGGCAGCAGCACGATCCGATCAGGCCCGAAAGCCTTTACCTTGGCCGCGGTTTCATCGGCGAACGGATGCCAGTAGCGCATGGCGATGGCCACCTGCCAGTCGTGTTCAGGCGCCAGGGTTTCCAGCATTATCTTCAACGCTGCCGCCTGTGCTTCGGTCTCGGGCAAAATGGGGGAACGGCCGCCCATCTGTTCGTAGATCTTGCGCGCCAGCGGCGCGCGGCGCGATGAAATCAGCCGCGCCAGCATCCAGCGCACCAAGCCGGGTGCGCGAATGATTGCCGGATCGGAAAACAGGTTCTTCAGGAACGGCTGAACCGCATCGAGGCTGTCGGGCCCGCCCAGATTGAACAGGATGACCGACACCCGGCTCATGCGACTGTGTTCCTGACGCAATCGACGAGAGCGGCAACATGATCTGGCGGTGTTGACGGCAGCACGCCATGGCCCAGGTTGAAGACGAAAGCCCCTTCGTTCAGTTTTGAACAGATCGCACGGGCAGCTTCTTCCATCGCCTTTCCACCGGTGATCAACATCACCGGATCAAGGTTTCCCTGCACGGTCACATTGCGCTGCAACGCGCGCGCCGCCCAGTCGCAGGGAACGCTCGCATCGATCGAAATTGCATCCACGCCGGTTTCGCGCGCAAAAGGTTCGTACAGAACCCCCGCCCGGTTCGGAAACCCGATGATCGGCACGCCCGGACAGGTCGCCTTGACCCGCTCGACGATGGTCTTGATCGGCTTAATGGACCACTCCCAGAATGCCTTGTCCGGCAGCACGCCGGCCCAGCTGTCGAATATCTGTAAGGCTTCCGCGCCCGCTTCCACCTGTGCCACCAGGTGCGCGCTGGTCGCTTCCACCAGCATGTCGATCAATTTCCTGAAACCTTCCGGATCACCATAGGCCCAGGATTTAACACGGGCGAAATCCTTCGACGATCCTCCTTCCACCATGTAGGTCGCCAGCGTCCAGGGAGCGCCACAGAAGCCGATCAGTGCCACGTCCTTGGGCAACCCCGCCTTGACCCCGGCAAGCGCCTCGTAGACCGGTACCAGCCTCTCCACGACCGCATTGACCGACAATTTTCCCACCGCCGACGGATCGGCCAACGCCTCAAGCACCGGACCCTTGCCTTCCTTGAAGGCAACCTGCTGGCCAAGCGCATCGGGGATGACCAGAATGTCGGAAAAGATGATCGCGGCATCAAGGCCGAAGCGGCGGATCGGCTGAAGGGTCGCCTCGATCGCCATGTCCGGCGTGTAACAGAAATGCAGGAAATCCCGCGCCTTTGATCGCAACTCCCGATACTCGGGCAGGTACCGTCCCGCCTGGCGCATCAGCCAGATCGGAGGAACATCGAACACTTCGCCCTGCAGCGCTTCGATCAGTGGTTTGCTCATACGGTTCCGCTCGCGTCCTGTTGCCTGCCAATCTTCATTATCATGAATCTAATATAAAAAGGTTGTAGAGGTAGTTGGAGCAGAGAGTCATGGGGATTATTCGTGCTCCACATTACGTGATGCAAAAACCAGGGTTGGTTGGCCTGTTGTCGTAGCCTGTGTGCGGATCGGAAATGAGTTGTTTGCATGCGCCTGAATCCGGGTTTGCAATTGGGCGCTTCAAAGCGTGAATCCTGTGAATAACAGGTCTTGTGACTCTACTTTCCCCGTTATTCACGGGATCACTTTCGATTATCCACCCGCTCGTAACTGGAAGATGGAATCCGGCACAACGGTCGGCGAATCGGGGGGCCTGTGGACAAGACGCGACTTGTCCACTCTTTGCCGAATTCGGTGCCGGGGTTATCTTGCCCCTGTCCACAAGACCGGTATCGAAATGAAGATCCCCGTTTCACCGAAATCGCCTCCGCCCGTGGTGCTTGCATCGGCCAGCGCCGTGCGCGCCGCATTGCTGCGTTCCGCCGGGATAAAAGCGGAAATCGCGCCGGCGCACGTGGACGAAGATGAAATCAAGCGCGCCTTCCGGGCCGAAGGCCGCAGCGCGATTGATGCCGCCATCGCCCTTGCCGAGGTCAAGGCCATGCGCATTGCGCGCAATCATCCTGGCGCATTGGTCATCGGCGCCGACCAGATCCTTGTTTGCGGGGCGGAATGGTTCGACAAGCCGGCCGATCTCGATCACGCGCGCGCCCATCTGCGTACCCTGCGCGGCAAGGCCCACGGGCTTGCCACCGCGGCGGTCATCGTGCGCGACGGTGAGCGCATCTGGCATCACCCGGAAACCCCGAAGCTGACGATGCGCGACTTCACCGATGCATTCCTTGACGACTACCTTGCCCGCGAAGGTGCGGATGTCCTCAGTTCCGTCGGCGTCTACAAGCTCGAAGGGCGCGGCGTGCAATTATTCTCGCGCATCGACGGCGATTTCTTCACTATTCTCGGGCTGCCGCTTTTGCCGCTTCTGGGTTTTCTGCGCGAACACGGGGTCGTTGGCACATGACGATATCGGGAAAGGCTCGCCTTGCAGGCGTCATGGGATGGCCGGTCGGCCATTCGCTGTCGCCCCGCCTGCATAATTACTGGCTCGATCTTCATGGCATCGACGGGGCCTTCGTGCCGCTGCCGGTCGCACCGGAACATTTCGCCCAGGCCCTGCGCATCCTGCCGCGCCTCGGATTTCGCGGTGTCAACGTGACCGTGCCGCACAAGGAAGCGGCGCTGGCCGCGGTCGACCGCGTCGATCCGCTCGCGCGGCGCATCGGCGCGGTCAATACCGTCGTCATGGGCGAAGATGGAACTCTCACGGGCACCAATACCGATGCCTACGGCTTTTCGGCCCATCTCGCCGCGAGCGTGCCGGGATTTTCGGCGGCTTCCGGTGCCGCCGTCGTCATCGGCGCCGGTGGGGCCGCGCGCGCGATTGCCGTTGCCCTTGCCGATGCGGGCGCGCCTGAAATCCGCATCATCAACCGCACGCTGTCGCGCGCCGAGGAACTTGCCCTTGCGCTTGGCGGTTCTGCGCGCGTCGTCGACTGGTCGGGCAGGGCGCAGGCACTCGAAGGTGCGGCGATCGTCGTCAACACGACGACCCAGGGCATGACCGGTCAGGCGGCGCTCGATCTCGATCTTTCGCACCTGCCCGGGACGGCGGTCGTCTACGACATCGTCTACAGCCCGCTGGAAACGCCGCTGCTGGCGTCCGCGCGCGCGCGGGGCCTTTGGGCCGTCGACGGTCTCGGCATGCTGTTGCACCAGGCGGTTGCCGGTTTCGAAGCCTGGTTCGGCGTGCGCCCCGCGGTGACGGCCGAACTGCGCGCCCATGTCCTTGCCGGGCTCGGCCAGCGGTGATGGTGCCTGAACATATAAAGGTGATTGGCCTGACCGGTTCCATCGGCATGGGCAAGTCCACCGCCGCGGCCATGCTTGAGCGCATGGGCGTGCCGGTATTTTCCGCCGATTCCTGCGTTCACGACCTGATCGGCCCGGGTGGTGCTGCGGTGGCCGAGGTTATCAAGGCGTTTCCGGGTACGGGGGACGGTACCGGCATATCGCGTACGGCGCTTGGGCGCGCCGTGTTCGGTGACGATGCGGCCCTCGCCCGTCTCGAGGGAATCTTGCACCCGCTGGTACGTGCCGCCGAAATCGATTTCGTTCGCCGGCAGGCGCTGCAGGGACGGCGCATCTGCGCGCTCGAAATTCCCCTTTTGTTTGAAACCGGCGCGGAAGCGCTGTGCGATGCGGTCATCAACCTTCATGCGCCGCCCTTTGTTCAGGCCACGCGGGTGCTGGCGCGTCCGGGCATGACGCCCGCCCGTCTCGCCGCCATCCGCGCCCGCCAGATGAGCGAGGCCGAGAAATCCGTGCGCGCCGATTTTTGCGTCGCCACCGGACTTGGCCGGCGTCATACTTGGCGCGCGCTCTTGCGCATCGTCGCCACGCTCAAGCGCAGACGGAGACACCGGGTTCATGCGTGAAATCGTTCTCGATACGGAAACCACCGGCCTCGATCCCAACGCGGGGCATCGGGTGGTGGAAATCGCCTGCGTCGAACTGATGAACCGCGTCCCCACGGGCAAGAGCCTGCAGATGTATCTCAACCCGCAGCGCGACATGCCCGAGGAAGCCTTCAGGGTGCACGGCCTCTCAGTTGATTTTCTTGCCAAGCACAGGACCTTCGCCGAAGAAGCGGACCGCTTTCTCGAATTCATCGGCGATGCCGGCTTCGTCATTCACAACGCCGAATTCGACCTCAAGTTCCTGAACTGGGAACTGAAGAACATAGGACGCGGCGATCTTTCGGCGCACGGCGTCGTCGATACGGTGCTGCTCGCGCGCAAGAAATTTCCCGGCGCGCCCGCGTCCCTCGACGCATTGTGCCGCCGCTTCGGCGTCGACAATTCGGCGCGCACCGTCCACGGCGCGCTGCTCGATGCGGAACTCCTGGCCGATGTCTATCTGGAACTGATGGGCGGTCGGCAGACGGCGCTCGGATTTTCCGCCGCCGTTCAGGCCGCGCAAACCGGCCCGCGCCCGCGTGAGCGCGAAGCGCGCGAGGCACGCCCCCATGCGCCAAGCGAGGAAGAGCTCGCCCGGCATTCGGCCTTCATCGGCCGCATCAAGGAATCGATCTGGAACGCCTGACCGCGCGGACGCTGCGGCTTATTTCGCTTCCGGCTGTTTGGCCGCCACCTGGCTCATGTAGAGCTGGTTGAAGTCGACCGGGTTCAGCAGCAGCGGCGGGTAGCCGCCGTTGCGCGTAACATCGGCGACGATCTGGCGCGCGAAGGGGAACAGCAGCGTCGAGCAGTGAATGAACAGCACCGGCTCGAGGTGCTCGGGCGGGATGTTCTCGATGCTGAACAGGCCCGCATAGTGCATTTCCAGCAGGAACAGGTGCTTGTCGCCGCGCAGTGCCTTGCCGTCGATGGAGAGCGTCACCTCGTAGACGTTGTCCTGCACCTTGGCGGTGTTGATCTGGACATTGATGCTGACGTCCGGCGCGCCGCCTTCGTCATGGACGGCATTGATGGCGTTCGGGTTCTCGAAAGACAGGTCCTTGACGTATTGGGCCAGGCAGTGAATCGCGGGCTGGCTGTCCGCGGCTTCGGGTTGGGTGCTCTGGTCGGTCATGGTGTCCCCCGTGATGAAGGCCGGAAAATGCCCGGCGCGGCCTGTTTAGCCCGTCTGCCGGGGTCATGCAAGGAATGCGGGGCAAGGAAACCGGGGCAGTTACTCAGCGGCGGCGGTCGTCGAGCTTGTCGGGCGGGGCGGGCCGCACTTCGGTGAATTCGCCCTCGATGATGTCGCCCTGGCCGCCCGGGCCCTGCCAATGGGCCGACATGTGGATGTTGCCGGCGCGCAGCATGCGCTGCCAGGCCCAGATGGCGATCTTGCGGCGGATCGGCGGCACCAGCAGGACGATGCCCAGCGCGTCGGTGACGAAACCCGGCGTCAGCAGAAGGATACCGGCCACCAGCAGGTTCAGGCCGTCGAACAGCTCCTCGGCCGGAAACTGCCCGCGGTCGAGGCTGTCCTGGGCGCGGGCCAGGATCTGGAAACCCTGGGCGCGGACCAGCGCCGTGCCGGCCGCCGCGGTCAGCACGATCAGCGCCACCGTGGGCCACATGCCAAGCAGGCCGCCGACCTTGATGATGACGGTAATTTCGATGATGGGGACCGCGATGAAGGCGGCAAGGAGGATCAGTGCCATGGCCTACCAAAATTGGGTGTTTTTGCGCCCATTTCCAGCCCCAATCGCCGCTTAATTTCCGGGCGAGGCTGGATTTTGGCCGGCGGCGTTGATACCTTGGTTCGCTAAAGCCCGCGACAGCAGCGGTTTTTGCGGCAATTGAAGGAATTTCATGGGCAACGGGTTTCAGTTCATCGACATCATTTTCTTCGCCATGGTGGCGGTCTTCGTCATCCTGCGCCTGCGCAGCGTGCTCGGCCGGCGCATGGGCCATGAACAGCGCGATGCGGCAAAGAATTTTCCGCGCCCGCAGGACCGTAATGCGTCCGAGGATGCCACGCGCAGCGAAAGCCCCGCCGACACGGGCGAAGACAACGTCATCCGCCTGCCCGGTCGCAACGGACAGCAGGTGCCGAAGGACACGCCGCTCGGCGCAGGTCTCACCCAGATCAAGCTCGCCGACGCGAATTTCGATCCCGCCGATTTTCAGGAAAAGGCCAAGATGGCCTTCGAATACATCGTCATGGCTTTTGCCGAGGGCGACAGCCAGAAGCTGAAACCGCTTCTGTCCAAGGACGTGTTCGAAGGCTTCGATGCGGCGATCAGGTCGCGTGCCGAACAGGGCCATGTTCTCTCGACCACGCTTGTCCGCATCAAGGATGCGGAACTTGCCGAAGCATCGATGAACGGCCGCACGGCGTCGATCACGGTGCGCTACGTTACCGAACAGATCAACGTCACCCGCGACGCCGACGGCAAGGTGGTCGACGGCGATCCCGACCGCATCACCGAAGCGGTCGATATCTGGACCTATGAACACAACACCCGTTCGTCTGATCCCAACTGGACGCTCGTCGCGACGGCAACGCCGGAATGACGAACCGTCCGCGCCGGCGGTAGCGGCCATGCGCGTATCTTTTTCATCCGTACTTGCGGCGCTCCTCGTTCTCGTCGGGCTTGCGGCATGTGCGCCGCGCGTCGCCGAAGACCGTGCCGTGCTTTCCCCGGCCCGGTTCTCCGATCTTCCCGACTGGCAGGCCGATGATCCGCGTACAGCACTCGCTGCCCTCGACCGGTCGTGTGCGAAACGGGCGGGCCGGTCTGCGGGCCGCGCCGTCGGTCCTTTCGCCATTGCCGGTTTCGAACGCGACTGGGCCCGCGCCTGCGCGGCGCTCGCGGCACTTGGCCGCGACGGGCTCGACGCCGCAGGCGCGCGTGCCTTCATCGAGGGAAATTTCAGCCCCTGGGCAGTCTCCGGCCCCGAAGGCGAGGATGGCCTGTTCACCGGCTATTACGAAGCCTCGGCTCGCGGTGCGCGCAAGAAGTCGGGGCGCTACAGCGTGCCTCTCTACCGCCGCCCGGCTGACCTGATCGAGGCCGATCTCGGCAGCTTCTTCGACGAATTCCGCGGCCGCTCCATCGCCGGGCGCGTGCAGGGCAACCGCCTCGTCCCTTATGCCGACCGCAGGCGCATCGGCAACGGCGCGCTGGCGGGGAAAGGCCTGGAGCTTCTCTGGCTCGACGATCCCGTTGATGCCTTCTTTCTGGAAATCCAGGGTTCCGGGCGCATCACGCTGCCCGATGGCAAGATCATGCGCGTCGGTTTCGCCGGAAAGAACGGGCGTCCCTATACCGCCATCGGCCGCGTGCTGATCGACATGGGCGCGATGGATCGCGACAGGGTCAGCATGCAGTCGATCCGCGCCTGGCTCGCGGCCAATCCGCAGAAGGCGCGCGAGGTGATGGAAAAGAACGCGGCCTATGTGTTCTTTCGTGAACTCAAAGGCGATGGTCCCATCGGCGGCGAAGGCGTCGCCTTGACGCCGGGCCGCTCGCTCGCCATCGACAGGCGCTACCTGCCTTATGGCGTTCCCGTCTATGTCGCGGCCGAAGACCCGCAGGGGGCGATGCAGCCGCACCGTGCGTTGATGGTGGCGCAGGATACGGGCGGCGCCATTCGCGGCGCGGTGCGCGGCGATATCTTCCTGGGCGCGGGCGAAGCGGCGGCGGAACGTGCGGGACGCATGAAGATGCGCGGTCGTGCCTGGATCCTGTTGCCCAAGGGCGTCGATGGGCGCCGTGTCTCGTCCTGACGCCATGACCAAAGCGCCGCGCCGCCGCAAACCGCCCGCGCCAGACGATGCGGCGCTGTGGGATCATGTCGTGCGCGAGGTGACGCCGCTCAAGCGGCGCGCGCGCAAGGCACCTGAAGAAAAGAAACCGGTACCTGCTGCGAAAATACGGGCGAAGCCCAAGCCCGTTGCGGCCGTGGTGCGTCCCGCGAAACCGGAAAAGCCGCGCGCCGCCGAACTGGTTGCGAATGCCACGCCCGGGGTCGACCGGCGCACGGCGGCAAGGCTGCGTCGTGGCGAAATGGAAATAGATGCGCGCATCGACCTGCATGGTTTCACCCTGCAAAAAGCACGCTCGCGCCTTTTCGCTTTCATCGCGCGCGCGCAGGATCGGGGACTGCGCTGCGTGCTGGTGATCACCGGCAAGGGCCTGCGCGGCGAAGGTGGTGGCGTCATCCGCAACGAGCTGCCGCACTGGCTGAACGACCGCGACCTGCGCCCGGGCATCGTCGCCTTTACCGAAGCGCAACCGCGCGACGGCGGTTCCGGCGCTTTCTACGTCTACCTGCGTCGCAGGCGCGCGCCGTGACGCCGTTCGGGGCCAAGCTGCGCGAACTGCGCGCCCAGCGCGGCATCAGCCTCAAGCAGATGGCGGCCGACCTGCAGCTCTCGCCCGCCTATCTCTCGGCCCTCGAACATGGGCGCCGGGGGCGGCCGTCGCCGGTGCTGCTGATCCAGATCTGCCAGTATTTCCATCGCATCTGGGACGACGCGGAAGAGCTCGAACGCCTCGCCCAACTGTCGCATCCGCGCGTCACCGTGGACACCTCCGGGCTGGAGCCGGAAGCGACGGAGCTCGCCAATCTGCTGGCCGAACGCATCCACGACATCGACCCGGCGCTGGTGCGCCGGATGCTCGCGCTGCTCAAGGGAACGGCTAAAGAATGAAGCGCGACAGGTCCTGGTCCTTGACCAGGTTGCCGACGCGCGAACGAACGTAAGGCCCGTCCACGGTTACTTTCATGCCGGGATTGTCCGACGCGCTGAAGCTCACCTCTTCCAGCAGGCGTTCCATCACCGTCTGCAGGCGCCGCGCGCCGATGTTTTCGACCGTGTGGTTGACCTCGGCCGACAGCGCCGCGATCTCGCGCACGCCGTCATCGGTAAAATCGAGTTCAACCTGCTCGGTCGCCAGCAGCGCCGTGTACTGGCGGATCAGGCTCGCCTCCGGCTCGGTCAGGATGCGCACGAAGTCGTCCACCGACAGCGCCGAGAGCTCGACGCGAATCGGCAGGCGCCCCTGCAGTTCCGGCAGCAGGTCCGACGGTTTCGACAGGTGAAACGCGCCCGAAGCGATGAACAGGATGTGGTCGGTCTTGACCGTGCCGTGCTTGGTGGCGACGGTGGTGCCTTCGATCAGCGGCAAGAGATCGCGCTGCACGCCTTCGCGGCTGACGTCGGCGCCCGCGCGTTCTTCGCGCGCGCAGATCTTGTCGATCTCGTCGATGAAGACGATGCCGTTCTGCTCGCAGGCCGAAATCGCCTCGCGCACGACGACATCGTTGTCGACCAGCTTGTCGGCTTCTTCCTCGACCAGGATCTTGTGCGAATCGGCAACCGTGATGCGCCGGCTTTTCTTCTGGCCGCCGAAGGCCTTGCCGAGAATATCGCCGATGTTGATCATGCCGACGTTGGCGCCGGGCATGCCGGGGATTTCCATGGTCGGCATCCCGCCGCCGCCGTCACTGACCTGGATCTCGATTTCCTTGCTGTCCAGTTCGCCGGTGCGCAGACGGACGCGGAATTTCTCGCGCGTGTCCTTGCTCGCGGCCTCGCCCACCAGTGCGTCCAGCACGCGTTCCTCGGCGCGCAGCTCCGCCTTGGCCGTGACGGCGGCGCGTGCGCGTTCGCGCGTCTGGCTGATGGCGACCTCGACCAGGTCGCGGACGATCTGTTCGACGTCGCGCCCGACGTAGCCCACCTCGGTGAACTTGGTCGCTTCCACTTTCAGGAAGGGTGCCTGAGCAAGACGCGCAAGCCGGCGCGCGATTTCGGTCTTGCCGACGCCGGTCGGGCCGATCATCAGGATGTTCTTGGGCATGACTTCTTCGCGCAGGTCGTCGGCCAGCTGCTGGCGGCGCCAGCGGTTGCGCAGCGCGATGGCGACGGCGCGCTTGGCGTCGTTCTGCCCGACGATGTAGCGATCGAGCTCGGACACGATCTCGCGCGGGCTGAACGCGGCAGCGGTGTTTTCGGCCATCTCAGGCGCCCAGTTTTTCGAGTGTGACGTTGGTATTGGTATAGACGCAAATGCCCGCGGCGATCTCGAGCGCGCGTCGCGCGATGGCCTCGGCATCCATGTCGGGGTGGTCGGCAAGGGCGCGCGCGGCGGCAAGCGCGTAATTGCCGCCCGAACCGATGCCGATGAGCCCGTCTTCAGGCTCCAGCACGTCGCCGGTGCCGGTGACGACCAGCGACACCCGCGCATCGGCGACCGCCAGCATGGCTTCGAGGCGGCGCAGATACCTGTCCGTGCGCCAGTCCTTGGCCAACTCCACGCAGGCGCGCGTCAGCTCGCCGTGCTTTTCGAGCTTGGCTTCGAGCCTTTCGAACAGGGTGAAGGCATCGGCCGTGGCGCCGGCGAAGCCCGCCAGCACCTTGCCGCCGCGCAGCGTGCGTACCTTGCGGGCGTTGGATTTGATTACGGTCGGCCCCATCGAGACCTGGCCGTCGCCGGCAATGACCACGTCGGCGCCCTTGCGGACGCAGAGAATGGTCGTGCCGTGCCAGTCGGGGGTTTGGTTCGTTGCGGTCATGGTGATCCCTGGTGGGGGCAAGATAGCATCCCATGTGGGGATGAAAAGCCCGCAATCAAGCGCAAAACCGCCGTTTTTCGGGGCCGCCGGGGGTCGAAGCGCCTTCCCGTGGCGGGTCCTTCCTGCTAAAAGGCGCTCTTCGGGCAGGGCCGCCCGGGACACTTTCTGTAAGGAGAGCGCCATGACCGCCCGCATCGGCCGCGTCGAGCGCAAGACCAAGGAAACCAGCATCGTCGTCGAAGTGAACCTCGACGGCACCGGCGTCTATGACATTTCGACCGGCATCGGTTTCCTCGATCACATGCTGGAACAGCTTTCCCGTCACAGCCTGATCGACATGACGGTCAAGGCGGTGGGCGATCTCCACATCGATTTTCACCACACGACCGAAGACACGGGCCTGGCACTCGGCGAAGCGCTGACCAAGGCGCTCGGCAGCCGCGCGGGCATCGTGCGCTATGGCGAATCGATGATCCCGATGGACGAAACGCTGACGCGCGTCGTCCTCGATGCGTCGAACCGGCCCTATCTCGTCTACGAGGTGAAGCTGCCGGTCGCCAAGCTCGGCGACATGGATACCGAACTGTTCAAGGAATGGTTCCGCGCCTTCGCGCAGACGGGCGGGCTGACGCTGCACGTCGAAAACCTTTACGGCGAGAACGCGCACCACATCATCGAGTCGTGCTTCAAGGGCCTTGCCCGCGCGCTGCGCCAGGCGGTGGAGATCGATCCCCGCAAGGCCGATGCCGTGCCGTCCACCAAGGGCGTGCTCGGCGGGTCTCTCTGATCGGGCGGCGGGACGGGATGCGGATCTACACCATCCATCTTCCCCCGCCCTACAGCGCGCGCGGCCAGGAACCGCTGGCGATCCGCGAAGGTTTCAACTGGTGGGCGCTTGTGTTCTCCGGCCTGTGGGCCTTTGCCAACCGCATGTGGCTGGCTGGCATCGCGATGCTGGTGGTCCCGGCCGCGGTTGCCGCCGGGCTCGATTACGCGGGCGCGGGCGAGATCGTCTCCACGGTGGTGACGCTCGCCATCGCCGTCTACATCGGCTCCGCCGCGAACGACTGGCAACGTGCGCATCTCGCGCGCAAGGGCTGGAAGGAAGCGGGTGTCGTTGCCGCAGCCGACCGCGACGGCGCGCTGCGCCGCTATCTCGATTTCGCCGCCATCGGCGCGGCATGAAGGCAGGCACGGTTTACCCGACATGACTACGGTGATCGTCGATTACGGTTCGGGCAACCTGCGTTCCGCCGCCAAGGCGTTCGAACGCGCGGGCGGCTCCGAGCAAATCATCGTGACGGGCGAGGCCTCGGCGCTGGCATCGGCCGACCGCATCGTGTTGCCCGGCGTCGGCGCCTTCGCCGATTGCGCGGCGGGGCTGGCCGCGCTGCCCGGCATGGTCGAAGCGCTGAATGAAAACGTCGTCGGCAGGGGCAAGCCGTTTCTCGGCATCTGCGTCGGCATGCAGCTGATGGCGACCCGCGGCCTCGAACATGGTGTCCACGACGGTCTCGGCTGGATCGCGGGCGAGGTGCGCGCCATCGAGGGTGCGGGTCTCAAAGTGCCGCACATGGGCTGGAACGATCTGCGCATCAAGGCGCCCGCCCATCCGGTTCTTTCCGGTATTGAGGCGGGCGATCACGCCTATTTCGTGCACAGCTATTGCATGCGTCCCGAACGCGCCGCCGACGTGCTGGCCGAGGTCGATTACGGCGGTCCGATCACCGCCATGATCGGGCGCGACAACATGGTCGGCACCCAGTTTCACCCCGAGAAAAGCCAGGCGGTCGGTCTCAGGCTGATTGCCAATTTCCTCGCCTGGCGGCCCTGAACGCGAAGGGAGTAGACGCGCGATGATTCTTTTTCCCGCCATCGACCTGAAGGACGGTGCCTGCGTGCGCCTGTTCCAGGGTGCAATGGACAAGGCCACCGTTTACAACGCCGATCCCGCCAACCAGGCGCGCGCCTTCGGCAAGGCGGGCTTTCACTGGCTGCATCTCGTCGATCTCAACGGCGCGATCGAAGGCCATCCGGTCAACGACAAGGCGGTGGAGAAAATCCTCGGCGCGATCTCGGTGCCCGCCCAGCTCGGCGGCGGCATCCGCGACATGGCGACGATCCGCATGTGGCTTGAAAAGGGCGTGCGCCGGGTCATCCTCGGCACCGTCGCGCTGGAACAGCCCGACCTGGTCAAGGAAGCATGCCGGGAATTCCCGGGCCGCATCGTCGTCGGCATCGACGCGCGCGACGGCTACGTCGCCGTCGCCGGCTGGGCCAAGACGTCGAAGGTCAAGGCGCTCGATCTCGCGCTCAAGTTCGAAGACTGCGGCGTCGCCGCCATCGTCTATACCGATATTTCGCGCGACGGCGCCATGATGGGCGTCAATGTCGATGCCACCACCGACCTTGCCTGGGCGCTGACGACGCCGATCATTGCGTCGGGCGGCGTGTCGTCGATCAGCGATCTCGAAGAACTGAAGGCGGTCGAGGATTCAGGCATCGAAGGCGTCATCGTCGGGCGCGCGCTCTACGACGGGCGCATCGATCCGAAGAAAGCGCTGGCGCTTCTCGATGCGCCGGCGAAGGGCGACTGAGAATGCTCAAGGTCCGCATCATTCCCTGTCTCGACGTCAAGGACGGCCGTGTCGTGAAGGGCGTCAACTTCGTCGATCTGCGCGATGCGGGCGATCCGGTCGAACAGGCGCGCGTTTATGACGCGGCCGGTGCGGACGAACTGTGTTTCCTTGATATCACGGCATCGTCGGAAAACCGCGACACGCTGTATGACGTCGTGCGCGGCACGGCGGAACAATGCTTCATGCCGCTGACCGTGGGCGGCGGCGTGCGCGTGGTGGAAGACATCCGCAAGCTGCTGCTGGCGGGCGCCGACAAGGTTTCGATCAATACGGCTGCCGTGGCGCGCCCCGAATTCGTGCGCGAAGGGGCGGAGAAATTCGGCTCCCAGTGCATTGTCGTCGCCATCGATGCCAAGGCCGTGGCGCCGGGCAAATGGGAAATATTCACCCACGGCGGGCGCAAGGCGACGGGGCTCGACGCCGTCGAATGGGCGCGTTACATGGTTTCCCTGGGCGCGGGCGAAATCCTGCTGACCTCGATGGACCGCGACGGCACCAAGGCGGGTTTCGACTGCAAGCTGACCCGCGCGGTCGCCGATGCGGTCAGCGTACCTGTCATCGCGTCGGGTGGCGTCGGCACTCTCGACCATCTCGTCGAAGGGGTGCGTGATGGGCACGCATCGGCGGTGCTGGCGGCCTCGATCTTCCATTTCGGCACCTATACGGTGGCCGAGGCCAAGGCCCATATGGCCGCCGCCGGGCTTCCCGTCAGGCTCGCCTGACGGCCTGCGATCTGCTATCCCCTAGGCCATGACCACGACCGACAAGCCAACCGCCGAAGTTCTGGCGCGCCTGTTTGAAACCATCAGCGCGCGCAAGGGCGCCGATGCGTCCAAATCCTACACGGCGTCGCTGTTCGCGGGTGGACCCAAGCTCATCTGCCGCAAGGTGGGCGAGGAAGCGATCGAGGTGACCATCGAAGGCATGAAGGGAGACGCCGCCGCGCTCACGCGCGAAAGCGCCGATCTTCTCTATCACCTGCTGGTGCTGTGGGCGGAAACCGGGGTTGTGCCCGACGACGTCTGGGCCGAGCTTGCCCGCCGCGAGGGCACCTCGGGCATTGCCGAAAAAGCCTCGCGCCCGAAAAAATAACCTAGCTTTTCCGCCCGAACTTTATGATGCCGGTCGTCAGCGCGACGCCCGCGAAGATCAGCGCGATGCCGATCGCGTGATAGGTCCGGAAGGTTTCGTTCAGGACAATGACACCCAGCAGGGTGCTGAACACCGGCATCAGGTAAATGAACATTCCGGTGCGTCCCGGTCCAAGCACGGCGACCGTCCGGTTCCAGCAGATATAGGCAAGCACCGACGGGAATATCGCGAAATAGGCAATGGCCGAAAGCGTTGCCGTCGTTACCGGCATGGCGCCCATGCGCGGATATTCAAAGGCGATCAGCGGCAGATGGAACAGCACGCCGAAGCCGATGGTGATGCACAGGAAAAGATTGAGCGGCAGCGCCGTCCGGCGCCAGCGGATCAGCACCGTGTAAAGCGCCCAGAAAATCACGCCGCCGATCACCAGAAGATCGCCCTGGTTGAATTTGAAAGCGGCGAGTGCGCCTGCATCACCACGCGCGATGATGACCAGCGCGCCGATGATGGCGACGCCGACGCCGATGATCTGCGCGCGCAGCGGGTGGTCGCGCAGGATGATCATGGCCAGCAGGAAAGTGAACACCGGCAGGGTTGAATTGATCAGCGACGCATTGACGACGGTGGTGAAATGCATCGCGGCATAGATGAAGCAGTTGAACGCGGTGATGCCCACCCCGCCGAGCACGACGAGAAAAGGCAGTTCCTTGCGAATGGTTTCACGGTGCGCCGAAAACAGCGGCAGGGCGAAGGGCAGGAAGATCAGGAAGGCCAGGACCCAGCGCCAGAATGACATCTGGATAGGCGGAATGGTTCCCGCCATCATGCGGGCGACCAGGAAGTTGCCGGACCAGAAAAGCGGTGCGAGCGCGCCGATCAGGAAAGCGGAAACGGGGGGACGTTCGGTGTTCATGGCGCGCAAGGTAAGTCGTCTGCGATCTTCGGTCCAGCGGCGTTTGGTCCCGGTGACAGATCGCTCAACTTCTGGTAACTGGTCAGAAAGGCCGCGATACGTGCGGCGGGAGGATGTCATGGCCTATGACACAAACAATATCTTCGCCCGTATCCTGCGCGGCGAGATTCCCTGCAAGAAGGTGTTCGAGAACGAGCACGTTCTGGCCTTCCACGACATCGCGCCGAAACGGCCGGTTCATGTCCTGGTGATCCCGAAGGGCGCTTACGTGTCCCATGACGATTTTGCGGCGAAGGCAAGCGAGGCAGAAATCGCCGCATTTACCCGCGCCGTCGGGCAGATCGCCCGCGATCTCAATGTTGCCGAAAGCGGCTACCGCCTGATCGCCAATGCCGGCCTCAATGGCGGCCAGGAAGTTCCCCATTACCACGTGCATATTCTCGGCGGTGCCGATGTCGGCCCGATGGTGAGCAACAGGTAGTTTTTCGAAAGGATCATATTGAAATGAAAAAATATTTCGCTTTTGTTCTTCTGTCTCTGACCGTCCTGCTGCCTGCTGCGGCTTTTGCCCAGGAAGGCCGTGAGATCACGATTCCGATCAAGCTCAATGCAGGTACGCGCGAAGCAAAGGCATTGGTGTATGCGCCAAGCCACGGTAAGCCGGCGCCTGCGGTTCTTGTACTCCATACGGACACCCCCAGTGAACGGCACGAAACCGATGATGAGCGTTATGCCCGCGCGCTGGCCAAGGAAGGGTTCGTCGCCATTGTTCCCGACTACGTCATTCTGGGGCGCAAGCGCTATTGGAACGTGCCGATGCAAATGGCCATTCGTCAGATTGCGGGGCACGCTCAATCGCTGCCGGAAGTCGCAGGCAAGCCGGTGGGTACGGTCGGGTTTTCGCTTGGTGTCGTTGGATTGCTTGCGTCGCCGGTAGCGCCGCAGATCAAGGCCGTAGTCGTCTATTACGGCGCTTACGATCCGTTTGCCGCAAAGAATTTCGAGCGTCAGCCCGGCAGCATCGTTCCGCTCGACGATAAGATCGCGCAGGGGGTCAACGCAGCCGCACTGATTCTGCACGGTGAAAAGGATGACGAAATTCCGGCATCCCAAGCCAAGGATATGCATGAAAAGCTCAAGCGTTTCGGCAAGACCTCGGAACTGGTGATCTATCCCGGGGCTTACCATCGTTTCGACCGTGGCTTCTCGGGCGGCGGCAGGACGAAGTACACTTACGAGGTAGACGGTGCCGCCCGCGACGACGCCTTCAAGCGCACGGTGGCATGGCTGCGGCGGCATCTGGGGCAGTAGCCGCGCAGACCTCTGCAAATTTATATAAAATTCAATACGATCCGGGGTGGAATCCGCTCCGGGCGGGCGCACTATATTAATCGCCTTTTAAGCGAATCCCCGTAAATCCATTCAGGAGTACATCCTGCAGTTTATGTTCCGTGCGGCGCGCCGCACCGACAGCCGGGATGAAGGTACTGGGGCATTCCGGAATACGGAGTTGATCGTGGCCGCGTCCGACAAGAAATACGCCTTTAATCAGGCGACTGTCGTCCTGTTCAATCCGCAGGCGCAGATGCGGTCCATCCTGCGTTCCGCGATGATGGGCCTCGGATTCGAGAACGTCCTTGATTACGGCGATCTGGAACAGGCACGATTTGCCATCATTGAGCGTGCGCCCGATCTCATCCTTCTCGACCTCGACACCGAACGCGACCGGATCTGCGGATTGGTCCGCGAGATTCGCAATACGAACATCTGTGCGGATCCCTTTGTCCCGGTCATGGCTTTCTCATGGCAGCCCAGCAAGGCGCTGGTGAACAACGTTCTTGAGGCCGGCATCGATGACCTGATCCTGATGCCGATTTCGGTCAATCTGATTTACAAGCGGATCGACGCGATCATCCGCAACCGTCCCGAATTCGTGGTGACGGCGAGCTATGTCGGTCCCGAACGGCGCTCGGGCGGCCGCGAAAAGGAAGACGATCTCGGCCTTGGCACCATCAAGGTTCCCAATACCCTGCGCTTCAAGACGACCGGCGACGAGGAAGCCATTGCCTCTCAGCAAGTCATCGACGAAGTGAAGGCCCGTATCGATCACCATCGCGTCAACCGCTATGCCCAGCGCATCCAGTGGCTGATCGACCAGATCCTGTCCGACCAGGCGAAGAAAACGGAAAAGGCTTCGATCACCCTGGAACGCCACGATGAAATCGGGCGGTTGATCGAAGACACGGCCTTCGATCTGCGTACGCAGGGCCATGTCGAACTTCTCGAAATCACGGATTCGATGGCGCGCGTTCTGGAATTCGTCCGCGCCCGCCATACCAGGCAGTTCTACGACTTCCTCCGTCTGCATGCGTTGGCGATCAATGCCACGTTGCTTGAACGCGAAGGCGCAGCCGCTCTCGTCCGCCAGGCGCTGGAAGAAACGGCGAGTTACCTCGATCGCATCGAGGCAGCATAAAAAAACGGCCCCGCCGCAGCGGAGCCGTTTTTTTCTAAACCCCCTGAAGCCGATCAGCCTTCCTTTGCCGTCGCGCGAAACACGATGATCGCGAACAGGAACATGCCGGCCAGAACGACGAAGGAAAATGCCGCGGTGAACGGCTCCGCTTCCTTCACGCCGAGCAGATAGGGGATGAGCGCGCCGATCAGGCCGACGACACCGATATTGGCGATCCAGAAATGCCAGTTTGCGAGCCGGTCCTGTGCTGCCGACGGGTAGACCCTGTAGAACAGGCCATAGATCGCCATCGATACGAAACCGAGAAGATTGAGATGTGCATGGGCAGGCGCCAGCGTGTACTTGTGGCTTGCCGCCATGTGAATGCCGATGCCGATGCCGATCAGAATGTATATGACCGAATGGCGAAGAAAACGACGCGCAAACATGCTCTACCCCCCCCTTTGTTCCGATTAATGCTCGAACGTTACAACGAATTTCAGCGTCCCGGTAGCATCCGTCGATAGCTCACTGCCTCGGCGATGTGAACGCGACGTACTCCCTCAGCTGCTTCAAGATCCGCGAGCGTCCGCGCGACACGCAGCACCCGGTGATAGCCGCGCGCGCTCATGCGCATTTTCTCCGCCGCTTCGGTCAGCAGCGCACGGCCCGCGGCGTCGGGCGCCGCTATTTTTTCCAGAATGGCGCCATCGGCTTCTGCATTCGTGCGCAGGCCCTCGCCGATGTCGGCAAAGCGATCGCGCTGGATTTGCCGCGCCTGCGCAACGCGGCGAGCGACCTCTTCGGACCCTTCGCTCGGTGGCGGCAACGAAAGATCGGCGGCTTCGACGGCGGGCACATCGACATGCAAATCGATACGGTCGAACAACGGTCCGGAAATCCTGCCTTGATAATCGACGGCGCAACCGGGCGCACGGTTGCAGGCCAGCGCCGCATCGCCGAAATATCCGCAGCGGCAGGGGTTCATCGCGGCGATCAGCTGGAAGCGCGCGGGCCAGGTCGCATGGGCCTGTGCGCGGGCGACGACGGCGCGCCCGCTTTCCACCGGCTGGCGCAGGGCCTCCAGGGTTGCCCGGCTGAATTCCGGCAATTCGTCGAGGAACAGGACGCCAAGATGGGCGAGCGACACCTCGCCCGGTTTTGCACGCGGCCCGCCGCCGATCAGCGCGGGCAGCGACGCCGAATGATGGGGATCGCGAAAGGGCCGCCGGCGTACCAGACCGCCCTCGGGCAAGGTTCCGGCAAGGCTGTGGATCATGGAAACCTCGAGCGCCTCGCGCGCATCGAGCGGCGGCAGCAGGCCCGGCAGGCGCTGGGCCAGCATGGATTTGCCCGCGCCCGGCGGCCCCATCATCAGCAGGTTATGCCCGCCTGCCGCCGCGATCTCGAGCGCGCGTTTCGCGGTTTCCTGTCCCTTGATATCGGCCAGGTCCGGCGACGGCGGTCCGTCGTCCCGGGCGCCGGGTACCGGCGCGGCAAGAACCTGATGGCCCCTGAAATGGTTGATCAATTCCATCAGCGAGGGCGGCGCGATGATTTCGAGCCCCTTCACCCACGCAGCCTCGCCCCCGCAGGCGGCGGGGCAGATGAATCCGAGGTCGCGCGAAAGGGCGTGAATGGCCGCGGGCAGAACGCCGGTGACCGCGCTGATGCGTCCATCGAGGGCGAGCTCGCCCACCGCAACGAAGCTTGCCAGCTCTTCGGCGGGAAGGACCTCCATCGCGGCCAACAGGCCAAGTGCGATCGGCAGATCGTAGTGGCTGCCTTCCTTGGCCAGATCGGCCGGCGCCAGATTGACCGTAATGCGCCTGGGCGGCAGGGCAAGTCCGAGGGAATTGAGCGCCGCGCGCACGCGTTCGCGGCTTTCGCCGATAGCCTTGTCGGGCAGGCCGACGATCGAAAATGCAGGAAGGCCGGACGCGATCTGAACCTGAACGTCCACGTCCACCACGTCGATACCCTGAAAGGCGACTGTATTGACGCGCGCGACCAAGCGGACGGGACCTTTGGCTGAAAATCCGTAGGCCCGATCCTATCCATCACCGATAATTGAGTCGAGAAATTCGCTGCAACCTCGGAGCGGGCCGGCGAGCAATCCATATCGCCGGCCCACCCGAAGGATCATTCCCCTCAGCCGCGTATGATGACGACAGCGATAAGGATTGCCGCCGCCACGACGCATAACACGAACTTGATACCAGGACGCGATGCAGTGGTTTCGCCAACTTTGTCCGGGGTAGCTTTCTGGTCTGGTGTGTTCATCTTTTTTGCCTTTTCGGTTCCCTGGCGATGGCCGTGAATGTTCCGAAGATCGATCCGGAAAATGATCGCTTGCGGAATACGGACAGGTGCAGGGCGTTTTATGAAAACGGGTAAACGATCAGGCGTAGGACGGCGGGCCTGTCGTCAAAGGCAAAAACAGAAGCGCATAAAGGCACCGCTCCGATGCGGTGCATACCTTAACCGCGAGACGGCTGGGCCCGGGAACGCAGGTGCCGCGGGGGACTGCATCGCTGGAATCCTGTTCGGATTCGGTGAATGTGCTTAGCCCTGTTGCCAGGCGCGAATCGTCGGCTTCTCCGTTTGCCAACGCGGCGTTATCAGAGATACCGACAGCAGTCTGCGAAAACTCCGCCGCGCCGCCGGGAAGAGCGACGAGCAGTGCAAGAACAAACAGAAAAGTATGCAAAAGGCGCTGCATTAGGCCCCGTCGTTCTTTGCGGGAATACCGAACAGCTACGCTAACACGCCTCGATCACGGGTTAAAAGCGTCCCCGCCTGAGCCGCAGAACCGCGCGCACGACCCGCAGCACGATCCTGAGCCATGTCATCGGCCTGTGAAACGAAGGATCACGCGAAGGCCGGCGGCGTCGGGGCTGCTGGCCGGGGCTGCCGCTCCCGCCCGGGTATGCTGGACGCTTGATGATCCGCGGTATTTTCATCGGATGCGGCGCGGATGCCGCTCGGTCACACGCCGCTCTATGGCGTCCCAGATCTGCGATTCCAGCGTCACGCCGTCGAAACGGTTGATTTCCTGAATGCCCGTGGGCGAGGTGACGTTGATCTCGGTCAGGTAATCGCCGATCACGTCGATCCCGACGAAAACCAGACCATGCTCGCGCAACGTGGGACCTATCGCGGCGCAGATGTCGCGCTCGCGGCTGGTCAGTCCGGATTTTTCGGCGCGCCCGCCGACATGGAGATTGGCCCGCGCTTCGCCGCCGGCAGGCACCCGGTTGACCGCGCCGGCCGCCTCGCCGTCGATCAGGATGATGCGCTTGTCGCCCTTTCGCACCTCGGGCAGGTATTTCTGGACGACGATCGGCTCGCGGTAAAGCTGGGTGAAAAGTTCCAGAAGCGCATTCAGGTTTTCGTCATCGGGCCTGATGTGAAACACGCCGGCGCCGCCGTTACCGAACAGCGGCTTGATGATGATGTCGCCGTATTCCTTGCGAAAATCGAGTACGGACATGCGATCGGACGTGATCAGCGTTGGCGGCATCAGGTCGGCGAAATGGGTCACGAAAAGTTTTTCCGGCGCGTTGCGCACGCGCACGGGATCGTTGATCACGAGGGTTTCCGGATGCACGTGTTCCAGAAGATGCGTGGCCGTGATGTAGGCCATGTCGAAGGGCGGGTCCTGGCGCATCAGCACGACGTCGAGTGCCGCGAGGTCGATGACTTCTTCCGCGCCGGTCTCAAACGGATTTGCCGGATCGCGCCGCGCGGTGAAGCTGCGCGCCCGCGCCGTGACGCGTCCCTGGGTCAGCGACAGGTCCTGCGGCACGTAATGAAAGAGAGCGTGTTTGCGCTTTGCCGCTTCCAGCGCCAGCATATAGGTGGAATCAGCGGCCGGATTGATCCGGTCGAGCGGGTCCATCTGAAAAGCGACGGCAAGCGACATCTTTGAAACTCACGAAAGTCTGTGGATCCGGGGCCGAGCCTAGCACGGACACGGCACCGTTTTATACGCGTTGTCGCGGCCGGTTAACCCTTGCGCCTCGGATCGCTTTTCAGCCAGACATGATTGACCACGCGCTGTACGTATTCGACGTTCCGCGCGTAATTGATGACCTTGTCCAATTCTTTTTTGTCCTGGGCGACGCCGAACAGGTAGACGGTATGGCGGACGGTTTCGACCGTATAATTGATCCCCATGATATCGCGGTCGAACAGGATTTTTCCGCGCAACTGCGCCGAAATCCAGGCATCGCGCGTAAAGGTTCCGGTTTCGCCCTTGGGGTCGACGATGATTTCGTTGATCACCTCGCGCACACCGCGCACCGACCAGGCCCGGCGCAGGATCTCGGCACGCTGGTCTTCCGTTCTCACGATGCCCGTCATCAGTACACGGCCCTCATAAACAGATGCGCCGAGATGCGCGAACAGCGACTTGTCGTAATCGAGCCAACCGTGATTGATCTCGGCATGAATGCGCGAATCGACGATGGCAACGTCGAGCCCGCGCTCCTGCATTCCCGCGGTTGCGGCGCTGGCGCCGCCGCCGATCAGGGCTTCGGCGCAGCCGCCGAGCGACAGCGGCATGGCGGCGAGCGCCAGAAGGACGAAACCTGTGTGCAAGCGGCGCAAGAATTCGGGCGGTATCAGACGGGAAATCATGCGGCAATCCTCCGCAGGTGACGAAACAAGCCGCTTAATTAGACTCAACTCCGGCTGCCTTGTCCAGCAACCACAAGGTCCAGCAACGCCGGGATCATTCGCGCCAGGCGTCGCGCAGCACCGTCGGCAGGCGCCAGGGCCGGATCAATATCGCATCGAAACGGCAATCACGACCGGCATCGTCGGGATGCGCGGCAAGCCAGGCACGGGCCGCGCTGTTGATGCGCCGGCGCTTCACTGCAGTGATGGATTCGGCGGCATCTGTCTCAACGGCGCGGTATTTAACCTCGATGAAGGCAACAGTCCGACCGCGCCGTGCGATGATGTCGATCTCTCCGCCGTTCGCCGCAAAACGGCGCGCGGCGATACGGTAGCCAAAAAGCCGCAGCCAGCAGGCGGCCAGCGCCTCTGCCATTGCACCACGCCTGTTGGCGGACCTGTGGGTAATGTTCATTCGGTCTTCTGCGGCCCGCCCAGTTCAAGGGCCCGGGCATAGACGCGCCTGCGCGGCAGGCCGCTTTCGGCGGCGACGTGATCGACCGCGTCACGCAGGGTGAAACGCGCCATCGCGGCTTTCAGAAGATCATCCAGACGATCGGCGGCCTGTCCGGCATCCGCCGCACCCGGCGGCGCGATCACGATGACGATCTCGCCTTTCGGCGGGCCGTCCTCGCCGTAACGGGCGGCAAGGGAATCGAGCGTTCCGTCCACGACGTCTTCGTGCAGCTTGGTCAATTCGCGGCACACGGCGGCCTTGCGTGCGCCCAGCACGGCGGCGGCATCGGCAAGAAATTCGGCAAGGCGGCGTGCCGATTCGTAGAACACGAGCGTTCCCGGCACGGCGGCCAGCTCAACAAGGGCGCGCCTTCGCGCCGCCGATTTGGGCGGCATGAAGCCTGCGAAGAAAAAGGCATCGCTCGGCAAACCTGACAGCTGCAGTGCGATCAATGCCGCCGATGCGCCCGGCACGGCCGTTACCTTTATGCCCTGGGCGCGCGCCTCGGCGACCAGCTTGTAACCCGGGTCCGAGATCAGCGGCGTACCCGCGTCCGATACCAGCGCTATCGCGTCCCCCGCGGCCATGCGTCGGATGAGGGCCGGACGCGCGCGCTGGGCGTTATGTTCGTGATAGAGGGTCATCGGCGTTTCTATGCCGTGCGCCGCCAGCAGTTTGCGCGTAACCCGGCTGTCTTCGCAGGCGATGACCGATGCGCCCGCCAGCACGGACAGGGCACGCAAGGTGATATCGCCAAGATTGCCGATGGGCGTCGCCACCAGGTAAAGCCCCGCCTCAAGCGGCGCCGGGCGGGTGTTCCGGCCACGGTTTACTTGTTCGGGCCCGCCGTCTAGGCTCGGCATCATTTCGTCCCTTGAGGATCCGTTGGTGGCCATGTCCGGTTCGTCGCGTGCTTTTGCAAGATGGCTTTCGCCGGGGCTTATCGTATTGGCGATGGTGACCCTCGCCGGCTGCGAAGAGCTTCGCGAGGTTAGGAAGGTGTTCGAGGGCACGCAAGAAACTTCGCAGCCGTCGCCTTCTCCGGTACCGGCGCCTGCGCCACCGGCAGCACGGGTACCGGAAACCGCTGCTCTGCCGCCGACGCCCCCTGTCGCCGTGCCCCAGGCGGCAGCCCTTCCGGGCCTTTCCACCCCACCCGCCGGTGTCCAGCTGAAGCCTCCGCCCGGCGTCGTTCCCCTTCTGCGTGTCGCCGTTCTGCTGCCGCTGTCGGGGCCCGAGGCCAAGCTCGGCCAGGCGCTTCTCAATGCCGCGCAGCTCGCGCTTTTCTCTCTGGCCGATGAAAGTTTCGCGCTTCTGCCCGTCGATACCCGCGGCACCCCCGAAGGGGCCGCGGCGGCGGCGCGCAGCGCCATCGAAGACGGCGCCCGCCTTATCCTTGGTCCCATATTCTCAGCCGAGGTCGCGGCGGCCGCGCCGGTTGCGCGCAGCGCAGGCGTGCAGATGGTGTCGTTTTCAAATGACCGCTCGGTCGCGGGGAACGGGGTCTACATTCTCGGCTTCACGCCCGAAACCCAGGTCAATCGCGTGGTCTCCTATGCCGCCGCGCGCGGCGTGCGGCGCATCGCCGCCATCGTGCCTTCGGGCGCCTATGGCGATCGCGTGCGCGACAGCCTGGTTGCGGCTGCTGGCGCCAACGGCATCGGCATCGGCGGGCTGGTGCGCTACGGGGCAGCGGATACCGAAACGCTTTCGCCGCTCATTCGCCGTCTTGCCAATTACGATGCGCGACGTGCCACGCTGCTCGCGCGCCGGCGCGAGCTCGAAGACAAGACCGACGAGGCAAGCCGACGTGCCCTCAAGCGACTCGAAGGCGTTGAAACTCTCGGCGATGTTGATTTCGATGCCGTGCTGATGCCTGAAGGCGGCAGCAGCCTGCGCGTCATCGCACCGCTGCTGCCTTTCTTCGATGTCGATCCGCGCAAGGTTCGCATGCTGGGCACGACCCAGTGGGATGATCCCTCGGTTGCAACGGAACCTTCCCTGTTCGGCGGCTGGTTTCCCGCCTCTGCGCCCGGCGCCCGCAATGCATTCGACGATATCTATCGCAAGACCTTCAGCGAACCGGCGCCGCGTATCGCATCGATTGCCTATGATGCGACGGCGCTTGCTGCCGTTCTCGTGCGCGGCCACAGCGAAGCGATGCGGGTTGCCGCCAGCACTCGCGGTGCCGTGCCGCCGGCGCCTGCCGCCGTCTTCAGCGCCGATGCGCTGACCGCGGCCAACGGTTTTGCGGGCGTGGATGGTATCTTCCGCCTTTTACCCTCTGGCCTGTCGGAACGCGGCCTTGCGGTGATCGAGGTGCGCAACCGCCGCTTCGCCGTGGTCAGCCCCGCGCCGGGTACGTTCCAGAAACGCTAGCCCAGCAGGTCGGCGATCACGGCGTTAAGCCGCAAGCGGCCCTCCGCCGTCGAGCGGATCCGCCCATCAGCCTGTTCCAGAAAACCGCCCGCGATCAGCCGGGGCAGCCGCGCCTTGTCGGGGATGATGTCCGCTGCGATGCCTTCGGCCAACCTGAGGCCCATCATCACGCGTTCTTCGATAATCTCGGCGCGTGACAGGGCATTATCCTCGCCGATGCCGTGGCCCGTTTTTTCGACCTGCGCGAGCCAGTCGTCCGGGCGGCGCAGGTTCGCCGTTGCGCTGCGCCCGCCGTCCTTGCCCGGAAGCCGCCCGTGGGCGCCCGGCCCGATGCCGAGATAGTCCTGCCCGCGCCAGTAGATCAGGTTGTGACGGCATTCTTCGCCGGGTCTCGCGTAGTTCGACACTTCATAGGCAAACAACCCCGCGCGGGCGAGCATCTCCCCGGTCGTCTCGTACAGTTCCGCGGCCATGTCTTCGTCGGGCAGTTCGAACGCGCCCTTGTTGTGCAGGCCGAAGAACGGCGTGCCGCGCTCGATGGTCAGCTGGTAGAGCGACAGATGACCGAGGCCGAGTTCGAGCAGCCGCGACAGTTCACGCTGCCACGCGGCGGCATCCTGTCCGGGGCGCGCGTAGATAATGTCGGCATTGACGCGCGCGAAGGTGTGGCGCGCGACATCGAGCGCGGCGAGCGCTTCCTTCGCTGAATGTTCGCGACCCAGGAATCTAAGCGCGTCGTCGTCGAGCGCCTGCACGCCCACCGATACCCGATTGACACCGGCGGCGCGAAAGCCCGCGAATTTTTCGGCCTCGATGGAGGTCGGGTTGGCTTCCAGGGTGATCTCGGGTTCAGTCCCCGGCCACAGCGCGCGCGCCGCCTCGATGATCGCGGCGGTCGTTTCGGGATGCATCAGGGACGGCGTTCCGCCGCCGAAAAAAATGCTGGCGAGGTCGCGCCCGGCAAGGCGCGGGGCGAGCGTGGCAATCTCGTGCAAGTAAGCCTCGCGCCAGCGCCCATGGTCGATTGCATCGGCCACGTGGCTGTTGAAATCGCAATAAGGGCACTTCGACCGGCAGAACGGCCAGTGGATATAAAGGCCGAAGGGCTGGGCCTTGCTCACGCCCCGCGCCCGATGACGCGCGCGACCAGCTTGCGGAAGGCATCGGCGCGGTGGCTGATGGCATGCTTGGCGGCGGGGTCGATTTCGCCGAAGGTTTTGTCGTCGCCTTCGGCGACGAAGATCGGGTCGTATCCGAACCCGTTTTTTCCGCGCGGCGGGAAGACGATATGCCCGCGCACTTCGCCCTCGACGGTTTCCACGTGGCCGTCGGGCCATGCAACGGACAGGGCGCAGACGAAACGCGCCGAGGTATCGGCGTTGTTTGACGTCGCCATCTCGCGGCGTATGCGCTCCATCGCCGCTGCGAAATCGCCGTTGCCGCCGCCCGCCCAGCGCGCCGAATAAATGCCGGGCGCGCCGCCGAGCGCCGCCACTTCAAGTCCCGAATCGTCGGCAAGGGCCGGCAGCTTCGCCGCCACCGCCGCCGCGCGAGCCTTCAGTTCGGCATTGGCGGCGAAGGTGGTGCCCGTCTCCTCGGGCTCCGCCAGTCCCAGCGTTCCGGCAGAAACCACATCGAAGCCGAAAGGCGCCAGCAGTTCGGAAATCTCGCGCACCTTGCCCTTGTTATGCGAGGCGACGATCAGCCTGCCGGCCTCCAGCCTGCGCGCGGTCATTTTGCCTTCGTCGGAAACGTGGTGACGCCGACCGCGGCAAGCTGGGCGGCGCAAAGCTCGCCCGTGCCCTTGCGCGCAAGGCGCAGCATCGCCTGGAACTGCTCTTCGCTGAACGGTTCGCCCTCGGCGGTGCCCTGAACTTCGACGAGACGGCCGTCGCCGGTCATCACGAAATTGCTGTCGACATGGGCGGCCGAATCCTCGACGTAATCGAGGTCCAGCACCGCCGCGCCTTCCTGCAGCCCGCACGAGACCGCGGAAACCTGGCTGATGAGCGGCACCGTTTTCAGCGCGCCCTTTCTCACCAGCCCGTCGAGGGCGAGATAAAGCGCCACCCAGGCGCCGGTGACCGACGCCGTGCGCGTGCCGCCGTCGGCCTGGATCACGTCGCAGTCGATCTTGATCTGGCGTTCGCCCAGGCCTTCAAGGTCGGTAACCGCGCGCAGGGCGCGACCGATCAGGCGCTGGATTTCCTGGGTGCGGCCCGACTGCTTGCCGCGCGCCGCTTCACGGTCGGTGCGCGTACCGGTGGATCTCGGCAGCATGCCGTATTCGGCGGTGACCCAGCCCTTGCCCGAATCGCGCATCCAGAACGGCACCCGGTCCTCGATCGAGGCCGTGCACAGCACGTGGGTGTCGCCGAAGCGGGCCATGCAGGAGCCCTCGGCGTATTTGCTGAAGCCGGGTTCCAGGCTGACGAGCCGCATCTGGTCGGCGGCGCGCCCTGACGGGCGGGTGCTCATGGTCGGTCCTTTCGGCGATTGGCGGTTTCGGGCGAAGCTAGCCGCTTGCGCCGCCCCCGTAAAGCCGCGCTTTTCCGCCATTCGCAGCGGTGCCCCGGTTGACGCCCGGGGGGGCCGTTACTAGATTCCGCTGGCATGGACCTCCGGAACGCGGAAATGGCCTCGGACAAGACGACGGGTATCCAGGAACTGAACGAACGCTCGCGCGAGATTCTGCGCCAGGTGGTGGAAACCTATGTCCAGACCGGCGAGCCCGTGGGCTCGCGCACCATTTCGCGCCGCGTCGGCCTGGGCCTGTCGCCGGCCTCGATCCGTAACGTCATGGCGGACCTGCAGGAAGCGGGGCTTCTCTATTCGCCGCACACCTCGGCCGGGCGCCTGCCGACGGAAGCCGGCCTTCGCCTCTTCGTCAACGGCATCCTCGAGCTCGGCGGTCTTTCGGAATCGGACCGCAACGACATCGAAAGCCTGTGCGCGGCATCGGGCAAGTCGCTGGAAGAAGCGCTCGGTGAAGCGACCCGCGCGCTTTCGGGTCTTTCCCAGTGCGCGTCCCTCGTGCTTGCGCCGAAAACCGAATCGCCGCTCAAGCACATAGAATTCGTGAAGCTCAACGAAGGCCGCGCGCTGGTCGTCATGGTGTCCGAATCGGGCACGGTGGAAAACCGCCTGATCGAAATGCCGCTCGGCATTCCTGCTTCCGCGCTGGTCGAGGCGGGCAACTACCTGACCCGCAGGCTAGCCGGGCGCACCGTCGCCGAGGCGCGGGCCGAGGTCACGCGCGAGCTCGAAAGCCATCGCACCCAGCTCGACAACCTGGCGAGCGAACTGGTCGAACGCGGCCTTGCCCAGTGGTCGGGCGGCACGCTGCCGCAGGGCTATCTGATCGTGCGTGGACAGGCGAACCTGCTCGATTCGATCACCGCGCTCGAGGATCTCGAACGCGTGCGCGAACTGTTCAACATCCTCGAACAGAAGGAAACTCTTGCCCGCCTGCTCGACCTGACCCAGAGGGCCGACGGCGTGCAGATCTTTATAGGCGCCGACAACAACCTGTTCCGCAACGCCGGCTGCTCGATGATCGTGGCGCCCTTCGTCAATGCGACCGAACAGATCGTCGGCGCCATCGGTGTCGTCGGCCCGACACGCATGAATTATGCCCGCATCGTGCCGATGGTGGATTATACCTCTCGCCTGGTCGGTCGCCTGATCGGCTGACCTTCGTTTCACATCCCGTCCAGTCAAGGAAGCGTTCATGACCGAAGAGTCCGAAAAGACCGAAGGCGCTACCGCGCCCGCGCCGGAAACCCCCGCGGAACCGGCAGCCGCCGATGATCCGCTTGCCGCCGCCCAGCGCGAGGCGGCCGAAGCGCGCGACCGTGCCTTGCGCGCGCTGGCTGAGCTCGAGAATTTCCGCCGCCGCGCCGACAAGGAACGCCAGGACACGGCGAAATATGCCGTCGCCGCTTTTGCTCGCGACATCCTGCCGGTGGTGGACAACCTGCGCCGCGGCCTCGACACGGTGACGGCGGACGCGCGCAAGGCCGAACCCGGCCTCGATGCGCTGGCCGGCGGCGTGGAACTGACGGAACGCGAACTACTGACGGCGTTCGAGCGCCACGGCATCGTCAAGGTTGATCCCAAGGGCGAGGTTTTCGATCCCAACCTGCACCAGGCGATGATGGAGATCGAGGACATGAGCGTTGCACCCGGCACCGTCGTCCAGGTCATGCAGGCGGGCTACACCCTGCATGATCGCCTGCTGCGCCCGGCACTTGTCGGCGTCGCCAAGGGTGGCGCGGCCGATGCGGGCGACAAGCCGAAGCCCGTGCAGGCGCCGATCGCCAACGAAGACCTCTCCAATCCTTCCACGGACGGCGACAAGAATGACTGAAGCGGCGCCCGCGCCTGCCGCTGACGACGGGCGCGAACGCCTGCTCAGGCGCATCGGCGAAGTGCGGGCCATGAGCGAATTGCTCGCCCAGCCGCTTTCGGCCGAGGACCAGCAGGTCCAGAGCATGGCCGATGCCTCGCCCACCAAGTGGCATCTGGCGCACACCACATGGTTTTTCGAAACCTTCGTGCTGGCGCCGAACCTTGGCGATTATCGCGCGTTCCATCCCGACTACGGCTACCTGTTCAATTCCTACTACGAAGCCGTCGGCCCGCGCCATGCGCGGCCAAGGCGCGGCATTCTGACGCGCCCGCCCGTGGCCGACGTGATGCGCTATCGCGCCCATGTTGATGACGCGCTTGCGCGTTTCGTCGCGGAAACACCGGCCGATGTACTCAACCCGCTGGTGCCGCTGATCGTCCTCGGCCTGCATCACGAACAGCAGCATCAGGAACTGCTGCTGACCGATATCAAGCACACGCTTGCCAGCCAGCCGCTGCTGCCCGCCTACCGCGACGATCTGCCCGCGCGGCCGGGCACGGCGCCTGCCCTGTCCTGGGTTGAATTCATGGGCGGCGAACACGAGATCGGCGTCGATGGCGGATCCGGTTTCTGCTTCGACAACGAGACGCCGCGCCATCCGGTGCTGACCGCGCCGTTCGAACTGGCCAACCGCCCCGTCACCAATGCAGATGTTCTAACCTTCATCGCCGGAAACGGTTACGCGACGCCGACGCTCTGGCTTGCCGACGGCTGGGCTTGGGTGCAGGCGGGCGGCGCCAACCTGTGGGGGGAAGCCGCGCCGATGTACTGGCGCAGCGACGGCGACGGCTGGGGCGAGTTCACCCTGGGCGGGATGCGCGCCCTCGATCCCGATGCGCCGGCCGGCCACCTTTCCTATTTCGAGGCCGACGCCATCGCCCGCTTCATGGAGGCGCGCCTGCCGACCGAAGCCGAATGGGAACTGGCCTGTGCGCTCACCTACCGGCCCGGCGCCAACCCCAACCTGATGGCGGCGGGGCTTCTGCATCCGGCTGCCCCGGCGGGCGAGGCATCGCGCGGGCTTTACCAGATCCTGGGCGATGTCTGGGAATGGACGGCGTCCGCCTATGCGCCCTATCCGGGCTTCAAGGCGGCCGCGGGTGCCGTCGGCGAATACAACGGCAAGTTCATGGTCAGCCAGCTGGTGCTCAAGGGCGGCTCCTGCGCCACGCCGCCGGGCCATATCCGGCCCAGCTACCGCAATTTCTTCTACCCCGGCCAGTCGTGGCAGTTTTCCGGGGTCCGGCTCGCCCGGGACAGCAGCTAAGGGGCCGTTTTAGAGCGATTTTTTTGGGCCTTGGGGCGGTTGTATCGGTTTTTTGCCTCCCTATATACGGTTCAGCAATCATGCGGGGGCTAGGGTCCCCGCCATCATCGTCAATCGGAAGTCCAGAGGGCGCCACCAATCGGGCCCGCCGGGCTGGCTGATCGAAAGGAAAAAGAAATGGGTAAAGTCATCGGTATCGACCTCGGCACCACCAATTCCTGCGTCGCGGTCATGGAGGGCAAGGACGCCCGTGTCGTCGAAAATTCGGAAGGCGCGCGCACCACGCCGTCGATGGTGGCCTTCACCCAGTCGGGTGAACGGCTCGTCGGCCAGTCGGCGAAGCGCCAGGCCGTCACCAACCCCGAAGCGACGCTGTTCGCCATCAAGCGCCTGATCGGCCGCTCCTTCGACGATCCGATGACCCAGAAGGACCTCAACATGGTCCCCTACAAGATCGTCAAGTCGAACTCGGGCGACGCCTGGGTCGAAGCCCACGGCGAAAAGTACAGTCCCAGCCAGGTCTCGGCCTTCATCCTGCAGAAGATGAAGGAAACCGCCGAAGCCTTCCTCGGCGAAACCGTCGATCAGGCGGTGATCACCGTTCCCGCCTACTTCAACGACGCCCAGCGCCAGGCGACCAAGGACGCCGGCAAGATCGCGGGCCTTGAAGTGCTGCGCATCATCAACGAACCGACGGCGGCCGCGCTCGCCTATGGCCTCGACAAGGGACACAACGGCACCATCGCGGTCTACGACCTCGGCGGCGGCACCTTCGACGTTTCGGTTCTCGAAATCGGCGACGGCGTGTTCGAGGTGAAGTCGACCAACGGCGACACGTTCCTCGGCGGCGAAGACTTCGACGCCCGCATCATCGATTACCTCGCCGATGAATTCAAAAAGGACCAGAGCATCGACCTGCGCAAGGACAAGCTCGCCCTTCAGCGCCTGAAGGAAGCTGCCGAAAAGGCGAAGATCGAACTGTCCTCCTCGATGCAGACGGAAGTGAACCTGCCGTTCATCACCGCCGATGCGTCGGGTCCCAAGCACCTCAACATCAAGCTGACGCGCGCCAAGCTCGAAGCGCTGGTCGACGATCTGGTGCAGCGCACCGTCGGCCCGTGCAAGGCGGCGCTCAAGGACGCGGGGCTCAAGGCTTCCGAAATCGACGAAGTGATCCTCGTCGGCGGCATGACCCGCATGCCCAAGATCGCCGAAACCGTGAAGCAGATCTTCGGCCGCGAACCGCACAAGGGCGTCAACCCCGACGAAGTCGTCGCCATCGGCGCCGCCATCCAGGCGGGCGTGCTGCAGGGCGACGTCAAGGACGTGCTGCTGCTCGACGTGACGCCGCTGTCGCTCGGCATCGAAACGCTGGGCGGCGTGTTCACCCGCCTGATCGACCGCAACACCACGATCCCGACGAAGAAGTCGCAGGTGTTCTCGACCGCCGAGGACAACCAGACGGCGGTCACCATCCGCGTGTTCCAGGGCGAACGCGAAATGGCGGCGGACAACAAGATCCTGGGCCAGTTCGACCTCGTCGGCCTGCCGCCCGCGCCGCGCGGCATGCCGCAGATCGAAGTCGCCTTCGACATCGACGCCAACGGCATCGTCAACGTTTCGGCCAAGGACAAGGCCACGGGCAAGGAGCAGCAGATTCGCATCCAGGCCTCGGGCGGTCTTTCCGACGACGAGATCGAGCGCATGGTGAAGGACGCCGAAAGCCATGCCGACGAGGACAAGAAGCGCCGCACGCAGGTCGAGCGTCGCAACCAGGCCGAAACCCTGATCCACACCACCGAACGTTCGCTCAAGGAACACGGCGACAAGGTTTCGGAAGACGAGAAGAAGGCGATCGAGGATGCCGTTGCCGACCTGAAGAAGGAACTTGAAGGCAGCGACGAAGAGGCGATCACCAAGAAGATCGAAGCGCTCGCCCAGGCTTCGATGAAACTCGGCGAGGCGATGTACAAGGCCAGCCAGGAAGCCGAGGCGGGCGGTGCCGCTCCGGGCGGCGACGCCGGCGCGTCCAATGCCGGCAATGCCGGTGCCACGGGTGGCGCTTCCGATGACAAGGTCGTCGACGCCGACTTCGAGGAAGTCGACGAAGACAAGAAGAACCGCACCTGATAACGGTGTAGACGATTAACCCCGGCGCGGCCGTCCGGCGGCTGCGCCGGGCCGTCCCGGGGGGAGCGGTCGCATCGCAATGGCCAAGCAGGATTTTTACGAGACGCTCGGGGTCGGCAAGTCCGCGGATGCGGACGAGCTGAAGAAGGCCTATCGCAAGCTCGCCATGAAATATCACCCGGACCGCAATGCGGGTGACAAGGCGGCCGAGCAGAAGTTCAAGGAAATCAGTGAAGCCTACGACGTCCTCAAGGACCCGGAAAAGCGCGCGGCCTACGATCGTTTCGGCCATGCCGCCTTCGAAGGCCCCGGCGCCGGCGGCGCCGGCGGGCAGCCGGGCGCGGGCGATTTCGGTTTCGCGGGCGGTTTCGCCGATATCTTCGATGAAATGTTCGGCGACTTCACCGGCCGCCAGCGTGGCGGTGCGGGTGGTGGCGGCGGCGGCCAGCAGCGCGGCGCCGATCTCCGCTACAACATGGAAATCTCGCTGGAGGAAGCCTTCGCCGGCAAGCAGGCGACCATCCGCGTGCCCAGCGCCACCCAGTGCGACAGCTGCAACGGCACGGGTGCCGCCAAGGGATCGAAGCCCGTGACATGCCCGACCTGCCAGGGCCGTGGCCGTGTGCGCGCCCAGCAGGGCTTCTTCACCATCGAGCGCACCTGCGTCTCCTGCCAGGGGCAGGGCCAGATTCTCGAAAACCCCTGCGGCACCTGCCGGGGTTCGGGCCGCGTGGCAAAGGAAAAGACGCTGTCGGTATCGATCCCCGCAGGCGTGGAGGACGGCACGCGCATTCGCCTTTCGGGCGAAGGCGAAGCGGGCCTGCGCGGAGGCCCCGCGGGCGATCTCTATATTTTCCTGTCTATCAAGCCCCACGCCTATTTCCAGCGCGACGGCGCCAACATCTACATGCGCGTTCCCATCGCCATGACGACGGCAGCGCTCGGCGGCGTGATCGAGGTACCGACGGTGGACGGCGGGCGCGCCCGCGTCACCGTGCCCGAAGGCACCCAGACCGGCCATCAGTTCCGCCTCAAGGGCAAGGGCATGAGCGTCATGCGCTCGACCGCGCGCGGCGATATGTACATCCGCGCCCAGATCGAAACCCCCGTGAAGCTGACCAAGCGCCAGAAGGAACTGCTGCGCGAATTCGAGGGCGAAAGCCCCGCATCGCGCACCAGCCCCGAATCGGAGGGCTTCTTCGCCAAGGTCAAGGAAGCCTGGGGCGATCTCACCGACAGCGGCAAGGACTGACGCCGCCCCCGCCCTGCGGGCGGAAAAGCCTCCAAACAATCCTGTCCCTGTGGTTTAATCCCGCCCGTTTCAAACGGGTGAGGATTTCGTCATGGCGGACATGAAGATCGGCATCGTCGGGGCCGCCGGCCGCATGGGCTGCGCGCTGACCCGCGCCGTGACCGAAGCGAAAGGCTGCCGCGTGGCGGCGGCAAGCGAGCGGTCCGGCCATGCCGCGCTCGGGCGCGATGCGGGCACGCTCGCGGGCCTCGATGCGCTCGGCGTGGCGCTCGGCGCCGATGCCGCGTCGCTGTTTGCATCCTGCGATGCGGTGCTCGATTTCACTGCCCCTGCGGCGACGCTTGAACATGCGCGCCTTGCCGCGAAGCACGGGGTGATCCTGATTACCGGCACCACCGGGTTGGAGCCCGCCGACCAGAGGAAGATCGTTGCCGCGTCGAAGAAGGCGGCCATCGTGCAGGCGCCGAATTTCTCGGTTGGTGTCAATCTCGCGATGGCGCTGGTCGAACAGACGGCGCGCGTCCTCGACGATGCCTTCGATATCGAAATCGTCGAGATGCATCACCGCCACAAGGTGGACGCGCCCTCGGGAACGGCGCTGGGCCTGGGCCGTGCGGCGGCCAAGGGGCGCGGCGTGGCGCTTGAAAAGATGTCCGAGCGCGGGCGCGACGGCATAACCGGCGCGCGCAAGAAAGGCGCCATCGGTTTCGCCGCGTTGCGCGGCGGCGATGTCGTCGGCGATCACACGGTGATCTTCGCGGGTGCCGCCGAGCGGATCGAGATTACCCACAAGGCGGGCGGGCGCGAGATCTTCGCGCGCGGCGCCGTGCGCGCGGCCCTGTGGGCAAAAGGCAAAAAGCCCGGCCTTTATTCCATGCAGGACGTTCTCGGCTTCACGCGCTAGCGCGTACCGCCTGTTCCGCGCGACACCGGATTGCGCACCAGCGCGATGGCCGAAAGGATCAGCACCAGCGCGGCGATTTCTGCCGTGCCGATGGTCTCGCCGAGCCACAGGATTCCCACTACCGCGCCGAAGGCCGGGATCAGGTAATTGATCATGCTGGCGAAGGTGGGGCCCGCCGAGACCAGCAGCCGGAAATAGACGATCGAGGCGAGTGCGGTCGGAAAGACCGCCAGCGCCGCGATGGAGGCGACGGCACCCGCATCGGGCGAAAGCCGCCACGGCGCATCGACGACCAGGGCAACCGGCCCCATCACCGCGGCACAGGCGATCATGGTGCCTGCCGCAAGGGTCATCGTCGGCACGCTGAAGGACAGCCGCTTGGCATAGACCGCGGTCGCGGCATAACTTGCCGCCGCACCGGCAATGGCCAGTTGTGCCGCGAGCGTCCGACCGCCGATTTCGCCGAGTGCCGCCGGTCCCATCAGCAGGATCAGCGCCGCGAAGCCGAGCGCGATGCCGATGATCCGCCCGGTACCGATGCGCGTCTCGATCCCGGTCAGGCGCGCCATCGTTACCGTGAACACCGGCATGGCGCCGATCAGGATCGCGGCAAGCGACGACGTCACCTCGGTTTCCCCCCACGAGACCAGGGTGAAGGGCAGGCCGTTGCCGAGCATGCCGACGGCCAGGAAATGCGCCCAGCTGCGCCGCCCGGTCGCGGTCGATAGGCCCGGAAGGCGTTCGCCCGCGGCACGCATGACCAGGTAGAGGATCCCCGCCGCCAGCACGATGCGCGCGGCGGCGACCGTGACCGGCGGCACCGAACCTACGGCAATCTTGATCAGCGAAAACGCGCCACCCCAGATGATGGCCAGCAGAACCAGCAGGCCGTAGTCGCGGAACGGATGATGGGCCAAGGGATCAGGCCGGGGTGGTGGCGGGGGGCGCGTCGAGATGGGGCGCGCGGCGGAGCGCATCGAGCGCTTCGCGCAGCGCATTGGCGAAGGCGACGCGCTCGGCCGGAGACAGGAAGGCGCCCACCGTGTGGATCTCGCCGTGGCTGCGCAGGCGAATCTCTTCCGCCGATTCGCTTCCGGCCAGTTCGACCTTCAGCCAATAGGGCTGCATCTCGATTTCGATGCCGTTGCCGCGATGATCGAAGCGCCTGATGATCAGCGTACTGCGGGTCAGCTTTACGTATTCGACGGCCCGCCCCGAACGGTAATTGAGCCGGAAGGCGAGCCACACCAGCGCGACATCGATCCCGAAAAAGCCGATGACCGGCCATGCGCCTGCCACAGTGAAGGCGAGGCCGCAGACGAAGCTGACGCCGCCGATCAGCAGCATCAGCAGAAGGAAGCCGCGTCGGCCAAGGCTGCGGTGCGGCGTGATGACCGCATCGAACAGCACTTCATTTTCGTGTGTCGAAACCGTTTCGTTCATGGCCGACAGATTAATCGCACGCGGCGTTAATTCCTAGCCTGCGCCAGAAATGTTTTCTCGATATTGGTTAACCTTGCGTGCGCACGCGCGGCGGATAAAGTACCGGTTATGCCTATGAAAAAGCCCGATATCGAAAAATTCTTCGCGGCCCTGGCCGCGGCCGAGCCCGTGCCCAAGGGCGAATTGCATTACGTGAATCCATATACGCTGCTTGTCGCCGTCGTGCTGTCGGCGCAGGCGACGGATGTCGGCGTCAACAAGGCGACGAAACCGCTGTTTGCCGAGGTCGGGACGCCGGAAGCGATGGTGGCACTGGGGCTCGAGCGGCTAAAGGAATATGTAAAGACCATCGGTCTCTACAATACCAAGGCGAAGAACGTCATCGCGCTTTCGGAACTTCTGATCGCGCGCCACGGCGGCAAGGTGCCGCGCGATCGCGCGGCACTTGAGGGGCTGCCCGGCGTCGGCCGCAAGACGGCCAACGTCGTCCTCAACATCGCCTTCGGCGAACCGACCATCGCCGTCGATACCCATGTCTTTCGCGTGTCCAACCGCACCGGGCTGGCGCCGGGCAAGACGCCGCTGGCGGTCGAGGAAAAGCTCCTCAAGGTCGTGCCGGAAAAATACCGCACCCACGCCCATCACTGGCTGATCCTGCACGGGCGCTACATCTGCCTCGCGCGCAAACCGAAATGCCCGGAATGCCCGGTCCGTCAGGTCTGCGGTTTCAAGGGAAAGACGACGGTCTGACCTAGCTTTTCCAGCGCAGCGTCGTATCCGGTACGGGATTGACGAAGTCGCGGCCCTCGGCGCGGGCGCGGGCGAACTCCCGCTTCAGCTTCAGGTACCACTTTGCGGGCGTATCGGCATCGTCGATCAGGCGCAGCGGCGGATTGCGGGCAAGGCCGATCTGCTGCTTGGTCACCACGTCGCGGTCCTGCCCCAGGAACGTGCTCATGACGCGGGCAAGGATAGGGCGCAGCGGAGTGAGGAACGGCATGGTCCAGTAGATTGCCTGGTTGACCAGCGTTTCCTTCGGCCCGACCGGCGTGACGCCGGTCAGGCTCACCACCTGGTGACGTCCGGCGCGGATGTGTTCGACGCGCACGCCCGGCAGCCGGAAGCTGATCTCCGTTTCGGGCGCGCCGCCCAGCAGCTTGTAGAGGCGTGAATTGCTCGACGGCTTGTGGCGCGTCATCGTGAAGCCAAGCTCCGACGGTGCGAAATGCTTGGCCTTTTCATGGGCCGACGTGGACGGCCGCCACCACCATGACGCATGAACGAAAGGCCCATGCGCCGGGTCCATCAGTCCCATCACCGCATGATCGAGCGGACAGGGAAACACCTGGGTTTCGAAAATCCGGTGGAAGTTGGCGCCGATTTCGGGAATGCGCGGAACGTCGCGGTCGGGTGCCTCGTCGCGGCCATCGCCGATGAATACCCAGACATTGCCGTCCGCTTCGCGGCAGGGGTAGCCCGCGACCCGCACGCGGCTGTAATCGAAAGCCTGGCCCTGGGTCAGCGAAGGGATTTCGGTCAGCTGCCCGTCCGGCGCGAAGCGCCAGCCGTGGTAGCAGCACTGCACCGTGCTGCCGTCGAAGCGGCCGAAGCGCAACGGAATGCCCCGGTGCGGGCAGCTGTCGTTGAGCGCAAAGGGCGCCCCGGCATCGTCGCGCCCGAAGATCAGGTCTTCGCCCATGATCGTGACCGGAACCATGGTGCGTGGCTTGAGCGCGCCCGCAGGCAGCGCGTAATACCACAGTCCCCGCAGGGCGTAGTCGGCGGCCGTCGACGGACCCAGTGTCTCGATATCGCTGCCTGTACTCATCCGCCGTTTGCTCCCGATGCCGCGCGGGTCAGTTGCCCGAAACAGGCGGTCGCATCGATGCCCGGACCCGTTTTGCCCTTGGGATTGCCGCGGAATTCATAATGGACGACGCGATAGACCGGACCGTCGGCGCGCAGATAGAGATCGAGCACGCATTGGCTGGTGCCGTAGCGCCACAATGAGGCCGGGTCGTCGGTGCGACGGAAACTCGGCCGGCCGATCAGGCGGGCGACATCGTCGCCGCTCATGCCGCGCAAGACGGTTGGGTCCGGTCGGGGCGGTTCAGGCGCAACGGCAACGGCGGCAGGCGCCTGCACCGGCGGCGCAGCCGGCCTGGCGACCACGGAACCGCGGTCCTGGATAAAGCTTTCATCGGGGGCGGGCGTGCCGCAGGCGGCCAGCAACAGGGCCAACGACAGGGCCAACGACAGGGAACGCAGAACCGCCGGGACCGACCAGGGCCGCACTACGGCCGTTCGGAAACGAACCGGGTTCACTCGCTGGCTTCGGCCGGTTGTGTGCGCACTGGCGCTTTCGCGGGCGCGGCGTCGGGCCGGTACAGCTGGACGTCGCCGACGATTTCGCCGCCTGCTTCGACCTCGATCTGGCTGTAGGTTACGGAACCCTTGATGCGCGCGGTCGAGCGCACCCGCAGGCGCTTGCGCACCACGAGGTTGCCTTCGACGCGGCCGCTGATTTCGGCTTCGTCGATATCGGCCGAACCCTTGAAAAAGCCCGTCGCGGAAACATCGAGCTGGCGGCAGTGTTCCAGTTCGGCTTCCACCCGCCCTTCGACAACCAGCTTGTCGCAGGCGGCGATCTGTCCGGCGAGCGAGATTTCGCGCCCGACAACCAGGGTCTTGCCCTCGACCCCGTAGGGACGAACGTCGCCACGCGGCGGCAGGATGCCCGGAATGTCGGCAAGGCGGCTGGTCGATGCCGTGGTCGGCTGTGCCGGAACGGGCCGGCGCAGGTTGAGCGCCGGCGCCACAGGTGCCGGGCGCGGCTTGCTCTCGCTGGAAACGCTCGTCTGATCCTTGACTGCGTCACCTTTCTTGCGGCCGAACATGGCAAGACATCCTTCGATGAAAATGGAGTGAAATCGCGGACAGGATACCCCGCCAGTTGACGGGAAACAACATGGTGGATGGAGCGCAAAAGCAGGAAGCGCACCGGTTGTCCCGCCTTGCGCGCCATGTATACTCGGCCCGCGCAATAATTGGCGCGACAATTTGCACAATGGTCGGCGGAGGCAAGCGTGAGCGGAACAGCCATCAACGTCATCGGGGGTACGCTGGTGGAAACCCGAAAGTATGACGTACTCGGCATCGGCAATGCCATTGTCGACGTCATTTCCCATTCCGACGATGCTTTCCTGAAGGATAACGGTCTTGCCAAGGGCGCGATGACCCTGATCGATGCCGAGGCGGCCGAAGGCCTCTACAAGCGCATGGGATCGGCGGTCGAATCTTCGGGCGGGTCGGCGGCCAACACGATCGCGGGCCTTGCCGCCCTCGGCGGGCGCGGCGCCTTTATCGGCAAGGTGCGCAACGACCAGCTTGGAGGCATCTTTGCCCATGATATTCGCACCCTTGGCGTTGCCTTCGACACCGCACCGGCAACCGCCGGCGCGCCCACGGCGCGCTGCCTGATCTTCGTTACCCCCGATGCCCAGCGCACAATGCAGACTTTTCTCGGCGCATCCGCGACGCTGACGCCCGCTGATATCAATGCCGACATGGTGCGCTCTTCGGCCATCACCTATCTCGAAGGCTACCTGTGGGATCCGCCGCCGGCGAAAGAGGCCTTTGAAAAAGCCGCCACCATCGCCCATGAAGCGGGAAACATGGTGGCGCTCAGCCTGTCGGACGCCTTCTGTGTCGACCGTCACCGCGCCGACTTCCTGCGCCTTGTCGAAGGCTTCGTCGATATCCTGTTTGCCAACGAATCGGAAATCCTGTCGCTTTATCAGGTGGATGATTTCGACGCTGCCCTTCAGCGCGTACGCGGCCATTGCCAGGTTGCGGCCCTGACGCGATCCGAAAAGGGCTCGGTCGTCATCGCCGGTGACGAGGTGCACGTGATTGATGCCGTCAAGGTGCCGAAGGTGATCGACACGACCGGCGCGGGCGATCTCTATGCGGCGGGTTTCCTTTTCGGACTGACCCAGGGGCGTTCCCTGCATGACTGCGGGCGCATCGGGTCGATCTGCGCGGGCGAGATCATTTCCCATTACGGCGCGCGGCCCGAAGCCTCGCTCTCTGAACTGGTCTCCCAGGCACTGCGCTGATGTTGATGGCGCGCATGTTCGCGGGATTTGCGGTTTACCGCGACCCGCGCATGGCGCTGATCGCGGTTATGGGGTTTGCCAGCGGCCTGCCCCTCGCCCTTACGCTTTCCACCTTGTCCGCGTGGCTCGCCAAGGACGGCGTCAGCCGCACGGCGATCGGCCTGTTCGCGCTGGTCGGCCTGCCCTATGCGCTCAAGTTTTTGTGGTCGCCGCTGATCGACGGCTTGCGCCTGCCGTGGTTGGGCAGGTGTCTCGGGCGGCGGCGCAGCTGGATGCTGGCGGCGCAAATTCTTGTCGCGCTCGCCATTGCCGCGCTCGGCCTCACCGACCCGGCGCGCACGCCGTGGCTTACCGCCGCGCTCGCGCTCGCCGTCGCCTTCCTGTCGGCGACCCAGGACATCGTCATCGACGCCTGGCGCGTCGAGATTCTCAAGGCTCGCGAACAGGGCGCGGGTGCCGCCGCCGTCCAGCTCGGCTACCGGGTCGGCATGCTGGCATCAGGAGCGGGCGCGCTCTACGTCGCCGATGCGTTCGGGTTCGCCGCGGCCTATGCGGTCATGGCCTTGGGCATGGCCATCGGCATGGCGGCAACGCTCCTTGCCCATGAACCGAAAGCGGTTGGCCATGCAACGACGCCATCGCGGCGGCGCTCGACCGGCGAATGGCTGCGCGATCATGTCGTGGCGCCCTTTTCCGATTTCCTGCGCCGTCCCGGCTGGGCTTCGGTTCTGCTGTTCATCGTTCTGTACAAGTTCGGCGACGCCATCGCCGGTGTGATGTCGAATCCGTTCTTCATCTCCATCGGTTTTTCGCTGACGGCGATCGCCTCCATCACCAAGGTCTTCGGTATCGCGGCGACGCTCGCGGGGGCGCTCGCGGGCGGCGTTCTGGTGGCGCGGGCGGGGATTTTCCGCGCGCTCCTTTATTGCGGCATCTTGCAGCTTCTTTCGAACCTGATGTTCGCCGTCCAGGCCGTCGTCGGTGCCGATGCCTGGATGCTGACGGTGACCATCGCCGCGGAAAATTTCTCGGGCGGCATGGGAACGGCGGCCTTCGTGGCTTATCTCTCGCGCCTCTGTTCCTTCGACTTCACGGCGACGCAGTACGCGCTGTTTTCGTCCCTTGCCGCGGTTGGGCGCACGGTGCTGTCGTCGGGCGGCGGCTGGCTCGCCGACAAGCTGGACTGGGTATGGTTTTTCGTCGCGAGCGCTGCCTGTGCGCTTCCCGGCCTGATCGTGTTAATATGGTTCCTGCGGCGGGACTTCGATGCGACCAGCGAGGACGCGTCATGAAGATAGGCGTACCGAAGGAAATCAAGGTTCACGAATACCGCGTCGGCATGGTGCCCGATTCGGTGGCCGAGCTTGCGCGCGCCGGACACGAGGTTTTCGTGCAGGCAGGTGCCGGCGCAGGGATAGGTTCAAGCGATTCGGATTACGAAGCGGCCGGGGCACGCATAGTCGCCGAAGCCGCCGATGTGTTCGGCTCGGCCGATCTCATCGTCAAGGTGAAGGAGCCGCAGAAGGCGGAAATCGCCATGCTGCGCAAGGGACAGGCGCTGTTTACCTATCTGCACCTCGCGCCCGACCCGGACCAGACCAAGGGCCTGCTGGCCAGCGGCGTTACCGCAATTGCGTATGAAACCGTGACCGATGCACATGGCGGCCTGCCGCTGCTCGCGCCGATGAGCGAGGTCGCGGGCCGCATGGCGACTCAGGTCGGCGCGCATTACCTGGAAAAAGCGCAAGGCGGCGAAGGCATCCTGCTCGGCGGCGTGCCGGGTGTCGCACCGGGCAAGGTCTGCGTTCTGGGTGCCGGCTCCGTCGGGCGCGAGGCGGCGCGCATGGCGATCGGCCTCGGCGCGGAAGTGACCGTGCTCAACCGTGGCATCGACAAGCTTCAGGAAATGGACCTCGTGTTCGGCAACCGCGTGCGCACGGTGCAGAGCAATGCCGCCACCGTGGAGCGCTACGTCGCCGATGCCGATCTCGTTGTCGGCGCGGTGCTGGTGCCGGGCGGCGCCGCGCCCAAGGTCGTCGCCCGCGAGCTGGTCGCGCGCATGCGCAAAGGCTCGGTCATCGTCGATGTCGCCATTGACCAGGGCGGCTGCATCGCCACATCGCGGCCCACCACCCATGCCGACCCCGTGTTCGTCGCCGAAGGTGTCACCCATTACTGCGTGACCAACATGCCGGGCGCCGTGCCGCGCACCTCGGCCTATGCGCTCAACAACGCGACGCTTCCCTTCGTGCGTGCGCTGGCGGGCAAGGGCATCGCCGCCGCATTGCGCGATGACGCGCATCTGCGCGCGGGCCTCAACGTCATGGCGGGGAAACTGACCTGCAAGCCGGTCGCCGACGATCTCGGCCTTTCATATACTCCGGCCGAAGACGCGCTCGGCTAGAGCTGCTCCTGATCGAGGGCGTAGCCCGCCGAGCGCACGGTGCGGATGATGTCCGTGCCGCCGTCTGCGTTCAGCGCCTTGCGCAGGCGGCGCACGTGAACGTCGACGGTGCGCGGATCGATGGTCGCATCGTCGCGCCACACCAGGTCCAGCAGCTGGTCGCGGCTGAAAACCCGGCCCGGATGCTCAAGCAGGAACTGCAGCAGGCGGTATTCGGCGGGCCGCAGCTCGATGGTCTTGCCGTCCCGCGTCACGCGGTGGCTCGCCGTATCCATGACGATATCGGCATATTGCAGGCTTTCTGCATCGAGCGCCGGTCGGGCGCGGCGCAGCACCGCCTGAACGCGGGCGACCAGCTCGGTCGGCGAAAACGGCTTGGTGATGTAGTCGTCGGCACCCCAGTTGAGGCCGCGCACGCGATCGGCCTCCTCGCCGCGCGCCGTCAGCATGATGACGGGAAGCGAACGGGTTTCCTTGTTCCGGCGCAGGCGGCGGCAGATCTCGAGGCCGGAAACCTCCGGCAGCATCCAGTCGAGCAGGACGAGATCGGGCGGTGCCTCGGCGATCAGCAGCAGCGCTTCCTCGCCCGCCGTCGCCACCGCCACCTCGAACCCGGCCTTTTCCAGGTTGTAGCGCAGCAGGGTGACGAGGGCGGCCTCGTCCTCGACGACGAGGACGCGCGGGCGCATCGGGCTAGCGGCCATCGCCTCCGTCCTTTTGCGGCGGCTCGGGGTGGGCGAAGCTCGCGTCTTCGCCCTTGGGGCGCGATTCGAGCAACGTGTTCCCGGTGACCATGAAATAGATGATCTCCGCCATGTTCGTGGTGTGATCGCCGATGCGTTCGATGTTCTTGGCGACGAACAGCAGGTGCGTGCAGGGCCCGATGTTGCGCGGGTCCTCCATCATGTAGGTCAGCACTTCACGGAAAAGGCTGTTGTAAAGCTCGTCCACCTCGTGGTCGCGCGCCCACACCGCTTTGGCCTTGTCGGCATTGCCTTCCGTGTAGGCATCCAGCACGTCCTTGATCATGCGCTGCACCAGCCGTCCCATGCGGGGGATCGCTCCGGTAGGCCGTACTGGATGAAATTCGGCTAGCGTTGCTGCCCTTTTGGCGACATTGGCGGCGTAATCGCCGATGCGCTCGATGGCGGAAGAAATCTTGAGCGCCGCCAGGATGTTGCGCAGGTCCTTCGCCATCGGCTGGCGCAGCGCCAGCAGCCGCACCGCCTGGTGATCGACTTCCGCTTCCAGCGCGTCGATGGCCGGATCGCACTGCACCGTATCCATCGCCAGTTCCGGGTCGCGCGTGGCGATGGCCTTGATCGCCTCGGCCAGCTGGCTTTCGGCGAGGCCGCCCATCTTCAGGATGGTCTCGTTCAGGTGATTCAGTTCGGCGTCGTATGACTTGACGATATGTTCCGAGGTCATGGCGCTTCCTTGCCGATCAGCCGTAGCGGCCGGTGATGTAGCCCTGTGTCCGTTCGTCCGACGGGCTGGTGAAGATCTGTTCGGTCGCACCCCATTCCACCAGCGTGCCGAGGTGGAAGAAGGCGGTGTGCTGCGACACGCGCGCGGCCTGCTGCATGTTGTGGGTGACGATGACGATGGTGTAATTGCGCCGCAGTTCTTCCATCAGTTCCTCGACGCGCGCCGTGGCGATGGGATCGAGGGCCGAGCACGGCTCGTCCATCAAGATGACGTCGGGACTGACGGCGATGGCGCGGGCGATGCACAGGCGCTGCTGCTGGCCGCCGGAAAGCGACGTGCCCGGGGCATCCAGCCGGTCGCGCACCTCGCCCAAGAGGCCGGTGCGCTCGAGACAGGAATAGACGATCTCGTCCAACTCGCCCTTGTCCGCGGCCAACCCATGGATACGCGGGCCGTAGGCGACATTGTCATAGATGGATTTCGGGAACGGGTTCGGCTTCTGGAACACCATGCCGACGCGCCGGCGCAGTTCGACGACGTCCACGTCGCGGGCGTAGATGTCGTGCCCGCCGATCTCCACCGTTCCGCGGATGGTGCAGCCCGGTATCGTGTCGTTCATGCGGTTGAGGCAGCGCAGGAACGTCGACTTGCCGCAGCCCGAAGGGCCGATCAGCGCGGTGATTTCGCGCTCGGGAATGTCGATGCCGACGGAAAACAGCGCCTGCTTCTCGCCGTAGAAAACGTCGAGGTCATTTGCGCGCAGCATCGTGTGCGATGGGGCCGGTGTTCCCCGGGTTGTCGATTCCATTGTCATGTCCAACATTTCTCTCCCCGTGCTACCAGCGGCGCTCGAACTTGCGGCGCAGGTAAATGGCAAGGCCGTTCATGACGACCAGGAAAGCGAGCAGGACCAGCACGGCCGCCGCGGTCTTTTCGGCGAAGGCCCGCTCGGGACTGTCGGCCCAAAGATACACCTGAACGGGCAGGACCGTCGCCGGGCTCATGGGCGATGCGGGCGCATCGACGATGAAGGCGACCATGCCGATCATCAGAAGCGGCGCCGTTTCGCCCAGCGCGCGCGCCATGCCGATGATGGAGCCGGTCAGGATTCCGGGCATGGCCAGCGGCAGCACGTGGTGGGCCACCACCTGCAGCGGCGAGGCACCCAGGCCCACGGCCGCCTCGCGGATCGAGGGCGGCACCGCCTGCATGGCGCTGCGCGCGGCGATGATGATGGTGGGCAGGGTCATCAGCGCCAGCACCAGGCCGCCCACCAGCGGCGCCGAGCGCGGCAGTCCCATGTAATTGAGAAACACGGCAAGGCCCAGAAGCCCGAAAACGATGGAGGGCACGGCCGCGAGGTTGTTGATGTTGACCTCTATGATGTCGGTCCAGCGGTTCTTCGGCGCGAATTCCTGGAGATAGATCGCTGCCGCGACACCGAGCGGGAATGCAACAACCAGCGTTACCGCCAGCGTCATGAAGGATCCCACAACAGCCGACCAGATACCGGCCAGTTCCGGCTCCCTCGACGCGCCCGCGGTGAAGAAGCGCGCATTGAAAGTGCCGCGGATCGCGCCGTCGGCCGCCAGCTTGTCGTGCCAGGCGAGCTGGCGCTCGTTCAGCTTGGCTCCCGATACCGCCTCGGCGCGGGTCATCTTGCCCTTGCGCAGAAGGTCGATGTTGTCGGAAGCGGGAACGCTGACCGTGATTGTCTTGCCGATCACGGCAGGATCGGCCATCACCATGTCGCGCAGCACGTCACGGGCCCCCGGGCTCGCCAGCTTGAGAAGCTGCAGGCGCTCCGATCGTCCGCTCGCCTCCGGGAAACGCTTTTGCAGCGCGGCCAGCACGACCGCGCCGTAGTCGGCCTGAAGCAGGTCGTCGCGGTTCTTCTTGCCTTCGGGATCGATGATCGCGGGGTCGAGAAGCACGGTCAGCCGCATCTCCGTCGTGGTGAAGGCGCTGACCCCGTTGGTGATGATCGTGCCCAGCAGCAGCGCCAGCACGACGAGCGCGACCGCGACGGCGCCGATACCGTAGAAGCGGAAACGCTTTTCTGCGCGATGGCGTTGCTTGAGGCGGCGGGCGGTATCCTCGGCGCGCATCATTCGTATTCTTCCCTGAAGGCGCGCACGATGCGCAATGCGATGATGTTGAGCGCGAGCGTCACGCAGAACAGCACGAGGCCGAGCGCGAAAGCCGCTAGCGTCTTTGGCGAATCGAATTCCTGGTCGCCCACCAGCAGGGTCACGATCTGCACGGTGACCGTGGTGACCGCTTCCAGCGGATTGGCGGTGAGCTTGGCCGCGAGCCCCGCCGCCATCACGACGATCATGGTTTCGCCGATCGCGCGCGAAATGGCGAGCAGGAACGACCCAACGATGCCGGGCAGGGCGGCCGGCAGGATGACCTGGCGCACGGTTTCCGATTTCGTCGCGCCGAGCGCATAGGCGCCGTCGCGCAGCGACTGGGGCACGGCGTTGATGACGTCGTCCGACAGCGAGGACACAAAGGGAATGACCATGATCCCCATGACGATGCCCGCTGCCAGCGCCGATTCGGAGGCGACCGACAGGCCCGCGGCCTCGCCCATCTTACGCACGAAGGGGGCCACGGTCAGGGCGGCGAAGAAACCGAAGACAACGGTGGGAATGCCGGCCAGCACTTCCAGCACCGGCTTGACTACGGCGCGCGTGCGCGTGGACGCGTATTCCGACATGAAGATGGCGCTCATCAGTCCGATGGGCCCCGCGACCAGCATGGCGATGGCGGTGATCAGCAGCGTTCCAGTGAACACGGGCACCGCGCCGAAGGAGCCGGACGATCCCACCTGGTCTGCGCGCAATGCCGTCTGCGGCGACCAGTGCAGGCCGAACAGGAAGTCCGTCACCGGCACCTTGTCGAAGAAACGGATCGATTCGAACAGAAGGCTGAGGACGATGCCGATGGTGGCGAGAACCGCCATCAGCGACGCCGTCATCAGCAGGCCCATGACGATGCGCTCAACGGCGGGCCGCGCGCGCAGGCCGGGTGCCACGCGCCCGCGGGCAAACAGAAGCCCGGCGGCGGCAAGGATCAGGGCCAGCGCCGTCAGGGCCATCTGCCCGGTCGCGCGCAGTTGCGCGTAATGGGCGGCGGCGGCGAGCGTTGCCGGGTCGGCGCTGGCGCCGATGGCGCGCCCGCGCGCGGTGTTGACGACGGTGTTGTAGAAAAGCTCGAGGCGTTCAGGGGCGAGCGCCTGCGTAGCCGCCGGCAGGTCGGCGATGACCAGGTGACGGATGACGCTCGGCTCCAGCATCAGCCACAGCGCAAGAAGTCCGAGCGCCGGCAGCGCCACGGCGAGCGCCACGTAATGGCCGTAGTAGCCGGGCAGGGAATGCAGGCTTTGGGACGCGGCCCTGGCGCGGCGGATGGCGCGGCCGCGCCCGACATAGAATCCGCCCATCGCCATCAGCACGATCAGGGTCAGAAGGGCGGAAGTGTTCATCGGTGATCCGGTCGGGTTTCAAAAAATCCGGCGGGCCGAAGCCCGCCGGCACTCTAGAGAGAACACACGCTTACATGCTGAGCTGCTTGAGCCCCTGCGCGGCCTTGGCCGCGCCGCGCCGCTCGGTGGCAGGCAGCGGGATCAGGCCCTTTTCCGCGAGGTAGCCCGTATCGCCCCAGGCCTTTTCCGCGGTGAATTCGCGGATATAGGCGTCGATGCCGGGGATTTTTCCGACATGGGCGTTCTTGACGTAGAAGTAGAGCGACCGCGAAACCGGATACTTGCCGTCGGCGATGGCTTCGAACGTCGGGGACTGGCCTTCGACGATGCTGCCGTGCACCTTGTCCTTGTTCTGGTCGAGGTAGGAGAAGCCGAAGATGCCGAGCGCGGCCGGATTGGCCTCGAGCTTCTGGACGATCAGGTTGTCGTTCTCGCCCGCTTCGATGAACGCGCCGTCTTCACGCAGCGCGCTTGCGACCTGCTTGTGGCGGGCCTTGTCGGACTTCTTCAGCGCCTTGATCTCGGGGAACTGGTCGGCGGAATGTTCCATCACCAGTTCGACGAAGGCATCACGGGTGCCCGACGTCGGCGGCGGACCCAGGACCTCGATCTTCGTATCGGGCAGCGAGGCGTCGATCTGCTTCCAGTTCTTGTACGGGTTCTTCACGATCTTGCCGTTGACCGGGACTTCCTTGGCAAGCGCCAGGAAGATCTGCTTGCGGCTGAGCTTGTAGGTCGGCGCCTTCTTCGAATTCGCCAGCACGATGCCGTCGAAGCCGATTTTCACTTCAGTGATCGCGCTCACGCCGTTCTTGGCGCAGGCCTTGACTTCGGAGGCCTTGATCCGCCGCGAGGAATTGGCGATGTCGGGCGTGTTCACGCCGACGCCCGAGCAGAACAGCTTGATGCCGCCGCCGGAACCCGTGCTTTCGATCACAGGGGTCTTGAACTTCGTGGTCTTGCCGAATTCCTCGACCACCTTGGTGGCGAAGGGGAACACGGTGGAAGAGCCGACGATATGGATCTGGTCGCGGGCCTGGGCGGCGCCGGCGAAGGCGATCGCCGCCACAGCGGCAAGGGCGAGCGTGTTTCTGGTCATGGTCTTGTTTCCTCTCGTCATAACGTCATCCGTCTTGCGGATGGGGACAAACCCTGTGTCCGTCCCTCGCCGGTAACCTATTTGTGTGCGGCGACAGCTTTACGACAGGTCCATGACAGCCCTGTGACAGCGGCTGGAAAAATAAATTACCGAACTATGTCAGTGGGTTAGGATTTTTCAGCGGCGGGCAGGATGACGCGGAAGGTCGATCCCTCGCCCTCCACGCTCTCGATTTCGAGCCGTCCCCGGTGGCGGCTGACGATGTGCTTGACGATGGCAAGGCCAAGACCCGTGCCGCCGACGGCGCGCGAGCGCGCCGGGTCAACCCTGTAGAACCTCTCGGTCAGGCGCGGAATGTGGTGGGCGGGAATGCCCTCGCCCTCGTCGCTGATACTGACGCGGACCTCGCCGTTCCGCGCCGTGGCGGCGATACGCACCTTGCCGCCCCTGCGCCCGTACTTGATCGCGTTGTCGATCAGGTTCTGGAAGACCTGGATCAATTGCTCGTCGTCCCCGGCGACCGGCGGCAGCGGTCCGGCGTTCAGGTCCAACGTCACCTCGCGTTTTGCCGCGCTGCCCTGCAGGGTGCCGACCACCCGTTCGAGAATGCCGGTGATGCTGGCGACGCCACTCGGCAGCGTATGTTCGTGCAGTTCGATGGCCGACAGGGACAGCAGGTCCCGCACGAGATGGGACATGCGTGTCGCCTGATCGTGCATCAGGGCAAGAAACTCTTCCCGCGCAGGCGCGTCGTCCTTGGCCGGCCCCTGCAGCGTTTCGATGAAGCCGATCAGGGATGCAAGCGGCGTGCGCAGTTCATGGCTGGCGTTGGCGACAAAGTCGGCCCGCATCTGTTCGGCGCGCTGGCGTTCGGTCAGATCGTAGAGCGCGATCAGTGCGCGGGCCCCGAATGTCTTTTCCCCCGCCTGCGCGAAGGGCACGACTTCTGCCCAGAAATGCCGTTCCACCGGTGCCGTCACGCTGAAGCCGACGGCACGGTGACCGCCATCGGCGAGAACATCCTCGCAAGCCTCCAGCAGTTCCGGATCGCGGATGGCCGCCGACAGGCTGCCGCCTACTGCCGCGGCCGCGGCGAATTGCCGCGCCGCCCGGTTGAGCGCGACGATACGCCGCGCATCATCGATCAGGATCAGCGGTTGCGGCAGCGCGTCGAACAGAAGCGATCCCGTTACGGCATCGTCCTTGCTTTTTGTTTCCCGTTCCGCTGTTTCGCGCTGGATGCGGCGCATGACCGCCGCCAGTTCCGATGCCGGTGCCCAGCCCGACAGGTCGGGCGTTTCCGCTCTTCCCCGGTGCGCAAGCTCGTCGCCATAGCGCGCCACCTGCGCGAGATCGCGGGCGAGCGGCGAAGCGATGATGGCGGCGACCAGGACGCAGCCGATCGCGGCGCCCATTGCCGGCAGGGGTGCAATGGCGTGAAGGAACAGAAGTGCCGCAATCACGGCAAGGCCTGGCAGCGCCAGAACCAGCGCCATCGTGACAAGGCGTTTGACCGGCGTGCGCGGTCGCGTCATTGCCTCTTGCCCCCGGGTGGGCGCCGGGGCGGATGCCCCGGCAGTCGAGACAGGCTAGCGCAGGGTTTCATGCGCGGCCAGTGCCGCCACGGTGACGATTTCCGAGACGCTCGCGTTCATCGGTACGATCTGTACCGGCTTTTCGAGACCCAGCAGCAGCGGCCCGATCACCGTACCGCCGCCCAGTTCCTGCATCAGCTTGGAGGCGATGTTGGCCGGGTCGAGCGCCGGCATGACCAGCACATTGGCCGCGCCGGTCAGGCGGCTGAAGGGATAGTGCTGGCGCATCAGTTCGTAGTCGAGCGCCACGTCCGCCGCCATTTCGCCGTCGTATTCGAAGTCGAGCTTGCGGGTGTCGAGAATGTCGACCGCCTCGCGGATGCGCTTGCCCTTGTCGCGCAGCGGATCGCCGAAGGTCGAGAACGACAAGAGCGCCACGCGCGGGAAATGCCCCATCTGGCGCGCTTTCGCCGCCGCCTGTACGGCGATGTCGGCGAGCTCTTCCTGGGTCGGCACTTCGTGGACCGAGGTATCGGCGATGAACACCGTGCGTCCGCGCGCGATCAGCATGGTCAGGCCGAAGGGGCGTTCGCCGGGGCGTGCATCGAACACGCGCCGCACTTCGTTGTAGGACGTGAACGACGAACGGGTCAGCCCGGTGATCAGCGCATCGCCGTCGCCGTGTGCCACCATGCAGGACGCGAACACGTTGCGGTCCAGGTGCACCATGCGCTGGCAGTCGCGGTACAGGAGCCCGCGCCGCTGCAGGCGCGCATAAAGGTAATCGGTGTATTCCTTGTTGCGCGTCGCAAGGGCGGCGTTGGTGATTTCGAATTCATCGGCATTGGCGATGCCGATGGACTTCATCGTCGCCAGCACGCGGTCCTTGACGCCGACGAGGATCGGCGTGCCGTAACCGGCGGCCTTGAAGGACGCGGCGGCGCGGATCGCCTTTTCTTCCTCGCCTTCGGCGAAGACGACGCGGCGCGGGTTGGAGCGCACCTCGCGCAGGATCATAGCGAGCGTATCGGCGGTCGGATCGAGGCGCGCCGACAGCCGCGCCTTGTATTCGTCCATGTCGTCGATCTGCTTGGTCGCGACGCCGGTGCGCATGGCGGCGCGCGCCACGGCCGGCGGGATCGAGGAAATCAGGCGCGGATCGAAGGGCACCGGGATCAGGTAATCGGGGCCATAGCGAAGGCGGGCACCCTGATAGGCGTCGGCGACTTCGTCGGGCACGTCCTCGCGGGCGAGCTTGGCCAGCGCTTCCGCTGCGGCGACTTTCATTTCGTCGTTGATCGCGCGCGCGCGAACGTCGAGCGCGCCGCGGAAGATATAGGGGAAACCCAGCACGTTGTTGACCTGGTTCGGATAGTCCGAACGTCCCGTCGCCATGATCGCGTCCTTGCGCGCTTCGTGCACTTCTTCGGGACGGATTTCGGGATCGGGATTGGCCATCGCGAAAATGATCGGCTTCTTGGCCATCGACTTGACCATGTCCTGATCGACCGCGCCCTTGACCGACAGGCCGAAGAAAACGTCGGCACCCTTCATGGCTTCGGCCAAGGTACGTGCCTTGGTCGGCACCGCATGCGCCGACTTCCACTGGTTCATGCCGTTTTCGCGGCCCTGGTAGATGACGCCCGATGTGTCGCACATGATGACGTTTTCATGGGGCACGCCCATGCGCTTGACCAGTTCGACGCAGGCGATGGCGCCGGCACCGGCGCCGTTCACCACCATCTTGATGTCCTTGGGCTTGCGGCCGGTCACGTCGAGCGCGTTCAGAAGCCCCGCCGCGGCGATGATCGCCGTGCCGTGCTGGTCGTCGTGGAAAACGGGAATGTCCATCAGCTCGCGCAGGCGCTGCTCGATGATGAAGCATTCGGGCGCCTTGATGTCTTCGAGGTTGATGCCGCCGAAGGAGGGCCCCAGGTAACGCACCGCGTTGACGAATTCATCGACGTCCTCGGTGCCGATTTCCAGATCGATGGCATCGACATCGGCGAAGCGCTTGAACAGCACCGCCTTGCCTTCCATGACGGGCTTCGAGGCGAGCGCACCGAGGTTGCCGAGGCCCAGCACCGCCGTGCCGTTGGAAATGACGGCGACCAGGTTGCCGCGCGCAGTGTAGTCATGGGCGCGCGCCGGATCCTTCTGGATCGCGAGGCAGGGCGCCGCCACGCCCGGCGAATAGGCGAGCGAAAGATCGCGCTGGGTCACCAGCGGCTTGGTCGGCGCGATCTCGATCTTGCCCGGGCGTCCCTGGGCATGAAAGGCGAGCGCTTCCTGGTCGAGCACGCGATCGTTGGAATTGGGCATGGCGGTCCCTGTCCTGACTTGTTTGCTGCCGGGCCGACCGTTTGCCGTCGGGCCCGGTCCCCCGGAGGGGCAAAAAACCCCCGAAACTTACCCGTTTTCCCCTCTTTGCCAAGCCCCAAGGAATTGATTGTTGCCCGTCCTTCTGGGTATTCGGCGCGCCCCGGCCGATGTGTTAGGGTCGGGGCCGGTCCGGCCCGGGCCGCCAAAACAGCCGGTAAACAGGGGATCAGGGGTGACGGACGAGGTGCTGGCCGATAGCGACGCCGACGGGGGCGAACCGGCTGCCGCTGCATCCGGGCCGGTCACGCCGATGATGGCCCAGTATCTCGCCATCAAGGAGGCCCATCCGGGCTGCCTTCTGTTCTACCGCATGGGCGATTTCTACGAGCTGTTCTTCGAGGATGCCGTTGCCGCCTCGCGCGCCCTCGACATCACGCTTACCCATCGCGGCAAGCACCAGGGTGCGGACATCCCGATGTGCGGAGTGCCGGTTCATTCCCACGAAACCTATCTTGCACGCCTTATCCGCAAGGGCTTCAAGGTCGCCGTCTGCGAGCAGACCGAGGACCCGGCGGAGGCAAAGAAGCGCGGCTCCAAGTCAGTGGTCGCCCGCGACGTCGTGCGCCTGATCACGCCCGGAACGCTGACCGAGGACACGCTTCTCGATTCGGCGCGAAACAATTTCCTCGCGGCGCTGGGCGAAGCGCAGGGTGCACTCGCCCTTGCCTGGCTCGACATTTCGACGGGCGCCTTCGTCATCGGCGATGTCGATGCGGGGCGTCTCGGCGCGGCCATCGCCCGACTCGCGCCGGGCGAACTCCTCGTCTCCGACCGCCTTGCGGGACGCGACGACATCGCCCCCGTTCTGCGCGCGCTGCGTGACGATGGCGCGACGACCCTGACCTTGCAGCCCGCCAGCCTGTTCGATTCGACCAATGGCGAGCGCCGCCTGAAAAAATTGTATGCAGTCGCCACCCTCGATGCTTTCGGCGCGTTCTCGCGCGCAGGCCTCGCGGCGGCGGGCGCGCTCGTCGATTACGTGGAACTGACCCAGAAAGGCGCCCTGCCGCGCTTTGCGCCTCCGCGCGTCGAAGCGGCGGGCGCGGTCATGGAAATCGACGCCCAGACGCGGCGCAACCTGGAGCTTTCCCAAACGCTGTCGGGTGCACGGCGCGGCACGTTGCTCGATGTCATCGACCGCACGCGCACCGGCGCGGGCGCCCGCCTTGTCGCCGAGCTTCTGTCGGCGCCGCTGACCGATCCGGTTGAAATCAACCGCCGCCTCGATGCGGTCGAATGGCTCGCGGGCGACGATGCGCCCGCGGCGCCGATAACGGAAGCACTCGTCGACTGTCCCGATATCGAACGCGCCCTCGCCCGGTTGGCACTCGGGCGCGGGGGGCCGCGCGACCTCGCGGCCCTGCGCGACGGGCTTGCCCGCGCGGACAGGTTGGCGACCGCCCTTGGCGCATTACCCGCCGATACGGTTCCCGATCTTGCGCGCCGATGGCTCGATGATCTCGGCGATCACGCGGCGCTGGTCGATCACCTGGCGCGGGCACTTGCGCCCGACCTGCCGTTGCTCGCGCGCGACGGCGGCTTCATCGCCAGGGGCTACGATGCCCCCCTCGATGAAACGCGATCCTTGCGCGATGAAAGCCGCAGGCTGATCGCGGGGCTGGAGCGCGACTACCGCGACGCATCGAAGATCACGAACCTGCGCATCCGCCATAACAACGTGCTCGGCTATTTCATCGAGGTGCGCCCCAACCAGGCCGATCAATTAGCCACCGCGCCTGGTCCCAAGGGCGAAGAGAAATTCTTTCATCATCGCCAGACCATCGCCTCCGCCGTGCGTTTCAATACGGCCGATCTCGCCGATCTCGAAACGCGCATCAGCCGCGCCGCCGACCGCGCGCTCGGCATGGAGATGGAAATCTTCGAGCGCCTCGTTGCGGAAGTGACCGCGCTCGACATGGCCGCCGCCATCGCCGATGCGGCGCGCGCTCTTGCCTGGTTCGATGCGGTGGCGGGGTTTGCACGGCTCGCGCGCGACAATGATTACGTGCGCCCCGGCGTCGATGCGTCGCTTGCCTTCCACGTCGAGGGCGGTCGTCACCCCGTCGTCGAAGCGATGCTGCGTTCTGGCGAAGGGGCGGGTTTCGTTCCCAACGATTGCGACCTGACCGCGTGCGACGGTTCGGGTGAAGCCGTAGGCTCGCGCCTGTGGCTGATCACCGGTCCCAACATGGCGGGCAAGTCGACCTTCCTGCGCCAGAACGCGCTGATCGCGGTGCTGGCGCAGATCGGCTGTTTCGTGCCCGCGCGCACCGCCCATGTGGGCGTCGTCGACAAGCTGTTTTCGCGCGTCGGCGCCGCCGACGATCTGGCGCGAGGACGTTCGACCTTCATGGTCGAAATGGTGGAAACGGCAGCGATCCTCAACCAGGCGGGGGAACGCGCCCTCGTCATCCTCGATGAAATCGGCCGCGGCACCGCGACCTTCGACGGGTTGTCCATTGCCTGGGCGACCATCGAGCACCTTCACTCGGTCAATCGGTGCCGCGCGCTGTTCGCCACCCATTATCATGAGCTGACGGCGCTGGCCGCGCGCCTCGACGAACTGTCGAACCACTGCATGCGCGTCAAGGAATGGAAGGGCGATGTCGTGTTCCTGCACGAGGTCGGCCCCGGCACCGCCGACCGCTCCTACGGCATCCACGTTGCGCGTCTTGCGGGCCTGCCTGAAGCCGCACTCGCGCGTGCCGAAGAAGTGCTGTCGGCCCTGGAACAGGGTGAGAAGGCCGACCAGCTTTCACGTCTTGCCGACGACCTGCCGCTGTTCGCCGCCGCACCGCGCCCGCAGGCGGGGGCGCGCGGAGAGCCGAAGCCTTCGGCGGTGGAAGATGCGCTCAAGGGGGTGCACCCAGACAGCCTGACGCCGCGGGAGGCGCTGGACCTCGTCTACCGGCTCAAGACGCTGCTGGCGAAATCCGACGATTGATCTTTTTTACGGCTTGTTCCACTCGCGGCTGGCCTGCTGGCTGCCCTGGGGCGAGCGGTAAACGGGCGCTTCGAGCGCACCCTTTGCCGCCTCGGCCACCGACAGCTTTCCGTCCCAGCGGTTGCCGACGTAGCGCTCGCCGGTGTGGCCGTCCGACAGGTCGGAGGCGAGCCACACGATCGGCGCGCGCATGACCGCGGGATCGACCAGCTTGCGGTCGGTGAGGAAGTTCTTCGGAACGAAAGCCGTCGCCGCGGCGCCGCCCGGGATCAGCGAATTGCAGGTGACGCCGGTGCCTTCCAGTTCCTCGGCGAAGATCAGGGTTTCGGCCTCGATCGCGCCCTTCGACGGACCGTAGGGCGAATTGCCCTTGCGCTGGATGGTGCCGAGCGAGGTCGTCACGTTGACGATGCGCCCCCACTTCTGCGCGATCAGGTGCGGCGTAATCGCCCGGCACATGTTGTAGGTGCCGACCACGTTGACCTTGATCACCTGTGCCCAGCGCGAGGGATCGGTCTCCCAGAAATTGATCGAAGTGTCGGTGGCGTTCTTCGCCACGACGTTGAGCTGGCCGAGTGCTGCGTTGTTGACCACCATGTGCAGCCCACCCAGCTCGCGGATCGTCTTGTCGCGGGCCATTTCGCAGGCGGCATAGTCGTCGATGCTGTAGGGCAGCGCGATGGCCTTGCCCGGCCCGCGCGCCTTGGTGATTTCCGCCACCGCGGCGTTGAGCTCTTCCACGTCCGGGCTCAGCAGCCCCGCCTTGCCGCCCGCCTCGATGATGGCGTCGGCCATTTCGCGGCCCATGCCGCGGCTCGCTCCGGTGACGATGGCGACCTTGCCGGTGAGATCGATGCTGCTCATCTTATTTTTCCTTTCGGTTACTTCGGTTTGTTGTGTAATCAGGCGTTGCCGAACAACCGGCCGAGACGCGCCTCGCGCGGCCAGCCGCCGAGTTTGGGGGCGAGCGCGCGGCTCACCGCCCACAGCACCGCCTGGTTGGAATTGACGCAGGCCTTGCCGGTTGCCCGTTCGATTCCGGGGATGGCTTCGATCTGCGTGGTGTTGGTGCAGGACAGGAAAATGCCGTCTGCCCCCGGATGCCGGGTCAGCATCTCGCAGCCGAGATCGAACCAGCGCCTCGGCTCCACGTGGATGTATTCATCCCCGCCCTTGAGGCCGAGGCCGACGTCCTGCAAGACCTCGAAGCCGAGCTTTGTCAGGTAGGCGCGCTCGGCGTCGTTGACCGACTGGCGGTAGGGCGTCAGCAGCACCAGCGAACGCAGGGCGAGCGCCTTCATCGCATCGACGATGGCCTTGCCCGTCGCCAGCGTCGCGGCGCCGGTTTCCGCGGCGATGGTTTCGATGACGCGGGCCTCCACCTCGGGGCCTTCCTCCATCGAGGTGCCGGTGCAGTGAAACACGATGACGTCGCAGCGCGCATCGGCCAGCGCGCCGGCAGAGGCCTTGATGTCGTCCATCAGCTGGGCGATGGGCTTGTGCCAGGGGCCGGTCATGCGCAGCCGGTTGACGTGAACGCCAAGGCCGGGCGGGGCGAAATACTGGATCTGCGGCTCGCTCAGGCGGTTCGACGACGGAATGATGAGGCCGAGCCGCGCTTTCGGCGTCATCAGCCTTGCCGCCCGCGCTGGCGCGGCTTCGGCCGGAATGTCTGCGGTCGTGGTCATCGGCTCTCCCCGCGGGCCGCAAACCCGGCCCTCTTTTTCATTGGTGCCAGTATCGCCCGCCAAGGCGCGGAGTCAACGGCGCCGCCGCCTGCGTCCGCCTTGCCCCGGCGGGGCGGCAAGGCTAAAACCGGGCGGTGCCGGGTTTCAACCGGCCGCTAAACGCAAGGGGAGCCGCATGGACGACGCCAAGAACGCACTGACCCAGCAGGAACTGATCATCGCCGCGAAGAAGCGCATGGCGCCGGTGACCTGGGACTTTCTTTCGGGCGGCGGCGAATCGGAAACGACGCTCAAGCGGAACCGGCATTCCCTCGACTCCATTGCCTTTCGCCCGCGCGTGCTGATCAGCGTGCCGGACCCCGACGCGACCACGACGTTCATGGGGCAGAAGATCCGCATCCCCGTTATCTGTGCGCCGGTGGGCTCGCTCCATCACATGGACCCGACCGGCAACCTTGCCGTCGTGCATGCGATGGACAAGTTCGGCTCGATGGCCGCGATCTCGATCATGTCCAATCCCCGGCTCGAGGATTGCGCGGCGGAAACGAAGGGCTACAAGATTTTCCAGCTTTACGTGCGCGGCGACTGGGACTGGGTGAAGAAGACCCTCGACCGCGTCGTTGCCGCCGGCTTCGATGCGCTGGTCATCACCGTCGACACCGCGCATTACGGCAGGCGCGAGCGCGATCTCTACAATCGCTTCCTGCGCCGCAACTCGGCCCAGCGTTCCAACCTCGAAGGCATCGACCTTGATGCCGAATGGAAGCATCGCGGCGCGCTCACCTGGGATTTCGTCGAGGCCTGCAAGAAGCATTGCGGCCTGCCCGTCATGGTCAAGGGCATCGCCACCCGTGAGGACGCGGAGATCGCGCTTAAGCGCGGCGTCGATGTGATCTGGGTATCGAACCACGGCGGCCGCCAGATGGATCACGGCCGGGGCGCGATGGCCTGCCTGCCGGAAGTGGCCGAAGTGGCCAAGGGCAAGGCGCCCATCGTCATCGACGGCGGCTTCCTGCGCGGCACCGATGTGATCAAGGCGATCGGCCTCGGTGCCGATGTCGTCGCCGTCGGCAAGCTCCAGGGCTGGGCGCTGGCGGCAGGCGGCGAAGATGGTCTCGTGCGGTCCTTCGAGATCATGGAAGCCGAGATCAAGATGAACCTGGCGCTTCTCGGCGTGAACAGGCTGTCGGAAATCACGCCCGCGCATTTCTTCCACGGCGCGCCGGTGATGAACGAACCGTCCATCGTTTCGCCCTTCCCGGTGGTGAGCGAGGCGTTCCGGCGCTGGGATTCAGGCAGCTACTAGGTTTTCAGTCGCCACGCACCTGCGCAGGCCCGATCAGGCGTCCGAGGATGCGCAGGCCCCAGTCGTGGAACTCTGCGCCTCCGTGCGATCCGCAGGCAGGCGCGCGCACGATTGGCGTCAACCCCGCCTCGAACAGGGCGATGGCGCTTGCCAGCACGCAATTGTCGGTGGCGATGCCGCAAAGATGCACTTCTTCGGCACTTGCTGCGGCGAGGATGGCACGGACCTCGCCGGTCAGGCAGGAATAGGTGGTTTTTCCAATCACCCGCACATGGGCCGCGGGCGCGAAGGCGAGGTCCGTCTCGTCGGAGCCGGGCGCGAAGCGCGTCCAGCCGATCAGGCGACGATGGGCGGAGCCCTCGTGATTGACGAAACGGGTGGCGATGACCGTTTCGAATTCCTGCTGCAGGGCCGCGACGCGCCCGGGCACGTGCGCCGTCGCTTGCCCGATGAAGCCTTTCTGCACGTCGATAATGATCAGTGCTTTCGTCATGGCGCGCGCCGCCTTTCGCGGGCGGCTGCGCAAGGCGCGGCGGTTTGTGCCATACTGGCCCCCCGGATGACCTATATATATGCAACCTATATATACGATACCGGCCCCGGAGCGACATGAGCGAAGCCGCCACCACCTCTAGCCCTGCCGAACGCCCCCGCCGCGGTGCGGGCCGTGGCCCGGTGCGGGTGGTCGGCGGCGAGATCGCCGCGCTTCCCGCCCGCCTTGAAACCCTTGCCGCCGCCGACCGTCCGGCATCGGAACTTCGTTCGCAGGTCCTCTCGCTCGCCCGCGATACGCTCTCCGCCGAGCGCGACAACGTGCGCGAGGCCTTCTTCGCCCACTCCCTGACCGGCGCCGAGGTCGTCGCCACCAACACGCGCATCGTGGACGGGTTGATCGTCGCGCTGTTCGAGTTCGTCACCAGCACTATCTACCGCAGCGCCAACCCGACGCGCGGCGAGCGCATGGCGCTGGTCGCCCAGGGCGGCTACGGGCGCGGCGAGCTAGCGCCGCAGTCGGACATCGATCTGTTGTTCGTGCTTCCCTACAAGAAGACGCCGCACAACGAACAGGTCATCGAATACATCCTTTATCTGCTGTGGGACCTCGGCTTCAAGGTCGGCCAGGCGACGCGTTCGGTGGATGATTGCGTGCGGCTGGCCAAGGAAGACATCACCATCCGCACGGCACTGCTGGAATCGCGCCTGATCGCGGGCGATGCCGATCTCTACGAATCGCTTCGCCGACGTTTCCGCGCCGATGTCGTGGAGGGCACCGCCCCCGCCTTCGTCGAGGCGAAGCTCGCCGAGCGCGACGAACGCCACCGCCGCGTCGGCGATTCGCGCTACGTCCTCGAACCCAACATAAAGGAAGGCAAGGGTGGCCTGCGCGACCTGCACACGCTGTTCTGGATCGCGAAATACACTTACGGCGTGGACGACGTTTCCCGCCTGGTCGAGCTCGGCGTGCTGTCCGAGCGCGAGGCGATGCGCTTCGCCAAGGCGCAGGACTTCTTCTGGACCATCCGCTGCTATCTCCACTACCTGACGGGCCGCGAGGAAGACCGCCTGACCTTCGACATGCAGGAACGCATCGCCGAACTGATGGGATACACCGATCACGCGGGTACCCGCGGCGTCGAACGTTTCATGAAGCACTATTTCCTGTGGGCGAAGGAAGTCGGCGGCCTGACCCGCATCTTTTGTGCCGCGCTGGAAGAACAAAGCCGCCGGCGCCCGCGTCTCAGCTTCCGTTTCTGGCGCGGCGACGGCCGCGCGGTCGATGGTTTCGTGGTCGAAAAAGGGCGCGTACGCGTTGCCGACGACGACGCCTTTACCAAGGACCCGGTCGCCCTGATCCGGCTGTTCCATGTCGCGCACCGCGAAGACGTCGATATCCACCCGGCGACGCTGAAGCTGATCACCCGTTCGCTGCCGCTGATCGACGATAAACTCCGGCGCAACAAGGACGCCAATGCCCTGTTCCTCGATCTGCTCGCCGACAAGCGCAATCCGGAAGTGGTTCTGCGCCGCATGAACGAGGCGGGCGTGTTCGGGCGCTTCGTTCCCGACTTCGGCCGCGTCGTCGCGCAGATGCAGCACGACATGTATCACGTCTATACCGTGGACGAGCACACGATCTTCGCGCTCGGCATCCTGCACCGCATCGAACAGGGCGAGATGAAAGACGTCATGCCGGTGGCGAGCGAGATCATCGGCAAGATCGGTTCGCGGCGCGCGCTCTATGTCGGGCTGTTGCTGCACGATATCGCCAAGGGCCGCGGTGGCGATCATTCGGTGCTTGGGGCGCGAGTAGCCCAGCGGCTCGGCCCGCGCTTCGGCCTCAGCGCCGAGGAAACCGAAAGCGCCGCCTGGCTGGTGCGCAATCACCTGATCATGTCGAACACCGCGTTTCGCCGCGATATCGACGATCCGCAGACCGTCGCCGACTTCGTCGCCGGCGTGCAGTCGCCCGAACGTCTGCGCATGCTGCTGTGCCTGACCGTCGCCGACATTCGCGCCGTCGGTCCCAATGTCTGGAACGGCTGGAAGGCGGCACTCCTGCGCGAGCTTTATTACGCTTCGGAAGCGGTCATGTCCGGCCAGCTTTCGGGGCGCGCCCGCGCCCAGCGTGCCGACGCCGCGCGCGATGCGCTGAAGGCGCAGCTCGCGGGCTGGAGCGAAGAGGAAAAGGAAGATTACGCGTCCCGTGGTGCCGCGCCCTACTGGCTTGCCTTCGATACCGATACCCATCTGCGCCACGCCGCAATCGTGCGTCAGGCCGAACAGGGCGAAAACCTGCTGACCATCGACCTGCATGTGGACGAATTCCGCGCCGTTACCGAGGTCACGGTCTACACGGTGGACGATGCCGGCCTGTTCTCGCGCATCGCCGGTGCCATTGCCCTTGCGGGTGCCAACATCGTCGATGCGAAGATATTCACGCTGACCAACGGCATGGCACTCGACAGCTTCTGGGTGCAGGACATCGACGGCCAGCCGGTTACCGAACCGGCGGCGCTTCGTCGCCTGAAGGACACGCTCGAAAAAGTCATTTCGAAAAGCCGCCGCCTCGGCCGCAAGCTTCGCCTGAAGGCGACGCTGCCCGCGCGCACCCGCGTGTTCCGCGATCAGCCGCGCGTGGTGATCGACAACAAGGCGTCGAACACCTACACGGTGATCGAGGTCAACGGCCGCGACCGCCCTGGTTTCCTGTACGACGTGACCCATGCGCTGACGGAACTCAATCTCCAGATTTCATCGGCGAAGATTTCGACCTACGGTACGCGCGCCGTCGACGTGTTCTACGTGAAAGATATTTTCGGCCTCAAGATCACCCACGAGACGCGGCTTGAGACCATTCGCCAGCGACTGCTCGAAGCCATCGTCGAGGCCGAGGAAGAAACGCCGCCTGCCAGAAAGCCCGAAGCGCCGGAAAAACCCGCGCCTAAGGAAACGGCGAAGCCCAAGCCCGCGCTGCGCTCGCGCCCCGATGCGACGCCGCGTTCCCGGCCGAAGCCCAAGGGAAAGGCCCCCGCGCGCACCCGCGCGGCGACGTCCAAGGCCAAACCGGGCGGCAAGGGGAAAGCGCGGTGAAGCGTTCCGTGCTATTCCTGTTCTCGGCCCTGTCCCCGGCAACGATCACCTGACGCGCTTTTCATGGCCCTTCTGCGATCCATCACCACTGTTGGCGGCTACACGCTTCTTTCGCGGCTGCTGGGATTTCTGCGCGACGTTCTTTTTGCCGCCGTACTCGGAGCCTCGACGGCCGCCGACGCGTTCTTCGTCGCCTTCAAGTTTCCGAACCTGTTTCGCCGCCTGTTTGCAGAAGGCGCTTTCTCCGCTGCTTTCGTGCCCATGTTCGCGGGGCTTTTGACGACGGCAGGCGAAAAACCCGCGCGCCGTTTTGCCGAAGAATCCTTCGCGGTCCTGCTCACGGTGCTGGTGGTCTTCGTCTGCATTCTCGAAATCCTGATGCCGTGGCTGATGCTGGCCATTGCGCCGGGTTTTCGCGCCGATCCCGGAAAGTTTGCGCTGGCGATCGACCTGACCCGGATCACGCTGCCTTATCTTCTGTTCATCTCTCTCGTCGCGCTGATGGGGGCGGTCCTCAACGCCTACGACAAGTTCGCCGCCGCCGCCGCCGCGCCGATCGTGCTCAACCTCGTGCTGATCGCCGCTGCGCTCGGCTGGCAGCTCTATGCGCGCACGCCCGCGCGCGGGCTTGCCTGGGGCATTGCTGCGGCAGGCATCCTGCAGTTTGCCTGGATCGGTATCGCGCTGGCACGCCACGGCTTCGTCATGCGCTTGCGCTGGCCGCGCCTGACGCCCGATGTGAAGAAACTGCTGCGCCTGATGCTGCCGGTCGCTTTCGGCGCGGGCATCTACCAGATCAACGTCGTCATCGACGTCATCATCGCGTCGTTCCTGCCGACCGGCTCGATTTCCTACCTCTATTACGCCGACCGCGTGAACCAGCTGCCGCTCGGCGTCATCGGCATCGCCGTGGCGACGGCGCTGTTGCCGCTGATGAGCCGCCAGATCCGCGCCGGCAACGAGGCCGAAGCGCTGATGAGCCAGAACCGCGCCATCGAATTCGCGGCTTTCCTGACCGTGCCTGCCGCTTTTGCCCTCGTCGCCGCGGCGGGCCCGATCGTGTCGGGACTTTTCGGGCGCGGCCTGTTCGGAACGGCGGCACAGGAAGCGACGGCTCTGGCGCTCGCGGCCTATGCCCTCGGCCTGCCCGCCCATGTCCAGGTCAAGGTGCTGTCTACGGCCTTTTTCGCCCGCGAAGATACGGCGACGCCGGTCAAGGTCGGCGTGGTCGCCCTGTTCGTCAATCTGGGCGTAGCGCTGGTCCTGATGTGGCCTTTGGGCCATGTCGGCATCGCCCTTGCCACCTCGACGGCGGCCTGGGTCAATGCCTGGCTGCTGGCCTGGCTGCTCGGGGGCCGCGGCCACCTTGTCCCCGATGCCCGGCTCAGGCGCAAGCTGCCGCGCATCGTGCTTGCCTCCCTGGTGATGGCGGGGGCCGTGGCGGGGGTCGTCCATTCCCTGCCCGATGCGGGCGGCTGGGCCGAAGGCCCGCGGTTCGCCTATCTGGCGGCGCTGGTGGCGGGCGGGCTTCTGCTTTACGCGGCACTCGCCCTCTTGGGCGGGGCGATTACCCGGGACGAACTGCGCGCGGCGCTTGGGCGCAACCGTGGGCCGGCACCCGGCCCGGGGACCGGCGCCGCTTGACCGCCAAGCGGATTTGAGGCGATAAACCCCGCCGTTGGGGTAGGGACGAAGCCATGAACCGAATTTTCTCAGGCGTGCAGCCGACCGGGAACCTGCATCTCGGCAATTATCTCGGTGCCATCCGCAACTGGGTGGCGCTTCAGCATGACTACGACTGCATCTTCTGCATCGTGGACCTGCATGCGCTGACCGTTGCCCAGCGACCCGAGGAACTGCGCGCCAATACGCGCGAAGTGACGGCGGCCTATATCGCCGCCGGCATCGATCCCGACCGCTGCATCATCTTCAACCAGTCGGCGGTACCCGGCCATTCGGAACTGGCTTGGCTGCTCGGCTGCATCACGCCGCTTGGCTGGCTCAACCGCATGACCCAGTTCAAGGAGAAGGCGGGCCGCCACCGCGAGAACGCAGGCCTTGGCCTCTACTCCTATCCGGTGCTGATGGCCGCCGACATCCTGCTCTACAAGGCGACCCACGTTCCGGTGGGCGAGGACCAGAAGCAGCATCTCGAACTTGCGCGCGATATCGCCGGTGCCTTCAACCGCCAGTACGATACCGAGTTCTTCCCGTTGCCCGAGCCGCAGATCCTTGGCGAGGCGACCCGCGTCATGAGCCTGCGCGACGGCAGCGCCAAGATGAGCAAGTCCGATCCTTCCGCCTATTCGCGCATCAACATGACGGACGATGCCGACACCATCGCGCTCAAGGTACGCAAGGCCAAGACCGATCCCGAGCCGCTGCCCGGCGAGGCCAAGGGCCTCGAAAACCGGCCCGAGGCCGCCAATCTGGTCAATATCTATGCGGCCCTGTCCGGCATGTCGAAGGACGCGGTGCTTGCCGAGTTCGGCGGCAAGATGTTCTCGGCCTTCAAGCCGGCGCTTTCCGATCTCGCGGTGGCGAAGCTCGGTCCCATCGGCCAGGAAATGACGCACTTGCTCAAGGATCGCGGCCTGATCGACGGGATCCTGCGCAAGGGCGCCGAGCGGGCGGGCGAAATCGCCCGCGCCCACATGGCGCAGATGCACGACATCATCGGCATCCTGCGGCCCTAGTCCGACGGGCGGGTAACACCCTTTTTCCCTTGCGCTTTGGGGCGCGCGGGCGCACAACGGAAACCATCCTAAAACAAGGTAACGGCGGCGTTCCGGCCGAGCCCATGCAGATTTATCTGCCCATCGCCGAAATTTCCCTCAACGTGTTCCTGCTTCTGGGAATGGGGGGCGCGGTCGGATTCCTGTCCGGCCTGTTCGGCGTCGGCGGCGGTTTCCTGATGACGCCGCTTCTGATTTTCACCGGCGTGCCCCCGGCCGTCGCAGTGGCGACCGAGGCGAACCAGGTCGTTGCCGCTTCGGTTTCGGGCGTCCTCGCCCACTGGCGGCGCGGCAATGTCGATTTCAAGATGGGGGCCGTGCTGTTGGTGGGCGGCGTCGGCGGTTCCGCCTTCGGTGTCTGGCTCTATTCGCTCTTGCGTGGCCTCGGCCAGCTCGATCTGGTAATCGCGCTCAGTTACGTCATTTTCCTCGGCATCATCGGTTCGCTGATGCTGATCGAATCGGGACGCGCCATCCTGCGCAAACGCAATCCCGGCAGCAGTGCGCGCAAGCTGCACCAGCACACCTGGCTGCACGGCTTGCCGTTCAAGATGCGTTTTCGCAAGTCGAAGCTCTATATCTCGGCGCTGCTGCCGCTGCTGATCGGCTTTCTCGTCGGCATCCTGTCGGCGATCATGGGCGTGGGCGGCGGGTTCATGCTGGTGCCCGCCATGATCTACCTGCTCGGCATGCCGACGATCATGGTCGTCGGTACTTCGCTGTTCCAGATCATTTTCGTCACCGCCACGGTGACCTTCCTTCAGGCGACCCACAACCAGACTGTTGACGTCATGCTGGCGCTGATCCTGCTGACGGGCAGCGTCATCGGCGCCCAGTTCGGCTCGCGCTTCGCCGGACGCCTGCCCGGCGAACAGCTGCGCGGCCTGCTTGCGCTGATGGTGCTGGCCGTTGCCCTCAAGATCGTTTTCGATCTTGTTACCCAGCCCGCGGACCTTTTCTCGCTCGGCTCGGCGGGGGGCGGCTGATGATCCGGGGTTTCGTCCATCGCGTGCTGCTGGCGGGCCTCGTTCTTGCGGGGGTTCTTGTCGCATCAATGATGCAGCAGGCCCGCGCCCAGCAGGTGGTGGCGGATCTTTCGCGTCACCTCGTCGCGATCACGACGGGCTTCATCGGTACCGAAGTGCTCCTGTTCGGCGCCACCGACGGGGACGGCGACGTGGTGGTCATCGTGCGCGGCCCGGACCGGCGCGAGGTGGTGCGGCGCAAGGATCGTATCGCGGGCATCTGGGTCAATGCGGGAGAGGTTTCGTTCACCTCGGCGCCTGCTTTCTACGCTGTCGCCACATCGCGCCCCGTGGCCGAAATCGTCCCCCAGCGGCTGCTTGGCCGCCATCGTATCGGCACGGACAACCTCGATCTCAGGACCGGCGAAACGCTTGATGCGAAAACCCTGGCCGATTACAGGGCAGGTTTCATACGCAACAAGGTGCGCAAGGGCCTCTATCTGGAAAAACCCGGTGGCGTGACTTTCCTTGGCAATCGCCTGTTCCGCACAAATCTTTATTTTCCGGCCAATGTGCCGACCGGCACCTATACGGTCGAAGTCCTGCAGGTGCGCCAGGGACGGGTCGTCAGCGCACAGACGACGCCGCTCTTGATTTCCAAGATCGGCCTTGGTGCGGAAGTGTACCGCTTCGCGCACCGTTACTCGGCGTTTTACGGGATCATCGCAATTCTCATCGCGCTGGCGGCCGGCTGGGCCGCGGGCGCCGTCTTCCGAAAGGCCTGAGCCATGGCAGATACAGACCCGAGCCGCGACCGGACCGAAGAGCGACCCCATGACGGCAAGGAACGCATTTTCCTCGTTGTTGTCGACAACACGGTCGAGCATCACAAGGCGCTGCGTTTCGCAGCGCTTCGGGCCAAGCGCACGGGCGGGCGTGTCGCCTTGCTCTACGTCATCGAACCCGCCGAGTTCCAGCACTGGATGGCGGTTGAGAACCTGATGCGCGAGGAGCGCCGCCAGGAGGCCGAGGCGCTTTTGCAGGCGGTCTCCGAAGAGGTCCAGCAACTCTCGGGCATGACGCCCGTGTTCTACCTGCGCGAAGGCAAGGTGCGCGAAGAGCTGCTCAAGCTGATCGAGGAGGAGAAAAGCATCTCCATCCTCGTGCTTGCCGCCGGGACCGACAAGAAGGGGCCTGGGCCGCTGGTCTCCCAGCTCGCCGGGAAGATGTCTGGAACCCTGCCGATTCCGGTCACGATTGTCCCCGGCAACCTCTCCAACGAGGAAATTGACGCCCTGACCTGATCAAAATCTGTTGTATTCGCGCAACAATTTGATTCTTCATTGCGATTATTCATTTTTTCGAGAACGAAAATTTCGAGATGGGCGCGCAATTGCGCCTGTTAAGGTTAACCCACTGATATCTCACAATAAAATTACCTTGATTTTGACCCATTTTGTCCCCACTTTCTCCCCCGTAACCGTCACCGGGGCGTGCCTCAGTTTTGCCCCGGGACCGTGACAAGGTCCCCCGGGGCCGATGGCGCGGCCAACTTGGAAACAGGCGTAACGCAGATGTTTATCCAGACGGAGCAGACACCCAATCCCGCAACCCTGAAGTTCATTCCCGGCCATGCCGTGATGGACAAGGGCACTGCGGATTTTCCGGCACCCTCGCCGGGCGTCTCGCCGCTTGCCGACAGGCTGTTCGCGGTTGACGGCGTGGCCCGCGTTTTCCTCGGCTCGGATTTCATTTCCGTCACCAAGGACGATGCGCACGACTGGACGTCGCTCAAGCCGATGGTGCTCGGCGCCATCATGGAGCATTTCACCTCGGGCGCGCCGGCGGTTGCCGAAGCGGCGGACGAGGACGGCAAATTTTCGGGCGCCGACGGCGAAGTCGTCGCCCAGATCAAGGAACTGCTGGACACCCGTGTGCGTCCGGCGGTGGCCCAGGACGGCGGCGACATCGTGTTCCGCCGTTACGAGGACGGTATCGTTTATCTCCGGATGCAGGGATCGTGCTCGGGTTGTCCGAGTTCATCGGCGACTTTGAAGGTCGGCATCGAAAACATGCTGAAGCACTACATTCCGGAGGTCAGGGAAGTCCGGCCCGCGGAATAAGGGGCAGAAAGCCCCGTTCGGGACGGACGCGCATTTTGGTTGCGTTGGTGTTAGAAGGACTGGTCGGTTGGGGACGGCCATTTTTAGCGATCTGAAAGGATTGTCGGAAATGGCGAGGACAGGAATGACGAAGGCTTTTGACAGGCTGCGAGACATCGCTGCCGCTTTCACATCCACCCGGAAGTTTTTACGGGATCCGAAGATCGGGGCAACCGCCGCGATCGCGGGCGCGGTCGCGCTCGCCATCGTGACGACGCCGGCATCGCTGCCGGTGCCCGACGACGGTCTCTGGTACGATCCCGACGGCCGCATCGTCGTCGAGCACAAGACGGCTGCCCGCGAGGTTCAGAAGCCCAAGGGCGTCACCGTGGTTCCGGGCAGCGCGCGCAAGCTCTACAAGGACTTCCGCGCGATCGGCTACCGTCTCGAAGACGTCATAGCGGGCACCGAAAACGTGCCGCGCGTGTTCGTCAAGGCAATGCCGCACGATCTGCGCCGTCTCAATTCCGTGGAAACACGCAAGCAGGTCTTCATCAAGACCATGCTGCCGCTGATCCTGCGAGTGAACGAGGAACTGCGCCAGAACCGCGCCCGCATCGCCGAGCTGACCAACCGCGTGGCCGAAGGCGGCCAGCTCACCCGTACCGAAAGCCGCTGGCTCGACGCCCAGTACGAACGCCACCAGGTCAAGCCCGGCAACGTGCGCCTGCTGCTGCGCCGCGTCGACGTCATTCCGCCGTCGCTGGCCCTTGCCCAGGCGGCCGAGGAATCGGGATGGGGCACGTCGCGTTTTGCCCAGGAAGGCCGCGCCTTGTTCGGGCAGCGTACCCACGCTTCGGGCGTCGGCCTGATCCCTGAAGCCCATGCCGAAGACGCGGGCATCAAGGTGAAGTCCTTCGACGAACTGCTCGAAGGGGTGCGTTCCTACGCCCGCAACCTGAACACGCACAACGCCTACGCGGACTTCCGCAAGGTGCGTGCGAAGATGCGCGAATCGTCGCGCGACACCAGCGGTTTCAATTCCATGCGCCTGATCGAGACGCTGGAAAGCTATTCCGCGCGCGGCAAGGACTACATCGATACGATCAAGAGCATCATCCGCGTCAACAACCTGCGCAGCCTCGACGGCGCAAGGTTGTCGGAAAACGTGCCGCGCGGTGCGACGCGCCTCGGCACCTGATCGCGTTTGTCTTTATTGAAAAAGGCCCCCGACCGGGGGCCTTTTTTGTTGGCAGCTCAGCGCGCCGTCGCAGCCGGGCGCGGCACGTAATACTGGTAGCCGAACCACCGCCAACGTCCGTCGGCGGCAGGAAGGGTGCAGTTGATGCGTGCCCGGCCCGGTCGCAGTGCCGTCGGCAGGCGCAACTCGATCCGCCTTTCGCCCAGCCTCTCGAAGGCAAGCTTTCCGTGCTGCGACGAAAAGCAGTTGAGGCGGTTCACCCGCGTCACGCCGTCGCCGATCGTGAAGCCGAAGGGTGGCGGGTTGGTCTGGGGCACCGGGTCGGACGGGCTGATGTCCTTCGCATAGAGAGGCAGGGAATTGACGACCAGCCGGAAGCGCTCTATCGAGCCAAACGATTCGTTGAGGGCAAAACGCGGCAGATAGGACATGTCGTCGCCGGCATGTATGGCACCGGAATGCTGGCCGAAAGATGCAACGAAGCCGGCCTTGCGGGCCGCGGCGATCACTTTCGACGAGGCTTCGCCATAAGGGTAGGCCATGATCGTCGGGCGCACGCCCAGCTCTTTTTGCAGCGTGTCGGAAGCCTTGGCGAATTCCTCCGCAACGCGTGCGGGGCTCTGGTCGGCGAGATGGGCATGGCTCACCGAATGATTGCCGACGGTGACGCCCGCTTTCATCATTTCCCTGATCTGGTCCCAGGTCATGTACTCGCCGCCCGGCTCGCGGGCGATCTGTTCCGTCGCAAGGAACAGCGTGAAGGGCAGCTTCGCCGCGCGCAGGCGCGGCCACAACTCGCGATAGACCGATGTGAACGCATCGTCGACGGTGATGGCGACGGTGCGATCGGGAAGTTTCTCGCGCTTCTGCAGGGCCACGACGATGTCGGGCAGCGCCATGACATTATACTTGCCCGAGGTGATTTCCTTGAGGTGAGCGTCGAGCTGCTCGAGGCGGATATTGGTCGAGGGATATTTCGCTTCGCCGATGCGGTGATACATGATCACGACGGCGCGCGTCGCATCGCGGTCCACCGCATCGAGCCCGTTTTGTTTCTGCTGGGCTTGTACCGAACTCGCCGCGCAGCCGATCGCGACCGTACAGGCCGCCACCCATCCGGCAAGCGGGCCGAACCTCCGATTTCCGATCAACTGGCGTGTCATCTGCACCCCCGTCTGATTGCCGGGCCAGATTAGGGGGCGGCTTGCGGCCGGGGCAAGGAAATGTAGCGGTCCCGGTCTATGCCGAAGGCATCATGGGCCGGTCCAGCGCCCTGTCCGATACCAGCGCAAAGCGCCGGGAGTCGAACATCTGGTAATGCCACCATTCGTTACGGTAAAAGTCCCAGCCAGCCGCCGTCATGATGCCGAGAAGCAGGTGGCGGTTACGGGCGGCTTCGGCCCCGATGTCGCGGTTGCCGTGGTGGGACAGGGGCGTGAAGGCGTCGAAGCCGGTTCCCATGTCGAGTTCCCGCCCGGCGCGGTCGATCAGGGTAAGATCGACGGCGACGCCGCGCGAATGGGGCGAGCCGCGCCGGGGGTCGGCCAGAAAATCGGGATCGGGCGTATGGTTCCACAATACCCATTGGGCTTCGGTCGGCCGGTAGGCATCGAAGATTTTCAGCCGCAGGCCGATATCGCCGGCAAGGGCTATGGCGCGGGTCAGCAGCTTCGCCGCCTCTTCGTGCAGGTAGCAGCCGGGCCGCGCGTAGACCGGCCTGCCGGTAAAATTGTCGGCGGTGGCGTAGGCGATGCTGATATCGACATCGAAGGCGGGTGGCGCGATTTCGACCAGCGCCGCGCCTTCGGTCAGGATTACAGGTTCCTCGGACATGGTGCGGCAGTCTAGCATGGGCGCGCGGAAACGATCACGGACATGAAACACGTACTCGGCATAGATGCCTCGACCACCGCCTGCTCGGCGGCGGTCCTTTCCGGCGGCGACATCGCGGCGTGGCGGCTCGAGACGATGGAGCGCGGCCAGGCCGAACGTCTCAACCCCATGATCGGCGAAGTGATGATCGAGGCCGGCGTCAGGTTCGCCGATCTGTCGCTGGTTGCGGTAACGACCGGGCCGGGCGCCTTCACGGGCCTGCGCATCGGCCTTGCCTGCGCCCGCGCCATCGCCCTCGCCGCCGCGGTACCGCTTGCCGGCATCACGACCTTCGATGCGCTCGCGCGCGCTGTGCCCGATGACGAACGCGGCGCCATGGCGGCGGCGGGGGGGCGCCTGCTCGTCTGCGTCGAAGCCAAGCGCCGTGACGTTTTCGTTCAGTTTTTCGATACGGACCTCGTGCCCTTGGGCGACGCCGGCGCGATGGATGGGGAGGCCGCGCGCGCGGCGCTTGGCGACGGGTATTATCTCGTCGCGGGCGACGGCGCCGAGCGGTTGCGCCCCATGTTGTCGGCAAACTCCAATGTCAGGTTTTCCAAGGCCGTCGCGCCCCCCGATGCCCGCCATGTCGCCGCCATCGGCGCCGCGCGTGGCCCTTCGACGCAGGCGCCGCGGCCTTTTTATATCCGCCCCCCCGACGTCCGCCTGCCCGCCAAAGGCTGAACATGAACCGGCCCGAAACCAAAATCTCGATCGTTCCCGCGACGATGGTGCACGGCAATGTCATTTCTGTACTGCATGGCGCCTCCTTCGATGAGGGATGGAGTCCCTTCACCGTGCGCCAGGTGCTCAACATGCCGGGGGCCTTCGGCCTCGTTGCCGTGTCCGAAGGACACAGCGTGCCGGAACCGGATCTCGCCGGCTTCGTGCTGGCCCGCGCGGCAGCGGGCGAATGCGAAATCCTTTCGATTGCGGTCGGCGAGGCGTGGCGCGGCCTCGGTATCGGCCGCTCCCTGATGGAAGCGGCCATTGCCGCGGCGCGGGCGGCCGGCGCCGAATCGCTGTTTCTCGAAGTTGCCGAAGACAACGAAGCGGCGCAGGCGCTTTACCGGGGCTTCGGCTTTGCCCCGGTGGGACGGCGGCGCGATTATTACAAGCGCGCCAACGGCCCGCCCGTGGCGGCGCTGACGTTTTTCCTTCGCCTCGATTCCTGAGCCGGGCGTCAGGCCTTGCGCAAAACCAGCACGTAGGTTTCCCCGCTCGGGTCATCGTCGGCGGGGGACAGCGAGACGACCTCATGGCCGTGATCGCGCACCGACCTCGGGACATTTTCGCGCGGCTCCTGTCCACGCAGGCGCACCCGGGCGACATCGCCCGCCTCCATGCGCTCGATCAGCAGCTTCGTCTTGACGAATGTCAGGGGACAGCGGTCCCCGGTAATGTCCAGATCGTGTTGTTTCATGTATTTATTTTATTTCGTCTATTGAACACATAAATACTTATTATTATATTTCGGCCTCATGCCGCCAAAGGCGGATCTTTCCAAGAATTGCAGAAATAAAGCGAGAACCTTTACATGGCCGAGAAAACCGAAGCCAACGACCTGCTCGTTCTGACCACCGAGATCGTGGCCTCCTATGTCGCCAACCACACCGTCCCGGTGGACGAACTGCCGCGCCTGACGCGCCAAGTGTATGCGACTCTCGCGGGGATCGGCCAGCCTGTCATCGAATCCGGCGACCGGCCGCAGCCGGCGGTGCCGGTGAAGAAGTCGGTTCATCCCGACTACATCATCTGCCTCGAGGATGGCCGCAAGCTCAAGATGCTGAAGCGCCATCTCAAGACCGCCTACAACATGACGCCGGAAGAATATCGCGAGCGCTGGGGGCTGTCTGCGGATTACCCGATGGTCGCGCCGAATTACGCGCGCCAGCGTTCTTCCCTGGCCAAGAAGATCGGCCTCGGCACGAAACCGCGTCGGGATTGACCGTACGGGCGGCATGGTCTCTTGCCCGGGACCGGGCGGTAAGCCGTTGCAAAAATGCCCGTAAATTAGAACAATGCCGATCAGGCACCCGGATCATCCGGATGCCCGGGGAACGGGTAGACAATGTCTCCTCTTGAACAGCTTTGCCTCGACAAGGGCATGAAGATGACGGAACAGCGCCGGATCATCGCGCGCGTCCTGTCGGATTCCGAAGATCATCCGGACGTGGAGGAACTGCATCGCCGCGCCTCCGCCATCGATCCTCGCATTTCCATCGCTACGGTGTACCGCACGGTGCGCCTGTTCGAGGAGGCCAATATCCTCGACAAGCACGATTTCGGGGACGGGCGTTCGCGCTACGAACAGCGGCCGGGCACCCACCACGATCACCTGATCAATATCCGTTCGGGCGACGTCGTTGAATTCCGCAACGAGGAAATCGAAGCCTTGCAACGCCGGATCGCCGACCAGATGGGATATGAACTGGTCGATCACCGGCTGGAACTTTATTGCGTACCAAAAAAGGGAACCGGGCCTCAGAAGGACGGGAAGTAATCCCGTGGGTGCCGACGGCATCCGGCCGGAGCGACAAGCAAGTGACAATTGATCTTGGATCACGTCCGGAATCCCTTCTGACCGGCCATCGCGCGGGCAACCTCGAGGTGCGCCTGGCGCGCAACGAGGCCGAGATCGTCGCCTCCCAGCAGCTGCGCTATCGCGTCTTCTACGAAGAAATGAACGCGCGCCCGACGCCTGAAATGGCGCGCGAAAAACGCGATTCGGACGGCTTCGATCCCCATTGCGATCACCTGCTGGTGGTCGATCTGACGGCGGGCGACAATCCGGCCGACTACGTCGTCGGCACCTACCGGCTGATCCGGCGTTCCGCCGCCGCCAGCCAGGGCGGCTTTTATACGGCGGGGGAATTCGATATTTCCCTGGTCGAGGCGCTGCCCGGCGAAATCCTTGAACTCGGCCGTTCCTGCGTCGCGCCCGCGCATCGCAACCGGCCGACAATGCAGCTCATGTGGCTCGGCATCTCGGCCTACGTTTTCCATTACGACATTGCGATGATGTTCGGTTGCGGTTCGCTCGCCGGCACCGATGTCGATGCGGCGGCGGTGCCGCTAAGTTATCTCTACCATTTCCACCTTGCCCCGGAAGATTTCCGGCCGCGCGCGCTGCCCGGGCGTTACGTCGACATGAACCGCATGGCGAAGGAGGCGCTCGACCCGCGCCGGGCTCTCAACGAATTGCCGCCTCTGATCAAGGGTTACCTGCGCTTGGGCGGCTTCATCGGCGACGGCGCCGTGGTGGACGAACAGTTCAACACCATCGACGTCTGCATCCTGGTCAAAACCGATCTCGTCACCGAGAAATACGTCCGTCACTACCAGCGTGAACGGCGCGGCTCGGGGAGCGCCTGATTCCTCCGGTCTCCGTCATCCTTTCGTCGGTGAAGGCGGTCCTGTATCTCGCCTTCACCCTGCCGCTGATGCCGGTCCAGCTTGTCGCGGCCGTGCTGGGCCTGCGCCTCGTCCGCCGGTTGCCGGTTTTCTATCACCGCCGCGTCGCGCGCCTGCTCGGCATCGATGTCGTCGTCACCGGCACGCTGGCAACGCCTGCGCCGGTGCTGTTCGTCGGCAACCATGTCAGTTACCTCGACATCTGCGTGCTGGGCGGGCTGATCGAAGGCAGCTTCGTCGCCAAGGCAGAGATCGCGGGCTGGCCGTTCTTCGGCTGGCTGGCCAAGCTGCAGCGCACCGTCTTCGTCGAACGGCGCGCCGCGCGCGCCCGTCACCAGCGCGACGAGATTTCCGCCCGTCTCGATGCCGGCGACAATCTCATCCTGTTCCCCGAAGGCACGTCGGACGACGGCATCCACGTGCTGCCGTTTCGCAGCGCCCTCTTTGCCGTCGCCGAACGCGAAGTCGCGGGCCGGCCGCTGGTCGTGCAGCCGTTTTCCATCGCCTATACGCGCATCGGCACCCTGCCGATGGTCCGCGACTGGAAGCCTCTTTGCGCCTGGTACGGCGACATGGGGCTCGGCCATCACTTGTGGCGCCTCCTGGGCCTCGGCCGCATCGGGGCCCGGGTGGTGTTTCATGCGCCGGTGTCGCTCGCCGATTTCGCCGACCGCAAGGCGCTGGCCGAGCATTGCCGCCGGGTCGTGGCCGAAGGTCTGGCGGCGGCCAATTCGGGCCAGCTGCCGGCGGCAGAACCCGCCCCCTCCGCTTGACTCTCGGGGGCTGGGTGCTAGTTTCCCCAAGAATCCTGCGGGGTCCGTGCCCGGCCATGGCCGGGTCGATGTCCGGAAACGGCGATATTGGCTAAGAAGCTTTTCATCAAAACCTACGGCTGCCAGATGAACGTCTACGACTCCGCCCGCATGGCGGACGTCCTGGCGGGCGAAGGTTATGAGACGACCGACAGCGCGGCCGATGCCGACCTCGTCCTGCTCAACACCTGTCATATCCGCGAAAAGGCGGCCGAAAAGGTCTATTCGGAACTCGGCCGCCTGCGCGACCTGCAGGCCGAGGTGCGCGCCGCGGGCCGCGAGCTGACCATCGGCGTCGGCGGCTGCGTCGCCCAGGCCGAAGGCGAGGAGATGGTCCGCCGCGCCCCGGTCGTCGATTTCGTCTTCGGGCCGCAGACCTATCATCGCCTGCCCCACATGCTGGCGCGCGCACGCGCCGGGGAGCGCACGGTCGAAACGGATCTCGCCACCGAACCGAAGTTCGAGGCGCTCGGCACCGTTGCCGCCGCGGGCAAGATCACGGCGTTTCTGTCCGTGCAGGAAGGCTGCGACAAGTTCTGCACCTTCTGCGTCGTTCCCTACACGCGCGGCGCGGAATATTCGCGCCCGGTCGCCGAAGTGATTGCCGAAGCACGCGCTCTCGTCGCTTCCGGCGCGCGCGAGATCACGCTGCTCGGCCAGAACGTCAACGGCTATCACGGCACAGCACCCGATGGCGCCGGGTCGTGGACGCTCGGCCGGCTGGTGCGCGCCCTTGGCGAGATCGACGGCCTTGCGCGCATCCGCTTCACGACATCCCATCCGCGCGACATGGATGACGATCTGATCGCCGCCCATCGCGACGTGCCGCAGCTGATGCCCTACCTGCATCTGCCCGTGCAGTCGGGATCGGACCGCATTCTTGCCGCGATGAACCGCAAGTACACCGTGCGCGATTATCTCGCCATCGTCGAAAGACTGCGTGCAGCTCGCCCCGATATCGCGCTGACGTCCGATTTCATCGTCGGATTTCCCGGCGAAACCGATGACGATTTCGAAGCGACGCTGGCGCTCGTCCGTGACGTGCAATTCGCCGCGTCCTTTTCGTTCAAGTATTCCCCGCGCCCCGGTACGCCCGCCGCCGATGCCGGCGACCAGATCCCCGAAGACGTGAAGACCGAACGCCTCGCCCGCCTCCAGGACGTCATCAACGAACAGATGCGCGCCTTCAACGAAGCCTGTATCGGGCGCACCCTCGATGTGCTGTTCGACAAGCCTGGCCGCCGCCCCGGTCAGGCGGGCGGGCGCAGTCCTTATCTGCAGCCGGTGCATGTTGCTTGCGATGATGCCGCTGCCCTGATCGGCAGGGTCGTACCCGTGCGCATCACGGCGACAAGGCCCAATTCCCTCTCGGGCGTTCTTGCCCGCGCCGAGGTGCCCGCATGACCCGCCAGCCCGGCAAGAAGCGACGCACGGCCTCCAAGTCCGAGGCGCGGGCGCGCCCGCGCGGCCAGCCGGCGCCGGCGCTGGTAATGGAATTCGAGGACAACGCCCGCCTGCCGCAGCTGTTCGGCGAACACGACCGCAATCTAGCGAAGATCGAGCACGATCTTGGCGTCGCCATCACCGCGCGCGGCAACCGTATCGCCATCACCGGCGAAAAGACGCAGGCCGCCGCGGCACGCGAAGTGCTGTCGCTTCTCTATGCGCGCCTTGCCGGCGGGGTCGAGCTTGACCGCGCCGAAGTGGACGCGACCGTGCGCCTTGCTGCCGACGGGCGGCTGGGGGCCATCGCTTCGGCGGCTGGGGCGCAGGGCGCGGCGCTTGACCAGCTGCGCCGGCGCATCGTGCCGCGCACGGCGGCGCAGGCTGCCTACATCGAGGCGATGCAGACCCATGAACTGGTGTTCGGCCTCGGCCCTGCGGGCACCGGCAAGACCTATCTCGCCGTTGCCACCGCGGTCGCCATGCTGCGCGCGGGCGAGGTCGACCGCATCATCCTCTCGCGCCCCGCGGTGGAAGCGGGCGAACGGCTCGGCTTTCTGCCCGGCGACATCCGCGAAAAGGTCGATCCCTATCTGCGCCCGCTCTATGACGCGCTTTACGACATGCTGCCCGCCGACCAGGTGGTCAAGCGGCTGGCCAGCGGCGAGGTCGAAGTCGCACCGCTCGCCTTCATGCGTGGGCGCACACTGGCGCATGCCTTCGTCATTCTGGACGAAGCGCAGAACACGACCCCGGTTCAGATGAAGATGTGCCTGACGCGCCTTGGCGAAGGATCGCGCATGGTGGTGACGGGCGATCTCAGCCAGATCGACCTGCCCGGCGGCGTGCGCTCGGGCCTTGCCGATGCCGCCGATGCGCTCGCCGATGTTGATGGCGTCGCCTTCATGCGCTTCACCAATGCCGACATGGTGCGCCACCCGCTGGTGACCCGCGTGGTACACGCCTATGATGAGGCCGAACGCCGCCGCAAGGCGGGCGCCGTTCGCCTCGCCCCGTCCGGGAAAAGAGACGACAATGACGCATCCTGAAGCGGGCACCCCGGGTCTCGAACTCATCATCGCCATCGACGACGACGGATGGGCCGATACCCTGCCCGAATACGAAACCCTCGCCCGGCGCTGGGTCGAGGCTGCCATCGCCGCCGCGCGCGCCGACGGCGGTGCCGCCGCCGGACCGCTGTCGCCGAAGGCGGCTCATGAAATGGGCGTGGTGTTTTCCTCCGACGACATCGTGCACGCGCTCAACCGGGAATGGCGCAACAAGGACCAGCCGACCAACGTGCTGGCTTTCGCCGACGCCGAACCGCCGCCCCTAGGTGCGCCTTGGCAGATGGGCGACGTCGTGCTGGCCTTCGGCACCACGCAGCGGGAAGCGGAATCCGGCGGCCTGACCATGGAGGCTCATGCGGCACATCTCGTCGTTCATGGCGTGCTGCATCTTTTCGGCTATGATCACATGGACGACGAAGAGGCCCAGCGCATGGAGCGTCTGGAAACCCGCGTTCTCGCCGGACTCGGCATTGCCGACCCCTACGACCCGGCGGCCCGCGGGCCGCGCCCCGCATGAAAAGATGAGCGCGCGCACAGCAAGCCCCCCCGCATCCGGGGGTCCATACCCCGCCGCGGGGAG
>JAYQQF010000012.1:4959-17632 GCA_038145705.1 Alphaproteobacteria bacterium | reverse complement strand
TGGGTTTGGCGGTGCCCCACCGGGGCGTCGGGGGGGCGGTGCCCGCCCCCCCCCCCCCCGGGCGGGGGCGGGGGGGGCCGCGCCCCGAATGAAAAGATGAGCGACCGAACAGCAAGCCCCCAGTCATCCGGTGATCCATCCCCAGCCGCGGGGAAGGGCCTGTTCTCGCGTTTGCGTGGCTGGTTCTCCGGCATCTTCGGCAGCCGCAACCAGGATCCCTCCATCCGCGAGGCGCTCGAGGAACTGATCGAGGAACGCGAAAGCGTCGAAGGCGAAGGCGGCGTCATCAGCGCCGACGAACGCCTGCTGATTTCCAACGTGCTGCAGATGCGCGACGTCATCGTCTCCGACGTCATGGTGCCGCGCGCCGAAATCGTCGCCCTGGAAGTATCTACCCCGCGCGAGGAAATCGCCGAACTCCTGATCCGTGAAGCCCATTCGCGCGTGCCCATATACCGCGAAACCCTCGATGACGTCGTCGGCATGATCCACATCAAGGACGTGCTCGCCTGTTACGCCTCGAAGGCGCCGTTCGACATCAATGCCCTTATTCGCAAGGTGCTGTTTGTCTCGCCGACGATGCGCATCCTCGATCTCCTGCTGCAGATGCGCCTTGCCCGCGTGCACATGGCGCTGGTGGTCGATGAATTCGGCGGCATCGATGGTTTGGTGACGATCGAAGACGTGGTCGAGGAAATCGTCGGCGACATCCAGGACGAGCACGACGTCGAGGAAATCGACATGATCGAACGGCCCGACGGGTCGCTGATCGCCGATGCGCGAACCGAGATCGAGGACTTCGAGGCCCGGGTCGGCCCCGTGTTGACCGAAGAGGAACGCGAGACCGTCGATACCATAGGCGGTCTGGTGGCCGAGCTGGCCGGGCGCGTGCCGTCGCGCGGCGAGGTTATCCGGCATTCGTCGGGCATCGAATTCGAAGTCATCGATGCCGACCCGCGTCGGGCCAAGCGCCTGCGCATCCGGCGCCTGTCCCGGAAAGCGGCCGGACCAACCGCCGCGGGATCATGATCCTCGCGCGGCTGGCGGCGCGGCTGGCGGCATTGTCGTCATGGCGGCGCGCGCTGGCGGCGTTTCTGTTCGGGGCTCTTGCCGTTCTGGCTCTGCCGCCGTTCGGCCTGTTCCCCGTTCTTATCGTTTCCATCGCCGGATTGCTCTGGATGCTCGATGGCGCGCGCACGCCGCGCGCCGCCTTCGCGCTCGGCTGGTGGTTCGGTCTCGGCTTCTTCGTTGCCGGGCTTTACTGGATATCCAATGCGCTGCTGGTCGATGCCGCGCGGTTCGGCTGGCTGGTGCCTTTCGCCGTCACCGGCCTGTCCGCCTATTTCGCCCTGTTCCCGGCGGCGGCGGTCTGTCTTGCGTCTTTCTTGCGCGCGGGCTGGCCGCGGATCGCGGGCCTCGCTTGCGCCTGGACGCTCGGCGAAATCCTGCGCGGCATATTGCTGACGGGCTTTCCGTGGAATCCGTTCGGCAGTGCTTTTGCTTTCCATGCGGCACCGATGCAAGGCGCCGCGTTCGGCGGCGTCTATGCACTCAGCTTCGCCGCCGTGCTGATCGCCGGATTGCCGGCGACCCTTGCCGGCGACAATGCCGCCGACGGATCAGCGCGCGCGCGCCTTGCGCCGGGCGCGATTGCCCTTGTGCTGTTCGCGTCGCTTTTTGCCGGCGGTTCCCTGCGCCTTGCCGGTGCGCCGGTCGTCGAGGATCACGATGCGCCGCGTCTGCGCATCGTGCAGGGTGCCATACCCCAGGCGATCAAGTGGCAGCCCGAACTCGTGCGCCAGCACTTCGGCCTTTACCTGCGTCTCTCGCAGGGCCAGCCCGGTGTCGGTGCTTCCAACCGTGCGCCGGTTGCCGTGATCTGGCCTGAAACGGCGGTGCCCGCGGTTTTCGAGGGCAACCCGGAACTGGCCCGCGCCATCGCGCTGGCGGCGCCGCCCGGCGGCATCGTCGTCACCGGCATCGTGCGCCGCGAGGCGGCCCCGGCGCCCGGGCGCCGCGCGGCGATCTGGAATTCGGTACTGGCCGTCGACGGACGCGGCCGCGTGCTCGGACGCTACGACAAGCATCATCTGGTGCCCTTCGGCGAATACGTACCCTTTGCCCGCTTCAACCCTCTGCCGAAGTTGACCGAAGGCCGGGTCGATTTTTCCGCCGGCGCCGGCCCGGTGACCCTGAACCTGCCCGGCCTGCCTGGCATCTCGCCGCTCGTCTGCTACGAAGTCATTTTTCCGGGTGCGGTCGTCGCAGGCGGCGCGGCTCGGCCGGGCGCGCTCCTTAACTTAACCAATGACGCCTGGTTCGGTACCGCAACCGGCCCTTACCAGCACCTTGTTGCGGCCCGTTTCCGCGCCATCGAGGAAGGACTGCCGCTGGTGCGCGCCGCCAATACCGGCATTTCGGCGATGATCGATTCCTATGGGCGCGTGCGTGATTCACTGGCGCTCGGCGTCCGTGGTGTGATCGATGCGGCGCTTCCCGAACCCCTCGCCGGATCAACTCTGTTTTCGCTAACCGGCAGCATTCCAGTCACTGCATTTTGCCTACTGATATTGGCTGTTTTTCTAGGCTTTTTTCGCAAGCCCGCTTGAGTCAAGCTGCATATACGATTATGATTATTCAATTGTAAGCGCGTCGGTTGTGCACAATTCACCCGCTTTTTCTCCGCAACCTTTAGTTGCCCAATCAACAGAGAAGCCTGATGGCCAGAACTTCTGTCACCCGCGCTACTCGCCGGAAACCCCGTGCGAAGAAAGGCGGGCCGAACGCCATTGATGTCCATGTCGGCATGCGCATGCGTCTGCGCAGGATGTTGCTTGGCCTGTCTCAGGAAAAACTGGGCGATGCCCTTGGGCTGACCTTTCAGCAGGTGCAGAAATACGAGCGCGGCGTGAACCGCATCGGCGCCGGACGTCTTTTCGCCTTGGCCCAGGTTCTCGACGTCCCCGTGACCTTCTTTTACGAAGACCTGCCTGCCGGCACCGGGGCGCGCCGCTCGCGCGCGCTTGCGGAATCTGCGGCCGCCTTCGAGGGCGAACCGATGAGCAACCGCGAAACCATCGAACTGGTTCGGGCCTTCTACCGGATCGGCGACCCGCGAAAGCGGCGCAAGGTGCTGGAGCTGATCCGCTCGATGGGACGCGAAGAGTAGTCCCGGGTCCCCGTCACGGACCCTCCTTCCGAAAACCCTTGACGCTTGCGCCGTTCGTTGCAACAAGACCGGCCGGGGGCGGCGCATCGCGGCCGCCCGCAGACAAGGCTTTCAGCCATTTTCGCGGAGGTTCCCGTGCCCAAAGGCGATTACCTTTTTACCAGCGAATCGGTTTCCGAAGGACATCCTGACAAGATCTGCGACCGCATTTCGGATGCCGTCGTCGACGCCTTCCTGACTGCCGACCCGCAGGCCCATGTCGGCGCCGAGACGCTGTGCACGACGAACCACGTTGTCATGGCCGGCGAAGTCCGCGCCCGCAAGCTCATCGGCAAGGACGAGCTTGAGAAGATCGCGCGTAACTGCATCAAGGAAATCGGCTACGAACAGGACGGCTTCCACTGGCAGAAGGCCCAGGTCGACGTACTGATCCATGGTCAGTCCGACGACATCAACGTCGGCGTCGAAGGCGGCGGCAACCGGGAAGAAGGTGCGGGCGACCAGGGCATCATGTTCGGCTACGCCTGCCGCGAAACCCCGGTGCTGATGCCCGCCCCGCTTCACTATTCCCATGCCATCCTGCGCTCGCTCGCCGAAGCGCGTCACTCGGGCGCCGAGCCGGGCCTCGGCCCCGATTCGAAGAGCCAGGTGACGCTGCTCTACCAGAACGGGAAGCCCGTGCGCGCGACCTCCATCGTGGTTTCGACCCAGCATGCGGCCGATCTCACCCAGAAACAGGTGCGCGAGATCGTGCGTCCCCATGTCGAGAACGTCCTGCCGAAGGGCTGGATGTGCCCGGAAGACGAATTTTACGTCAACCCGACCGGCATCTTCGTCATCGGCGGCCCCGACGGCGACTGCGGCCTGACCGGACGCAAGATCATCGTCGATACCTACGGCGGCGCGGCGCCGCACGGCGGCGGCGCGTTCTCGGGCAAGGACCCGAGCAAGGTCGACCGTTCCGCGGCTTATGCCGCGCGCTATCTGGCGAAGAACGTTGTGGCCGCGGGTCTTGCCGACTCCTGCGTCATCCAGATCGCTTATGCGATCGGCGTCGCCAAGCCGCTGGCCGTCTACGTCGATACCGCCGGCACCGGCAAGGTGTCCGAGGAAAAGCTCGCCAAGGCGCTGCAGGAAGTCATGGACCTGCGCCCGCGCGGTATCCGTAACCACCTCGGCCTCGACAAGCCGATCTATGCGCGCACATCCGCTTATGGGCACTTCGGCCGCGAGCCGGAACCCGATGGCGGCTTCTCGTGGGAGCGCGTGGACCTGGCCGAGGCCATCAAGTCCGCGCTGACCTGATCGGCGCGCCCGCCCCGACATGACCGACAACGATCACGGCGACGTCGGAAGGAACCGGCGTCGCCGTGTTCTTTACGGACGGCGCATGGGCCGCCCGCTGCGCGTCGAGCGGCGCAAGCTGATGGAAGAGCTTCTGCCTGCGGTACGCATCGACATTTCCGGCGCGGCACCGGGCAGCCTTGATCCGCGCCGCCTTTTTGCCAGTCCCGTATTTGGCGCGCATCCATTGCCGCGGTTATCGGAATTCTGGCTCGAGGTCGGCTTCGGCGGGGGCGAGCACATGTGCGCCCAGGCCGCGGCGAATCGCGGCATCGGCATCATCGGCTGCGAGCCTTTCGTCAACGGCGTCGCTTCGGCGCTGCAGCACATAGATGGCGGACGGCTCGAAAACGTCCGGCTGCATCCCGACGATGCCCGCGCCGTCGTCGATGTGCTGGCGCCCGCCAGCCTCGCGCGGGTCTACGTGCTGTTTCCCGACCCCTGGCCCAAGGCGCGCCACGCCAAGCGGCGCTTCGTTTCCGATGCCAATCTCGACGCGCTGGCGCAGGTTCTGCGGCCGGGCGGCCTGCTGGTGGTGGCCAGCGACGACCGGGGTTATATCCGTTGGGCGTTGGCCCGTATGCTGGCTCATCCGGCCTTCGAATGGACCGCCGAGCGGGCGGACGACTGGCGTCGGCGCCCGGACGGCCAGCCGCCGTCCCGTTACGAGGAAAAAGCCCGGGAAAAAGGGATTTCGCCGGTTTTTCTGGTGTTTCGCCGGCGCCCCGGCCCCTGACCGGGGACACCGGCCCCGGTGCCCGGGCTTGCCAAAACACTTGAACAAAAGGGGAAAACCCCTATATTTCCCCCAGTTTCGAGTTCGGTACCAGTCAAGGTCCCATAAAATAAAAGACGCTGCGGAGTGGGCCACCGGCCCACTTTTTATTTGGGCAAACGCCAACGGCGGCCGGTGCGGACTTCATGGCGTGAAAGCGGAATACCGGGAATGAACCAGGTTCATGACAAGGTTCGCCGCCTCGTCGAGGGGCCCTTGACGGAAATGGGCTACGAGGTCGTGCGGGTCAACCTTTCGGGGGGCAGCCGGCCAGTGCTCCAGATCATGGCCGAACGGATTGACGGTGCCACCATGACGGTGGACGACTGCACCGACATCTCTCACACGGTGTCGCTGCTGCTCGACACGGAAGATCCGATTGCCGGAGCTTACGCGCTCGAGGTGTCGTCGCCCGGAATCGACAGGCCGCTGACCCGGCCCAAGGATTTCGAGCGCTACGCCGGGTTCGAGGTGCGCATGGAAACGCGCTGGCCGATCGAGGGCCGTCGTCGCTTCCGCGGGCGCCTCAAGGGATTGAAGGACGGCCTTATCGCCGTCGCCACAGACAAGGGCGATGCGGAAGTGCCGTTCGAGGATGTGGTCAAGGCGCAGCTTGTCCTGACCGACGAGCTGATTGCCGCTTCCGCGCCGGACAGGCGCGGCAACTAGGACGCGCCCGATTGGCGCATTGAGATGGCGCCTGTTCGGCGCATTGGAATAACTGAAGGACGAACGCCGCGGTGCGGCGCAACGAGCGAGACGAAGATGGCACAGTCAAAGCGCAAAACCCAGGTCGAGGAAACGACGGGCCTCGCGCGCCCGGAACTCCTGCAGGTCGCCGATGCGGTGGCGCGGGAAAAGTCGATCGACCGAGATGAAGTGCTGACCGCGATGGAACAGGCTATCCAGAAAGCCGGGCGTTCCAGGTACGGGCATGAGCACGACATCCGCGCCGTGATCAATCGTACGACCGGCGAGATTTCGCTGGCCCGTTACACTCAGGCCGTCGAAACGGTCGAGGACGAGCTGACCCAGATCGATCTCAAGACCGCCGAAAAGATCAAGCCGGGCATCAAGGCCGGCGAATTTATCATCGACCCGCTGCCGCCCATCGATTTCGGCCGCATCGCGGCGCAGACCGCGAAGCAGGTCATCGTCCAGAAGGTGCGCGAGGCCGAACGCCAGCGCCAGTACCAGGAGTACAAGGATCGCGTCGGCGAAATCGTCAACGGCCTGGTCAAGCGCGTGGAATTCGGAAACACCACCGTCGATCTCGGCCGCGCCGAAGGCGTGCTGCGGCGCGATGAAATCCTGCCGCGCGAGAACCTGCGCGCTTCCGAACGCGTGCGCGCCTACATCTACGACGTGCGCGAGGAACAGCGCGGCCCGCAGATTTTCCTGTCGCGCACGCGGCCCGAATTCATGGCCAAGCTGTTCGCGCAGGAAGTCCCGGAAATCTACGACGGCATCATCGAGATCAAGTCGGTGGCCCGTGATCCCGGCTCGCGCGCCAAGATCGCCGTGCTGTCCAACGATTCGTCCATCGATCCGGTCGGCGCCTGCGTCGGCATGCGCGGCTCGCGCGTGCAGGCGGTGGTTGCCGAACTGCAGGGCGAAAAGATCGACATCATCCAGTGGTCGCCGGACCCCGCGACCTTCGTCGTCAATGCGCTGGCCCCGGCCGAAGTCACCAAGGTCGTGCTCGACGAAGACCAGAAGCGCATCGAGGTCGTGGTTCCCGACGAGCAGCTCTCGCTTGCCATCGGACGTCGCGGCCAGAACGTGCGCCTTGCCTCGCAGCTGACGGGCTGGGACATCCGCATCCTGACCGAAGCGCAGGAATCCGAACGCCGCCAGGAAGAGTTCCGCTCGCGCTCGCAGATGTTCATCGACGCTCTCGACGTGGACGACGTGATCGCGCACCTGCTGGTAACCGAAGGCTTCTCCTCGATCGAGGAAGTCGCCTTCGTTCCCATCGACGAAATCACCGGCATCGAAGGCTTCGACCAGGACCTGGCCGAGGAACTTTCCCGCCGCGCCCAGGCCTATCTCGCCGATCAGGCCGAGAAGTTTGCCGAGAAGCGCAAGGAGCTCTCGATCGCCGACGACATGGTCGGGATTCCCGGCCTGACCAACGACATGGTCGTGACCCTTGCCGAAAACGGCATCAAGACGCGCGACCAGCTGGCGGAACTCGCGGGCTATGAACTTTCGGGTTCGGAAGCCGATGGCGAGGAAGGCCTGCTCGGCAAGTTCAAGCTGAGCGAGCAGGACGCCAACGAGATCATCGCCGCCGCCCGTGCCCATTGGTACGAGGCCGAAGACGCAGCCGCCGCCGAAGCCGCGGCTGCCGAAGCGGAAGCCGCAGCCAAGGAGGCCGATCCCCAGTGACCGCCGCCGCCGCGATCAGTGACGCCATCGACGACCCCCGCGCCCGCGCGGCGGAGCCGGAGCGCCGTTGCCTGGTGACCGGGCGGGTCTTGCCGCGCGCGGCGTTGATCCGTTTTGTCGTCGGGCCTGACGGTGCGGTGGTGCCCGATCTCGGCGAAAAGCTGCCCGGCCGCGGCCTGTGGGTGGCCGCCGAGCGTGAAGCGCTCGCTGCCGCCGATGCGCGGGCGTTTGCCCGCGCCAATCGCGGTCCGGTGACGGTTTCCGGTGATCTGCTGGACCGTGTCGAGGCGGGGCTGCGCCGCCGCCTGACCGACCTGCTCGGCATGGCCCGGCGCGCCGGCGCCCTGGTTGCCGGGTTCGAAAAGACCCGCGCCGCCCTCAAGGCGGGCGAGGCGAAGTTGCTGATTGCCGCCCGGGACGGTGCCGCCGACGGGCGCGCCAAGCTAGCGGTACTCGCCCCCGGACTTGAAGTAATGACCGCCCTCGAGGCGAGTGAAATCGGCGCCGCGCTTGGCCGCGACGCCATGGTACATGCCGCGGTGACCGAATCCCGGATCGCCGCCGCCATCCTGCGCGAGGCGACCCGCCTCGCCGGTGTCGCGGGCCGGTCCGAAGTGATGCGCGACGGCCCTGATTTGGATAAAGTGGACGGAAGATGACCGATACGACCAAGGACAAGAACTCCGGCAACAAGAAGCCGCTTTCGCTCGCGCGCCCGGGCCGTCTTGAATTGAAAAAGACGGTCGAACAGGGCCAGATCAGGCAGAGCTTCTCGCATGGCCGGTCGAAGGCGGTGACCGTCGAGGTCCGCAAGAAACGCACCTATGCGCCCGACTCCGAAGGCGGCATGAGCCAGGTGAAGCCCGGCGAACAGGCCGACCTGCACGGCGATCAGCTGACCGCAGACCAGCTCGCCCAGCGCGCCAAGATCCTGAAGGGCGCCAAGCTCGATGACGAGCGTCGCCGCGTCGAGGAAGCCGAACGCGCCAAGCGCGAAGAGGAAGAACGCGAAAAGCGCGAAGCTGAAGAAGCCCGCCGCAAGGCCGAAGAAGAAGAAGCCGCGCGCGCCGCGGCTGCCGCCGCCGCCGCTGCCGCGGCTGCTGCTGCCGTTGCTGAAACGGCGGCGCCCGCTGCCGAAAAGGCTGACGCTGCCCGCCCGGCCAAGGGCAAGCCGCGCGCCGACGAACCCGCCGCCGAAGAAAGCGAAGATGCCGAACGCCGCGGCCCGCGCCGCGGCAAGGGCGGCGCGGAGAAGCCGCGCCCGGCACTCAGCCTGCGCGAAAAGGGTGGCGAGCGCCGCAAGGGCAAGTTGACCATCTCCAAGGCCCTCGATGACGAGGGCGGCGAGCGCGTGCGCTCGCTCGCGGCCCAGCGCCGCGCCCGCGAACGCGAACGTCGTGCCCAGATGGCGCTGTCGGGTGCCGATTCGACCAAGGTCATTCGTGAAGTGGTCCTTCCCGAAATGATCACCGTGCAGGAACTTTCCTCGCGCATGGCCGAACGTGGCGGCGACGTCATCAAGGCGCTTATGCGCATGGGCGTGATGGCCACCATCAACCAGCCGATCGACGCCGATACGGCGGAACTCGTGATCGGGGAATTCGGCCATATCGTCAAGCGCGTCAGCGAATCGGCGGTCGAAGAGGGCCTCGCCGGCGACGACGACGCGCCCGAAACGCTGAAGCCCCGTCCGCCGGTCGTCACCGTCATGGGTCACGTCGACCACGGCAAGACGTCGCTGCTCGATGCACTGCGCGAAACCGACGTTGCCGCGCGTGAATCGGGCGGCATTACCCAGCATATCGGCGCCTATCAGGTGACGATGCCGTCTGGACAGAAGATCACCTTCCTCGACACCCCGGGCCACGAAGCGTTCTCGCAGATGCGCGCACGCGGCGCCAAGGTCACCGACATCGTCGTCCTCGTCGTTGCCGCCGACGACGGCATCATGCCGCAGACCATCGAAGCCATTCATCACGCCAAGGCCGCAGGCGTGCCGGTCATCGTCGCCATCAACAAGATGGACCTGCCGTCGGCCAATCCCGACCGCATCAAGGCCGACCTGCTTCAGCACGAAATCGCTCTCGAAGGCATGGGCGGCGACGTCCTGTGGGTGGCGGTCTCGGCCAAGCAGAAGATGAACCTCGACAAGCTCGAGGAAACCATCCTGCTGCAGTCCGAAATCCTCGAACTCAAGGCCAATGCCGACCGTCCGGCCAACGGCATCGTGATCGAAGCCAAGATGGAACGCGGGCGCGGCAACGTGGCCACGGTCCTGGTGCAGCGCGGCACGCTGCGCGTAGGCGACGTGTTCGTCGCGGGCACCGAATGGGGCCGCGTGCGTGCGCTGATCGATGATCACGGCCGCAAGGTCAAGGAAGTGGGTCCCGCCTGCCCGGTCGAAGTGCTCGGCCTTCAGGGCGCGCCTACCGCGGGTGACGAATTCAACGTCGTCGAAAACGAGAACCGCGCCCGTCAGGTCGCCGAATTCCGCCAGCGCCGCGTGCGCGACGCGGCCAATGCGGCAGGCGTGCGCGGCAGCGTCGAGCAGATGCTGGCATCCATCGCCGCGGGCGAAGCCAAGGAACTGCCGGTCGTCATCAAGGCCGACGTGCAGGGTTCGGTCGAAGCCATCGTCGGCGCGCTGGAAAAATTCGGCACCGAGGAAGTCAAGGCACGCATCCTTCACGCGGCGGTCGGCGGCATCAATGAATCCGACGTCACGCTGGCGCGTGCGTCGAACGCGCTCATCATCGGCTTCAACGTCCGCGCCCATCCGCAGGCGCGCGACATGGCGCGGCGCGACAACGTCGATATCCGCTACTACTCGATCATCTACGACCTGACCAACGACGTGAAGCAGATGCTCTCGGGCATGCTGGCGCCGACGCGCAAGGAAACGACCCTCGGCCAGGCCGAACTGCGCGAGGTGTTCAACATCACGAAGGTTGGCCGCATCGCCGGCTGTCTCGTCACCGAAGGCGTGGTCCGCCGCGGCGCCCGCGTGCGCCTGCTGCGCGACAACGTCGTCATCCACGACGGCGCGCTCAAGACGCTCAAGCATTTCAAGGACGAAGTGCGCGAGGTTCGCGCCGGTTCGGAATGCGGCATGGCCCTGGAAAATTACCAGGACATCCAGGCCGGCGACGTGCTCGAGTGCTACGAGGTCGAGGAAGTCGCGCGCACGCTCTAGGGCGTGGCGCGTCGACCGCTTGAAAGAGTGAAGCCATGAAGAAGGGCAGGAACGCGTCCTCGGCCAAGGGGCCGAGCCAGCGCCAATACCGCGTAGGCGAGGAACTGCGCCACGCGATCGCGCGCATCATCGAGCACGCCCATTTTCGCGACCCCGATCTTTCCGGGGTGCCGATCACCGTGACGGAAGTGCGGATCTCGCCCGACCTGCATAACGCTACCGCCTTCGTCACGCCGCTCGGCGGGCGCGAGATGGACAAGGTCGTCTCCGCGCTCAACCGCGCGTCCGGGTATTTCCGCCGCGAGCTCGCCCACGAGGTCAACCTGCGCACGGTACCGCTCGTCCTGTTCGAGGCCGACCGGTCCTTTGATTACTCCAGCCGGATCGATGAAATTCTCGCCCGCCCCCAGGTTGCCCGCGACCTTGGCGGCGATGACGGGGCGAAGCGCCCCGGCGAGGACGAGGACTAGGGTGGGACGCCGGCGCAAGCCGCCCGAAGGTGCCAGCCGTCTCGACGGCTGGGTGGTGGTGGACAAGCCGCTCGGCATGACCTCGGCCCATGTGGTCGCGATCCTGCGCCGCACGCTCAAGCCCCTGCGCATCGGCCATGCCGGCACCCTTGATCCGCTGGCCAGCGGCATCCTGCCGGTGGCGCTCGGCGAGGCGACCAAGACCGTGGCCTACGCCATGGACGGCGACAAAACCTACCGGTTCACCCTGAGATTCGGCGAAGAGCGTACCACCGACGATGCCGAGGGCGAGGTCGCTGCGACCAGCCCGAACCGGCCAAAAACCGAGGAAATTCAGGCAGTTTTGGGGAACTTTATCGGCCATGTGCGCCAGCGTCCGCCGGCCTTCAGCGCCCTCAAGGTGGCGGGGCAGCGCGCCTATGAGCTGGCGCGCGCGGGGCAAGCCCCGGAACTTGCAGAAAGAACGATAGAAATCAGTGAGTTAGATCTGACAGGGCGACCCGATCCCGACCATGCCGAGTTTTCCGTGACCTGCGGCAAGGGAACCTATGTTCGGGCCTTGGCCCGCGATATCGCGCTCCTGCTCGGCACCGTCGGCCATGTCGCTGCGCTGCGCCGGACACGGGTCGGCGCCTTCGCGGAAAACCAAGCGATTGCGCTGGATAATCTGGTCGCCTTGGGGCATAGTGCCGCCGCTTTCGAGTACCTGCTTCCGGTTGAAACCGCGCTGGACGACATCCCGGCACTGGCTCTGACCGGCGACCAGGCCGCCCTGTTGCGACAGGGACGTGCCGTTGCGGTGCTCGGTACCGCGGGACTATTGTCCCGGGACGGTGATGCGGGTTCGCCCGCGCCGCTTTCCGACGGAACGGTTGTCTGCGCAATGGATGGGACACGGCCGGTGGCCATGGCCCGCTTTGACGCAGGACTTTTGCGCCCGGTACGCGTGTTGAACCTCTAACGATGGAGCATACGATGTCGATTACGCCTGACCGCAAGAAGGCGCTCGTCAGCGAGTACGCCAACGGCGCAAAAGATACCGGTTCGCCGGAAGTCCAGGTCGCGATCCTGTCGGAACGCATCAGCAACCTGACCGAACATCTGAAGGCCCACGACCACGACTATCATTCCCGTCGCGGCCTTCTCATGATGGTGTCGAAGCGCCGCCGGCTGCTCGACTATCTCAAGAACACAAACGAAGACCGATACCAGAAGCTGATCGATCGCCTGGGACTCAGGCGCTAGCAAGGCGCGGGGCCCCCCCGGGGGGGCGGGCCCCCCCGGGCGGGGGGGGGCGGGCCCGGGGGGGGGGGGGGGGGGTGGTGGGGGGG
>JAYQQF010000012.1:0-4949 GCA_038145705.1 Alphaproteobacteria bacterium | reverse complement strand
CCTTCCCCGCCGGCGGCCGGCTCGGGGGGGCCGGACCCCGTGCGCGGCAGGGCCGCGCGCGGGGGAAGGTTGGTTGGAAGGAGAGAGATTCCATGTTCAATGTCATTAAAAAGGAAATCGAATGGGGCGGGCGCAAGCTCACTCTTGAAACGGGCCGCATCGCCCGTCAGGCCGACGGCGCGGTTCTCGCGACCTACGGCGAAACGACCGTCCTCTGCACGGCCGTTGCCAACAAGGCGCCGAAGCCCGGCATCGATTTCTTCCCCCTCACGGTCAATTACCAGGAAAAGATGTTCGCCGCGGGCAAGATCCCGGGCGGCTTCTTCAAGCGCGAAGGACGCCCGAGCGAGAAGGAGACGCTGACCTCGCGTCTCATCGACCGGCCGATTCGTCCGCTGTTCCACCCGACGTTCCGCAATGAAACCCAGGTCGTGTGCACCACCATCTGCCACGACATGGAAAACGATCCGGACATCGTCGCGATGATCGGCGCCTCGGCGGCGCTGACGCTGTCGGGCATTCCGTTCCTCGGGCCGATCGGCGCCGCGCGCGTCGGCTTCATCGACGGCAAGTACGTCCTCAACCCGCAGGTCGACGAGATGGCGAATACCCGTCTCGACCTCGTGGTCGCGGGCACCCAGGAAGGTGTGCTGATGGTCGAATCCGAGGCACACGAGCTGACCGAAGAGGAAATGCTCGGCGCCGTCATGTTCGGCCACCGCGAATTCCAGAAGGTCATCAACGCGATCATCGAAATGGCCGAGCAGGCCGCGAAGGAGCCCTGGGCCCTGCCCCAGGCCGCGCCCGAAGCGGAAGCCATCGAAAATCGCGTGCGCGAACTGGCGGAAGCGGGCTTGCGCGAAGCCTACAAGGAAGTCGACAAGACCAAGCGCCGCGACGGCATCGATGTCGTCAAGGCCGAGGTCAAGGCGAAGCTCGAAGCCGAGGAAATCACCGGCGACGCCGTCGGCCATGCCTTCAAGCATCTCGAGAAGGACATCGTCCGCCTCGCCATCCTCGATACCGGCTCGCGCATCGACGGCCGCGACACCAAGACGGTGCGCCCGATCAACGTGCAGGTCGGCGTACTGCCGCGTGCCCACGGTTCCGCCCTGTTTACCCGCGGCGAGACCCAGGTGCTCAACGTCACCACGCTCGGCACCGGCCAGGACGAGCAGATCATCGATGCGCTCGACGGCGATTACCGCGAGCACTTCATGCTGCACTACAACTTCCCGCCCTACTCGGTCGGTGAAGCCGGCCGCATGGGCAGCCCGGGCCGCCGCGAAATCGGCCACGGCAAGCTCGCCTGGCGCGCGGTGCATCCGCTTCTGCCTGCGAAGGAAGACTTCCCCTACACCATCCGCGTCGTGTCGGAAGTGACGGAATCGAACGGCTCGTCCTCGATGGCGACCGTCTGCGGTTCCTCGCTGTCGATGATGGACGCGGGCGTGCCGCTCAAGAAGCCGGTCGCCGGCATCGCCATGGGCCTGATCAAGGAAGGCGAACGTTTTGCCGTCCTGACGGACATCCTCGGCGACGAGGATCATCTCGGCGACATGGACTTCAAGGTGGCGGGTACCGATCAGGGCATCACCAGCCTGCAGATGGACATCAAGATCACCTCGATCACCGAGGAGATCATGAAGATCGCCCTGGCGCAGGCCCATGACGGACGCATTCACATCCTCGGCGAAATGTCGAAGGCTCTGAACAGCGCCCGCGAGGAAGTCTCCGGCAACGCGCCGCGCATCACCACCATCAGCATCCCGAAGGACAAGATCCGCGAAGTCATCGGCACCGGCGGCAAGGTCATCCGCGAAATTTGCGAGACCACCGGCGCGAAGATCGACATCGAGGACGACGGCACCATCAAGGTCGCCGCCGTGGATGGCGAGGCCTCCGACAAGGCGATCCAGTGGATCAAGTCGATTGTCGCCGAACCGGAAGTGGGCGTGGTCTATACGGGCAAGGTCGTGAAGGTCGTCGATTTCGGCGCCTTCGTGAACTTCCTCGGCGCGCGTGACGGGCTCGTGCATATCTCCGAGCTCGCCAAGGGCCGCACGAAGAAAGTTACTGACGTCGTCAACGAAGGCGACATGGTGAAGGTGAAGGTTCTCGGCATCGACGATCGCGGCAAGGTTCGCCTCAGCATGCGCGTCGTCGATCAGGAGACCGGCGCCGAACTGTCTGACGAGGCCGGTGACACGCCGGCCGCGGAATAACCCAGTGTCCGGCGGGGCCAGGCCCCGCCGGACATAAAAACGGGACCCGCAGAAGATGAAGGCTTTGCGACCTCTGATCATTTCGGGTGAGGAAGTCCTGCCGCTCGTCGAGGGCGGAAAGGGAATCGCCGTGTCCAACGGGGAAAGCTCGGGCGCCTGGGCGGCTTCGGGCGGCGTCGGCACGTTTTCGGGCGTCAACGCCGATGCCCGCGACGACAAGGGCGACCTGATCCCGGTCGTGTATCACGGCCGCACGCGGCGCGAGCGCCACGAGGAACTGCTCACCTATTCGATCCGGGGCGGCATTACCCAGGCCCGCATCGCGCACGAAACCCGCAGCGGCAAGGGCCGCATCCACATGAACATCCTGTGGGAAATGGGCGGTGCCGAGCGCGTGCTGAAGGGTGTGCTGGAAGGGGCGAAGGGCCTCATTCACGGCGTCACCTGCGGCGCCGGCATGCCTTACCGCATGGCTGAAATCTGCGCCGAATACGGTGTCTATTATTATCCGATCGTTTCCTCGGCACGCGCCTTCCGCGCCTTGTGGAAGCGCGCCTATCACAAGTTCGCCAGTCTTCTGGGCGGCGTGGTCTACGAAGACCCGTGGCTGGCCGGCGGGCACAACGGTCTGTCCAATGTCGAAGATCCCAACCAGCCGCAGGACCCGCTGCCGCGGGTGCGCGATCTGCGCGCGCTCATGCGCGAATGCGGCCTCGATCAGACGCCGATCATCATGGCGGGCGGCGTCTGGCGCCTCGATGAATGGGAAGACTGGATCGACAACCCCGAACTGGGGCCCGTCGCCTTCCAGTTCGGCACCCGCCCGCTGCTGACGAAGGAAAGCCCGATCTCCGACGAATGGAAGCAGAAGCTGCTGACGCTCAAGGAGGGCGACGTTTATCTCAACCGCTTCTCGCCGACCGGATTCTATTCGTCCGCCGTGTCCAATCCCTTCCTGCGCGAGCTCAAGGAACGGTCCGAACGCCAGGTCGCCTACAGCCATGAACCGGTCGGCGAACACGACACCGAATTCGCCGTCGGCGTCCGCGGGCGCAAGGTCTACCTGACGGCGCACGACCGCGACCGTGCCGCGGGCTGGGTCGCTGAAGGATATACGGAAGCCCTGCGTACGCCCGATTCGACGCTGGTCTTCGTTACCCCGCCGCGCTCGCGCGAAATTCGCAAGGACCAGATCGACTGCATGGGCTGCCTCAGCGCCTGCAATTTCTCGAACTGGGCCCAGAACGAGGCGGGCACCACGGGGCGCAAGGCCGATCCGCGCTCCTATTGCATCCAGAAGACCCTGCAGGCGATCAGCCATACGGCCGATGTCGATAACCAGCTGATGTTCGCCGGTCACAACGCCTTCCGTTTCCGCACCGACCCCTATTACGCCAACGGGTTCATCCCGACCGTGCGGGAATTGGTGGGCCGGCTGTGCACAGGCGCCTGAGACCCGTATAATCATTCCAAACAACGGGTTAGGTTTCTGTAATTTTGGGGGTTTATTTTTCGGGTTCGTGCCCCTATATGTGTTGCGAATGTTTTGCATCGGCGGCCCGAGCCGCTTTTGGATGATCCTATGGTCCAGACTCACAGCCATGCGCCGCGGCCTTACGCTCAGGTGCTCGACCGCCTGAAGCAGGCCGGTCTGCGTCCGACGCGCCAGCGCATCGCGCTGGCCAAGCTGCTGTGCGATGCGGGCGATTGCCATTTCACGGCGGAAGACCTGCATGGCAAGGCCTTGGCGGCCGGGGTGCGGGTGTCGCTGGCGACCATCTACAACACCCTGCACCAGTTCACCCATGCCGGGATGTTGCGCGAAATCGTCGTGTCGCCGGGTTCCAGCTACTTCGACACCAACGTTTCGGACCACCACCACTTCTTCCATGAAGACCGCAGCGAACTGTCCGATATCGCCGGGGAAGACGTGGTGATCGCGGCGATTCCGCAGCCCCCGGCGGGCACTTCGGTGGATCGCGTGGACGTCATTATCCGCGTCCGCGGCCGCTAATAATATTTCGCAATTTCAGTCTAATAAAAATCAGTTTAGAGAACTTCTAAACTGTTGACGAAGACGCTTACGCATCCTATATAGAACTCGTGAGCTTTTACGCGGGCTCATCCGACCTGTCGGTGCGCCCGTATCAGCGTTCATCAGCGTCAGTTCATCGCAAGCCAAAATCGGAGGAGAACCAATATGGCATCGTTGAAAGGATCCAAGACCGAAGGCAACCTGAAGGCCGCGTTCGCCGGCGAATCCCAGGCCAACCGCCGCTATCTCTATTTCGCGCAGAAGGCCGACGTCGAAGGCTTCAATGACGTCTCGACGGTCTTCCGCTCCACCGCTGAAGGCGAAACCGGCCACGCCCACGGCCACCTCGAATTCCTCGAGGCCTGCGGCGACCCGGCGACCGGCGAGCCGATCGGCGACACCACGAAGAACCTGAAGGCGTCCATCGCGGGCGAAACCCACGAGTACACCGACATGTACCCGTCGATGGCCAAGACCGCCCGTGACGAGGGCTTCGAGGAAATCGCCGACTGGTTCGAGACCCTGGCGAAGGCTGAAAAGTCCCACGCCGGCCGCTTCCAGCGCGCTCTCGACACCCTGGGCAAGTAAGCCCAGCTGCGTCTCGCCGGGCGGCCGTGCCGCCCCGGGGCTCGCGCCCGGCGGGTAACATTATTGGTAGGGCAACATAATTCCGGGGGGTTGCCGTCCGG
>JAYQQF010000011.1:0-115444 GCA_038145705.1 Alphaproteobacteria bacterium | reverse complement strand
GGGTGGTGGGGGGGGGTGTGGTGGGGGGGTTTGCGTTGGGGTGGCGGGGGGGGGGGCGGGGGGGGGCTGGGGGGTCACCTTGACCGTTACCGCCGCGGGGGAGCCGGCCGTCTTGGGCGGCGGTCCCGAAAGCGCAAGCCATGTCACGACACCGGCGAGCAGCGCCACGACCGCGATGACGGCGGCGGTGAGGGCGCTCAGCCCCTTGCGCCCGCTTGGCCTGTTTGGATTATCGAACGACACGTTCCCGACCCGGCTGGTATCGCGAGATTATCGAAGCGCCGTGCACGCGGCTACTCGGCCCGGCGCCTGTCGAGGGCGATGCCGCGCAGCACGCCGATGGCACGTATGAGCTGGTAATCCTTTACCTTCGAATCGTCGCCGCCGTTCTTGCCATTTGCGGCACCCGGCTGTTGCGCCGGTGCCTTGCGGTCCTCGGGATTGCTCAGCGCGCCGCGCAGGTCTTTCTCGCGGCGCTGGTCTTCGTCGGGCAGGGCAGTCAGTTGCAGCTGCTCGATGGTGATGTCGGGGGTAATCCCCTTCGCCTGGATCGAGCGGCCCGACGGCGTGTAGTAGCGCTGGGTGGTCAGGCGCAGCGCGCCATGGCCGGGCAGCGGAATGATCGTCTGCACCGAGCCCTTGCCGAAGCTCTGGGTGCCCAGAACGATGGCGCGGCGATGGTCCTGAAGCGCGCCGGCGACGATCTCGGAAGCCGAGGCGGAGCCGCCGTTGATCAGCACGACGATCGGCAGCCCGCCGCTGATGTCGCCCTTGCGGGCATTCCAGCGCTGGCCGTCGTCCTTCTTGCGCCCGCGCGTGGAGACGATTTCGCCCTTGTCGAGGAAAGCATCGGACACGCTGATCGCTTCCTTCAGCAGGCCGCCCGGATTGTTGCGCAGGTCGATGACCATGCCGGCAATCTTGCCCTTCACCTGCTTCTTCAGGTCGGCAACCGATTTTTCCAGCCCGCTCGTCGTCTGCTCGTTGAAGGACGTAATGCGGATATAGCCGATGTCGTTTTCCTCGACGCGCGCCTTGACCGGCGTGATCTTGATGTTGGCGCGGGTCAGGGTGACGTCGAAAGGCGGCTTGCCGTTGCGGCGGATGGTCAGCTTGATGGCCGAGCCGACGCGCCCGCGCATCTTTTCGACCGCCTGCTGTAGCGTCAGGCCGCGCACGGCTTGCCCGTCGATGTGCGAAATCCGGTCGCCCGCGAGCAGTCCGGCGCGCGAAGCGGGCGTATCGTCGATGGGAGAGACGACCTTGACCAGTCCGTCTTCCATCGTCACCTCGATGCCCAGCCCGCCGAACTCGCCGCGCGTCTGCACCTGCATGTCGCGGAACGTCTTTTCGTTCATGTAGCTCGAATGCGGATCGAGGGAAGTCAGCATGCCGTTGATCGCGTTTTCGATCATCTCGTCGACCTGCGGCTGTTCGACATAGTCGGAACGCACGCGATCGAAGACCGAGCCGAAAAGTTCGAGCTGGCGATAGGTTTCCCGCTCCTTGTCCTGGGCAGGTACGGCGGAGGACACGAGGACCGACGACACGAGGGCACAGCCCATCAGGGCCACGAGGAACGCATGCTTTTTCATCCGCTAACCTTACTGTTTGGGGGCGTCGCAAGCCATGGCACGGGGTCCACGGGCTTGCCGCCCCGGCGCAATTCCATATAGAGCCTGATGGGGCCGCTGCCGCCGGACATGATGCCCACCGGTTCCCCGGCCAGAATTTTCTGGCCGACGGCGGCATCGATCCGGCCGAGACCGGCAAGAAGGGTATGATATCCCTCGCCGTGATCGATGATCAAGAGAGGCCCATAGCCCCGAAACGGCCCGGAAAACACCACTTCGCCGCCAAACGGGGCGATGACCTGGGCCCCGGGGGCGGTCTCGAAGCGCACGCCCTTGGCGGCCCCCGCCTCTTCCCGCGCCCCGAAAGCGACGGCGAGGCGTCCGACGACCGGCCTGGCGAGGCGTCCGCGGGCACGTGAAATGGCCTGGCCCGGCACGATGGCGGGCGCCGCGGGACGCGGCAGGGCGGCGACGCGCCCATTGTCGCGGGCTGGCGGGCGCGGCGGACGGACGGCGACGCGCCGGCGTTCGCGCTCGATCCCGGCCAGCAGTTCCCGCAGATCCTTGGCTTCGCGCGCCAGCGCCCGGGCGCGCGCCTGTGCCCTGTCTTCTTCGGCCTTGGTGTTGCGTGCGAGGCTGCGCTTCTTTTCGACCAGCGCCGCCAGGGACTTGCGTTTCTGCTCGAGCTTCGCCCGTTCGCGGGTCAGCGCCTCGCTGCGGGCCGCGGCCTGTTCCTCAAGACCCGCGAGCGCTTCGAGCTCCTCGCGGAGCTTGCGCGCCTCGGCTTCCAGCTTCGGCACCGTATCGCGCAGCAGCATGGCGGCGCGCAGCGTGTCCTGCGGCGTGCGCGCATAGGCCATCAGCGCTTCGGGCGGATGTCGGGCGATGCGTTCGAGTGCCGCCAGAAGTTCGGCAAGACGCGCGCGCCGTCCGGCCAATCCGTCGCTGCGTGTCTTGCGCTCGGCGGCGATGTCGGCGAGGTGATCGCGCAATTCGGCGATGGCCTGTTCATGGGTGCGGGCCTCGGCGGCGGCACCGACGAGTTTCTTCGCGGTGTCGGCGGCCTCGCGCTCCAGCCGTTCGGCTTCCCGCGCAAGTTCGGCGGCGCGTTTCTCGCTTTCCTTGCGGGCCTTCTCGATATCGGCAAGCTTGCCCTTGCGTTCGGGCGCGGCGCCCTGGGCCTGGACCGCGATCGGGGTGGCCAGAAGCGCCATGGCCAAGAGGGCGCGCGTCAGCAGGCGCCCGCCTCGGGCGGGCCGGTCACTGGCGGGGCGCCGCTCAGGCAGAGGCGCGCTCCTGTCCGGCGGCGATGCGCAGCAGCGACGTACCGGTCATTTCCTTTGGCTGTTCCAGCCCCATCAGGGCCAGCACGGTCGGTGCAAGGTCGGCGAGGCGCCCGCCATTGACCCCGGCCACCCACTTCGGCGCGTTGACGACGATCAGCGGCACGACGTTGGTGGTGTGGGCGGTATGGGGCTGGTTGAACTGGTAATCGCGCATCAGTTCGGCATTGCCATGATCGGCGGTGACCAGCATGACACCACCGACCTTGGCGAGCGCTTTTTCCAGCCGCCCGAGACAGGCATCGACGGTTTCCACGGCCTTGACCGCGGCATCGAGAACGCCGGTGTGTCCGACCATGTCGCCGTTGGCGTAATTGACGAGGATGAAATCGTATGTGCCAGCTTCGATCGCTTCGACCAGCTTGTCGGTCACTTCGGGGGCGGACATTTCCGGCTGCAGGTCATAGGTCGCGACCCGGGGCGAGGGCACGAGGATGCGGTCCTCGCCCTTGCAGGGCTCCTCGATGCCGCCGTTGAAGAAGAACGTGACGTGGGCGTATTTCTCGGTTTCGGCGATGCGCAGCTGGCGCAGGCCTGCTTCGGACACGACCTGGCCCAGCAGGTGATCGAGGCTTTCGGCCGGAAACAGCACGTTCATCAACTCGTTCAGCCGCGTCGAATATTCGGTCAGCGCCACGGCGACGGCGAAGGACGGCACGCGCGCGCGGGCGAAGCCGTCGAAGCCGGGATCGAGCAGGGCCAGCAGGATTTCCCGCGCGCGGTCGGCGCGGAAGTTGCCCATGAGAATTCCGTCGCCGTCCTTGATGCCGGCGAAATCGCCGATGACGGTGGGGGCCACGAACTCGTCGGTTTCGTTGCGCGCATAGGCCGCCTCGACCGCGGCTTTGGCGCTGGCCGCGCGTTCGCCTTCGGCGGCCGTCATGACGCGGAAAGCGCGTTCCACCCGGTCCCAGCGCTTGTCGCGGTCCATGGCGAAATAGCGCCCGGTGACGGTGACGATGCCCGGTCCGGGCAGCCCCTTGACGCCTGCCTCGAATTTCTCGAGGTAGCCGAGCGCGCTCTTGGGCGGCGTGTCGCGGCCGTCGAGATAGGCGTGAATGGCGACCGGCACGCCCGCCTTGCCGACGATGCGCGCAAGGGCGGCGATCTGGTCCTGGTGCGAATGCACGCCGCCCGGCGAGATCAGGCCGCAGATATGCAGCGTCCCGCCAGAGGCTTTCATGCGTGCGATGGCGCCGTTCAGCACAGCGTTGGCGGCGAGGCTGCCGTCGGCGATGGCCGCGTCGATGCGCGGCATGTCCTGCATCACCACCCGCCCGGCGCCGAGGTTCATGTGGCCTACCTCGGAATTGCCCATCTGCCCCGGCGGCAGGCCGACGTCCAGCGCCGAGGCCTGCACCACCGCCATCGGCAGGTCGTCGACGAAATGACGCCAGACCGGCGCCTCGGCGCAGCAGATGGCATTGTCTTCGCATTCGGCGCGTTCGCCCCAGCCGTCGAGGACGCAAAGGACAACGGGGCGGGGGCGGTTCTGGGTGGGGCTGGTCATCGCTGACGCTCTACTCCGGGCACTGGAAATCGGGGATTTTCGGGGCGCCTGCCGGCGGCCGAAGGTTGCCCGGAACCTAGCGCGTTCGGCCACTTGGCTCAAGCGCGGGCGGCTCAAGCAGGGACGGCGCGCTCAGCGCCCGGGCGGCGGCCCTTCGCGGTGATAGGGATGGCCGGCGAGGATCATTTCCGCCCGGTAGATCTGCTCGGCCAGCATGGTGCGCACCAGCATGTGCGGCCAGGTCATGACCCCAAGCGACAGCACCATGTGCGCGGCATCAAGGACATCGGCGGCAAGCCCGTCGGCGCCGCCGATGACGAAACAGACAGCTTCGGTGCCGGCATCGCGCTGGCGTCCGAGATGGCGGGCGAGGACGGCGCTCGACATCGCCTTTCCCGTTTCGTCCAAAGCGATCATGTGTGCCCCCTTGGGAACGCGGGCGAGCAGCAGTTCGGCCTCGCGGGCGACGCGTTCGCGGGGGCCGAGTTTCTTTTTGTCCTCGACCTCGATCAGTTCGGGCGCGGGGCGCAGGCGCTTAGCGTATTCGTCGTAAAGTTCGCGCTCGGCCGAGGCGCGAAACCGCCCGACCGCGACGATGACGGTTTTCACAGCGGGCCCCCGGGCCTAGAGGCGGCGGGGATCGGCATCCTCGTCATCGGGGGCCATGGCCGCGCCCCACATCTTTTCGAGATTGTAGAGCTGGCGCGTTTCCGGCCGGAACAGGTGGACGACGACGTCGCCCTGATCGACCAGTACCCATTCGGCGCTGTTCATGCCTTCGACCGGAGGCGACACCCCGGCGGCGGACTTGATCTTGTCGCGCAGGTGCTGGGCCATGGCGCCGATGTGGCGCGGGTTGCGGCCAGACGCGATCACCATGTAATCGGCCATCACGCTTTTGCCGGCAAGATCGATCACGGCGATATTGTCGGCCTGATCGTCGTCGAGAATCTTGGTGATCATGGCGAGCGCCTTCTGCGCCGGGCTCTCGGCCTTGGCCGCGGCCTTGCGGGCCGTGCGCTTTTTCGGCGCGGCCTTCTTGGGCGATGCCTTTTTGGCGGGCGCCTTTTTCTTCGCTGCCTTCTTGGCAGGGGACTTTTTGGCCGAAGCCTTTTTCGCGGCGGCCTTCTTCGTGGCCGTTTTCTTCGCCGGGGACTTCTTCCGGGCGGCGGATTTCTTGGCGGACTTGCGAGCTGCGGGTTTCTTCAAGAGAGGGTCATGCCTTTCCGCGTTTGCGCATCTGGCGAATCTGGGTGGCGGATGCCGGATGCAGAAGAGAATGGAAATAGACCCAGGCGGGCGGCCTGTGGCCGACGATGGTGGCGGCGTTGCGCGGGCGCACGCGGAAGCGCGCAAACCGGTGCGCCGCCTTGCTCGCCAGCGCCTTGAAAGAATAGGTGGCGCGGTCGAAAACCGCAATGGGAACGGCCCGGAAGATCAGCTTCCAGTTCTGCCAACGCGGAATCTGGTCGAGATTGTCGGCGCCCATGACCCAGACGAAATTGGCGCGCGGAAAGGCGCCGCGCAGTGCCCGCAGGGTCTGCCACGTGTAGCGTGTGCCGAGCCGGGCCTCGATGTCGGTGACGATGATTTTCGGGTGGCGCGCCATGACGCGGGCGGAGGCGAAGCGCTCGGCGAAGGGCGCCATGTCGTCTTCGGACTTGAGCGGGTTCTGCGGCGAGACCATCCACCACAGTTCGTCGAGGTCGAGCTCGCGGATGGCAAGCCGCGAGATGTGCAGATGCCCCTTGTGGGCGGGATTGAAGGAGCCGCCGAGAATGCCGATACGCACGCCCGGACGGCGGGCGGAAGCCACGCGGTGCCGGGCCGCTTCGGCGGCGATGACGGGGCGGGTTGTCAGGGCTGGGCCTTGGGCATGGGGTCAGGGCCGCGTCTGGCCGGAACCGTGGACGACGTACTTGTAACTGGTGAGTTGTTCGACGCCGACGGGCCCACGCGCATGGAGCTTGTCGGTGGAGATGCCGATCTCCGCACCCATGCCGAATTCGCCGCCGTCGGCAAACTGGGTCGAAGCGTTGTGCAACAGGATCGCGCTGTCGAGGGTGTTCAGGAACTTTTCCGCCACCGATTCGTCATCGGCGATGATCGAATCGGTGTGATGGGAGCCGTATTTCTCGATATGTGCGATGGCGCCGTCGATTCCGTCTACCATCTTCACCGAAATGATGGCGTCCAGGTACTCGGTGCCCCAGTCGGCCTCGGTCGCTTTCCTGGCGCGCGGTTCGGCGGCGCAGACTTCCCCATCGCCGCGTACCTCGCAGCCCGCCTTGATCAGGTCATCGAGCACGGGCAGAAGATGCGTCTTTGCAACCTTGCGGTCGACCAGCAGGGTTTCGGCGGCGCCGCAGATGCCCGTGCGGCGCATCTTGGCGTTCAGCGTCACCTTGCGCGCCATGTCGAGGTTCGCGCTCGCATCGACATAGACGTGGCAGATGCCGTCGAGGTGCTTGATTACCGGGATGCGGCTTTCCGCCGACACGCGCTCGATCAGCGACTTGCCGCCGCGCGGCACGATGATGTCGATCAGCCCGGTCATGCGCAACATTTCGCCGACCGCGGCGCGATCGGCGGTGGGCACTGTCTGGGCGCAGGCCTCGGGCAGCCCTGCCGCGGCAAGCCCGCGATGAAGCGCCGCCAGTATCGCGCGGGAAGAATGAAAGCTCTCCGAGCCGCCGCGCAGGATGACGGCATTGCCCGACTTCAGGCACAGTGCCGCCGCATCGGCGGTGACGTTCGGTCGTGATTCGTAGATGACGCCGATGACGCCGAGCGGCACACGTACACGGGTGATGCGCAAGCCGTTGGGCCGCGTCCAGTCGGCGATGACTTCGCCTATCGGATCTTTCAAGGTTGCGACGTCCTCGACGCCCCGCGCCATCGCCTCGACGCGGCCGGCATCGAGCATCAGCCGGTCGAGAAAGGCGCTGGTGGCGCCATCGGCCTTTGCCGCGGCGATGTCGCGGGCATTTGCGGCAATGATGGCGTCGCGGTCTTCGCGGATGGCGGTGGCGGCGGCTTCGAGCGCTCTGTTCTTCCTGGCCGTGGGGGCCTGCGCCAGGGCTTGGGCGGCGGCGCGCGCCGCCTCGCCCAGCTTCAGCATGGCGTCGTGCAGGTCTGTTTCGCGATTGGCCTCGGCGACAGTCATGGCCGCATCGTCCCTCAGTCGTCCTTGCCGTCGTGCACGACAAGGTCGTCGCGGTGGATCATTTCGTCGCGGCCACGGTAGCCCAGAAGTTCCTGTATTTCACGGCTTTTATGCCCCGCCAGCAGGCGCGCATCGGCGTCCGCATAGGCGATCAGGCCGCGCGCCACCTCGCGCCCGGTGCGGTCGCGCACGATGACGGCATCGCCGCGGTCGAAGCGGCCCTCCACCTTCGTCACGCCGGCGGGCAGCAGGCTCTTGCCGTCGCGCAGCGCCTTGAGCGCGCCGTCGTCGACGGTGAGTGTGCCGGCCGGCTTCAGGGAGGCCTCGATCCAGTGCTTGCGCGCGGCCCGCGGGCTGCCCTCGGGCACGAACCAGGTCTTGCGTGGCGCCTTGTCGAGATCGCGTAGCACATGCGCCTTGCGGCCGTCGGCAATGACCATGCGGCAGCCGGCGCCAAGCGCCACGCGCGCGGCTTCCAGCTTCGTCACCATGCCGCCCGACGAATAGCCCGGCGGTGCGTCTCCCGCCATGGCCATGATCTGCGGTGTGAGCTTGCGCACCTCGGGAATGAATTCGGCGTCGGGGTCGCTGCCCGGATCGGCGGTGTAAAGACCGTCGATGGTGGAAAACAGCGCCAGCGTGTCGGCACTGATCATGGCGGCGACGCGGGCGGCGAGGCGATCATTGTCGCCGTAGCGGATTTCGTTGGTGGCGACTGTGTCGTTTTCGTTGATGACCGGCACGGCGCCGAGCTTGAGCAGGGTTTCGATGGTCGAGCGCGCGTTGAGATAGCGCCGCCGTTCCTCGGTGTCTTCCAGGGTCACCAGCACTTGCGCGACGGAAACGCCGTGCCGCGCAAGGGCCGCCTGATAGGCGTGGGCCAGTTTGATCTGGCCGGCCGCCGCCGCCGCCTGCTTTTCCTCAAGACGCAGCTTGGGCCGGTCGAGGCCCAGAAGCCCGCGCCCGATGGCGACCGCGCCCGACGACACCAGCACGACCTGGGTGCCGCGCGCTTTCAGTGCGGCGACGTCGCGCGCCAGCGCGCCGAGCCAGCGCGTGCGCACCTGTCCCTTGCGTTCGTCGGCAAGCAGGGCCGAGCCGATCTTGACGACCAGCCGCTTCGAAGCGGAAATCGATTGGGTCATCGCCAGTCCCCGTCGGCGGGCGCGATGCCCGCGGCCTCGGCGTCGCGGGCGCGTTTCGCCTTCACATGGGTGAAGGCCGCGCGCATAAGTTCGATGACGCCGGCGCCGGTGACACCGGAAATCCGGTGCACCTCGGCCAGCTTGCACTTGGCCGCGCGGGCGAGCTTCTTGGCCCGTGCCGTGACTTCCGCTTCATCCATCGCGTCGCATTTGGTCAGCACCGGGATTTCGGGCTTGTCGGCAAGGCCTTCGCCGTATTCGGCAAGTTCGCGGCGCACCGTGCGATAGGCGCCGGCGATGTCGTCCTGAGTGCCGTCGACGAGATGCAGCAGCACGCCGCAGCGTTCCACATGGCCGAGGAAGCGCGTGCCCAGCCCGACGCCTTCGTGGGCGCCCTCGATCAGGCCGGGAATGTCGGCCATGACGAATTCGCTGTCGTCGACATAGACGACGCCAAGCTGGGGCGACAGGGTGGTGAAGGGGTAGTCGGCGATCTTGGGCCGCGCGCGCGAGCTTGCGGCCAGCAGCGTCGACTTGCCCGCGTTGGGCAGGCCGACGAGGCCGACGTCGGCCAGCACCTTGAGGCGCAGCCATATCCAGCATTCGCCGCCGGGCCAGCCGGGATCGGCGCGCCTCGGCGCCTGGTTGGTTGAACTCTTGTAATGGGCGTTGCCGAAGCCGCCGTCGCCGCCCTTGGCGATGACGTAGCGGCTGCCGACGGTGGCGAGATCGGCGAGAACGGTTTCCTTGTCTTCGGCCAGGATCAGGGTGCCGGCGGGAACCTCCAGCACGATGTCTTCGGCATCGGCGCCGGTCTTGTTGCGCCCCGAACCGCCGCGGCCGTTCTTGGCGACGAAATGCTGGCGGAAGCGGAAATCGATCAGCGTGTTGAGGCCGTCGACCGCGACCGCGATCACCGAGCCGCCGCGTCCGCCGTTGCCGCCGTCGGGCCCGCCGAACTCGATGAACTTCTCGCGCCGGAAGCTGGCGCTGCCGCCGCCGCCGTCGCCCGCCTTGGCGTAGATCTTGGCTTCATCGAGGAACTGCATCGTCGTCGGTGACCGTCAAAAGGGTGTCCAAAGAAAAAGGGGAATGTTCGCCATTCCCCTTTCTCGGATTCGGAAATGGCGTTGCGTCGTCAGTCGCGCGGCTCCACCGATACGAAGGACCGTCCGCCTTCCTTGCGGGCGAAACGCACTTCGCCGTCGATGAGGGCGAACAGCGTGTGGTCCTTGCCGATGCCGACGTTGGGGCCCGGATGGAACTTGGTGCCGCGCTGGCGGACGAGGATGTTGCCGGCGATGACCTGTTCGCCGCCGAACTTCTTCACGCCGAGGCGACGGCCCGCGGAGTCGCGACCGTTACGGGATGAACCGCCTGCTTTTTTGTGAGCCATGGACGACTACTCCTTCTTCGCGGACTTCTTGGCCGCGGCCTTCTTCGCCGGCTTCTTCTTAGCGGCGGACTTGGGCGCGGCGCGCTTCGGCGCGGCCTTCTTGGCCGGAGCCTTCTTCGCCTTGGGCGCGGCCTTCGGCTTTTCGGCGGCGGCCTTGCGCTCGGGGCGCGGCTGGCCGGCATCGAGGATGGCGGTGATGCGCACCACGGTCTCGAGCTGGCGATGGCCGTTCTTGCGGCGATAGTTCTGGCGCCGCTTCTTCTTGAAGATGATGACCTTCTCGCCCTTGCGCTGTTCCAGCACGTCGGCGATCACCTGCGCGCCTTCGACCAGCGGAGCGCCGATCTTGGCCTGCGAACCGTTGTGAAGCGCCAGGACCTCGGAGAAGGTCAGCTCGCTGCCGGCTTCGCCTTCGATCTTCTCGACCGCAACGACGTCGTTCTCGGCAACCTTGTATTGTTTTCCGCCCGTGCGGATGACGGCGTACATGACGCTCTCTCGCTCTTGCAAATACAGGAAGGCGGCCAAGCCGCCGGAAGCGCGGAATATAGCGCCAGACGCGCCCCTGTCAACGGTTTTTGCCCGGTTTTCCGCCCGTTTCGGCGGGACCCGGCGGCGGGGGCCCCGGGCCCCGAAAGCTGCGGGGTCCGGCGGATTCCGGGCCTTGCAAGGGGACGGGCGGTGGGCTAGTTTCCGGCTCCCGTTGCGCCCGCCACCTTATATTAACCCTTCGGGTTTAAAAGGCCGGGCGTCGAAGACCCGGGCCGCCCCGCCTTTATATAGGGGAGGCCCCGACGGTGGGGTGCCGGAGCGGTCGATCGGGGCGGTCTCGAAAACCGTTGTGCCCGTAAGGGTACCGTGGGTTCGAATCCCACCCCCACCGCCATTTCCCCACGCCCCGAAAAGAATCGGCCGCGCCGCATGTTTCCTGGGCAATCCGCCCCATCGGCTCGAAGGCGCCGTGACTGCAAGCTCCGCGCCGGATTGCTATAGTGCCCCTCAAGCTTTCATAAAATGACCGGGGGGTTGACGATGAATCGCGTCTGGGACCGTTTCCTTACTGCACAAGACAAGGCCCACCTCGCCCAAAGGCGGGGCGATCGGCGCGTCGGGTTCGGCCAGCGGCCTGCCGTCCTCACCATCGACATTTATCGCGGCGTATTTGGCGATGAAAACCTGCCGCTTCTTGAGGGCGTCAAGAACTGGCCGGGCTACTGTGGCCCGGCAGGCTGGAGCACGATCCCCCACGTCCAGGCCTTGATCCGCGCAGCGCGGGAAGCAGGCGTTCCCATCTGTCATGCCACAGGGCTGCTTGACGAAGAATCCGGAATTCCCGGCTGGTCGCAGGCCATTCACTCAGGCTCACCACGCCGGTTTGACCTTGCCGATCCCGATGCGCGCGAGCGTTTCGCCCGACGGTACGACATCATCGACGAGGTCTCGCCGCAGGAGGGGGACGTGGTCGTGCGAAAGACCGCACCTAGTGCGTTCTGGGGTACTCCGCTTGTGGCCGAGCTCATCCGTCGCGGGGTCGACACGATCCTGGTTGCGGGCGAGAGCACGAGCGGCTGCGTACGTGCCACGGTGGTAGATGCTGCCAGCCACCGGTTCCGCGTACAGATCGTCGAGGACTGCGTATTCGATCGCCACGAAGCGTGCCATGCCATCAACCTTTTCGACATGCACCAGAAATATGGCGATGTCATTTCTATCGGCACGGCAACGGAGTATCTGCGCAATCTCGCAAGCAGTGCCGCTAGCGCGCGCGGCGATTGAGCCAGGGCGTTTGCCTTCGTTCGCATGGGCTCGTTCAGGCAGGGGTGGAAGAGGGTCCGTGACGAAGGCCTTCCGCGACGGGCCTTGTTGCGTTGGTGCATTTGATGATTCGCGCAGACGTCGCTATGGTCCGCGAACGCTTGGCGCGGGCGGTCGGGTTCATTAAGAAGGCCGCGCCGTCGTATCCTGGTTTTTTCAAGATTTTGTAAGAGGCGTTGCATGGAATTCACGACACTGGGGCGGACGGGGCTGAAGGTCAGCGTCGCCGGGATGGGGTCGGGCGGACCCAGCCGGCTGGGCCGGAAAAAGGGAGTGGAAAAGGACCAGGGTGTTGCCCTGATTCGCCACGCCATCGATCTCGGGATCAATTTTTTCGACACCGCGGAAAATTACGGAACCGAAGGGGTCGTCGGCGCGGCGGTGAAATTGGTGCCGCGCGATTCTGTGGTCCTGTCGACCAAATACCACGCCGAAGACGTTTCGGCGGGCGAGATCGTAGACGCGCTCGACAATGCGCTACGCACCATGGACACCGATTATCTCGATGTCTTTCATCTGCATGGTGTCCTGCCCGATCATTATGACCATGCCGTCGATGTGCTCGTGCCGATCCTGCTGCGCGAGCGCGAGCGCGGCAAGTTCCGGTTTCTGGGCATTACCGAAGGAACCGCCCATGATCTTGAGCACGTGATGCTGACGCGCGCGCTGAAGGAAGATTTCTGGGATGTCATCATGGTGTCCTTCAACATGATGCATCAGGGCGCGCTCGACCATGTCCTGCCGGAGGCGCGCAGGCGCGGCGTCGGCACGCTGATCATGGCGCCGGCGCGTTGCCAGGTCGGCACGCCCGACCGGCTGGCGGAAGCGCTCAAGACGCTGGCGGCGGAAGGCAAGCTGCCGGCGGCGATCGGCGAAACCGATGATCCGCTTGGCTTCCTGATGCGCGACGGTGGTGCCAAAAATCTTCTCGATGCCGCCTACCGTTTTGCCCGCCATGCCTCGGGCGCCGATGTCGTCCTGTTCGGCACCGGCAATCCGGACCACCTGGAGGCCAACGTCGCCTCGCTGCTCAGCCCGCCCCTGCATGAGGCCAGCATGGCGCGGTTGCGGGCGGATTTCGGCAAGCTGAAGGGTGTCGGGCTCACCCAGATCCGGCGTAACGAGAAGATGCCGGCCTGAGTGCCTAACGGCCTGACGGCTCGCGTCAGTCCGACTTCTTTTCGTCGCGCTCGCGCTTCTTGCCCTTGCCTTTTCCCTTGGCCTTGCGCTTGCCTTTTTCCTTCATCTCTTCGGATTTCTCGCGGGCCTTGCGGGCGTCGCGTTCGGAGCGCTTGCGCGCCTTCTCCGCCTCGCGCGACTTCTTGCGCTCTCTGTTTTCGCGCAGCTGATCCTGGGCCTTCGGATTGGCGCGTTCGATGGCGCGGTCGAGGCCGCGGCTGTCCGGTGCGCCCTGGGCGAAGGCGCCCGTCGCAACGACGGCAGAAACGATGGCGGCGGCGGCGAGCCCGATGACGGTCCTGATGATCATGGCCTGTTCCTTCTGCTGGTGTTCGATTGTGAAAATCTTACTCCCCGCTGCGCGCCCGGCAACCGCCTTTGGCGTGAAATTGGCGCGAATGCAGGCTTGCCCGGAATGGCGGGCCGGGCCACGATATCGGCATAACAGGCGCCGGGCCGAGGCCGGGCGCAGAAAAACGAACCGGGGGGAACGATCATGGCCGAAAGGCTGTCCGATGCCGCGCGCCTTGCGCTGTTCGAGCGCATGCTGCTGATGCGCCGCTTCGAGGAAGAAATCATCCATGCCGCCGCCGTTCACAAGGATATCGGCCGCAACCACCTATATATAGGTCACGAGGCGACCGGGGCGGCGGTGCTGGCCGCGCTCAAGCAGGGCGACCTCGTGCACACCACCCACCGCAACCACGGCCACGTCATCGGGCGCGGCGCCGATCCGGGCAAGGCGCTGGCCGAGATCATGGGGCGCGAGGGCGGGCTCAACCGCGGGCGCGGCGGCACGTGGCACCTGTGCGACCGCGCGGCGGGCATCCAGTCCACTTCGGCCATGGTCGGCGGCAGCATCGGGCTCGCCATCGGCGGCGGCTGGGCGACGCGCGAACTCGGCACCGACAACGTTTCCGTCGCCTTCTTCGGCGACGGCGTACTGGACGAAGGCATCAGCTACGAGGCGATGAACTTCGCCTCGCGCTACGAACTGCCGGTGCTGTTCGTCTGCGAAAACAACAGCAAGGAAGGCGCCCACGAAACCTCGCGCCTTGCCGCCCAGCAGCTGGGCGACGTGCCGCGTGCGCTTGGCATCCCGGTCGTCACCGTCGACGGCCACGATGCCGATGCGGTCTATGCCGCAACCATGGAAGCGCTCAAGTCTGTGCGCAAGGGCGAGCCGGTATTCCTCGAATCCCGGCTCGAGCGCTGGCCCGGCTCGCACCAGGCCAAACCCGATTTCGTCACCGGCGTGACCGATGTCGCCATGGCGTGGGAGCCCGCGCGCATTGCGGGGACGCATGCCGAATGGATCGCGAAATACGATCCGGTGCTGGCTTTCGCGCGCAGGCTGCTCGCCGACAAGGCGGCCGATGCCGCAGCCCTGCAGGCGGCCGACGCGCGAGTGGCCGCCAGGATCAAGGCCGCGCGCGAGTTTGCCGACAACAGTCCATACCCGAAGCCGGAAAGCGCGCTTTCCGGCGTCTTCGCCTGAGGAATTGCGCCATGGCAAAGAAAAGCTTCATCCAGGCGATGATGGACGCCATCGTCTATTCCTTCGAGACGGACCCGACGACCCGCGTCGTCGGCCCACATTTTGCCGCGGGCCGTCCGCTGCGCGACGACACCAAGAAGGCCTTCTTCGAGACCTACAAGAACCGCCTGTTGCAGCCGCCCATTTCCGAAAGCGCGATTGCCTCGCTCGGCGCGGGTGCGGCGATGGCGGGCTTGCGGCCCTTCGTCAACTTCGGCACGTCCACCTTCGCCTTTGAGGCGTGGAACCAGATGGTCAACGAAGCGGCCAACGCCCATTTCATGTCCGGCGGCCAGATGCAGGTGCCGGTGATCTTCCACATGTTTTCAGGGATCCGCGGTTCGGGCGGCGTCCAGCACAGCCAGAGCCCGCAGTCGGCCTTTGCCAACTCGCCGGGCCTGCAGCTGGTCATGCCGGCATCGCCCGCCGACATGCAGGGCCTGTTGCGCACCGCCTTCAAGAGCCCGAACCCGACGGTGCTGATCAACCACGTCAAGCTGCAGGGGCTGGAAGGCGAAGTGCCCGACGGCGACTTCGCCATTCCCTTCGGCCAGGCCGACGTCAAGCGCAAGGGCAAGGACGTCACCGTCGTCGCCAACGGGCTGATGGTGCAGCGCGCGCTCGCGGCCGCAGACGATCTTGCAGGCGAAGGCATCGACGTGGAAGTTGTCGATCCGCGCACGGTGGTACCGCTCGACCGCGAAACGATCTTCGCCTCGGTCCGCAAGACCGGGCGGTTGGTGGCGCTCGACGAGGCTTCGGTAACCTGCTCGATCGCGTCGGAAATCGTGGCGCTGGTGGCGGAAGAGGGCGTGCCCCTGAAATCGCCGCCCGTGCGCGTGGCGCGGCCGGACGTGCCGGTCGGCTACAGCCAGCCGATCGAGGACTACGTGACCCCCAATGTCGATCGCATCAAGGAAGGCGTGCGCCGGGCAGTGAAGTAGCTGCGTGGCCTAGGGCCAGCGCCACTCGAGCGTACCAAGGGCCGATGCCGGAAGCGGCAGGATTTCCGCGACGAAGGCCGGGCTTATGGTCATGGCGACGCCGCCCGCAATCGAGATGAAAATGCCGACCAGCAGGCGCGCCTCGAAGATTTCGTACTGGCGGTTGACGAACCAGTTGAACAGCAGCTTGAACAGGCCTGCCCCGCGCATCACGGTGGCGACGACGATGACCGGCGCCAGCGCCAGCGCCATGTAGCGGAAGATCTGCGACACGCCGACGAACAGCGAGGACGCCATGAACCAGCGCGCCGATACCGTGTTGATCGAACGGATATGGGCGAAGCGTCCGGGCAGGCAGGCCATGGCGATGATGACGACGGTCGCCGCCATGTAGGACACAAGCCCGCCGGCGAGGCTTGCGGCGATGCCCGCGTCCTCAAGCGCAAGGCGAATGAACAAGGGGCTCACCCCATAGCCGGTGATCGACAGCAGGGCGAAGGTATAGCCCTCGACATACTGGGGGACGAAAACCGGGGCCGATCCCTCTTTCGGGGCTTCCTTCTTTTCTTCCTTCTTTTCTTCCTTCTGGGCGGCGCGCTTGCCGCGCGGCTTGATGGCGACGGCGCCGCCAAGGAAGATGAGGGCGATGCCGACGAGGCTGAGCACGGTCAGCTTTTCGCCAAGGAAGATCATGGCAAGCGCCAGCTTGAGCGGGAAGTCGAGCTGCTGCAGCGGCGTCACCGCGTTGCCGCCGATGGCCTTGGTGGCGCGGTAGTTGCAGTAGCGCCCCCAGACGAAGTGGAACACGCCGGCCAGCGCGAGATAAAAAAGCGCCAGGCCGGAAAAATCGAACAGCGCGCCGAGGCCGCCGGTGGCAAGCGCTGCAACGAAGAAGATGGGCACGCCCATCGGCACGGTAATAGCCATCGCCTGGGCGACGGAGCCGGTGAGCACGCCGCGCCGGACCGAGACGCCGTTGAGGGCAAAGGTAGCCGAGGACAATACGGCGAAAAGCGCGCCGAGCAGCATGAACGTCTCCTCCGATCCGCCTTGTTGCCGGCGGTAACGGGAAGATTAGGCGCGGCGCCTACCCGCGTCCATCAACATTGCGGGATCAGGCGGGAACCGAATGGACCGGGGCCTCGCGGCAGGTGGCCCGACGCATGTCGCGGCGGTAGCGCGTGTCGTCGAAGGGTGTTGCGCGGTGCAGCGTGATCAGGTTGTCCCAGATCACCACGTCGCCCGCGCGCCACTTGTGGCTGTAGACATATTCGGGCTGCGTTGCGAAGGCCATCAGCTCGTCGATCAGCGAGCGTGCTTCGTCTGCGGGCCAGCCGACGATGCCCGAGACGTGCGAAGCGATATAGAGCGACTTCCGCCCGGTGCGCGGGCAGACATAGACCACCGGGTGGCGGGCGGGCGGGCGCGAGGCGCGCTCGGTCTCGGTCGGGTCGGGGCCGCCGCCGAGCTTGCGCGAATACCAGTAGCTGTGTTCGGCGACCAGGCCGTCGAGGCGCGCCTTCGTCGCTTCGGGCAGCGCGTCATAGACCACGCGCATGTCGATGAAGTCGGTATCCCCGCCTTCAGGCGGCACGACATGGGCCGACAGCAGCGAATAGGTGGCGCGCACCTGGCGGAACGACATGTCCGTGTGCCACAGGCGGTTGGCGCGCTTGAAGGCAAGTCGCCGGTCGCCTTCGGCATAGATGGCGCCGTCCTGGTCCATGTTGCTCTGGTCGACGATCTCGTTATGGGGGATGCGGATGCCGGTGCCCGCGATCTTGGGCGACTTGCCGCGATCCATGGGGCCGAGCTGCAGGCTGAAGGCGATGTGCTCTTCGTTGCTGAGTGGCCGGTCGTGGCCGACGGCGCAGACGGCAAAGCGGTCCATCAGGGCGACCAGTTCGGCGAGCGTCGCCGGATCGGTCGCATGATGCATGTCGAGCCCGGAAATGCGGGCAGCGAACAGGGGATGAAGGGGCGTGGCCGTTAACGTCATTGTGGAAACATTGTCATCCTCCGGGGCGGGCAGAACAAGCTCGAAAAGCTTCTGGCCGCCTTCACGGTTGGACCGGGCGCGCGTATAAAGGAGGCGAGCGCCGCGAAGAATGGCGCCGCCAAGCAGGGGGAGGAAGTGATGCGCGCCATAGATGCCGATGCCCATGTCATCGAAACCATGGCCACCTGGGACACGGTCGCGCGCGAGGCGCCCGACCTGATGCCGATGATCACCGAGCGCGTGTCGGGCCGCGAAATCCGCAACAGCGAGGGCCGCGTCCAGCAGCAGTTCTGGGTGATCAATGGCCGCGTCCACAACCGGGACCGCAACCTCGGCTCGAATACGCCCGAGGACTCGCGCGAAATGCGCGATGTTTCTGCCCGCCTGCGCCACATGGACGAGCTCGACGTCGAAATCCAGATTCTTTTTCCGACCCTGCTGCTGCGCCCGATCGCCAACAACCCGCGCCTCGATCACGCCTTATCCAAGAGTTACAACCGCTGGCTCGCCGAAATCTGGAAGCAGGCGCCCGACCGCCTGCGCTGGGCTGCCGTGCCGCCTCTTTCCGACATGGACCGGGTGGGTGAGGAGCTGCGCTTTGCGCGCGACAACGGCGCCTGCGCGGTGTTCATGCGCCCGCTCGAATGCGAACTGCCGCTGTCGGACCCTTATTTCCATCCCATGTACGAACTGGCGCAGGAGCTCGACCTCGCCATCTGCGTGCATCTGGGGAACGGCAGTTTCCAGGTTCATGACTTCTACACGCGCGACACGACCTTCACCAAGTTCAAGCTGCCGATGATCGGCGCGCTGCATTCTCTGCTGATGGCGGGCACGCCCGCGAAGTTCCCGAGGCTGCGCTGGGGCATCATCGAGGCCAGCGCCGACTGGGTGCCGTTCCTCGTTGCCGACGTGCGCCAGCGCTTTCTCAAGCAGGGCAGGCGGCTGCCGGAAAACCTGCTGGCCGCCAATCGCGTCTACGTCACCTGCCAGACCTATGATGACCTCGAGCACGTGATTTCGGTCGCGGGCGAGGACAACCTCGTGATCGGCACCGATTACGGCCATGCCGATTTTTCGAGCGAGATCGAGGCGATCCGTAACCTCAAGGGCAAGAAGGGCCTTTCGGAGACGTCCGTGCGCAAGATTCTCTGGGACAATGCCCGGGCGCTCTACGGGCTCGGTTGAATTTTTGCTTTCGCATCCCTTTGCGATATTCGAAAATGCACAAAACGGCGCAAGCGCCGGAATAATACTGGGGAGAGAGAAATGACCGGAAAATCCGCGATCCTTCGCGCCTGCGTGCTTGCTGCCGCCGCTTTCGCCGTGCCTGCCCAGGGGGCGGAACTGCCGCAGGCGACGCAGAAGATGCTGGCCGCGCTCAAGCTCGACGCCTCGATCCTGTCGGGCCTCGACAAGGAACTGGCCGTGCCGCAGGCCTGGCTCGATGCCGCCAGGAAGGAAAAGGAGGTGGTGATCTACACCTCTACCCGGCCGAAGGCCTGGGCCAAAATCGCCGGTGTCCTGAAGGAACGGTATCCCGGCATCAATTTCCGCCACGAGGAAGTCAACACGGCCGAGCGCCGCTGGGTGCGCCCGCTCGCCGCCTTCACCCAAGGCCGCGTGATCGCCGACGTGATCATGGACATGTCGGGCAGCGTCTACAAATTCCGCGAGGCGGGCGCCCTGATTCCGCTCGATGACCTGCCCGGCTATGCCAACTTCCCGGCCGAGGTGCGCCAGAAGGACCACATCGCCGTCGCCGTGCGCTCGCGCTACTGGTGCATGTCCTACAACACCAAGAAGATCAGCAAGGCGGACCTGCCCAAAACCTGGGACGACCTGTTGACGAATCCGAAATTCGCCGACAAGAACCTGGCGCTGCTCAACCGCGCCAACCTGTGGCTGCTGAACGTCTGGACGGCGAAGGGTGACGACTGGGGCAAGGCCTACACGCGCGACCTGTTCGGCAAACTGTCGCCGCAGTTGCGCAAGGAAGGCCTGAACGCCGGCATCAACCTTGTTTCGCTCGGCGAGGCCAGCGCGGCGGTGCCGTCGGCCATGATGCGCGTCGGGCCGGAAGCGCAGAAGGGCGCCCCCGTCGCCTTCCATTGTCCGGAACCCGTGCCCTACACGATTTCCGACATGGCGATCGTCAAGAACAGCCCGCATACCAACGCCGCCAAGGTCTTCGTCAACTGGTTCCTGTCCAAGGAAGGCCAGATCGCCCAGTACTGGGGCAACTATTCGCCCCCGTCGCACAAAGAGCTGCTGCGCAAGGAATTCCTGTTCTATCCCGAAGCCGTCGCCGGCAAGAAGATCGCCGTGCTGGACGACAATGCCGAGGAGCTGTCGAAGCGCGTGATCGAGGAATGGAACAAGTACTGGCTGGCCGCGGGCGGCCCGGGACCGAAGAAGAAGAAAAAGGCGCAATGATACCTGCGTCCTGCAGTACTTAACGCCTCAGCCGGAGCAGGGGATGGCTTACGTCGTTGCCGTCGATATCGGCGGAACCTTTACCGATCTTGTCGCTTTCGATCACGAACGCCAGAGCGTCCTCTATACCAAGAGCCCGACGACCTACGGCAATTTCGTCGACGGCATTCTCGACTGTTTCGCCAAGGCGAAAGTGGCGCCTGCTTCGGCGACGTTCCTCAACCACGGCACGACGCTGGTCATCAATTCGCTGATTCAGCGCAAGGGCGCCAGGACGGCGCTGGTGACGACCGAGGGCTTTCGCGACGTGCTCGAAATCGCGCGCGGCAACCGGCCCGATCCCTTCGACCTCTACTACCAGCGCGATGAGGCGCTGATCCCCCGCGACCTGCGCCTCGAGGTCGCCGAGCGCATCGACGCCGGAAACCAGGTGATCACGCCGCTCGACGAAGGGGCGCTCGAAAAGCTGGCCGGGGAACTGCGCGGCCTGGGGGTCGAAGCGGTCGGCATCTTCTTCATGAACTCCTACCTCAATCCTGCCCACGAAGACCGCGCCGCCGAAATCCTGCGCCGCCTGCTGCCCGAAGCTTACGTCACCGTTTCGACGGAACTGACGCGGGAATGGTACGAATACGAGCGCTGCGCCACCGTCGCCGCCAACGCCTATGTCGGCCCGCAGGTGAATACCTACATTCGCCGCCTCGAGGCCGAAATGCAGGACAAGGGTTTCGACGGCTCGCTGTTCATGATGGGATCGAACGGCGGCCTCCTGTCGGTGGAGCGCACCTGCCGCCAGCCCATCGCGCTGGTCGAATCGGGGCCGATCGGCGGCTGCATCGGCGCCGGCGCCTATGCCGAGGCGCTCGGTATCGACAACGTCGTCGCCTTCGACATGGGCGGTACCACGGCCAAGTGCGCGCTGGTGGAAAACGGCCGCTTCTCGGTCGAATCGGTCTATTACGCCAACGGCTACATCAAGGGCTTCCCGATCAAGTCGCCGGTCATCGACATCGTCGAAGTGGGCTCGGGCGGCGGCTCCATCGCCTGGCTCGACGACCAGAAGCGCCTGCATGTCGGCCCGGAAAGCGCAGGCTCGACGCCGGGTCCCGTCTGCTACGGGCGCGGCGGCGAGGCGCCGACCGTGACCGATGCGAATCTTGTATTGGGCCGCCTCAATCCTTCGCATTTTCTGGGCGGCGAGCTCGGCCTCGACACCGAAGCGGCGCGGCGCGCCATCGCCGGGAAGATCGCCGGCCCGCTCGGCTTTGATGGTGAGGACGGCCTCATCCGCATGGCCGAGGGAATCCTGTCTATCGCCACGGTCATCATGGCCGGCGCGATACGGCGCGTCTCCGTCGAGCACGGCCTCGATCCGCGCGACTTCGCGCTCTTCGCCTATGGCGGCGGCGGGCCGCTGCACGCGTCCGCACTGGCGCGCGAACTGTCCATTCCGACCGTGATCATCCCGCCGGAACCCGGCAACTTCTCCGCCATCGGCATGCTGCTGGCCGATGCCCGCCTCGATACCTCGGTGACTTTCACGGGCGTGCTTGGCCCCGATACCGTCGCCGCGATCCGCGGCCGCTTCGAGGAGATGGAAAAGGAAGCAGCCGCGGCGCTCGCCGCCGAGTTCGGCACCACCGATATCAGCTTCGAGCATCACGCCGAAATGCGCTATCGCGGCCAGCGCCACAACATCAAGGTGCCGGTGACGGGGCTTGCCGATGTCGCCGCCATCCGCGCCGCCTTCCAGCACGACTACAAGCGCCGCTACGGCCATGCCGACGACAAGGCGCAAGCCGAGTTCCAGGCCCTGCACCTGTCGGCCTTCGCGCGCCGCCAGCGCCCCGATACCGCCCGCCTGCCGCGCAGGGCGGTGGCCGCGGGCCCGCAGGCGAGACGGCCCGTCTATTTCGGCGCTGCGGGCGGCATGGTCGAGACGCGCGTCTATGAGCGCGACAGCCTGCCGGCAGGGTTCGCGGCCGAAGGCCCGGCGGTGATCGAGGAATACGGCTCGACCACCATCGTCGCACCCGGTGACAGTTTCGAGGTGGGCAAGATGCGCGAAATCCGCATCCGGTGCGGGGCGAAATAGGGGGAAGCCGATGGACGCGACGAAAGACAAGCCCGGGACCGGCATCGATCCGATCACCCTTGAGGTCATCCGTCATGGCCTGATCTCGATCACCGACCAGATCGACGCCAATATCACGCGCACGGCCTTCAGCCCCTATATCTACGAATACAAGGACTTCGCCGTCGGCATCGTCACCGCCGACGGCAACCTGATGGCCCAATGCAAGGGCGGCATGCCGCCCTTCGTCGCCGATTCGGTCGGTACGGCGGTGCGCGACGGCCTCAAGGTCTATGGGCGCGACCGCCTGCACCATGGCGACGTCATCGTGTGCAACCATGCCGCGGTGCAGGGCCAGCACCTCAACAACACGGTGATGTACACGCCGATCTATGCGGGGCCCGAGCGCGCCACGCTGATCGGGTTCTTCGCCATCAACGTGCACTGGATCGACATCGGCGGCTCGACACCGCGGTCTTCGGACATTTTCGAGGAAGGCCTGCAGCTGCGCAGCATCAAGCTGTGGTCGAAGGGCGAGCCGATCGAAGAGGTCTATCGCATCATCGAAAGCAACACGCGCTTTCCCGTGGACCTGTTGGGCGACATCGAATCCCAGCTCGCGGGCTGCATTTTGGGGCGCGATCATGTCGCGGCGCTCGCCGACCGCTACGGCTTGTCGACCTTCTTCGGCGCGGTCGAGACAATCCTCGACCAGGGCGAGGCGGCGGCCCGCGCCCGCATCCGCGAGCTTCCCGACGGCACCTACGAGGCCGAAACCTTCCTCGACAACGACGGCGACAACGATACGCCGATCCCGGTCCGCGTCAGGGTGGTGATCGCGGGCGACGAGGTGACGGTGGATTACTCGGGCCTCGCACCCCAGCAGAAGGGCTGCGTCAATTCGGGCTATTTCGGCGGCGGCGTGACGACGGCGCGCGTCGCCTTCAAGTACCTGATCATGCCGAACGAGCCGGCGAACGAAGGCATCTTCCGCCCGCTCAGGCTGGTGCTGCCCGAGGGCACCATCCTCAGCGCCGATGCGACGGCGCCGATGGGCAATTACTCGATGCCGTTCCCGACCGTGATCGACACGGTGATCCGCGCGCTCGGCAAGGCGGTGCCGGAGCTCGCCACCGGCGGCCATTTCGCCACCCATTCGGGCTTCCGCCTTTACGGCAAATGGCCCGACGGCAGGCCCTTCAACGGTCACGACAGCGGCCACGGCGGCTGGGGCGCATCGGCCTTCGGCGACGGTGCCGGGCCGTTCCGCACCATGGCCCATGGCGATACGCGTCTGATCCCGCTGGAACTGCAGGAAACGATCCTGCCCATCCGCATCCGCGAGTTTACCCTGCGCCAGGATTCGGCGGGGGCCGGGCGCTATCGCGGCGGGCTTGGCTTCCGCAAGGTCTATGACATCATTTCGCCCTGCCTGCTGCAGACCAACCTCGATCGCACCAAGTTCGCGCCCTGGGGCGTCGCCGGCGGCAAGGATGCGCTGCCCGGTTGCGTCACGGTCTATCGCAAGGCGGGCGGCGCACCCGAGACGGTCTGCAAGGCCAAGGGTTATCGTCTTGAGGCCGGTGACCGTGTCGTTCTGGAGACGGGCGGCGGCGGCGGTTGGGGCGACCCGGCCGAACGGTCGCGCGACGCCATCGCCCGCGACGTTGCCCGCGGCTATGTCTCAGCCGCGGCGGCCGCGCGCGATTACGGCCACAAGGCCTGAATTTCAGGCCCCGAACTTTGGGCAAGTCTGTTTTGCGCGCGGGCGCGCTTATCGTGCGGCCGAAGCGGGACTAGGATTTCACTTCTTTGTGCCGGAAACCGGAGGATACAGGACCATGTCGCAGCTTCCCTTCCCGAAGGCCGCCAAGGGCGCCGACCCCAAGGACAAGGATTGGCAGCCGCTGCCCATCGACACGTTCCTTGAATGGCGCAATGCCCAGGGCATTCCCGTCATCACCGATTTCTTCATCAAGGACATCAACGCGGTCGAACTCGGCCACTGGGACCTCAAGGGCGTTCCCGCGGCCTTCGTCATCCTCGACGGGGCGGGCGACACCAACGACGCCTACATCTGCGAAATTCCGGCGGGCGGCAAGACGAAGCCTCAGAAGCACCTCTATGAGGAAACCGTCTACGTCACCAAGGGGCAGGGGGCGACCACGGTTTGGCAGCGCGACGGGCGCAAGCATACGTTCGAATGGGGGCCGGGCAGCCTGTTCTCCATCCCCATCAACGCCAACTACCAGCACTTCAATTCGTCGGGCAGCGACGTCGTGCGCTATTACGCGGTGACGAATTGCTGTTTCGTGATGAACCTGTTTCACAGCCCCGATTTCATCTTCAACAGCGATTACGTCTTCAAGGACCGCTTCAACGCGAATGAGGACGAATATTTCGGCAAGCAGGAAATCTTCGGCCGCTTCTTCATGACGACCAACTTCGTGCCGGATCTCAAGACCCTGCATCTCGCTGATTACTCCGAGCGCGGCAAGGGGTCGACGAACATGAAGTTCGATCTCGCCGGCAACACGATGGGCGCGCATATCTCGGAATTCCCGGTCGGCACCTACAAGAAGGGCCACCGTCATGGCCCGGGCGCCCATGTCATCATCGTGTCGGGCCAGGGCTACTCGATCCTGTGGCGCGACGGCGAAGAGCCTCGCCGGGTCGACTGGGGCCCGGGCAGCGTCGTGGTGCCGCCCGACCAGTGGTTCCACCAGCATTTCAATTCGGGTGCGAAGCCCGCGCGTTACCTGGCGCTGCGCTGGAACAACTGGCGCTTCCGTTTCATGAAATCGGCCAAGCGGCGCAACGAGACCTTCACCAGCATCAAGGAAGGCGGCAGCCAGATCGAGTTCGTCGACGAAAATCCCAATATTCACAAAGAGTTCGAAAAATCCCTCAAGACCGCCGGGGCCGATTGCAGGATGGGGGGATACCACCCGTTCTGCACCTACAAGGCCGCCGCCGAATAGCGCGGCGCTTCAGTCGTCGAAGAAGCAGAGCAGCCGCGCTTCCATGCTTTCGCGCGGCGGCGCGCCCGCGGGCGTCGTCGGATCGGCGAAGGCCGAATGGATGGTGAAGCGCGCCACGTCGTTGCGCGAATCGTAGCACTTGAAGACCAGCGCCTCGTCGCGCGTCATTTCCGGAAAATAAAACCACTTGTGCGCGGGGTTGTAGGCGACGTGGTAGATCTCGCCGCGCCGGTTGGGATAGACCCGCGCTGTGGCGATCAGGTCGCGTGGCGCGATCGAGCGCGCATCGCAGATGCCAAGCGGCGACGACAGGATCGGCCCGCGCACGGCGCGCCAGACCTGCACGACCTGGAAACGATGCTTCAGCAATTCATCGGCCTCTGCGGGCAGAAGATCGCGCACGCGCTGGGGGCCCGACCATTCGGTGTAGTCGTTGTGCACGTGGCGCACGGGGCCTTTGACCTTGCGCGCTTCGCGGGTTTCCTCGTCGCCGGCGCGTCGCGTGTGGTCGAAGATGTGAACGCGCGCGCATCCCGTTTCGCGCTTCACCAGGTCTTCGAGTTCGCCGAAATAAACGCCGCGGACTTCGTCTTCGTCATAGAAGTCGCGCATTTGCGTGGGATGGGACGCGAGGCGAAAACCCTCGCGATCGAGCACGAACTCCATGCCGCGGCCGTTTTCGATGCGCACCCGGTGCTGTTCGTAGGTGCCGGTATGGGTGTGCAGGGAACTGGCGTCGCCGAAGCTGCGCGATTCCGGCTTTTCCTCGCCTTCGACGATATAGGCCATATCGGCCTCGACGAAACGCGGTGCGCGGTCTGAATCGGGCATGGCGGCCTCCCTCGTTTGGGCCCGCTGCCGGGCCGGGATGCAGTTTAGCGTCCGGGCCTGTTTGCGGAAAGTGATGCTGTTTTGCGCGCCCCCGTGGCAAACTGCGCCGGCCCATGACCCAGACACCGGAAAACAAAGGCGAATCCGCCGCCCAGTCCACGTCCAAGTCCGCGTCCCAGGCCGCCCCCTGGGGCGATCTGTTCCGCGACGGCCGTGCCATTTATTCGTCCATCGTCATGCTGGGCGTGATCGTTCACGCCCTGCAGATCCTCGTCGTCGTCATCATCATGCCCACCGTCGTCGCCGATGTGGGCGGCGCCGATTTTTACACCTGGCCTTCCATGCTCTACACCGTCGGCGCCATTGTCGGCACGGCGAGCGTCGGCCCGTTGTGGGCGGCCTGCGGGCGGCGCGGGGGTACCGTTATTTCGGCGGCGATCTTCCTCGTCGCCACCATTGCCTGCGCGCTAGCGCCCAACATGTTCGCCCTTTGCGCCGCACGCCTTGTGCAGGGTTACGGCGGCGGGCTGATCTTCGGCGGCGGCATGGCCCTGATCGCGGGCCTGTTTCACGAAACCTTGCGCCGACGGATCATCGCCGCCCAGCAGGGCATCTGGATGATCGCCCAGTTGCTCGGCCCCGCGCTCGGCGGCGGCTTCGCGGAACTGGGCTGGTGGCGCGGCTCGTTCTGGTCGATGGTGCCTCTGGCGCTCATCTTCATGGCGCTCGTCTGGTTTCGCGTTCCGGAGGAAGAGCCATCGGGCGAGCCTCCGCGCACCCAGGCCATTCCCTTCCTGCGGCTTTCGCTGCTGGCGGCCGGCGTTTTCGCCATCGGCCTGTCGGGGCCGGTTCATGACCTTGCCCCGCGCATCGCGCTGTTTGTGCTCGCCGCCGCACTCGTCTGGCTGACCCTGCGCCTCGATTCGCGCTCTGCCAACCGGCTCTATCCGACGGCGGCCTTTTCGCCGCGCTCGCCCGTCGGGCTCGGGCTTCTGGTGCTGTTCACGGGCGGCATGGCGCAGACCTCGGTGAACCTGTTCATGCCGTTGCTGCTTCAGGTCGTCCACGGCGTGACGCCGTTGTTCATCAGCTTCATCGCCATCATCATTTCGTTCGGCTGGACGCTCGGCACCTTCGCCGTATCGGGCTGGTCCGGCCGGCGCGAGGATTGGGCGCTGCGCGCGGGGCCCATCCTGATGTTCGTCGGCATCGGCACCATGGCGCTGATTGCGGCGAAGCCGATGCTCGGATTCCTGGCGATCGCCGCCTTCGTGCTCGGCATCGGTGTCGGCATCCACAACGTGCATATCGTTGCCCGCACCATCGGCCATGCCCGCAAGGGCGAGGAACGCATCACGTCGGCGGCCGTGCCTTCCATGCGCTCGCTCGGCACCGCCTTCGGCGCCGCCGTCGCGGGCGGCATTTCGACGATGGCCGGACTTGGCGATGCGACCGAGCCCGAAAACGTCGGCCGCGCGGTGACGCTGGTTTATGCGTTCAACCTGTTGCCGCTGGTGCTGGCGGTGGTTTTCGTCACCATGCTGGTGCGCATGGGGCGGCGCTCGGCCGCTTAGGGCCGTTCGGCCGCCTGCGGCGCGTCGGGGTCGTTGATGCCGGCGATTTCGCGGATCAGCTTGGTCAGGATCGCCGACTGGAAATCCTTGAAGTCGCGCGCGGGGATGGAAAAGGCGCCCGGCCCGCCGATGACGTGATCGAGAAAGAACACGTCGAGGCCCGGGAAGTCGCCCAGGATCGGCAGCCCGTTGACGGTCACACCCTGCGCCACCGCCTGGTCGCGGCCGACCGCTGCGGGCAGGCCGTCCTTGTCGGGGCCGTCGCCGGACAGATCGACGACCTTGCGCGTGCCATCGAAGGCGTTGTTGTTGATCGACTGGGCGCCGTAGAGGATGGCGCTGCCGACCGCGGTGCCGCCGCCGTAGATTTCGCGCGGCACTGTTTCCAGCAACTGGGCGATTTTCTCGACATCGGCCGGATCGCGTACGGCGGTCCACGGCACGATCACCGATTTCAGGAAATGGCCGCTCCACTCGACGTAGGAAACAGCGATGCGCCCTATGGGTCCGTTGCGGATGGCGGACAGGACGCGCGGGTTGCGCAGAGCCTGCGCGTAGCCCAGCCGTTGCAGGCGAAATTCCTCGTAATTGACGCTGCCCGACACGTCGGCCATCAGGATCAGTTCGAGATCGACCTTCTCCTGGGCCCGGGCGGCACCGGTGAGCGACAAGACCATAAATACCGTAAGGACAAGCGCGCGTAGCATCCCCGCCAGTAGACACCGGGGGTGGGCGTATTTCAACGGCCGCCGGTCAGCGGGGCCTTCGGCGGTTGCCGGTCGGCGGCGCGAGGGGGTAGGCTATCCCCAAGGAACGGCGGGCAAACGCACCCGCAACAAGAAAAGCGGCCCGTGGCGGATTGCCCGAGGCCCGGTTCCGCATCCGGGGAGGACAACATGGCCTACGATATTCTCATCAAGGGCGGCACCGTGGTCGATGGTACCGGGCTGCCGGGCTTCCGCGCCGACGTCGGCATCAGCGACGACCGCATCGCCGCCATCGGCAACCTGAAGGGCGAAAGCGCAAAGGACACCATCGATGCCGACGGGCTCACCGTGTCGCCCGGCTTCGTCGATGGCCACACCCACATGGACGCCCAGGTGTTCTGGGATCATCTCGGCGGCAATTCCTGCTGGGCGGGGGTGACGTCTGTGGTGATGGGCAATTGCGGCTTCACGCTGGCGCCGTGCTCCGAGGCGCAGAAGTCCCTCGTGCTGCATAACTTCGAGCGCGCCGAGGACATCCCCATCGAGGCGATGGAAGCGGGCATTCCCTGGCAGTGGGATACCTTCCCCGAATATCTCGATGTCGTCGATGCGCTGCCCAAGGGCATCAACTATGCCTGCTATGTCGGCCATTCCGCTTTGCGCACCCATGTCATGGGCGAACGCGCGATGGAAGAGGAAGCCGATGCCGACGATTACGCGGCGCTCAAGCGCGAGCTGGAAGCCAGCATGCGCGCGGGCGCGGTCGGGTTCTCGACCTCGCGCACCAACGCGCATCGCACGCCGCTCGGCAAGCCGGTCGCAAGCCGCATGGCGAGCTGGGACGAGTTTGCCGGCCTCGTCGGCCTGCTGGGCGAGCTGGGTACCGGCATCGTCGAGATCGCGCGCCAGAACGGCATCGACGACCCCGACGAATTCCGCGCCGAACAGGACAGCATCCGTCGCCTTGCCGTCGATACCGGCGTGCCGTTTACCTTCGGCAGTTCGTTCTACCGTCGCACCCATCCCGATCACTGGCGCAGCCAGATCGGCATGGTCGATCAGGCCATTTCCGAAGGTGCTCGCATGATGATCCAGGGCACCGCGACGTGGAACGTGTCGCTTCGGTCCTTCGAGACGCGCACGCCCTATGACGTGCTGCCGGTCTGGAAGACCTTCCGCAAGCTGCCCCTGGAAGAACAGGACAAGGGCCTGCGCGATCCGGCCATGCGGGCGAAACTGGTCGATGCCGTCCATGCCCACCGGCACAAGCCGGACCCGGCGTTGCCCAACCTGTTCCAGCGCCCCGTCGACTGGGACTGGATCTTCCCGCTGACCCGTACGCTGCCGCCGTTCCCCTCGGTCGCCGATATTGCGCGCGAACGCGGGCACGACCCCGTCGATGTTTTTATCGACCTGGCGCTCGAGCGGCACCTGAAGCTGTTCTTCATCCAGCCCAGCAACAACGAGGACCAGGATTTCGTCCGCGCGCTGATCAGCCACCCGGCGACCGCCGTCACCTTCTCCGATGCGGGCGCCCATGTGGCGACGACGATCAACCCGATCCACGGGCATCTTCTCGGCCACTGGGTGCGCAACGAAGGCGCGATGACGCTGGAAGCGGCGGTGCGCAAGATCAGCTTCGATGTCGCGTCCTTCTTCGGCCTCGAAGGCCGCGGCTGGCTGCGCGAAGGCAACTACGCCGATGTCTGCGTGTTCGACCCCGAAACGGTGGCGCCCGCCATGCCCAACCTGGTGCGCGACCTGCCCGCGGGCGCGCCGCGCATCATCCAGAAGACCGACGGCATCAGGCACACCATCGTCAACGGCCAGCGCTTCATGAACGACAACGAGCATACCGGCGCGTATGCGGGCCGCCTGATGCGCGGGCCGCTCTGCCACAACTAGGCGTCTTTGCGCCGGGGAGGAGAGCGATGAAACGGGTAAAATTCGGCACCAGCGACCTGATGGTCTCGCCCATGGGGCTCGGCTGCATGAGCATGTCGGGCTGCTATGGCGCACAGGACGACGATGAATGCGTGGCGACGATCCATGCTGCGCTCGACGGCGGGGTCAACCTGCTCGACACCTCGTCCAACTACGGCAAGGGTCACAATCACCAGCTGATCGCGCGCGCCATCAAGGGCAAGCGCGACAGGTACGTGATCCATTCGAAGCTCGGCACCGTTCGTCCCGACGGCAAGACCCAGGTCGCCGGCTCGCGCGAGCATATCCGCAATTCGACCGAAGGCGCGCTCAAGCGGCTCGGCATCGACTGCCTCGATGCGATCTGCATCTCGCGCGTCGATCTCCATATCCCGGTCGAGGACTCGGTCGGCTTCATGGCCGAACTGGTCAAGGAAGGCAAAACGCGCAACATCGGCATTTCCAAGGGCCTGACGCCGGAACTGCTGGACCGCGCCTGGAAGGTGCATCCGGTCGCCTCGATGCAGGACGAATATTCGCTGTTCGTGCGCGTGCCGGAGGAAAAGCTGCTGGCTTCGGCGCGCTCCCACGGCATGGCCTTCATGGCCTTCGCGCCGCTCGGCCGCGGCATCCTTGCCGGGCTTTTCGGCTCGCGCGCCGATATCCCGGCGGGCGACGAACGGCTGGACGACGCCCGCTACGCGCCCGGCAATTTCGAGGCGAACGCCAAGATGGTGAAGGCCCTTGCCGACATGGCGGCGGAAAAGGGCGTCGCCGTTTCGGCGTTGGTGCTGGCCTGGCTGATGCACCAGCCGGGGCAGGTCATTCCCATCCCGTCGTCGAAGAGCCGCCGGCACCTGGAGCAGAACATCAAGGCGCTGGATCTTGCCTTGTCTGCCGAGGATATCTCGCGCATCGCTGCCATCTGCCCGAAGGGTGCGGTGGGCGACAGCAACCACGCCCAGAACCGCGCCGGCGCGGCGTAATAGGGGCGCCATGCCCGCGATCTCGAAGGCCCAGCAGCGCGCCGCCGGCATGGCGCTGGCGGCCAAAAGGGGCGAGATCGATCCGCGCAAGCTGAAAGGCGCCGCGCGCGAGATGTTCGACACCATGACCGAAAAGCAGCTTCACGATTACGCCGCGACGGCCAGCAAGCGCCTGCCCGAACACACGCGGCGCAAATAGCCCCCTCTTACCCGCGCCGCCAAAGCCTGTTAGCTTTGGCGCAACGAGAACACGGCTTCTGGGGAGGCACCATGACCGCAAGCGACATTCATTCGGATTCCGGCTGCCGGCTGCCGCTGGTGCGCCGCGAGGACCTCGACGAGGCCGGTAAGAAGGTCTTCGACCACCACGTGGCGCCGGGCACCGATTCGCTCGCGGGCCTGCGCGGCCCGGGCGGGGTGCGTCTGCATAGCCCGACGCTGTCCGCGCTTCTGCGACCCGTCGCCAAGTACCTGCGCTTCGACACCGGTCTTTCCCACAAGCACCGCGAGATCGCCATCCTGATCACCGCGCGCGAGATGGATTCGCGCTTCGAATGGGCGGCGCACGAGCCTGAAGGCCTGCGCCGGGGCGTCAGCCAGGCGACCATCGACATCATCAAGTTCCGCAAGCCGACAGCCGGCCTGCCCGAGGACGAGGCGGTGATCATCGATCTGGGACGCGAGGCGATGGGCAGGCACAAGGTGTCCCCGGAAACCTACCAGCGTGCGATCAAGCAGTTCGGGGCGAAGCAGCTCGTCGACCTGATGGGGCTGATCGGCAATTACATGGCGACGGCGACGCTCCTGTGCGTCTTCGACAACCAGCCGCCACCCGACGCGCCCGTGCTGCCGATCGACTGACGCCTAGACGTCGGGCCGCTTGTAATTGGGGTTCGGCCCACCCTTCTGGGACTTCAGGTAATTTTCCACGTCGCCCGTCGGATCGACGGCGCGGCGCAGGCGCTGGCCGACCAGCTGGTCAAGGGCAATCGCCTGGCTGAGGCTGAGATCGCGGCCCATCTGCACGGTGATCTTGGCGTGTTCAAGCGGCGCCAGGTGACGCGATGCGATGGCGCGCGCGGTCTCGATCGTCGTCGCTTCCAGCTCCGCCGCGGGCACGACATGGGAGACGATGCCGAGGCGCTCGGCCTCCACACCCGAAATGTTGCGGCCGACCATCTGCATCCACACCACCTTCTTCACCGGTACGCCGCCATGCAGCAGCGTAGAGGTCACCAACTGGCCGAAGGAGCCGCGCAGCACTTCAGGCATGCCGAACTGCGCGTCGTCGGCGGCAATCACCAAATCATGGCAGTTCATGATGCCGAGCGCGCCACCCAGGCAATAGCCGTGTACCTGCGCCATCATGACGCGGGGGAAGGTGCGCAGCGCCTCGGCCAGCGCCACCGTCGGCGTCGGCCGGTCCCAGTCGCGCGGGGAGGCATTGGCCTCCTTCAGGAAGTAGAGATCGAGGCCAGACGAAAACAACGGCCCCGCGCCCCGGGTGATGACGACTTTCAACTCGCGGTCGGCGCGTACGATCTCAAGGGATTCGAAGAACGCCTCGACCATCGCCTCGTTCCAGGCGTTGCGCTTTTCCGGCCGGTTGAGGGTGATGCGCGCCACGCCCGCATCGGCCAGCCGGTCGAGGATCAGTTCCGGCCATTGTTTCAGGATCTGCCAGTTTTCGCTCATCGCGGCCCCCCTTTACGGCGCCGCCTGCCCGCCGGTGCCCGGCACCGGGGCAAGCGTCGTTTCGTGGAACAGGTCCTCGGGCTTGAGGCCGGGTTCCGTCAGGTGCTGTTCGGCCGAATAGCGGATCAGCTTTTCCAGAACCTCGCGGTTCTTGGTGAAACCATAGGGCCAGTAGTCCTTGCCCATGCTGGCCTCGGTCGCTTCGACCTCGGCCTGCAGCCAGGGCAGGGTGGACGTCGCGACCGTGCGGAACTTGAGGTCCTCGATGGCCATGTCCTTGGCCCTGGCGAAGGATTTGCTGAGTGCCAGCGGCAGCCACGGGTACTTTTCCACCAGCACCTTCTTGATGGCGACAAGGTGCATCACCGGGAACAGGCCGGTGCGCTTGTAATAGGCCTGTTCTTCCGATTTGTAGTCGGGCCACATGCGCGCGACGTTGGGCGCACCGCGCTTGTAGCAGCTGGGATCGTGCGGGCTCATCAGCGCGTCGATCTCGCCCTTTTCCAGCATGTCCGAAAGCGTCCGGTTGCCGATGGAGGCGTAATCGTACTTGGGCGGCAGCTTGATGGGCGTGCGTTCCTCGCGGCCCGGCACCTCGAGCCCGCCGGTGCGCCACTTCATCTCCCACGACTCGACCCCGTGTTCGTCCTTCAGCAGGCCGCGCAGCCAGACGGCCGCGGTCAGCTGGTATTCGGGGCAGCCCACCGTCTTGCCCTTGAGGTCGGCGGGCGACTTGATGCCGCGGTCGGTGCGGATGAACAGGTTGTTGTGGCGGAAGCTGCGTGACAGGAACACGGGTATCGCCGTGTAGGGGGAAATGCCCTGCTGCAGTTGCAGCATGTAGCTCGAGATCGACAGCTCGGTGACGTCGAACTCCGCGTAGCGCATGGCGCGGAAGAACAGTTCCGCCGGCTGGATCTTCAGGTAGGTCACCCGGCAGCCGTCAACCTTGACGCGCCCGTCGGCGATGGGCCGTGTGCGGTCGTAATCGCCGCCGGCGATGGTGATGTCGATGTCGGTCATGGCTCCCCCGATGGACGTGCCCGGATGGATGGCCCGAAGGGGCCGTGGCCGGGGCATTTTTCTGATCTTATCCTAGCCGCTCGGTTCCCTGTGGTCGCGCCGAATCTTGGCCCGCGCGGCCGCTTGCGTGCTAGAAAAAGGCTGCGGGACACGGGGCCCGCACATGGGGGAAAAATGTCCGAATACGATTACATCATCGTCGGCGCCGGGTCGGCCGGCTGCGTATTGGCCCTGCGCCTTTCCGAAGGCGCGCCCGAGGCGAAAATCCTGGTGCTGGAGGCGGGCGGGCCCGATCGCGATCCGCTGATCCACGTGCCGCTCGGCATCGGCGTGATGCACGAACGGCGCAGCCACGACTGGGGCTATGATACCGAATCGGAACCCGGCCTCGGCGGGCGCGCGATCGAGGCGATGCGCGGCAAGGTCGTGGGTGGCTCCAGCGCCATCAATCACATGAGCTGGGTGCGGGGCAACCCGGGCGATTACGACCGCTGGGCGCGCGCGGGCCTCGCCGGCTGGTCCTATCGCGAGGTGCTGCCCTATTTCCGGCGCTGCGAATCATGGGAAGGCGGCGCCGACGAATGGCGCGGCGGCGACGGGCCGATCCGGGTGCAGGGCGCGCGCACCACGGACCCGGTGTTCGATGCCTACCGCGAAGCGGCGGAGGCCCAGGGCTACCCCTTCACCCCCGATCACAACGGCGCCCGCCAGGAAGGCGTCAGCCGCAGCCAGTCCTGCATCTGGCGCGGCCGGCGGCAGTCGGCGGCGGTAGCCTACCTGCGTCCGGCGCTGGCGCGCGGCAACGTGACGCTGCTGACGCGCGCCCATGCGACGCGCATCGTGCTGGACGGCACGCGTGCCACCGGTATCGCTTATGTGCGCGGCGGGCGCGAGCATATCGCCCATGCCGCGCGCGAGGTCATCCTGTCGGGCGGCGTGTTCAATTCACCCCAGCTCCTGATGCTGTCGGGCATCGGCCCCGCCGATCATCTGAAATCCGTCGGCATCGCGCCGGTGCATGACTTGCCCGGCGTCGGCGGCAACCTGCAGGATCACATCGGCGTCGTCGTCGGCGCCGAACGGCTGGAACCGGGCCCCTTCGTGCGCGAGCTGCGCGCCGACCGCATGCCGGTCAGCGTCGTGCGCGCCTACCTGTTCGGCACCGGCCCGGCGACGGTGCTGCCGAGCGGGTTGCACGGCTACATCCGCACGCGCTCCGACATCGACGTTCCCGACATCCAGTTCATCTACCGCGGCGTGTCGGCGGCACCGCACCTGTGGTTCCCGGGCATTCGCAAGCCCGAACCCGACCGCTGCGGCGTGCGGCCCATCCTGCTGCATCCCGAAAGCCGGGGCACCGTGCGCCTGCGCTCGACCGACCCGCTGGCGCGCGTCGAGATTCGCCAGAATTTCTTCGCCGAGCCCAACGACATCGCGGTCTTGCGCGAGGGCGTGCGCCGGGCGCGCGCCCTGTTGGCGGAAAAATCGATGGATCGTTTCCGCGGCCGGGAAACCGCGCCAGGTCCCGATCGCCAGTCGGTCACCGAGGTCGATGCCTGGATCCGGTCGCGTGCGTTGACCGCCCATCATCCGTCCTGCACCTGCCCGATGGGCACGGGCCAAGAGGCGGTCGTCGATGGTGAGCTGCGCGTGCGCGGGATGGAGGCGCTCCGCGTCATCGACGCCGCGGCCATGCCCGATCTCGTTTCGGGCAACATCAACGCCTGCGTCATCATGATGGCGGAAAAGGGCGCCGACATGGTGCTGGGCCGCACCGCACCGGCGCCCGCTTGAATCAAACGCGGAAGGCCGTGCGCGTTTCCGGGGCGAACAGGTCTTCGGGCTTCAGCTGGCGCCGGGCGATGCCCTGCTCGAAGCACCATTTGAGGTAGACCTCCAGCGTGCGACGGTTTTCCTCAATGCCGTAAGGGAAGAAGTCCTTGCCCAGCACCTTGCGGGTTTCTTCCGCGTATTCGGCGATCCACGGGACGAACAGGCGCGAGGCCTGGCGGTCGAAGATGCGCGCGAGGCTCGATGCGCGCGCCGCATGGAACGCTTTGTAGAGATTCTGCGCGAGCCACGGGTTGCGCTCGTAGACCGGACGCCGGATGGCGATGGTGTGCATGATCGGGAACACGCCGGTGCGCTGGAAGTACTCGGTTTCCACCGCCCGCGCATCGGGGAACAGCGGCCTGATCATCGCGTAGGGACCGTGGATGCCGGCGGGCGGGCGGGCCGAAAAGAAGGCATCGATGTCGCCGTCGCGCAGCATGTCGCGCAGGGATTTTTCCTGCTCGGCGACAAGGTTGATGCCGTCGGGCAGCTTCAGCTTGACCTGTTCGCGCCGTCCCGCCTCGTTCAGCCCCGCCTGTACCCAGGTTACGCCCGAAAGCGGGATGCCAAGTTCGTCGGTCATCCAGCCGCGCGTATAGATCGCCGCCGTCTGCGCCCATTCGGGCACGCCGATGCGCCTGCCTGCGAGATCGGCCCCGGTCTTCACCGGCCCACCCTCGCGGACATAGATCGAGGCCAGCCGGAACATGCGCGAGGTAAACACCGGCAGGCCGATGATGTCGGGCGCGTCCCCCGACATGATCGAGACGAACTTGGCGAAGGACATTTCCGAAACGTCCCACTCGCGGTACTGGGTGAAGCGGTAGAACGTCTCCTCGATCGGGTTGATCTGGTAATTGAGGATCGCCCCGTCCACCGGTATGCGGCCAAGGGCGATGTCGCGCACGTGGTCGTAATCGGCCGTGGCGATGTTGAGTTGCAGTTGCGTGACGGTCATCGCGTATCCCCCTTCTATTCCGCGTAGCCCGGCGTCACCGCGACGTCGAGCAGCACGCGCTTGCCCGCGAGTACGTCGCGCGCCGCGGTTTCCAGCGCGGTACGCAGGTCGGCCGCGTCATCCACCCGGCGCCCGTCGAAGCCGTAGGCTGCCGCGATATGAAGCTGATCGACGGCGGGGCCGGTCATGAACTGGCCGACCCACTTGTTCTCGCGCGGGCGGCCGCGCTTCACCGCGACCTGGTCCTGGTGGACGACGTCGTTGAAATAGGCCTGATTGTTGGCGATCACGACAAGCAGCGGGATATCCATGTGGGATGCCGTCCACAGCGCCGTGGCGCCCATGGAAAAGTCGCCGTCGCCGACCAGCGCCACCGGAAGCCGCCCGGTGCCCTTGAGCGCAAGCGCGGCACCCACTGCGATACCTGGCCCCGCGCCGATGCCAGCACCACCGTTCGAGCCGAAGAAGTCGAGCGGCCCGTCGATGCCGACGCAGTCGCCCGGCCAGCCGAGTGGCATCGAAATCAGGCTGACATCGTCGCGGCTGTCGCGGAACGCCCGCCAGATCAGCGCCATGTCGCGCAGCGCCATCTTGCCGCTGGCGATCGGCGTCTTCTTGTCGGGGTTCTTGTTTTCGATCTTGAGGCCGAGCGGGCGGGCCTTGTCGGCGCCGCGCCGGGTGAGTTCTTCCAGCAGGGCGGCGACGAAGGCATCGGGCGTCGCCAGCACCCGCATGTCGGCCACCGGCAGGATGTGATAGTCCATCGACCAGCCGCGGTGCACGTATTGATCGACCGATACGTGGACGACCTTGGCCGGCACCTTGTCGGGGCCGCCCGCGCGCTTGACCCAGCCGCCGACATCCATCCAGTCGAGGCTGAGGATCGCGTCGGCCTGCTTGAAGGCGTCCATGTGTTGGTCGCGCGGGTGGAAGCGGGGCTCCAGCACGTGCAGCGGATGATCGGACGGGAAGGCCGCCGAATTGTGCAGGTCCGTCACCACCAGTGCGCCCAGCGCCTCGGCCAGCCGCACGCGGTTGTCGAAGGCCTGCTGGTCGCGCAGGCCCCGGCCCGCCATGATCAGCGGGCGCTTGGCGGCAAGCAGGATATCGGCCGCCTCGCGCACCTCGTCGGGGCGTGGTGCGGCAGGGCGGGCAGGGGCGTAGCGCGCCGGGTCGGGGAAGGCGATGTCCTTTTCGATCTTCGCTTCCTGCAGTTCCTCGTCGAGGCAGATGTAGGTCGGGCCCATGGGCGCCGTGCGCGTGATCTGGTTGGCACGCAGGATGGATTCTAGGGCGGCGGGCACCGAACGCGGGCTGTCGTCCCACTTGGTGTAGTCGCGCACCACGGCGCCCTGGTCGGCGGAAGTATGAATCCATTCGATCCACGGCCGGCGCTTGTCGGCGTCATGGGGGCCGTTGGCACCGAACATGATCATCGGCTTGCGGTCGCACCAGGCGTTGAACACCGCCATGCAGGCGTGCATCAGGCCGACGTTGGTATGCAGCGCGACCGCCATCGGCTGGTCCGTCACCTTGGCATAGCCGTGGGCGATGGCAACGGCGTGTTCCTCGTGCAGGCAGACGAGCATCTGCGGATTGGTGTTGCCGAGGTAGTTCACCAGGCTGTCGTGCAGGCCGCGGTAACTCGCGCCCGGCACCAGCGCGATGTACTTGAGGTCGAGACGGCGGATCATTTCCGCGACGGCGTCGGAATTCCAACCCATCTGCGGGTTGCCGATGTCGGCGGGGCGGTCGATGGCGTCGAGCTTGGCGGTGCCGGGGCGATTGGCGGGGGTCTTGGAAGCCACGCTGTTGTCTCCTGTCAGGAAGGGAAGATCATGCAACCGACGCCAGAAAGGCGGCGGCGGCACGGTTGAAGGAAGAGGGTTGTTCGATGACGGCCATGTGGCTGGCATCGGCGATGATTTCGTGGCGGGCACCCTTGATGCGCGCGGCCATGTCGGCCATCAGGGCGGGCGGCGCCGGCGGATCGAAGGCGCCGCCGATGGCAAGCACCGGACAGCGGATGCTGCCCAGCCGTTCGATGCTGTCGATGCCCATCAGCGCCTCGGCGCAGGCGATATAGCCTGCCACCGACGTGCCGCGGATCATGTCTCGCACGCGATCGAGGTCGGGCGGATTCTTGGCGCGGTAGCTTTCGGTGAACCAGCGTTCGATGGTCGAGGACACAAGTGCTTCCATGCCCTTGTCGCGCGCGAGCGCGATGCGCGGCAGCCAGCCCGCGGCGAATTCGGCCCCCGATGTGTGGCGGCAGTCGCAGGCGATCAGCGACAGGACGCGGCCGGGATGGCGGGCGGCAAGCTCGAGGCCGGTCGTGCCGCCGAGCGACAGCCCGATGACGTGCGAGCGCTCGATGGCGAGCACATCCCACAGCGCGACGACGTCGCCGGCAAGGGCGGCCATGTCGCAGGGACCCAAGCCCGCCGCGCTCAAACCGTGGCCGCGCGTGTCGTAGCGCAGGATGCGGAAGTTCCGGGCAAACAGGGGGGCTTGCTCATCCCAAAGGTGAAGATCGGTGGCATGGGAGTTGCTGAAGGTGAGCCAGGGTGCACCGGGACCAGCGCCCTCGATGCGGTAGTTGAGCGCGCGCCCGCCGATACGGATACGGTCTGCCGATATGGCCGCCGTCATGGTCCCCCCTATGCTGCTCCCGGGAATTCCGTCGATTGCGGGAATTTCTGCCCGGAAACATCTTTTTTTGCGGTCTCGGCATGTTCCAAAGCGCCGGAAAACCCCCGTTTTCACCACTGTCAATTCGAGTTGACCGGCTCGGGGGGATGCTAGCATATTGCCGATAATACAATAATACGTCGGCCGTCAACGGCCACCCTCCCATAATAAAATCCGGAGTGTCACATGAAGACCAATCATCGTGTCCTGACTGCTGCAGTCGTCCTTTCCACCCTGACGGGCTTCGCGGGCGTTGCCGCGGCCCAGGATTTTTCAGGCGGCAAGAACGTCCGCATCGTGGTGGGATCGTCCGCCGGCGGCGGGTTCGATGCGTTCGGGCGTCTCGCCGGGCGCAACCTCGGCCAGTACCTGCCGGGCAAGCCCAATATCGTCGTCAGCAACCTGCCGGGCGCGGGCTCGATGAAGTCGGTGCAGTCGCTGAAGGCGCAGCCTGCCGACGGCACCTACATGGTGATGTTCAACCCGGGCCAGGTCCTGAATTCGCTGGTCGTGCCGAAGAAGGTCAAAATGAAGTTCACCGAGGTGAGCTTCGTCGCCAGCCTGACCGCCGATGCGCGCGTCTGCTATTCGTGGCACACGGTCGGCGTCAAGACGCTCGATGACCTGCTCAAGCGCAAGCAGTTCGCCACCGGCCACACCGGCAAGAACGCCAGCAACTACATCGACGCCGCCGTGCTGAAGAACGTGTTCGGCGCCAACCTGAAGCAGATCGTCGGTTACCCCGGTTCCGCCGAGCAGCGTCTTGCCGTCGAAAAGGGCGAGCTGGACGGCGACTGCGGTTCCTACGACAGCATTCCGGAGAACTGGATCAAGGACAAGAAGATCAACATCTTCGCCCGCGTTTCCAGCGTCACCATGCCGGAAATCGGCAACGTTCCCTTTGTCGGCAACCTCGTGACCGGCGAAAAGCGCCAGATCGTCAACCTGCTGACGGCGCACAGCGACATCTTCCGTCCGATCATCGTCTCCAAGCAGACCCCGGCGGGCAAGCTCGCCACCCTGCGCAAGGCGATGTGGGACATGGTCAACGGCAAGCCGTTCCTCGATGACGCCAAGCGGTCCGGCCGCACGGTCATCTCGCCGATGAAGGGCGAGGACGTCGAGAAGATGATTGAAGAACTTTACAAGACCCCGGCCAAGCTGGTCGCGGTTTCGGCCAAGGCGGTCGAATAACCTACAGGAGACCTTTCCCATGAAGATTGCTGGCGTTTTCCCGGGTCTGGCGTTGGTCGCGGGCGTGGTTGCCGCGACCTCGTCCTTCGCCGCCGAGAGCTTCTCGGGCGGCAAGAACATGCGCATCGTCGTCGGTTCGTCGGCGGGTGCGGGCTTCGATGCCTTCGGCCGCATGGTCGGCCGTCACCTGGGCGCCCATATCCCGGGCAAGCCCAGCATCGTCGTCAGCAACATGCCGGGCGCCGGTTCGTTCAAGGCGGTGCAGTCCCTCAAGGCTGCGCCGACCGACGGCACCTACATCGTGCTGTTCAATCCCGGCCTGGTGCTGGGCTCGCTGCTGACGCCCAACAAGGTCAAGGCGGACTTTTCCAAGGACGTCCACTTCATCGGCAGCGCCACCGCCGATGCCCGCGTCTGCCATGCCTGGCACACGACGGGAGTGAAGACCTTCCAGGATCTCCTGAAGAAGAGCCAGTTCTCCACCGGCCACACGGGCAATTCCGCTTCGACCTACCTCGATGCAGCGATCCTGAAGAACGTGTTCGGCGCCAAGATCAAGCAGATCGTCGGCTATCCGGGCGCCACCGAGCAGCGCCTCGCGGTCGAGCGCGGCGAGCTGGACGGCGACTGCGGCACGTGGGAAAGCGTGCCGCCGCACTGGCTTGCGGAGAAAAAGACCAACATCTTCATCCGCATCTCCAAGGTCAACGTGCCGGAGCTCAAGGGCATCCCGCACATCAGCGAGTTCGCCAACGACGAGCAGAAGCAGATCATCGATCTGGTGACCACCCACAACCTGATCTTCCGGCCCTTCATCGTGTCCAGCAAGGTGCCGATGGACAAGGTTGCGGTGCTGCGCGAGTCGTTCTGGAAGACGATCCACGACAAGGCCCTGATCGACGAATCGATCAAGACCAAGCGCGGCATCATCGATCCCCTGCGCGGCGAGGATGTCGCCAAGATGGTCGAAAAGCTCTACGCCACGCCCAAGAACCTGATTCCGAAGGCGGCCGCGGCGATCAAGTAGGTTTCGGGTATCCGAAACGGAAAAGGGCCGGGTCAACCCGGCCCTTTTTTTCGCTTCCCGGGCTGCTATAAGCAGGAAAACGGCCACGGGAAATAGACAGGGGGACGCGATGGCGGACGCAAAGGACATTCCGGGACTTCTCGGCGCGCAGATGAAGGCGCGGCTTGCCGCCGGCGCGCTGACGCTCTGCGCCACGGTGCGGTTCTCGCGCACGGTCGAAATCGCCCAGATCGTCCGGCTGGCGGGCTACGACGCGCTCTATTGCGACCTCGAACATTCGACGCTCTCCCTCGATCATGTCGCCCAGATCGCCCAGGCGGCGGCCCTTGCGGGCGTGGTGCCGATGGCCCGCGTTCCGTCCCACGATCACGACTGGATCAGCCGCGTGCTCGATGGCGGCTGTCATGGCGTCATCGTCCCCCATGTGGACGATGCCGAAACGGCGCGCGCCTGCGTCGCGGCCTGCCGCTATCCGCCGCTCGGCAACCGCTCGCTCGCGGGCTACGGGCCGCTCGCTGGGCTGTCCGTCGGTATCGAGGAATCCTACCGACTGATCAACGCCAACACGGTTCTCGTGACCATGCTGGAAAGCCCCGAAGCGATCGACAATGCCGATGCCATCGCCGCCGTCGAGGGCGTCGACATGCTCCTGATCGGCACCAACGATCTTTGTGCCGAGATGGGCATTCCCGGCAAGCTCGACGATCCGAAGGTGCTTGACGCCTATCGCCGCACGGCGGAGGCCTGCCGCAGGCACGGCAAGGCGCTCGGCGTCGGCGGCATCAAGGAAGGCCCGGTTCTGAACCAGGTGGTGGAAATGGGCGGACGTTTCCTCATGGGCCGCGTCGACGGCGTGCTGCTGCAGCAGGCCGCCAGCGCCGAGGTCGCCAGCCTTCGCAAGCTCGTGAAATAAAAACCTAGTGCCCGAGCGTCGGGTGCAGGGTCTTGGCCGGCGCCTTGCCGTCGATCAGCACGAAGGCCAGCCGGCAGGTCGCGTCCGAGCGGTTTTCCCAGCCGTGCCAGGTGCCCTTCTGGATCAGGATGTCGCCCTGCTTCAGCTTCACTTCCTTGTCGTCGTCCATCTTCATGAAGCATTCGCCCTCAAGGACGATGCAGTAATCGACCGTGTCGGTGCGATGCATGAAGGCGGGCTTGTGCGGCACCAGCTGGAGGATGCGGAGCACGGTGCCGTTTTCGGGCGGCGGCAGGGGGCGGTCCTTGGCGGCGGGGTCCTCGGCCACGTCGGGATCGGCGGGCGAACCGTCGGTCGCCCACATGACGCAGCCCGAATGGCCCGACGGCATGACCTTGACGTTAGACATCAGGGCGTCCTGTTCGACGACGGCCTTGCCGTCCTTGTCGTGGCCGATAACGACGCGGCGAATTTCCATGATCTTTCCCCCTGATGCGTGTCAGACGCCCTTGACGGCGTCGTCGTAGAAGCTGGTGTCGATGTAGCGGGCCGGGTCGGCATTGGCCTTGCCGCCGCCGTAGCGCCGGCGCAGTTCCAGCACCGTCGCCACGCCGTCGGGCAGGAAGGCCGCCTTGGGCGTCAGGCCCGAGCGCGGGTTGACGAGGTTGGCGACGACCTTGGGCGCGACTTCCGGCTTGATGCCGTCCATGTTGGCGAGAAGCAGCTTCACCGCCTCGTCCTTGTTGGCGGGATCGAGCGTCCAGTCGAGGCCCTTGAGGTAGCCCCGGATGAAGCCCTTGACCGCGTCGGCGTTGGCCGATGCCCAGGAATAGCGGGCGGCGAAAGAGCCACCCTGGTAGGCGGCGAACATGTTGGTGCTGGTTTCGACCACGTTGAAGCCCTGGGCGCGGGCGATCGAGGTGAACGGCTCGATGGTCAGCGTCGCCGCATGGGTGCCCGCGCGCACCGATTCCCAGCGCAGGGGCGTGGCGCCGACGGCGGCCATTTCGACGTCCGCCTGCTTGAGGCCGGCACGTTCCAGCATTTCGTAAAGCACGAAGGCGAAGCCCGTCGCCAGCGCATCGAGCGCCACAGAGCGGCCCTTGAGATCGGCAACGGACTTCACGTCCTTGGCCGCGACCAGCGCCAGTTCAATCTGCGTCGCGCCCATGAAGGCGAAGAAATCGGGAACCGGGTCGATCATCACCGCGCCCTGCTTTTCGCGGTAGGCGACGACGTTGTCGAAAGCGGTGCCGGCGATGTCAAACGTGCCGTTGGCGAGGTTCTCGGCCTGAAAGGCGGAAGAAGGCGTCGTCGTCAGCTTGACGTTGACGCCGTTCGCGGCAAACCAGCCCTTTTCGATGGCGGCGAAGATCGGCAGGTTGGGCGCGCCGGGAAAGCAGATGAGTTTAAGATCGGTCATTTTCCGATATTCCCTTTCTTCTTCGCGGCCTGAATGGCGCGCCATACGGTAATGGGGGTCAGCGGCATCTTGATGTCGCGCACGCCGAGCGGCCACAGCGCGTCGATGACGGCGTTGGTGACGACCGAAAGGGCGGGCGTCGTGCCGCCTTCGCCGCCTGCCTTGATGCCGAGCGGGTTGGTCGGCGACAGCACTTCGACGATTTCGGAGGTGATCGAGGGGATGTTGTCGGACCGCGGCATGCCGTAGTCCATGAAGGTGCCGATCATCGGCTGGCCCGAATCGGGATCGATGACGCACTGTTCCCACATCGCCTGGCCGACGCCTTGCGCCACGCCGCCATGGGTCTGGCCGTGGACGATCAGCGGATTGATGCAGCGCCCGACGTCGTCGATGGAGGTATAGCGCACCAGGTCGACGCGGCCGGTCTCGGGGTCAACCTCGACCTCGCAGATGGCGCAGCCGTTGGGGAATACCGGGTCGTGCATTTCGTTTTCGCGGCTGACCGCAAGCCCGTCGGCAAGGTCGTCGGGCAGCGACGCCTTGGCCGCCTCGCGCGCAAGGTCGAACACGTTGAGCGCATGGTTGGTGCCGGGCAGGGTGAAGCGATGGTCTTCCCACATGACCGTGTCGGCGGGCACGTTCCACAGCACCGCCGCGATGCGCTTGCCCTTGGCGATCAGGTCGTTCGACGCCATGCTCATCACCGTGCCGGCATGGCGCATGGAGCGGCCCGAATGGCTGCCGCCGCCCGCCTTCACCACGTCGGTGTCGCCGATGACGATGCGCACGGCGGAGAACGGCACGCCGAGGCGGTCCGCCACTACCTGCGAAAAGCTGGTTTCGTGGCCCTGGCCCGAGGGCTGGGTGCCGATGACCACGGTCACCGTGCCTTCCCCGTGCACCGAGATGTCGGCGCGTTCCTTCGGCGAGCCGATCGAGGATTCGACGTAATGGCCGAGGCCGAGGCCGCGCAGGCGCCCGCGCGCTTCGCTTTCCTTGCGCCGCGCGGCGAAGCCGTCCCAGTCCGCGATCTTCATCGAAAGATCGAGGTTGGCTTCATAGGTGCCGCTGTCGTACTGGGCGCCGACCGGGTTCATGTAGGGCATCTTCGCGGGCGGCACGAAATTCCTGCGGCGCAGATCGATGCGGTCGAAGCCCAGCTCGCGCGCCGCCGTATCGATCAGGCGTTCGAGCGCGAAGTTCACCTCCGGCCGTCCCGATGAACGGTAGGCCTGGGTGCACATGGTGTTGGTGAACACGGCGCGGGCATGAAGGCTCGCCACCGGAATGTCGTAGGAGCCGGTAATCAGCGCTGAACCCTTGCCGAGCGGCGACAGCGACACGCAGCGCGCGCCGACATTGGAAATGTTGTCGGCCCGCATGGCGAGGAACTTCCCCGACTTATCCATCGCCAGCGACACCTTGGTGACAAGGTCGCGGCCCTGGTAGTCCGACAGGAAGGCTTCGGACCGCGTCGCGGTGAACTTGACCGGGCGCTTGAGCGTGCGCGCCGCCCACAGCACGAGGCCGAACTCGACATAGACGCGGTTGCGCGTGCCGAAGTTGCCGCCGACATCGAAGGACAGCACGCGCAGCTTGTCCTGCGGGATGCCGAGGATGCTTGCGAGCTCGCGCTTCTGGCGCACGGCGCCGCCTGATCCCGCCCACAGGGTGAAGTTGCCGGTCCGCTCGTCGAGCGCGGCCAGCGCCGCGCGCGGTTCCATCGGTACGCCGGTGACGCGGTCAATATGGAAATCCATCGAAAACACGTGATCGGCGCGGGTGAAGGCGCGGTCGGTAGCGTCCTTGTCGCCGAACCAGGTGTCGATGAAGACGTTGTCGGGAACCTCGTCCCAGACGGCGGGCGCGCCGGGTTCCGCCGCCGCCGCGGTCCCCGCAACGAAAGGCAGTTCCTCGTAAACGATATCGAGGGCTTCCGCCGCATCCTGCGCCTGGTCGCGGGTTTCGGCGACGACCATGGCGACGGCCTCGCCGACATGTCGGGCGCGGTCGGCGGGCAGCAGGTAATGGGGGCCGATGAAGACGTTGCGGGTGCCGTCGGGCGCCGTCAGCTTCATGTCGTACTTGGTCGAAGGCACCGGGTCGTGCGGGATGGGGCCGATGTTTTCCGCCAGCACATCCTTGCCCGTGAACACGCCGAGTACGCCAGGCATGCTGGCGACGCTCTCCTTGCGGATTTCCTTGATGCGCGCGTGCGGGTAGGGCGAGCGCGCCATCACCGCGTAGGTCTGTCCGGGCAGGGCAAAATCGTCAGAGAAGCGCCCCTTGCCGGTCAGCAGCCGCTCGTCTTCCTTGCGGCGGATCGGCTGGCCGATGGCGCGGAAGCCTTCCGCGTCGGGAGTGTCGAGTTCGGTTTCGAGGCTCGCGTGATGGGCGTCCTTGGGCATCTTCGGCCTATCTGAAAAATTTGCGGTGATCGTGACTGTGGGGGTCCACAAGGTGGACTGGTTTTAGTAATACATTATGATCGTCATATACAACACCCCATCCGAACGGAGACATCATGCCCGATCACGGTCCTGACCCCAAGAACGCCAACAAGATTTGGGGGTCCGACGTCATTGCCCAGGCGCTGCGGGAACAAAATGTGCCCTACGTCTGCCTCAACCCCGGCGCCAGCTACCGTGGCCTGCACGACAGCCTCGTTAACTTTCTCGGCAACAAGACGCCGCAGATGATCGTCTGCATGCATGAAGAACACGCCGTCGCCATGGCTCACGGCTGGGCGACGGTCACGGGCACGCCGCTTGCCGCCATCGTCCATTCCAACGTCGGGCTGATGCATGCCAGCATGGCCGTCTTCAACGCCTGGTGCAACCGCATGCCGGTGGTGCTGCTGGGCGCCACGGGCCCGGTCGACGCCATGAAGCGCCGTCCGTGGATCGACTGGATCCACACCTGCGCCGACCAGGGCGCGCTGGTGCGCGGCTACACGAAGTGGGACGACCAGCCGGCCTCGCCTGCGGCTGCCGTCGAATCGATCCGCCGCGCCTTCACCATCGCGCGCGCGCGCCCCGCGGGCCCCTGCTACATCAACCTCGACGCCGCGATCCAGGAAATGGAGCTGGACGAGTGGCCGAAGTTCGAGGACGTCTCGCGCTACCAGCCCGCCGCCGACAACGAGCCGCCGCGCAGCGCCATCGAACAGGCCGTCGCCGCGCTCGCCAAGGCCAAGAACCCGCTGATCCTGTCGGGCCGCGTTTCGCGCTCCCAGGATGGCTGGGACAAGCGCGTGGAACTGGCTGAATGGCTGGGGGCGCGGGTTCTCACCAGCCTCAAGGATGCGGCGAGCTTCCCGACCTCCCATCCGCTTTACGCCGGTGAAACCGGCTGGAAGCTGCGCCCGTCGCTGGTCGAACTGGTGAAACAGGCCGACGTCGTGCTCAGCCTCGACTGGGTCGATCCCGCCGGTACCGTGCAGCAGGCCTTCCCGCCCGGCTCCGGCAAGGGCCCCGTCGTTATCAACGTCAGCAACGACTATCGTATCCACAACGGCTGGAGCATGGATTACGAGATCATGCCCGCCGTCGATGTGTGGATGGCGACGGTGCCGGAAACGGCGGTCGTCTGCCTGCTCGAAGGCCTCGCGCGCGCCAACGTGGCGAAGAAGCCGAAGCCAGCCGCGCGTCCGCTGCCCGAGGTTCCCGAACCCGATGCCAAGTCGGGCCCGGTCAACATCAACGACCTTGCCCGCGTGTTCGCGGCCGTGACCCAGGGTGAGCCGATCAGCATCATGTCGCGTTCGCTGGGCTGGCCGCCCAACGGCAACTTCATCGAAGGCCCGCTCGATTTCCTCGGCTCGAACGGCGGCGGCGGCGTTGGCTCCGGCCCGGGCATGGCGGTCGGCGCGGCGCTTGCGCTGCGCGACACGGCGCCCGGCCGCATCCCGGTCGCGGTGCTGGGCGACGGCGATTTCATGATGGGGGTCAACGCCCTGTGGACGGCGGCCAACCAGAAGATCCCGATGCTGCTGGTCGTCGCCAACAACCGTTCCTACTACAACGACGAAGAACACCAGAAGCACATCGCGCATCATCGCGGCCGGCCGGAAGAAAACGCGCCGATCGGCCAGCGCATGGAGGGCCCGGACGCCGATCTCGTCGGCATCGCCCGCGCGCAAGGATGGGAAGGTGAGCGCATCGACGACATCGCCGCCGTTGCCGATGGCCTGAAGCGCGCGCTTGCTGCCGTGAAGGCGGGTAAGTGCTTCGTGCTCGACGTCCGCGTCGCGCCCGAATATGTGCGCCGCCCCATGGTGGAATACCTGTAAGATGTGATAGCCCCGGCTTGCCGGGGCCATCCCCATTTTTGTTCCGGAGCACCAGCGAAATGGCGAAGAAAGCCGCGCTCGACAAGACCAAGAAGACGAAGTCCGCAAAGGCGGGCAAGGGCCGCATTCCCGCCCTGCCCAAGCGCGGCTACCGCGATTTGCAGGAGCACCTCGCGGCACTCGAGGCGGCCGGGCTTCTTGTCACCATCGATGAGCCCGTCAACAAGGACACCGAGTTGCACCCGCTGGTGCGCTGGCAGTTCCGCGGCGGGCTCAAGGAGGGCGAGCGCAAGGCCTTCCTGTTTACCAACGTCACCGACGCGCGTGGGCGCAAGTTCGACATGCCCGTGGTGGTCGGCGCGCTGGCCGCCAACCAGGATATCTATGCCATCGGCATGAACGCGCCCCTTGAAGAGATCGGTGCGCGCTGGGAACGCGGCATGGCGAAGCCGATCCCGCCCAAGGTGGTCAAGACGGCGCCCTGCCAGGAAGTGGTGTGGACCGGCAAGGACCTGCTCGGCGACAACAAGGGCCTCGACGCCCTGCCGGTGCCGATCTCCACACCTGGTTTCGACGCGGCACCCTATTTCACGGCGACCAATGTCGTCACCGTCGATCCCGAAACCGGCGTGCAGAACATGGGCACTTATCGCGCCGGGCTCAAGGCGACGAACCGCCTCGCCGTGCGCATGGCGAGCCGCGAAGGCGGTGCCGGCGGCTACCTGCACTGGCTCAAGTACCAGAAGAAGGGCGCCAAGACGATGCCGTGTGCCGTCGTCGTCGGCGCGCCGCCCATTGTTGCCTATCTCGGCCCGCAGAAGCTCGGCACCCACCGCGACGAGGCCGACGTGGCCGGCGGCATCGCGGGTGCGCCCATCAACATGGTCAAGTGCAAGACCAACGACCTGATGGTGCCGGCGGAAGCCGAACTGGTGATCGAGGGCAAGGTAGATACCACCTATCTTGAACCGGAAGCCCCCTTCGGCGAATCCCACGGCCATATCGCGCTCGAGGATTTCAACATGATCTTCGAGGTGACGGCGATCACCATGAAGAAGAAGCCGGTGCTGGCCTCGATCATCTCGCAGGTCACGCCGAGCGAATCGAGCGTCATCAAGCGCGTCGCCTACGAGCCGATGTTCCTGGCCCACCTGCGCGACCAGCTTGGCCTGCGCGGCGTCAAGCGCGTGGCGCTGCACGAGCCGCTCACCAATATCCGCAAGGTGATCTTCCTGGTCATGGACCGAGCCACCTCGCGCACCGAGGTCTGGCGCGCGCTTTACGGCGCCGCCGTACTACGCGCCGACTGCGGCAAGTACGTGATCGCGGTCAACGACGACATCGATCCCGATGACGGCGATGCGGTGTTCTGGGCGATGGCCTATCGCGCCAACGTGCTGACCGACATCGAGGTCCTGCACCATCGCCCGCGCGGCCACGGGCCGAAATCGGGCAACGTCAACGAGGACGGCACGCTGCTGATCGACGCCACCCTCAAGGGCGACATGCCGCCGCTCGCGCTGCCGAAGAAGGAATACATGGAAGGCGCGAAGCGGCTCTGGGAGAAGCTCGGCCTGCCGCAGCTCAAGGCCCAGTCGCCGTGGCACGGCTACGATCTCGGCGACTGGTTCGAGGCCTGGGACCGCGCTGCCGAACGTGCGGTCAAGGGCGACTATGCCGAGAATGGCCGTCGCACGGCCCAGCGCCGCGCTTCGGGAATCATTCCGGAGACCCCCTGTCGCGAGGTGGAGGGCGATCCGAAGTAACATTCACTAGCAGAGGAGGAGTAACCAGCACGCGTACCGGCATTGCCGGCCCAAACAACCCGGTCCCGATACAACAGCCCCACCAAGGGGCGCCAGAATCGAGGACATCAACAGGACAGAATGGGAGATTGATCATGCGTGGTCTGAAAAATCTCGTACCTGCCGCCATCGGCGCCGTCGCGGCGCTGGCCTTCGCGGCTTCCGGCACCCCGGCCAAGGCCGATTCGGTTGCCGATTTCTACAAGGGCAAGACGATGAAGATCCTCGTCGGCTATCCGCCGGCGGGTTCCTACACCGCCTACGCCCAGCTCGCCGCACGGCATTACGGCAAGTTCATCCCCGGCAAGCCCAACGTCATCGTTCAGAACATGGCGGGCGCCGGCAGCCTGGTGGCCGCCAACTACTTCGCCAACGTGGCGCCGAAGGACGGCTCGATGATCGGCATGTTCGCCGACACGCTGGCCGTCAGCCAGCTCCTGTTCCCGTCGAAGGCCAAGTTCGACGCGGCCAAGCTGCCTTATATCGGCAGCTTTACGCCGATCAATCCGGTCTTTGCGGTACGCAGTGACGCCAACGTCAAGACCTTCGCCGATGCACAGAAAACCAAGGTCATTGTCGGCTGTACAGGCGCGGGGTCGCAGAGCTACATCATGCCGCGCGCGATGATGTCGCTGCTCGGTGCCAACTTCCAGATGATCTGCGGCTACCGCGGTTCGGCGGCGCAGACGCTGGCGATGATCCGTGGCGAAATCCAGGCACAGTCGAGCGCCTGGGCCAGCTGGCGCATCCGTTACTTCGACGACTTCAAGACCGGCAAGCTGATCCCGATCGTCCAGGTCGGCCTCAAGCGCGAGAAGGAACTGCCCAACCTTCCCCTCATGCATGAACTGACCAAGGACAAGGAAAAGCAGCAGATCCTGAAGTTCCTGTCGATCGGCGGTTTCATCGGCCGTGCATTCAACGCGCCGGAAGGCCTGCCCGCGGACCGCCTGAAGGCCCTGCGTGACGGCTTCGCCAGGATGACGAAGGACGCGGGCTTCCTTGCCGATGCCGGGAAGCAGAAGGCCAACATCGATCCCGAAACGGGCGAGGCGCTCGATGCCATGACCCGCGAAGCCCTGGGGACGCCGAAGCATCTGGTGGCACAGGCCCAGGAAGCGATGAAGGGCTACAAGAAGAACTGCAAGGTCAACTGTGACGTGAAGAAGAAGTCGAAGAACAAGGACAAGAAGTCCTGATCTTCAAGGTGATTGCGGCGTCCCGTCCCCGGGGCGGGACGCCGTTTCGTTCAACCCCCGAAGAAAGGCCCGTACCATGAGCGTATCCGAAGCTGCGACCAAGCTGATGCCGCTCAAGACCGAATTCGCGCCGCTGCGCCAGAAGATCATCACGGCGCTGCGCCGGGCCATCGAAATGGGCGTGCTCAAGCCGGGCGAACGCCTGATCGAGAAGGACCTCTGCGCGCAGCTCGGCGTTAGCCGCACCTGCCTGCGCGAAGCCCTGCGCGAGCTGGAGGCGCTGCGGGTCATTTCCAATTCCACCGTACGCGGGCTGATGGTCACGCCGATTTCGACGGAAGATGCCGAAAACATCTATCGCATCCGCGCCGAGCTCGAAGCCCTGATCGCGGAACAATTCATCGAACGCGCGAGCGCGCCCGATTGCGCGGCATTCCGCGAAGCGGGCGAAGGTCTCAAGCGCGCCTATCAGCTGGCCGACCTGGAAGCTATCCTGGACGCCAAGAAAATCTATTACGACGCCTTATGCGAAGGTGCGCGCAACCCGGTGGCCTTCGACCTGCTGATGACGCTGCATCTGCGCACCAGTCCGATGCGCGCGGCGTCCATCTCGCGCGCCGAGCGCAAGGCCGAAAGCATCGGCGAGGTGGATGCGCTGGTTGCCGCCATCGAGGCGCGCGACATAACGGCGGCCCGTGCCGCGGCCCGTGCCCATGTCGAGAACGCCTCGATTTCGTCGTTCAAGGCCATCGGCCAGATGCCGGGCGACGCCGTGCTGCGCCGCGCCCAGGCCTGAGGTTTCCCTAACGCACGTGGGTCCCGGTTTCGCGCCTGAGGCTGCCCTCGGGATCGCGGAAGGGCGGCAATGGCGCCCCCGGCACCGCCTTGGGTGCGGCGACATGGGGCAGGTGCCTGCGCCAGTCCTCGCCCTTGTCGATGGTGACCTGACAGGTATCGACATGGGTGAAGACGTTGTCTTCGGCCCTCGTCACCACCTGCGGCGGCTCGATACCCTTTTCCAGATCGCGAATGGTCTTCACCATCAGGTTGCGCACGGCGACGATGCCGGCATCGCTCTGGCCGAGGTACTCCTGCGAGCGGTCGAAGCGCGGCCCCATGCTTTCGGTGACCGCCGAATCCTGCGCGAGAAACCCTTTCATGCCTGAAAAATTGTCGAGCTTCTGGACCTCGCGGTCCTGCAGGTAATCGTTCGACATGTTGGGAATCTTGCGGAAATCCTCGTCCAGAAACTGGTCGCGGTCGTCGATGCTGGGAGTCTCGGAAACAGGGTGATCGAGCACCCCCAGATCGAAGCGCCAGCTGTGGGTGTCGTCGGCGGGCACGTGCATATGAAGTTCGCGGTTGCGCGCCGGTACCCAGCAGCCATAGGGCAGCACGAAGGACGATATCCGGACGTAAAGCCGGTCATCGTCGGTTTCGCGGGTGGCGATCAGGCGGATGCCGAAGTCGGTGCGCTCATATGAATACTGCGGCTTGCGGCTGGTGAAGATGGTGCGGTTGGCGAGCGGGCCGCGCAGCGCCCGGTGCAGGAAGGACAGATGTGCCGAATCGCATTCCCCTTCCAGCCCCTGCAGGTAATTGCAGTCCTGCAGCGACTTGGTGACGTACATGTGATTTTCGGGCGCGGTGGTGAAGCGGTAGGCCGGGAACAGCGGTTTTTTCTCGGGCGGGCCCATGTAGGTGAAAACCATCCCCGCCACTTCATGGGTGGGATAGGCGATGCCCCGCGCGTCGCGGCAGATGACGGAAGGATCGGGTTCGGCGGGGGCATCGGTCACGCGGCCCTCGGCGTTGACCAGCCAGCCATGATAGAGGCAGCGCAGGCCGCCGTCCTCGTTTCGCCCGAAATAGAGCGAGGCGCCCCTGTGCGGGCAGTGCTCGCCGATGAGTGCTACGCGGCCGTCGCGGCCGCGGAAGGCGACGAGCTTTTCGCCCAGCAGGCGTACGCGCACGGGCGGGCCCTCGCGCTCGGCCACTTCCTTCGACAGGCAGGCGGGTATCCAGAAGCGGCGAAACATGTTGCCGCCCGGCGTGCCGGGCCCGGTCAGGGTAATCAGATCGTTCAGTTCCGATGACAGCATGAGCGGCTCCCCCTCTGGTGTTCGACGCCCTTCTTGTTTTTCAGGCACGGCCCGTGGGCAGCGGGCTCGTGTCCTGCAGTTCGGTCATGCGCGCGATCATGCGCGCCATCAGCTCGCGGGCGACTTGTTGGGCTGATGGATCATTCCACAGATTGCGGCTTTCGCCGGGATCGATCGCGAGGTCGTAAAGCTCCCACCACGCGGCATCCGGGACTGCCCCCTGATGGTGCGTCAGCCGCCAGCGGCCCGTGACCAGCGTGCGCACGCGCTCGCGACTGTTTTCTCCGAACATCGGCAGCGAGGCGTCCTCCTCGATCAACAGGCTGTCCGGCGCGCCCACGGCACCGTCGAACAGATCGCGCCCCTGCAATCCGTTGAACGGCTGCAGACCGGCGCGGCCAAGGATCGAGGCCGGAATGTCGAGGGTGGAGGCGAGATCGCCACGCGTGTCGCCGGCCTTGCGGCCCGGATCGGCAACGATGAACGGCACCCGCGTCAGGCTGCGGTAGTGCAGCAGGTACTTGGTCATCAGCCCGTGATCGCCCATGTAATCGCCGTGATCGGCGGTGAACATCACTACCGTGTCGTCGCCGAAGCCAAGCTCGTTGATCAGCGCCGTCAGGCGGCCGATGGCTTCGTCTACCATGGCGATCATGCCGTAGGTGGCGGCGATGATGACGCGCGCTTCATCTTCCGTCGCCGCCCAAGGCAGGGTCGGCTGGTCGCGCACGGCGCTGCCCGCGGCAAGTTCGGCGCGCAAATGCTTGAGCGGTGCCACGTCGCCCGAGGAGAAATTTTCGGGCAATTCGATATCGCGCGGATCATACATGTCCCAGAACCGGCCGGGCGGCGTGAACGGATGATGGGGGTCGGGAAAGGACACCTGCAGAAAGAACGGTCGTCCATCGTCCGCTGTGGCATGGATGCGCAGGAAATCCGCGGCGCGGTCCTCGACATAGGCCGTCGGGTAAAGTTCCTCGGGCACGCGGGTGCGCCAGCACTGCGGCGCTTTACGGTTGCCTGCGGGCAGGGCATTGGCGGGACCGGTCAGGCTGTCGGGGTCGGGGTGGCGTGCGGCCAGCCAGTTGCGGTAATCGCCGCCGACCTGGTCGCCGTGGCCGGTGCAGATATCGGCGCGGGCGAAGCCGTAAAAAGGCAGCGCCACCCCGTGGCCGCCCTCGCGCCAGAGCGCGTCGTTTTCCGATTCGTATGGCGCGCCCCGGCGCTGGCGCCTGTCCGCTTCGCGCAGGTCGGGCGGCGGGGCGGCGTAGCCGGGGCGTTCCTTGAAATCGAAATTGGGCGCCCGGCCGGTGAAGTTCTGCAGGTGCGACTTGCCGGCGAGCGCCGTTGCATAGCCTGCCGCAGCCAGCAGTTCGACGAAGGTGACGTGCTCGAAGGAGAGCGGAATGCCGTTGTGCCGCACGCCATGCAGCGACGGCATCCGTCCCGTCATCAGGGAGGCGCGGTTGGGCATGCAGACGGGGCTGGCGACATGGAAATTGTCGAAGCGCGTGCCGCGCGCCGCGAGCGCGTCGATGGCGGGCGTGCGCAGCAGTTTATTGCCGTAGCAGCCGAGGTGATCGGCCCGGTGCTGGTCGGTGATGAACAGAACGAAGTTGGGTTTTTTGGTCATTTTCTCCCTGCCTGATGAGCATATCCCAGCCTTCGTTCGCGGCAAACCGCCGCACTGGACAGGTCCGGCCCCCGCCGCTAGCGTGCGGGTCGGAAAATGGAGGAGAGACACCGATGGCCGAGATGAGCAACGCGCTCGCCGCAGATCTCGATGAACTGGCGCGGGCCTGCCGGGTGCTGGAGCTCGAAGGCCATGGCGACCGAGTCGTCGGCCACATGGCGCTGCGCGACCCCGAAGGCCGTGGCTTGTGGATGAAGCGCGCCGGCATCGCTCTCGGCGAGGTGGTCGATCGCCGCGATTTCGTGCTGCTCGACTTCGAGGGCCGCCAGCTCGCGGGCGACGGCAAGCCGCACGGCGAATGGCCAATCCATTCGGAGCTGATGCGCCTGCGCCCCGATATCGACGCCACCGCGCACACCCATCCGTTCTATGCGTCCATTTATTCGGCATCGGAAGAGCCGCTTGCCACCATCGTGCCGCGGGCAACGACGCAGCCCCTGCGCACGCCGCGCTTCGAAGATTCCTCGGGCCTGGTCGGCACCCAGGAAATGGCGTGCGAAATGGTCGAGGTCATGGGTCCCCACCACGCGGTGCTGCTGCGCAACCACGGGCTGGTCACCTGTGGCCCGACGATCAAGGACCCGGTGCTGATTGCCATCGCCGTCGAGAAAATGTGCCAGGAAAGTCTGATCATCAACGGCTCGAACCTGAAGTTCACGACGCCGCCGGAAAGCGAACTGGCCCACAAGCTGGAAGAAGGCACCCAGCTCGATCCGGCCATCGTCGGCGGACAGGTTCTCTACGATTATTACTGCCGCAAGCTCGCCCGCGCCGAAGGCGCGGGCAACCCGCTGTTTGCCCGCGAACGCGTGCCCCTGCGACAGCGCTAGAACCGGAAGTCAGGACGGCCGGTAGAAGGGCCTGTCGCCGATGACGGCGACGCGCTCCATGGTGCGGCGGTTCGGATAATAGTCGTTGGCCGCGTAGTGCTGGGTCGACGTGTTGTCCCACAGCACGATGGTGCCCGGCCGCCAGCGCAGGCGGAACTGGTATTCCGGCACGTGGGTCTGCTCGTAGAGCAATTCCAGCAGGGCCTTGCTCTCGCCCTCGTTCATGCCCTTGATGTAAAGCGTGAACTGCGGATTGACGTAGAGCACCTTGCGCCCGTTCACGGGATGCGTGCGCACCACGGGATGGGTCGGGTTCGGGTAAAGCTCTTCCATCCGGCGCAGCTTCTTCTGGCTCTCTTCGTCCTTGCCGTAAAGCGCGCGGAAATTCTGGAAATCGTGGACGGCTTCGAGGCCGTCGATCAGCTTCCTGATGGCGGGGCTGAGCCCGTCATAGGCCGCGCACATGTCCGCCCACAGGGTATCGCCGCCGACGGCGGGCATGCGCAGGCAGCGCAGGATCGAATACTTGGTCGGGCATTCGCGGAACGTGGTGTCCGAATGCCAGACGTCGGTGGACAGCACCGGGTTGTCCTTGTGGTTGTCCAGCACCATGATTTCCGGAAATTCGCCTTCCGGGCGGAAGGGATGAACTTCCAGGTCGCCGAAGCGACGGCCGAAGGCGACGTGCTCGGCGGTGGTCATGGCCTGGTCGCGCAGGTAGATGACCTTCTGTTCGATCAGCGCCGCCTCAAGTGCCGCGAAGGTGGCCCCATTGAGCGGCTGGCGGAGGTCGAGGCCGTGAATCTCCGCCCCGATGGTCGGCCCGATGGGCTCGATCGAGAAGGGGGCGTCGGCGTTGCTGGCTGCGGTCAGGGACATGGGGGCAGCCTAGTCCAGCGCCCCTCCCGCTGGCAAGCAGCGGCGCGCGCCCTTATGCTGGCGCCGCCAACAGGGAGTACCGCCGCCGATGCCGCCGCTTCGCCTGAACTTCGCTTCCGGGCCCTACGACAGGTTCGAGGGGTTGCATGACGGCTCCGTGCGTATCGAAGGGGTCGAGATCGCGGGCGAGACCATGTGGCCGCCGCGGCTCATTTTCGACCGGCTGGCGGGCGGCGATGACTTCGACGTGTCCGAATTCTCCTGCTCCGAGTTCATTGCGCTGCGCGACTGGGGAAAGGAACCCTTCGTCGCGTTGCCGGTTTTCCCGTCGCGGATGTTCCGCCACGGCTTCATCTGCGTGCGCAGGGACGGCCCGGTGCGCGAGCCCCGCGATCTGGAAGGCCGGCGCGTCGGCGTGCCGCTCTATACCCAGACCGCGGCGATCTGGATTCGCGGCATGCTTGCCGATGAATACGGCGTCGATTGCGCGAGCTTCCGCTGGATCGAAGGTTCCGTCATGCAGCCGGGCGGGCATGGCGATCCGTCGGCAAGCCCCATGCGCCATCCGCCCGCGATCGAGGCGAACGACAGCGGGCGTTCCCTGGCCGAACTGCTGGCGGCGGGGGAAATCGACGCCATTCTCGGTACCTTCGTTGACGAAGCGGTCGCGGCGCATCCCGAAATCGTGCGGCTCTTCCCCGATTTCCGGGCGCGCGAGGCCGACTATTTCCGCCGCACCGGAATTTTCCCGATCATGCATCTCGTCGTTATTCGCCGCGCCATGCACGAGGCCAACCCGTGGCTGGCGGCGCGTTTTTTTGACGCCTGCGGGCGCGCCAAGGCCGAGGCGCGGCGAAGGCTTGCCTCCCAGAACGGCCAGCACGTGATGCTGCCGTGGCTGCTCGACGATCTGGCGGAGATCGAGCGCCTGTTCGGCAGCGATCCATGGCCCTATGGTCTCGCCGCCAACCGCAAGACTCTGGCGACGCTGGTGCGCTACATGCACGAGCAGGGCTTTACCGACAGGGAAATCCCCGTCGATGACCTGTTTCTGCCGGAGTTCCGCGATACCTAGTTGCGAATGCCGATGCGCAAGCCAAGCGCGCGGGCGAGAAGGGCGATCCCCGTCGACAGGACGATGACGACGAAGGATGCGACCGAGGCCGCCTCGTAGCGGCCCTCCACCATGTAGTCGAGCTGCAGAAGGGCGAGGGTCTTGGTTTCCGCCGTCGCCACCAGCGCCACCGAGGCGATGTCGCGCGCCGCCGAAATGAAGTTCATGATGCCGACCAGCAGCAGCACCGGCACCATGATCGGCAGCACGACGCGGGTAAAGGTATGCCACCAGGTAGCGCCTGCGACGCGCGAGGCTTCTTCCAGCTCGTTGCCGAGCTGCATCATGTTCGACTTGATGATCTGGACGCCGAGCGTCATCGAACTGATGACGGTGGCAAGGATCAGCAGCCACATGGTGCCGTAAAGCGGCCGGAACAGCGGCGATTCCAGGAACACGAACAAGAGGCCGACGCCGAACAGGATGCCGGGGACAGCGAAGGGCAGCCAGGACACGAAGTCGAGAACGGCGCGCGCCTTGAAAGTGGTGCGTACGGTGAAATAGGCGACCAGCGAGAAAAGCACGACCGACAGGATTCCGGCCCCGCCCGCCATGCCCAGCGTGTTCGTCACCGACTGACCGAAGGTTTCGTCGGTCAGCACCGTGACCCAGTGATCGAAGGTGTAGGGATCGGGAATGTTGAAGAAGCCGAACAGCTTCATGGTCGAGGCCAGCCCGACGAAGACCAGCGGCACCACGGTCAGCAGCAGCACGACCGTGAGCACGGCGAGGAATACCGGTATACGCCACGGCCCGAGCCGGACGGGCTGGGTCTGCAGCTTGCCTGTCAGCGTCGCGTACTGGCGGCGCGAGGTGATCCAGCGCTGGGCGAAGATCAGCGGCAGGATGGCGGCGAGGCCCAGCGTTGCAAGCGCGGAGGCGGAGCCGAATTCCGGCGGCTCCTGCGCGATCAGGGTATAGACCTTCGTCGAATAGACGTAGAACTGGAACGCCGGTCCCAGAACCAACTCGATTTCGAAGGACTGCATGGCGCGGATCATCGCCATCAGCAGGATGGCGATCAGCGCCGGCGCCATGGCGGGCACGACGATACGCGCAAGGGTGCCGAGACGGCCGGCGCCTGCCACCCGCGAAGCTTCCTCGAGCGAGGAATCGATGTTGCGGAAGGTCGGCGTCAGCAGCATCACCTTGACCGCGATGGCATTGGCGCCGAGATGCGCCCACACGATGCCCCAGAACGAATAGATGTTGAACGGCGCTTCCTCGATGAAGGGGAAGATGAACATCACCAGCTTGTTCAAGAGCCCGTATTCGGGGTCAAGGCACATGATCCAGCCGAGCGTCACCGAGAGCGACGGCAGGAAGAACGAAATCCAGAACATGAACTCCAGCCCGCCGCGCCACGGGATATCCGTGCGAGCCAGCACCCATGAAATGACGATGGCGACGGGAAAGGAAATCAGGTTGATGGCGACCAGCAGCTTCACGGTATTGATGATGGTGCCGAACATCGCCGGCTCGCGCAGGGCGCGCTGCCAGGCGTCCAGCCCGAAGACGAAATCGGCGCCGGTTTCCGCTGCGGAAAAACTGTAAAAGACGATCAGGACGACGGGATAGAGGACGAGGAACAGCGTCGTCAGCAGCACCGCCGCGAACAGCAGCGTGCGGAATTCAAAGAGGCGGCGGGCGCGCGAGCCCGCTTCTGGCAAGGCTATCTCGGCCACAGGCTGATCGCCTCTTCCGGCAGAAGGAGGGCAACGTCGCGCTGGCGCAGCCCGGCCGTCTCGGGCGGCCCGTAGACGGTGACGATCTGCTCGCCGACGCGCACCAGGCATTCCGTCCGCTCGCCCTGGTAAAGCACGGTCTCGATGCGCCCCTGGAGGTTTGTCGGCGCCTGCCCGTCGAGAACGAGGCGGACCCGTTCGGGCCGTATGGCGACGACGATATCGCTGCCCGCAGACGGCAAGGTGCGCTCGCCCGCAGGGCAGGACAGCGGTCCCGAGGTGCCGGGAAGGGCGATGCGCGCGCGGCCGCCTTCGACATCGATAAGGCGGCCCGACAGGGTGATGGTCTTGCCGAGGAAGTCGCGCACGAATTCCGTCTTCGGCTTTTCATACAGCTCGAACGGGGTGCCGACCTGTTCGATCCTGCCGAAGTTCATCAGTGCGATGCGATCCGACAGGCTCAGCGCTTCCGACTGGTCGTGGGTGACGTAGATGATGGTGAGGTTGAGCCGTTCCTGCAGAAGTTTCAGCTCGAAGCGCATCTGCTCGCGCAGCTTGACGTCGAGGTTCGACAGCGGTTCGTCCAGCAGCAGCACTTCCGGCTCGTAGACCAGCGCGCGCGCCAGCGCCACACGCTGCTGCTGCCCGCCAGACAGTTTCGGTGCGTCGCGGTCGGCCTGTGCCTCCAGTTCGACCGCCTTGAGGGCGCGGGCGACGCGGTCGCGGATTTCCGCCGCGGGCAGGCGACGGAGTTTCAGCGGGTAGCCCACGTTTTCTGCCACTGTCATGTGCGGCCAGATGGCGTAGGACTGGAACACCATGCCCATGTTGCGCTTTTCCGGCGGCAGGTTGATGCGCCGTGTCGAGGAATAAATAGTGCGCCCCGACAGGCGGATCTCGCCTTCGCTGGCATCTTCCAGTCCGGCGACGATGCGCAGGGTGGTCGATTTGCCGCAGCCCGACGGGCCGAGCAGCGTGAAGACCTCGCCCTTGGCGATGGCAAAGCCGACGCCGTCGAGCGCGCGCACGCTGCCGAAGGATTTGCCGAGGCCCTCTATTTCAATGATCGGGTTGCTCATGTTGCGCCGTGACTATTCCTTTTTCTCGGAACGCTTCTTCTTTTTCTTCGGCATCTCGGCGGTGATGGTTTCCTTCGCTATGTCCATCAGGCGGGCGCGTGTCTTGAAGAACTGCTCCGCCTGGCCGTTGAAGTATTTGATGCCGGGACGCGGCGCGAGACTGGGGTCGCCGGGCTTCACGTCGACGCGGCGCGAGTTGCGCGGCACGCCGGCCCAGGCTTCCTGACCGTCCTTGCTCAACAGCCAGTTGACATAAACCGCGGCCGCATTCGGGTGCGGCGCGCGGTCGACGATGCCGAGCGCGCCGAAGCCCGAGCTCAGCTGCTGGACCTTGTAGGCGCTGTCGGGCAGCGGCTCGACGTTCTTGCCAAGGCCCTGATTCTGGAACACGGTAAGATCGTTTTCGCCGACGCCAAGGCCGATCGGATAACGCCCGCGTACGACCCACTCGGCAAGCTGGCGGCGGTTCGCCGTGTAGACGATCTGCTGCTTGTAGAGCTGACGCAGGAAATCCTCGCCCATGTTTTCGAATATCGTTTGCGACGAGCCGTTGCCCGAGCCGTTGAAGCGCGGATCGTCCCACACGATCTTGCCCGCGAATTCCGGCTTCAGCAGGTCCTTGATCGAGGTGATCGAGCCCTTCTTGATGAAGTCGTAATTGACCTGGATCGGGTTCTGGGTTGTGCCGTCGAAGGAATAGAAGAACTTTTTCTCGATATCCATCCAGCCTGCGTCGAAACCGTCATGCCAGTGGCGGTCGTCCATCGTGTCCTTGGTCAGGAAGGGCTGGAGGGGCTGGAACACGCCGAGCGGCTTGAGGCGCCCGACCGCCGTCGACGGGCCCGAAACCCAGACGTCCCAGGCAAAGATGTTGGCCTTGCGTTCGCGCAACAGCTTCGGCACGTCGGTGCGGTTGGAGGCGCCGGAAAACTGCACCTTGATGTCGGGATATTTCTTGTTGAAGGCGCCGACCAGGGCCTCGGCATAGCGCTTGCCCGGCGCGCCGTGGACGACGACAATTCCCTCCTGCTTTGCCTTGGCAAGGACGGTATTCCAGTCGCCCAGTGCCTGCGCGGCGACGGTGCCCGGGAAAAAGCCAAGAACAGCGGAAATCGCGACGATGAATTTTGCGAAATTCATTTTTCGTCTCCCTGCAGAAATCGTTTCTAAATTTCGAAAACACTATCGCGCTTTGTCGATTTTGTCGAACATGGTGATGTTGCTTCATCGGGAGGTAAAGAGAGAATGGCGAAGATCGTCGGCTGCATGGCCCTGTCCCATAGCCCGCAATTGTTGACGCCCGCGGAGAAATGGGCGGAACTTCCGGGCCGCGCGCGCGGCCCCTTCAGTCCCAAACAAGGGATCGAGGAAGAAATCACGCCCGAGGCGATGCGCGCCCACGAAGCCCGCTGCAAGGCCGCCATCGCCACATTGCGCGAAAAGCTCGAATCGTGGCGGCCCGACACTATCGTCATCATCGGCGACGACCAGCACGAAAACATGCTCGACGACAACATGCCGCCGTTCACGCTCTTTATCGAGGACGAGGTGGACGCGACGCGCAAGTACCGGTACTTCGGCACGTCCATCGAAAACCAGTCTCGTCACTACAAGGCCAATGGCGCACTGGCAAAGGAAATGCTGGGTGCGCTGATGGCCGCAGGCTTCGATCCGTCATGGTCGAAAAAGACGCGGATGGAAGGCGGTCTCGGCCATGCCTTCGGGCGCGTGCTGGAATTCGTTCTGCCGAAGGCGGACGTGCCGATCCTGCCGGTGATGGTAAACACCTATTTTCCGCCGGCGCCGACAGCGGCGCGCTGCGTCGCCTTCGGTCGGGTTCTTGGTGCAGCTGCGCGCGCATCGAAGGCGGCAGGGCGCGTCGTCTTCATCGGTTCCGGCGGGTTGAGCCACACCAAGATCGACGAGAAGCTCGACCGCGACTTCATCGCCGCGCTGGAAAAGGGCGATCTCGATTTCATGGCCGCCATGCGCGACGAGGACCTGACCGCGGGCACTTCCGAAATCCGCAACTGGATGATCGCGGCGGCGGCGGCGGGCGCGGGCGGCGCCATGGTCGATTACGTACCCTGCTACCGCAGCCCGCAAGGGGTGGGCTGCGCCATGGGGTTCGCCGTCTGGGACGCTGCCGCCTGAATCCCGGCGGCTGCGGCCGCTGCTATTTCACCAACTCGCGAATCAGTTGCTTGGCTTCCATCATGGCGGCGGTGAATTCTTCCGTCTGGCCGGAAACGGCGCTCTTGTAGTCCTTCCAGTCAAGCTCGCGGTGCTTGTCGACGACAGGGATGTCCTTGCGCCGGCTGTTGATCTGCACCTTAGGCATGACGTGTTCCTGGCCCTTCTTGCTCAGCAGCCAGTTGACGAAGACGATCGTCGCGTTGGGGTGCGGGCGCGGCTGCAGGACCTGGATGCCGGCGACGCCGACCGACCAGATGTCGAGGCCGGAAACCTTGCCCATGTCGATCTTCACGCCGCGCTTGCGGTAGGCGACGATCTGCGAATTGGGCAGGCCGATGCCGATGGGGTACTTGCCGGATACGAACCAGTCCATCAGCTGACGCGAATTCTTCACGACGACCGGCTGCTGCTTGGTGAACAGTTCGCGGATGAAGTCCGCCCCGAATTTCTTGTGGAGTAGCGCCATGCTGACGGCGGTTGAGCCGCCGCGCGGATTGGCCATGGCGATCTTTCCCTTCCACTTCGGCAGCAGCAGTTCCTTGATGTCCTTGATCTCGCCGTCCTTGATGAAGGCTTTGTTGGTATGCGCGAGCGGGCTTTCGTAGGCGCCGAAGCTCGGCACGTATTTCTTGGCATTGTCGAGGAACATGTGGTCGAAGCCGCCGTACCAGTTCGACTCATCGGCGACATCGGGCAGGATGAACATGGCGCGCACATCGGCGAGCCCGCCTTCCTTCGCCAGCGGATAGACCTGGGTATCGGCGCCGCCGACGCGGATATCCCACAGGTGCTTGCCGACTTCCCGTTCCTTCAGGATGCGCGGCCAGAAGTCACGGCTGTCGAAGGGCGTCACCCGGATCTTGATCTTCGGATATTCCTTGCCGAAATCCGTCAGCAGCTGCTGCCACTGGCGCCCCGACGGGCCCGCGACGTCGAGCCCGCCTTCCTTGTTGGCGGCGGCGACGACCTGATCCCAGCGCGCCTTCCAGTCCTGGGCAAAAGCGGGCATGCCGCGCAGAAGCGAGGTGGCGGCGGCGGTTCCCGCGAGGCCGAGGGCGAAGTCGCGCCGGCTCAGCGGCCAGAGCTTGTTGGAATCGGTCATCGTGAAGTCTCCCTTATCGTTATGAAGCCGGGCCGTGCGGCCTATTCGGCGGCCTGACGCCGTTGAACGCGTGTTTTCCAGTGTTCCTTGGGATCGACGTCGCGGGGGATAACCTCCGACAGCACGACGACGTGGGAGCGGTCGCGCCCCGCGGGATCGCGGATCACGCCGCGCGGCTCCTTGCCTTCGGCGACGTCGGCGATCGCTTCCAGCACCTGCCGGCGGGCGCGCACGATGATGCGGTCGCTGGTGGCGAGATGCTCCTGGGTGCGGTCGCTGATCGGCCCCATGCTTTCGGTGGCGAAGGCGTCATGGATGTTGAACGAGCCGCCCATGCCGGTGAAGTTTTCCGTCTGCATGGCGACGGGATCCTGGAAATAGCGGTTTTCGAGACTGCGCTTCGTCACGCCGTCAGGGCCGGTCAGGTTGCCGAGCCGCTTGCGGTACTTCTCCTTGTCGACCGGACGCACGCGGTTGTAGACGAAGTCGAAGCGCATGTTGTTGTAGTCGTCGATGGGCACATGCCAGTGCACCGAGTACCCCTCGTTCACCCGGCCTTCATTGCCGACGATGGCCGCCTGGCACGGCATGATGAAGTTGGTGATGCGCACGTATTGCTTGTCATCGGGGGCGCGGCGGATCGAATAGATGCGGATGCCGTAATCGGTCTGTTCCAGATCGAGGTTCGGCCGCCGGTCGTCGCCGTAGAACTGGTCGGCGGATTTCTCGCTGCCCGGCACGGGCCGCGTGTCGACCTGCTTGAGCGGGCGGTGCAGGTAGGAAAGATGCACCGGGTCGATATTGCCTTCCAGCGCCTGAAGCCAGTTGCAGGCGATGTGGGAGCGCAGAAGGCAGCGGTTTTCCTCGCCGGCTCTCAGAAACTCCCAGTCGGGAAATTCCGGCGGCGCGTCCTGCCCCATGTATCCAAAAATCATCCCCGCCTTTTCCACGAGCGGGTAGGACCGCGCCTTGACCTCGTCCTTGTATGTGCTTTCGGGCGGTTCGCCCGGCTGCTCCGTGCAGTTGCCGGCGACGTCGAACAGCCAGCCGTGATAGAGGCAGCGCAGCCCGCCGTCCTCGATGCGGCCATAGCTCAGATCGGTGCAGCGATGCGGGCAGCCGCGCTGCAAAAGTCCGGGGCGGCCCTTTTCGTCGCGAAACAGCACGAGCTTTTCGCCGAGCAGGGTCACCGGCACGGGGCGCCCGCCCTGGGGCAGGTCTTCGGACAAGGCAACGGGCAGCCAGTAGCGGCGCATCATCTTGCCGCCGGGCGTTTCCGGCCCGACGCGGCACATCAGTTCGTTTTCTTCACGGGTCGTCATGGGGCGGTCCTCGCAGACGCAAGTGCCGGGTTGCCGGTCGCTTGTTTTTTGATTTGGGAAATCGCTTTCGAATATTAGACTAAGGAACTCGAAATCGAGGGTCAAGAAAGCGTGGGTCTCGGCTCTGGCCGTGCCCCTTGACCGATAATCACGAGGCCGGGAAAGCCCGGCCCGGGGAGGCCAGTCATCGTTTCCGCGGACCGCGGCAAGCCGTTTCTCGGGCTTGCCCATATTTCCAAGCTGTTCGGCAGTTTCCGAGCAGTCGACGACCTGACCCTCGACATCGTTGAGGGCGAGGTCTTTGCCCTTCTGGGGCCGTCCGGCTGCGGCAAGTCGACGACCCTGCGCCAGATCGCCGGCCTCGATTCCCCCGATACGGGCACCATCACGCTCAACGGCAATGTTCTCTATTCGGCCGAGGACGACATTTTCGTTCCGCCCCAGAAGCGCAACATGGGCATGGTGTTCCAGTCCTATGCGATCTGGCCGCACCTGACGGTAGGGGAAACCGTGGCCTATCCACTGCGCCTGCGCAACCTGCCGTCGGCGGAGATCGAGGTCGCCGTGCGCGAGACCCTCGCCCAGGTCGGCCTTGGCGGGTTCGAGGACCGGCCGTCGCCGACGCTGTCGGGCGGCCAGCAGCAGCGCGTGGCACTGGCGCGCGCGCTCGTCTACAAGCCCGACGTGCTGTTGCTGGACGAGCCGTTCAGCAACCTCGACGTCAAGCTGCGCGAGCAGATGCGCGTGGAACTGAAACAACTGCAGCGCCAGGTCGGCGTCACGGTCATTCTCGTCACCCATGACCAGTCCGAAGCCCTGTCCCTTGCCGATCGCGTCGCGGTGATGGATGCGGGCCGGGTCGAGCAGGTAGGCGATCCGGTGGATCTCTATGAAAATCCCGCCAATCCCTTCGTGCGCGATTTCATCGGCCTGTCGACGCGCATCGAGATCGAAGTCGCGGGTCTGAACGGCGCCGAGGCCGAGGTCCGGCTCGGTGACGGCGGCATCTCGCTCGTTTCCTCCGCCTTCTGCGGGGTCGTTCCCGCTCCGGGCGCCAGGCTGACGGCGGCCATCCGGCCCGAAAGCGTGCGCATCGGCCGGGCTGCGGCGGGCGCCGACCACAACGCCTTCGAAGGCCGGGTCGAGACCTTGCTGTTCGTGGGCGATCGTTTTGAATGCCATGTCCGCGTCGGTGGCGCGAACCTGCTGGTCTACGTACCGCGTGCCGAACGTCTGCGCGAGGGCGATACCGTCCCGCTTCACATTCCGAAGGACGCGCTCAGCCTATGGCCGAAGTAGGCATCACTCCGGCCGCAAAGCCGGGCTTCCTGCGGCGCCTGCGTCCGGGCACGGTCGGCGCCAGCGTCGTGCTGTTCGTGATGCTGATGCTGGTCGCCTATCCGCTGGCACTGCTGATCGACGCGAGCTTCCTGGTCGAGGGCGCCGACGGCAAGAAGTACTACGGGTTGGAATTGTGGCGCACGGCGTGGAGCGCGCCGGGCATGGTCCCCTCCATCCTCAATACCTTCAAGCGCGTGATCGCCACCGAGATCATCGCCTTCCCGGCGGCGATCCTGATCGCCTGGGCGGTGGCGCGCACCGATCTTCCCGGCAAGAAGCTGATCGATGCGTTCTTCTGGGTCGCCTTCTTCCTGCCCGCCCTGCCGGTGCTGATGGGCTGGATCCTGCTCTTCGATCCGCAGTTCGGTCTTGCCAACCAGGCCGCCGTCGCCCTGTTCGGGATGGAGGAGGGGCCGTTCAATATCTACAGCTTCTCCGGCATCATCTTCGCCCATATCGCGGCGCGCTCGGTGGCGGCGAAGTACATCTTCCTGTCGCCGGCCTTTCGCAACCTCGACGGCGCGATGGAGGAAGCCTCGCGCATTTCGGGGGCAAGTCCGCTCGGAACGCTTCGGCGCATCGTCATTCCCGTGCTGATGCCGGCGTTCATGATCACGCTGTGCATTTCGCTGATCCATTCGCTCGAATCCTTCGAGATCGAGCTGATTCTGGGGCCGCCCGACAACTTCTATGTGTTCTCGACCAAGATCTACCAGTTCATTCAGGAAGATCCGCCGATGTTCGGCGTCTCGACGGTGCTGGGGCTCGCCATCCTGGTCAGCATGCTGCCGCTGATCTTCTGGCAGCAGTACCTGTCGCACAAGCGCAGCTACGTCACGGTCACCTCCAGCTTCACCTTCAACATCCTGCGTCTGCGCGGCTGGCGCTGGCCGGTGTTCGGCATTATCGCGGCCTTCGGCACGCTGATCACGGTGGTGCCCATCGTGTTCCTGCTGATGGGCACCTTCATGAGCCTTTACGGCCATTTCGGCCTCGAGGACGCCTGGACCTTCGAGCACTGGGAAACAGTCCTGACCGACCCGCCGATGCTGCGCGCGACGACGAACACGCTTCTCATGGGCGGTTCCGCCGCCCTGATCGGCGTCTTCTGGTATTCGCTGGTCGCCTATATTTCCGTGCGCACGCGTTATGCCGCGCGCGGGGTTCTCGATTTCCTGTCGTGGCTGCCCGCCAGCCTGCCCGGGATCATCCTCGGCCTGGCACTTCTGTGGGTGTTCCTCAACGTCGATCTGTTTCAGCCGCTTTACGGCACGCTCGTCGTGCTCATCGTCGCCTGTATCCTCAATTCCATTTCGACGGGCGTGCAGCTCGTCAAAAGCAACATGGTGCAGCTCGGTCGCGATCTGGAAGAGGCTTCCTTCATCGCGGGCGGCTCCTGGGCCTATACGTTCCGGCGCATCGTGCTGCCGCTGCTCGGTCCCGTGCTGGTTGCTGTGGCACTACTTACCTTCGTTTCGGCGGCGCGCAACGTTTCCACCATCGCCATGCTGGTGACGGCCGAGAACCGGCCGCTTGCCATGCTGCAGGTCGATCACATCGTCGACGGCACCTTCGAGGCCGCCGCCGTCGTCGGCGTGCTGATCGTGCTGATGACCGGATGCATGGCGATCATCGCGCGGCTGATCGGCCGCCGTTTCGGATTTTCGGGGCTGCGGTGAACGCGCCGTCCTGTAGTATCGTCAAAATCGGTTTTTGATCTGGGGGAGATTGCCAAATGGCACGTGATGCGCTGGTCGAGCGCCTTTCGAAACTGGATGCCTGCACGGTGTCGGACGCGCTCGATGCGCTGGGCCTCAAGGGCGCGACGCTCGGCATTCGCCCGCAGTGGCCGTGCCCGCGCATCGCCGGGCGCGCGGTCACGGTGAAGCTGAAGCCGCAGGGGGTGGAAAAGCCCACCCGTCACCTCGGCACCGAGGCGATCGAGGCGGCGGCGCCGGGCGACGTGCTGGTGATGGAACTGGCCGGGCGCACCGACGTGCCTGGCTGGGGCGGGCTGCTGTCGCTTGCCGCGGCGACCAAGGGCTTGGCCGGCATCGTCATCGACGGGGCGTGTCGCGACATCGACGATTCGGCGGCGGCAAAATTCCCCGTTTACGCCAAGGGCGTGGTGCCGATCACCGCGCGCGGGCGCGTCATTCAGGACAGCGTGAACGAGGAAATCCAGTTCGCGGGCGTGCAGGTTCACCCCGGCGATTACGTGGTTGCCGACGGTTCCGGCACGATCATCGTTCCGCAGGCGCGCGCCGAAGAGGTCATCGCCAAGGGCGAGGAAATCGCTGCCCGCGAGGCGCGCATGGCCGAAGCCGTGCGCAACGGCGCATCCATCGTCCATGTGATGGAAAGCGGCGGTTACGAACAGATGCTCAACAAGGACAAGAAATAAGATGGCTAGCGATCCCGTTATCGAAGGTTTCAAGCAACTGGCCAGCGCGTCGATCTCCGACGCGCTCGACCGGCTCGGCATTCACGGCATGGCACAGGGGCTTGCGCCGCTCGCCAATGGCCATCACGTCGTGGGCCGCGCCTTCACTCTGAAATACCGGCCCTGCGGGATCGTCAAGGGGACGGTCGGCGATTACATCGACGACGTGCCCCCGGGCGGCGTCGTGGTGCTCGACAATGCGGGCCGCCTCGACTGCACCGTGTGGGGCGATATCCTGACGACGACGGCCAAGGCGCGCGGGGTCGCGGGCACTGTCATTCACGGCGTGTGCCGCGACGTCGCCGGCTCGCTTGAGGTCGGCTACCCGATCTTCTCGCGCGGGCGCTTCATGCGCACGGGCAAGGACCGGGTCGAGGTCGACGGCACCAATGTCACCGTGTCCCTCGGCGATGTTCAGGTGCGTCCGGGCGATATCCTTGTCGGCTCCGACGACGGCGTGCTGGTGGTGCCGGTCGAGAAGGAAAAGGAAGTCCTCGACATCGCCACCGCGGTCGCCGAGGCCGAGGCCCGCATCGTCGCCGAGGTCAGGGCGGGCGCGAAGCTGGTCGATGCCCGCAAGAAGCACGGCTATCACAGTCTCCAGACAAAGAGGTAGAGCCATGAGTTTCGATTTTCCCCGGCCCGACGCGGCGACGATCGCGCGAGCGGCGACGTTTCCCTCGGCAACCATTCATGAAGCTATGGGCCGCAAGGGCGCTTTGCCTGCGGCGATCAAGCCGGTCTCGAACGCATGGAAGATCTGCGGGCCGGCCTTCACCGTGGTGGCCAAGGCCTTCAACAACATCAACATCCATCGCGCGATCTACCAGGCGAAGCCCGGCGACATCCTCGTGGTCGATTGCGGCGGCGGGTATGAGGCGGGCTATTTCGGCGAAATCATGGCCCATGCCGCGCAGCAGCGCGGGCTCGCCGGTCTGGTGATCGATGCCTGCGTGCGCGATGCCGACCTTCTGGAAGAGATCGGCTTCCCCGTGTTTTCGCGGGGCCTCGCCATCCAGGGCACGACCAAGGACGAAGGCGGTTCTCTGGCGCAAGTGATCCGCATCGGTAACGTCGATGTGGCGCCCGGCGACATAATCAATGGCGACCGCGACGGCGTCGTCGTCATCCCGCAGGGCGCGGCGAAGGCGGCCCTCGATGCCTCCCAGTCGCGCGAAGAAAAGGAATCGCGCACCATCGCCTCGCTCAAGCAGGGCAAGTCGACGATCGAGTTGTACGGCTGGACGCCGTTGCCGAAGTAGGGCGGAGAACGCGATGGATGCATTCGCCGCACAGCGCGAACTGGTCGCCAAGGCTTGCCGCATCATCGGCAATCTGGGCCTGACGAAAGCGGCGACGGGCCACATCAGCGCCCGTTGCGACGGCGGTTTCCTGGTGCGCGCGCGCGGGCGCGACGAAGTGGGCGTGCGCTACACGACAGCGGGCGAAATCATCCGTGTCGACGGCGACGGCGAAAAGCTCGACGGTCCCGATGGCCTTAAGGCGCCGCAGGAAGTGTTCATCCATTCCTGGCTCTACCGGATGCGGCCCGAGGTGAACAGCGTCGTTCACGTCCATCCGAAAACCGTGGTGCTTTTTACCATTACGGAAAAACAGATTTTACCCGTGTTTGGTGCTTACGACCCGACGGGCCTGCGGCTTGCCGTTGAAGGGCCGGCACTTTATGACCGCGCCATCTTGATAAAGAACGATCTTCTGGGCGAGGAGTTCGCCGCCGCCATGGGGCGCGCCCGCATCTGCCTGATGCGCGGTCATGGCATCACCACCGTTGGCCCCACGGTCGAAGAGGCGACGCTCGCCGCGATCAAGATCAACGAACTGGCGGAAATGAATTACGAGGCGTATCTTTTGGGTACGCCCCGGCCGATTTCCGACGAAGATATAAGAACATTCATTCCGGGTTACGGTCGGGAAGGTGGAGGAAACACCGCGTCCGATGGCACCATGCCGCCGCTGATGGGTAACGTCCGGTCGTCATGGCGCTACTACGCGACGCTGGCAGGCGAAGGCTAGCCTGCAAGCGCCTGAACGGAGGAAGCCATGCTGTCTCACGAACAGAATGCCGAGTTGACGCGTGTCGGTGCGGGCACGCCCGCGGGTGAGTTGATGCGCCGCTACTGGCAACCGGTCGGCCCCGCGGCGGAACTTACTGCGGAAAATCCGAAAAAGAAAATCCGCGTGATGGGCGAAGAACTGGTCCTGTTTCGCGACGGCTCGGGCCGTTTCGGACTGGTGGAGGAACAGTGCTGCCACCGGTCCGCTTCGCTCCTGTATGGGTTCGTCGAAGACGACGGTTTGCGCTGTCCCTACCACGGGTGGAAGTTCGACTGCACCGGCAAGTGCATCGAAATGCCGTTCGAGCCCAAGGACACGACGCTGATCAACCACGTGCGCCAGCGCGCCTACCCGGTGCGCGAACTGGGCGGCATGCTGTGGACCTATATGGGGCCCGGTGAGGCTCCGGAACTGCCGCGCTGGGCGCAGCTTCTGCGCAAGGACGGGGTGCGCCGCATCGACGTCCTGCCGCTGCTCGACTGCAACTGGCTGCAGGTGATGGAAAACTCCTGCGACCCCTGCCACACTTATTACCTTCATGCCCATACGCTTGTTCTGAAGGGCAAGGGTGACATGGGCACCTACTATTACCGGCCGATCGAAAAGATGCACTTCGAGATCGTCGAAGAGCCCAACTGGGTCGGCGTGCGCAAACAGCGCATCTACGGTGGCGACGAGGCCGAAGAGGAAGACGGCCATCCGGTGATCTTCCCGAACTTCCTGCTGTCGCCCCAGCGCGAGCACCTCGTGATGCACATGCGCCTGCCGGTCGACGATACCCACACGCAGATCTATCGCTACCAGTTCACGCCGACCGAGGACGGCAGCGAGGTTCCGCAGCCCAACCAGGTGCCGTTCCAGAACGTGCCGCCGCTGCGCGACGAATACGGCGTTTATCACATGAACAGCTTCGCCTCCCACGATGCGATGGCGTGGGAAACCCAGGGGCCGATCACCGACCGCTCGCGCGAGAATCTCGGGGTATCGGATGCCGGAATCGCGCTTTACCGCCGCCTTCTGCGCGAGCAGATCAAGCGCGTGCAGGAAGGCAAGGACCCCAAGGGCCTGATCCGCGATCCGAAGCTCAACGAGTACATCGACATTCACGTATCGACCGGCCAGGCGCGCGTCGCCCATGACCAGAAAAGGCAGAGCGCATGACCGACGCGGCTCCGAACGATCCCGAAGCCAAGGTCTTCAAGCGCCCGCCGCAGTACTACTACGTCTGGCAGGACAACGAAGGCATTCCCGTCCACAAGACCTTCCATGTCGCCGACCTGAAGGATGTCGAGGTCGGCCCGTGGAAGCGCTTCGGCTGCAACGGCTGCTTCATCAACCTGACCGACAGTTTCCTCGTCGGATCCTTCGTGCTCGAAATCCCGCCGCGCACGGCGCTCAACCCCGTCCATCACCTGTTCGAGGCGACGACCTATATCATCTCCGGCGAGGGCGAGACGGTGATCGAACAGAAGGGCTCGCCCACCCGCAAGATTTCCTGGGCGGAACGCTCGCTGTTCGCGCCGCCGCTCAACACCACCTACCAGCACCGCAATACCGGCGACACAACGGCGCGCCTGCTTGTCGTCAACAATGCGCCGATGGTGATGAGCCTTTACCATGACGAAGACTTCGTGTTCGGCGCCGATTGGTCGTTTACGCGCCGCTACCAGGGCCAGGAAAATTTCTTCGACGGCATCCCCGAATATCTCGGCAGTCGCCTGTCGTCGGTGAATTACATCCGCGATGTCGGTAAGTACGAGCTCTACAACTGGGAAATGCGCGGCAAGGGGGCGAAGACCGCCTTCATGTCGATCTCCGACAGCACCATTGCCGCCCATATTTCGTCTTTCGAGGTCGGCACCTACAAGAAGGCCCATCGCCACGGCGCGGGCGCCCATGTGGTGATGCTCGACGGCGAGGGCTATTCCCTGCTGTGGGCCGATGGGCAGGAGCGCCAGCGGGTCGAATGGAAGGCCGGCACCATGTTCGCGCCGCCCGAATGGTGGTGGCACCAGCATTTCAATACCGGCAAGGAACCCGCCCGCTATCTGGCCGTGCGCAACAACAACCCGGTCCATCCGCTCCGCACCGGCATGCCCCGGTTCCAGGACTCCGGCGACGGCATGACCCAGTTCGGCAAGGCCCAGATCGATTTCGACGACGAAGACCCTGCGATCTATGCCGAATACGCGGCTGAACTGGCCCGCAAGGGGGTCGAGATTCGCCAAGCTAAGCCGACCTACCGGCGCGACTGAGCGCCGGTACCCCTGTTCGGAAACGGAATATTGCCTAGAATGGCTCTAATCGGGGGCCAATTCTGCTGCTAATTTCCAGTAAAAGCAGGTTGGTGCCGCGCGGCGAGAACGCGGCAGGGGGAGGATATGGCGATACTCGACAATTTCAATGCGTCCCAGGCGGGCGCAACAGAACGTAAGTTCAATCGGCCGAAGCCGTTCTACGACCTGTGGCAGGAGCGACAGGGCATCCCGACCTATTCGAGCTTCCATATCGACGATCTTGCCGCAGTCAAGCTCGCCCGTTGGGAGTGGATGGGCTGCGATGCCTGTTTCGTCAATCTCGAGGATCCGTTCCTCATCACCTCGATGATCATCGAACTGAAGCCCGGCCAGAAGACCAAGCCGGTGCGTCACATGTTCGAGACCTGGGTCTATGTCATCGGCGGCAAGGGCGAAACCCTGGTGAGCCAGGACGGCGCCCCCGATACGGTGATCCCGTGGCAGCCGCGCTCCCTGTTCGGCCCGCCGCTCAACTGCACCTACCAGCACCGCAATACCGACAGCACGGAAACCGCGCGCATCCTGATGGTGACGAACGCGCCGTTGACGATGAACCTCTATCACAACGAGCGCTACGTGTTCGAAAACCCCTTTGTTTTCGATGATCGTTACGCGGGTCAGCAGGGATATTTCAATCCGACCTATGAAATCCTCGCCCAGCGCTACGTGCGCACGAACATGGTCAAGGATGTGCGCGACTATTACCTGCATGAATGGAAGGAGCGCGGCATCGGCGCGCGTACCGTCTTCCTGACGGGGATGAGCCATCACACCATCGGCGCCCATGTGTCGGAATTCGAACCGGGCACCTACAAGAAGGCGCACCGGCATGGACCCGGCGCCCATGTCATCATCCTTCAGGGCGCCGGTTATTCCCTGTGCTGGAAGGAAGGCGACGAGCCGACCAAGGTCGACTGGCGGGAGAACGCGATGTTTTCGCCGCCCGACATGTGGTACCACCAGCACTTCAACACGGGGCCCGAGCCCGCGCGCTATCTCGCGCTCAAGAGCAAGGGCGCGCCCGAACATCCTTGCCGCATCGGCGCACCGGGGCCGAACACCGACCCCGATTTCGCCAAGAACCACCAGATCGAGCACGAGGACGAAGCGCCCTGGATCTACGATCTGTTCGTGTCGGAGCTGAAGAAGAACGGCGCCGAAAACCATCAGCCGCGTCCCCAGTACCGCAAGCGTTAAGTCAGTCCCGTCGACGACGAAACGAGGGAGCCCAGCGATGAACAAGACGATGTTGGCGATTTGCGCCCTGTCCTTTGCGGCAGGCTTGCCCGCGGCCCACGCGGCCGAGCCGTTGCCCGCGGAAACCAAGGCGATCCTGCAGGCTCTGAAGTTGGGCGAGGACGTCGTTGCGGGTATGGACGAAGAGGCCCGCGTCCCGCCCGATTGGCTGGCGAAAGCCAAGGCCGAAGGTGCCGTCAACATCATCGGGTCGTGGGATCCCCCGCAGTTCCAGAAGCTGGCCGCGCCGTTCCGTGCACGCTATCCGGATGTAAAGGTTTCCTACGTGCGCGGCGGCCTTCACGACCGTGGCGTCAAGCAGGTTCTGGCCTACAAGCAGGGCCGCTATATCTCCGACGTCATCATCAGCCTCGGCGGCGAGTGGGTAAACTTCCGCGACATCGGTGCGCTGGAGGATCTGCGGCAACTGCCCAACTACCGGCGGCTTGCGCCCGACATGCGCGAGGCATCCGGCCACTGGGTCGGCCAAAAGATCGCTTACCGGTGCATGGTCTATAACACCACCAAGGTGAAAAAGTCGGAGCTGCCGAAAACCTGGGACGATCTGGTGAACAGCCCGCGCTGGCAGGACGGCAAGCTGGGCGTGCCCAACCGGCCGAACCTCTGGCTTTCCATGCTCTGGCTCAAGAACGGCCCGGACTGGACGCGCAATTTCATGACGAAGCTGTTCAACGACGTGAAGCCGCAGCTGCGCAAGGAAGGCGCCAATGCGATGATCGGGCTGACCATCGCTGGTGAATTCGATGCGGCGGTGGCGGCCGCCGAATACCGTATCTCCCAATACCAGAGCCGCGGCGCCCCGGTGGCGTTCCATTGCCCGTCGCCGGTGCCGATGGCGATCTCGCTTCTCGTGGTGCTCAAGAACAACCCGCACCGCTACGGCTCGCTGGTCTTCGCCAACTGGTTCCTGTCCAAGGAAGGGCAGCTGGCGCAGTTCCATGCGGACGAGGCCATCTCGGTGCGCAAGGAATTTTCCGGCCGCAAGGAGTTCATGCCCTACCCGGAGGAAATCGCCGGCAAGCCCATCGCCATCCGCGACGAGGCGAAGCTGGTCAACGAGTACCCGAAGCTGATTGCCTATTACGATCCGCTGTGGAAGAAGGCAGGCGGCGACAAGGGGGGCGCCAAGCTGTTGTCACTTGATGTCAAGCTGACGGGCGTCAAGGGCAAGGGCCGTACCATCGTTTTCGACCAGCAGGGCAAGGCAACCGAAGTCACCATCAGTGCGCGCCGCACGGCGGTGAGCATCGGCGGAGCCAAGGCGAGCCGGGCCGATCTCAAGGCCGGCATGTCATGCAAGGTGACCTATCCCGGTCCGGGACAGAGCGCGTCGGCCGTTGCCTGCGCCAAGTGACGTTTAAAATGAAAATCGCAGGGGCGCCTGCGCAAGAGCAATCGGCCCGCAGGGCCCGGAGTCAAGGAGAGCCGCGTTGAACGACACCATGAACAGCGCCACCGTCGAACAGAAGTTCGTCCGCCCGAAGCCCTTCTACGAGATCTGGCAGAAGGGCGAAGGCATCCCGATCTACGAGGCTTTCCACATCGAAGACATGATGCAGGTCCAGCTCGGCCACTGGGAACGCTTCGGCTGCAATGGCGCCTTCGTCAACCTGGCCGATCCGTTCATCACCTCCTCGATGATCATCGAGGTCGCCCCCGGCGGCAAAACCAAGCCGATCCGCCACATGTTCGAGACCTGGTGCTTCATCGTCGAGGGCGAGGGCGAAACCATCATAGAGCAGGAAGGCTGCCCGACGAATTCCGTGCCCTGGGGCAAGCGGGCGCTGTTCGGACCGCCCCTGAACACCACCTACCAGCACGTCAACCACGACAAGCACCGCCCGGCGCGCATCCTGATGGTGACCAATGCGCCGCTGACGATGAACCTCTATCACAACGACCGCTACGTCTTTGAAAACGGCTTCATCTTCGATGATCGCTACAAGGGCGAAAACAGCTTCTTCAACGGCGAGCGCGAATATCTCGGTGGCCGCGTCACGCGCATCAACCTCATTCCCGATACGCTGCAGTTCCGCCTGATCAACTGGAAAGACCGCGGCTTCGCCGCCAAGTCGTTCCACATGTCGATGTCCGGCCACACCATGGCCTGCCACCTTTCGGAATTCGAGGTCGGCACCTACAAGAAGGGCCACCGGCACGGCCCCGGCGCCCATGTCATCATCCTCGCGGGCGAAGGCTATTCGCTCCTGTGGAAGGAGGGCGACAAGCCGACCCGGGTGAACTGGAAGGAAAACTCTCTGTTCGCACCGCCCGAATGGTGGTTCCACCAGCATTTCAATACCGGCGCCGAGCCCGCGCGCTATCTCGCGCTGCGCCGCGGCGGAAGTCCCGAGCATCCGATCCGTCTCGGCATGTCGGCCCAGGGCGGCGGACCGGACCAGATCGAGTATGAACAGGAAGATCCCATTATTTACGATTCCTACGCGGCCGAACTGAAGAAGAACGGCGTCGATGTCCGTCAGCCGCGGCCGGATTACAAGCCAAAGGCATAACGCGGTTGGCGACGGCGGCTTCGCCGTCGCCGGGGGTAGGACGAGGGCGCCATGACCATCGAGGCGACATCCGGCGCGCGCGCCCTCGGGGCGCCGCGTTTCATGCCGGCGAACCCGTGGGCGATGCTCGTTTTCATCGTCGTCACGGCTTCGGTGGTCGTGCCGCTCGTTTTTCTCGTCCTCGGCAGCTTTTCCCTGGCGCCGCTGCCGACCGATCTCGATCTCGGCGAACTGACCTTCGAAAATTACGAGGAGGTCTGGCGCGACGAGGGCACCGCCCGCATTTTCTACAACACCGTCGTCTATGTCGCCGGAGCTACCGTCTTCGGCAGTTCGGTCGCGGTCACCCTCGCGTGGCTGGTCGAGCGCAGCAACATGCCCGGCAAGATCTGGATCTATGCCGGCGTGCCGATGACCCTTGCCGTTCCCAGCATGCTGCAGGCGATGGCCTGGGTTCTGCTGCTCAGCCCGCGCATCGGCTTTCTGAATGATTTCCTGCAGGGCACGCTCGGCATCGGCCCGATCAATATCTATTCGCTGGGCGGCATGATCTTCATCGAGGGACTGCGTCTGGTGCCGACGGCTTTCCTGATGCTGGTTCCGCTGTTGCGGTCCATGGATCCGTCGCTTGAAGAAGCCGCCGCCATGAGCGGCGCGGCCCCGGTCTCTACCCTCAGAAAGGTTACGGCGCGCCTGATGCTGCCGGGGCTTCTGGCTGTCGTAATTTACCAGATGATGACAGCGCTGGAGGTGTTCGAGGTTCCGGGCATTCTCGGCATGCCGGGCGGCATTTACGTGTTTTCGACCAAGATCTATTCGGTCCTGCATTCGGTGACCCTGCAGCCCAATTACGGGGAGGCCAATGCGCTGGCCATCGTCTATCTCGCCATCGCCATCGTCGCGACGTTTCTGTACGCGCGGGTGATTGCACGTTCGGAACGTTTCACCATCATTACCGGCAAGGGCTATCGCCCGCGGCTTGTCGACCTCGGCCGCTGGCGCTGGGTGGCGCTGGGGGGTGTCATCCTTTATCTGGTGCTGGCGGTCATCCTGCCATTCCTGGTCTTCGCCTTTACATCCTTCCAGCCCTTCGTGCGGGCGCCATCCTTTGATGCCATCACCGGCATGACTTTGCGCAATTACGAGCACCTCTTCGAAACTGCCTTCGTTGGCAAGGTACTGACCAATACCCTTGTGCTCGTGGTTGCCGCCTCGACCCTGACGGTGGTGATTTCTTTCATCGTATCCTATGTCATCGTGCGCACTCGCTTCCGCGCGCGCCGTGTGCTCGATCAGCTGGCGTTCATACCCCATGCGATCCCGGGCATTGTCATGGGGTTGGCCTTCCTCTGGATTTTCCTGCACCTCGACACCTGGGGGCTGCCCATTCACGGCGGCATCACGGCCATGACCATCGCCTTCGCCATCGGCTACATGGCCTATGGGACCCGGGCGATGAATGCCGCCATCCTGCAGGTTCACAAGGATCTGGAGGAGGCGGCGCACATGTCCGGCGCGGCGCGCCTGCGCACGATGTGGCGGGTCTTCGTGCCGTTGATGATGCCCACCTTCGTCGGCGTCTGGATCTGGGTCATGCTTCACGTCATCCGTACCGCCGGCAAGCCGCTGATGCTGTATGAGGGCGAGGAAAACCAGGTGCTCGCCATCCTCATGTGGAACATGTGGGACGAGGGGTACATGGAGGCGGTCGCGGCGCTCGGCACCTTGCTGATGGTGTTCCTTCTGGCCGTGACGCTTCTGTTGCGCCTCGCGGGCTTCGGGCGCGGCACGCGTGCGCAAGGGGCGGCGTCTTGAAAATTCCGGGTGGTTTCGGGGCGCTCAGGCGCACCTTCGCGATCCGCGACTATCGCCTCTTCGTCATCGGTAACCTGACGTCGAACATCGGGCTGTGGACCCAGCGCGTGGCGCTTCTGTGGCTGACATGGGAGTTGACCCGCTCCGCCGCATGGCTCGGCGCCATCGCCATCATCGAATCGGCACCCATGTTCTTTTTCGCCCTGATCGCCGGGACCGTGGTCGACCGGGTCGATTACTTCAAGCTGCTGCGATTTACCCAGTCGATGTCGCTCGTATACGCAGTGGCGATGGCGGTCCTCACGCTGGGCGGCTGGATGAATATCTGGCTGCTGGTCGCCATCGTCATCGTGCGGGGCACGGTGACGGCCTTCAACCGGCCCTCGCGCATGACGGTGATCTTCTCGCTGGTGGGACGCGACATGCTGCCCTCTGCGGTCGCGCTCAACTCCATCATCTTCAATGTCTCGCGCTTTATCGGCCCGGCGGTCGGCGGCAGCGTGATCGTCCTGGCCGGGATCGGTTGGACTTTCGCCGCTGCGGCCGCCCTGTTCTTCGTCTTTACGCTGATGCTGCACCTGATCAGTACGCGGGTTGCGCCGCCGCCCGCGCGCGAAAAACGCTCCATCGCGACCGAGACGATGGAAGGCCTGAAATACATGCTGGTTCACCCGGGCATCCGCGTGCAGATGCTGCTGCTGGTCATGATCGGGTTTTTGGCAAAGCCGCTCAGCGACCTGCTGCCGGGCTTCGTCGGCGACGTGTTCGGACGCGGGCCCGAGGGCCTGGCGATTTTCACCAGTTCCTACGGGGCAGGCGCCATGATCGGCGCCTTTTACATGGCGAGCCGGGACAAGGGCGTGTCGGGCCTCACTGTCATCAGCATCTGCGGCGTGCTGCTGATCGGCCTCGGCACGCTGATGTTCGTGGCGACGCCCATTTTCCTCGTCGGCTGTGTCGCCATCTTCATCATCGGGCTTGCCGCCATCATGCAGAACGTCGCCAACCAGACCCTGATCCAGTCCGCCTCCGACCCCGTCATGCGCGGGCGGGTCATCAGCAACCACGGACTGGTGCAGCATTGCGCGCCGTCCATCGGGGCGCTCATCATGGGCGCGATTGCCGAACATGCGGGATTGCGGCCCCCTCTTGCTGTCGGCGCTGCGGTTTGTGTCTTATTCTGGATCTGGGCTTGGCAGCAGCGTCGCAGCCTGATGCGCGCGCTGGAAACGCCCGAGTCCGGCCCGGCCAACAGCCCATCATAGAAAGACGTCGCCCATGAAACTCCTGCCCCTGACCCCGACGAGCGTCGGCAGTTTTCCCCGTCCCGGCTGGCTCGCCGAAACCAACCGGTCGCGCGCGAAATTCCGCCTCGAGGGAGACGCTCTGCGAGAGGCCCAGGACGATGCCACCATCGTCTGCCTGCGCGAGCAGGAAGAGCTTGGACTGGAACTTCTGACCGACGGCGAGCAACGGCGCGAAAGTTTCGTCTATCACGCGGCCTCGACCTGGGACGGCGTCGACATGAAGCAGAAGGGCGACAAGGAGGTTTATCGCGGGCGCGTCAACCCACACGTGGTGCCGCGCATCGTCGGGCGGGTCGGCCGTCGTGCGCCGGCCGTGGTCGAAGACCTGAAGTTCGCGCGCGCCCATACGAAGCTGCCGCTCAAGATGGCCGTCGCGGGCCCGATGACCATGATCGACAGCACTCTCAACACTTTCTACAAGGACGAGGGCGAGCTGGCGATGGACATCGCCGTTGCCGTCAACGCGGAACTTCTGGAACTGCAGGCAGCCGGCTGCGACATGCTGCAGATCGACGAGCCGGCCATGACCCGCTATCACCAGAAGGTCTTCGATTACGGCGCGCGGGCGCTGGATCGCTGTCTTGAGGGCATCAAGGTGCCGACCCTCGTGCATCTCTGCTACGGCTATCCGGGCGGTGACACGCCCCAGCACGAGCACACCTACCCCGAGCTTCTCGATGCCCTGATCAAGACCCGGATCGGCGGCTTCACCGTCGAGTTCGGGCGCAGCGACTACGATCCCTCGCTGCTGGCCGCCTGTGGCGACCGCCTGATCATGTTCGGTTGTGTCGATCCCGGCAATACGCCCGCGCCCGGCGTGGACGACGTCAAGCGGCGCGTCGCCTCGCTTCTCGATCATGTCGATCCCGCCCGCGTCATGCTCGGCCCCGACTGCGGGCTGATGACGATCAGCCGCCAGTTGGCCCGGGACAAGCTCGCGGCGATGGTGGGTGCCGCGCGCGAGCTTCGCGCCGAAATCTAGCGTCTTTTTCTGCCGCCGCCGCGAGGCGCGTTCGGGGGTTCAAGGGGGAAGCGTTCATGTCTGCCGATCAGGGCGGTGCCGTCACGCTGCGTACCCAGCTTCTTGTTTACGCGGTTGCCTTCTTCGCCGGCAGTCAGGTGTTGATCGTTTCCGTCATCATCCCGCTGTGGGCGCTGCAGCTTGGCGCCTCGCCGGTGATGATCGGCCTGATCGTTTCGGCGCGCCAGGCGCTGGTCATCGCCTTTTCCATTCACGGCGGCGCCCTGCAGGACCGTTTCGGCCCGCGCGCCGTAATCATGGTCATGGGGGTGGCGGGCGCCGCGGTGTTCCTTCTCTATCCGCTGGCGCCGACGGTCTGGGGTGCGGTCGCCCTGCAGATGGTTTCAGGCTTTCTCGAGGTTACGGGTTGGATCGGCGCCCAGGCGCTGGTCGGCGTGCTGCTGCGCGGCGAGGCGGTCTATGCCGGGCGCCTGACGGCGGCAACGCGATTGGGCGGGTTCGCGGCTCCCATTCTGGCGGGTTTCGTCTGGGCCGGGTTCGGTGCGACCGTGGCCTTCATCGCTACCGCCCTCTGGGTACTGATGGGCACGGTGACGGCATTCCTGCTGCCCGACACGCGTCCCGAACCCAAGGCCGAACCCAAGGCTGATCCGAAGCCCGAAGCCGTGCCCGAGGCTGCCCCGGCGCCTGCCGCGGCGCGCCGTCCGGGCATCCTGCCGAGCTTGGGCGATTACATCACCACGTTCCGCCTCCTGGCGCTGCCCGCAGTGGCGCTGGTGATTTCCTGCACCTTCATGCGCCAGGCGGGATCGGGCATCCAGAATTCGTTCTACGGCGTGTGGCTAAAGGAGATCGGCTTCGATGCCAGCGCCATCGGCCTGCTGCTCGGCATTTCCAATGGCGTTTCGGCGCTGGCGGCGCTGAGCGTGGGCTGGCTCAGCGCGCGGGTGCGCGGCCACTGGCTGCTGATCGCCATGACCATGATGGCGGTCATCGCCATCGCCATCACGCCGGTGCTCGGAACCTTCCTGGCGCTCGCCATCGCCATCAGCCTGCGCGGCATCGGGCAGGGATACAATTTCCCGCTGATGCTGACGATTTCATCCCAGGCCGTCGGGCGCGACCTGCAGGGCCGCGTTGCCGCGCTGCGCCTGTCGTTCAACAAGTTCGGCGGCGCGCTCGTCCCGTTCATCATGGGCGCGGTGGCGGAATTCGTCGGCCTCGAATATGCCTTCTACCTGGTCGGCGCCATCGGCGTGGTGGCGCTTGCGGGGCTTGGCGTTTGGACGGCGCGCTCGCCCGCCTTCCGCGACGGGCTGATCCGCCGGCCGTGAGCTATTCCAGAAACGCGTCGTGATAGACGACGTTGTTGAGGTGCGGGTGGCGCTTCGAGCGTCCGGGGATCGGCTCGCCGCCCGGCGTCAGGCGGGTCGAACGGTCGATCTTCATGGCGCTCGCCCCGCAGCGCAGCACGACAAGGGAGTCGGGGCCGGGGTTGATGAATTCGTAGAAGCATCCCTTGGGAATAAAAATGCCCTGGTTCTTGCGCACCGGCGGCAGCTTGCCCGAGACGGTATTGAATTCCGCGACGCCGTGCAGCACGAAAAAGACGTGTTCTTCCTCGATATGCCCGTGCAATCCGTGGTCCTCGCCCCGGCAGGGCGCGTAGCAGAGCACGCGATAGGTCGAGTTCTCGCCCTGGATCAGGAGGCGCGACGTCATGCCTTCGGCGACCAGCTGGGTCTTGAGATCGAGGATCGTCGGCTCCAACTCGCGGAACTTCTGCAAGTCTTCCTTGGTCACGGTGGTCATCGTTGCCTCCCTTCAGGCATCGGGCAGAGCGGTCAGCCGAAGCTGCCGCCGCCGTTGGCATTGAGCATCTCGCCGGTGATGTAGCTCGCATCGTCGGAGGCGAGGAACATCGCCGCCCGCGCGATCTCTTCCGGCTCGCCCATGCGCCCGGCCAGCGTGCGGCTGCCCACGTTGGCGCGCGCTTCAGGCGAATATTCGGCGGTCATGGCGGTGTCGGTGGCGCCGGGACTCACCGCGTTCACGCGAATGGCGAAGGGTGCCAGGGACCGGGCCAGCGCGCGCGTCAGGCCGATGATCGCCGCCTTCGAGCTGACATAGGCGGGTCCGCCGCGCCCATGCCCGCCGAGGCCCGACACGCTGATCGAGCCCGATCCCGTAAGGACGATGGCGCCGCCGCCGTGATCCTTCATCCAGCCCGCTGCCGCCTGGGCCATCAGGAAGGACCCGGTGACGTTGACGGCAAGGGTGCGGTTGAAGACGTCGGCATCGAGCGCGTCCCATGTCTCGGTCGAATGGACGGCGGCGAAATGCAGCAGGGTATCGATGCGACCGAAACGGGCGACGGCGTCGGCGACCGCTTTCGCGCAGGCGTCTGCCTGTGAGACGTCGCAGGCAAGCGCGATGAAATTATCGGCGCCTGCGCCCTTGGGCGCGGCGGGCAGGGCAAGGTCGACGGCGGCCACCTTCCAGCCCGCGGCGACGGCTTCTGCCACCGCCGCGCGACCGATGCCGCTTGCGGCACCGGTGATGATGGCTGTTCTTGGATTCGCCATCGGTGCCGTCCGGCCGCCTAGAAGTCGGCCCCGCCCCAGGCTCGCGCCTTTTCGTTATTGGGGTCGTAAAGCTCCGGCTCCATGCGCGAGACGGCGCCGTTGGCCTTGAGCGCTTCTTCGTATTCCTGGCGCAGGTACGGATCTTCCATGTCGTAGGGAATGGCGCTGCCGCCCGCGCGCATGTCGATGGCGCCGGCGTCGAGCTGCTTGACCCCGGGCAGGCCGGGCTTGCGCCCGCGCGCGTTGTTGGGGCCGAACCAAGCAGTGAGCCGGAGCGCTTCCTTGGAGATGCCGAAGTGCTGATGGAACCAGTCGCCCGACATCGGCGCCGCCGACACCATGCCGACGGGTTCGTAATCCTGGCGGCGCACCTGGTCGGCCTTGCCGTCCTTCCACGGCGTCGGGCCAAGTTCCTTGGGCCAGGTGTAGGTGTAACCCTTGCCCTTCACGCAGATCAGCACCGCGGCCGAGCCGTGGTAATGCGCCTTGGAATAACGGCCGGTCTCATGCTGGCCGATCCACAGGTAAAAACGGTTGCCGGCCATGTGCGGCTCGATGCGGCGATAGCCGGGCGAGCGCCGGTTATCGAGCGGCAGTTCACAGGCCATGATATCGGGGATGATGTTGGTCTTGCGCATGGCAAGGCCGCGCACGGGATCGGGCGCCAGGTCGTCGCGCGGCTTGAAGTAGTCGTCGGCGCCGTCGTAGCGGTCCTTGAAGACGTAGGAATTGTTGAAGATGAAATCGACGTTGCCGTAGAGGTTGATGGCATTCGGCGCCGAGGTGCCGGCGAGCAGAATGGCGGGGGATGACGCCGCGTTGATGATGCGGTGGTTGGTGTTGAGCGGAATGGCGAACATGGAGCCCTTCTGCCATTCGAACACCTGCTTCTTGCCGCCGTCCTGCCAGATTTCGGTGGTGCCGCGGCCCTCGACGACGAGGTACTGTTCTTCGTAGAGGTGCTTTTCCGTGTTCAGCGCGCCGCCGCCGGGCACTTCCACCACGTAGGAACCCCACAGGCCTTCGGTGCCGAACAGCTGGATGAAGCTGCCCCTGCCGCCCAGCCGCTTCCACGGCTTCATCGGCAGGTCCTGAACGCGGTGCACGCCGATGTCGCGATGAACGGGGATGCCCTCTTCCTCCATGAACTTGTCGTAAGGCATCGGCGGCGTCGCGAAGGAGCCCTTGCCGGCCTTCTTGTCGGTCGAGGTGATCTCGTGCCAGTGGGCGTAATTGACTTCATCGTGCGGCATCGGACTCTCCCTTTGCGCCTCGCGGGCGCTTCGTTGCGGCGGGGGCAAAACCGGCGCATGAACCCCCTGAAATCCCCGGTTTTCCGGGCCTCTGCATGGTGCCACGGCGGACCGGCGGAGGCAAGGGACCGGGGGGGGCTGCTTGTCGGCCCCGGCGGGCAGGACCTAGAATGATGCCACTTGCAACCGGCCCCGAAGAGCGCCGGGCGAAGGGAGGAAACCGTGCCGACAATCGACGCCGATGCCCATGTGATCGAGACGCCCTATACGTGGTCGTTCCTGCGCGAGGACGAACTACGCTTCCGTCCGCAACTGCTGGTCCGCGATCCGTCCGACGAGGTGCCCCTGCCGGGCAACCGTGCCAGCGATTACTGGCTGATCGACGGCGAGATCAAATCACGTACCAATGTCGGCAAGGATGTGCCGCCCGAATCGCGCGACATGCGCGATGTGTCGTCGCGGCTTGCCCATATGGACGAGATCGGCATCGATATCCAGGTGCTGTTTCCGTCGCTGTTCCTGCGCCCGATCACGCGCGAACCCGACATCGATTTCGCGCTCGCGCGCAGTTACAACCGCTGGCTCGCCGAGATCTGGACAAAGGCGCCCGACCGCCTGCGCTGGGTCCTGGTGCCGCCGCTGCAATCGTTGGTGAATCCGGCGAAGGTCCGAGAAGAGCTCGAATACTGCAAGCAGCATGGTGCCTGCGGCATCTTCATGCGCGGGATGGAATGCGACCGGCTGCTGTCGCACCGGTATTTCTTTCCGCTCTATGAAATGGCGCAGGACCTCGACCTGCCGATCTGCCTGCATGCGGGCGTCGACAGTTACGAGTATCACGATATGCTGCAGCCCCAGAACTCGATGATGACCTTCAAGTTCCCTGTCATGGGGTCTTTCGGCAGCCTGCTGGAGAAGGAAGTTCCCGCCCGTTTCCCGGAGCTCCGCTGGGCCTTCATCGAAACCAGTGCCCAGTGGGTGCCTTACGTGCTGGGGGAGGCGCGGCTCCGGCTCGCCCGCCGCGGCCATCAGGCCAAAAATCCGATGGCCGGGGTCAATTTCTTCATCACCACCCAGCGCACCGACGACCTGCCCTGGCTTCTTGGGGAAATCGGCGACGATCACCTGATCATCGGCACCGATTACGGCCATCGCGATTCGGCGACGGAGGTAGGGGCCCTGAAAAGAATGGCCGAGGACGGTAATCTGCCGGCGGCCAGCGTACGTAAGATCCTGCAGAGCAACCCGGCACGGCTTTATGCCCTTCCCTGAGCGGCCTGTGTACGTGGTTAATCAAACATAAAGATTTATGTATCACCTTATAATCCTAGTTGTTTAGAGAGTTATCACTTTTGTGGTATATGTTCTCTCCGTTTGGAACGCGGAGCTTCGCGGGGACTCTTGAACACGTCTGACAAATGCAGCGAACCCAACGAGGGGCGGCATCTGCTCAGCGAGCTTGTCGCGGCGATCGAGGATGCGATCATCGTCGTCGACGGGGCGGGGGCGATCGTGTCGTTCAACGCGGGCGCCAGCCTGGTCTTCGGTTATGACCCGACCGAAGTACTGGGAAAAGACCTGTCGATCCTGATTCCCGAAGGCGCCCGTGCGGGGCACCGCGCGCATCTCGAAGGCTTTGCCGCCGAAGGCATGGCGACCCGGCAAATGGGGCAGCGCGGGGAAATCCAGGGGCGCCGCAAGGACGGCAGCACATTTCCGGCAGAAGCCTCCATCGTCACCCTTGAGGAAGGCGGGCAGCGATATTTCGCCGCGATCCTGCGCGATGTCAGCGACCGCCGCGCCAAGATGCATGAACTTGCCGCCCAGGAGCGCAAGTTCAACATGCTGTTCAATTCATCGAACCAGTTCTGCGCATTGCTCGATGGCCGCGGCAATGTCATCGAGCTGAATTCGACCTGGCTGCATTTTTCCGGCAAAGCCCTTGATGATGTCCAGGGGCAGCTGTTCAGCGACCTGTCTTTCTGGGACGTTGATCCCGAACAGCATCAGAAGGTCGGGGATGTGGTCGCGGAAGGACTGCGCGGCAATTACAGGAGCGTGTCGGTAGAGCTTGCCGGTGCCGATGGGATCACAAAATCGGTTCTGTTCAGCTTGCGTCCCGTCATCGTCGACGGGACGACGGAATATGTGATTGTCAACGGTGCCGACGTTACTGAATTGACGAAGATCAATGACGACCTGCGCAAGGCATCGCGGCGGTTGAGGCGTGCGCAGTCAATCGCGACGATGGGTTACTGGGACTGGAACATCGTGGAAAACGACCTGTATTGGTCCGACGACGTCTACAGGATCTTCGGTTTGCCGCACACTGCCTTCGGCGCCGACTATGAAGCATTTCTATCCTGCGTGCACCCGGAGGACCTGACCCACGTTCAAGACAGCGTAGATGCGGCCCTGCGCGGGGAAAGGGAATATTCGATCGACCACAGGATCATCTTGCCGAGCGGCGAGGTGCGGTACGTGCATGAACAGGCCGAGGTGATTTTCGACGATGCGCGACGGCCGCTCAGGATGGACGGCATCGTTCAGGACATCAGCGAGCGCAAGAAGCAGGAACTGGCCCTCAAGCTCGCCATGCAACGCTCGGAGGCGGCGAGCCGCGCCAAGTCCAGCTTCCTCGCCAACATGTCCCATGAATTACGTACCCCGCTCAATGCCATCATCGGCTTCTCCGAAGTCTTGCAGAGCCAGGGGCAATACGGCGCCAAACTCTCGCCGGAAAAGATTACGGAATATGCCGGTCACGTCCTGAAATCGGGGCAGCACCTTCTTTCGATCATCACCGATATTCTTGACCTGGCGAAGATTGAAAGCGGCAAGCTTACCCTCAGCGAGGGAGATCACGATATTTATGCTCTCGTGCGCCGCAGCCTGAATTTCGTGCGCGAACAGGCAACCCGAAAGGGCTTGTCGCTGATGGTGGAGGTGCCCGAAGCCCGCTGCCTGATGCGGATCGACGAACGACTGATCGTGCAGACCCTGATCAACCTGATGGTCAATGCAGTCAAGTTTACGCCCACTCCCGGTTCGGTCAGCGTTCGCGCCTGGCTTGGTTCCGACGGGCAATTGCATATCTGTGTTGCCGATACCGGCATCGGCATCTCTTCGGGCGATCTCCTGCGCGTTATGCAGCCTTTCGAGCAGGTCGCAGGCAGCCTGAGCCGGGAACAGGACGGCGCAGGACTAGGCCTGTCTCTGGTCCACCAGTTCGTGACCCTCCACGGCGGCACCTTTTCGCTGGAAAGCGAACTGGGCAAGGGTACCCGCGCCAACGTCATTCTGCCCGCATCGCGCATTCTGTCGGACAAGATCGTGGCCTTGCATTCGAAGACGACGAACGGGGCGACACGCTAGGCCGCCCGGGCTATGCTGCCGCGATGGCACGCGGTGTTTTATCTTCCTCAGAAGTGGGTTTCGTCCATTCGTCTGATTTGCACATCGGCGATGTCGAGACCACGCGGGCGTTCGACGGCGATCGGCTGGGGCCTCTGGTTCTGGTTCTGGCAGCAGCTCGCGCGGCGCGGGCCGACGCGGTGCTGCTCGCCGGCGATATTTTTGAGAACAACCGGGTGCCGCGCGAACTCGCGCAAGCGGTTGCCGATCGGCTGGCGGCTGCAGACATTCCCGTCGTCGTGTTGCCGGGAAACCATGACCCCCTGATCGAGGACGGCGTATGGCGCCTGCCGGCATTCGCGGCCTGCGGCAACGTGCACGTGCTCGGCCCCGGTCGGCGCCGCAGCGTCAGGATCGAAAGGCTTGCCCTTCAGGTCTGGGGCAATGCCCACGTCGATTACGACGACATGGCGCCGTTGCGCGCGCCGGTGCGTCGGACCTTGCCTTTCCAGGTTGCCCTGGCCCATGGCCATTACGAACCGGCGCCAAATCGGCGCAAGGTTCCCCGGCCCGCCTGGTTGATCGGCGAAGCGGAAATCCGGGCCACCGACGCCGACTATGTCGCGCTCGGACACTGGAACCGGGCGACGGCGGTCGGCGACGGCGTGGTCGCCGCGCATTATTCAGGGGCGCCCGAATTGATGCGTCAGGTCAATCTGGTCACCCTGCGCAAGGGCCGCGTTCCCGACATTCGCCCCCTGCCGTTTGCATAATGAAAAAGGCCCCCGGTGTTGCCGGGGGCCTTTCTGTTCGTGCGGAGTTCGGCGTTTACTGCTTCTTCTTCTTCGACGGCGGCAGCATCACGGCCTTGGCCTTTTCCACGACGGCGGTCGGCGTCGCGTAAAGCTTCGCCACCAGTTCCTGCACCTTTTCGCCGCTTGCCGGATTGACCGACAGGCGCGCGCGAATGGCATCCTTCTTGTAGTCCGGATCGTTGAAAGTCTTCCACATGCCTTCGCGCAGGATCTTCACGCGATCGGCGGGCGTACCCGGAGGCGCCATGTAGGGGCGTCCGAAGATCTGCTGGGTGACGAGCAGGACGCCCATCTGCTTCTTCTCTTCGGTGTCCATGTACTGCCAGAATTCCGGAACGCCCATCTTGGCGAGGTCCGGTTCGGCATCGGGCGCCATCTGGACGAGGATATTGATCTCGCCCTTGTTGGCCCAGTTGGGGCGCTGCGACAAGAGGCTCGACCAGTCGAAGCCGCACAGGCCTTCGACCTCGCCGCGCTCGACGGCAAGAAGAATGTCCACCGAGCCCTTGTAGCCGGAGATGACTTCGAACTTGGTGCCGGCGGTGGCGTTCAGGAAGATCGCGTAGTCGCGGGTCGAGCCGCCCGCCTGCGAGGCGCCCAGAACTGTCTTTGTCTTCTTCGCATCTTCGAAGGTGCGGATCTTCGACTGCTTGCGGGTCAGACACACGCGGGAGCCCGAGTCGGCGCTGCCCACGTATTCGAACTTGGTCGGGTCGTATTTGCCCTTGAGCTTCGGATCGAGCATCGGGCCCATGATGGCGCCCGGATACAGCGCACCGATGGTCAGGCCCGTCTTCGGCGCGATCGTGTAGAGGAACGCCGCGAGCTTGGCGCTGCCGGCGCCCGGCACGTTCTTGTTGACGATGCTGGGCTTGCCCGGAATGTGCTTGGAGATGTGACGGCCGACGGTGCGCGCATAGCTGTCATAGCCGCCGCCGGGATTGCCGCCGATCAGGAAGTCGATCTGCTTGCCGGCGTAAAAGTCCTCGGCCTTCGCTGCCGGTGCGGTGAAACCGGCGACGGCGGCAACGGCACCAATCACGATGCCGCGCTTGAGGGAGTAGGAAAGCTGCATGGAGGGTTCCTTGGCTAGGTGGTTGGAGGGGTCCGCCTGGGCTTGGCTTTTTTATTTTGCCGGAACCTATCGCAATGACCGGGCGGGGACAATGATCGTGCGAACCGCGCGGGTTGCACCCTCACAGGCCCATGGCGGCGTCCCCGTTGACAAAAAGTTAACCACTTTGAAGAAACATGGTTAATGGATATTTTGACCGAAGTTTCAGGCCGCTAGCGGCCATTTTGGGGGATGGTGAAGAATGCGGTTTTGGGTCGGTTGCCTGTGTCTGGCCGGATTGGCGGCATATCTCCCGTCTGGGCAGGGGTTCGCGGCGGGGTTCGCGTTGCGTGAAACGAGTGCGACGGGCCAGGGCAATGCCTTTGCGGGTGCGACGGCATCTGCCGAAGACATCAGCTTCATGGCGAATAATCCAGCCGGCCTGACCCGGCACCCCGGCCAGAATTTCTCGGCGACGGCGACCGCCATCGTCGCCAAGGCGGAGTTTTCAAAAAGCCTCGCGACGCTCAATGGCGGTGGCACCATCAGCGGTAGCAACGGCGGCAAGGACGCTGCCGTGGACAGTCTCGTGCCTGCCGTTTATTACGCGCATCAGCTGTCGCCTGAATGGTTTGCCGGGGTTTCACTGACGGTGCCTTTCGGTCTCGCGTCCAAATACGACCCAACCTGGGTCGGTCGTTACTACAGCATCAAGTCGGATCTCCGGACCTTCAATTTCAACCCGGTCGTCGCATACAAGGCCACGCCCGAACTTTCCATCGGCGGCGGCGTCCAGGTTGCCTACACGCGTGGCAAGCTGACCAATGCCGTCGATTTCGGCACCGTCAATTCCGTGCTGAGTCTGGGTGTCGGCGGTGCCACGCCCGGCGCGGTCGACGGCTTCGCCGAACTCGAAGGCGACGATCTGGCCTTCGGATACAACTTGGGCGCCCTTTACGAATTCAGGCCCGGCACCCGGATCGGACTTGCCTATCGGTCGGAGATACATCACAGGCTCAAGGGCGAGGAGCGGTTCTTCAACAGTTCCGTCGGTAACACGATCTCCGGCCTGACCGGTGCCTTCAAGAACACCGTTGCCAATGTCGACCTGACGCTGCCTGAAAGCGTTTCGGCGGGTATCCACCATGAACTCACCCCTCAGCTCGCGGTCATGGCCGAGGTTGCCTGGACGGCCTGGAGCCGGGTGCGCGAACTTCGGGTCAAGTTCGACAATTCCAGTCAGTCCGATGACGTGACCGCCTCACATTGGCGCGACACAATGTTTTATGCAGTCGGTCTGACCTACAAACCCGATGACACCTGGACATGGCGAACTGGCCTTGCCTTTGACAAGAGTCCCATCCCCGATGCGTACCGCACGCCGCGTATTCCCGACGAGGACCGCTTTTGGGTCAGTTTCGGCGGCCGCTACCAAATTACGTCTAAATCGTATTTCGACTTCGGCTATACTCATCTCTTCTTCAAGGATGCTTCGCTCCTCCTGAGTACGTCGGGCACCGGCAACTCTACCAGGGGTAACCTGCGCGGGAGCTATGAGGTCGGCGTCGATGTGCTGGCGGTCCAGTATCACCTGGCTTTCTAGTCGGCCCTGGTCCGGTCGGGGCGGAGTTCCTTTCTGTGTACCTCGGATGCGGACCGGAGAATGGCAGCGGTAGCAGAGACTAGAACTGATGACTTCGGCCGTGACGCCGGCGTTCGGGCTGAACGGGTCCGCCTTCTCTATTCGTTCCCGCAACGCGTCATCGGCAATGCGATCAATGCCGCGCTCGTCGCCTGGGTGGTGTGGGGTCTTGTCGACCGCCTACTGCTGCTGGGTTGGCTTCTTCTGCAGATTTTTGTCGCCGCCCTTCGCATGGCGATGGCCATGGCCTACCGCCGCCGGCCGCCTGCCGACGATCCCGCGCGCTGGGAGCGTTACTTCGTCCTGGGCACGATAGCTGCCGGTCTGCTGTGGGGCGCGTCGTCATCGATCGTCTGGCTGAGCCCGGAAATCGCCAGTCACGTATTCATCGCCTTCGTCATTGCCGGCACGACCTCTGCGGCCGCCAGCATGTCCTATCCATCGTTGCCCGCGTATTACTGGTTCGCGGGTCTGGCCGCTCTGCCGCTGGCGGTGGGGTATCTTCTGGTCGCCGATACGATTCATGTCGCCATGGGTCTGATGACCTTGCTGCTTGTCGCCCTGCTTTCGGCCCAGGCGCGAGTCGCCCATGCCACCATGTTGCGCAGTTTCCGCCTTCAGGAAGACAACCGCGACCTTGTGCGCAATCTTTCCGCGGCGCGCGACAATCTTGAGGCGCGCGTCGGCGCGCGCACGGCGGAACTCGATGCCGTCAACGAATCCCTGCGATCGGAAATGGCGGCTCGTCTCGAAACCGAAAGCCGTCTAAAGCAATCCCAGAAAATGGAAGCGATCGGCCAACTGACCGGGGGCCTCGCCCATGATTTCAACAACCTGCTTGCCGTCATCCAGGGAAATGCGGAGCTTCTCGCCGAGCGCGCTACCGACGAGCGCGAGCGGCGTGAACTTCAGGCGATCCTTAGGGCCAGTACTCGCGGTGCGCAGCTTACTCAGCGCCTGTTGGCCTTCTCCCGCAAACAGGCGCTGCAGCCGCAGGCCGTCGATGTCAATGACCTGATCGGGTCCATGACGGAAATGCTCGGCCGCACGCTCGGCGGCGATGTGAGCATCACGGTACAGGCTGCCCCCAACCTTCCGCCCGCGCTTGTCGATCCCGGGCAGCTCGAAAATGCGATTCTCAATCTTGCGATCAATGCCCGCGATGCCATGCCTGGCGGCGGCGTCCTCAGGATTTCCTCGGACGCGGCCTATCTTTCGGGCGTCGAGGACGAGGACATGGTCGGCGCGTCGGCGGCCGATTCGATCAAGGTTGGCCGTTATGTCGTCGTCGAGGTGGCCGATACCGGCAAGGGCATTCCAAAGGATCAGCTCGACAAGGTCTGGGAGCCGTTCTTCACCACGAAGAAGGCCGGCGAGGGCACCGGCCTCGGCCTCAGCATGGTCTATGGCTTCGTGCGCCAGTCGGGCGGCCAGATCAAGATCGAATCGACGGTGGGCAAGGGAACGACGGTCAAGATTTACCTGCCCTGCGCCGAAGGTGATGCTCGTAAGTCCGAACGCGCTGATGTAACTGGAATTCCGGGCGGCAACGAATATGTCTTCGTTATCGACGATGACCCTGAAATTCTGTCGCTGGTCGAAAAATATCTCGCGCGTCTAGGCTATCAGGTCGTTGCCGCAGGCAGCGCGGAAGAAACCTTCGAGAAGCTGGCCCAGCACGGCAAGCCCGATATTTTCCTTTCCGACGTCGTATTGCCGGGGGGCAACAGGGGGCCCGCCATTGTCGCCGGAGCACGGCGGACATTGGGGCCCGTCAAGGCGGTGTTCATGAGCGGCCACGCAGGCCGCAATTTCGCCGAGGCGCTCGGCCCCGACGAGAAGGTTACCTTGCTCAACAAGCCATTTGAGCTGCCGGAACTGGCGCGTGTTCTGCGCAGGGCGCTCGACAGCGACGGGACATAGGCGTGTCCCACGGCGCGCCAGAAGCGCAGGGGCCACCCCCTGTCAGCCGACGCACGGAAATCGCCGTTTATGGCGTCGGCGCATTTTCCACGACGATGCATTTCATGGCCGTGACCATCGTGCCGCTGTGGGTGGTGGGACTCGACCTTTCGCCGTTTCTTCTCGGCATCGTTCTCGGCTGCCGCCCGGCGATGTCGCTGTTCCTCTCCATCCATATCGGCGCGCTGATGGACAAGGTCGGCGGGCGACGGGTGATGCTGTTCTTCGCCGTACTCGGCACGGTGACGCCGCTCCTGTATCCGGCCATGCCCTGGGTATGGGCGGTCATCTTGCTGCAGATGCTGTGGGGGCTTGCCGATTCGATGGGCTGGCTCGGCGCCCAGACGCTGATCGGCCAGCACATGCAGGGGCGTACCGTTTATGCCGGCCGCCTCAGCGTGGTCAGTCGTATCGGCAATGTCGTCGGGCCGCCCGCGGTGGGCGCACTCTGGGACGCGGCAGGCCCTTGGGCGGCCTTCGGCCTGGCCGGGGTCTGGGGTCTTGGCGCCATTGTCTGTGCAATGATGCTGCCGCGCGGCGCAGGGCCGTCGGCCGGGGGAACAAGTGCTGCCGCCATCGAGATGCCGAAAACGGGGTGGTTCCGCCTGCTGGTGCCCGATCCGTCCGATTATGTCGCCACCTTCCGCCTGCTGGCCCTGCCGACGGTGGCGATCACGGCGGCCATCGGCATGATGGTCCATCTCGGCAACAACATTCAGTCGTCCTTCTATGTCGTCTGGCTGAACCAGAGCGGGATACCCGGCACCCTGATCGGCCTTTTGTTCTCGTTGTCCTCGATCACCGCGGGGATCGGGCCGCTGCTGGCTGCCCCCCTGTCGCGCTGGATCCGCCCCTACTGGCTTTTGTGGTGGGTGGTCTGGCTTGCCATCGTGCTGATCGCGATCACGCCGGTGCTCGGCGTCTTTGCGATGTTCGCCGCCATCCTGCTGCTGCGCACTCTGCTGAACGGCATTCACCAGCCGCTTGTCATCACGCTGATGCTGTGTACCGCGGGCCGGGGTTCGGAAGGAAAGGCCATTGGCCTCAGGGCGACGGCGAACCGCGTTACCTCGATCGGCGCGCCGGTTCTCATGGGCGCCATCGCCCAGGTCGTCGGTATCGAGGTGAGTTTCTATATCCTCGGCATCCTCGCCACGGTGGCGATGTGGGCGATCGCATTCTGGATGACGCGCCACCCCGAAATTCACGCCAACGCGGCCGATCGCTAGGCCGGTCCGGACTGTCCAGCCAGGAAAATCTTGTGCGGGGTCGGGCGGCCGTCCGCATCGACCTGTACGAAGACGATCTTGTCGACCTCCGTGATCATCGTGCCGGTTTCCTTGTTGCGGACCTGGCAATGAACGGTAATGGAGGTGCGCCCGAAGCTGACCACTTCGCAGCCGATCTCGACGATATCGCCGGTATGCGCGGTCGATACGAAGTTCACCGTCGACATCAGTTTCGTGACGAGGCTGATCGTGCCCAACTGGCAGCACGCGAAGATGCCTGCCTCTTCGTCGATCCATTCCAGGACACGGCCGCCGAACAGCGTGCCGTGAGGATTGAGATCGCCGGGCTTGACGATCTTTCGGGTACGAAATTCCATGACGGTGGCGCTCCTTGAAAGCGGACTGCTTTGCCGTTTGGGGCCCCTAGACTAGTACTTCAGGACATATTCGACCAGAAGGCCGAGGGTTTCGGTCACTTTGCTGGATTCTTCCACGTTGCGGTAGCCGCCGCTGACCGTGAAGCCGTTTTCGAAGGCGTAGCCGACGCTCGCCTGCGATGACTGGTCTTCGACGGCGGCTGAGCCCGATTCCTGGGTGCGCCGGTCGGTCCGCGCGAGCGCCAGGTTCCATTTGCCGTAATCGAAGCGGAGCGCCGCCGTCAGGTAATTCGCATCCTTGCCGCTGGTGCCTTCGCGGTTATCGAAACCCGCCCATTCGATGAGCGGCGTTACGTCCACGCTGCCGAATTTTGCCCCGAATTGCAGTCCGCCGACGATGCCGTGTTCGGTCTTTTCTCCGGCGCCATCGCTGTCGCGGCTGGTCCAGGCGAAATGATACCGCAGGCCGGGCAGCGCCTTGATGTCGCTGCCGGCAAGCGCGAGCGAGAAATTCGAAAAGTCCTCGGTGTTGCCCGCCCCGCCCGCCGAATGACGGGTGCGGTGACGGTTGGTGACGACGGATTCGGAAAGCACGGTGGTGTCGGCGAAGAAGCTGCCCGCCGTAAACGTGTGCTTGCCGGCATCCCCGGCGGCAAGGGTGTAATCTGCGGCGAAGCCCCACTGCTCGGCCAACTCGTAGTTCTTGGCGAAATCTCGGCCCCAGATGCCGGGTGCAGATTCCCAGGCGATGCCGAACTTCTGGCCGAACTTGCCGCCGCGGAGCGCGAATGGACCGGTTTCGTATTCGAGATAGACGTTCTGGAGAAAGGCGCCCTGGTCGCCGAAATAGCGGTCCTTGCCCGGTTCGGGATCGCTGACCGGCTCGACCGTGACCTGGGTCTTCAGGGTCAGGCCGTTCGATACGCGAAAGTCCGTGACCGCCTCGATCTTGAGCCACATGTCGTTGCGCTTGCTTGATCTTTCGTCGGCACGCGCGGCCCAGTCGTTATGCAGCTCGAACTTTGCTTCGCCGCTGACGGTTTTCTCTTGGGCAAGGGCGGGTGCGCCGCCAATGGCAAGCGCAGTGGCGACGTAAAGGCGGGTGGAAAACAGGGGGAGGTTCATGGGGGGTTCCCGGACTCGGTTGCCTGATATTGATATGTTATAACGTTTATAATTGATTGCAATCCCATTAAACGGCGCAACCAACATGGCGTCATTGTGCTGTCAGGTCCCCATATAGCGACAGGGTCTGAGTTTGCACGATGGAGTCCGCGAAGGCATTCTCGGCCAGTTGCCGTGCCCCGGATCCTAGTCTCTGCCTCAGGCCCGGGTCCCGGACGAGGGTGGCCAGCGCATCGGCCAGGGCGTCTGCATCGCGGGGCGGCACCAGCAGGCCGGTCTCGCCGTGGCGCACGATGTCGCGCAGGCCGGGGCCGTCGGCCGCGATCAGGGGGCGTCCGGCTGCGGCGGCCTCGATGAGCGAAAGCGGAACGCCTTCGCCGTAATAGGAGGGCAGTGCCGCCACGTGACTCTCGCGCCAAAGCGCCGCCACGTCCGCAACATGGCCGAGGTATTCAACGATGCCTTCGCGCGCCCATGCCGCGAGTTCGCTTTCCGGGATTGCGGAGGGGTTCTCCGCATCCGGCGTTCCGGCCAGCGTTATCCGCACATCTAAGTTACGTGATTTCAGGACGCGCGCCGCTGCGACCAGTTCGCGCACACCTTTTTCCGCGATCATCCTCGAAACCATGGTGACACGGACGGGACCCTGTGGTTCCGGCGCCGCACGAAAGCGCGAAAGGTCCACGCCCGCGCCGCGAATGACAACGATATGGTCGGGTGCGACGATGCCGCGCGAAATCAGCGTCTTCGCATCATCGTCGTTCTGCACGATGGTGCGGTAGCCGCGCCCGTCGAGCAAAAGGCGGAGTGCTGCCGTCATCACCGGGCGCAACAGCCGCGCCTTGAAGCTGGTGGAGGAAAATACAAAACCGAAGCCTGCCACCGCATTGACTACGTGCCGACATCCGGCGAGCCGCGCGGCGAACGAGCCGAGTATGGCGGGCTTCAGCGCGACATGGTGCACGACATCGGGGGCGAAGTCGCGATAGAGGCGACGGATGCGCCAGATCGCGGCAAGCAGGTGAAAGGGGTTGAGGCTGCGTCGCGACAGCGCCAGAGGAAAAAGGCGAATGCCTACCGCGGTGATTTTTTCGCCATGCCGGTCCACCCGGCAGGCGACGGCAACTTCGTATCCGGCCTCTATTGCCGCACGGGCAAGGCCGAGGCGATGGGAGCAGAAGTACCAGTCCTCCGTCACCAGGAACAGGAGGCGGCGTGGCGCGGTGCCGCTCACGGCAGCCACCTCTCGCGCCAGGCCTGGAACATCAGCACGGTCCACAACTGGTAACTCCAGTTGCGCCGGCCCGACAGGTGTTCCCGCCAGCGCCGCGCGATCAGGCGGGAATTGAGGATGCCTTCGCGGGCGACGCGTTCGGGCGCGATCAGGGATTCGGCCCAATCGCGAAGCGGTCCGCGCAGCCACGCGCCGATGGGTACGCCAAAGCCCATTTTTGGCCGTTCCACCAGTTCGCGGGGCACGTGACGGTACAGAACTTCGCGCAACGGCCATTTGGAAATCCCGTCGCGCCGCTTGAGGGCGCTCGGCATGCGCCAGGCCAGTTCGACGACGCGGTGATCGAGAATCGGCACGCGCGCTTCCAGCGCCACCGCCATCGAGGCGCGATCGACCTTGGTCAGGATGTCGTCGGGCAGATAGGTCACGCTGTCGCAATACTGCATGCGCGCCAGAAAATCGGGCAGATCGCGGGCGAGTGCCGGGTCCGATGCGGCATCCGGCGCGCAGACGGCGCCGGGCACCAGTTCCTCCGGCCTGTCCCATTGCGCGATCACGGCGCGATAGACATCGTCGTCGCTGCGCGCGCGCAGGACGCGCGCCAGTTTCGCGAGCTTGTCCCCGGCGGCGGGCGGCCTGCGTGAAGCGGGGACCAGGCGGAACAGCGTATCCCAGGCCGCGGGCGGCAATGCGCCTATCAGCCCGCCAAGGGCGCGGCGCAGGGCCGCGGGCGCGAACCCCATGCGGGCGGTGCCGGCGACCCGGTAGCGGTCGTAGCCTGCGAACAACTCGTCGCCGCCGTCCCCCGACAGCGCGACGGTGACGTGATCGCGGGTGAGGCGGGACAGAAGATAGGTTGGAATGGCGCTCGCGTCGGCGAAGGGCTCGTCGTGCATGTCGGGCAGCAGCGGAATGACGGCGCGCGCATCGTCGGGGGTGACGGTCAGGTCCGTGTGCTCGGTGCCGAGATGCGCCGCCACCGCACGGGCATGGGCGGCCTCGTCGTAATCGGCCTCGCCAAAGCCGATGGTGAAGGTCTTGACCGGGCCGCTGGCACATTTCTGCATCAGCGCGACGACGGTCGACGAATCGATTCCACCCGACAGAAACGCGCCAAGCGGTACGTCGGAGATCAGCCGCAGGCGGACGGCCTCGGTCAGGCGTTCTTCGAGCTGGTCCACCGCGTCATCGGGATTGAGATCGTTGTCGGGTCCGGCGCAGGCGATCGCCCGTAGGTCCCAGAAGGCTTCTTCGCGCGTCGTGCCGTCGAGCGCGATGCGCAGGATGTGTCCCGGGCGCAGCTTGAACAGGTTGCGATAGATGCCATGCGGCGCGGGTACGTATCCGACCCGCATATAGGCGGCCAGTGCATCGCGGTCCAACTCGGGCCGGAAGGCGGGGTGGGCGAGGATGGCTTTTACTTCCGAACCGAACAGGATCATGCGGCCCGCCCTGGCCCAGTAGAGCGGCTTGATGCCCAGACGGTCGCGCACCAGGGTGAGCACCCGCTCGCGCTTGTCCCACAATGCGAAGGCGAACATGCCGACGGCGCGCCTGACCGTAGCCTCGACGCCGAAATGCGCGCAGGCCTCGAGCAGGACTTCGGTATCGGAATTGCCGCGCCGTGCCGCGCCGAAGCCGGGCAACTCGCGGGCAATATCGGCGAAGTTGTAGATTTCCCCGTTGAAGGCGATGACAAAGCGCCCGTCCGCGGACGTCATCGGCTGGGCGCCCGCATCGCTGAGGTCGAGAATGGCAAGGCGACGGTGGCCCAGCGCAACCCCGCCGGCTTCGTCGGCGAAGACGCCCGCACCGTCGGGGCCGCGATGGGCGATGGTCGCCGTCATTTGCCGCGCGGCGTGCTCCAGCGCGCCGGTCGGCTGGCCGCGGGATAGATCGAACAGACCGGCAATGCCGCACATGCAAAAGGTCCCGGAGGTTGTTTCCGGCAGGATACTACGGTGCCCGGGCGAAACAAAAAAGGCGCCGAAGCGCCTTTGCGGACGGCTTGGCGCCGGAATCAGACGAAAATATCGAGGCGGTTGTCGGCACTCATGAATTCGATGGTCGAATCGCGGCGCATGGCATAGGCCTGCGTGCCCGTCCGGTAGGTCGAAAAGGCGGGGTCTTCGGGCTCGACTTCCTGAGCAATGTGCTGGGCGAGGAACGCGCTCGACGGTGCGTGCTGGCGGTGGCCGGCGCGGGAATAGCCGTCTTCAATGTCGGTGACGACGATGGGCGCATCGTTTTCGGCGCGCCGCGCCATCTGGGCCTGGTCGCGACGGTCAAGGCGATCGGCCGCGCCGATGCCGGCAAGCGGTTCGGCGCCGCCCTTGCGGGCGACCTGGGCAGGAACTGCAATGTTCGACCGCGGTGCTGAAAGCGACCCTGCGGCGACGCCTGAGCTGTGCACGTTGCGAACCCTGTTTTGATCGGTGCCTTGTTTATCGCGGATTTATTTAAAAAGCCCTGCATCCGGAGTCAAATAAATTTTTGCAATTTATTAATCTATTTGTTAACTATATTACTGATTATTTCCCTTTTTACTTCAGTGATAGGCAATTTTTTCCTACCCATATTAGATATGATTTTGAAATCTTAACCCGATCATTTAATGCCTGTTTAGCGGACTTGCCCGGGCGTTCTCCCCTGTTAATGTGCCGGACTTTCAGGGGCTTCGCCCTTCAACGACCCAACCCCAGGGGAAACCCGGCCATGACCGCGCAGAATGATCTTGCTGCTTACTGGATGCCGTTTACGGCCAATCGCCAGTTCAAGGCCGCCCCGCGCCTGTTCGCAGGGGCTTCGGGCATGTATTACCGCATGACCGATGGCCGGCAGATCCTCGATGGGACCGCGGGCCTGTGGTGCGTCAACGCGGGCCACTGCCGGCCGGAAATAGCCGCGGCCATTGCCGCCCAGGCGCGTGAGCTCGATTACGCCACCGCCTTCCAGATGGGGCACCCGGCGGCCTTTTCCCTGGCGGCGCGCCTTGCCCGTCTAGCGCCCGGCGACCTCGACCATGTTTTCTACGTCAATTCCGGCTCCGAGGCGGTGGAAACCGCCCTCAAGATCGCGCTCGCCTATCACCATGCGCGCGGCGACAGCCGCCGGGTGCGGCTGATCGGCCGCGAACGCGGCTATCATGGCGTCAATTTCGGCGGCATGGCGGTGGGCGGCATCGGCAACAACCGCAAGCAGTTCGGGCCGGGGCTCGGCGCCGTCGATCATCTGCCCCATACCCATGATCTTTCGCGCAATGCGTTTTCGCGCGGCCAGCCCGACTGGGGTGCGCATCTTGCAGACGACCTGCTGCGACTGATCACGCTGCACGATGCTTCCACCATCGCCGCCGTCATCGTCGAGCCGATGGCGGGGTCAACGGGTGTGCTGGTGCCGCCCAAGGGATACCTGGAGCGGCTGCGCGCGATCTGCGATGCCCACGGCATCCTGCTGATCTTCGACGAGGTCATTACCGGCTTCGGCCGTCTTGGCGCGTCCTTCGCCGCCGAACGTTTCGGCGTCATTCCGGACCTGATGACCGCGGCCAAGGGCCTGACCAATGCCGCCGTGCCAATGGGCGCCGTGTTTGCGCGCGCTCATGTACACGATGCCCTGATGACCGGGCCGGAAGCCGCGATCGAACTGTTTCACGGCTACACTTATTCGGGCCATCCGCTGGCCTGTGCAGCTGCCCATGCCACCCTCGACATCTATGAAAAAGAGGACCTGTTCGTGCGGGCAGCAAAACTGGAGCCGCAATTCGAGGCGGCCGTCCATCGCCTCGATGACAGCAGGAACGTCGTCGACGTGCGCAATATCGGCCTTGCCGCAGGGATCGAGTTCGCCCAGCGTGACGGCCGGCCCGGTGCCCGCGCTTATGACGTTTTTCTCCAATGTCTGGATATGGGCCTGCTGACGCGTCAGGCGGGCGACGTCATCGCCCTGTCGCCGCCCCTGATCGCCTCGGAAGCCGAGATCGACCGCATGGCGGATATCCTCTCCAAGGCGGCGGCGGCGGTCGCCTGAATTCAGTCTTTTTTGGCGGCGTGGCGGCTGGTACCGGCGTCGTCGATGAGCGCCCGCAGGCGTACCTGCAGGGCATCGATGCGGGCGATTGCGGCCCGTGTCGCCGGGGTGCCGCGCGGGCGCAGACTTCCCGTCGCGCCGGTTGCGGTCGTTCCGCCACCCTCGACGCGGTCGATCGCCTGGTGCAGTGCGGCGCGCAAGTGATCGACGTTGGTCGCACCCGAACATCCGATCAGTCGTGCCAGCAGCGCTTCATCGAGGAGCGCGCGCGGGCCCGCCGCAGTTTCCGCCTCGCACAGGATCTGCGCCAGCACCTGCCGGGTCACGTCGCTGCCGCTGCTGACTTCGGTCACGCGCACTGCCTTGCCCTTGCGCAGACGGCGCGCGAGATCGGCGAGCGTGACGCAGCGCCCGCGCGAGGTGTCGTAAAGACGCCTGTTGGCATATTTGCGAATGACGGCAGGCTCGCCCGCGGCCGGTCCGGCCGCGCCCCGTGGCGTGCGCATGAAAGTCTCCCTGTAGGGGCCGCCCCTTTCGTTGTTTTCCGGGCTGGCCCAAAAGCCGGCGTATTGCACCCGATCCCGTTGCCTGGCGCAAGGCCCCTCTTTGTCGGGATTCCTGGCCGGGCAGGCGGGGGTAAGCCCCTACTCATTGACCTCGGTCTTGGCCATGTGCGGTTCCTTGCGGTAGGCCTCGTACCACTTGGCGAGGCCGGGCCGCCCCTCGCGCCAGTCGTCGGGGCAGACGCGGTCGAGGAAATGGCACATGCAGCAGACCAGCACCGGGGTGATGATGCCGCCGGCGGTATAGGCGGCGAGGTTCTTTTCGATGACATCGAGGCCGATATCCACTTTTCGCTTCTGGCGCTCCTCCCACCAGGCCGACGCGGGCGCATCGGGCTTGCGCTGGTCCATGCGGCGGGCGACCGAGGCATCCATGACGCCATGGATCAGCGCTTCCTGCTGCAGGACTTTGCGCCGCGCGCCATCGTCCTTCGGATAAAGCTGCGGGCCGCCCGCAAGGCCGTCGAGATACTGGCAGATCAGGCGCGATTCGATCAGCACTTCGCCGTCGTCGGTGACCAGCGTCGGCACCTTGTTGAGGGGGTTTAGCTTCTCGAAGGCGGCCTGGTCGGCGCGCGCGTCCTTAAGCTCGATACGGCCGGTGAGCCCTTTCAGTTCCGCCGTGGCGCGGGCCATGCGGACGAAGGGTGATGTGGGCGACTGGTAAAGCTTCATGAACGGTTCTCCCTGATGGGCGCGTTTGGGCGCCGTTGTCGGCTCAAGCCTTGAAATTGTCCTTGCGCAGGCGCGTTTCGGCGAAGACAGCAACCGCATCGGCGCCGACGAGGCCGAGCGCTTCCTGCAATCCCGGGTCCTCGGCACGCAGGAAGGGGTTGGTTGCGCGCTCGTCTTCCATGGTGGACGGCACGGTGGCCTTGCCTGCCGCACGCAGGCGGGACACCGCGGCAGCGCGCTTTTTCAGTGCTGCGTTGCCGGGGTCCACGCTTAGGGCGAAGCGCGCATTGGCCTCGGTGTATTCGTGGGCGCAGTAGACGCGGGTTTCGTCGGGCAGGTCAGCGAACTTGGAAAGGGAGTCCCACATCTGCGCGGGCGTGCCTTCGAACAGGCGGCCGCAGCCCATGGCGAACAGCGTGTCGCCGCAGAACAGCGCATCCGATGATGCAAACCAGTAGGCGATATGGCCGCGCGTATGCCCCGGCACATCGAATACGCGGCCCGTTTCGGTGCCGAGCGCCACCGTGTCGTCCTCGCCCACTGGTATGTCGATGCCGGGAATGCGGTCGCGATCGGCGGCCGGGCCGATGATGACGCAATCGTAATGTTCCTTCAGCGCGAGATTGCCGCCGGTGTGATCGCCATGGTGATGGGTATTGAGGATATGGGTCAGGCTCAGGCCCAGTTCGTCGCACGTGGCGATGACCGGCTCGGCATCGGCGGGATCGACGATGGCGACGGTATCGGTATCGGGCTCGTGGGCGAGCCAGAGGTAGTTGTCCTTGCGGGCGGGGATGCGATAAATTTTCAGCCGGGCCATGTCCTGTCCTTCGAGGGAGCGAGGATAGCCCCGGCGGGCCGCGGCCTCAACCGCCCGTGCGCGCCGCCTTGCGCGCGGCGGCGACGAAGCGCCGGGCGGCCGCCGAATGATCGACGCCGCGGCAGGCAAGCCGCAGCGGCGCCACCAGTTTCCTGCGTGTCGCGAGCGGCAGGTAGCGGATGCCTTCAAGGCGCATCGCCGAAAGCGACTCGGGCACCAGCGTGACGCCGAGGCCGGAAGCCACCAGGTTGAGCGTGGCGACGATGCGCGGGGCTTCCTGCTCGATGCGGGGGTTGAAGCCCGCGTCGTGACAGGCGCCGACGATGGAATCGTAAAGCCCCGGCCCCGAGGCGCGCCGGTAGAGGACGAAGGCATCGGCAGCGAGACCGGCAAGCGCCACGGGTTTCGTCTTTGCCCCGCGGGCGAGCCGATGCGAGGCGGGCATGGCGATGCACATCGGTTCTTCGAGAATGTCGTAGGTGGCGATGTTTTCGCCTTCGGGCACCGGCGAGCGGATGAAGGCCGCGTCGATCTGTTCGGCGCGGATGGCTGCGACCAGATCGGCGGTGCCGCCTTCTTCGAGCGTCATTGCCACCTGCGGGAAATCCTCGCGGAAGTTGCGCAGCACCCGTGGCACGAAGGGATGAAAGGGCGCCGAACTGGTGAAGCCGACGGTGATGCGGCCTTCCTCGCCGCGCCCGGTGCGCCGCGTGCGCGAGAGCGCCTGATCGACGTCGCCGAGAATGCGCCGCGCATCGGCAAGCAGCGCCCGGCCCGCGTCGGTCAGCTCGACGCCGCGCGGCTTGCGGCGGAACAGCTGGACGTCGAGCTCGACTTCCAGAGCGCGGATCTGCTGGCTCAGCGGCGGCTGCTGGATGCCGAGCCGCTCGGCCGCACGGGTGATATGCCCCTCTTCGGCGACGGCGACGAAATACCTGAGGTGACGCAGTTCCATAACATATCTAAAACATATGAAATATACAGTAACAACATATTTAACATATGTATCGGACTGGCCTAGGTTTTCTCCGGTCACGCGCGACCGGAAGGGAGCCGCCTATGTCCATGCCCATCGTTGCCGCCTCGTCAGCCGCGCTCCGCCGCCGTATCCGGTCGGCGCTTATGGCCTGCGTGTCGCTGCTGCGCCTTGCCGCCGCCGGCTTTTCCAAATGGTGCCATCGCATCCGTGCCTATAACGAGCTTGCCGGGATCGATCCCTCGACCCTGCATGCCATCGGGCGCGACCGGGCGGAGATCGAGCGAATCCTCGAGGGTCTGCCGCCGCGCCGCCGCCGGGGCTGAGCGGGCCGCTGCACGGCGCGCGGGGGCATGTTAGGCTCCGCGCCATGTGGCCCGACGTCGTCGATCTTCGTGATTTCTACGCGACCAGCCTGGGCGGCGTCGCCGCCCGCACGGTGCGTGCGCGGCTGCGCCTGATGTGGCCGGATGTGCGTGGTTGCCGGGTACTGGGACTCGGTTTTCCGGGGCCTTATCTCAGCCCCTTCGCCGAGGAAGCCGAGCGCGTGCTGGCCGCCATGCCGATGGGGCAGGGTGTGCTGCACTGGCCGCGCGGTGCGGCCAACCGTGCCGTGCTGGTGGACGAGCTGGACCTGCCTTTTCCCGACAACGCTTTCGACCGCGTGTTGCTGGTTCACGCGGTCGAGAACGCCGAATCCCTTCGCCCCATGCTGCGCGAAGTGTGGCGCGTTCTGGCCGATGCCGGGCGCGTCATCATCGTCGTGCCCAACCGGCGCGGCATCTGGGCGCGCATCGAGCGTACGCCCTTCGCTCATGGACATCCCTACAGTGCCCGACAGCTCTCCCGCCTGTTGCGCGACAACCTGTTCACGCCGACCGCGACGGAAGGCGCCTTGTTCGTTCCGCCGTCGCGTTCGCGCATGATGCTGGGAGCCGCGGCGGCCTGGGAAAATCTTGGCACCCGCCTGCTGCCCCGGTTCGCGGGCGTCGTCATCATGGAAGCGACCAAGCAGATCTATGCCGTCAGCGGCACCGCCCAGCGCGCCCGGCGGCGCACGGCCTACGTGCCGGCCGGGAACGTCAACAGGATGGCCGTGACTAGCTCAGCAGGAAAACCGCCTGCACCGCGGTGAGATTGGCCCAGTGACTGCGCGGGTTGATCTCGCGGTAGGCGCCGTGCGGGTTGAGCGCGAAACAGCGCTCGATGCGCGTGTCCATCTCTGTCGTCAAATCGACGAAGTCGCGGATGGTGCAGGGATGGATATAGGCCGTGTCGTACCAGGTTTCGTCGCGGTGCACGGCGAAAGGCTCGCGCCCCTCGACCATGAACGTGACCCGGTTCTTCCAGTAGCCCGCATTGGTGATCGACACCACCGCGAGGCGGCCGATGCGCAGGAGCTGTTCCAGCATCCACTTGGGGTCGTGGACGGCCTGCAGGGTCTGGCTCAGCACCACGCAGTCGAAGGCATCGTCGGGGTAGTCGGCGAGGTCCATCTCCGCATCGCCCTGAATAACCGAGAGCCCCTGGTTGAGGCAGGCCGCCACGCGGTCGCGGCTGATTTCGATGCCGCGCGCATCGACGTCCTTGTGCTTGGTCAGGTAGTGCAGCAGCGCGCCGTCGCCGCAGCCGACATCGAGCACACGCGAGCCCACGGGTACGAGATCGGCGATGAGTTGCAGATCGACGCGGATGCGCCCGGAGCCCGTCTCCGCGCGCCCGACCAGCGGCGCCGGCCTGCCGGAAGATGTGCCGGTCATGATTTCTTGAGCCCCCGGTGATCGGCCGCGCCTTGAAGGAAGCCGTGAACGATGCGGTGATAGTCGGCAATGTCCATCAGGAAGGAATCGTGGCCCTGATCGGTTTCGACCTCGACGAAGGCGACGTTGGCGCCTACGGCGTTCAGCGCCTTCACCAGGTCGCGGCTTTCCAGTGTCGGGAACATCCAGTCGCTGGTGAAGCTGACGACGCCAAAACGCACCGGCGTATTGCGAAACGCGTGGGCCAGCACGCCGCCGTGTTCCTGCGCAAGGTCGAAATAGTCGGTCGCGCGGGTGATATAGAGATAGGAATTGGCATCGAAGCGGTCGACGAAGGTGATGCCCTGATGGCGCAGGTAGCTTTCGACCTGGAAATCGGCGTCGAAGCCGTAGGTCACCTGTTCGCGCGCCTGCAGGGAACGGCCAAACTTGCGGGTCAGCGCCGATTCCGAAAGATAGGTGATGTGCGCGCCCATGCGCGCCACTGCGAGCCCGCGGTGTGGCCGCTTGTTCTGTTCCAGGTAGCGTCCGCCGCACCAGTCGGGATCGGCCATGACAGCCTGTCGGCCGACCTCGTGATGGGCGATGTTCTGGGCGGACGTGCGCGCGGCGCTGGCGATCGGCATGGCCGAAAACACGCGCTCGGGGTAACGCACCGCCCAGTCCAGCACCTGCATGCCGCCCATCGAGCCGCCGATGACGCAGAACAGCTGGTCGATGCCGAGATGGTCCACCAGCAGACGCTGCACGTTGACCATGTCGCCGATGGTGATGACCGGGAAATCGAGACCCCAGGGCTTTCCGGTGGCCGGGTTGATGTCCTTGGGCCCGGTGGTGCCGAGGCAGCCGCCGAGGATGTTCGAGCAGATCAGGAAATAGCGATCGGGATCGAGCGGCCGGCCCGGTCCGATCATGGTGTCCCACCAGCCGGGCTTGCCGGTCGTGGGATGGGGGCCGGATACGAACTGGTCGCCGGTCAGCGCATGGCAGATCAGGATGGCGTTGGACTTGTCGGCATTGAGCCGCCCTTGGGTCGTATAGGCGACGGTGATGGGGCCGAGCGTCGCCCCGGAATCGAGGCGCAGCGGAGCGTCGGCCGCCAGCACCACCTGCTGGGCCGTCAACGCCGGTCCGTTTGCGCGTTTGGCCGGGGCGCCCTCGGGGGCAGCTTCGCTCGCCATACCTTACGATCCTTGCACGCCTGCGGGCCCGCCCCGCGGGCAAACCCCGTCCGGGGGGTCGCCGGACGGCGGACCTTAGCCCCGAAAGGGCCAGATTGCTAGGCGGATGCGCCCCGCCCGTCAATCGTTAACCCAACGTTCTCTTTGATTTTACAGGCTCTTGCCGCTAAGACTAGCGGCCTGTTTGGCGGCCCCGGCGCGAGCGCCGTGGTCCTGACCCGTTCGGACAAGCGAACCATGACCGGCCTCACGCTCGAAACCCTGCGCGGCGAAATCGACCGCCTCGACGACCAGCTCATTGCGCTGCTGCTGCGCCGTGCCGAGTTCGCGGCCCAGGTCGCGCCCCTCAAGGCCCAGGCGGGCGCGCCCATGCTGCGCCCGGGGCGCGAGGCGGAAATTCTGCGCCGGCTGGTGGCCAAGGCGGGCGGCGGTTTCGATCCGCTGGCCCTCGTGCGCATCTGGCGCGAAATCATGTCGGCGGCGCTGCGCGTGCAGGGTGAATTCACCGTTGCCGTCAGCGCGCCCGAGAACCAGCCCTCGTGCTGGGGGCTGGCACGCGGCCAGTACGGCATCAATACGCCGATGAACGGCGCGCCCGGCTCGGCCCAGGCGATTGCCCAGGTTGCGGCGGGCAAGGCCCATGTCGCCATCGTTCCTTTCCCCGCGGTCGAAGAACGCGACCCGTGGTGGGCGCGTCTCGTCGCCGATGGTTCGCCCCGCGTGGTTGCGCGCCTGCCGGTGGCCACCGGTCTCGAGCCCAAGGGCGGCATCGCCCAGGGCCTTGCCGTGGCCGCCATGGCGCCGGAGCCCTCGGGCGACGACCGCACCCTGATCGTCATCGAAACGCCTGAATCCGTCAGCCGCGCAGCGCTTGCGCGCGCCGTGGAAAGCGCCGGCCTCGCGCTGCGTTTTTCGGCCGGGCGTGGCGGCGGCGGTACGGCACACCTGATCGAGGTCGATGGGTTCCTCGCCCCCGACGATGCGGCCCTTGCGCGGCTCAGGTCGGCGCTGGGCGATAGTGCGCGCGACGTGACGGTGATCGGCGCCTATGCGGTGCCGCTCAGCCTGGGCGACGCATCATGACCGGCGCGACCGCCAGCGACCGGCCCATCGCGCCGCGCCCGGGCGTGCTCGACATCGCCCCTTACGAAGGCGGCCAGTCGAAGATCGCGGGCCAGGACCGCGTCATCAAGCTGTCGTCGAACGAAGGCGCGCTCGGGCCGTCGCCCGCGGCTGTCGCCGCCTTCGAGGCGGCCTCGAAGACACTGGCGCGGTACCCGGACGGCGGTTCCGTCGCCCTGCGCGAGGCCATCGGTACGTGCTTTGGCCTTGATCCCGCGCGCATCGTCTGCGGCGCGGGTTCGGACGAGCTGCTCGGCCTGATGGCGCGCGGCTACGCGGGCGAAGGCGACGAGGTGCTCTACACCGAGCACGGATTCCTCATTTACCCGATTGCCGCCCGCTCGGTCGGCGCCACGCCGGTCAAGGTGGCGGAAACGAATCTGCGCACCGATGTCGACGCGCTGCTCGCGCGGGCGGGCAACCGGACGCGCCTTGTCTACATCGCCAATCCGAACAACCCGACGGGCAGCTACATCGGCCTCGATGAATTGCGCCGCCTGCGCCGCGGGCTGCCCGACGGCGTCATCCTCGTCATCGATTCGGCCTATGCCGAGTTCGTGACGGCGGAGGACTATGACTCGGGCGTGACGCTGGTGAATGAAAACGACAACGTCATCATGACGCGCACGTTTTCGAAGATTTTCGGCCTGGGCGGGCTGCGCATCGGCTGGGCCTATGGACCTGCCCATATCGTCGACGTGCTTAACCGCCTGCGCATGCCGTTCAACGTTTCGACCGCGGCGCAGGCCGCCGCCATAGCAGCGCTCGCCGACCGCGATCACTTCGACCGTGCCGTGGCACTCAACACCGGGATGCGCGCGCGCATGACGGCCGCATTGACGGCGGCGGGTCTCGTCATTCCGCCGTCCCAGGGCAACTTCGTGCTGGCCCGCTTTCCGGGCGGCGTCGCCCAGGCGGAAGCGGCGGATTCGTTCCTGAAATCGCGCGGCATCATCGTGCGCCGCATGGGCGGCTACGGCCTGCCCGATTCCTTGCGCATCACCGTCGGTCTGGCGGAAGAATGCGACGCGGCCTGTTCGGCGCTCGCCGAATTCATGGCGGGCAAGGACGGGCGCCGTGGCTGATCGTCCCATCACCGCCGAAGCGCGCTTCGGGCGCATTGCCATCATCGGGCTCGGCCTGATCGGCTCCTCGCTCGCGCGCGCCATCAGGCGCGACCACCTGGCCGATGAAATCGTCGGTTCGGCGCGCACGGAAAAGACGCTGGAAACGGCTCTCAAGCTCGGCTTCATCGACCGCGCCGAGATGGATCCCGCCAAGGCTGCCGAAGGCGCCGATCTTGTCGTCATCGCTGCCCCCGTCGGGGCGAGCGGCGCCATCGCGCAGGCGATCGCGCCCGCCCTCAAGCCCGGCGCCATTGTCAGCGACGTCGGTTCGGTCAAGCAGGGCGTGATCGACGCGGTGCTGCCGCACCTGCCGACGGGCGTGCATTTCGTCCCCGCCCATCCCGTCGCGGGCACCGAGGAATCGGGACCCGAATCGGGCTTTGCCGAATTGTTCGAGGGCCGCTGGTGCATTCTCACGCCGCTTCCCGGTACCGATGAAGCCGCGGTTTCCCGCGTTGCCGCCCTGTGGCGCGCGGTCGGCAGCGATGTCGATACGATGGAGCCGCGCCATCACGACATGGTTCTGGCCATCACCTCGCACCTGCCGCATCTGATCGCCTACACCATCGTCGGCACGGCGACGGAGCTTGAAAACACGCTGCAGCAGGAAGTGATCAAGTTCGCCGCCGGCGGCTTCCGCGACTTCACCCGCATCGCGGCGTCGGACCCGGTGATGTGGCGCGACATCTTTCTTGCCAACAAGGAAGCGGTTCTGGAAATGCTTGGCCGCTTCGACGAGGACCTGACCTCGCTCCAGCGCGCCATCCGCTACGGCGACGGCAAGGCGCTGGAAGACTGGTTCACCCGCACCCGCGCCATCCGCCGGTCCATCGTTAAGGCCGGACAGGCTTAGTTATCGCTCACGGCAGGGCGCTTTGCGCCGCCTCCGCGCGGGCGCGCATTCGCGCGGGCCGCGGTTGCGGCCTGGCCGATCACCATCTGATCTGGGGCAGGCGTGCAAGCCGCGCCGGGCCGACATAGATCGTGCGGTCCTGAATGGTGATGGGCACGCGGATTTCGGCGCCGCGCCCGGGGTCCGAACGGCGCGCCATCAGCGACAGCAGCAGCTTCACGCCCTGCGCTTCCTGCGCGCGGATCAGCCCCGCCGCGACCAGCGCATCGGCGGTTTCCTCGAAGCCCGTCATGCGCGCGGCGAAGGAGGCTTCGGGTTGCAATCCCGCATCGAGGGTGAGCGTGCCCGAGCCGTCGACGCGCGCGGGTCCCCATTCGAGGGCAAGGCTTTTCACCTCGACGCTGCCGCCCGCTTCGCGGAAGCGGGCGATGTTGCGCCGGTCCACCGGCACCGGCACATCGCCGAGAATCTGGATTTCCGTCGCCAGCTTGCCGAGCTTGGGGCCGAGGAACTTTCCGAGCGCCGGCGGCAGGCCGACGCCAGCCAGTTCCACCAGCACGCCCGCGGCGGCCTGGGTGTTGTTGGCCGTTCTGCGTTCGCGCGGCGGATAGATGAAGAGCTGGAACGACGCCCGGTCGGCATTCATGTCGGCGCCGGTGGTCAGTTCCTTGGCGCGGATGCCTTCGGGCAGTAGCTTGTAAAGCGCAGGCGTCGCGCCGCCGCCCAGCTGGATTTCGCCGGGCGCCTTCTGCGCCGCGATCTCGAGGTCGAGCGGCAGGCGGCCAAGGCGCGTGCGCAGGCGGTGGTTGCCGGAAAGATCGAAGACGATATTGCGACCGAGCCAGGGCGACATTGTCAGCCGCGCCTTGTCGGCGCGCCACTCCCAGGTGCCGCGCGCATCGCGCCCGGCGAGCGCCAGGTTGCCGAGCTCGGCTTCGTAGGCAAACGGAAAACCGGTGACGCGCAGCGTCTGGACGGTGAACTGGCCGCCTTCGCCCGCGAAGTTCTGGCCGACGCGCGCGATCTGTTCGCGCACCTGCGCGGCGCCTGCGAACCACATCGCGGTGATGCCGCCGACGGCCAGCAGCACGAAGGCGAAGGTGCCCCAGATGATGCGGCCGGAAAGGCTCTTGAGGTTGAGGCGGCTGTTCACGAACAAGGCACCGGTTTCGATGGCGCGCCGGGCGGACGGCGGCGCGGCGATTGGCTACATTTGTTACTGTAGCGGGAATGGCACGGGCGTCAAAGCACGGGGCCACCTGCGCCCACTTTGCAAAGGGAACATGGCCGCATCATGGCGGAACGCGATATCTGGGTTTTCGGTTACGGCTCGCTGATGTGGAAACCGGGCTTCGAATTCGTCGCGCGACGCCCGGCGCTGCTCGGCGGCCGCCATCGCGCGCTCTGCGTGTGGTCGGTGGTCTGGCGCGGCACGGCGGAACGCCCGGGCCTCGTGCTCGGCCTCGACCGGGGCGGGGCCTGCCGCGGGCTTGCCTACCGGGTGGCGGCGGACAAGGCGGAAGAGGTGCTCGCCTATCTCGATGCCCGCGAGCGGGTGACCGAGGTCTATTTGCGGCGCACGGTGGAGCTGCGCCTTGCGGGCGGGGAACGGGTGCGGGCGGAAACCTACGTCGTCGACCGGGCCCATCCGCAATACGCCGGGCGCATCGCCCCCGACGAGGCCGCGCGCATCATCCGCGCCAGCACCGGGCAGGGCGGGACCAACATCGACTACCTGGAAAACACGGTGCGCCACCTCGACGACTTCGGCCTGCCCGACGGGCCGCTGCACGAGCTGGCAAGACGGGTGCGCGAAGGGCGCTAGGGTTTTACCCGCACTTGGAATGGCCGCAGGACAGGCACAGGTCGCAGCCTTCCTGGCGGATCATGCCGGCCTCACCGCACTTGGGGCATTGCAGCATGGCGGCTGTGGCGCCGCCGATGCCGGTACCCGACTTGCCGCCGCCCGCTGCCGCCATCTTTTCCCTGGCCATTTCGCGCGCCCGCGCGGCGACATCCTCGCGCCCCTTGATGAAGCCGATATCGATCAGGTGATGCTCGATCACGTCGCCGATGGCGGCGAGCAATGAGGGCACGTAGCGGCCGTTCATCCACTGGCCGCCGCGCGGATCGAACACGGCCTTCAGCTCCTCGACCACGAAGGAGACGTCGCCGCCGCGGCGGAACACGGCGGAGATCATGCGCGTCAGGCCGACGGTCCAGGCGAAGTGCTCGACGTTCTTCGAATTGATGAAGATCTCGAACGGACGGCGGCGCCCGTCCTGGATGATGTCGTTGATGGTGATGTAGATGGCGTGATCCGATTCCGGCCACTTGAGCTTGTAGGTACGCCCCGGCAGGGTGCCCGGACGGTCCAAGGGCTGGGTCATGTAAACCACGCCGCCCGCCTCGAATGCGTCGCGGTGGCGGGCCGGCGGCGCGCCGAGCGGCAGTTCTTCCTGGCCTTCGTCGGCTTCGGCCAGTTCCTTCGCCTCGTCGCGGGCGCGCGCTTCGAGCGCCGCGCGTTCGGCCTCGCGCTTGCGCTGGGCCTCGGCCTCTTCCTTTTCCTTCGGCTTCACTTCCAGGACCGAGCCGGTGATCTCGTTCGGGCGGTAGGTGGTGCAGCCCTTGCAGCCGAGGTCATAGGCCTTGAGGTAGACGTCCTTGAACTGCTCGAAGTCGATGTCGGCGGGTACGTTGATGGTCTTGGAGATCGAGCTGTCCACGTGCTTCTGGATGGCGGCCTGCATGACGACATGCTCGTTCGGCGTCAGGCGCTGGGCATCGACGAAATAGGACGGCAGCTCGCGGTTCTCGCCATAGAGCCGCCGGTACAGGCGGTAGGCGTAGTCCGAGACTTCCTCGTCCTTGCGCGAGCCGTCGGGCTGCAGGATGCGGCGGGTGTAGGAGAAGCTGAACACCGGCTCCAGCCCCGACGACACGTTGTCGGCGAACAGCGAGATGGTGCCCGTCGGCGCGATCGAGGTCAGCAGCGCGTTGCGGATGCCGTGTCTGGCGATGGCCTCGCGCACGTCGGCATCGAGATGGGCGATGGTTTCACCCGCCAGATAGGCGTCCTTGTCGTAGAGCGAGAAGGCGCCCTTTTCGGCGGCGATTTCGGCCGATGCCAGATAGGCGGCGCGTTCGATCTCGGCCATCCATTGGGAGGCGAGGCGCACCGCTTCGTCGGAGCCGTAGCGCACCCGGCACATGATCAGCGCGTCGGCGAGGCCGGTCACGCCGAGGCCCATGCGCCGCTTGGCCTGGGCTTCCTGGGCCTGGGCATCGAGCGGGAAGCGCGACACGTCGATGGCGTTGTCCAGCATGCGCACGGCGACGGGCACCACTTCGCGCAGGCGTTCGATGTCGAAGCGGGCGTTCTCGGTGAAGGGATCGCGCACGAAACGGGCCAGGTTGAAGGAGCCCAGCAGGCACGCGCCATAGGGTGGCAGCGGCTGTTCGCCGCAGGGATTGGTGGCGGCGATGGCTTCGCAGTAATGCAGGTTGTTGGCGCGGTTGATGCGGTCGATGAAGATGACGCCCGGCTCGGCATAGGCGTAGGTGGCGCGCATGATCTTGTCCCACAACTCGCGCGCGCGCACCGTGCGATAGACGGTGCCGCCGAACTTGAGCTCCCACGACGCGTCGTCCTTGACCGCGGCCATGAACGCATCGGTCACCAGTACCGACATGTTGAACATGCGCAGGCGGCCCGGTTCGCGCTTGGCCTCGATGAAGGCTTCGATGTCGGGATGATCGCAGCGCAGGGTACCCATCATGGCGCCGCGGCGCGAGCCCGCGCTCATGATCGTGCGGCACATGGCGTCCCACACATCCATGAAGGACAGCGGGCCCGAGGCATCGGCGCCCACGCCCTTCACCGGCGCGCCCTTGGGGCGCAGCGTCGAGAAGTCGTAGCCGATGCCGCCGCCCTGCTGCATGGTCAGCGCCGCTTCGCGCAGGTGCGAGAAGATGCCGGCCATGTCGTCGGGGATGGTGCCCATGACGAAGCAGTTGAACAGGGTCACCGAGCGCCCGGTGCCGGCGCCGGCGATGATGCGCCCGGCGGGCAGGAACTCGAAACTGTCGAGCACGCCCTTGAACGATTCGGTCCAGCGGGCGCGGGTTTCCGGGGTTTCCGCCTCGGCCAGGGCGGCGGCGACCCGGGTCCAGGTATCGGACACGGTCTTGTCCACAGCTTCGCCCGTGGGGCTCTTGAGCCGGTATTTCATGTCCCAGATCTGCTGGGAGATGGGGGCGACGCCGGTCATCGGAAACTCCGTTCTGCCGGGCGGGGCGAGCCGCCCGGATGATTTCAACGCTTTGATATTGCGTAATTTTTTCCCGCGCCACGGGGGCGGAGGGCAGCCATTCTAGGAAGCCCCCGGCGGGGCGTCAATCGAATGTTCTTGTTATGTTTCCACATCGGCGCCATCCCCTAACCCCTTGGGCCGGGCCGCGAATTCGGGTTATTCCCGAAATCCACGGCGCGCGAGCGCA
>JAYQQF010000010.1:0-117013 GCA_038145705.1 Alphaproteobacteria bacterium | reverse complement strand
GTTACGTGCGCGGCAATCGTCCGGGAGCCTATCAAACCAGCGCAAAATTTGCCAACGCCAGCGGCGTGTTTTGGGGGTGCCTTGGTTAAGGTGCTATACTGAAAAAAAGGGTGCGCCTTGGTTGAAAAGCAAGACGGAGGGAATCGATGATCCGCAACGCTCTTGCCATTTTGCTGCTGGCACTGGCCGCGCCGCTGCCAGCGATCGCGCAGGATGATGCGCGCTTGCCGCCGATCCCGTTTCTGGACGCCTGGCGGGCCTCTCCCCATGCCAACGTCAAATCGGAAGCCTTCATCCATTGGGACAAGGAGGGCGCAGTGCCGGTGGCCTGTGCCGCCTGCCATTCGGGTCCGGGCTACCTTGATTTCCTCGGTTCTGACGGCAGCGACGCGGGCAAGGTCGACAAGCCCGCCCCTGTGCGTTCCGTCGTCGATTGCGTCACCTGTCACGACCCCAAGGCGATTGCCTTGCAGTCCGTCCTGTTTCCTTCGGGCCGCAAGATGGCGGGCCTCGGCGCGAGCATGCGCTGCACGGTCTGTCACCAGGGGCGCCAGGCCTCGCCGGATGTCGAGCGCGCCACGGCCGGCCTGCCCGCCGACGCCGTAAACGGCGAATTGCGCTTCATCAACGTGCATTACGCGGTGGCGGCGGCGACGCTGTTCGGCGGCGAAGCGCGGGGCGGCTACGAATACGCGGGCAAGGCCTATCACGGGCGCTTCACCCATCCGCCGTCCTTCGCGACCTGCACCCAGTGCCATGATCCCCACACCACCAAGGTGCGGGTGGAAGCCTGCGGCGCCTGCCACAAGGGTGGCGACCTGCGCGCGATCCGCGAATCCAGCGTTGATTTCGACGGCGACGGCAATACGGCGGAAGGTATCGCTGGGGAAATCGCGACCCTGCATGCGGCGCTGGGTGACGCCATCACGCGCTATGCGCGTGATGTGTCGGGCACGGCCATCGCCTACGAGGCCCATACCCATCCTTACTTCTTCGCCGACCGCAACGGCGACGGGGTGGCCTCCAAGGACGAAGCGGTGCGCGCCAACGCCTATTCCCGCTGGACGCCGCGGCTCCTGCGGGCGGCCTACAACTACCAGTTCGTCGCCAAGGACGCCGGGGCCTATTCCCATAACCCGGCCTATGCGCTGCAGATCCTTTATGACAGTCTCGAGGATCTGGGAGCGCGCGTGCCGACGCCTGTCGCCCGCATGAAGCGGCCCTGAGGACAGCCGGCAAACCCGGGCCTTCCCGTTTGTCCCGCGCCCGCATACCTTGTGGGCGGAGGCGGGCGCATGGCAGTCAGCGAATTCGACGTAGCGATCATCGGCGGCGGGCACAACGGGCTTGTCTGCGCGGCCTACCTCGCGGGGGCGGGGCTGAAGGTCTGCGTGCTGGAAGCGCGCAGCGTGCCGGGCGGCGCCGCCGTGACCGAGGAATTCCATCCCGGCTTCCGCAATTCCGTCGCCGCCTACACGGTGTCGCTGCTCAACCCCAAGGTCATCAGTGACCTTGATCTTGCCGGGCACGGCCTTCGTGTGGTGCCGCGCCGCCTGCAGAATTTCCTGCCGCTGCCGGATGGTCGCGCACTTTCCATCGGGGCGGGACGGACGAAGGCCTCGGTGGCGCAGTTTTCGGCCCGCGACGCCGACAGGCTTGACGAATACGGCGCCATGCTGGAACGCGTCGCCGACGTGCTGCGCGGCCTCGTCCTGGAAACGCCGCCCAACGTCACCGATGGCGCGCCGCTCGCGGCCCTCGGCCAGATGCTGAAGGCGGGCGGCATCGCCCGGCGCATTTCCCGCCTGCCGATGGCGGCGCGGCGCGACCTGCTGGAACTGTTCACGGCATCGGCGGGCGACCTGCTCGATAGCTGGTTCGAGAGCGATCCGATCAAGGCCGCCTTCGGCTTCGACGGCATCGTCGGCAATTACGCGAGCCCTTACGCCGCGGGATCGGCCTACGTGCTACTGCACCACTGCTTCGGCGAGGCGGCGGGCATCAAGGGCGCCTGGGGCCATGCCATCGGCGGCATGGGGGCGATCGGCATGGCGCTGGCGCGCGCGGCTGCCGCGCGCGGGGCCGATATCCGTCTTGCCAGTCCGGTCGCCGAAGTCATCGTCGAAAAGGGCAGGGCGACGGGCGTCGTCACCGCCGCGGGCGACAGGATCGCCGCGCGCGCCGTGGTGTCGAACGTGCATCCGAAAATCCTCTACGAACGGCTGATCGGCGCCGCCGACCTGCCGGGCGATTTCCGCCGCCGCATCGCGGGCTGGCGTTCGGGCTCCGGCACCTTCCGCATGAACGTGGCGCTCTCCGAACTGCCCGACTTCACCGCCGCGCCGGGGCGAAGCGCGGCCGATCATCACACCGCGGGCATCATCATCGCGCCGAGTCTGCGCTACATGGAACAGGCTTATTTCGATGCGCGCACCCATGGCTGGTCGCTCGCCCCGGTGGTCGAGGTATTGATCCCCTCCACCCTCGATGACAGCCTGGCGCCGCCGGGGGCCCATGTGGCGAGCCTGTTCTGCCAGCATGTCGCGCCGCAGCTGCCCGACGGGCAGAGCTGGGACGACTGCAAGGACGCGGTCGCCGACCTGATGATCGACACGGTGACGGCGCATGCGCCCAATTTCCGGGGCGCCGTGATCGGCCGCCAGGTGCTCTCGCCGCTCGATCTCGAGCGCGACTTCGGCCTGATCGGCGGCGACATTTTCCACGGCGCGCTCGATGCCGGGCAGCTGTTCTCGGCGCGCCCGGTGCTGGGGCATGGCGACTATCGCGGGCCGCTCGCGGGGCTTTACATGTGTGGGGCCTCGACGCATCCCGGCGGCGGCATTACCGGCGCGCCCGGTCACAATGCCGCGCGCGAAATCCTGCGCGATCTCGGCGGACGCTGAAGCCTTGGCTCAGGTGCGCGGGCGGCGGTGGCTGTGCGCCGCGCCGCCGTGGCCGTGATGGGAATGGCTGTGCCGGGTGTGGTCGTCACGCACCGGCACCAGGTGGACGCTGGCATGGCGCACGCCTTCTTCGGCAGCAAGGGTATCGGCGAAGGCGCGCACCGAATCGGTCGGTCCTTCCAGCACCAGCGCTTCCATGCAGTTGTCGTGATCGAGATGGACATGCAGCGTGGTCACGCCGATGTCGTGGTGGGCGTGCTGGGCCTCGATCAGGCGGCGCGAGAGCTGGCGTTCATGGTGGTTGTAGACGTAGGACACGCAGGCGACGCAGGAACCGCTGTCGGCGCTTTCCAGGCTTTCCCGGGCGAGGCGGTCGCGGATCAGGTCGCGGAAGCCCTCGGACCGGTTCTCGTAGCCTTTGGCTTCGAGAAAACGGTCGAATTCCGCGAGCAGGTCGTCGTCCACCGAGATCGTGATGCGTTCCATGCCGGTCCCCGTAACGGTTGCCGCCCGGCCTGAGGCCCACAAACGGCTGTTATTGCGAGGCAATCTTAGCACTGCCCGTTGACCGTATGAAGATTTTATGTTTTATCCTACCGCCGGCCGCCCAAGGGGCGCGCCGATAAAAAAAGCGCCCGAACCATCGGGCCGGCAGCGTAAAAAAGGGAAGGGTAGAACAGTGTTTTCGGTCCTCGTACTCGGATTTCTCTTCGGCATGCGTCACGCGACCGACGCCGACCACGTGGCGGCGGTGGCGACGCTTGCGACGCGCAGCGCCAGTGTTCCCGAAACCCTGCGCCTCGGCGTGGCCTGGGGCATCGGCCATACCCTGACCCTGTTCGCCATCGGCACCATCGTCCTGCTGCTGGGCACGGCGATCCCCGAGCGCACCGCCCAGATGCTGGAACTTGCCGTCGGCGTCATGCTGGCCCTGCTCGGCCTCGACGTCATCCGGCGCATCATCCAGCAGCACATCCACGTTCATCCCCATCGCCACGGCGGCCATCGGCACGTTCATGCCCACGGCCATGAAGCTGTCGTCGCCCATGACGAAGCCGCCCATGCCCACCCGCACGTGCGCGCGCTGCCCTTGCGCGCGTTGATGGTGGGGCTGGTGCATGGCATGGCGGGCTCCGCCGCCCTCGTGCTGCTGACGCTCGGCACCATCCAGTCGGTGTGGATCGGCGTCGTCTACATGCTGCTGTTCGGGCTCGGCTCGATCCTCGGCATGGCGCTTTTGTCTTTCGCCATCGCCCTGCCGCTGCGCTTTACCGCCCATCGCCTGGGCCGTTTCCAGGGTGCCGTCACCGCCGCCATCGGCGCACTTACGCTCGGCATCGGCATGGACATCATCTGGGAACTGGGCGTCAAGGAAGGCCTGCTGTTCTAGGCCTGCATCCATCCGCAGCCTTTACGGAATCATCACCCTGCCGCCGCCGGCGCTGATGCCCTGTCCGGTCAGGTAGGACGCATCCTCGCCCAGCAGGAAACAGACGATCCGGGCGATGTCTTCGGGCCGGCCGATGCGGCCGAGCGGAATGACCGCGCCGCGTCCGCGCAGCTCGTCGATGTTGGTGGCGGCCAGCGGCATCTCCGTTTCGGTGACGCCGGGCAGCACCGAGTTGACCCGCACCGCGGGCGCAAGCTCGAGGGCCAGCGTCTTGGTCAGCGAGATGATCCCCGCTTTCGATGCGCAGTAGGCGCCCGCCTTCTTCGCGCCCTGCACGCCATGGCCCGAGGAAATATTGACGATGGCGCCGCGCCCGGCCTTGACCATCGCCGGCGCGAAGGTCCGCGCGCACAGGAAGCACCCGGTCAGGTTGACCGAAAGTGCCCGGTTCCATTCGGCAAGCGGCGTTTCCATCAAGGTGAAGCGGGGGAAAACGCCCGCATTGCTGACCAGTCCGAACGGGGTGCCCCAGGCCTTGGCGATGGCATCCCGCGCGGCGGCAAGCGAGTCTTCCGACGTCACGTCACAGGGGAAATAGCGCGCTTCGCCGCCTGCTGCCGTGACCGCCTCGACCGTGGGCGCGCCGTCGGCGACATCGAGAACCGCGACGCGCGCCCCGCGTCCCGCCGCCTGCAGCGAAATGGCGCGGCCGATGCCGCCGGCACCACCGGTGACGGCGACGACATCGCCGGGCGAAAGTTCGCGGCGCTCGGTTTCGGACATGGCAGGCTCCCCTTTGCTATTTCTTTTTTTTTTGGCCTTCGATGCGCTCGGCCAGTTCCTCTTCGAAGCGGACGAGATCGTCGGGCACCGGCATGCCGGTCGCGGCCAGTTCGGCGATCATTTCCCTGACCTTGAAATGCACCTCGTGCAGGTCGTCGGGCTTGTGGTCGATCTGCTCGGCCAGAAGGTTGATGGCGGCAAGGAGTTCGGTGGTGTCCATGTGCGCCTCGCTGCGATTGTGAAAGCGATCCGGTTTTTATTATGGCAGACTTCTTCCGACCCGTTGCGAAAATCGCCCCATGAACGCCACCCTCGTCCTCCTGGTTTTCGGCTTCGTCTATCTGGCCATGGCGCTCGGGCGCTGGCCGGGCCTGGCGCTCGATCGCACCGGGGCTGCGGTGATCGGCGCCATCGTGCTGGTTGCTTTGGGGGCTGCCGATCGTGCGCTCATCCTCGCCAGCATAGATTTTCCGACGCTCGCCATCCTGTTTGCGCTGATGGTGCTGTCGGCGCAGTTCGCCGCATCGGGGTTCTTTGAATGGTGCGCGGGGGCCATCGCGGCGAGCCCGGCGCCGCCCGCGCGCATCCTGACCATCGTGGTGGCGGTGGCGGGCAGCCTCGCCGCCGTGCTGACCAATGATGTCGTCGTCTGGGCGATGACGCCGGTTCTCGTGCGCGGGTTGCTTGCGCGCGGCCTCGACCCGCGGCCCTTCGTCATCGCGCTTGCCATGGCGGCCAACGCGGGCTCGGCGGCGACGCTGATCGGCAATCCCCAGAACCTGCTGATCGCGGGGGCAGGGCGGCTCGAATTCTGGCCCTTCCTGCTCGCCTGCGGGGTACCCGCCGTCGTCGCCCTGGTGCTGGTGCGGGTGGTGGTCGGCCGCTCCTGCCGGGCGGCCTTGCGACCGGTGGCGGCATCGGACGATCCCGCCCGCCCGCAGCCGCCCGAACGCGCGGCGCTTACCAAGGGGCTGCTCGCGGCGGCCGCGGTGATCGCGGTCTTTACCCTGCCCGTGGAACGCGCCCCCTGGGTGCTGGCGATCGCGGGCGTGCTGCTGCTGTCGCGCCGGCTGACGACGCGACGCATGCTGTCGATGGTGGACTGGCACCTGCTGCTTCTGTTCGCCGCCCTTTTCGTCGTCACCGGGGCCTTGGCCGAAAGCGGGCTCGCCGGCCGCGCGGTGGCGATGATCGGCGCCGATGCGCTGGCCGCGCCTTTGAGCCTTCTGGCCGCGTCGCTGATCGGATCGAACACCATCGGCAACGTGCCGCTGGTGATGGTGGCGCTCAACGCCGGGCTCGGCCTCGATGCGGGCGGGCTTTATGCGCTGGCGCTGTTTTCGACCCTGTCGGGCAACCTGCTGATCGTCGGCTCGCTCGCCAACATCATCGCCATCGAGCGCGCAGGCGGGGAAGGGGTCGCCATCGGCTTCGCCGACTATGCCCGGCTCGGCATTCCGGTGACGCTCGCGAGCCTCGCCTTTGCCTGGGGCTGGGTCGTTCTCGTCATGGCGCAAATTTCTTAACGAATATTAATCTTCATAACGGACCTGTTTTTTTTCCGCTGGGTCCGGATTGAACCCTAAATCGATAGCGATTTTTTGGCGCGGACGTCATTCCAATAGGGATGAAACCGCTCCCCAGCATATCTCGTCGCGAGGCCCTTGTCGGGCTGGCCGCTGGCCTTGCCGTCAGCACGGCACCCTTTCGGGCTGCAAAGGCTTTTGCGCCTGCAATTGCGCACGATCTCCTGATTCCGGGATACCGGACGTTGGAGCTGCGGGCTGGAATGCTGCCGCAGCGCTGGTCCGAAGTTCTGGCGCGCCATGCTGAACAAGACCAGGTGGCGCGCCCGAAGGGCGACCGGGACCCTTGGCATCGCCTTGTTGCGCGGTTTTCGGGCAGGCCTCTCGACGCGGCGCTGCTCGCCGACGTCAATGCGGCGATCAACCGCAGGATTTGGGTGTCCGATCTGCTTAATCATGGCGTCGACGACCACTGGGCGACGCCGAGGGAGTTTCTCGCTGCGGGCGGGGATTGCGAGGATTTCGCCATCGCCAAGTTCCTGCTTCTGCGGGATCTCGGATTTTCCTATGTAAATCAAAAGGTTGTCATCTGTTACGACCGGTCGCGGGGCATTGCCCACGCGATTAACACTTGTAAACTATATCAAAATATATATGTTTTAGACAACTTGAGTTCGCGGCCCATCGATGGGTGGGCCTGCGCTCATTACACCCCCGTCTACGCCATAGACGAGACGCGCTGGGTGATTTTTTCCGCAGTGAACCAATCCGCTGCCGCCGCCGGTTGACCCCCGGTCCCGACCAACGCCCCTCAATGAGTTTGGAGGAAATGAAACCCATGAAAAGTGCCGAAGCCCTCGAAACGCTGCTGCCTGCGGCCGATGCCCTGGACGTCCTGATCGTCGAGGACGAACCGCTTGCGGCAGAAGAAATCGTCGATGCCATCGAGGATTCCGGTCTGCGAATTGTCTCCGCCGCCAATGGCGGCGACGCGCTCGCCAGGCTTCGTGCCGGCAGCCTGCCGTCCATCGTCATCACGGACATCCGCATGCCGGGAATGTCCGGCCTCGAATTCGTCGAGCGGCTGCTTGCCGATTATGATGCCGATCGCCAGTGCGCCCTGATTTTCATTTCCGGCCATGCCGATACCGACACGGTGATCGAGGCGTTGCGCTTCGACGCCGTCGATTTCATCCGCAAGCCCATCGACAGCGACAAGCTGCGCGCCGCGGTGAACAAGGCGCGTGAGCGCATCCTCACGCACCGGGCAGAGGTGCGCAAGCAGTCGGCTATCGTCTCCGACCTCCGCGCCTTCAAGGAACAGGCGGACAAGGTCAGCGAGCTGCTTGCCGAATTTCCGCGCAGCCTTCCTCTCGGCGATGAAAAGACGGGCAGGCCGACGGGCGCAACCGGGGCGGCCGGGGGATCGGCGTCGGAGATATGGCGCACGATGCTGGGAAAGCTCCAGCACCTGCGCCAGGCGCAACATGCGCTGGGTGACGAACACCTCTCCGAAAATGCGTCCCTCGACATGCTGCTCGACCTGATGTCGGCGGAACTGGCCGACGAATATGTGACCGTCACCAGCCTCTGCGCGGCCGCGGGCGTGTCGCAGACGACGGCGCTGCGCCGCCTGGAAGACCTGGAAGAGGCGGAACTCCTCGTCAGGAAGCCCGATTCCGAAGACCGGCGCCGGATTTTCGTCGAGCTGACGAATGGCGGGCGCAAGCGGGTGGTCGCTTATCTCTCCTCCATTTCACACCTGATCGCCTGAACGGCGCGGCAAGGATCAAGATCATGAATTTACGTGTGGTATCGGACAGTTCCCGGTCGAAGAACGTATCGGGGAAGGTTCTGGTGGTCGATGACGACGCCATGCAGGTGGAGGAAATCGTCGATTTCCTGAACGATCATGACATTCCGGCCATCGGCGAAAGCAACCCGGAAGCTGCCGTCGCCATCATCGATCGCGAAAGGCCGGCGCTGCTGGTCATCGACGTCAACATGCCGACCATCGACGGCGTGCGTGTGACGCAAGTGCTGCGCGCGCTCAACTACAACGGCGTGATCCTGCTGATCTCGGGCGATCTCGACGCGGTGCGTCGCGCCCATGAAGCGGGCCCCGAAGTGTTCGCCGTCCTGACCAAGCCCATTCCGCTGCCTGCACTCGAACGTTACGCGCGTGCCGTGCTGGCCCGCGACGTCCACTGAACGGGATCGCCGTCATGCTTGCCCTAGCCAGCCTTGTCTCGCCGGTGTCGCCGGCACGGCCTTTGTCTTCCGTTTCGCGATGGGGATGGGGCGTTGCGTTCGGAGTGGCGGGCTACGCGCTCAACCTGGCGGCGCTGCCGCTTGCCTTCGGGCTCGATTTTATCCTCGGCGGCACCCTGGCGATCCTCGCCCTCAGGCTGTTCGGTGCCGGCCCCGGTATCCTGGCCGCAGCCATTTCTTCCGCCGCGACCTACGTGCTGTGGCATCACCCCTATGCCGCGATCGTGTTCACGCTGGAAGTGGCTTTTCTGGCGGTTCTCATCCGCTGGCGCAACGTTCCGCCCCTGCTTGCCGCGGCGATCTACTGGGTGATCCTTGGCGGCCCCCTGCTGTTCCTGACCTATGGCGGAATCCTAGGCATGGACACGGCGGCGGTGGCGCTGGTTGCCGCCAAGCAGGGCATCAATTCACTTGTCCATATCATCCTTGCCGAGATCATCGTGCTGGCCGGCGTCATGGCCTTTCCGGCGCTGGCGGCTCGGCTGGCCCTGCGCCGCATCAGCCTCGCCAATCTCATGTTCATCGGCTTCGTTGCCTTCGCGGCGATCCCGGCGATCACCATTGCCGTCGTTGACGCGAGGCAGCGCTTCGATGATGTGGTCGTCAAGGCCGGACAGCAGGCGCGGAACCTGAGCGCCCATGGGCAATCAATTTTGACCCGCCATGTGAACGATATTGTCGCCGAAACCGTTGATATCATGGAATCTGGCGGCGACCCCTCTCTTCTCGCGCTTCATCATGACCTGACCTATTTAAAAGTAACCGATGTGATATCAGGGGTAGCGGTCGAGAGTGCTAACTCAAGAAATGAAAACCCTGCTGATTTTCTGCTGTTAAATAACGTCTCCGCCGATATCAGGGGTAAAAGGGTCGTGATTTCGGCTCGGAAGCAGCTCGCGCAGGTCCAGCGGATTCTCGATTTTGCTGCGTTCGTACCGGGGGAGAATTTGAATATCCGGCCGGCGAGCGGCCTGCCCGCCTCGGGCACCAGCGAAATCCGTTCGCTCGGCGGGGGAGCATGGCTCCATCTGCCGGCCCTTGCCGGAAAATCGATCATGCAGTCGTGGTCTGCGGCAACGGTCGAGGCCAGCCTGCCCGGGCTCGACGGCCGCTATGAATTCCACGTCAATATTCCGTTGGACAGCAGGATCGCCGATTATCGCTCCGATACGCTCTACGCTCTTGGGGTCGTGCTGGTGCTGATGCTGTTGCTGCCCCTGTTCGCTTTGCCGGTCAGCCGCGCCTTCGTTTCCGGGCTGGAAACGGTGATCGAGAACATGCGCCGCTACGGCCCCAGCGAACAGATTGCGCCTGCCGTCGCAGGCGCCCGGTCGCCGCTGGCGGAAGTGGCGATGCTGGGGACGGAATTCGAGAAACTGACCGTTGAAATCTCGCGCCGCCGCCTGGAAACGGAACGACATCGCAGCCGGCTGGAGCACCTGATCCACGATGCCCCGGTTGTGATTCTTGTCCTGTCGAAGGAGGAACGGAACACCCCGGACAGGATGCGGGTCGTCAGCGATTCGGCGTCGAGGATTCTCGGCTACTCGCCGGAAGAAATCCGCGCGCCGGGCTGGTTTCAGAATAACCTGCACCCCGACGATGCCGAGGCCGTCGACAGGCAGCGCGGGGTGATGCAGGAGACCGGCAAGGCGAGCCATCGTTTTCGCTTCCGCCACAGGGATGGGCACTACCTGACGATCTTCAGCGAAACGCAGGTGATGACCGAGCCCACGACCGGCGAGCAGGAAGTGATGATCGTCTGGCTCGACCAGACGCAGCAGGCGGCAGCCGAGCGCAAGGTCGTGCAATCGGCGAAGATGGCTGACCTCGGCCAGATGGCGACGGGGATGGCGCATGAGCTGAACCAGCCGCTCAACATCATCGATCTGGCCGCAGCCAATACGATTGGCCGGATAGATCGCGGCAAGGCCGACGACGACTATGTCAGGTCGAAGCTCGACCGCATTCGCGCGCAGGTCTCCCGGGCGACGGAAATCATCGACCACATGCGGATTTTCGGCCGCGCCGACAGCGGCGAGCAGGGCCCGTTCCTGGTGCGCAAGGTCGTCGATGGGCTGGAAACGCTCTATCGCAAGCAGGTTACCTTGGATGGCATCGATTTCGAGATCGATAACGCCGTGCCCGACGCCCGGGTCCTCGGGAACCCGGGCCTGCTGGAGCAGGTGCTGCTTAACCTCGTGACCAATGCCCGCCAGCAGATCAAGGCGCGCATGGCCGACGGCCATGACGCGCCCGCGGCAGGGGGGCGCCATTTCATCAGGATTGCAGTGCGCGACCGTCGCGGGGGTGCAGGGATCGAACTATCGGTCGCCGACAGCGGCGGCGGGGTAGACCCTTCCATCCTGCCGCGCATCTTTGATCCCTTCGTGACGAGCAAGCCGGTGGGCCAGGGCACGGGCCTCGGCCTTTCCGTCGCCTACGGCATCGTGCACGACATGGGCGGCCGGATCGAAGCCTTGAGCGAGGCCGATGGAGCAACGTTTACCGTGTCGTTGCCGCTCGCCGAACCGGTGGCGGCGTGAACGGTCCCGGGGATGATCTCATGTCGGTCCAGGTCCTGATCGTTGACGATGAGCGTGAAATCGCCGAAGAACTCGCCGAGTTTCTTGACGACCGCGAGATTCCGTCGCGAATCGTGACTTCCGGCGAGGCGGCGCTGAAGGCCGTCGCGACCGCCGATATCACCCACGTCGTCCTCGATCTGCGTATGCCCGGCCTGGGGGGGCTTGGCGTGCTTGATGGGTTACGCGAGCGGCTCGCGGCCGGGCTGAGGGTCGCGGTCATTTCCGGTCACGCTACGATCGATGACGAAAATGCGGCTCTCGAAGGCGGCGCTGCATTGTTTCTGCGCAAGCCGTTCGATCCGGAAAAGCTCTTCACCTCGGGCTTCATGTCCGGCCAGGGCGATCTTGCCCCGGCGATTTCCATCCATTCCGTGGTTGCCCTCGATGCCGGCCAGGTCGTCGAAAAAGCAATCAACCCGCGGGTCACGCTGCGCGCGGAAATCAGCCGCGTCTGGAGCGATGAAAGCCGGGTGCGACAGGTCAGCTACGACTACCGGGTCCTGAAGCAGGGGGGGAAGATCCTCGACTCCGGCCGCCGTTCGACCTCGGAAGCCGTCTTCAGGTACATGTTCGACCTGTTGCCGAGCGCATAGCCTGCATTCCCCCGCCGGCGGCTGCGGCGATAATTCCTCTCGTACTTTGCGGGCAGCCCTTTAAACTGCGCCGCCATGTCACATGGATCACCGTCGCCCGCATCAGGCGGCATGTTGCCGCAGAGTTTTGTCGTGGGCGCCGCCTGGGCAGTGGCGGCGGCAACCCTGCACGCGATGGTGCCGGTCGGTGTGCGCATGCTCTCGGATCACCTGCCGACGATCGAGATCGTCTTCCTGCGCAACTTTTTCGGGCTGATGTTCTTCGTGGGCCTGTTCGCGTGGCGGGGCTTCGGCAACCTGCGCACCACCAAGTTCTCGCTGCACTTGCAGCGCAACATCTGCAATTTCGTCGGCATGTGGCTGTGGTTTCAGGCCATTGCCATGATGCCCATCGCCAAGGCCATCGCGCTGCATTTCATCGAGCCGCTGGTGGCGGCCTTCCTCGCCATCCTGTTTCTCGGCGAGCGCCCGCGCCTGACGCGCTGGCTCGCCCTGGGCGTCGGCTTTGTCGGCGTGCTGATCATCCTGCGCCCGGGCGTCATTCCGATCGGCGCCGGCGCGCTCATGGCGCTCGGTTCGGCGGCGCTTTATGCCGGGGTCAGCGTCTATTCGCGCCATCTCGGGCGTACCGATCCCGCGTCCACGACGACGTTTTACTATCAGGCGATGCTCACGCTCTTTGCCTTGCCGCCGGCGCTGTTCGTCTGGGTGATGCCCAACGCCGGCGACATCCCCGGGATCATCGTCGTGGTGATCGCGGGCACCGCGGCGCCCTACTGCCTGATCCGCGCCTTCCGCTATGCCGAGGCGGGGGCGCTCCTGCCCTTCGGGTTCCTGCGCCTGCCGGTCACGGCGGGCTTCGCCTTCATCCTGTTCGGAGAGCCGACGGAAATCTGGACCTGGGTCGGCGCCGTGCTGATCTTCGGCGCCGCCTGGTATAACACCCGGTCCGAGCGCCGCGCGCGCCTTTGAGATTTGCGCGCTCTCTCCCGTTAAAGTTGTTTCGCCAGTAAAAAAGATTTAGCGTACCCGCATCTACCCGGTTGAACGCACCGGGTGGCGGAGGCCTTGCACTATGGCGCGTTCGTTGCGTTGTGCATTTCTGGCGATGCTGAGCCTGCTGATCGCGGGAATGATCGTGCTGCATCCGGGGGCGGCGGTTGCCGCCGATGCGGCGCGCGGCAAAGAGGTGGCGGTGCAGTGGTGCCAGTCCTGTCACCAGGTTGGTCCGGAGTTGCCGATGCGCGGGCCGGGCCCGCCTTTTTCCCCGATCGCCAACGATCTCAGGTTTACCGAGGATTTCATAAAGGACTGGGTCGTTCATCCCCATGCGTCCATGCCGAACTTCAATTTCGGCGAGGGCACCCTGAAGGATATCGTCGCGTATATCTTTTCTTTACGCGAACCGGCGGCGGCACAATGCGATTTTTGTGAGTCCCAGGCTGGTGTTCGTCCTCCCGCATCGGGCAGCGGCTTTTTCATCGGGGGCGACGGACATATCCTGACCGCGGCCCATCTGGTTCGGGAATGCAGGCGAATTACCGTTTCCTATCTGGATGTTTTTACGACCGCGGAAATAGAACGCATCAGCGAACGGTTCGACCTCGCCATGCTGCGGATCGAGCGGCAGGCTGCAAGATTTCCACGTTTGAGGGATTTCGCGAAAATCAGGCCCGGCGAACGCATTTTCAATTTTTCGTTTCCGGCAAGCGAGCAGCTCGCCGATGCGCCCTTCGTATCGGCGGGATATGTCACGTCGACCTCAGGCTTCGAAGGCGAGTCGAGCCATTTCCGGATGAGCGTGGACCTTCAATTCGGTTCCAGCGGCAGCCCCGTGTTCGATCAAGAGGGCAGTGTCGTCGGGATGGTCCAGTCCAGGCTGGTTTCGACGCCGGGGGATATCGTCCAGCCAGTCAGGGTCAATTACGCCGTTAATGCGGAAACGATGAAGCTTTTCCTCGCGGAGACATCCCATTTCCACTTCAGCAGGGAAGTCGCGGATCGCCCGCTGGAATCCCACGAAATCGCGGAGCGGGCCCGTCGCTATACGGTCCGGGTCCGGTGCCACCGCTGAAGGCGCTGCGCTCGCCCCTTGTCCCCCTTGGCGTGAGCCTCTAAAAAGGGGGCCTCCCACAGGATTTCCAGCCCCTTCCGCAAGGATCTCGTCATGACCGCCGCCAACTCTCCCGCTTCCGGCTCCAATTCCGGTGAACTTCTGCGCGCCCAGGTGGCGGCCTGTACCCGGCTTCTGAACATGCTGGGCGTTCTCCATTATTCCGGCCATGTTTCGGCGCGGGTGCCCGGCAAGGACCAGCTCTACATCCAGACGCGTACCGAGAGCCGGGCCGAGGTGACGCCGGAAAGCATCCTGCTGGTCGATTTCGACGGCAACGTGCTGGAAGGCGCGCCGGGCAAGCCGCCCTCCGAGCTCGTCATCCACACCGAGGTCTACCGCAAGCGTCCCGACGTCGGCGCGGTCATCCACAATCACATGCCGCTGGCGACCGCCATCACCATGGTGCGCGGGCGCAAGATCGAGATCATGGACTTCCACGCCTCGCGCTGGGCATCGGGCATTCCGATGATGGAAGAAGTGGGCCACATTAAGTCGAAGGCCGACGGCGAGGCCCTGGCCAAAAGTCTCGGCGATGCCAACGCGCTTTTGCTGCGCGCCCACGGCCTCGTGCTGACCAGCGAGAACGCGCCCGCCATCCTCGTTGACACCGTGCATTTCGAAGACAACCTCAAGGCCATGAAGGAAGCGCTGTCCTTTGGCGAGGACATTCGCCCGATCACCAAGGAAGAGCTTGCCCGCGTCGGCGAGTACGAGGACCGCAGCCACCACACCCGCAAGATGTGGAACTACTACGTCGGCGAAGGCCGCAAGGCGGGCCTGCTGCCGGCCGGCTGGGACGTACGGCTCTAGGGTCGCGGGTGTTCAGCCTCCATCAGCGACTGAAGCTTGTCCTGCGGGCCCGCTACGTCCGCAAGCATGGGGATCCTGAAATCGCGCACTTGCCCCGACTGGTGGGCGAGGGCCGCCGCGCAATCGATATCGGCGCCAACCGTGGCGTTTATTCCTACTGGTTGTCGCGCTGCTGCGATCATGTAGAGGCTTTCGAGCCCAATCCCGACCCGGCGGAGCGGATTCGCCGCTCTGCGATAGCCAACGTTCATTTGCATGACGAAGCGCTGTCCGATTGCAAGGGCGAGGCCGAGTTCCGGGTCCCGCGCCATTACAGGGGCGGCGTCGATCATCCGGGCGGCAGGCTCGGCGATATCGATGATGCCGGGGTCGCCGCGCGTTTCACGACGTTGCTGGCGCGCCTCGACGACTTCACCTTCAGCGATGTTGATTTCATCAAGATCGATGTCGAGGGCCACGAGGAAAAAGTCCTCGACGGCGCGATGGAGACCATCGGGCGCTGCCGGCCGGCCGTGCTGATCGAACTGGAAGAGCGCCACAACCCCGGCTGCGTCGCCCGCGTGCGCGACCGCTTTGCCGGCCTCGGCTACGTCATGGTGTTCATCGATAATGGTGCGTGGCATCCGGTCGGGGAACTCGGCGACGTGCAGGCCGGGCCGAGCGGCCGCTATATCAACAACTTCCTGCTGACCGACAGGGTCCGGGCGGCGGCGCTGGCGGGCTAGGACGGCCTCGCCAAGCGGGGCGGCCGGGCTTATTCTGGGGCCTCAAGCCATCAGCGGAGCCAGCGCCATGCAGCTTCTTTCGGTCAATGTCGCCCATCCGCGAACCGTGACCTATCGCGCGCGCACCTATCCGACGGCCATCTTCAAGGAGCCCGTCGCGGGCCGGGTCATGGCGCGCCGCCTCAACATCGACGGCGACAGCCAGGGCAATCCCAAGACCCACGGCGGCCCCGATATGGCCATCTACGCCTTCGGCCACGAAAACTACGCCCGCTGGGAAAGCGAGTTCGGCCGCAAGCTGCCCTTCGGCGCCTTCGGCGAAAACCTGACCGTGACCGGCATGGACGAGTCCGAAATCTGCATCGGCGACATCTTTCGCATCGGCGGGGCGCGTCTGCAGGTGACCGAGCCGCGCACGCCCTGCCACAAGCTCGCGATGAAGTTTGAGGACGACGACCTGCCGCGTCGCTTCGCCGCGACGGGGCATGTCGGATTTTATTTTCGCGTTCTTGGTGAAGGCGAGATCGGCGCGGGCGACGAGATCGTCGCCGAGGCGCGCGATCCGGCGCGGCTTACCATTGCCGAGGTGCTGGGGCTTTGGGCGGACAAGGGGGCGACGGCGGAAGCCCTGGCGCGGGCCGCAGGCGTCGCGGCCTTGTCGGCAACCTGGAGGGAGCGGTTTGCCGTCCGGCTGCGGGCGCTGGCGGCGGCCGCTTCCGCCACCGAAACCGATCGCCTAGAATGGAGCCACGAACGGCTGACCTGGGTCTGACAGTCCCATCGCCGCCAACGAAAAACATACAGGGGGGTCCCGTGAGCGATCTTGAATTCCGATTCCGTCACACCATGCTGCCGGTGGGCGATCTGGCCCGCTCGGTCGATTTCTATACCCGGCTTCTCGGCATGAAAGTGCTGCGCGAGCGCACCGAAGGCCCTGGCGGGCATAATGTCGCCTACGTGGGCTACGGCGAGGAAGGCACCCATCCGGTGCTGGAACTGATCGAAAACACCGGCAACCACGACAAGGAGTGGAAGGGGCATATCGCCATAGCGGTATCGGATGTCCCGGCGCTGGTCAAAAAGCTGGAGGCCAACGGGGTCCGATTCACCAAGCCGCTGGCCGAACCCAAGAGCGGCACTAACGTTTTCATCGCCTTTATCTGCGATCCCGACGGTTTCGAGATCGAGGTCAACCAGCGCCGGGGCGGAATCTACAGCTAGTCCCGGCCGCCCGGGTTTGCTAGCGTTGCCCTATCCAGCGGGCAGGGTTTCAACGGTCGCATCCAGAATGGCCGTCCCTGGTGCCGCCAGAATCAAACCGGGAGGAGACTACATGCTCAACAAATCCACGCTCATGGGCGCCATTGCCGCGGTTGCGATCGCGGGCTTTGCCGCGCCCGCCGCCGCCGACGCGGTTGCCGACTTCTACAAGGGCAAGAAGATCACTTTCATCATCGGCGGCACGCCGGGCGGCGGCTACGACGTCTACGCCCGCCAGTTCGCCCGTTTCTACGGCAACTACATCCCGGGCAAGCCCGGCATCATTTCCCAGAACATGCAGGGCGCCGGTTCGATCCGCGCGGCGAACTTCGTCTACAACGTCGCCAAGAAGGACGGCACCGTCATCGGCGCCGTTCAGCGCACGATCCCGATCCTGCCGCTCTACGGCAAGTCGGGGCTGCAATACGACCCACTCAAGTTCAACTGGCTGGGCAGCCTGAACAACGAGGTGTCGGTCTGCGTGTCGCGCAAGGATTCGAACATCGCCACCTTCGCCGATTCGCAGGCGAAGGAACTGATCATCGGCGGGTCCGGCGCCAACGACACAGAAAACTTCCCGGCCGTGCTCAACAACCTGCTCGGCACCAAGTTCAAGATCGTGTCCGGCTACAAGGGCCCGGACATCGCGCTCGCCATGGAACGCAACGAGGTCCAGGGCCGCTGCGGCTGGTCTTGGACGTCGCTGAAAAACCAGCATCCGGACTGGCTGAAGAACGGCTCCATCAACATCATCGTCCAGCTTTCGGTCGAAAAACTGGACGAGATCAAGGCTCCCTTCGTCATGGAACTGGCCAAGACCGAAGAACAGCGCGACGTGCTCGAGCTCGTCTTCGCGCCGCAGGCTTTCGGCCGTCCGTTCATGATGCCCCCGGGCGTGCCCGCCGACCGCGTCAAGGCGGCGCGCGACGCGTTCTCGAAGGCCGCGGCCGACAAGAAGCTCGTGGCCGATCTGGAAAAGGTGAAGTTCGACGTCTCGCTGGTTACCGGCGACCGCATGCAGTCGCTGATCGCGAAGCTGCTCAAGACCCCGCCCACCGTCATCGACAAGGCGGCGGACGCCATGAAGTACAAGGGCGAGCGGCTCAAGGCCAAGATCGTCGAGCTGAACGAGAGCGGCACGATTACCGAGGTCGTCAAGAAAGGCCGTTCCGTGAAAGTAAAGATGACGGACGGCGCGACCGTCGAGGCGCCACTGTCGCGCAGCCGCAGCAAGGTGACGATCGCCGGCAAGGCGGCCAAGCGCGAGGACCTCAAGGCGGGCATGAACTGTACGCTGACCTATTCCGAGCGCGGGCTCGAGGCGTCCAAGGTCGTGTGCAAATAGCACCGTAACGCAGGACAACAAAAAAAGGCCCCCGGATTTCCGGGGGCCTTTTTAGTTGGGCAGGGGCCGGTCAGGCGCCCGCGATCTGGTCGATCTTGGCCGCGAGGATGAAGTCGTTGGCGTGCAGGCCCTTGATCTTGTGGGTCTGCAGGCTGATGTCGACATAGCCCCAGCCGAAGCTGATATCGGGGTGGTGCCCTTCCTGCTCGGCAAGGGCGCCCACCTTGTTGACGAAATCGAGGGCGCCGACGAAATCCTTGAAGGCGAAGGAGCGCCGGATCCACGTGGCGCTGTCGGTCAGGTCCCACTTCGGGGTTTCCTTGCGCAGTTCCTCCGCTTCCTCGCGGGTAAGAGGCGGGATACCGCCCTGGCAGGGGGTGCAGACCTTACCGATCAGACATTCGGCCATGATGTCCTCCTGTTGCTGTCAGCCCATCAGCCGCTTGGCGGCGGCGGCAATCGCTTCGGGCGTCGGTGAAATCGCCTTTTCCAGCGGCGGCGAGAACGGCACCGGCACCGCCGCGCGGGCGATGCGGGCGACGGGCGCCTTCAGTTGCGCCTGCGCTTTTTCGGCGGCCAGCGCCGCGATTTCGGAACCGACCGAACACATCTGGATGCTTTCATCCACCGTGACGAGGCGGCCGGTCTTGCGGATCGAGGCGACGATGGTGTCCTCGTCGAGCGGCACCACGGAGCGGATGTCCACCACCTCGGCCGAGATGCCGTCCTTGGCGAGAAGATCGGCTGCCGCAAGCGACCACAGCACCGCGCGCGACGATGCGACGATGCTGACGTCCTTGCCCTCGCGCTTGATGTCGGCCTTGCCGAGCGCGATCTCGTAATCTTCGTCCGGCACTTCGCCCTTCTGGCCCAGAAGGGCCGCGTGGTCCACCCAGATGACCGGGGTATTGCCCTTGATGGCGGCGCGCAGCATGCCCTTGACGTCGCGCGGGCAGGTCGGCTGCATCACCTTCAGGCCGGCGTTGTTGGCGAACATGGCCTGGGGCGACAGCGAATGCTGACCCGAGCCGCCGCCGCGCAGCCCGTGATACATGTGGAAGATCACCGGCACGCTGACCTGCCCGCCCGACATCGAATGAGCGACGCCCGCTTCGTTGATCAGCTGGTTGAAGGCCTCGAGCGAGAAACTGCCGGTGCCGAGATGCACGAACATGCGGCAGCCCGCCATGGCGGCACCGATGCCCATGCTGGCGGTAGCCCCTTCTGATGTCGGCGGATCGGTGAAACGGTCGGCGAAATCATGCTGCAGGGCATGGGCATGGTGTTCATGCCCGCCATGGCCGAGGATCCCCCGGCCGATGATGTGGAAATCCGGGTCGGCCTTCAGCATCCCGGTCAGGGCATCGACGACGGCTTCGGCGTAGGTCTTGACGGTCATCGGCTGCTCCTTACGCGAAAGCCAGGTCGGTTGCGGTCGAGGGATCGGGGAAGGGGCTCGCCTCGGCGAAGGCGCGGGCCGCTTCGATGCGGGCGATGACCTTCCTGTCGAGGGCGATGATCTCTTCCTTCGATGCGGCCTTGTCCGCCACCAGCTTCTTCACGTAGAGCCGGATGCCGTCGTGGGTGCGCGTCCAGTCGGCGTGCTTGCCCTCGATACGGCCTTCTTCCCAGGCGAGGGTCAGGTCCGTCACGCCGGTCGGGAATTCCGGCTTGAGCTGGTGCGAGCCCGGCCAGCGTTCGAGCTGGGCCTGCAGGAACACCGGCTTGCCGGTGGCACGGATGCGCGCGACCGCATCGGCGGCGGCGGTGCGAACGCCGTCCGCATCGCGTCCATCGACGACCACGGTTTCGATCTGCAGCGCGGCGGGCAGGTCGCGCAGCGCCTTCGCTGCCAGCATGGACGACGGGCGCTGGCCTTCCTTGGCATTGTTTTCGCACAGGAACAACACGGGCAATTCGAAGATCGAGGCCATGTTGAAGGCCTCGAAGCAGATGCCTTCATCGAGCGTACCGTCGCCGAAATGGGCGACGCCGATGGCTTTCTTCTTCCGCTTTTTCATGGCGAAGGCAGCACCTATGGCCAGCCCGACGCTGCCGCCGACCATGGCCGAGGTCGACTGGAAACCGGCCTGGCGGTCGCAGAGGTGCCACGGTCCGCCGCGGCCGCCGTTGAGCCCGTCCTTGCGTCCCATGATCTCGGCCAGTGCTCGGCCCGGATCGGCGCCGCGCGCGATGAGGTAGCCGTGGTTGCGGTGGGTCGTGTGAAACAGGTCTTCGGGGGTCAGCACGGAGGCGACGGCCGCCCCGGTCGCTTCATGGCCGATGTGCAGGTGCTGGCGGCCGACATAGGCGTGCGTCTGGGCGACGCGCAGCACCTCTTCTTCGAAGCGGCGCATCGTCAGCATGCGCTCGAGCAGCGAAATCCGTTCGGCCGCGGTGGGTTCTGACGCCATCTCGTTTCTCCCTTTTCGCGCCGCCCTTGCCGGACGGTCGTTCAAGCCTCGCCCCCGTTGCGGAAGCGGAGAACCTTTATAAGGGATAGCCGTGCGGCCTGCATCATCGGCCTCGGCGCGGGCATAAAAAACGACCGCCCGCAGCGCAGCCCGCGAGGGCTGGGGGACGCTGGGGCGGCCGTCGGCTCTCAAGGAGGATGAGAGATTTTTACGCGTTACCTATGGAGAAAACCCACCGCACTGAGAATTGAATAATCAAAACCGGTATTCGCAATGCTTCCGAATAGTTCCGACGAAATTTGGCGGCTATTTATTGGCTTCATTATTTTGCTTTTAGGGATAAACTCAATTTTCTTCCAATTGAATTTGAATAAAATTTTATTGATTTTGGAATTACCGTTTTTGTCTATTGTTTTCGGGGCATAAGTGTCCATTCCGGATTGCCGGGAAATACTGTGTCCTTATCAATCGGCTGGTGGTGGCGGCGGCCTTCGCGATAGACTTTCGGCCAATAAACAAGCGGACCCGGCAAGCGGGTCCTAGCGCAGGGGAGCGCCGTCACGCCTTTCGCGGGTCCGAATCCGGGATCCATTGGGGCCTGCAAGCTGTCTTCCTGCGCATCGGCGGAGGACATTTTGCATCTCGATCATTTCAAGCATCTTGCGCGTGTGGATATTGCCGGCGGCGGCCAGATTTCGGTCGTCGGCGATTATGCCTATCTCGGTCATATGGACGCGCCCCACGGCACGTCGATCATCGATGTATCCAATCCGTCGAAGCCCAAGGTGGTTTCGACCATCGAACTGGAGACGAAGGACATCCACAGTCACAAGGCGCGGGTGATCCACGATGGAAAGATCATGATCACCAACGTCGAGCGTGCGCGGCGCGGCTTTTTCCGCCGAGGCCGCGATGCGCTGGCGCTGTCGCAGCGCCTGAAGGCCGAGCTTGGACGCGAGCCGACCGCCCAGGAAATCGCGACCGCAGGCGGCTACGATCCGGCGATCGTGCCGGACCTGCTGCAGGCGGGGACGGTCGATTTCGACATGGGCGGCTTCCGTGTCTGGGATATCTCCGACAAGTCGAAGCCGAAGATGATCGCCCATGTCAAAACGGGCGGCGACGGCTCGCACCGTTTCGACGTCGATGACAAGTATCTCTACATTTCCTCGGGCCGCGACGGCTTCATCGGAAACATCCTGCAAATCTATGACATTTCCAATCCGGCCAAGCCGGACCTGATATCGCTGTGGTGGTTGCCGGGCCAGAACGTGGGCGCGGGGGAAAAGCCCAGCTGGAAGGGCACGCGCAACCAGCTGCACCATGCGCTACGGGTCGGAAACGAGTTGTGGGCCGGCTGCTGGTATGCCGGGGTGCGGGGCATCGACATTTCCGACATCCGCAAGCCCAGGACGATTGCCGAATACGACTATCATCCGGCGTTCTTCCATCCGACGCACACCGCGCTTCGCCCCACCTTCAAGGTCGGCGGGCTGGATATCGTCGTCGTCATGGACGAGGAGGCCGAGCACGAACAGGGCCGCGAGCATGCGTTCCTGTGGTTCTTCGACATCAGCGACGGCAAGTCGATGAAGCCGATTTCGACCTTCCACGTGAACGAGGGCGACACGCCCTATGCCCGCAACGGCGGCCGTTTCGGGGCGCACCAGTATCAGGAACATTTCGACGGGCCGCTCCTGTTTGCCACGTGGTTTTCGGGCGGTCTGCGCGCCGTCGATTTTTCCGATCCTTTCGACCCGAAAGAGGTCGGTTCCTTCATTCCCGAACCGGGGCTGAAGGGCAAGAACGTGCAGACCAACGACGTCTGTGTCGACCGGCGCGGGCTTGTTTATGCGCTCGACCGTTTTCACGGCCTCGACATCGTCGAATTCCAAAACTAGTGGGTACCGCCGGGCCAAACCGGCGATGAGGGAAGGGAGCAGGTTATGTCGGTAGCAGGAATGGCGATCAGGGCACGCGGTGCCGCGGCTTTCGCATTTTCCGCGATGGCGGTCTGGCACTGGATCGTTTTTATCGCTGTTGCCCTGGCGGTGGTGACGCCGCTAGTCTTTCTGGTTCTCGGTTCCTTTTCGACCGCCAGCCTGCCGACGGAATTCACGCTTTCCGAACTCAGCACCGTCAATTACGAGGACGTCTGGTTCGATCCCGACACCTATTCGGTTTTTGCCAATACCTTCATTTACGTGATCGGCGCGACGGCTTTTGGCATCTCGCTCGCGGCAAGCCTTGCCTGGCTGGTGGAGCGCACGAATATTCCCGGCAAGATCTGGATCTATGCGGGCGTGCCGATGACGCTGGCCATGCCGGGCATGCTGCAGGCGATGGCTTATGTGCTGCTGCTCAGCCCGCGCATCGGGTTCATCAACAAGGCGATCGAGCCGCTAGGCCTCGGCCCCATCAATATCTATTCGCTGGGCGGCATGATCTTCATCGAGGGCTTGCGGCTGGTGCCGACGGCCTTCCTGATGCTTGTGCCGCTGCTTCGCTCCATGGATCCCTCGCTTGAAGAAGCCGCCGCGATGTCCGGCGCCAATCCCCGCTCGACGCTGCGCAAGGTGACGCTGCGGGTGATGCTGCCTGGTCTGCTGGCTGTCACCATCTACCAGTTCATGACGGCGCTTGAGGTCTTCGAGGTGCCGGGCATCCTGGGTCTTCCCGCCAGCATCTATGTGTTCTCGACCAAGATCTATTCGATCCTGCACTCGGTGTCGGTCATCCCGGCTTACGGGCAGGCCAATGCGCTCGCCATGATCTACGTGGTGATCGCGATTGGTGCCACCTGGATCTATGCGCGGATCATCGCCAAGTCTGAACGCTTCACGATCATCACCGGCAAGGGCTACCGTCCGCGCGAAATCAGCCTCGGCCGCTGGCGCTGGGCGGCATTCGGCTTGGTTTTCCTGTTCCTGACCTTCTCGATCATCCTGCCGTTCCTGGTCTTGCTGTTTGTATCCTTCCTGCCCTACTTGCAGGCGCCTTCGGCGGCGGCATTCGCATCCATGAGCCTCGAGCACTACATCGAGCTGTGGAAGACGCCCCTGATCGGCAAGGTCATGACCAATACCATCATGCTGGTCGTCATTGCCTCGACCATGACCGTGATCGTTTCTTTCCTGATCGCGCTCGTCGTGGTGCGCTCCAAGTTCTGGGGCCGCAAGATTCTCGATCAGCTCGCCTTCATGCCCCACGCCATTCCCGGCATCGTTATGGGCCTCGCCTTCCTGTGGGTGTTCCTGCAGATGGACAAGTACGGCATTCCCATCCACGGCGGCATCTGGGCGATCTCGCTCGCCTTCGTGGTGGGCTTCATGGCCTACGGCACGCGCTCCATGAACGCCGCGATCCTGCAGATCCACAAGGACCTGGAGGAGGCCGCCCATACCTCAGGCGCGCCGCATTGGCGCACAATGTGGCGCATCTTCTACCCGCTGATGCTGCCGACCTTCGTCGGCGTATGGATCTGGTGCATGCTTCACGCCATCCGTCAGGCCGGCAAGCCGCTGGTCCTGTATGAAGGGGCGGAGAACCAGGTCCTCGCCATTCTCATCTGGAACATGTGGGACGAGGGCAATATCGAGGCCGTGGGCGCCATCGGTACACTGATGATCCTCTTCCTGCTGGTCATTACGCTGGGCATGCGGGCCATGGGCTTCGGCCGCGGCGCCAAGGTCCAGCAGGCCGGGCACTGACGCAGGGCAGGGTTAGCCCGCGCCGGCCTTGGCTCGTTCGCGGGGGGCGATGACGCGGGCGGGCGGAAAGACGACGGTGGCGCGGGTGCCTTCGCCGGGGCGGCTCTCGATTTCGAGCCTTCCATCGTGCATTTTCATGAAACGGTCGACCAGCGGCAGGCCAAGCCCGGTTCCCTCATAGGCGCGAGACAGCGAACTCTGCACCTGCCCGAAGGGCTCCAGCGCCTTGCGCAGGTCGTCTTCGGACATGCCGATGCCGGTGTCGCTTATGGTGATCGCGCAACTGCCGTCTTCGCGCAGGGTGGATTCAACACCAACGCGTCCCCCCTCGGGCGTGAACTTGATGGCATTGGAAATCAGGTTCAGCAGCACCTGGCGCACGATCCTGCCATCGGCCTGCAGGCCGAGCCCGCGCGCCGGACGCAGCACATCATAGTCCTGGTTCTTGGCCTGGGCCTTTTCCTTCAGAAGGCTTGCCGCGCCCGTGACGGCTTCGGCGACGCTCATCGCGGCCTCGTTAAGGACGAACTGCCCCGCTTCGATCTTCGCCATGTCGAGGATGTCGTTGATGATGGCGAGGAGATGTTTGCCCGATGAATGTATGTCGTTAGCGTAACCGGTGTAATTCTCGCTGCCGAGCGGTCCGTAAACCTGCCGGGTCATCATTTCCGAGAACCCGATAATCGCATTCAGCGGCGTGCGCAACTCGTGGCTCATGGCCGCGAGGAATTCGGTTTTCGTACGGTTTGCCGATTCGGCCTGATCGCGGGCCTCGATCAGTTCCGCCTCGCGCTGCTTGAGGATCGTGATGTCCGTCTCGACGACGATGGTGCCGCCGTCATGGGTCGGCCGCGCGCTCGTCAGGATCCATTGACCGTCGGAAGTTTGTTCGATGACCGTGCTGTTGGCGGACCGGTGGCGGGCAATCCGCTGCTCGATCCAATCTTCAGTGCTGCCGGTCTCGATGATGTAGTGGCCCGCGGCGGCGACGGCACGGGTAATTTCGTCGTGGTGCGGCCTGAAGCCGAGTGCAGCCGTCAGGCCCCGCTTGCGCATGTAACGGCTGTTGGCGATGGCGAGCCGGTCATCCTTGTCGAACAGCGCGAATCCTGCATCGATGCTTTCGATGGCCTCGCGCAGGTTCTCCTGGGCCTTGCGGGCCTGGGCCTCGGCGGCGCGTCTGGAAGTGATATCGCGGGCAAGAACGATGATCAGCGGCTCCTCCCCGGTGCGCACCTGGCCGATGGAGAGGTCCAGCGTCAGCAGTTCACCGGATGCCTTGCGGCAGGACACTTCTTGGATGCCCCGGTGTGCCAGCAAGTCCGCAAGGTCGCCACCGCCGGTAATCTGAAGACCTTCGAAAAGTTTTGCGACATTGCCGCCGATAACCTCGTCGCGCGGCCGGCCGAAAACCTCCTCTGCCGCGTGGTTGTAGGTCAGCACCTCGCCGTCTGGCTTGAGGGTGAAGATCGCATCGAAACTGTTTTCGACGACGAGACGCATAAACATGTCCCGGCGCCGCAGGGCAAGGGATTGCAGCAGCAGCTGGACGTCTTGCCGCCTGACCTGCAGCATCAGGCGGGAAAAGAAATCGACCGCCGCGGCGATCAGTACAGGGGCCAGGTCTATGTAGAGTGGATGCCGGGCCTGAACCGTGTAGGCGGCAATCGAGACGGTAACGATCATCCCGCCGGTAATCGCGAGGGACCGCCGCCACTGAGAGCCTCTGCAGGCGAGCTGAAGGGCAAGGACGACCAGCGCGATCAGCGCCACCATGTAGCCGGGATGCAGGCGCTGAATGGCCCGGCCGTTCGCGAGGGAGGAATAGGCAAGCGCCTGGACCACGGCGCCGGGCAGGGACCCGTAAAGGGGAACGGGAACCATGTCGCCCAGTTGCAGGGCCGTCGCGCCGATCAGGATATTGCGGCCGCGCACCAGTGCCGGATCGAAGCGGCCCTTCACCACATCGGCGAAGCTGATTTTCGGGATCGTGCCGGGTGCGATGGAGTAGTCGAGGTAGTAAGTCGTCATGCTGCGGCCGTGCCGGCCGGCCAGCAGCGCCGCGTAATGGGCGACGATGCCCGCCTGCCAGCGTTCGCGCGTCTGCATGCGCCGGACCTTGCCGTCGGAATCGGGCTGGACGTTGAAGGCGGCGAGGCGGTTACTGCCGATCAGCTCGGGAATCGGCAGGGATTCGAGAAAAGTCTTTCCGCCATCCGGTCGGGCAACGGGCTGGCGAAAAACCGGCAAAACGAAATCGACCCCTTTCAGTGACAGCGCGCGTGCCAGGATCGCGTCGTCTTCCGGGTTGGAGCGGGAACTGAAATCCACGTCGAGGGCGATCTGGCGCACACCGGCATCGGCCAGCCGCTCGATGGCTTCGGCATAGAGCCGCCTGGGCCAAGGCCACACTGGGAATTCGCGCAGGCTGGGTTCATCGATCTGGACAAGCACGAGATCGGTTGACGCCTGCCGGCTGTCGAGCCGCGCGCGCAGGTCCATGATTTCCCGCTCGAGCCATTCGAGCTGGTTGAACAGGTAACCACCGACGACGAGCGCCAGAATTACCAAGGTTCGCGCCATGCGGGCCATAGTACCCCTTCCGGTCCGAATGTGCCGAAGGGCTGTTAACAGTGCGCTAACCGCTTCAAAGAAAAAGCCGGGGGATTTCTCCCCCGGCCGATTTTTCAAGGATATCAGTTGATTAGGCTAGGCTTAGTCCTTTTTGCCCTTGCCGTTGCTGGCGACGTTGCCGCCGCCGTTGCCGTTGCCATGGCCATTGCCGAGGCTGGGGCCGGAATTGCCACCGGAATTGCTGCTGCTGAGGCTTGCACCCGAGTTGCCGCCCGAGTTGCCGCCACCGCCCAGGCTTGCACCCGAGTTCCCACCCGAGCTGCCGCCGCCGAGACCGGCTCCGGAGCTGGCGCCCCCGGAGCTGCCGCTGCCGAGGCTCGCACTGGAGCTGCTGCCGCCGGAATTGCCGTTGCCGGAATTGCCGCTGGAGCCACCGCCGACGGAGCCGAGGCCCTTGCCGCCGCCAGAGGAACCTTTGCCATCCTGGCCACGGTTTGCGGTGCCGTCACTGCCCGTGCCAGAGACCGAATTGGAACCCTGGTTGCGGGTATTGGTGAAATCCTGGCGACCAGAATTCTGAGCGGGCGCGTCACGGAACAGGATCTTTACCTTTGGGCCGGCATTCGCCGCATTCCCGGAGTTCCCCGGACCGCTGTTGGCGGGCGCGAGGGTGGAGTTGCCGCCGCCGTTCGCGCGGCTGCCGTTATCTTCGGTGCTAGGAGCGCTGCGGCCGGGGTTATTGCGCGCGCCCTGGATGGTGACGCGGCTGCGGTCGCTATTGTTGATGCGCGCCGTTTCGCCGGGACGGACGAACGAGCCGCCTTCACCGGAGAAGGGCCGCACGAACACCGCACCTTCGGTGACATGCACGGAAGACCCGTTGGGACCGGCCAGAACGCTGAAGATGGTGCCCTTGATGATGGTGGTCAGGTAGGGCGTCTGCACCTCGAACTTGTCCCGGGTCGCGTGCTTGATCTTGTAAAGGAACGTGCCGAGCCGCTGGGATACCCGATAGACGGCACCCTTGGGCGTCGGACCAGGCAGCTGCATTTCGCTGCCCGGCGCCGCGATGATGGTGCTGTTCTCATAAGTCAGCTCTGCATGCCCATCCGGCCCGGTCTTGATCTGGGCGAGACTGGCGAGCAGCGCGCCGCTACGCAGCGGGATCCAGCGCAAGCCTTCCTGGCCGCTTTCGCGGTAGCTGACGGTGCCGCGCACCTTGCTCACGGTCCAGACGATCTCGCTGCCGCCGTCGGCGCGCGCGATCGGGGACGAGAACATCGCCGCCGCAAATATGATCGCGGAAAGGATGGCGACCAGCCGGGTCGATGCCGCCGGGAAACCCCCCGACAGACGGCCGCCCGCCTTGTACCTGTTCGTTCTGGTCATGGACATGATCCGCTTCCTTGGTTTCCTGCCGGATATGCTGGCCGGCAAACGCTTGCAGGGGGCTGACTGGGTCGAATAGATAAAATTTTAGATAATTCTTACGAATACTTTGCCCAGACAAAGATCGCTCGGCAGATACTTCCTGCCGGTCGAATATCGGCAAAACATTTGAAGATTACGGATCAAAGTTCAAAGGCTTTTGCTTTGGAATTTCATAAAATTTTATATATCCTTCTAAATGCCTTTTTTCATAGAGAGTTAAGTCGAGGGCCGGATTATGATTAACCGCCGCTGCATTCGGTTAACGACTTGGTCGAAATGGTAAATTTGCGCATTCAGGGAAAAACAGGGCAGTCCCTCCTGGCGGTCGGGTTGCTAGCTCTGGGGTGGATCGTCTTTCACCCTGGGGACGCGTTCGCGCAGGCCACGACCCGGGCGGTCGATCCGGGCCAGCTTGAAAAGCGCTTCGAACAGCGTCCCGGAATCAAGAAAGAGGTGGCACCTCTTATTCCCGAGGTGCGTGGCGAACTGCCGCCCGAACGCGCCCGCGCGATCCGTTTCGTGCTTTCCGGCCTTGTCATCGAGGGAGCGACGGTCTTTCCCCAGGCTGAACTGGCGAAGCTTTATGAGGGGTTGCTGGCCCGTGAGGTCAGCCTCGCAGACATCTACAAGGTCGCCGCTGCTGTCGGCAAGAAATACGCCGACGCCGGCTATCTTCTGTCTCGGGTCAGCGTGCCCGAGCAGCAGGTGGACCTCGGCATCGTGCGCCTGATGGTGGTCGAGGGATTCCTCGAAAACATCATCTTCGAAGGCCGCGTCCGGGGCGATACGGCGTTGCTCGAATCCTACGCCCGCAAGATTACCGAGAGCCAGCCGCTGCGCGCCGATGTGCTCGAACGCTATATCCTGCTGATGAACGACCTGCCCGGCGTCAGCGCCAGCCGCAGGCTGGTGCCCGTTGCCGGGCGCGAGGGCGCCCATAACCTCGTGATCAGCCTGAGCCAGGACGAAGCCTACGGCTTTGCACGCTTCGACAACCGCGGCAGCCGGTTTTCCGGTCCCTTCCAGTTCTGGCTCGGCGGCGGCATGAATTCCGCCTTCAGGAAATGGGACAATACCCAGCTTCGTTTCGTCACCGCGACCCAGACCAGCGAACTCGTCTTTGCGGACCTGGGTCACAGTCAGGTCGTCGGCAGCGAGGGAACGCGGGTCTCGGTGGGCGCATCGGTCAGTTTCGCGGAGCCGGGCCATACTCTGGCGCCGGATCGCGTGAAAAGCCGTGGTGTCTTCGCCAGCCTTGGCGTCGAGCATCCCATTTTGCGGTCCCGCCAGCAGGATCTTTTCGTCGGCCTGCAGTTCACGTCGCTCGATTCAAAACGCGATGAACTCGACAGCCGCACCATTGACGACAATATCCGGGCGCTTCGGCTTTCGGCCCGTTACGGGATCGTCGACGGCTGGGGCGGGCGCAACAACGCCAACGTCGTATTCAGCCGCGGCATCGATGCGTTCGGGGCGACGAAGGCGGGCGAGGCTCTGTCCTCGCGCACGGGCGCGCCCGACGATTTCACCAAGGTGACGGTCGATCTGTCGCGTTACCAGCCGATCTCAGAGCGCTGGGCGGTGCTTGCCGTCGTCGCGGGCCAGCGCTCGGGCACCAAGCTGTTTCTTTCCGAACAGTATGGCATCGGTGGCGAATACATCGGCCGCGCCTATGATCCGGCCGAAATCGCGGGCGACGATGTGCTGGCCGGGAAGATCGAGGTTCAGTGGACCTCGCCCGAAAGCGGTGGGTTCCTCAACCAGCACCAGTTTTATGCAGGTTATGACCACGGCGCGACCTGGCAGCGGTCCTCGCGCGACGATTTCGAACTGGCCTCGGCCAGTCTCGGTGCCAGGATGATGCTGCGCGGGGGGTACTTTGCCTCGCTCGAAGTCGCCCAGCCGCTGACGCGGCTGGTCTCGGCGATGGGCAGCAAGGGCGGTGACCCGCGCCTGTTCTTCGTGCTCAGCGCGAATTTCTGAACACGCGCTTTGGCGCTATTCGTGGATAGCCAGAAGTACGCAGTTGTTGTCGGCCATCTGGTGCGTCGCATAGGGCACCGTATCTGCGAACATCTGCCTTGAGCGCTCGCCTTCGGGCCCCATCGAGATTTCCTTGGGCGCGAGCCACGGGTTGGCCCCGGCGACCTTGTCCGCATGGGCCTTGAAGGCATCGACGCTTTCGACCCGGATACCGATATGGTGCGGTCCCGCGCCGACGATGCCGAAGCCTTCGTAATCCATGATGTCCCATTTCATCAGGGTGATCGTCATGCGCCCGTCGGTGACGTAATAGTTGGGATCGCCGGCCGCCTTGTTGCCGAGCGCAAGGCCGAACACATCCACGTAGTATTCCGCCATCTTTTCCGGATTGAGTGTGCGCAGGCCGTAGTGCGTCACGTAGCGCTCCTGCGACCAGCCGCCCTGGTCCGACGTCGCCTTGTAGATTTCCGAGCGGTTGCTCATGCGGATCTGGGACAGGTCGAAGATGTTGCCGTCGGGATCGTGGGTGGTCAGCCCGGCGAAGGGGCGGTTGCTCGGCCGCTTTAGGACGTGCACGTCCGGGTACTTGCGCTTGAGCGTATCGAGCGTCGCATCGACGTCGTCGACCTGGATGCCGAAATGGTCGAGCCGCGCCGGGCGGCCCGGGCGGCGCGGGTTGATGTTGATGCCGACATAGCCGTCGCCGACGGTGATGGCCCCGAAGTTGGTCTGTTTGGGCGGCGGCTGGAAGCCGAACACCGCCTGGTAGAACTGGGCGACCATGGCGAAGCTCTCGCTCATGATGGCGACATGGTTGATCTGGCTGCCCATCTTCGGCTCCCTTCGCGCGTCAGCGGTTCAGTTCGGCCAGCCGGTCCTTCGGCAGGCGCGGCCCCGCGGCGCTGCCGCCGCGCGGGAATATCTCGTCGATGCGGGCAAGGTCGTCGGCGCTCAGCTCTATTTCGGCGGCGGCGAGATTGTCGGCAAGGTGCGGGATCTGGGAGGTGCCGGGAATAGCGATGTAGTCGGGCGCCTGGGCGAGAATCCAGGCGAGAGCCAGCTGGCTCAGCTTGCAGCCCTTTTCGTTGGCAATGTCGCGCAGCCTGAGCAGCAGTTCCCAGTTATGGCCGATATTTTCATTCTGGAAACGCGGGGTTTTGCGCCGCGAATCGTTGGGGCCGAGCGCCTCGGCCTCGCGGATGGCACCGGCGAGGAATCCCATGCCGAGCGGGTAATAGGCGACGAAGCCGATACCCAGTTCACGGCAGGTGGGCAGGGTGTCGGCCTCGTAATCGCGCGCCCACAGCGAATAGTCGCTCTGGAGCGCGGCAATCGGGTGAACCTTGCAGGCCCGGCGCAAGGTAGCGGGGCCTGCTTCCGACAGGCCGAGGTGGCGGATCTTGCCCTGCTCTTTAAGCCGCGCCATGGCGCCCACCGTATCTTCGATCGGCACGTCGGGATCGACCCGGTGCAGGTAGTAAAGGTCGATGCAGTCGGTGTTGAGGCGCTTGAGGCTCGCTTCGCAGGCGGCGACGGCGTAATCGGGGCGCCCGTTGATGCCGCGGCTGCCGTCGGCATTCGTCACCAGTCCGAACTTGGTGGCGAGTACCACCTTCTGGCGCCGCCCGCCCGCGAGGATACGGCCGAACAGCGATTCGTTCTTGGTGTTGGCATACATGTCGGCGGTGTCGATCAGCGTCAGGCCGCTGGCGATGGCGTGGTCGACCAGCGCCTGTGCCTTGGCGTCGTCGTTCTGGGTTTCGGTGTGGTTGTCCGAAAGGCGGCGCCCGCCGAGGCCGATGGCCGAGACCTTGAGCCCGCCGGGGCCGAGTGTGCGGTATTTCATTCTGTTGGTCCCCGTTCTACGGCAGCATGATGCGCCCGCCGTTGATAGCGAGGCCCTGGCCGGTGATATAGGCGGCATCGGCAGATACCAGGAAGGCCACCATGCCGGCGATGTCGTCGGGGTGGCCGACGCGCCCAAGCGGGATCGACTTGCCGCGCTCGCGCAGCTCTTCCAGCGTGCCGCCCGCTTCCAGCGGCTGGCGCGTTTCGGACACGCCCGGGATGATGGCGTTCACGCGGATCTTGTGCTTCGCCCATTCCGTCGCTTCGGTCTTGGTCATGGCGATGATGCCCGCCTTGGACGCCGCATAGGCGATGGAATTTGCCGCCCCTTCGATGGCGCGGCCCGAGGCGAAGTTGATGATCACCCCGCCGCGCTTGTTCCTGATCATCTCGCGGGCGAAGGCCTGGGCGCACAGGAAGGCGCCGACGAGGTTGACGTTGAGCGTCTTGGTCCACATCTCGACCGGGTGGTCGATGGCCGGGCAGCGCAGGTTGATGCCGGCATTGTTGACGACGGCAAACGGCGCGCCCAGGCGATCCACGGTCGTTTTGGCGGCGGCGGCGATATCGGCGGGGTTGCCCATGTCGGCGTGAAAGAACTGAGCTTCGGCGCCTGCGTCGCGGCACATGCGGGCGGTTTCCTCGCCCTCGTCGTCGAGCAGGTCCCACACGGCGAGCTTGGAGCCTTCGCGGGCAAGGCGCAGCGAGATCGCTCGGCCGAAGCCGCGGGCGCAGCCCGTGACCACGGCGACGTCGCCCTTCTTCATGCCGTCGCGGACGATGGCAGAGCCGTCCTTGGCGATTTCACTGTCCAGATTGCCGGAATTGAGATCGGTCACGCGGTACGTCCTCCCTGGTGGTGCCTAGAGCCCGTAAAGGGCGCGCGGGTTCTTGTCGGTGATTTTCTCGATGACGCCGGCGGCGATGTCGTCGCGCCCGCGGATCAGCGTGAAGGCGTTGATCTCGGTCGACGGATCGTGGTGCCCGTAGTCGGTGCCGAGCATCAGGTTGTCGTCGCCCGCGTATTGCAGGATGTAGGGGATGTCGTCGGTTACTTCGCAGGCGACATACATGCGGTTCGCCGCCAGCGGCTTGTCCGGCAGGCGCCGGCCGAGGCGGCGGAAGCGGTAGCGCAGGTCGTGGCAGACGTAAGGCACCCACTGGGCGCTGATCTCGACGAAGCCCCAGCGCACGTCGGGGAACTTCGTCGGGATGTTCTTTTCCAGCAGCGAATGGAAGGCGCCGACGACGGCCAGCTTGAACTTGGTGAAGGTGGTGTCGTCGAGGAAGAAATCGTGGTGCAGGATCGAGTTGTTGCCCGAATGGAAGCAGATGGGCAAGTCTAGCTCCTGCGCGATTTCATAGAGCGGGAAGAAGAACGGGTCGGCGACATTGCGGTCCCATTCGAGGCCGCGCATGAAGATGCCGCAGGCGCCGTTGTCCTTGCACCAGGCAAGCTCGTCGCGCAGCGCGTCCTGGCTCAGGAGCGGCGGCATCGCCACCCAGCGCAGCCGTTCGGGCGCGCGCTTCCAGATGCCGGCGAGCCAGCGGTTGTAGGCCTTCGTCAGGGCGAGTTCGGCCGCCGCCGTGCGCAAGGCGGGGCGCAGAAAAACGGTGGGGTAGAGCACCTGCACGTCGATGCCGAGCTCGTCCATATGGGCGAGCCGCGCCTCGACGTCGCGCATTTCGCGCGATTCCACCGTGGTGTCGGAGCCCACGTTGCGGTCGCGCGCATGCAGGCGGTTGTCCATCAGCCAGTATTCGCTGGCGCGCCGCCCGTCGGGATCGGCCTGTTCCGAGCCCCAGGTCTGGCTGACGACCAGCGGCGTGAAGCGGGCGTCTTCCCGGGCGATATGGGCCCAGGTCAGCGGCGATTCGATGACATGCGCGTCGGCGTCGATGCTGCCCATGCGGCGCGTCCTCCCCTTGTTATTGGCTCCCGGCCGGGGCCGGATTTTGGGGCATTCTAACAAGGCCCCGGGGGGCTTGGCCAGTTGGGCGCGGGTGATTGAGCGGGCCCGTGGCCGGGACTAGACTGTGTCCAAATCGCAAGAACAGCCATAGGGGAGCATGCCATGGGGATCGAGGTCATCAACTGTCCGGAACTGGCCAGGGCCACCAGGAAGCGCACGGTGGTCATGAATACCCGCAAGATGCATGCCTGGGTCCACTTCTATCCCAACCCGGGCGACCACGACGACATGCACTGCCATAATGAGGACCAGACCTTCTATTGCATCGAAGGCCAGTGCACCATGCACTTCCCCGATGGCGGCAAGGCGGTGCTCGATCCGGGCATGGCGGCGCTGATCACCGGCGGCTCCTTCTACATGCTGGAGAACAGCGGCGCGGGTCCGATGATCCTGATGGGCAACCGCTCGGGCAATCAGAACAACATCAAGCACATCAACTGGGAAACGCGCGAGGACCTGCGCGCGGGCGGCGAGCCGAAGGAAGCGATCCACGAGACCTATACCAAGATGGGCAAGTCGCATTTCGACAAGGCGTGAGCGCGGAGTCTGTCAGCACTCTCCGGATGCTGCTGCTAGAACACTGTAAATATTGATAAAATTTCGGAACCGTGATCGAATTTACGGGTTTCTAATCAAGGTCTGTCAGCCTTGGTTCGTAGCTTTCGGTCAGGAGGTTCCATCATGGAGTACCCGTCCCGAAACGCGTTGCAGCTTCAGCTTCAGGGCTATCGCCTCGCCACGGCGGAAATCATCTATCGCATGCCCGATCACAGGGACATCCTGCAGACCTACGTCTGGCAGGATTACGACATCGCGCCGAAATTTCCGGTGCTGCGCGGGTTCCTCGACTTCTGGGCGCGCAATCTCGACGGCCCGCTGCATCGCATCCGCGTCGCCAGCACCGGCATCGTCCAGCCCGCCGATTTCCGCTATGTCGATGGCGAATTGCGGCTGAACTAGGCCCGTCACTGGTGGCAAAAACCGTCCGCCTGCAATAGCATCGCCGGGAAGACGCGGCACCGTGTGCCGGCCATGGGGGCCGCGCGGGAAAGCCGTGCCGCCCCGAAGGGTCCGTCATGTCCGGCAAGGTTCTTTCCGATATCGAAATCGCGCGTTCCGTCCGCCTCAAGCCCATAGCAGAGGTGGCGCAAACCCGCCTTGGCCTCAAAGCCGATGATCTCGTCCTGTTCGGGAGCGACAAGGCGAAGCTGTCGTTCGACTGCCTCGATCGCCTGCAAGGCCGTCCCGACGGCAGGCTGATTCTCGTAACCTCGACCTCGCCGACGCCGGCGGGCGAGGGCAAGACCACGACGTCCATCGGCCTTGCCGATGCGCTGAACCGCATCGGCAAGCGCGCACTCGTCGCCCTGCGCGAACCCTCGCTCGGACCCTGCTTCGGCATGAAGGGGGGTGCGACCGGCGGCGGCCGTTCCCAGGTCGCGCCGATGGAAGATATCAACCTGCATTTCACCGGCGACCTGCACGCCATTGCCGCGGCCAACAACCTTCTCGCCGCGCTGGTCGACAACCACATTCACTGGGGTAATGCGTTGGGCCTTGATCCCTCGCGCATCACCTGGCGTCGCGCACTCGACATGAACGACCGGGGCTTGCGCAACATCGTCTATGCGCGTGGGCCCGCCGACGACGTTCGACCCCAGGAGGCGCATTTCGACATTACCGCGGCGAGCGAGGTCATGGCCGTGTTCTGCCTTGCCTCCGATCTCGCCGATCTGGAGGCCCGTCTCGGCCAGATGATCATCGGCTACCGGACGGACGGTGCGCCGGTGCGCGTTGCCGAACTGGGTGCGGAAAAGCCGATGGCGGTACTGCTGCGCGATGCGCTGCGGCCCAACATCGTGCAGACGCTGGAGCACAATCCGGCCCTCATCCACGGCGGTCCCTTCGCCAATATCGCGCACGGCTGCAGTTCGGTGATCGCGACGCGCGCGGCGCTCAAGCTCGCCGATTACGTCATCACCGAAGCGGGCTTCGGGGCCGACCTCGGCGCCGAGAAATTCTTCGACATCAAGTGCCGCAAGGCGGGGCTGCGTCCGGCCGCTGCCGTGCTGGTCACCACCCTGCGTGGTCTCAAGATGCAGGGGGGCAGGGACCGCAAGGATCTCGACCGTCCAGATTGTGCGGCAGTGGAGGCGGGCCTGCCCAATCTGCTGCGCCATATCGACAACCTCGGCAAATTTGGCGTGCCGGTGGTGGTTGCCATCAACAGCCACGCTGCCGACGCGGCCGAGGAGGTCGAGATCTTGCGCGCCGCCTGCGCCGTGCGCGGCGTGCGCATCTTCGCCTGTGACCATTGGGCGCGCGGCGGTGCCGGAGCAGAAGAGCTGGCGCGCGCCATCGCCGGTCTTGCGGACGGCGGTACGGCGGATTTCCGCTGCCTTTATCCGGACGAGGCGACGCTCTGGCACAAGACCGAGACAATCGCGCGGCAGATCTATGGCGCGCAGGGCATATCGGCGGAAGGGGCGGTGCGCGAGCAGTTCGACCGCCTCGAAGCGCTCGGTTTCGGACGCCTGCCCGTCTGCATCGCCAAGACGCAATACAGTTTTTCGACCGACCCCAAGCGGCTAGGAGCCCCCGACGGACATACGATCCATGTGCGCGAGGTCAGGCTTTCGGCGGGCGCGGGCCTGGTCGTCGCAGTCTGCGGCGGCATTCTCACGATGCCGGGACTGCCGAGCCGCCCGGCTGCCGACAACATTCGCCTCGATCCTGAGGGCCGCATCGCCGGCCTGTCCTAGGCCAGGGGGTTTCGTGGTAAACAGGGTGGCCCCGCCACCCCAGGAATCCCGTTGATGGCTCTGTCCGCGTCCCTATCGCCCATCGTCCGCGTGTTCAGGCACCGGGAATACGCCTACTTCATGGGCGGCATGACGCCCAACCTGGTGACGCTGTGGATGCAGCGCGTCGGCGTCGGCTGGCTGGCCTGGGAACTGACCCATTCGCCGACCTGGCTCGGCATCATCGCCGCGGCCGATCTGGCGCCGATGATCTTTCTGGCGCCCATCGCCGGCGCCTATACGGACCGCAGCAATCCCATCGTCCAGCAGATCGTCACCCAGTGGCTGAACGTCGCCCATGCGGTGGCGCTGGCGGTGCTGGTCTTTGCCGGATGGATGACCATCGAGATCCTGTTCGTACTGTCGGTGATGTACGGCTGCGTGCATCCGTTCACATCGACGGCGCGCCATGCCATCGTGCCGCGGACGGTGCCGCGCCCCGAATTCGCCACGGCCATTGCCGTCGATTCGGCGCTGTTCAACGGATCGCGCTTCGTCGGCCCGGCGATTGCCGCCATCCTGATCCCCATCGGCGGCATCGAGCTGACCTTTGCCGTCAACGCGGCGGCCTGCCTGATCTTCATCGCGGCGCTGCACATGATGCGCCTCGATTTTTCCGACCGCGTGCCGCACAAGGGCCGGCGTATCCTTGGCGATATCGGCGTGGCGCTCGGTTATGTGCGCGGGCATCCGGGAATCTTTCCGATTTTCGTGGTCATGGCGGCGGCCTCGATTTTCCTGCGCCCGGTGCAGGACATGCTGCCGGGCTTCGCCGGCGCCGTGTTCGACGCCGGCGCCACGGGGCTTGCCTGGCTGACGTCCTCGATGGGGGTGGGGGCGATGCTGTCGGCGGCCTGGATTGCGAGCCGCGGGCGCGTCGCCGGCCTGACTTCCATCGTGATTTCGGGCTGCGCGGGCCTGTGCCTCGCCACCTTCGGCTTCGTGGCGACGGCGAATCTCGGCGTCGCGGTGGCTTTCGGCCTGTTGTCGGGCTTCGCCCTCAACACCATGTCGACGGGCATTCAGGCGCTGACCCAGTCGGCGCTGAGCGACGACCTGCGCGGGCGCGTCATGGGGCTTTACACGGTCATCTACCGCGGATTGCCAGCCGTCGGCGCGCTCGGTCTTGGCGCCGTGGCCGAAGTCTTCGGCCTGCGCTGGGCCTTCGCCGGGGCGGCGGCGATGACCCTGGCCGTCTGGTTCTGGGTGGCGCCGCGCCGCCGGTCCATGGCGGCGGCGCTTGAAACCGACCGCCCGGCCTGAAACGAAACGGGCCCCCGCAGGGGCCCGTTCCTCCTGTCCGGCTCTATCCTATTTCTTGCAGTCGATCTTGAGCGCTTCCTGGTTGTTGCCGGGATAGGCGATTTCGCAGGTCATGCCGGCCTTCAGTTCAGCCCGCTGGCCGTCGACGCCGTCGATCTCGATCGTCGTGCGAGAAGCCGATATGCGTACGGTCTGCGCCTTGCCGTTGACGGTGAAGTTGACGCTGGCGCCTTTCTTGACGACCTGGTCGAGCTTGGCGGTGACGACATCGAGCTTCAGGCCCTTTGCCGAAAACCACATCGGGTCCCAGAACCGCATCAGCTTGGGAAGGTCGGTCTCCATGGCTTCGGGATCGCGGAAAGCGACCTTGCGGCCGAGGATTTCATCGGGATAGGCGAGGAACTCGCGCCGGCGCAGGTCCTTGTGCACGGGCGGCGCGTAATTGGCCGCGAATTGCGAGACCTGGCCCTCCTTCGACATGAACCAGTTGACGAACATCAGGGCGGCATTTTCATGCCCGCCCTTGAGGCCGATCATTTCCGAAATCGCCATCGGCACCGGCTCCGGGCAATGCCAGCTGATGGGCGCGCCCTTGCGTTCCATCTGGCTGACGCGGTATTCGGCGGACGGCAGGGAAATGTCGAACTCGCCCGCGGTGGCGAGGCTGATCAGCGCGTTCATGCCTTCCTTGCGCAGTTGCGGCTTCACTTCGCCGAACAGCTTGGAAGCATAGTCGCGGATTGCCGTTTCGCCCTTCATGTCCCACATCGGCAGCAGCCACAGGTTCGGCCGGTTGCCCATGCCGATCTTGCCGCCGCGCAGCTTCGGGTTGGTCAGCAGGTCGTCCCAGGTCTTGGGCAGGTCGGCCTTGGCCAGCGCCTTCTTGTTGTAGGCGATGCACCAGTAGCGCAGGCGCTGGCCGATCCAGCCGCCGTCCTTGTCCTTCATCCCGTCCGGAACGTTGTTCCAGTTTGGAATCTGGCGCATGTCGAGGATGGCGTTGATCTCGCGGAAGGCCGAATACTTCGCGCCCACGCCGGAAATCAGGTCGGATACGATGCGGCCCGCCTTGTAGGCCAGCAGCGGCTTGATCACGCGGTCATGGCGCGTTGCGCGCGAATACTTGAAGCGGATGTAGGGATAGCGTTCGCGGAAGGGGGCCGCCAGCGCTTCGAACTGGTCGGCGTCCCAGGTGCCGCTGACGATCAGCTGACGTTCCTTCTTCGCGCCTTCGATCCATTTGGCGGGCATGACAAGCTCGGCGTCGAGCCCGTCGAGCACATCGGCCGGCAATCCCGTTTCCTTCATGATCGCCTGTGTAGCCTTCGGCAATTCGGCCGCCGTCGCCGGGGCCACTGCGGCGAGAACGGCCACTGCGGCGCCCGCCTTGATGAACTGGTGAAGCATTGTTTCCTCCATAGCCTCAGACCGCGCCTTGGGGCGCGCATACGGCAAGCGCGCCGCCGGTGATGGCCGGGCGGCGGAAGCCTTGTTACGCGGCGTCTGTGCGCCGCTTGGAACCTCTGGAATGTCTGCGGCCGGATCGAAGGGTTCGTTCGAACCTGCGGCCGTTTCAAAGGGGCGGGGCCGGATGACCCCGCCCGTGGCGCCCGCGGGCGCCGGAAGCTACTTCTTGCAGTCTAGCTTGGTCGCCTCCTCCCCGTCACCGGGATAAGCGATTTCGCAGGTCATGCCGGCCTTGAGTTCGGCCCGCGCCGCATCGGTTCCGTCGATCTCGATGCCCGTGCGCGAGCCGGATATCTTGGCCTTCTGCGGCTTGCCATCGACCTTGAAGGAAATGTCGCGGCCCTTGCGGCCGACCTTGTCGATTTTCGCGGTAACGATATGTAGCTTGAGGCCCTTCGCCGAAAACCACATCGGGTCCCAGAAGCGCATGAGTTTTTTGAGGTCGTTCTCCATGGCTTCGGGGTCGCGGAAGGCGATCTTCTTGCCGAGGATTTCATCGGGGAAGGCCAGGAACTCGCGCCGGTGCAGGTCCTTGTGCACGGGGGGCGCGTTGTTGGCGGCGAACTGGGCGACCTGTCCTTCGCGCGAGACGAACCAGTTGATGAAAAGGAGCGCGGCATTTTCATGGCCGCCCTTGATCGCCACCATTTCCGAGATCGCCATCGGCACCGGTTCCGGGCAGTGCCAGCCGATGGGCGCACCCTTCGGCACCATCTGGCTGACGCGGTAGGCCGCCGACGGCACGGCGACGTCGAATTCACCCGCGGTGGCGAGGCTGATCAGCGCATTCATGCCTTCCTTGCGCAACTGCGGCTTGACCACGGTGAACAGCTGGCGGGCATATTCGCGGATCGCGTTCTCGCCCTTGATGTCCCACATGGACAAAAGCCACAGGTTGGGCCGGTTGCCCATGCCGACTTTGCCGTCGCGCAGTTTCGGGATGGTCAGCAGGTCGTCCCATGTCTTGGGCAGTTCGGACTTCTTCAGCTTGCTGGTGTTGTAGGACATGCACCAGTAGCGCAGGCGCTGGCCGATCCAGCCGCCATTCTTATCCTTCATGCCTTCGGGCACGTTCTTCCAGTTGGGCAACTGGCTGAGATCAAGGATGGCGTTGATTTCCTTGAACGCCGTGAATTTTGCCCCGACGCCGGAAATGACATCGGCGACGATGCGGCCGGATTTGTAAGCGAGCAGCGGCTTGATTACCCGGTCATGGCGCGTTGCGCGGGAATACTTGAAGCTGATGAAGGGGTAGCGTTCGCGAAAAGGCGCGGCCAGCGCTTCGAACTGATCCGCATCCCACGTGCCGCTGACGGTCAGCGAGCCTTCCTTCTTCGCGCCCTCGATCCACTTGGCGGGCATCTTGAGTTCGTTATCGAGCCCAGACAGCACATCGGCGGGGAGCTTGGTCTCCTTCATGATCGCCTGGGTTGCCTTGGGCAGGTCCGCAGCCGGAACCTGGCCGCCGATGAGCGCCGCCAGGGTGAGGGTGAGAGCCCCCGCCGTCAGAGAAGTCCTGTTCATTGTTTGCTCCTTCGTTTGGTTTTTTGTTGGACGAGGAGTGACGGGTTTGTTTTTGCCTTTTCCCGTTTCTTTTTTGTTGGTGTTGCTTTCAGGCGCCGCCGCCGCCGTGGCCGAGCGGCTGCACCTCGTTGTAGACGGCGTCCTCATCGCGCCGCCAGAGAACCTCCAGGAAGTTTCCCGTCGGGTCCCGGAAATAGACCGATTCGCCGAACGGCCCCTGTTCCGGGTGGCTGACCGGGCCTTCGAACGGAACGTGATTGGCCAGCAACTGTTCGACGATGCCGCCGAAGCGCGCCCGCGGTACGCAGAAGGCATGGCGCACCCGGTTCTCGCCGCGCAGCACGTCGGGCGGCGGGACATCCATCCAGTCCTCGCTCAGCATCACGGCGAACAGGTAATCGTCGAGCATCAGCGAGGTGTGCACGCTGCGCCCGCGCAGCGCATCCTGGGTCTTGAAATTGACGCGGCTGTGCACGGTGGCGCCCAGGACCTTGCAATAGAAATCCTCGGCCGCCTTGAGATCGTGCACGCAGATGCCGCTGTGAGAAATGCTTTCCACGCCTGACATGATCAGCCCCCCGTCTTTGCGCGTTCGCGCACTTCTTTTTCGTCGCAGGCGGGCAGTTCGGTCAGCCCCGCCTCATCGAATTTAGCGCCGGGCTTCGCCGTCACCGCCTGCGCGGCATCGAAGCCGCTGCGGCCGAAGAAGCGGTCGGTATCGACCACCACCTGGCCGAGCGCGTCGATCTGCATCGGATGCAGGCGCATCGGCTGGCAGCCCATGTGGCCGACGTAGCATCCCTTGCGGTCGTACTTGGCGCCGTGGAACGGGCAGTAGAAATGCCAGCTTTCCTTCTGCCAGACCGTCAACCCGTTCTTGTGTGTGCACCACGACGATACGGCGAGAAAACCTTCGTCCTCGCGGACGAGGAAGAAACGGCCCTTGCGGTTGTGGGTGACGCTGCCGACGGCAAAATCATCCATGTGCCCCATCACGACGGTGCCCGCACCCGAGCGCAGGATCTCGGTGCCTTCCTCGCCGAAGGCCTGGATCTGGAAGCGGTTTCCGTCGGGGTCGTGGATGTCCATGTTGTATTCGCCGACGGCGCGGAAGCTCTGGCGGGGATCGATGCCGCTCGAAAATCCGGCCGCCTCCAGCCGGTCGCGCGCCGCCTTGAACTGCTCGATGGTCAGGAGCCACGCATGGTGGATCGAGCCGCCGGAACCCGGGTAGGGGGGCACTTCGCCCGTTTCGACCAGCAGCAGGCGCTGGCGCGTGTTGGTCGCCAGCAGCGAATTGGGCCGATTGTCGGCGACGAGATTGCGCCCGACGACATCCAGCCCGATGACGTCGCGGTAGAAAGCCTCGGACTTTTCAAGGTCCGCGCATTCTACCACCAGATGCGAAAACGCCCCGTTGAGCGCCATGTGCGTTTCTCCCGTCTTGCTACTTGCAGGTAACCACGGTTGCCTCTGGCCCCGTTTCGGGCCCCTCGATGTCGCAGGTCATGCCGGCCTTGAGCTTGCTGCGGCTTTCCTTCTTGCCGGCGATGGTCAGCTTGGTGCGGCTGCCCGAAACCTGGATTTCCTGGGTCTTGCCGTCGCGCTTGAAAGAAATGCTGCGCCCGCGCTGCTTCACCGCGTCGAGCTTCGCCGTCACCTTGAACAGCTTGGTCTTGTCCTCGCCCGCGTTTGCCTTCCATAAGGCGTCCCAGTTGGCGAAAACCTCCTTGGTCACGTCCTCGGATTCGGGGCCGCGGAAGGCGATCTTCTTGCCGATGATCTGATCGGGGAAGGCGAGGAATTCGCGGGTCTGCAGCTCCTTGTGCACGGGCGGAGCCTGGTCGGCGGCGTATTGCGCGATCTGGCCTTCCTTCGACAGGAACCAGTTGGTGAAAATCTTTGCCGCGGCCGTGTTGGGCGTGCCCTTGACGATGCCCATTTCGGAAACCGCGAGAGGCACCGGCTCGGGGCAGTGCCAGCTGATCGGCGCGCCCTTGTCGAGATACTGCTTTGTGCGATAGGCGGCGGACGGCAGGGATGCCTGGAACTCGCCCGCCACGGTCAGTGCCACCATCGCATTGGTGCCTTCCTTGCGCATCTGGGGCTTCGTCTTTTCCAGGAAGTCCTTCATGTAGCGCTTGGTCCAGTCGGCGCCCTTATCGCCCCACAGCATCAGCAGCCAGAGTTGCGGCCGGTTGACGAGGCCGATCTTGTTCCCGTGCCACGCGGCGTTGGTCAGCAGGTCCTCCCAGGTCTTGGGCAGGTCCGCCTTTTTCACCATGTTTGTGTTGTAGGAAATGCACCAGTAGCGCAGGCGCTGGCCGACCCAGTTGCCTTCCGCATCGCGCATGTTCGCGGGCACGTTGTTGCGGAAGCCCGGTATGTCGCGCATGTCCTCGAGCGCGTCGGCTTCCTTGAACAGGAAATAGCCGCCGCCGAAGCCGGTGATGATGTCGGTCAGCCGCCGGCCTTCCTTCCATGCGATCAGGGTGCGTACCACGCGCTGGTTATAGGACGAGCGCGCGTAGGTGATGTCGATGAACGGGTAACGTTCCTTGAAGGGGCCGATCATCTTGCGGAACTGGTTGTTGTCCCAAGTCGAAACGATCGAGAGCTTCTTGCGCGCCTTCGCCTCGTCCATCCATGCGGCGGGAACCTCCAGTTCCTTGTCGAGGCCGGACAGGATTGATTCGGGCAGCTTGGTCTCGTCGAGAATCGCTTTCGTCGAAGCAGGCAGGTCAGCGGCCGATGCCGCTGCGGCACCTGCGATCAGGCCAAGCGCCGCCAGCGCCGAGGCAAATCGGGTCATCGGGATCATGATGCACTCCCTTCATCAAGGTTGTCGTCGGCCGCCGCATGACGCGGCGGCGTCGGCTACGCCTGATACTTTTTTCTCCGGTCGTGCGACGCGCGCCGCCGGTTTGCGTCAGGCGCCCGCGATCGCCAGATCGTGCGGACGCTTGCCCATGCGCTTCGCCCCCTTGGGCGTCACCACGATAGTGTCGCCCCAGGTGCAGATGTGCGTTCGTTCAGCCGTCTGGGCATGGGGCTTGAAGATGAAGACCATGTTTTCCTTCATCACGGTGGCCAGCTGTTCCGGGTCGCGGGCATGGTTGGTGATGATCGGGCCGTCGTCGCCGGCGCCACGGCCATGCATGGTCAGGCCGCAGATGGCGCCTGCCGCAGGCCCCGTTTTGGGCGCAGCCTTTTCGCCGGCGGCGCGGGTCGCTTCGGAAAGCTCCTTCACGGTGATGCCGGGGCGAAGAATGTCGGCGATCTTCTGGAACACCTCACGCTGCACCTTGATCAGCTCGAGATGGACGGGATCGGCCACTTCGACGAAGACGGGCTGCACCGCCTGCGAACGGTAGCCCATCCAGTTGGCCTCCAGTTCGTTGATGATCAGGTCGCCGCGCTGGAGAATGCGGTGCGACGGGCGTGTCAGCGTGCGCACGACATTGGGGCCGGAAATCCAGTTGCAGTGCACGGGAATTTCGGACCCGTTCTTCATCATGCCGTACTGGGCGGCGGCCCAGACTTCCCAGTCCTTTACGCCGGCGCGCGCGGTCGCGATCTTTGCCTTGATGCCTTCCTCGATGATGTCCATCGACTTCTGCAGGGCGGCGACTTCCTCCTCGCTCTTGATGTAGCGGGCCTCGACGAGGATGGAGGAGGCATCGACGATCTTTGCCTTGGGAAAGGTTTCCCGGATCTGGCGCCAGAAGCCGAGGCCGACGGTGCCTTCCGGCGTGCGTGTGCCCCCGATCTCGCCCAACCCCGTGATGCCGATCACGCCGTTTTCGACGCCCAGCTCCTTAAGGCGTTCGACCGCGACCTTGCCGTAATTGCGCCGGGCTTCGCGTACGTCGAGCGTCCAGTCCTGCACCGTCGGCCAGCGCGGCGCGGCCGAGGTGGCGATGGCGGTAATGTCGCCCTTCAGCGGGAACACCACGGCGATATCGGCATCGCCGCCGCCGCCGACATGGCTCAGCCACCTGCAGTTGGCCTGGAAATCGGTCGAATGGCCGGTGTTGTTGGGGCAGACGATGACGTCGATGCCCTGCGCGGCCATTGCGGTGCGCACGACATTCCAGCGGCGGTCACGTTCGGCGATGGAGAAGCGGGGGTACTCGTGAAGCTTTGTCATTTTTTCTCTCTTGGCGTTCCCTGTGGTGTTTTTGTCGTTTGTCAGGTCAGTTGTCCCGGCGCACGGCAAGCTCGATGAAGTTGCCGCCCGGATCCTTGAAGTAGAGCGCGCGCGCGATCGGGCCTTCGCCGATGGCGACCGGCCCCTGGTGGGGCCAGCGCGCCGTATCGAGGGCGCGTGCCGTGTCGTCGAGTACCTTGTCCGTCACAGCAAAACCGGTGCGCGGCGTTCCCGCCAGGAGGTCTTCCGGCGGCTCCTGAAAATGCTGGTTGGACAGATAGACCGCGAAGGGAACGGCGCCGAGGCGCAGGTAGATCTGCAGGTTAACGCGCGGCATCGCCTTCTTGTTGACGATGGAGGAGTAGCGCTGGTCGAGCCGCCGCGTGCCGGGCGCCATGTCTTCCTTGCCGTCGGCCCACAACTGGGCGCGGGCATAGTCGGCGGTTTTCCACCCGACGCGATGCTCGACCGCGCAGCCGAGCGTCTGGGTATAGAAAACCTCGGCCCACCACATGTTGGCGACCTGCACGGCCGCATGATCGAGGGCAGGCGGGCCGCCGGCCGCGCCGTCGCGGGTGACGATCTGCACGCGGTTGCCGGCGGGATCGGCGAAATAGAAATTATCGGCTTCCTCCGCCGGGCGGTCTTCCTTGTAGGTATGGACCTCGATGCCGCGGTCTTTCAGGGTGGCGACGATCGTGGCGCGCGAGGCCTTGTCGACGGCATAGGCCTGATGGACGCCGGTCGCGGAAAGGTCCGGCCGCGCGTCGCGTTTGGCGAGGACGAGCAGGCCGCCCTCCGCCGCGCCAAGCGCCACCGAGGGGCCGCAGTTCCCGATCATGTCGCTGCCCAGCGCCGCAAAGCCCAGAACCTCGCGGTAGAAACCGGCAACCGCGAGGTCGTTCACCTCGACCACGAGGTGGGACAGCGCTTTTGCGGTCAGTCCGGTCTTTTGCTTGTCGAGGCTTGCGTCCATATCCCGTCTCAGCCGACGTCCAGTTGCGGTGCTTTGGCGTAGTCGACATTTTCGTCGCGCCGCCACAGAAGCTCGAGGAAGTTGCCGCTCGGGTCCTTGAAGTAGACGGATTCCCCAAACGGTCCTTTTTCCGGGTGGCCGACCGGCCCCTTGAAGGGTACGCCCGCGGACCTGAGACGCGCGAGCGTCGCATCGAAGTCGGCGTGGCGGACCGCGAAGGCATGACGGAACCCGTTGACGCCCATCAGCTTGTCGGCGGGCGGCATCGGCATGAAATCCGGCGCCAGCACGAGGGCGAACAGGAAATCGCCGAGGGTATAGCTCTGGTGCACCGAGCGCCCCTTGAGGGTGTCCTCGGTCACGAAATTCACCGCACCGTGGACCTGCGCGCCGAGGACGCCGCAGTAGAAATCCTCCGCTTCCTTCAGGTCGTGGACGGATATGCCGGAATGGGAAAGCGTTTCGACATCGGCCATGGAGGACTCCGTTTCAGCAAAGCACCGTTTCGGGAAAACGGCTGGCGGCACCGGCTTTCGCGGGCACGACCTGGGCAGGATCGAAGCCTTCGCGCCGGATCGCGGTATCGGGATCGACGGTGACGATGCCGTCGGCACCGATGGTGACCGGATGCAGTCGAAGCGTCGGGCAGGGGCGCGAGCAGGGAAGCGATTCTCCCTTGCGGTTGAACATCGCGCCATGCATCGGGCAATAGAAATGCCAGTGTTCCTGTTTCCACGACAAGAGGCCGTTCATGTGCGTGCACCAGCGCGATACGGCGAGGAAGCCTTCCTCGATCCGGACCAGGAAGAACTTGCCCTTGACGAAGGCCTTCACAGCGCCAACCGCGTAATCGTCCATGTGACCGCAGGCGATGGGGCCGGTGTTTTCCTTGATCACTTCGGTTGCGGCGGGGCTGTAGGCCTGCACCTGGAAGCGATGGCCGTCGGGATCGAAAATATCGACCGAGTTCTCACCGCGGGCGCGGAACTGGGCTCGGCTGTCGTTGATGTCGAAGCCGGCCGCGGCAAAGCGCTCCTTCGCGCGCTCGAACTCGTCGATGGTCAGAAGCCAGGCGTGGTGGATGGAGGACGAGTTGGGCCGGATGGCGACGACTTCCGGCACCTCGACCAGGAGGACGCGCTGGCGCGTATTGGTGCCGAGCATGGAATTGCGGCCCTCGTCCGTGACGAGATTGCGGCCAATGACATCAAGGCCGAACACGTCGCGATAGAACGCCTCGGACCGGTCAAGGTCCGTGACGTGCAGGACGATATGCGAAAAGCCGTCGATCATGGCCGGCCAGCCTCCCCAGGGGCAGCATTTTTTGCCGCGTTTCAAACAGGATACCGCCGCCGGGACGGCACCCGGAACCTGTTATTTGCGAAAGTCTCTATTTGCCCGCTTGGGGCAAACAGGCCCCTCCGCTCAGCCGTTGGCGGCCTTGCGCGGCAGGCCCTCGGCATCGATCAGGTAATTCTGCAAAAAGTCGAGCAGCATCACGACCTTGGGCTGGGGGAAGCGGGTGCGCGTGTAAAATGCCCGCAGGCAGCGGTCGGAGGAATGCTGGCCGTCGAAAAGCGAGATCAGCCTGCCCGCGCGCAGGTGGTCTTGGACCGTATAGCCGGGCAGATGGCAAATGCCGATCCCGCGAAGGGCGGCAGCCTGCAGGACCGCTCCCGAATTGGTCGAGAAGGAGCCGGCAACGCGCACGGAATAAGGGCCGGTCGGGCCGTTGAACGTCCATTCGTTGGGAACGCGGCGTCCCTGGTGCAGCAGGCAGTTGTGATGCACGAGGTCGTGCGGTGTCGCCGGCATGCCGTGCTCCTCGAAGTATTCGGGCGCGCCGACGATGTGATAGTTGATCGGCATGAGCTGGCGCGATTCGATGCTGGCGTCGCGCAGGTCGGCGCTGCGAATCACGATGTCGATGCCATGTTCGATCAGGTTGACCGGGTCGGTGCCGATGATCAGTTCTACTGAAACCTCGGGGTGCCGGGCGCCGAACGCGATGATGCCGTCGGCGATGGTGCGCAGCCCCACGCCCAGCGTCGAATAGACGCGCACCAGGCCCGTTACCTTTTCCGACATCGCGGCGGCTTCGCCTGCGGCAAGGTTGATGTCGGCAAGGGCCCTGGCGCAGCGGCGGTAGAACTGGTTGCCCGCTTCGGTCAGCGACAGCCGGCGCGTCGAGCGGTTGAGCAGCAGCACGCCAAGGCGTTCCTCGAGCGCGGTGACGCGTTTGGACACGACGGAAGGCGAGAGGTGCAGTTCCTTGGCGGCGGCGGAGAAGCTCTTGCGTTCCACGACGCGCGAATAAATGGCGATTTCGTTGAGGTCTTCCACTGACGGTCTCCCAAATCAATACGTCTATTATTTTCAGTAATCATAGGAATATTGTGCCGCTCAGCAACGGTAATATTCATCAAGGTATAGGAATTCCAGTCGGTTATGTAAGACCGCGAAAAATATGTGATTTTTTTTATTTCACATTAAACAGGTGTAAATTTTGGCAGGGTCGCATCGGCGGTGACGTCGTCGAAAACGACCTTTACCGCCATGTCGCAGGCGACCTTTTCCGGCGCAACGCCGACCACGGTGCTGAGCATGCGCGGGCCTTCGTCCAGTTCGATCACCGCGACGACGTAGGGCACCTCGCCGTCCCAGCCCTTGTGATAGAGGCGCTGGTAGGTGACGAAGCTGAACACCTTGCCGGTGCCCTTTACCTCGGTCCAGGCGTGATGGTCGGACAGGCAATGGGCGCAGCGCTGCGACGGCGGAAACCAGAACTCGCCGCAGGCATTGCACTTCTGCACCACGAGCCGGTGTTCGCGGGCCGCATCCCAATAAGGCTTCGATTCCGCCGAAGGGCGCGGCAGGGGTTTCAGGTATTCGCTCATGTTGCGGTCCCTAGGATCAGGGTGGAATGACAGACGGTGTTGCCGCCGTGGCCCGACACGATGCAGGTCTCGGCATCCTTGACTTGTCGGTCGGCGCCGTAGATGCCCTGCAGCTGGCGCACGCCTTCGACGATCTGCAGCACGCCCTCGCAATGGGCTTCCGACAGTTGCCCGCCCGAGGTGTTGGTAGGCAGGCTGCCGCCGAGTTTGAGCGCGCCGGAGGCGACGAACGGGCCGCCTTCGCCCTTCTTGCAGAAGCCGTAGTCCTCGAGCTGGGTCAGCACCATGTAGGTGAAGCAGTCGTAGATCTGCGCGCAGTCGATGTCGCCCGGGCCGATGCCCGCCATCGCGTAGGCGCGGGCCGAGGACGGCCCTGCGGCGGTGTTCACCATGTTGTCGTCGGCGAACCAGCCCTTGAGGTTGTTGTGGGTACCGAACCCCTTGACCAGCACGGGCTTGCGGCGCAGGTCCTTGGCCCTTTCGCGCGTCGTCACGATCATCGCGCCGGCGCCGTCGGAGCGCAGCGAGCAGTCGAGCAAGCCGAACGGCTCCACGATCATGCGCGCGGCGCGGTAGTCGTCGAGCGTCAGCGGCTTCTTCATCATTGCTTCGGGGTTGCGGAGCGCATGTTCGCGGAAGGCGACTGCGATGGCGCCGAACTGGTCGCGCGTAGTTCCGAACAGATGCATGTGGCGGCGTGCGCCGAAACCGTGCATGGCGGGGGCGCCGAACAGGCCGTATTCGGGGCCGAATTCGGAGGAATCCATTTCTTCCGACCGGGTCGCCGAGCGCATGCGCGCTTCTTCCGAGCGGTGGGTGCGCGACCATGAATCGCGCCCGTAGCCGCACAGCACCGTGGTGCAGAGCCCGGCCTCGATCGCCATCACCGCCATGATGACCGAAAGGATCTGGCTGGCGCCGCCGTTGGTCGTGGTGGTCGAGAAATTGGCGTTGATGCCGAGCCTTTCGCCGATCACCTGGTGGAAGGTGTAGATGTCGTCTGGCCCGCGCACGAGCAGGCCGTCGATGTCCTTCGCCTTCAGCCCGGCGTCGTCGAGCGCGTTGACGCAGGCCTGTTCGACGAGGCCGAGCGCGCTCATGGTCGGCACCTTGCCGAGCGGCGAATTGCCGACACCGACGATGGCGTATTTGTCGCGGTAGGCGGTATTGGGCTGGATGTTCATTCCGCTGCCTTTCCGCCCTTGAGGCCGAGGGAGGCGAGCACTTCTTCCGTGTGCTGGCCGTGGGTGGGGGCGGGGGAGGTGATTTCCGACGGCGTGTCGGAGAAGCTCACGGCGCCGCCCAGCAGCTTGATCTTGCCGACCTTGGGATGGTCCAGTTCCTTGACCATGCCGAGGTGCTGGACCTGCGGGTCGTTGAGCGCCTCGTCCAGCGTGTAGATCGGCGCGGAAGGCACGTCGGCGGCGAGCAGCGCGTTGAGCCAGTGATCGCGCGGCTTCGTGGAAAACACCGACTGGAAGCCCGCGTGCAGCGTGTCATAGGCCTTGCGGCGGTCCGCCTTGGTCTTGAAGCGCGCGTCCTCGATCCAATCGGGGTAGCCGGCGACGCGGCACAGGCCTTCCCAGAACTTTGGCGGCGAGGACAGGTGCACGACGAAGGCTTTCTTGTCGGCGCCGACGAAGGCATAGACCTGCGCCGTCTGGGTGCGGGTCTTGCGGCGGGGGATATTGCCTTCCTCGAAGTAGCGGGCGGCATTTTCGCCGAGAAAGGCGAGGGTGGCCGCCAGCAGCGACGTTTCGATGCGCTGGCCGCGCCCGGTGCGCTCGCGCGCCATCAGGGCGCCGAGCACGCCGTAGGCGGCCATGATGCCGGTCAGGTGGTCGGACAGCGACACGCCCATCGGCTTCGGGTCGTCGAGGTCGGTGAGGACCGAAAGCAGCGCGCCCATGGCCTGGCCGACGGTGTCGTAGCCCGGCCGCTGGGCGTAGGGGCCGGTGGTGCCGAAGCCGGTGATCGAGCAGTAGATCAGGCGCGGGTTCTTCTTCGACAGCTCGTCCCAGCCCAGCCCCAGCCGGTCCATCGTCCCGGTGCGGTAGTTCTCGATGATGACGTCGGCCTTTTCCGCAAGCGCGCGGGCGGCGGCAAGCCCTTCGGGCGATTTCAGGTCCAGAATGACGCTTTTCTTGTTGCGGTTGACCGAACCGAAGGTCGCCGAGTAATCGGCCGCGCCCCAGCCGCGGAACGGGTCGCCGGACTTGGGGTCTTCGATCTTGATGATATCCGCCCCGAGATCGCCGAGCAGCATGCCGGCATAGGGGCCGGAAACATAGCTCGCGAATTCGAGAACGGTGACGCCTTCAAGGGCGTGGGTCACGTGACGCCTCCTCCGGATTTTGTTTTTTTGAGCGGGCGACAGGTTATCCCCGGAAAGGGCGCGGAACAATATGCGGGGTAGGCGGAAAGCGCCGATTTTTTTGGCCTTCCCCGCTTGTTGCCGCAGGGCGGCGGGGCTATCATTCGAAATCTTATCAATTCAAAGAAAATCCCGTTTCAAGCGGGATCATCAGGAGAGAGCGCATCATGGGAGCCATCGACGCCGACGCCCACGTGGTCGAGTGCGAACAGACCTTCGAATACCTTCCGAACGAGTACAAGGACTACAAGCCCCGCGTCATGGTCCAGAAGACCAGCGACGTGCAGGTGCTCGACAACGAAGGTTTCGCCCAGAAGGAATTCTGGGTGATCGACGGCCGCCTGCAGCCGAAGGAAGGCAACATCGGCCACAACACGACCAAGGAATCGCGCGAGATGGCGAACATCTCCTCGCGCCTTTCGCACATGAAGGAACTGGGCATCGATGTGCAGGTGCTTTATCCGACCGTGTTCCTGCGCCCGATCACCCAGGACCCGACGGCGGAATATGCGCTCTGCTATTCCTACAATCGCTGGATGGCGGACATCTGGAAGAAGGCGCCGGACCAGTTGCGCTGGGTGGTGATGCCGCCGCTGCTCAGCATGGACCGGGTCGAGGAAGAGTTGCGTTTCGCCAAGGATCACGGCGCCTGCGGCGTGTTCCTGCGCGGCCTTGAATGCGAACGCCGCCTCGATAATCCCTACTTCTATCCGATGTACAAGCTGGCCGAGGATCTCGACCTCGCCATCGGCTTCCATTCGGGCAACAACAGCTTTTCGCACCACGGCGTCTACAACACCGAAAGCGGCTTCGGCAAAGCCAAGCTGCCGTTAGTGTCGTCGTTCCATTCGCTCTTGTCGAAGGGCGTGCCCGCCATGTTCCCGAAGCTGCGCTGGGGCTTCGTCGAGGTCAGCGCCGAGTGGGTGCCCTATGCGCTCAACGACCTCGAAATCCGCATGCGCCGGCGCGGCAAGCGCATGTCGAAGTCGATCATGGAAGAGAACAACTTCTTCGTCGCCTGCCAGGTCACCGACGACCTGCCCTATGTGCTGCAGCATTCCGGCGAAGGGCAGCTCGTCGTCGGCACCGACTACGGCCATTCCGATACCTCGACCGAGATCGAGGCCATCCGCAAGCTCAAGGCCGACGGCAAGGTGGCGCCGGCCATTGCCGACAGGATTCTCGACAGCAACGCCCGTACGCTCTATGGGCTCTAGGACCAACGAAAAGGAAGAAAATCATGGGAGCCATTGACGCCGACGCCCACGTGGTCGAATGCGAAAAGACATTCGAATACATCGATCCCGAATACCGCGACTACAAGCCGCGGGTGATGGTCCAGAAGACCTCCGACGTGGTGGTTCTGGATAACGAAGGGACGCGCGCCCAGAAGGAATTCTGGGTGATCGACGGCCGCCTGCAGCCCAAGGAAGGCAACATCGGCCACAACACCACCCAGGAATCGCGCGAGATGGCCAATGCCAAGGTCCGTCTCGACCACATGGACGAGCTCAAGATCGACGTCCAGGTTCTCTATCCGACCGTGTTCCTGCGCGCATGGACCCAGGACCCGACCGCGGAATACGCCATCTGCAAGTCCTACAACCGCTGGATGGCCGACATCTGGAAGATGGCGCCCGACCGGCTCAAGTGGGTGGTGATGCCGCCGCTGTTGTCGCTGGAAAAGACCATGGAGGAGCTTGAATTCGCCAAGGCCAACGGCGCCTGCGGCGTGTTCCTGCGCGGACTCGAATGCGAGCGCCGCCTCGACAATCCGTACTTCTTCCCCGTCTACAAGAAGGCGGAAGAGCTCGACCTGCCCATGTGCTTCCATTCGGGCAACAACAGCTTCAACGTGCGCGACATCTACGCGACCGAAGGTGGTTTCGGCCGGTCCAAGCTGCCCGTCGTATCGGCCTTCCATTCGCTGCTGATGAACGGCGTTCCGGCGAAGTTCCCCAAGCTGCGCTGGGGTTTCGTCGAGGTCAGTGCCCAGTGGATTCCCTACGCGCTCAACGATCTCGAGATCCGCTTCCGCCGCAAGGGCAAGCGCATGTCGAAGACGATCATGGCCGACAACAACTTCTTCGTCGCCTGCCAGGTCACCGACGATCTGGCCTATGTGCTCGAACATGCGGGCGAGGGCCAGCTGGTTGTCGGCACCGACTACGGCCATGCCGACACCTCGACCGAGATCGAGGCCCTGCGCAAGATCAAGGACGATGGCAAGATTTCAGCCGCCGTCGCCGACAAGATCCTCGATGCCAATGCGCGCGCGCTCTACGGCATCTGACCGGGACTGCAGAAACGCGAAGGGCGCGGGATCATCCCGCGCCCTTTTTGCATGAAAAATCGGGATTTCTAGCCGTAGAAAGCGCCGTCGCGGTATTTGACGTCGCTGGAAATATAGGTTTCCCCGCGGCCGCGGCGGACCTTCCACTGATCGCCGTCCATGATGCGCATGTCGGGGTGCTTGTCCTCGGCCACCGTGGCGCCAACGCGCAGCAGCACCAAGGGCTCTTCGCTGATCGTCTCGAACCAGTAGAAGCAGCCCTTGGGCAGGAAGATGCCGTCGTTGGCGGCAAGCTCCTTCGTTTCCCCGCGCGGCCCGTGAAAGCACGCGCGGCCGGAAAGGACGATGAAGCTGTGGTCCTGGTAGGGATGGGCATGCAGCTTGTTCTCGCCGCCCTTGGCATAGACCTTGATCTTCAGCCACAGGTGATCGCCGACGGCAAGCGGCGTTTCCGTGTTGCCCTGATCGAGCAACTGGGCGCGCATGCGGAAGAACTCGGGCTTTATGGCTTCGCCGCCGTCCCAGGGCTTGGGGTTGGTCGCGGCTTCGATCTGGCTCGACATGGGGCCTCCTCTCGCAGGGGCTGGACCGGATTTTCTTTCAATCTTCGATCAAGGCGAGGGTATGGGCAACCGGAAAGGCGAGGGCCGCCTGATCCCCCGGGCGTACCTCGGTATCGGGCCGGGCGCGGACGAGGATGGTGTGGCCGGCGACGTCCACTTCGTATTCGGCGATTTCACCCAGGTAGGTTTCGCTGATGACGCGGCCCTCAAAGCGGTTGTCGGCGGGCAGAGCGGCCGCGCCGCCCGCGGGGGCGATCAGGATGTTTTCCGGGCGGATGACGACGCCGAGCTTGGGGCTCGCCTTGACGGCGGCGGTGAAGGTGCAGAGAAGCCGCCCGAGCGTCGTTTCGACCGGCGACGTCGCGCCCGCCGCGATGTCGGCGCCGAGCCTGCCGTGCAGCAGGTTGGTGCGGCCGATGAACTGGGCGACGAATTCAGACGTCGGGCGGTTGTAGATCTCGCGCGGCGCGCCGAGCTGCATGATCAGCCCGTCCTTCATCACCGCGACGCGGTCCGAAATCGCCAGCGCCTCGCCCTGGTCATGGGTGACGTAGATGGCGGTGACGCCGGTTTCCTTCTGCAGGCGCTTCAGTTCGGCGCGCATCTGTTCGCGCAATTGCGCATCGAGGTTCGACAGCGGTTCGTCGAGCAGGAGGAGCGCCGGTTCCCGGCACAGCGCGCGGGCAAGGGCCAGACGCTGCTGCTGGCCGCCCGACAGTTGCGGCGCCGGGCGTTCGGCGAATGCGGCAAGGCCGACGAGATCGAGAACCCCCATGACCTTGTCGCGCAGTTGACCGCCGCTCAGGCGTTTCTTGCCGACCGTAAGCGGATACGCGGCATTGTCGAACACCGTCATGTGCGGCCAGATGGCGTAGGACTGGAACACCATGCCGATGTCGCGGTCGTACATGGGCACGTTGACGCGCGCATCGGCGTCGTAGATGGCGGTCCCGGCCAGCTCGATGCGCCCGCCCTCGGGCTTTTCCAGCCCGGCGATGGAGCGCAGCGTCGTCGTCTTGCCGCAGCCCGACGGGCCCAGCAGGGTGAACAGCTCGCCCTCTCGGATCGAGAAGGTGGCGCCGAAGACGCCGCCCCCCGGCGTGCCGTCGGCGGTCTTGTATTGCTTGAAGAGATCGCGAACCTCGAGCACGTGACTTCCTATCTGACGTTGAGCCCGTAACGGCGGGCAAGAATGGAGAATGTGACCGAAACCATCGTCATCATCAGCGTCCACACCATGCCCATGGCGGACAGTTCGCCGATGACGCCGTTTTCCCATAGATCGAAGATGGTCGTGGCGACGACGCGGGAATTGGGGCCGGCCAGCAGGATCGGGATGGACACCGCCTTGACGGCGACCAGAAACACGAACAGCCAGCAGGTGACCATGGCGGGGGCGACCAGCGGCATCACGACGCGCAGGAAGGTCGTTGCCTGGCGGGCGCCGGACAGCGCCGAGGCTTCCTCCAGTTCCTTGTGGATCTGCAGGATGCCCGCATAGGAGTAACGCATGCCGTAAGGCAGGAAGCGCACGCTGGAGGCGATGATGATCGCGAGCAGCGTGCCGTAGAGCAGCGGCACGTGCAGGAACAGTTGCAGGTAGGCGACGCCCATGACGATCGCCGGGAAGATCAGCGGCAGCGAGGCGAGCTGGTCGAGGATCTGCCCGCCCCTCTGGCGGCGCACGGCGAACCACGCGCAGAGCGCGGTGAACGGCGCGACCGCGCTGGCGCAGGCGGCGCCCATGATCAGCGTGTTGGCGAGCGAATCATGGAACATGTCGCCGTCCCAGACCGTCCAGTAATGGGCGAAGGACATCAGCTTCAGCGCAGATGCGTGAACCCCGTCGTAATAGGGCACCAGCGACACCCAGGTAACGATGCCGATGGGAAAGCCGATGATGACGAAGAACATCAGCACGAGGATGCCCGCCGTCAGCCAGCGCCAGCGGCCGATATCGACGACGCGCGGACGGAAGCCCTTGCCGGTAATCGTCTGGAAGCGCTCCGCATGGCGCGACAGCCGCCCGTACCAGTAGAGCAGCACCACCACGATCAGCAGCAGCATGACCGAGAACGCGCCGGCCTGTCCGTAGTTCGCGGGCACCTGCACCTGGATGGCCGCGTAAATGTCCGTGGTCAGGACGCTGACGCCCCCGGGCCGGCCCACCAGCGCCGGTGTCTCGAAGGATTCGAAGGCGCGGATGAAGATCAGGATCAGGAGAGCGAGGATGCCGGGCATGGCCAGCTTCAGGGTGATGCGGCGGAAGGTGGTGATGATGCCGGCACCCGACATCATCGAGGCTTCCTCGAAGGCGGCGTCGTTGGACTTGAAGACGGACGACAGCAGCAGGAAGGCGAGCGGCGAGAACTCGATCCCCTCGATGACGATCATGCCCCACAGGGAATAGATGTTGATGACCGGCGTCGCCGACCCGGTCATCCACATCAGGAACTGGTTGAGTGGCCCTGCCTTGCCGAGCAGGAACAGGAAAGAAATCGTGTAGAGCACGCTGGGCACGCCGAGCGAGATGATCGAGATGATCAGGACGAAGGAGCGTCCCGGCGTGTTGGTGCGCTCGACGATCCATGCCTGCACGACGCCGAGGCAGATGGCGACGGCGGCCGAGCCGCTGGCATAGAGGCTCGCGTTGACGAAATTGCGCAGGAAGCGGTCGTTGGCGAACAGGTCGAGGTAATGGCGGAGCGTGAAGGCCCCGAAGGAGCCGTCGAAGTTCGTCTCGTACAGGCTCGACTGCACCAGGTAGATGACGGCCGGAACCATCAGCAGCAGCAGGAGCGAGATCATGCCGAAGGCAAGCGGCGACATGCTGGCGGCCGCCATCAAGCGGCGCGGCAGGCTCTGCGGGCTGGCCGTGGGGGACGGAATGGTGCTGTCGGGGGCGGACAAGGTTGCGGCTTTCGGAAGGAGGAATGGCCGCCCGCGCAGGGAAGCGGGGCGGCCGCCCGGTCAGCGGAAGTGCTTGTTCAGAATGGCCGCGCCCTTCTTGTGGTAGTCGAACAGCTCCTCGACATCGAGGTAGTTCTCCTTGATGTTCGACACCCGCGGGGAAACCTCGGCGATGCTGTCGTCGGGCCGGATGTGCGACACAACGGGGAAGTACTTGGCCTTGCGCAGCACGTTCTGGCCTTCATCGGACAGGTAGAAGTCGATGAACAGCATGGCGGCATGCGGCCGGTTGACGCCCTTGGGCACCATCAGGTGGCCGGCGATGGCAGGAACCGGTTCCATCGGGAAGGCCGCGACCGGCGCGCCCTTCTTGGCGCTGATGATCGGGTGGTGCAGGAAGATGTTGAGCGCGACCGGGTATTCGCCCTCGATCACGCGGTTGACGAGCGTGCGGGCGGAGCCGTCGAAGTTGATGATCTTCTGGCCCGAGAGCTTCTTGAGGAAGTCCTCGCCCTTCTTGTCGCCCATGGTCTGCAGGACGTTGGCGACGAACAGCAGGTCGCCGCTTTCCGAATGCGCGCGCCAGGCGAGCTTGCCCTTCCACTTCGGGTCGAGCAGGTCTTCGAAGGTCTTGGGCTGGGTGCCGGCGGGCACCAGCTTGGTGTTGTAGGCGGTACCCATGTAGCTGAACCGGCTCGGCGCCAGCAGTTGCTTCTTGTCGACGAACTGCGCCGGGATCTTGGCGAACATCGGCGAGGTGAATTTTTCCAGCGCCTTCGCCTGCACCATGATCTGGCCGAGGCCGCTGCTTTCCAGCAGGTCGGCCTGCAGCGCGTTGGCGCGCATTTCGGCCAGCACCTTCTGGGAAATCTTGCGGGTATCGCCGCGCCAGAATTCGGCCTTCACGAACGGGTATTTCTTGTTAAAAGCGTTGACCATCGGGCGCAGCGCCTGGTTGACCGTGAGCGACGAATAGATCGTCAGCTTGCCTTCCTTTTTGGCGCCTTCTTCCAGAACCTTCTGGCGGTCGGCGCCCTTGTAAAGCAGGACCTCCTGCGCGGTCATGGCGGTGGCGGGCAGCGGCGCGGCGAAAAGCCCCGCGACAAACATGGCGCCCGCGGCGAGGCGGGCGAGGGAACGGATTTGGGGTAGCGATTTCACGGTCTTGTCCTCCGCTGTCATGTTTTTTGATTGGCGGCAGTATAGCGGATGCGGCCCCGGGGCCAAAGCCTCGGGAACAGCCCGCAAATGCCCGAAATATGCCGGTTAGCGCTTGGCGAGCTTGCCCGTCCGCGGGGTCACGCCGGCGCCCGGCGCCGCAGGCAGGCGGACCTTGCCGTTTTCGACCTCGAGCCCCTCGAACGGATCGTCGAGCAGGCGGTCGAACTCGGTAAGCTCGCAGGTGTACCAGATACCCGGCAGGGTGGCGGCCATGTGCACGGCATTGGCCGCGAGCAGCCGCGATCCCACGTGGGCGCCGATGCGGTAGCGGATGCCGCCCGCCTCGCAGATGCGCGCCGCCGCGACCGTGTTGCGCAGGCCGCCGAGCTTGGTGATCTTGAGGCTGACCGCATCGACCACGCGCCCCTGGACGAGGGCGAAAACCTGATCGAGGGAATCGGCCGCCTCGTCGGCTTCCACCACCACGGGCACCGAATCGGTCACGAGCTTCAACCCTCGCAGGTCGCCCGCCGCCACCGGCTGTTCGGCCAGCGCGATGTTGAACGGCACCATGCCGTTGATGGCGCGGATCGCGTCCTTCGGCGTGTAGGACTGGTTGGCATCGATGGTCAGGCCGACGTCGGGACCGCATTCCTCGCGGATGGCGGCGACGCGGGCGATGTCGAGTTCGACCTCGCCATGCACCTTGATCTTGAAATGACGCACGCCCTTGTTCATCAGCTTGCGCGCATTGGTGGCCATGTCGGCGGGCTTCTTGATCGGCAGGATGCGCAAGCTCTCGAATTCGGTGCGCATGGCGCCGCCGAACAACTCGCACAGCGGCACGCCCAGCTTGCGCGCCTGCAGGTCGTGAAGGGCGCAGTCGATGGCCGATTTTGCCTGGTTGTTGCCGACGACCTGGCGGTCGAGCTTGTGCAGGATGGCGGCGATGGCGCGGCTGTCTGTACCCTGCATGGTCTTGCCGAAGTCTTCGACGTTCGCGCGCACGGCATCGAGCGGCGCCCCGTAATGGGGCATGGAAGAGGCATAGCCATAGCCGCAGTCGCCCGCTTCCGTGGCGATGGTCACGATCCAGCCTTCCGAGTTGGGGTTGGCGGCCAGCGCGAATTTCCACTCAGGGTCGTCCTTGGGCATGATGCAGGGATCGACGCGGACCTCGGCGATGGCGTGGGCGCGTTCGGACATTTTCTTCCTCTCCTGTGTTTATGGCCTTGCTTCCGCAAGGCAGCCTTGGATTTGGCGACGATATTAACGCGTCTGCGCCGGACATGGAGTATTATCGCACCGCCTGCCGAGCCGCTCGGGCGCCGGCGCGATTATTTCAAATGAAAGCGGATTCCGCATGCAGCTTCGTCCATTCGTCCTGTTCGTCGTTCTGGCGGTTGCTGTCGTCCTTGGCGCCCTCATGGTTCCGGCGACGTTACCGACTGCGACAAAGACCGAATTGTCGGCTTTCGAGCGCCGCGTGCATGCCTACCTGATGAGCCACCCGGAGGTGATCCTCGATTCGGTCGAGGCCCTGCGTCGTCGCAGCGAGGCCGCCAAGGCGATCGAACAGCGCCAGGCGGTGGCCGCATTGCAGGGCAGGCTCGCCGATCCGGGGCCGCTTCCGGTCGCGGGCAACCCGGCGGGCGACGTCACCGTGGTCGAGTTCTTCGACTATCGCTGTCCCTATTGCCGCCGCGTGGTGCCGGAGGTGAAGGCGCTTCTGGCCGCGGACGGGAAGGTTCGTTTCGTGTTCAAGGAATATCCGGTGCTGGGCCCCGACTCGGTCGTCGCCGCCCGCGCCGCCGTCGCCTCGGCACGCCAGGGAAAGTACCTGCAGATGCACGACGCGCTGATGACACACGAAAACGGCCTGAACGAGGCCGCCGTGATGGAAATCGCGCGCGGTCTCGGCCTCGATCTCGCGCGGCTCAGGGCCGACATGGCGGCGCCGGAAACGACCGGGCTTCTCCAGGACACTATCGCGCTCGGGCGCCGGGCCGGTGTCGACGGGACCCCGGCATTCATCATCGGCCGCGAGGTTGTTCCCGGCTATACCAGCGCCGCAAACCTTCGTGCGGCGGTCGAGCGCGCCCGCCGGGGCCGCTGAGACGGCATTAACTTTCGGATAACCACGGACTGCAATACTTCTTGCACTAACAGGCTAGAAGAATTGGCATATACGTGAGCGCCGCCGATACTGCCATAGATATTGAGGACCTGCGCGCCAGGGCCAGCGCCGCGAACATCAACGAGCGCAGCCTGTTGGCGACGGACTATCTCAATCTCTTCAACGAAGCGATGATGCTGCTCGAACTGGTCCCCGACATGCCCGACTGCATCGAGGATCTTGCCGACTGGCAGCCGGTTTCCTACGAGGAACATTTTCGCCGGTCCGGTTTCTCCGGCCGCGAACTTGCGATCCAGGCCTATCACCTGTCGCCGCCCGAGTATCGCAGACCATTCGACGCGACCATTGCCAGGCTCGGCGCATTGATCATGGCGACGATTTCAGGTGCCCGCGTCATGGCGGTGCGGGGCGACAGCGGTGCGGTGGCCCAGATCGTGAATTACGCGATGCCGTCGATCCGCCAGCTGCAGGAAACGGCCGGGGCGATCATCAACGGCGCCATCGTGCGCGAGACCCCTGCCGGCGACACCGAAACCGCCGCGGGCGGCGAGAACACCCTCCATCAGGCGGAAATCGACTCCCTGATGAACGACTGACCGACGCGCGGCCTACTTGCGGTCGATGTCGGGCATGGCGACGGGCTGCTCGGGAAAGCCTTCGAGCGGCGAAAGCGCCTTCTTTTCGCGCAGGAACAGCGGCTCGCTCATGGCATAGGAGACGAGCAGGCGCGCCACGGACAGGATCGAGTCCATATTCGTGCGTTCGTAGCCGTGCGAGGCATCGATGCCGAAGGTGACAAGGGCGGTACGGATGTCGTTGCCGGCCTCCACCGCAGTGGCGCTGTCGGAGCGGTAGTAGCGGAAAATGTCGCGCTGATGGGCGATCTTGTCGCGGTCGCAAAGCTCGATCAGGTACCGCGTCAGGTGATAGTCGAAGGGTCCGGTCGAATCGGCCATGGCAATCGTGACGCCGAATTCCTGCGATGCCTGGCCCGGCGCGACAGTTCCGTTGTCGATAGAGACCATTTCAGCCACGTCGCCGTGCAGGATGGCCGATGCACCCGATCCCACTTCCTCAGATATCGTGAACAGAAGATGGCAGTCCACCGGCAGCACCGTGCCGCTGGCTGTCAGGACTTTTGCCGCGGACAGCATCGCCGCGGCGCCCGCCTTGTCGTCGAGATGGCGGCTGACGATATAGCCTTCATCGGCGATTTCGGTATCGGGGTCGATGGCGATGAAGTCGCCCACGTTGATGCCGTGTCCGGCCAGCGCCCCGCCGGTATCGGCATGGGTATCGACGCGCATCTCCACGTGCTCCCAGCCGACGGGCTGGCTGTCGATCTCGGTGTTGAAGGTGTGTCCCGATGCCTTGAGCGGCAGGATCGTGCCGCGGAAGGCGCGGGTATCGGTGAAAAGAGTGGCGCGTGCGCCTTCGGCAAAACGGGCCGACCAGTGGCCGATGGGGGCGATGCGCAGCCGTCCGTTCGGCTTCAGTTCCTTGACGATCGCGCCAAGGGTGTCGAGGTGGCTGACGATGGCGCGGTCCGGGCTGGGCTTTTTGCCCTTCAGGGTCGCGCGAATGCCGCCGCGACGGGTCAGTTCGATATCGGCGCCGATCGATTCCAGTTCCCCGGTCACGAAGCGGACGATGCCGTCCGTGTATCCGCTGGGACTCGGGATTTCGAGCAGGCGCAGGAGGGTTTTTTGCAAATATCCGGAATCTGGCCGGGGAGCTTTCATGGCGTATCGTTTCCTGTCTGGTGACGGTCTCGGGACAGGTTCGAGACGGTTTGCGGAAAGAGAAGGTCGAGGAATTTCTCGGCCGTCGGCTGGGGCTCGTGGTTGGCGAGGCCCGGCCTCTCGTTGACTTCGATGATCCGGTAGTCCCGGCCATCGACCGACGGCACGATCATGTCGATGCCGGCTACCGGGATGCCGATGACGCCCGCGGCATCGAGCGCCGCCTGGGCGAGCACCGGGCTGATCTTCGCCGTAACGTCGGTGATCGTGCCGCCCGTGTGGAGGTTGGCGGTACGGCGCACCAGCAGCTTTTTTCCGGCGGGCAGGACGTCCGACGGGTCGAAGCCCTGCGCCGCGATGCACGCCTGCGTGGCATCGTCGAGCGGGATGCTGCTTTCGCCCTGGGTCGCGGCTTCGCGCCGCCGGCTCAGCCTGCGGATCAGGCTTTCGATCGTATCGGTGCCGTTGCCCGTGACTTCGGGCGGCCGGCGTACCGCGGCAGCGGCGACTTCGTCGCCGATGACGACCACGCGGAGGTCTTCTCCGCCGACGAATTCCTCGATCAGCACCGTGTCACAGACCTCGCGTGCGTGGGCAACCGCAGGCGCGAGTTCCTTCGGCGAACGGATGCCGACGGTAATGCCGCGGCCCTGTTCGCCGCGCGCAGGCTTGACGACGACGCTGCCGTGGCGGGCGAGGAACGCGAGGTCGGCCTCGGCGCTCTCGCCGGCCTTGGCCTGATCAGGCATCGCCAGCCCGGCGTCGGTCAATGCCCTGCGAGTCGCGGCCTTGTCGTCGCATAGCGACATGGCGACGGCAGAGGTCAGGTCCGAAAGCGATTCGCGGCAACGGATGGCCCTGCCGCCCAGTTCCAGGGTGAAAAACCCCCGTGCGGCGTCCTCGATCTCGACGCCGATGCCGCGCCTGCGCGCTTCGGCGACGATGATCGCGGCGTAAGGATTCAGTTCCGCTTCCGACTCCGTTGCCGTGAACAGGCGTTCGTTGATCCGGTTGCGTGTCTTTACCGCGAACACCGGTACGCGCTGGAACCCGAGTTTTTCATAAAGGGCGATGGCATCGGCGTTGTCATGCATCACGGAAAGGTCCATGAACGCGCGCCCGCGCGCTTTGAACCGCTCGGCCAGCTGGCGCGTCAGCGCTTCGCCGACGCCGGGGTGAGGGGTTTGCGGATCGACGGCGAGGCTCCACAGGCTCGATCCCCCTTCAGGGTCGTCGAAGGCGGCGACATGATCGATGCCCATGACCACGCCGATGACGGCGTCGGTCGGTTCGTCGCGCGCCACCAGCAGGATGCGGCGCTGGGCACGGGCGGTGAATCCGGTGTTCGGGTCGAGCGGGACCATGCGCCGCGCAAGGTAGATCCGGTTGATGTCGCCGAGGTCGTCGGGCAGGCGGGCGGGGGTAATGACGAACCCGCGGTTGCGCCTTCGCCCGGTGCGGTAATCGGAGAGCCACAGCCGGTAGGTATCGGACGGATCGAGAAACAGGTCCTGCGGTGCGCGTGCCAGAACCACATGGGGATCGGCGACGTAGAAGGCGATGTCCCGGGTATCCTTGCGCTCGCGCAGCAGTTCGCGCGCCACCGCATCGGCGTCGGAAAACGTATGGGCGAAGATCAACCGTCCCCAGCCGCAATCGAGCACGGCATTCTGGTTTTTTTCCGCCATACGCCCGCCGCCAAGGGATGCGCTGGAGCGGCGTTCGAGCCTGGTGCGGGAGCGCGCGTTCGGCGTTTTCATCGTTTCGTCCTCACCCTATGCCGTGGCTGGCCAGCCATTTTTCGAGAACCGCCATTTGCCAGAGATGGGAACCGCGCAGCGGCGAGATGTGCTCGTCGGGCGCATCCAGTGCGGCGGCGACGTAATCGGGCGAGAACAGCCCGCGCGCTTTCACCCGCGCGGGCGAAAGCAGGTCGCGCACCATATCCAGGTAGGGCCCGCGCAGGTATTTCAGGGCGGGCACCGGAAAATATCCCTTGGGGCGGTCGATCACCTCGCTGGGCAGTACGCTGCGGGCCGCCGTTTTCAGAATGCCCTTGCCGCCTTCGGCGAGTTTCAGCGAAGCGGGCACGCGCGCGGCCAGTTCCACGAGTTCATGGTCGAGAAAGGGCACGCGCGCCTCGAGGCCGAAGGCCATCGTCATGTTGTCGACGCGCTTCACGGGATCGTCGACCAGCATGACCGTGGTATCGAGGCGCAGCGCCTTGTCCACGGGATCGTCCGCGCCCGGTTGCGCGAAATGATCGGCGACGAAGGCCCGTGCGGCGTCGTCGGCGTGGTAGGCCGCAGTGACGGCCCGGCGGTACCCGGCGTTGTCGCGGTCGAAGAACGAACGGGAATAGTCTCCGAGCGGATCGTTCGACGATTTCACCTTGGGATACCAGTGATAGCCGGCGAATACCTCGTCGGCGCCCTGTCCAGACTGGACGACCTTGACGTGCCGGGACACCTCCTGCGACAGCAGGTAAAAGGCGACGGCGTCATGGCTCATCATCGGTTCCGACATGGCGGCGATGCAGCCGTCCAGCGCGGGCAGCACCCGGTCGGCACCCAGCATCATGCGCGTATGGTCGGTGTCGAAGCGTTCCACGATGATGTCGGAATACTGGAACTCGTCGCCGCGTTCCTGTCCCGCTGCCTCGAAGCCGATGGAAAAGGTGCGCAGCTTCGCCCCCGCCTCGGCGAGCAGTGCCACGATCAGGCTGGAATCCAGGCCGCCGGACAGCAGCGCACCGACCGGCACATCGGCAACCAGGCGCCGTTCGACGGCGCGGCGCAGTGTGCCGAGTACGAGTTCCTGCCATTCCGTCTCGTCGCGGCGCAGGTCTTCTTCGCGCGCCCCGAACGGCAGCGACCAGTAGGATTCGCTGTGTTCCGTGCCGTCGGCGTCGATGGTCATGACCGTCGCGGGCGGCAGCTTTTCGACGCCCTTGAGGATGGTGTCCGGTGCCGGAACCACGGCGTGGAAGGTCATGTAGAAATTCAGCGCGCGCGGATTTATGGACGTATCCACATCGCCGGCTGCGAGCAGGGCAGGCAGGGTCGAGGCAAAGCGCAGACGTCCCTTGCCGCGCGAGAGATAGAGCGGCTTGATGCCGAGCCGGTCGCGCCCCAGCACGATACGGCCCGTTTCGCGTTCGCAGATCGCGAAGGCGAACATGCCGTTCAACCGTTCGACGAAGCGCGTGCCCCAGGCGTGATAGGCCTTGAGCAGGACCTCGGTATCGCCATGAGAGAAGAAGCGGTAACCCTGCGCTTCAAGCTCCGCGCGCAATTCACGGTAATTGTAGATCGCGCCATTGAAGACGATGGCGAGACCCAGGGCCGGGTCGGCCATCGGCTGGGCGGAGGCTTCGCTGGTGTCGATGATCTTCAGTCGGCGATGGCCGAGGGCCGCACTGCCCTGGGCCAGAACTCCATGGGCATCGGGGCCGCGTGGAGAGAGTGTTTCGGCCATGCGCGCAAGCGCTGCCAGATCGGGTTCGCCGCCATCGGTTCGGATTTCTCCGCATATTCCGCACATAGTACTGATCGGGGCGCCGTGCGCGACGGATCGAACCGTTCGCAGCCGGAGGGGCCGAAAAGGGGCCTAAAAGGCAGGGTCCGCCGTGGCGACGGCGCCGCAAGCTCCTCTAATGAATCAATCAAGGGTGGATGGCCGCTGGTGTAGTCTCCAGCGGCCGATCTGTCAATGAATTATGGAAAAAATTGGCCGGACCGGCCCCGTTTTCCGCGGTTCAGCCGTTTCGCGCAGCCTTGATGGCCTTGCGGAAACTGTCGACGATGCGGTCCTGCAGGGGCTCTTCCAGATAGGGATGGAAGGGCAGGCTCAGGACCGTCTCGGCCAGTTCCTCGGCCACCGGCAGCTTGCCGCCCGCACGCGGATAGCCGACGTAGGGCGCGTGCTGGTGCAGCGCCGTGTGGTAGTAGATCGCCGTCGGAATCTTGTCGGCATCGAGGTATGCGCGCACCGCATCGCGTTCGCCCGGCCGCAGGCGCACGGTGTACTGCGCCCATGCGGAGAAGCGGTCGGGACGCACGGTCGGAACGGTCACGAGATCCTTCAGCGCCTCGTTGTAGCGGCGCGCGATGCGGTCGCGGGCCTTGAGTTCGTCGCCGAGGATGGAGAGCTTTTCGATCAGGATCGCCGCCTGCAGGCTGTCGAGGCGGCCGTTCATGCCGATGCGCACATGGGTCATGCGGTCCTCGCCCTGGCCATGCTGGCGGCGTGAGCGCATTTCCGCGGCAAGGACGTCGGAATCGGTGAAGATCGCGCCGCCGTCGCCGTAACAGCCGAGCGGCTTCGAGGGGAAGAAGCTGGTTGCGGTCACGCGCGCCAGCTTGCCCACATGGGTGCCCTTGTAAACGCCGCCGAAACTCTGCGCCGCATCGGCCATCATCCACAGGTCGTGGCCGGTGGCGATCTCGGTCAGCTTGTCGTAATCGGCAGGCTGGCCGAACAGGTCGATCACGATGACGCCACGCGGGGTCAGGCCGTGTTCCTTCGCCATCTCGATACCGCGGACGAGGCTGTCGGGCGAGACGTTGAACGTATCGGGTTCGACGTCGAGAAAGACCGGGATGCAGCCGAGCCGCGCCGCCACTTCACCCGGCGACACGAAGGTGAAGGCGGGAACGAAGATGGCGTCGCGGTATTTCGCTCCGAGCGCGGTGAGGCCGAGCGAAAGCGCCGTGGTACCCGACGCGCAGGCGATGACATGGCGCGCGCCGCAGAAGGCGGCAAGCTGGCGTTCAAGTTCGTCGATCTCGGGCCCGTTGATGAAGCGGCCATGCTGGAGCACGCGCTCCATGGCTTCTTCGATGCGGTTGCCGAGCCGGGCGCGCTGCGCCTGCAGATCGATGAAGGGAATGTGCTGGGAATCGGCGGCCGCCGAAGACGATGCGGCCGGATGCTGACGGGGGGAATTGGACGCCATGACGAATGAGGCCTTGCGCTGGGAAGAGGAGCGAAAGCTTGAAGATTCTCCCGATTCTCAAGGCGTTTCGCAGCGCAACACCTAGGGCCCCGCGAATCCGCTGTCAAGGACGGATCGGAAAAAATGCTGCGAAAATCCCCGGATTTTGGGGCTTCAGGGCGTTTCCGCCTTGCCGCTTTCAGCAGCACGCGCCGCCGCTTCCAGAACGGCGATGACGCCGATCGCCTCGCGCGCGCAGCTGGGGGGCATGGGCCCGCCTGCGATGGCCGCGATAAAGGCCCGCAATTCCTCGGCCAAAGGTTCGCCCGGTGCAACATCAACCCCCTCGCGGGCGAGCGGGTTGCGCACCCGTTCGAGGCCCGGACGGAACAGCGCCAGTTTTTCGGGCCACGGTTTCGAATCCTCGAAAACCGCCTGAGCCCGGTCGCCGGCGACGCTGATCTGGTGCAGCTTGACCGGGGTAATGGCCGAAAAAGTGATCTCGGCCGTCAGTCCGTCGCCGAAATCGAGGGCCATCATTCCCGCCTGCGGGGTGTCGCTCTCATGGGCACTGTAGGCGGCGCGCACCGACACCGGCTTGCGGCCGGCAAGCGCCAGGATCATGGAAAGATCGTGCGGCCCCAGATCCCACAGCGCCTGGCGCGGCGCGCCCGGCGCGTAATGCATGCGCCGGGCGGCGATGTGGCGCATGCGGCCGACGGCGCCTTCGGCGATCAGTTCCTGCATCCTGCGGAAGGCCGGATGGTAGCGCAGGATATGCCCCGTCATCAGCACCAGCCCCTTGCGTTCCGCCTCTGCGGCGAGGGCTTCGGCAGCGGCGACGCTCATCGTCATCGGTTTTTCGGCAAGGACGTGCTTGCCCGCGGCCAGCGCCTCTCCCGCCATCGCCGCATGCAGGGCATCGGGCGCGGCAATGACCACTCCGGTGATCGAGGTATCTGAAAGTACATCGGACCATGCGAGCGCTGGAACGCCTGCGGTCTCAGCGGCGGTCCGGGCGGCAGCAGCGCTGGCGTCGGATACGGCGGCCAGCGCGCTAAGCGCGCCCAGGGTACGAACGTGATTGCGGCCCCAGGCGCCGCAGCCCGCAACCGCGATGCGCGGCGCGGGCCCCGATGACGATGACATTACGCGGTGCCTACTTTCCGAATATGCCCTTGAGTTGGTCGCCGACACCCTTCATGGCATCGCCGGCCCCTTTTGCTGCATCGCCGGCGCCCTTTACGGCCTCGCCGACGGCCTTGCTTGCGCCTTCGGCCAAGCCCTTCAGGTCGATCTTGCCGGCGGCCGAGGTTGCGGACTTGGTGATTTCGTCGAGCAGCTGCTTGGTCGCTTCGCTCATGGAAGTGCCGTTTTCCTTCTTGCCGATATCCTTCAGATGGATATCGGGAACAGGCAGCGGAACCACCTTGCCGCCCAGCATGCCTGCCGACAGCGCGGCCTTGGCGTTACGGACGTAGAGGTTGTCGATCACGACCTTCTTGGACGGGCCGTCCGACTTCGAAGACGATTTGCCGCCGCCCGCCGCCTTGTTGACGTTGTTCTGGATGGACTGAAGGTTGGAACTGCCGCCGCCCATTTCATAGATGATGTCGGGGGCGTCGATGACGATTTCCTTGATGCGGACCGTGTCGGAGGTGAGCGAGGCGGTATCCACGACGACCTTGATGCGATCGACCTTGAAGGCGTGGGCGGTCTTGAAGCCCTGCGGGTTGCCGAGGAAGAATTCCTTTACCGTGACTTCACCCCCCATGATGGAGGAGGAGACGCCGCCGAGACGGACTTGGGTGCCGGTGAACCGCGGCCCATAGGTTTCGACGCCGTTCTTGACGATGCCGTCGATGTTGGAGCCGACGAAAACGATTGCGCCGATAATGACGGCAACAATGGCCGCTAGGGCAATCAGGATGAATTTTTTCATGACGGTCCTCCTCGATTTGGTGCCTGCGGGGCGCCGAAAACTTCATTATGAACCTTGATAAACCTAGCTCCCAACGCTTGATCGGGCAAGATGACCCGCAAATGCCGGATTCGTGATCCGCCTGTTTGCATGCCGCGTAACACAATCGAATAGCGGTGCTTTTAATGCGTAATTTAGATATCGAAACAAAGTCCCCATGATCGAAAATGCGAATCCCGTTGCCGTTCCGGTGGGCCTCAGGCGAGGCCGTATAGCGGTGGTCGGCACCGGTGCGGCCGGCCTGGCCGCGGCTTTGTCGCTGTGCCGGGAATACGCCGTTCACCTGTTCGAGGCGGAAGCCAGGCCGGGCGGACATTGCAACACGATGGTCATCGACGACCCCTCGGGCCCGCTGGCGGTCGATACGGGCTTCATCGTATTCAATCCGGTGAACTATCCGACGCTGTGCCGCGCCTTCGATTTCCTGGGGGTGGCCAGCCGGCCGAGCGAGATGTCGTTCTCGGTTTCATGCGACGGCGGCAGATTCGAATATTCCGGCCGCTTCCCGCGTGGCCTTGTCGCGCAGCCGGGTAACCTTTTGCGGCCCCGCTTCTGGCGCATGCTGCACGGCTTGCGGCGCTTTTATGCCGAAGCGCTAGACGATCTGCCCGCGCTCGAAATTACGGGGGAGACACTCGGCGATTACCTCTCGCGCAGGGGCTATCCCGCAAGCTTCCGCGACGATCATCTGGCCCCGATGGCGGCGGCGATCTGGTCGCAGCCGCAGGGAAGCGTAGAAGACATGCCCGCGGCGACGCTGGTGCGTTTTTTCGAGGTTCACGGATTGCTTCGTCTTGCCAACCGCCCGCGCTGGCGCACGGTTGAAGGCGGCAGCCGCGAATATGTCCGGCGGATACTGGATCATGTCGCGGCGGCGGGTGGGGTGCTGCACCTCGGCAGCCCGGTCGAAGCGGTGACCCGTGGCGACAACGAGGTGACTGTCTCGCTCGGCGGCGGCCGTATCGAGCGGTTCGACGGCGTGGTGATCGCCACTCATGCGGATCAGGCTCTGGGACTGCTTGCCGATGCGGACGTTGCCGAGCAACGGCTTCTGGGCGCCTTTCCCTACAAGCCCAACCACGTGGTTCTTCATCGTGACCGTTCCCTGATGCCGCGCCGCCGCGCCGCCTGGGCGGCGTGGAACTACGTCGCGCCGTCCGGGCGCGACGGTGCCCAGGGCGTTACCTACTGGATGAACAGGTTGCAGGGATACGAAGAGGCGGGTCCGGTTTTCGTCACCCTGAACCCGCCCTTCGAGCCCGACCCGCAACTGGTCTGCGGTCGCTTCGACTACAGCCATCCCGTCTTCGATCGAGCGGCGATCGCGGCCCAGCCCGGCCTCGTCGAGCTTCAAGGCCGCCGCAGGACATGGTTTTGCGGCAGCTATTTCGGCTATGGTTTCCACGAGGATGCCTTTGCCTCGGGGATCGCGGCGGCGCGCGCCATGGGTATTTCGCCGCCATGGGAAAATGAGCCTCAGGTGGCGCGGGCAGCGCAATAGGCCGGGCGGAAAGGATGATGGACGGGTTTCCGGAAAGTGCGCTCTACCTCGGCCGGGTGCTTCACCTGCGGCACCGGCCGGTGCGTCATCGTCTCGATTACCGGGTTTTCTTCCTGCTGCTCGATCTCGGCGAGAACGACAGTCTCGCGCGCGGGCTGAAGCTTCTCGCCCATAACCGGTTCGGCGTTCTCGGTTTCCATGATGCCGATCACGGTGCGAGGGACGGCAGCCCCACGCGCAAATGGGTCGAATCCCAGCTGCGGGCCGCGGGGCTGTTCGATCCCGAGGGGCGCATTTACATCGCCTGTTTCCCGCGCATGTGGGGATACGTTTTCAACCCTCTCAGCATCTACTATTGCTACGACCGCGAGGCCCGTCTCGTCGCGGTGCTGCACGAGGTGCGCAATACCTTCGGCGAACTGCACGGCTATCTCCTGCCCGTCGAAGGGTCGGTGGCGCGCAGCGGAATCATCCGGCAGACCGTGACCAAGGAGTTCCATGTCTCGCCCTTCATCCCGATGAAGGCGCGTTACGACTTCCGCCTTGGCCACCCCGGAGAGACCATCGTCGTCGGGATCGAGGACCACTTCGAGGGCGGGCTGGGCCTGTCCGCGGTGCTGGCGGGGCGGCGGCGCAAATTGACCGATGGCGCGCTGGCCCTTGCCGTCGCGGCACATCCGCTGATGACCCTGAAAGTCGTTGCCGCCATTCACTGGCACGCGCTTCGCCTCTGGCTGAAGGGCGTGCCCGTATTCCGCAAGCCGAAGGCGCCGGCCGTCGCCGTAACCGTCGGAGAACTGGAGCGGCGGCAATGATCCGTCCCACGGGCTCGTGCGTACAAGGGCCATCATCATCGATTCCGGGAATACGCCAATGAGTGCTGACGATGCCGCTCAGGTTCGGGACGCGGTCGTCTGTGGTGGCGTGGCGGCACGTTTGCTTGCCCGCGTCGGCCGCCGGGTTCGTCTGGGCAGCCTCTCCCTCGTGCTGCCCGACGGCAGCGCGGTTGTCCTGCGCGGCGACCTTCCCGGCCCGGTGGCACGGGCCGAAATTCACAGTTGGCGCGCGTTCTGGCGGATATTGGCGAGCCAGGCCGTGGGCCTCGCCGACAGTTACGCGCAGGGCGAATGGGACAGCCCGGACCCGGCTGCCGTAGTCGAACTGGCGGCGAGAAACCTCGATCTTGGCGCCCAGGGGCCATCGTTTGCCTGGGCGGTCCAGCCATGGCGGCGCTTGCGCCATTGGCTGCGTGCCAATACCCGGCGCGGATCGCGACGCAACATTTCCTTTCACTATGATCTCGGCAACGATTTCTATGCGCTGTGGCTCGATGAGAGCATGACCTATTCCTCGGCGCTTTTCCCGCGCCCCGGCCTTACCCTTGAGCAGGCGCAGGATGCGAAATACCGTCGCCTTCTCGACTCTCTCGGCTCGAAGCCGGGACAGCATATCCTCGAGATCGGCTGCGGCTGGGGCGGCCTCGCCGAGATCGCTGCGCGCGATTACGGCCTGCGGGTGACTGCGCTGACCCTTTCGCGAGAGCAGCTTGCCTATGCCCGCGACAGGATCGCGCGGGCGGGTCTCGCCGACCGCGTGGACGTGCGCCTTTGCGATTACCGCGATGTCGAAGGCCGTTTCGACCATGTCGTGTCGATCGAGATGATGGAAGCGGTGGGCGAAGCCTACTGGCCGGTTTATTTCGACCGTATCGCGGCATGCGTCCTGCCGGGCGGGCGCGTGGCGATCCAGGTCATCACCATCGCCGACGAACTTTTCGACCGCTACAGCCGACGTCCGGATTTCATCCAGATGCAGGTTTTCCCCGGCGGAATGCTGCCGACCGGGACCATCGTCAGGGAAACGGCGGATCGCGCGGGCCTGTCGGTGCTTGGGGATTTCGGTTTCGGTGCCGACTACGGGCGCACCCTTGCCGAATGGCGGGCCAGGTTCATCGCGGCGCGAGACGACCTGCTCGCCCTTGGTCGCGACCGGCGCTTTTCACGACTGTGGGCATTTTATCTCGCCTATTGCGAGGGTGGGTTCCGCTCCGGTCGCATTGATGTGCGTCAATTCAGTTTCCAGAAGGCGGAGAATTCCAGATGAGCGATCACACCGAACTTCGGATCGAAGAATTTTTTGCGGGCCGGACGCGCGCCCATGGGCTGGTCGAGGACCGCTTCGGCCGCGTGCGCCGCAGGTTCGTCGTTGAAATCGAGGGCCGTGAGGACGGCGATGTTTTCGTGCTTGAGGAATCCTTCCGCTTCGACGATGGCGAAGTGTCCTCTCGGACCTGGCGCGTCCGTCGCACGGGCCCGCATAGCTACGAGGGCACCGCGGCGGACGTGGTTGGCGCGGCCAGCGGCGAGGTGTCCGGGAATACCTTGCGCTGGGCCTACCGGCTGCGCCTTCCGATCGGCGGGCGAGAGGTCATCGTCGGTTTCGATGATCGCATGTACCTGGGCGCGGACGGCACGATGCTGAACATAGCGCGCATGCTCAAGTGGGGCGTGACGATTGGTCGCGTGACGATTGCCTTCAACCGCGCTTCCGGCCCCGATCGACGCGCCGCATGAGCGCGAAATACGCGCCGTAAGGCAGCAGCCGTAAAAGTTTCAGGCCCCAGGTGAAGCGCTTGGGGAACGTTATCTCGAAGCGCGACGATGTGGTGAGCGCCGTGAACAGCAGCTCGGCCGCATCTTCGGCGGAGAGCAGGAACGGCATCGGGAATTCATTGACCGCCGTCATGGGCGTGGCGACGAAGCCGGGGTTCACCAGCCGCAGGCGCACGCCCGCGGCATCGAGCTCCGGCTTCAGCGATTCGCACAGGTTGATCAGCGCCGCCTTTGTCGGTCCATAGCCCGCGGCGCGGGGAAGGCCACGATAGCCCGCGACGGACGCAATGACGGCGATATGGCCGTTCCTGCGCTCCCGGTAGCCGGGCAGAAGGGCCGCAAGGACGTTCACCGCGCCGAGGTAGTTGACGGTCATCAGGTGTCCTGCAACCGCGGGGTCGAGATCGGATGCCCCCATCGGCTGCCACGCGCCGGCGGCGAAGACGACGAGGTCGGGTGCGCCACCCAGGGTTTTCTCTGCTTCCGCAACCGCTGCTTTGCAGGCCGAGGCATCGGTCACATCGAGGGGCAGGACCGAAATCATCTCCGGATGATCAGCCGCTACCGACGCCGCCGTTTCCGTCCCCCGTGCACTGATGACCACGCGCCAGCCCTTTGCGGCAAGCAAGCGCGCGAGCGCCGCGCCGATTCCGGAAGAGGCGCCGATCAGCCAGGCCGTTCCCGGAATGGACGCCATTGCGTTTCGTTCAGTGCTTGATGAAGGGGTTGAGCAGGCGGGCAAGCCTGCCGGTCAGGCGCACGGGCGCATCGAGGACAACGAGACAGATGCATTCCTCGTCTTCGGTAGCGACCGGCTTGTGTTCATGGGTCTCGTCGAGAGACATGACATCGCCGCGCCGGTATTCGGTGCCGCCGTCGCGGATACCGCCTTTGAGCACCAGCGTGTATTCCCGCCCGCCATGGGTATGGGCAGGCATCGCGGCGCCTGCGGCGACGCGCAGCAGGGCCGTTTTGAAAATGGGCGAGGCGGAGGCCAGTACCGCTTCCTCGATGCGCGGACCAAGGCGGCGCCAGCGCAGATCGCCGAGATTGCGGTGCACGTGGCGTGCGAGCGGGCCGGGCAGCACCTTGGTGCTCTCTTCGTCGAGCCGCGGGGCGGTCGTCTCGGGTTCGCGGGTGTCGAGCCGGTCGAGCACGGCAGCCAGGGCATCAGGGCCGAGAGGCACGGTGCCTGCACTTTCCATCAGTGCTCCGCCGATATCCTCGATGCGGCGGACTTCCTCGCGGCACGACGCGCAGCAGGCAAGATGCGTCGCGACGACGAGGGACGGAGCCTCGGGCAGGCTGCCTGAGGCGTAATCGACGAGGAGATCATGAGCGATATGGTGCCTGATCATGGATGGAACTCCGACATGGACTTTCGCAGGCGTCCGAGCGCCAGACGAATACGGGATTTGACGGTGCCGAGCGGGAGGCTCAGCTCCTGGGCGATTTCCTGATGGGTCTTGTCTTCGAAAAAGGCCTTACGCACGACTTCGGCCTGATCGGCGGGAAGCATCGAGACCTCTGCGACGAGCTTGTTTCCCGCTTCCGCATCGGCGAGATGTCCGAAACTGTCGGCAGACGGATCTTCGGCGTCGAAATCCTCGGGCAGGACCTCGGGCCGGGTTTCCCTGCGAAAGGCATCGATCCGGGCGTTTCGGGCGATGGCGAATATCCATGTCGAGGCGGACGCCCGCGCGGGATCGAACTGGGCCGCACGCCGCCACACCTTGATCATGGCTTCCTGCGCGATTTCCTCGGCTGCGCTCGGGGGCGCGCCACGCTTCAGACAGTAGGCCTTGATGCGGGGGGCGAAGTGCTCGAACAGCTTGGAGAATGCACCCCGGTCGCCGCGCGAGGCGACGGCATGGAGGAGACCACCATAATCGACACTGCCGTCGCGGTTGGCTGCCTCTTCGGTCATTTTCCTCCTTGGCGGCCGGGCGAACAAAAAGTCCGGCCTTTGACGGGAGGCGAGGATAAGGGACATCGCTGGGGCTCTCAATAGGTGCTTGCTTTGGGACTACGTTCGTCTGGTCGCCACGGATCACCCCAACCCGCAAATAAAAAAGGCCGGGGAGCGTGACAAATCGCTCCCCGGCCCGGGACATCATCCCGGGATTACTGCTTGGGCAGTATCACCGTGTCGATGACGTGAATGACGCCATTGGAGGCGGCGATGTCGGCGGCGGTGACCTTGGCCGCATCGACCATGACCGCGCCGCTGGTCGCATCGACTTTCACGGCCTGGCCCTGAACCGTCTTGACGGCGGCGGACTTGCCGGCGATCTCGCCCGACGTCACCTTGCCGGGAAGGACGTGATAGGTGAGGACCGCGACGAGCTGCTGCTTGTTCTCAGGCTTCAGCAGGTTTTCGACGGTGCCCGCCGGAAGCTTGGCGAAGGCCGCATCGGTGGGAGCGAAGACGGTGAACGGCCCCGAGCTCTTGAGCGTTTCGACGAGGCCAGCGGCCTTGACCGCGGCGACGAGGGTATTGAACTGTCCGGACGAGGCAGCGACGTCAACGATGTCCTGCGAGGCTGAACGGTGTCCGCCCGCGGTGGCGGCGACGGTGGCAAAGGCCAGCGGCAACGCGAACGCGAGGGCTGCGATTCTGGAGACGAACTTGGGCATGGAGGGGAGTCCTTTTCAAAACGTTCGGTTGAGGGGGCAACTCGGCCAAGTGGCCGTAACAGCCTTCGATACGCCCATTCGGTCCGAAGGGATCACCCGGCGCTTGCCGCAAAGCAACATTGACAGCGCATAAAGGGACGGCGAACATCACCCATAACCTGCTATTTTCAGGAATGTTTGATGGACCTTCGTGGCGTTACGATGGCTGTCCTGATTGCGGCATTCGGCATATGTCCGCAGACTGTTGCGGCGGCCGGGCTGACAAACCAGAAGCCGGTTGTGGCGACGGGTGGAAAAGTTTACCCGCGCGACAGCGTGCTGATTGTCGGCCGCGTGTCACGACGCGCCGCCATTCACCAGAAGAATCTCGAGGATTTCACGGACCGTCTCGTTGCGAGACTGGGAGTGCCGGGAATCCGCGCAGGCGCGGCGATCGTCCTGCCGACGGTCCGAGACATGCTGGCTGCCCTGAAAGACGGGCGCGTCGATATCGTTACCGAGACCGTTCTTGCGGCCTTGTATTATGAAGAGCATGCGGGTGCCCGTATCATTCTGCACGAACTGCGCGGGGGCGAGGACCGCTATCACAGCGTTTTTTTCGCTCACCGCAATTCCGGGGTTTATTCGTTGGCCGACCTTGCGGGGAAACGAATCGCTTTCGAGGACCCTGGATCAACGAGCGCATTTCTGCTGCCGTTTGCAACCTTGCTGTCCGCCGGCCTGAAACCCCTCCATCTCGCGACGCCTGATATGCCCGTGCCCGAAGGCCGGGTCGGATACGTTTTTGCCGGCAGCGAGGAAAACATTTCTGCATGGACGGCTGCCGGTCTCACGGCAGCGGGCGCTTTTTCCGCCCGTGATTGGGACCGCGCGGATTCAAACCCGCCACGCTATCGCGAAAAGATGCGTCTTTTTGCAATGAGCAGGCCTTTGTTGCGGTCGGTGGTACTGGCCCGCGGCAATATCGATCCGACATGGCGCGAGGCGGTGGAGAGGGCGCTTCCGGACCTCAGCGCGCCGGGCGCTGCCTTATCGCCCCGGGGGCCTTATGCGCGCGGCACCATGTTCAGGCCGGTTGCCGGCGATAGCCGGCGCAGTCTCGATGACGCGCGGGAGGTTTATCGCCTCGTGCGTTCCGTGGTTGGCGGACGACATGCGCCTTAGCCTTCAGGCACGCTATGCGCTCCTTTTCGTCGTCCTGCTGACGGGCATCGTCGGCACCATCGTCGGCGTGCATCTTTTCGAATTGCGCTCGATGTTTGCGACGACCTCGCGCACCTACAGCGAAGTCGTTACGCGGGAACTGTTCGGCCAGGCCAAGAAAAAGGGCGAGGGCCTTGGGCGCTTTCTTGCAGTGGCTGTGACCGATTCCATACATCGGCTGGAAATCGACCGCGTGCGCGATCTCGTCCTCGCCGCCCGGGAACAGGAATCCCTGGCTTATGCAGCCGTTTTCGACGCCGAGGGACAAATGCTGGCGGAAAGCCGGGCCCCCGGCCTGCCGGCAGCGGCGGCCAAGACGTCTGATGCGAGCCTTGCGGCGGTAAGGCGCGGGGAAATCGTAACGTTCAGCGACGGAAGGTCGCTTTCGGTACTGTCGCCCGTCATGAGCGGGCGCCGCTACATGGGGCGCGTCGAGGTCGGCCTGTTTCTGGGAGATATCAATTCGGAAATCAGGCTCCTGCGCGGCACCGTTCGGGAAATCATTTCCGTAAACCAGCGCCGCTACGTTGCCATCTACATTGCCGTCGCCGTGGTTACGGTGCTGCTCGGGTTCGGCATCAGCCTTTTCATGGCACGCAGTCTGGTGCGGCCCATCCATGCGCTCGGCGAATACACGCGGCGCATCGGCAGCGGAAACTACGACGATCCGCCGCCGTTCGTCCGTTCCGATGAACTCGGCGACCTCGCGCTGTCCCTGAACCAGATGGCGAAGGACCTGAAACAGGTTGCGCAGGTCGCGCGCCTCGCGACTCTCGGGGAAATGGCGGTCGGCATGGCGCACGAGTTGAGCCAGCCGCTCAATACCATCCGGCTGGCGGCGGAAAATACCCTGATGGCCATGGAGCAGGGCAAGTCCGATGAGGAATTCGAAAGGGCAAAGCTCGCCCTGATCGTGCACCAGGCCGAAAGCATGGGCGATCTCATCAAGCGAATGTGCGTCGTGGGGCGTAACGAAGGCCCGCAGGATATCATCGATCCGCGCGAATCCGTCCGGGACGCTTATTCGTTGCTTGCCGGCCAGTTCGAGGATGAGGGAATCCTGGTGACGCTCGACATGCCCGACCGCTGCGCGCGTGTCATCGGCCGGCGTAACGAACTGGCCCAGGTCATCATCAACCTTCTCACTAACGCCCGCGATGCGATCATCGAGACTGCGCTGGGCCGCAAGGGCAGGCTGCAGCCGACAGGCGGGCGGATCGACATCGCCGTACGCGACTTCAGCGACGGTGCGACCAGGGCCGGCGGCGAAGTCGTTATCCAGGTCAAGGATAACGGCGGCGGCATACCTCACGATGTGATTGATCGTATTTTCGATCCATTTTTCACCACCAAGGAAGTCACCAAGGGAACCGGGCTTGGTCTTTCGATCAGTTTCGGCATCATCAACGCCATGGGAGGGCGCATCGATGCCGATAATTTCGGCGGGGGCGCGCTGTTTACCATAAAACTCCCGGCTATCGGCGACGATGAGGCGGGAGACCGGAAAATTCCGGCGTGACGCGCGGGTCGGGTTGATCGAAACAGAAAAGACATGCGAAAATCCGCGCCGCTTGTTCAGGGTCGAGGCGTAAGAGAGCCGTTTTCATGCTGACGAAATCCGAAGACGTCGCCGGAAAAGCCGTCACCCGAATGGGTGTGCTGGTTGTCGATGACGATCCGTTGCAGCGCCGGGAAATCGTCGAATTCCTCGGGCGTCAGGGAATAAAGGTCATGGCCGAGGAAAACGGCTTTGCCGCCTATCACGCCATTCGCCGCAACATGCCGCGGGTGGTGGTCATGGACATCAAGATGCCGGGGCTCGACGGGATACATGTATCGCGTCTCGTTGCCAAACTGGAGAACCGGCCGAAGGTGATCCTGATGTCGGGGTATCCCGAACAGATCTACAAGGCCCATCAGGAAGAGGCGAACGTTTTCGCGGTAATCGAAAAGCCGGTGCCGTTGAAGGCGCTGGGGCGTTTCATTGCCGATGCCCTTCATTCTCCCATCGCCTGAGCGCGGGAATTTTCAGGACCCGTAGCTGACCAGCGTTTCGACGGGCACGTCGAGGCGCGCGCGCCCGTTCAGAAAGGCGAGTTCGATCACGCATCCGGCCGCGGCAACAGTTGCGCCCTGGCCGCGCAGCAGGGCGATGGCGGCGGCCAGCGTGCCGCCGGTTGCCAACAGGTCGTCGAGCACGACGACGCGGTCGCCCGGCGTGATCGCATCGGCCTGCATCTCGATCACATCGCTGCCGTATTCGAGCGCGTATTCGTGAGAGACCGTGGCGCCGGGCAACTTGCCGCGCTTGCGTGCCATGACGAAGCCGATTCCGAGCCGCAGGGCAAGCGGTGCCGCGATCAGGAATCCGCGCGACTCAATACCGACCAGCTTGCCTGGCCTGTGAGGGGCGATCGCCTCCGCCATGCGGGACACCGTTTCGGCCCATGCCCCCGGATGGGCCAGCAGGGTGGAAATGTCATAAAAGAGAATTCCCAGCTTGGGAAAATCCGGTATCTGACGGATGTGGTCCTTGAGGTTCATATCTTCCCCGTAATGGTGTCCCGAAGACTAGCCGGGCGCGTCGGCGCGGGCAATTCCCCCGTCAGTGCAACGGTTTATTCTCCGGCGGGTTTCCTGTTAGACTGCACCTTGATAATCGCGGGCGTCCGAATCAGCGCCGAAACAGCGAAGGAGGCCACCCTATGACCAGGAAATTCATGATTGCGGCGCTCGGCAGCGCGGCCATTGCATCGCTTGCCCTGACCGCCTGCGACGGCGGGCCCTCGAGTGGCGGACAGAAATTCGTGACCATCGGCACCGGCGGGGTTACGGGGGTTTATTACCCGACCGGCGGCGCCATCTGCCGTCTGGTCAACAAGGATCGCGCCAAGCATGGCGTACGCTGCACGGTCGAAAGCACCGGTGGCTCCGTTTACAACATCAACGCCATCCGTTCGGGCGAGCTCGACATGGGTATCGTCCAGTCGGACTGGCAGTATCATGCCTACAACGGAACGTCCCGGTTTGCCGACGGCGGCGCCTTCAAGGAATTGCGGGCCGTGTTCTCGGTCCATCCGGAGGCCTTCACCGTCGTCGCCCGTCGCGATGCCAAGGTGACCACCTTCACCGACCTCAAGGGCAAGCGCGTCAATGTCGGCGATCCCGGTTCAGGCCAGCGCGCGACGATGGCGGAGTTGCTCAAGCTGATGGGCTGGACGACGAAGGATTTCTCCCTCGCCTCCGAACTGAAGCCGGCCGAACAGGCGCAGGCGCTCTGCGACAACAAGGTCGATGCGATTGTCTACGTCGTCGGCCATCCCAACGGTTCGATCCAGGAAGCGACGACGGCCTGCGATACGGTCGTCGTTTCGGTGACGGGCGAAGCCGTCGACAAGCTGATAAAGGCCAATCCCTATTACGCCAAGGCGACCATTCCGGGCGGGATGTACAAGGGGAACCCGAAAGATGTCGCAACTTTCGGCGTGAAGGCGACTTTCGTCGCCTCGACGCGGACTGACGCCAATACCATCTATGAGGTCGTCAAGGCGGTATTCGACAACTTCAAGGACTTCAAGGCTCTGCATCCGGCGTTTTCGCACCTGGCGCCCAAGGATCTCGTACGCGACGGCAACTCGGCCCCGCTCCATGACGGCGCCGCCCGCTACTTCAAGGAAAAGGGCCTGATGTAGCAGGGCGGGCGGGGAGAGCGGCGATGAGCGCTTCCGGCGGTGCCGGAAACGCTCCGCGCTCGGTCGAAGACCTCGCCGAAAGCGCTGACAGCGGCGCGCGCGCGCCCCACGGCTGGGCCGCCCGCGTCATGTTCGCGGCGGCGCTGCTATGGGCGCTGTTCCAGCTCTGGTATGCGTCCCCGCTGCCGTTTGCCTTCAACGTCTTCAACCTCAACTTCAGCGAGAGCCGTTCGCTCCATCTCGCATTCGCCGTCGGCCTCGCGTTTCTGGCCTTCCCCGCGACGGTGCGGGGGCCACGCCAGCGCATTCCGCTTTACGACTGGGTACTGGCGTTGCTAGGAACATTTGCGGCGGCGTATATCTGCCTTTTCGAATCCGCTCTAGAAACCCGGCCCGGCGCGCCCATTGCCGCGGACATCGTCGCCGGCGTTGCCGGGATCGTGCTGCTGCTGGAAGCAACGCGCCGCACGCTGGGTCTGCCGCTCGTCATCATCGCGGTCGTGTTCATCGCCTACAGTTTTCTCGGGCCGTGGTTGCCCGGCGTCGTTTCCCACAAGGGGGCGTCCCTTTCCAAGCTGATCACGCACCAGTGGCTGACCAGCGAAGGCGTGTTCGGCGTGGCGCTCGGTGTTTCGGCGAGCTTCGTGTTCCTTTTCGTCATGTTCGGCACGCTGCTCGATCGCGCAGGCGCGGGCGGGTGGTTCATTCGCGTGTCCTACGCCGCGCTCGGCCACCTGCACGGCGGGCCGGCCAAGGCAGCGGTCGTGTCCTCGGCCCTGACCGGCGTCATTTCCGGTTCTTCGATAGCCAATGTCGTGACCACCGGTACCTTCACGATTCCGTTGATGAAGCGCGTCGGCTTTCCGGGCGACAAGGCGGGGGCGGTCGAGGTGGCGTCCTCGGTCAACGGTCAGATCATGCCGCCGGTCATGGGTGCTGCCGCCTTCCTGATGGTGGAATACGTCGGCATTCCCTATATCGACGTCATCAGGCATGCGTTCCTGCCCGCCGTGATTTCCTACGCGGCGCTTCTCTACATCGTGCATCTGGAGGCGATGAAGATGGGCCTGCGCGGATTGCCGCGCCCGGCGGGAATGGACCGGCGCGCGCGGCTCCTCGGCTACGGCCTGACGGTTTCCGGCCTGCTGGCTTTCGCCGGCGCCGTGCATTTCGGCCTCGATGCGTTCAAGGAAACCCTGGGCGGCCTGGCAATTTGGGTAACGCTGGCGGCACTCGCCGCCATTTACGTGGCGCTCCTTGCGCTTGCCTCGCGTGCCCCGGCCGAGGTCGCGGTTCTGTCCGCCGACCGCCTGCCGCCGCTCGGCGCCACGGTAAAGTCGGGCCTCCATCATCTTCTGCCGGTGGTCGTGCTGGTGTGGTGCCTGATGATCGAGCGCCTGTCGCCGACACTGTCGGCCTTCTGGGCGACGGTTGCGATGATCGCGATCATCGTGACCCAGGGGCCGATCGTTGCCTGGATGCGGCGCGGCCGCACGGAACCCTGCGGCGCCGCCATTGCCACGGAGATCGACGGTGTCGGCTTGGCGGCGGTGGCAGGCCTGCGCGCGCTGGTTTCGGGCCTCGTGTCCGGAGCGCGCAACATGGTCGGTATCGCCATCGCCACGGCGACGGCCGGCATCGTCGTCGGCACGGTGACCCTGACCGGGCTTGGCCTCGTGATGACCGACCTGATCGAGCTGATCTCGGGCGGCAACCTGATGCTGATGCTGGTGTTCACCGCCATCATCAGCCTGATTCTCGGCATGGGCCTGCCGACCACCGCCAATTACATCGTCGTCGCCACCCTGATGGCGCCCGTCGTCGTCGCGTTGGCGGGCGAGGGCGGGTTGATCGTGCCGCTGATCGCCGTGCACCTGTTCGTCTTTTATTTCGGCCTGATGGCGGACGTAACCCCGCCCGTGGGGCTTGCCACTTTCGCGGCAGCCGCGATCTCTCGCGCCGATCCGATCCGTACCGGCGTGCAGGCTTTTCTCTACAGCGCGCGCACCGTCGCCCTTCCGTTCATTTTCATCTTCAATTCCCAGTTGCTGCTGATCGGTATCACCAGCGCCGGTCATCTGGCGCTGACCATCGCCAGCGCGCTTCTCGCGATGCTGGTGTTCGCGGCGGGGACCATGAACTGGTTCCTGGTCCGCAGCCGCTGGCATGAAAGCCTGCTTTTGCTGTTTGCGGCTTTCATCCTGTTCCGGCCGGGATTCTTCTGGGATGTCGCGTTTCCTCCTTACGACGAACGGCCGGGGCGCGAGACGCCCACGGTTGCGGCCAGTGTGCCCGACGGCGGCTTCCTGCGGATTATCGTGACCGGCGCGGATCTCTACGGCGAAAAAGTCACACGCCACCTTGCCCTGCGCATGGGGGCGGCCAATCGCCCGGTGGATCTGCGCCTTGGCGGCGCCGGCCTGCAGCTCGCCCGCCGGGGCGACGACATTCGCGTGCTGTCCGTATCCTTCGGCAGTGCCGCCGACAAGGCCGGCATTCGCACGGGCTGGATCGTCCGCAGCGTGCTGGTGCCGTCCGATCGTCCGGCGAAGGAATGGATGTTCATTCCGGCCGTCCTGATCGTAGGCGCGGTCATGGTATTGCAACGTCGCCGCCGCAAGGGTTGAGAGGGAGAAAAGAGATGTACAAGCGAATCCTGCTGCCGATCGACCTCGACCAGGAAAGCTCCTGGTCGAAGGCGCTGCCGGTAGCGATGGAATATTGCCAGATATTCGGCGCCCGGCTGTTCGTGCTGACCGTGGTGCCCGAATTCGGAAGCGGCCTGATCGGCAGCTTCTTTCCTCCCGATTTCGAGGAAAAGGCGGTGGCCGAGGCCCGCGACCGCATCGAGGCGCTGGCCCGGGACAAGATCTCGTCCAACATCAAGGTCTCCTGCCATGTGGCCCAAGGGCCTGTGTACGAGGAAGTCCTGTCGTCGGCCCGCGAACTCAAGGCGGACCTTATCGTCATGGCGTCCCACCGGCCGGAACTGAAGGATTACCTGCTGGGCCCCAATGCGGCGCGGGTCGTGCGTCATGCGCCCATCTCGGTCCTCGTCGTGCGCAACTGACGCGCTCAAAACTTCGTGAGTAAAGGCCGATCCGCTGGCTGATGCGGGGGTGAGACCGTAGAGTATCCCTCATCCGCGAACAGGGAGCACCTGGCCCATGTCAGCAGAGCCGCGTCCGTCCGACGTCGTTGCCGAAACGGACATTCATCTCGATTTCGCCCTGCTTCCGCCCGCAGATCTGTTGCGCATGGCGGCGGCGGCGGAGGAGGCGCTCGAGATCGCCCGCCTTCTCGCCAAGACCGGCGACAACGTGGTCAGCGAGCTGATCAAGAACCCGGGCACGTTCTACGAATGGAATCATTATCCGGACGGCGATGTTTATGACGCCGAAACCGGCAGCCAGTTCTACTATCACGCCCATCCCGCAAACCTGCGCACGGGTGAGCATGGCCATTTTCATACTTTCCTTCGCCCCGCGGGGATGCCTGCGGGCATCATGCCGGCGCCGGTGCCCGATTTCGTGCCGCCCAAGGAACCCAACGATGCGTTGTCCCATCTCATTGGTATTTCGATGGATGAATTCGGCGCGCCCATCTGCCTGTTCACGGTCAATCGCTGGGTGACAGGGGAATACTGGTATGACGGTGCGGACGTTCTTCGCATGCTGCATCGTTTTGAAATCTCGCACACGCAGCCGTCCTGGCCGGTCAACCGCTGGCTTGGGGCGGTGTTGCGAATGTTCCGGCCGCAGGTGGAGGCACTCATTCTTGCCCGTGACGGTACCGTTGCGGCTTGGCGGGGCGAGGACAACGTGTTCGAGGACCGCGGTCTGGAAGTCACGTCCTGGTGCCGCATATCGCTGGCCGAGCAGGCGGCGGCGATCGAGACGGCGCAGGCATGAAAAAAGGGCCGGCTGCGGGCCGGCCCTTTGTCTTAAAAAAACGCGCTTCGGCTACTTCAGCGTCTTGAGGAAGGCGATCACGTCGTCGCGTTCCTTCTTCGAGCGCAGGCCGGCGAAGGCCATGCGGGTACCGTTGATCAGCTTGCGCGGATTCTCGAGATACTTGTCGAGGTTGTCGTCGGTCCAGGTGATGCCCGACTTCATCGTCGCCGGGGAGAAGCGGTAGCCCTTCGCGCTGCCGGCCTTGCTGCCCGCCACGCCCGCGAGGCTCGGGCCGATCTTGTGCTTGCCCGCCTTGGTATCGTGGCAAACGGCGCACTTCTTGAATACCGTTTCGCCCGCTTTTGCGTCGCCCGCGGCAAGAGCGGAATTCCCAGCGCCCAGCGCCATGGCGGCAGCGACGGCGGCAAAAAAGTACTTCTTAACCATATTCGACTCCTCAAGCCCAATGGTGGGCCGGCGGCCCTCGGGCCGTTCAAGTAGCATCCGGACAGGGGCTTGGCAACTGGGGGGCGACCCCATTGGCGTTAACGCCGATTTAATGCCGACTAGAGATAATAGCGTAGTTCCAGAGAGGACCTTGCGAGACCATGACCGGCAAGCTGACCAAGCAGGATCTTGAACGCCTTCTGACCGACCCTTCGGCGGAAAACCGGGCCGGTTTGGCGGCCAAGATCGCCGACGAATACCAGGGCGGGGACCTGAGCGGCGACGAGCGAAAAATCGCCATCGAGATTTTCTCGATCATGGTCGAGGATGCCGAGGCACGCGTCCGCGCTGCGCTCTCCGAACACCTCAAGGAATCAGGAGATATCCCCCGTGAGCTCGCTTTGCGGTTTGCCCGCGACGAGGATGCGGTCGCGGCGCCGATACTGCGTTCATCGGACCTGCTGACCGACGACGATCTGATCGAAATCACGCGCAGTTCTGGCGAAGCCAAGCAGAGCGCGATCGCCGAACGCAAGACGATCTCGGAAAGAGTTACCGACAGTCTCGTCGAACACGGCAGCCCCGCTGTCGTATCGCGGGTCATGGAAAATCCGGGCGCCAGGGTGTCCGAAGCGACCTATGGGCGGGTCCTTGATGTTTTTGGCGCCACATCCGAGGTGGGCAGCGCCATGGTGCGGCGCGCGCTCCTGCCTGTTTCGGTCGCCGAACGTCTGGTGGCGCTGGCCGCGGAAAACCTGGAGAAGCAGCTTGCGGACGGTTCCGACGCTTCTGGTCATCGACTTGCCGACATGATCGAGCGGGTGCGCGAGCGCGCGACGCTCAGCCTGGTCGATCCGCGTTTCGGTATCGGCGATGCGGGGCGGCTGGTGGAAACGCTTGCCGGGCGCGGACGCCTGACGCCGTCGATCATCCTGCGCGCGGTTTGCATGGGCGATCTCGCCTTTTTTGAAGCCGCGATGGCGCATATCACCAGGCTGCCGCTGGTCAACGTTCAGATCCTCGCCAATGACGAAGGCCGTCGCGGCCTTCAGGCGCTTTGGGACAAGGCCAGGATGCCGCGCAACATGCTGCCGGTCCTGGTCGCTGCGGTCGAAGTGGCCGATGAAGTCGAATACGACGGCCGTCCCCATGACCGGGAGCGCTACCGTCGCCGGGTGATCGAACGGGTGCTGACCCGCTGCGAAGGTGCGGGCATTCACCTCGAGGGCGTCGATGCCGACGGGCTGGAGTACCTCCTGACCAAGCTCTCCCAGTTTTCGGGCCGCGATACGGTGGGCATGCGCTGAGGGCGCTCGTGCCCCCGCCGATGGAAGCTTTCCGGGCCTTTTCGGGCCGTTGCGCGGCAATTCATCACGGTATATAAGGGCGGGCCTTATCCGGGGAGTAGCTCAGCCTGGTAGAGCACTACGTTCGGGACGTAGGGGCCGGAGGTTCGAATCCTCTCTCCCCGACCAATCCGGATAAAAGTACGGACAAGACAGGCCCGGCGTTTCGACGCCGGGCCTGTTTGCGTTTCTGTATTTTCCCGCCCGGAGAAGTGGATACACGCAAGGAATGTTCTGTATTCACTACAAAATTGTATATAATTTGATTGAAATTATTACCAATTACGTATATATACTCGTTCGATACCGCGCTGACCGGCTGCGGCTTTGATCCTCCAAAGGACTACCCCCAATGCGATCGCTCACGTTCACGCTGTCCAACGACACGGACAGCCCCACCGCGCCAGCTACGATCACCATTACCGAACTCGCCGACGGCACACTGCAGTTCACCGTGACCAACACCGGTGATGGCGACAACATGATCGCCGATATCCGCGGCATGTACTTCGATGTCGCCGATGACAGCCTGCTCGGCACGCTTTCCGTGATCGGCGGTGACGTTACCGGGCTGGAGCAGGACGGCAACGTGGAAAACATGGGCGGTGGCCTGACGTCGAGCGGTGTCGCGGCCTCTCCGTATGAGGTGGGCATCTCCCTCGGCACCCAGGGCATTTCAAATGACGACATCCAGACGACGACCTTCACCCTGTCGTCGTCGCTCCGCGGCCTGACGCTCGACGATCTCGCGCTCGAAAACTTCTTCGTTCGCCAGCAGTCGGTGAGCGAAGAAGGCGGCGACCGCGAAGGCTCCGACAAGCTCAACGGCGTTTCGCCCTATCCGGTCAACGCGATCGACGATGATGCGATCGTGTGGGAAGACTCTTCCACCCCCGGCAATGTCTTCGGCAACGACATCGACCTCGACAATCCCGAAGGGCTCGTCATTACCGATGTGAACGGCGATAGCGGTTCCGTCGGCACGACCATTACCCTGTCGAGTGGTGCGACCCTGACGGTCAATGCGGACGGCACCTATAGCGTCGATGCTTCCGATCTCGACTGGCTGTCGGAAGGCCAGCAGATCAGCGACAGCTTCACCTATGGCGTCAGCGACGGCAACGGCGGCAGCGACAGCGCGACCGTGAACATCCTGATCAACGGCCTGAACGACCTTCCCATCGCCGTCGATGATGCGAACAGCACTGACGAAAGCACGGCGGTTTCCGGCAACGTCCTGCCCAACGACAGCGATCCCGACCTTCTCGATACCCTGACGGTCAGCGGCGTCAATGGGGACGGCGGTGCCGTCGGCAGCCAGATCACCCTTTCCAGCGGCGCGCTGCTCACCCTCAATGCCGACGGCAGCTATGTCTACGATCCGAACGGCCAGTTTGACCACCTGATGACGGGCCAGACGGCGACCGACAGTTTCACCTACGAGATTTCCGACGGCCACGGCGGCACCGATACCGCGACCGTCAGCATCGAGATCGCGGGCATCGGCGAGAATAATCGGTCCTGGGAAGATCAGGACCATTTCGGCACCTTCGCCAACAAGAAGGGCGTCGCCCAGGCAATTTCCAACGTCGTTCTCTACCTGCAGGACGGCGATGACATCACCAAGGTCAAGATCGACAACTGGGACGGCACCTTCAAGGACCTGGACGACGTCGATCTCGGAAATTTCCTCGATACCTACTTTGCCGATGCGGAACTGCTCGCGGTTTCGATCAAGGCGGGCAACAACCACAATGTCGACCTCGGCCCGGGCGAGGGGCAGTTGTTCCTGCTCGATGGCGACGAGGATATCGACTACGTTGCCGGCGGCCCGGTGCCCGACGGGCTGACCGCCGATATCCTGGCGGCCAAGGCCGATTACACCTACGACTACGATCTCTCGCTGTTCGGCTGATCCGAACCAGCTGGATCCGAATAGAGAGGGCCCGGTGGTGTGCCGCCGGGCCCTTTTTTTTATGCCGCAAAGCCGCAGAAAACCTGAATATTTCGAATTTTAGGAAAAATCTCAATAAATTCAAATCGATAACATTTGAAACACGTACTGTGTCTGAATTAAATCAGCCCCGTAATCGACAAAAACGCGATCTGGGGAACGGCCATGACCGCCACGGTATCCTACGAAATTCATGTCATGCGCGGAGGGCGCTGGGTGACCTCCGGCATTTACCAGGACAAGAGCGAGGCCCTGCGCGATGCGCGCGGCCCGGTGCGCAAGCGCCATATCGGTGTGCGCGTGATCGAAGAAATCTTCGATCCCGACCGTGATCGCTTCGTCACCCGCACCATTTACCGCGATAATTCGCGCGTCCAGGCGAGCGGCAATGATGCGCCCGCGGCCGATGCCGGCGGCGCCGTGACCTTCGAGGACATGGAGGAAGAGCAGTCCGGGTTCCCGACCCTGGTATTCGCCCTTCTCGGCGTACCGACCATCCTGCTCGCGGGCATCGGCACCCTGTTCTGGCTGGGCGTGGTCTGAGTTTGGGGCGGGCCCGAGGGTGGCGGGGGTTCGCCTCCGCCGGGGCCGTTCAGCCCTCGGAATGTCCCTGAAACACGGGGGGCGCCCAACGGCGTCCCCCGATGTTTTTGCGGCCTAGTAGGTTCGCGCCGCGCAGAAGGCGACGACATCGAGCAGGGCCCGCTTGATGTCACTGTCGGGGAAGATGTCGAGGGCATCGTGGGCAAGCTGGGTGTAATGGCGCGCGCGGTCGAGCGAATCCGCCAGCGCCCCATGCCGGTTCATCATGGCGATGGCCTTTTCGAGATCGCCCTCATCCTGTTCGAGATTCTCGATGGTACGCCGCCAGAAGGCGCGCTCTTCGTCGTCGCCGCGCCGGAAGGCGAAGATGACCGGCAGGGTCACCTTGCCCTCGCGGAAGTCGTCGCCGGTTTCCTTGCCCATGGTTTCCGAACCCGACGCGTAATCCATGACGTCGTCGGTCAGCTGGAAGGCGATGCCGAGGTTGAGACCGAAGGCATGGAGAGCTTCTTCCTCGACCTTGGGGCGCCCCGCGACAACGGCGCCGAGCCGGGTCGCGGCGGCGAACAGGGTCGCGGTCTTGGAAGTGATCACCTGCAGGTAGGCGGCTTCCGAGGTTTCCGTATCATTGGCGGTGGTGAGCTGCAGCACCTCGCCCTCGGCGATGACCGCCGATGCATTGGACAGGATGGCGAGAACGTCGAGGGATCCGTCCGCAACCATCAGCTGGAACGAACGCGAGAACAGGAAATCGCCGACCAGCACGCTCGGCTTGTTGCCCCACAGCGTGTTGGCGGTGGCCATGCCCCGGCGCAGGTCCGAATCGTCCACGACGTCGTCATGCAGCAACGTCGCCGTGTGGATGAACTCGACCGCCGCCGCAAGCCCGGTGTGACGCTGGCCGCGATAACCGCACAAACGCGCCGCGCCCAGCAGAAGCATCGGGCGCAGGCGCTTGCCGCCGGCCGCGATGATGTGGCCCGCAAGTTGCGGGATCAGCGCGACAGGGCTTTCCATGTGGCGCAGGATGGCTTCGTTGACGCGCGCGAGGTCGTCGACGACAAGCTGGTGCAGCGCTTCGATCGACGGCTTGGCGCCGCGGTCGCGTTTGTCATCGAAGGGAACGACGATGGCCAAGAAACTCTCCATGAAATGCGCGGCGGGGCAAAGCCCGCCCTTGACGCCGGGTAAAGCGTTGCGGAGCATAAGAGCGCGCCCCCGCCGCCGCAACCCTGCTGCTGGCGTCGCCGCCGGGCAAGGACAAGGTATTGAAAGAACTCCTGAAAACCAATGACCCTGTACGCCTGTCCTGGGCGCGCAGCCTGCTCAGGGAGGAGGGCATAGAGACCTATGTTCTCGATACCCATATGTCGGTGCTGGAAGGCAGCGCCGGGGCGATCCCGCGTCGCCTGATGGTTGCCGACGAGGATTACCCCGATGCGCACGCGCTCATCGAGGGGGCCGAGGCGTCGCTGAATACGAATGACCCCGCTGCCGCCGGCGCAGAGGACGAGGAAATGCCGGTGACCGAGGACGGCTTTCTCGGCGGCAAGGTGCGCCTGCGCCAGCCGGAGAAAGGCTACCGCGCCGCCATCGACCCGGTGCTGCTGGCCGCGGCCGTTCCGGCCGAAGGCGGCGAGCGCGCCCTCGATATCGGTGCGGGTGTCGGCACGGCGGGATTGCTGCTGGCGTGGCGGGTCGCGGGCCTGCGCGTCACCGGCATGGAGATCGATCCGGCGATGCTGCGGCTGGCCAGTGAAAACGCGCGGCTCAACAATCTCGACGACCGCGTCGAATTCATGGTCGGCGACCTGTCGCGCCCGCCCGCAAGGCTGGCGCCGGGCAGCTTCGATCACGTGCTGGCCAATCCGCCGTATCTTGAGGCCGATCGCGCCACGGCTTCGTCGGAAGCCTCGCGCGCCGGAGCCCGGATCGAGGGCAGGGCGGGGGCGTCGGGCGCCGGGCTCGATGCCTGGGTGCGTTTCGGCTGCGTCATGGTGCGCGACCGCGGCACCATCACCATGATCCACCGGGCCGACCGCCTCGACGACCTGCTGGCGATCCTGCGCGGCCGGGCGGGTGGCATCACGGTTTTCCCGCTGTGGCCGGACCGGTCCTCCAAGCCCGCCTCGCGGGTGCTGGTGCAGGCGGTCAAGGGCTCCAAGGCGCCGATGCGGCTTGCCCAAGGTCTGGTGCTGCACGAGGACGATGGCCGCTATACGGTGGAGGCCGAGGCCGTGCTGCGCCACGGCGCCCCCCTGCCGCTCCAGGGCCGCAGGGGCTGAGCGGCGGCAAATACCGGCTTTTCTTGCCCTTTTCCCGCGCCCCCACTAAAACAGCGCCATGTTCGGATTGAGCCTGTCCAAGCTTCTCGTCCTTGCCCTGATCATCGCCGCCGTCTGGTACGGCTTCAAATGGCTGAACCGGTCGAAGGCGAAGGACGAGGGAAGCAAGCAAGCGAAACGGCCCGCCGATGGCGGTACCGATCTCGCGGCCTGTCCGGCCTGCGGCACCTATGTCGCGGCCGGGGTGGCGAAATGTCCGGAGAATCGCGACGACTGCCCGATGCGGGCGGCCTGAACCGGGAACCAGAACCATGTCCATCGCGCCCGCGCGCAAGAACAAGGATGCGCCGTCCTTCCAGGACCTGATCCTCAGGCTGCAGACCTATTGGGCGGCCCAGGGCTGCCTGATCCTGCAGCCCTATGACATGGAAATGGGCGCGGGCACCTTTCATCCGGCGACGACGCTGCGCGCACTCGGACCCGAGCCGTGGCGCGCGGCCTACGTGCAGCCCTGCCGGCGGCCGACCGACGGGCGCTATGGGGAGAACCCGAACCGCCTGCAGCACTACTACCAGTTCCAGGTGGTCCTCAAGCCGTCGCCCGCGAATTCGCAACAGCTCTACCTCGACAGCCTGAAGGCGCTCGGCATTACCACGGCGCTGCACGATATCCGCTTCGTCGAGGACGACTGGGAAAGCCCGACGCTGGGCGCCTGGGGCCTCGGCTGGGAAGTGTGGTGCGACGGCATGGAAGTGACCCAGTTCACCTACTTCCAGCAAGTCGGCGGCATCGAATGCGCGCCGGTGACCTGCGAGCTGACCTACGGGCTCGAGCGCCTCGCCATGTACGTGCAGGGCGTGGAAAACGTCTACGACCTCGACTTCAACGGCCAGGGCGTCACCTACGGCGACGTCTTCCTGCAGAACGAGCGCGAGTTCTCCGCCTACAACTTCGAGTACGCCGACACGAAACAGCTCGGCGAAGGGTTTGAGAAAGCCCAGGCCGAATGCAAGAAGCTGCTGGCCGCCGGCGTGGCGCTGCCGGCTTACGACCAGTGCATCAAGGCGAGCCACATGTTCAATCTGCTCGATGCGCGCGGCGTCATCGCCGTGACCGAACGCGCCGCCTATATCCAGCGCGTGCGCGACCTGGCGAAGGCCTGCTGCGAAGCGTGGCTCGCCACGAGGGTGAAGTAAGATGGCCGAGCTCCTCCTCGAAATCCTGTCCGAAGAAATCCCCGCCCGCATGCAGGCACGCGCGGGCGAAGACCTCGCCCGCCTTGTCACCGACGCCCTCAAGGCCGCCGGGCTTGCTTTCGAAAAGCCGAAGAGCTTCGCCACGCCGCGCCGCCTCGTGCTCGTCATCGACGGCATCCCCGAGGCCCAGCCCGACGTGAAGGACGAACGCAAGGGCCCCGCCGTGGACGCGCCGGAAAAGGCGATCCAGGGCTTCCTCGGCTCGGTCGGCCTCAGCCTCGATCAGTGCGAAAAGCGCGACATCAAGGGCAAGCAGTTCCTGTTTGCCGTCATCGAAAAGAAGGGCCGCGCCACCGCCGAAGTGCTGGCCGAAATCATCGCAGGCGTGCTCGCCGCCTTCCCGTGGCCCAAGTCCATGCGCTGGGGTGCGGGCGATGCGCGCTGGGTGCGCCCGATCCAGTCGCTGCTCGCGGTTTTCGCCGGGCGGATCGTCGATTTCGAATTCGCGGGCGTGCGCTCGGGCGATGTCACCCAGGGCCATCGCTTCCTTGCCCCCGCCGGCTTCCGGGTCAAGGACTTCGCCGATTATCACGCGCGCCTGCGCGAGGCCTATGTCCTTCTTGATGCCGAGGACCGGCGCGAGGTGCTGCTGACCGATGCTGACCGGCTGGCCGAGGAAGAAGGCCTCAAGGTCCGCAACGACCACGCCCTGTTCGCCGAAGTCGCGGGCCTGATCGAATGGCCGGTTGCGCTGATGGGGCGAATCGATGATGCCTTCATGGACGTGCCGGCCGAAGTGCTGACCGAATCCATGCGCGCGCATCAGAAGTACTTCGCGCTGGAAACCAAGGACCACAAGCTCGCGCCGCGCTTCATCACGGTCGCCAACATGCTGACCGACGACGGCGGCGCTGCCGTCATCGCCGGCAACGAGCGCGTCCTGCGCGCCCGCTTGTCTGACGCCCGTTTCTTCTGGGACCAGGACCGCAAGGCGCGCCTCGATTCCCGCGTCGCCAAGCTGGGCCAGATCACTTTCCACGCCAAGCTCGGCACCGTTCTGGAAAAGGTCGAGCGCATCGAAAGCCTTGCCGCCGAACTGTGCGACTTCATTCCGGGTGCGGACCGCAACAAGGCGACGCGCGCGGCGCACCTGGCCAAGGCCGATCTTACCTCCGGCATGGTCGGCGAGTTCCCCGAGTTGCAGGGCGTCATGGGCCGCTACTACGCGCTGCACGACGGCGAGGACGCCGATGTCGCCGAAGCCATCGCCCAGCATTATTCGCCGAAGGGCCCGAACGACAGCTGCCCGACGTCGCCCACCGCCATCGCCGTGGCGCTCGCCGACAAGATCGACAGCCTCGCCGGGTTCTTCGCCGTCGGCGAAAAGCCGACCGGCTCGCGCGATCCCTATGCGCTGCGGCGCGCCGCACTCGGCGTCATCCGCATCGTCACCGAGAACGGCCTGCGCCTGCCGCTGGCCCAGGCTTTCAAGCTGGCCGATGCGACGGGCAAGCTCGATGTGGGCGAAATGCTCGCCTTCTTCGCCGACCGCCTGAAGGTGCAGATGCGCGAGAAGGGCGTGCGCCACGACCTGATCGAGGCGGTGTTCTCTCTCGGTGGCGAAGACGACCTCGTGCGCCTGTTGCGCCGGGTCGATGCGCTGACCGCCTTCCTCGGCACCGACGACGGCGCCAACCTGCTGACCGCCTACCGGCGCGCGGCCAATATCGTCGCCATCGAGGAAAAGAAGGACAAGACCGCCTACGGCGGCGCGGTGGACGAAAAGCTTCTGGCGGAAGCGCAGGAAAAGCGCCTGAACGAAGTTCTGGCGCTCGAGGAAAAGGCGCTGGCGCTGACGCTGGGCGAGGAAAAATACGGCGACGCCATGGCGGCGCTTGCCAATATGCGCGCCCCCGTCGATGCCTTCTTCGACCATGTCACGGTCAATGCCGACGACAAGGCGCTTCGGGCCAACCGGCTGCGCCTGTTGTCGCGCATCCGCGCCGCGCTCAACCGCGTCGCCGATTTCTCGAAGATCGAAGGCTAGGTCCGCTAGCGCGCCTGCCGCGCCGCGTGCCGAGGATGGATCAGCGCGTCTGGGCCACGCGCGCGCACGGCGGCGTGCAGTTCATTGATCACTTGCCGGGCCATGACCATCGCTTCCGCCCGCGGCATGCCGGGATAAAGCCGGTCGTCGTAAAGTGTCCTGACCAGAAGCCTGTCGGTGAGTGTCAGGTCCAGTGGTGCGCTCTTGTCGCTGAAAATCGTGGGCAGGAGAAGATCGACATCGTTCGGCAGGCCGAGGCTCTGGGTCATTTCCTCCAGCAGGCAGGAGAGATATCTGTCTCTTGGTCGATCTATGGAAATATAGATGAAGCTGCGACGAATGATCCCTTCGCTATTGGCGTCATGTGATGCCATGCAAACAAGATTTCGATTGAGGAAGTTTGAATTTCCGATCCGTTGTCGTGCGATTTTTCGGAGATTTTGCTCTGGCCCAAAATAAATTCGTGCAAGTGCCACGCGGCTATCGAGCTTGAGCGTTTCAGTAATTTGAAATGAGAGCGCCGTGGCGCGGGAGAGTTTCTCCGCCTGATTCAGAACGTCGCGACGAAATTCGGGACGGACATCCCCTTCGAGGTAAAGAAGAACGGGCTGTGCCTGCGACCATTTTTCCACAAAATGGAATTCCCTGACATCTTCCGTGTAGAACACGATCTTCTCGAAGACTTGAACGAGGCGGTCGGGCGGGGCGAGGCGGCTTTCCGGCGGCGTCCGCGCTTCATGCAGGACAAGGATGAACCCGAAAAGTGCAGTAGCGGCGGCAACCAGAAACCGCGTTGTGGCATTGCCTTTCATCGGTCGGTACCCGTTGTGAATTTTGTCCGTACTGAACCCTGAATGCTAACGCCGTTCATCATCTTTTCTGGATTTTGAGCGCTCCCGGCTGCGCTCCAGTTTATCCGTGCTGTCCTTGGCCCAGATGCCTGATTCCGTGCCCCACAAAAGCCAGCGCAAAAAGTCGCGCTTGTTCTTCGGTATACCCCCGAGCGGCGGAACCGGAGCCGGGACAATGAGTTCTGATGGTGGGCCATTCCCGGTTTGTCCACGTGCAGGCTTATCTTCGCCCTCTTGCTTTTTTTGCGAACAATCTTTTTTCGTCCACCGTCCGGTATCGGGGTCTCGGTGATAGTCGGGCAGATCGGCATAGTACTCGAACTCGCCGGTTTCGGGATCGTAACGTGAATTGCGTCCGTTCCAGATGCGGGTGGTATCGCCACGATACCATTCGGGTTTGGGGCTACCGTCGGGATTGAAGCGCGGGTCGTTGGGATCGGTGACGGGAATATTGCCGTTGATCGGCACGGTGGTGAGCTCGGGATTCCTGGGTGGGGCGAAGACCACCTCGAAGCCCCGGCGCACGGTATCGACAACCTGATCGTGATCGGGATGGTCGCCGTCCCAGTAACGCGGGTCGTCCATCAGGGCGTCGAGCCCGGCGCGGCCAAGGCGCCGCGGGCGGTCGTCGAACCGGGGATCGGAATTGCGGATGGTGGCGCGGCCCAAAAAAATATCAGGCGCCCGTGGTCTTCATGTAGGGCGGGCGCATCGGCGTGAAATGTGCGGTCCCGGCGAGGAGGCCGTCGCCGCCGGTCTGCAGGGCTTCCAGCGCCTCGATGCGCAGGAGCGCCAGGCCGATCTTCCCGCACGACGAGCGCATCTCGCCCGCGTCCTTGCCGCCCTGGGTGATGAGGGTGCCCGGCGCAGGGGCGTCGCCTTCGATCTCGACGGGCAGCAGCACTTTTTTCGCGGTGGCGCGATAGCGCATGCGCGCGGTCAGTTCCTGGCCGACGTAGCAGCCCTTGTCCCAGGCGATGGCGTGCAACTCGTCGAAGCCGTTTTCCATCGGGAAGGATTTTTCCGGCACGAGGTCGCGGCTCGCGTCGGGCAGGCCGCAGATCAGGCGGTGGGTGTCGTAGGCTTCGGCGTCGGCTTCCTCGAAGCCGGCCGCCTTCAGCTGCTCGATCGCCTCGCGCGGCAGGATGGCGCGCGCACCCGCGCCGCCGTAGCGCGGATCGACGAAGCACACGCCGCCGGCGAAGGCCCCGGCGCGGCCTTCGAACTCGCAGAGCGCGTCGCCGTCGGCCTCGGTGCCGACCAGCGCGACCACGGCCCAGTCCTCGCTGTCGTCGCTGATATCGACCCTGGAGCGCAGCTTGTACATGCCAAGGCGCTTGACCAGGTCGCCCACCCGCGCCGCTTCGCAGTCGAGCACCAGCGCCCCCATCATCTCGATGACGAAGAAGTCGAACAGGTACTTGCCCTGGGGGGTCAGCATGGCGGTCCAGACCGCCTGTTCGGGCGAAACCCGGCCGATGTCGTTGGTGACGAGGCCCTGCAGGAAGTCGCGGGCATCCTCGCCGCGCAGGCTGACGATGCCCCGGCTTTCCAGTACGGCGAAGGATTTCTGCGTGTCGCTGATCATGCCCGGTCCTTGGTGGGCGCGCATTATGCCCGCAAAGGGGCCGCCTGTCAGGGGGGCCCTTTGCCGGAAAGGCTTTGGCAAGGGCGGGGCGCGCGCCGTATAAACCGGCCATGCGCATTCTGTTCGTCACCTCCACGCGGATCGGCGACGCAGTCCTGAGCTCGGGCCTGCTGCGCCACCTCGTCGACAGCCATCCGGGGGCGGCGATCACCATCGCCTGCGGGCCGCCCGCCGCACCCCTGTTCGAGGCCGTGCCGGGGCTTGAGCGCATCATCGTCATGGCCAAGCAGCGCTGGTCCGGCCACTGGTTCCGCCTGTGGGGGGAGACGGTCACCACCTACTGGGACAAGGTCATCGACCTGCGCGGCTCGCCGTTGACGGCACTCATCCCCCACGGCTGGCGGCGGGCCTGGCGCTCGGTGCGCACGCCCGAACACCGCGTGGTGCAGGTCTCGCGCCTGATCGGCCTCGACCGGCCGGCCGCCCCGTATCTTTATGTTCACCCGCGCTACAGCGAAGCAGCGGAACGCCTCATCCCGGCGGGTGCGCCTGTGCTGGCGCTCGGCCCTACCGCCAACTGGCGCGGCAAGGAATGGCCGATCGAGCGTTTCATCGAGCTCGTTCGCCGCCTGAGGGCGCCGGGTGCGCCGCTTGCAGGTGCGCGCCTCGCCGTGTCGGGTGCGCCCAGCGAGCGTCCCGCCGCCCAGCCGCTGCTCGATGCCTTCGCCGGGCCTGATCTGATCGATCTCGCGGGCAAGTCGGACCTGATGACCGCTTTCGCCTGTTTCGCCCGCGCGAGGCTTTATATCGGCAACGATTCGGGGCTGATGCACATGGCGGCGGCTTCGGGCGTGCCGACGCTCGGCTTGTTCGGGCCGAGCCCGGATGTGCACTACGCGCCCTTCGGGCCCGACTGCGCCTTCGTGCGCACGCCCGAAAGCTTCGAGGAATTGATGCCGCCCGGCTTCGACGTCAACATCAGCCACACCTTGATGGGCAACCTTTCCGTCGATGCGGTGGAGGACGCCGCGCGTAGGCTGCTTTCCCGCACGGGGCACCAATGACCACGGTGCCCGACATCAGCGTCGTCATCCCGGTCTTCGACAAGGCCGAGGCGCTGCCCCATGTCGTTGCCGCCTTCGCCCGCCAAAGCCCGATGCCCGATGCGGAATACATCTTCGTCGACGATGCTTCGCGCGACGGATCCGTCGCGGTGCTGAAAGGCCTCGCCGGGAAATTACCCGGTCTTTCGGTCATCGAGAATGCCACCAATGCCGGTCCGGCGATCCGCCTCAACCAGGGCGCGGCGAGCGCGCGGGGAAGGCTGCTCTGTTTGCTCGATGCCGATGAAATCATCGCCCCCGATGCGATTGCGGTCATGGCGCGGCTGATGGCGGAGACGGGCGCCGACATGGTCCATGGCAAGGTGGCGCGCACCGGGCTGCCGCTTGCCGGTTTGCGCACCCCCGCCATCGGCGCGGCCCCCGAATTTTCCGTCAGCGACACGCCGCTTGCGACCATCGCCGCCGGGCGCGGCTTCGTGCGCATGGCCTGGATGGCGACGGCGGAACTGTTCGGCGCGGCGGGCGGCTGCGATCCGCGCATCTTCATCCAGGACGAATCGCTGCCGCTGCGCCTCGCGTCGAAGGCGCGGCGCTTTGTCGATCTGCGTGCAGCGGTTACCAGCGCGGGCACGACCGGCGGGCACCTGTCGTCGAACCGTCCCCAGCAGCACCACGACCGCTTTTTTGCCGCCTGGAACCTGCTGTGCGATAGTGACGGCCTGCCCGATGACGTTGCCCGGGCATTGCGGCGCAAGTGTTTTTCGGCCGCGCGCCGGGCGGCGGGGGCGGGACTGGAAGGACACCGCGTGCGGCTTTTCCTCGATTACATGATCGCCTGCGCAGCGCCGGGCTTTGACCGCCGGGAAGAACTTGCGCGCATCGCGGGCTGGCTTGCCGCGATGCCGGGCATCCGCCGGACCGCGACACCATGATGCTTGCAGCCGGTCTTTCGTCCGAGGACGGCTGGCCCGACCGCCTGCGCCGCGGCTGCCTGTGGCTGTTCGCATTCGTTCCCGCCGTGCTGCTGTTCTCGCGCACCGGCGCGGAAATCATGATCGCGGTGATAGATTTGTCGTTCCTCGCGGTGGTCTTTGCCCGCAGGCGTTTCGCCGTTTTCGCCGTGCCGGTCGTGGCGATCCTGATCGCGATCTGGCTTTACCTGATGGCGGTCAATGCGCCGCTTGCCTATGCCGATACCTGGCGCGTGTTTCACCGCGGCTTTTTCTGGCTGCGTTTCTGGTGCCTGTTCGCGGCTGTGGTGTTCTGGCTGTTCCGCGATGCGCGCGATTTCGAAAAGCTCGCCATCGTCTGGGGTGCCACGCTGGCCTTCTGCATCGTCGACAGCCTGGTGCAGGGCTTCTTCGGCGCTTCGCTCAGCGGTCGTGGCGTGTTCGAGCGCCAGCGCCTGACGGGGCCGTTGGATCGTCCCAACATCGGCCGGTTCACCGTCTTCCTGTTCTACCCGGCGGTCGCGGCGTATCTGCTTGTCCGCGAAAAAACCCTCGACGGGCAACGGATCGCGGCTCTTGCCGCGGGCATGCTGCTCGCGATCTTCTTCGTTGTCTTCACGGCGGAACGCGGGGCCACGCTTCTGGCCTTTGCCACCTTCTTCGGCGCGCTGCTGCTGCTCATGATCTACATGCCGAAAATGCGCTGGCCGGGGATCATCCTCATCGTGCTGTCCGTCGTCATCACCTATGCGACGATCTGGTACAGTACGCGCCTGCAGATCCGCGTGGCGCCTTCGGTGGGCGTGGCGCGGGATTTCTGGAAATCGGAATACGGCGAGCTGATCCTGATCGCCCTTTCCGTCTGGCGACAGCAGCCGATCACGGGCGTCGGCCTCGGCAATTTCGATGTCGTCTGCAATGCAGTCGAACAGAACCTGATCTGGGGATGCCTGCGCCACCCGCATAACATCTACCTGGAATGGCTGTCCGAGGCGGGCGTTATCGGCCTTGCCGGATTTGTTGTTTTCGCAGGCCTCGTTGCGGCTCTCGTGCTGCCCTGCCTGCGCTTTCGTAAGGAGCGGCCGCTGGCCGTCGCGCTCGTCATTGCCTGTCCAGTACTGACGTTGTTTCCGCTGGTTCCGGGCCAGAGCTTCTTTTCCAACTGGCCGGCGATGCTGTGGTGGTCGTCCTTGTCGCTCACCTGCGCCGTGGCCGTGCACCTGCGCGCCCGGGCGCAAGGGTAGGCGGGGGCGGCATGGCGGTCCTTGTCATAAAACTCGGCGCGCTCGGCGATTTCATCCAGGCCTATCGGGCGATGACGGCGATCCGCGCCTATCACAAGGGTGAGAAGCTCGTCCTGCTGACCATCCCCTCCCAGCGCGAACTGGCCCAGGCCTTTGGACTGTTCGATGACATATGGATCGATACCCGCCCGAAGCTTCTGAACGTTCCGGGCTGGCTGGGGCTGGCCCGGCGCATCAACGGCGCGGGCTTCTCGCGCATCTACGATCTGCAGGCGAACAGCCGCACCGGGTTTTATTTTCGTCTGACGCGCCCGCCGTTCTCCTTTCGCCAAGTCGAATGGTCGGGCATCGCGCCCGGCTGCTCGCATCCCCATGCCAATCCCGAGCGCACGACGCTGCATAATCTTGAACGTCAGGCCGACCAGCTTCTTCATGCCGGGATCGACGCGTCGTGGTATCCGCCGCTCGATACCAGCTGGGTGCGGGAAGATGTTTCTCAATTCGGCCTCGCGGGCAGGCCCTACGTGCTGATGGTGCCGGGCAGCGCGCCCGCCCATCCGTTCAAGCGCTGGCCCGCGGCCCATTATGCGGAACTCGCCCGCCAATTGGTGGCGGAGGGTTGCCGCCCGGTCGTCGTCGGCACGCGGTCCGAACAGGACGCCTGTGCGGAGGTCGCCGCCGTTTCGCCCGAAGTGCTCGATCTCTGCGGCCGGTCGCCCATCATGACCGTGATGGCGCTCGCCCGCGACGCGGCAGGGGCGGTCGGCAACGACACCGGCCCCATGCACCTGATCGCCACCATGGGCTGCCCGTCGGTGGTGCTGTTCTCGAAACACACCAACCCGCGCAATACGCGCCCGCGCGGTCCCTTCGAAGGCCCAGGCGCGGCGGTGCCGCCGCCCGGCGTCGATCCGGTGACCGTTGCGGTGCTGCGCCGCGACGACCTTGCCGACCTGCCCGTTGCCGAGGTCCGCGCCGCGCTGCGCCTGCGCCGCTAGGCCGGGTTTGCAACTTGCCGGCTTCTGTTCTACCCCTATGTCGAGCCCGGTACCCCGAGAGCCAGAACCGATGACCGAAACCCGCCTGACCATCCGCCGCCCCGACGACTGGCACGTGCATTTGCGCGACGGCGACCGTCTGGCGCTGGTGCTGGGTGAAACCGCCCGCGTGTTCGGCCGTGCCATCGTCATGCCCAACCTGTCGCCGCCGGTGACCACGGTCAAGGACGCGGCCGCCTACCGCAACCGCATCCGCCAGTCGGAGAAGGGCGCGCGCTTCGTGCCGCTGATGACCCTCTACCTGACCGACGCAACCGACCCGGACGAGGTCGAAAAAGGCTTTCGCGGCGGCGTCATCGTCGCCTGCAAGCTCTATCCTGCCCATGCCACCACCAACAGCGAACATGGCGTGACCGATGTCGCACGCATCCGTCCTGTTCTGGCGCGCATGGAAAAGATCGGCCTGCCGCTTCTGGTGCATGGCGAGGTAACCGATGCCGACGTCGATATCTTCGACCGCGAAGCGGTGTTCATCGAACGCACGCTGGCGCCGATGACCCGGGACTTTCCGGCGCTGCGCGTCGTCTTTGAACATGTCACGACGAAAGACGCCGTGGATTTCGTCGCAGCCCAGAACAAGACCGTAGCCGCCACGATCACGCCCCATCATCTGATGATCAACCGCAACGCCATGTTCCGCGGCGGTTTCCGGCCCCATGCCTACTGCCTTCCCGTGGCCAAGCGCGAGGTACATCGCCTGGCCCTGCGCAAGGCGGCGGTTTCGGGAAATCCGAAGTTCTTTCTCGGCACCGACTCGGCCCCCCATGCGGTGGCGGCGAAGGAATCGGCTTGCGGCTGCGCGGGCATCTACAACGCGCCGGTTGCCATGTCGGCCTATGCCACCGTGTTTGAGGAAGAAGGCGCTCTCGACCGCCTGGAAAACTTCGCGTCGCACTTCGGTGCGGAATTCTACGGCATGCCCGTGAACGAAGATGGTCTGGTGCTGGAGCGCGCGCCCTTCACGGTTCCCGAACGCATCGGCGACATGGTGCCGTTCCTCGCCGGTGAAACCCTCAACTGGCGCGTCGCTGGTCTTGCGTCGCCAACGAAAGGTCCTGTGCTGTGAGCATCCCTGAAAAGTTCCGTGCCTTTTTCCTCGATCGGCCCGAGGCGGAAGGTGGCAAGCCCGTAGGCAAGCTGGGCGAGATTGGTCCTTCGGCGCTGCCCGAAGGCGACGTGGTGATCCGCGTCAGCCACACCACGATGAACTACAAGGATGCCATGATGGTGAAGGGCATCGGCTACCGGATTAAGGATTTCCCCTTCGTTCCGGGAATCGATCTGGCCGGAACCGTCGTTTCCTCCGGCAGCGCCGACTTCAAGGCCGGCGACGCGGTGGTGCTGAACGGCTACGGCGCGGGCGAACACTTCGCCGGCGGCTTCGCCCAATATGCGCGCGCACGCGCCGAATGGCTGGTGCCGGTACCCGCGGGTTGGGATGCGGCCGATTGCATGGCGGTCGGTACCGCCGGGATCAGCGCGATGATCGGCGCGCTGGAACTGGAAAAGCACGGTGTCGCACCGGGCAAGGGCCCGGTGCTGGTGACGGGTGCGGCGGGCGGCGTCGGGTCGTTCTCCATCGCCATTCTTGCCGCCATGGGCCACCAGGTGCTGGCTTCAACGGGCCGCATGGAAGAGGCCGATTACCTGAAATCCCTCGGCGCTGCCGAAGTGCTGCCGCGTTCGGAGTTCGAAAACGGCCCCGACCGGCCCATGCTGCCCAAGCGTTTTGCGGGCTGCATCGACGCGGTCGGCGGCAAGACCCTGTCGACCGTGATTTCCTCGATGGACGAGCGCGGCACGATCGCTTCCTGCGGGCTCGCGGGCGGCAACAGTTTTACCGCCTCGTTGATCCCGTTCTTCCTGCGTGGCGTGCGGCTGATCGGCGTCGAGGGCGGCCACGGCCCCATCGCCGAGCGTCGGGAAGTCTGGGCGCGCCTGCCGAAGCTGGTCGGGCGCGAGCGCCTGCGCGCCATGACGACGCGTCACGGGATTGCCGAAATTCCCGCCCTGGCCGATTTGGTTCTGGCGGGCCGTCAGCGCGGCCGCGCGGTGATCGACGTCAACAGCTGAATTTCTGAAACGGCCCGTGGAAACCGCCACGTGCTTGGTCTAACCTTTGCGCCGCGCCGCGACACCCTGGCGCGACGGGGGATGAATTGGTGAACTTTCGGAAACAGAAGGCAATTGCGAGCCTTGCCGCCTGCCTGCTGTCTTTTGCAGCGCTGGCCGCCGATCCGCCCGCGAAGCCCGAGTCCTATCTGGACACGATGGAATGGTACAGCCGTGCCGCCAACGCGGGCGATGCGGAAGCGCAGTATCTGCTCGGCGAGATTCTGTCCCGGGGCTTGCGCGGCAAAACCGATCGTCAGCTCGCCGCCGACTGGTTCGAAAAAGCGGCGAAGCAGGGCCATGCCCGTGCCGCCTTCGCACTGGCGACCGCGTTTGAAACCGGGCGCGGCCGCAATCGCGACATGGCGAAGGCCGCGGAATGGTACGCGACGTCGGCCCAGAATGGCGTGCTTCCCGCCTACCATAATCTCGCGCGCCTTTATGAAACGGGCCTCGGGGTCAAGAAGGATGTCGCCCGCGCCGTCGGCTACTACACCGAGGCGGCGAGCCGCGGCCTTGCTGCGTCGCAGTTCAACCTCGGCCTCATCTACATGGAAGGCCGCGGCGTGCCGAAGGACAAGCTGCTTGCCTGGGCCTGGTTCAAGCGCGCCGAGATCGGCGGCTATGCACCCGCCACCGGGCCCATCGGCGTCCTTGAAAAGGACATGACGGCGGCCGAGAAGGCCAAGGCCTACGAGACGCTCAAGAAAATCCGGAACTGATTTTCAGATATTCAACTCGTTCGAGCGGTCGCGGTCGAAACGGTCGCCCTTGAGCCCTCCTTCACGCGGGAACAGGTCATCGAGCAGCGCGATATCGCCCGTGGCCAGTGCAATATCCGCAGCCGCTGCATTTTCTTCGAGATGTTCGATCGAATTGGTCCCGGGAATGGGAACGATGTTCGATCCCTTGGCCAGAAGCCACGCGAGCGCGAGCTGTCCCGTGGTGCAGCCCTTCCGGCGGGCGAGGTCTTCCATGCGGTCGAGGATCTTCAGGTTGTGCGCGATGTTTTCGGGCGCGAAGCGCGGCACCGACTTGCGCCCGTCGCCCGGCGTCGCCCGCACGGCGCCGGACAGGAAGCCGCGGCCCATCGGGTAATAGGCGACGAAGCCGATGTCCATTTCGGCGACGGCGGGAACCGTGTCGGCCTCGTAGTCGCGGGTCATCAGGGAATACTCGCTCTGGATCGCGGTGATGGGGTGAACCGCGGCGGCACGCCGGATGGTTTCGGGGCCGGCTTCGCAGATGCCGATATGGCGGATCTTGCCTTCTTCCTTCAGGCGTACCAGCGCGCCGATGCTTTCCTCGATGGGAATGTCGGGATCGACGCGGTGCAGGTAATAAAGATCGAGGTAATCGGTCTTGAGGCGCGAAAGCGATCCTTCCAGAGACTTGCGCGCATAGGCGGGGCTTCCGTCCACCGTCCGCCCCGTGTCCTTCGACCACGACCAGCCGCGCAGGTTGCCGAACTTGGAACAGAGCACGACCTTGTCGCGCTTGCCCGCAAGTGCCACGCCCAGGACTTCTTCGTTGTTGCCGTCGCCGTGATCGGCGGTGTCGATCAGGGTGATGCCAAGCTCGATGGCGCGGGCAACGACCGCGCAGGCGTTCTCGATCCCGCCCGGCGGCGTACGCCCGCTGAAGGTCGGTGCGCCATAGCCGATGGCGGAAACCCTGAGGCCTTCGGGCCCGAGGCTGCGTGTTTTCATGTTTGTCCTCCCTTTACCGGCAATCTAGCAGAGCGCGGGCGGGCGGGCGATAATCCCCCATGGCGGGCATGAACGACCGGTTCAGGAAAATGGCGCGGAAAGAAAACTTTCCGGTCGCGGGCCTGCTGACGCCCGTCCGGTTGCGACCGGCGGTGCGGGCGCTTTATGCCTTCGCGCGCGTTTCCGACGACATCGCCGACGAGCCGCGTATCGCCTCGGCAGAGCGTCTCGCCCGCCTCGATGCCATGAAGGCGGCGCTGGCGGCTGAAGCCGCACTTGCGCCATCGGGAAGCGGGACGGCCATCGCCGTCGCGCAGGCGCTTCGGGAGGAGCTTGCGGCGCTCGGCGTCGATGCGGCGCCGGCGCGGGAGTTTCTGATCGGCCTTGCCGTCGAAACATCGCTGACCCGCATTCCCGACGCACAGGCTCTGATGAAGATCAGCACGATGACGGCGGCCCCTCTCGGGCGCCTGATGGTGATGCTGCGCGGCATCGAAGACGGGGCGCTGCTCGATGCGGGCGGGCATCTCGCGACCGCGTTGCAGGTTCTCGATCACGTGCAGGATTGTGCTTCCGACTATCGCCGCCTTGATCGCGTCTATCTGCCGGCGGACTGGCTGGTCTGGGCCGGGGTGGGCGAAGATGCGCTGGCGGGCGCAGCCGCGTCGCAGGGATTGCGGCGCGTGCTAGACCTTTGCCTGGACCTTGCCGATGGGGAACTGGCGGCGGCGATGCCTCTTCTGGGGGCAGCCGTGCCCCGCCGCCTGCGGCTGGAAGCCGGGCTTGTCCATGCCCTGGCCGAGGCCTTGGCCAGGCGCCTGCGCCGGTGTGATCCCGTGGCAGGCCGGGTCGGGCTCGGCTGGGGTGGGCGGTTTTCGGCCCTTGTCCGCTGGGCTGTCCGCTGGATGGGGCGGCTTGCGGCGGGGGCCGGGGGTCAAAAAAGGTGAACCGGTGGCCCTTTCCATGCTACTGAAATGCCGCGCTGATTGGCGCTTTCCCTTGATTTTCCGGGGAAAAAGGCAAATTTAGGAGGTATGGGCGGGTTCGTTCCGCCCGCTGTCCCACAGGTAGCGATGACCGAAGCCAGCAAGACCCCGCTTCTCGATACCGTTTCGGTGCCGGCCGACCTGCGCCAGCTTGCCGAAAAGGACCTGCCGCAGCTCGCCGCCGAGTTGCGCCAGGAGATGATCGATGCGGTTTCCATCACCGGCGGGCACCTCGGTGCCGGGCTTGGCGTGGTCGAGCTGACCGTCGCCCTGCATTACGTGTTCAACACGCCTGACGACCGGCTGATCTGGGACGTCGGCCACCAGTCCTATCCGCACAAGATCCTGACCGGCCGTCGTTCGCGCATTCGCACCCTGCGCCAGGAAGGGGGGCTTTCGGGCTTCACCAAGCGTTCGGAAAGCGAATACGACCCTTTCGGCACGGCGCACAGTTCGACATCGGTATCCGCCGGGCTCGGCATGGCGGTGGCGCGCAGCCTCAAGGGTGCCAAGAACGACGTCATCTGCGTCATCGGCGACGGCGCCATGAGCGCCGGCATGGCCTATGAAGCCATGAACAATGCGGGCTCGATGGATGCGCGCCTGATCGTCGTGCTGAACGACAACGACATGTCGATCGCGCCGCCGGTCGGCGCCATGAGCGCCTATCTCTCGCGCCTGATCTCGTCGAAGGCCTACCGCTCGGTGCGCCACTTCGCCAAGCTGATGACGGAAAAATTCCCGCGTCCGCTCAAGAAGGCGGCCCAGCGCGCAGAAGAATACGCCCGCGGCATGGTCACAGGCGGCACGCTGTTCGAGGAACTGGGCTTCTTCTACGTCGGCCCCATCGACGGCCATAACCTCGATCACCTGTTGCCCGTGCTGAAGAACGTGCGCGAGTCCGACGTGCCGGGGCCGGTTCTCGTCCATGTCGTCACCCAGAAGGGGCATGGCTTTCCCCCGGCCGAACAGGCGGAGGATAAATACCATGGTGTCGGCCGTTTCGACGTCGTCACCGGCGAACTGGTCAAGGCGGGCGGCAACGCGCCGAGCTACACCCGGGTTTTCGCCGATGCCTTGATCGCCGAAGCCGAAGCCGACGACAGGATCGTCGCCATCACCGCCGCGATGCCTTCGGGCACCGGCCTCGATCACTTCGCCAAGCGCTTTCCCGAGCGCAGCTTCGATGTCGGCATCGCCGAGCAGCACGCGGTGACGTTTGCCGCGGGGCTGGCGACGGAGGGCTTCAAGCCCTTCTGCGCGATCTATTCGACGTTCCTCCAGCGCGCCTATGACCAGGTCGTGCATGACGTTGCCATCCAGAAGCTGCCGGTGCGGTTTGCGCTGGATCGCGCCGGGCTTGTGGGCGCCGACGGCGCCACCCATGCGGGCTCCTTCGATGTCGCCTATCTCGGCTGCCTGCCCGATTTCGTCGTGATGGCGGCGGCGGACGAAGCCGAACTGATGCACATGGTGGCGACCCAGGCCATCATCGATGATCGCCCTTCGGCGCTGCGCTATCCGCGCGGAGAAGGGGTGGGGATCGAGTTGCCCGCCCGCGGCACGCCGCTCGAGATCGGCAGGGGCCGCATCCTGCGCGAAGGCAGCAAGATCGCGCTCCTGTCCTTCGGGGCGCGCCTGCAGGAATGCCTGAAAGCGGCGGATGATCTCGCCGCGCGCGGGCTTTCAGCGACGGTAGCCGACGCCCGTTTCGCCAAGCCGCTCGATACCGATCTGGTGGCGCGTCTTGCGCGCGAACATGAAGTGCTGATCACCATCGAAGAAGGCGCGGTCGGTGGCTTTGCCGCGCAGGTGATGCAGTTTCTTGCGACGAACGGGTATTTCGACGCGGGTCTGCGGATCCGTCCGATGACGTTGCCCGACCGTTTCATCGATCATGCCGCGCCCGCCGCGCAATACGCTGAAGCCGGCCTCGACGCGGCCCATATCGTCGCCACGGCGCTGGCCGCCCTCGGCGGGGATACGCGAACCAGTTCGTCACGTGCCTGACGCCGGAATGAAGTCGCCGCCGCCTGCCCGCGCCAGCGTCCAGGCGATCGTCACCGGGGCGCATTCGTCCTTCTACTGGGCTATCCGGTTTCTGCCCTCCGAACGCCGCCGCGCGATGTTCGCGGTCTACGCCTTTTGCCGCATCGTCGACGATATCGCCGACGGCAATGGCACGGTCGAGGAGAAGCTGGAGGCGCTTGCGTCATGGCGGGCGGAGATCCAGCGCCTGTTCGCGGGATCTCCCTCTCATGCGGTGACCGAGGCGCTCGCCGGTCCCGTGGCGCGTTACCAACTGCACGAACAGGACTTTCTCGCCATCATCGACGGCATGGTGATGGACGCATCGGGCCAGATGGTGGCGCCGGCGCTGCTCGATCTCGAACTCTACTGCCGCCGCGCGGCGGGCGCGGTGGGCATGCTGTCGGCTTCCATCTTCGGCGTGCGGCGGCCAGAGGGGCGCTCGCTTGCCCTGTCGCTGGGCCAGGCGCTGCAATACGTCAATTTCCTGCGCGACCTTGTCGAAGATGCAGGGCAGGGGCGCCTTTACATGGCGCGCGAAATTCTCGACCGGGCGGGCGTCGTCGCCCGCGATCCCGAGGGCTTGCTTTCCGACCCGGCGCTGCCCGTGGCGGCGGCCGAAATGGCGCGCATGGCCGAGGCGCGCTTTCGCGCCGCGCGCCGGGTGCTCAAGACCATTCCGCTGGGCCCCGCCCGCCCGGCGCGGATCATGCTGGAAACCTACCGGCGGCTGCTCGACCGGCTTCTGCTGCGCGGTTTTGCACCCGAGGTGCTCCGCCAGCCGGTATCGGTGGGGCGGATCGACCGGCTTTTCATCGCGCTCCGGGAGATGCTGCGTACGAGCTAAGCGTACGCATATGTACGCGTACATTTTGGGAGGGAAAACATGCGGATCAGGGCAGGGGATATCGAAGTCGGCTATGACATTGCCGGGCCGGAGGGCGCACCCTGGCTGACCTTCGCCAATTCCATCGCTTCGGACCGCGGCATGTGGCGTGCGCAGGTGGCCGGGCTTTCGACGCGCTGGCGCGTACTGACCTTCGATGCACGCGGCCACGGCGAAACCGGCGCCACCCCGCCGCCTTATTCCTTCGACCAGCTGGTGGGCGACCTTGTTACCCTGTGGGATGCGCTCGGCATCCGCCGGAGCCATCTTGTCGGCCTGTCGCTCGGCGGCATGGTGGCGGTCGGTGCTGCCCTCGCCCATCCGGCCCGCATCACCAGCCTGACCGTCGCCAATTCGATGATGGAAACGAGCGAGCCTTTCGTCAAAAGCTGGAACGACCGCATCGCGCTCGCCCGGGAACAGGGCATCGGCGCGGTGGTGGAACCGACGCTGGCGCGCTGGCTGACGCCTGCCTTCGTCGCCGCCGAGCCTTCCGTTGCCGATACAGTGCGCGCGATGATCCGGCGTACCTCGCTCGATGGCTTCATCGGCGCGGCCGAAGCTCTCAAGACCCTCGATTACCGACGCCGCCTGAAGGACATCGCGCTGCCCACCCTGTTCATCGCCGGGACCGAGGACATCGCCTGTCCCATTGCCGGCATCAAGGCCGACGCGGCGCTGGTGCCCGGCGCCGAATATGCCGAGATCGAAGGCGCCGCGCACATCTCCAGCATCGAGCAGCCCGAAGCCTTCAGTCGCGCCGTTGCCGGTTTCATCGCGCGGTTTGAGCCGGAACAAGCCTGAAGCGGGCGGTGCCGTTTCAGCATTGGAGCCGGTTGGAAATATTGATTTATCGGCCTAAATATAGGCCGAACCTGTGGAGAAAGTTTTTGTACGAGCATGTCAGGGCTGCGTATCGCGGGGAAAAATTTCCGTGGAACCCGAAGTTCAGGACACCGGTCGTTTACACGACGGATGGTCCGTGGGCTGACCTGTGGCCTTACTGGAAGTGCAAGTCCTATCCGGCGGCAGGGGGGGTAAAGCCGGGGGTCGGAATTATCTGGGGGCTTCTGCGCGGGACGCTGGAATTGCTGGACGCGTCCATCCGTCGCGAGCAGCCGTGGATCTACCTCGATCACGGATATTTCCACCGGGGACATTACTTCGGCCATTACAGGCTGTCGTGGTGCGACTTCCAGCAACGCAACATCATCGAGCGGCCCGCCGACAGGTGGGAACAGCTGGGCGTGAAGCTGGAGCCGTGGCGCAAGGGCCGGAATATCGTCGTCTGCCCGCCCTCGGATGTGGTCCTGCGCCTTCTCGGCGAGCCCAATTGGATCGAGAACGTGGTCAAGGAACTGCAGACGAAAACCGATCGCCCTGTGATCATTCAAACCAAGGGCCAACCCTTCGACGAGGCATTGAAGGACGCGCACTGCGTCGTGACCATTGCGTCCATCGCCGCCGTCGAGGCCGTGTCGAAAGGCGTTCCGGCCTTTGTCTGGGAAAACGCCGCCGCCGCGCCGGTATCGAGAACCGATCTGGAAGTGGAAAGCCCGATCTATCCGGACCGCGAACCGTGGTGCTGGTCGCTGGCTTACGGCCAATTCACCAAGGAAGAATGGGCCTCGGGCCTGGCCTGGGACGTCATGAGCGAGAACCTCGACGATTGAGCCATCGGGCAACCCGCCGCCCTCAGCCGCGCGGTTGCCGGTTTCATCGCCCGTTTCGAGCTGCGCTGCGCGGGTGAGTCGCAGTAGCCGGATCGGGCCGGGAACCGCCACCGCGCTGGCGTTTGCACCTCTTGGAACAGTACCGCACCTGGTGCCAGACGGCGGACCATTTGCGACGCCACGTGAAGGGCCGGCCGCATGTTGCGCAGGTTTTACGCGGCAGATCGCCTTTCCGTATCATGGCAGTGCAGGATAAAAAGCCGTGGCCAGCAGGATTCCTGCCACGGTGACCGTCAGCGCGGTTCTCAGTCGCAGATACCATTGGGGCAGCAGGCCAAGCCGAATGGCCCAGACATCTGCAGCGAACTGGAGCACGATGCCCGCTACGAGAATGCCGAGACCCACGGATAACGGCGTCAACAGCGCTACCCAGGCGATGATGGAGGCCATGACGCCTGCCACGATCGGCCCACGGGGAACGGGGGAGTGAAGCATGATTGCACCCCACTGAACCCCGCCGATAAATGACAGGATGACCGCACCGTAAGTCCGAAGGATCATCCCTGATGCGACATCGAGTTCGGTCCCACCGGAGTAAACCCCGCCGCCGAAAAACAGGAAGGGAAGCGCTCCGGCATAGCTGAAGAGCGCAATCAGGCGGGGCGGTTCCGGATTTTTCATCACGAGATTGCTTACGGTCGCGGGCGGCGGGCGGATCAAGGTCTTCGTCGAATACCTGCGGGGGCAGGACCGTTGATCCGCGGCAGGCGGCAGAGCGTACATTCAGTCATGTCCCCATTGGCGGAGTGCCGCGCAGTGTCAGATGCAGGCAACAGAGTGATCGTCACCGGAGCTGGTCTTGCCGGGCTAACGGCCGCACGCATTCTTGCCGACGCGAGCCTCGACGTCCTCGTTCTTGAAAAGAGCCGGGGTCTCGGCGGACGCCTCGCCACGCGGCGGCTGCAGTCGGGCGTAAGTTTCGACCACGGCGCGCAATATGTCAGGGCCCGGGATGCCCATTTCGAAAAATTCATAGAGCGCGCGCTCGGTGTCGGCAGTGCCGCGCCCTGGCAGCCGGCCGGGCTGTCGGCGGGACCGACTGCGGTGGTCGGCACGCCGGGCATGAGCGCGCTGGTGGCGCCGCTCGCCCGCGATATTTCCGTCAAGCATCGATGCGTCGTGAGCGGGGTTGCGGAAACCGACGGCGGTGCCGTGGTCGTAACCGAAGACGGCCGAGAGTTTGCCTGCCGCTTTGCCGTGGTTGCCGTGCCGGCCCCGCAGGCATCGCGGATCATCGCCAGCCGGAAGATTGCGGCCCGCCTGGCCTCGGTGGTCATGGCGCCGTGCTGGGCGATACTGGCGCGGTCTCAGGGGGGATGGTCGGGCGGCAATGATGTCTGGGCCGGCCCCTGTCCGGAGATCGCATGGATTGCTCGCGATAATTCGAAGCCTGCGCGCAAGGCCGCCGGGTCTTGCTGGATGATCCATGCCGCGCCGCAATGGTCGCGACGTAACCTCGAATGCGAGCCGGAGGAAGTGGTCGATCTGCTGATGGATCGTTTCTGCCGCATCGTCGGCATCCCGCCGCACGGCATTACTTATGCGGCGGCGCACCGTTGGCGTTTCGCGCAGACCGAGACGCCGCTCGGGCGGCCGTTCCTCACCAATGACGCGCGTTCCGTTTATTGCGGCGGCGACTGGTGTCTTGGACCAAGAGCGGAGAACGCGTTCCAGAGTGGGCGTGCCATCGCTCTCGAAATCCTCTCGGCAATCCGGAAATGACCGACGCCGGGGACCAGCCGCAATTCACCGCCGCGGTGATCGGTGCCGCCGGTGCAATCGGCGCGGCCATTGTGCGGGAACTCGAATCGCGGATCGCCGGGGCAAGGGTCATCGGCCTGTCGCGGCCCGGTGAAGCCCAGCGTAGTCTCGGCCACCTGCCCATCGACATAACCGCCGAAGACAGCATCGCCGCCGCTGCCGCAGAAGTCGCTGCGATAAGCAGCGCGCTGGACCTCGTGCTGGTGACGACGGGCATCCTGCACGGGGCCGACCTGCGGCCTGAAAAAACTTGGCGCAGCCTCAGCCGGAACAGCATGGAGCGGGCGTTTCTCGTCAATGCGATCGGACCCGCATTGGTGGGAAGCGCATTCCTGCCGTTGCTTGCCCGCAACCGGCGGGTCGTTTTTGCCGCCTTGTCCGCGCGCGTCGGCAGCATCGGCGACAACGCGCTCGGAGGCTGGCACTCGTACCGCGCCTCGAAGGCGGCGCTCAACATGCTGGTGCGGAATTTCTCGATCGAGCTGGCGGCGCGCAACCGCCAGGGTATCTGCGTGGCGCTTCATCCCGGGACCGTCGATTCGCCCCTGTCCCGGCCCTTTCACAAGGGGATGGCGGAGCAGCAGGTGATGACGCCGGAGCGGTCGGCGCGGTGCCTCGTCGATGTCATCGAGCGCTTGCGCGTGGAGGACAGCGGCCGCTTCGTCGACTGGAAAGGCGAGATTCTGCCCTACTGATGCTGTTTGCATGGGCCATGATCCATTCGTTTCCCGGCACCGTATCGAGATCATCAGACCGATGAAGGAGGTGCAGATGATTGCCTGGCGAAATCTCGTTTCCGAAACCGTGGCGGTGATCATGGACGAAAGGATCAGTCCCCTGAACCGGCTGCCCGTCGCCCAGCGTTTTCAGGTGATGTTTTTTCTTTCGCTGATGTGGACGACGGTATTCTGCGCGGCCCTGGGATCGTTCCTGTTCTGGGGTGAACTGGTTCTTGGCCACGCCTTGCTTCTGACAGCGGTGGTGATCACCAGCCTAACTTTTTATTCGGCGGCGAAACCAGTATCGGCGCGGGACGTTGCGCGGACCGAATAGCTCGCTTCCTCAGGGGCTGACTGCCGGACGTGCCGCGGGCGCGCTCCGGCGTTACCCTGTCTTGGGCCTGTAACGGCCACAGGGTAAGGTCAGGTGCGACTGGAAAAGAACAGGATCAGGGAAGCAATGACGAGATTTTCAGCACTTCTGTCGCGCCTGTCGGATATAGGCGAGTTCCAATTTTTCATTTTTTCATATGACTGAGCCCGCAACCGCGCTTTTTCCGCCCGGGCCTCGGGCCGACCACCCCGCAATCGGTTGCCGGGATTTAGATTCGGTTGCGCGTGCGTGTTCGTGTGCTCGCCGGAAATTTGGCGCATGGCAATTCCAGGCAGTGTCAACGAACGGGAAGAAATGGTGCCGCACGAAAGATTCGAACTTTCGACCTCTCCCTTACCAAGGGAGTGACACTACCGCTTCGCTCCGCAAGCTGACGCTTGCTCCCTGAGCTACCAGTGAACAAAACATCAGTAAAATCAACTCGCTGCTCCTTACCGAGCTGATGCACAATCTTAGCGACGAAGTACCGTCGTGTCTCGTGAAAAGTCTCGATTCTGAGGCTCCGTGGAGTACCAGTGGAGTAAATTTGGAGTGACAAAACAGGGCTAGAAATGTTGCTAGCTCGGGATTTAGGATTGCAGACCCATACCAAAAAACCCCCCGCGTCGTTTGGAACACATATAGCCCCCCAGCCATACAGACCAAAAATACTGAAAAAGTATGGGAACCGCTGTCAGGCTTGCGGTTTAGTCCCGCCTTCAACTCAGATGTTGGATGTTCATCATCTCTATCCCATAGCTAAGGGGGAGCGAGTGACAACAGAAGACGATCTGACTTTGCTTTGTGCCAACCATCATCGTTTGGCACATACAAAGAAACCTGAACCTATGTCTGTTGAAGAACTGAAGAAGACCCTGAAGGCAGCTCTTTAGCGGGAAGATAAAGTTCTTTCGTAGCTGAAATGATCTTCTCGGAACCCTGCTTTTAAGCCTGAAGATGGCTACATCTCATAGGTTTCTCATCATTTTTTTATAACTTGTTTCTTATTTATTTTTTAAAATAAAAAACTGTTTGTTATTTATTTTTGGTGCTTTTTTACTAAATAATAATTGTATCCGGATGTTATTGGTGTTATTATATTAGTGTTAATCTGGATTATTACCTTATTAACGTAACATTAACTTTATAAGAATGGAGTATTCTATGAATACCAATAACTTAAAGAGCATTGGGGTACAGGCTAACGGCTTAGTGGCTCCAAAGGTGGGCCACTATGAACAGCGGCTCTAAAAACACTCACAACACCTCAGCACTGGATAAGTCCGATATAGGGTTCATCCGGGCTATGGCTCGGGAACTGATGGTTCACCGCACTGATCTGTCTTTGGACCAGGCGTTTGAACTGTCTGCGTCTCTGGTTTGCATGACTTCCAAATTCTCATACTCACCCGGTGAATGCCATGTCAGTGAACGAGAATAAGCCGGAAGTCCATGATGAGGCTGATCATCAATCCTCATCTTTACCTCATGCAAATGACAACCCCGCTCATCCTCTGTTGAAGTGGGGCTGGGTGATCAAGATTGAACGGTTCGTTCATCTTCAAGACCACTCTCAGACATACAAAGTTCATCAGTTTAATGAACTGTATGAAGGAACAGCTGGATCATTGGCTCCATCTATCTTCATAAGACATGATCATAGAGACACCAATGTCTTTGCTTACATGGACATGGTTCCAGAAAGCAGAGAACAAAGGGCTGTAATTTCTGATGATCTTGCCGTTCTCAACATCTTCAAACGACCTGATATCGAGAAGAACTTTTCAGTCTTTGGAGCTGAGAAGCCTTTTCTTGATCATCTGTTATGGATCGTCAACGGTGACGAAGAACAATACAGACATCTTCTTCACTGGGTGACGCACCTCATCTTCAGACCAGAACAAAGAATCAATCATGGGATTCTTGTGACGGGTCATCAAGGAACAGGAAAGTCGTTGATTGGTAGTGCCATCGGTACCCTTGTGGGTAAGGCAATGACACGCGTCATAAACCCAAGTGATATGAAAAGTTCATTTCATCATTGGGTAATGGGTGCAAACCTCATCATCGTAGAAGAGTTAAAGGCCCATGGCGATTATGACATGTACAATCGTTGCAAGAACTTCTTCACTAATCCCCAGTTGCATGTGAACCTTAAGAACCTTCCACCTCAGGATATGAAAAACTTCCTGCACTTCATGATGTTCTCAAACTATGACAACCCCATAGCTTTTGAGCATGATGACAGGAGAATTTTTTATGTCCGAAGCAAAGTAGAGAAACGTGACGGTGAGTATTATAGAAACCTGCACAACAGTCTCTACAAGCAGGGTGGCGTATGGGCCTTTGCCAAGTACCTCAAGGAACACATCCTGCCTGAGGTGCCAGAAGACTTTGCAACACTGCCTCCGCCAAAGACAGCGGAGCATATTGCAGCAGCTGATGCATCACAGACAGAACTTGAGATGTACGTGCGGGAAGAACTTGAAGCCAATCAAGGCTACTTCCGTAAGGATAAGTTTTACACGTGGCGAGGCTTCAGAGAACACCTGAAGTTAGAGAAGTTTTCTGTCATGAGAAACTTCTCCGAAGCACAGGCCATTCTTGCACGGCTTGGTCTGAAGAGAGACAGGATCACCATCGAAGGCGTCAAAACTGAATGCTGTTGGTGGGAACCATTCGATGCAGAGATGCAAAGACTGCGTCAGAACAAGTCCACTGACTCAAGGCAGAGGCTTTTGGATCACTTCGAGAAACCGTTTCCATCTCTTTAAGTGAGGCTTGGCTGGGTGTCCGTTTCAGGATGCTTCAAAGATAACGATCGGACAGTCTGATCGGACACTCAGCCAAATACTCAAATTGAGGGAAGTCGTTCACAAGAAAAACCGCAGGAAACCTGCGTTACTTTACCGATCCTGCTCGAGAATTTTAGGGATTGTCCGATTAAAATGTCCGATTGGAGTGGGCAGTTCACTGACGGAGGATGGATACACATCCATCCGAGACGATGGGAAAGAAGGCTGCAGCCCAAAGTCACAGCCTTCCTCCCGTCTTCAGTGACTCCTAGTGCTTCAGATCGTCTTGTTCTTCATCGTCTAGTAGTAAGAAAGCCATTAGTTCCGGTGACACTACGTTCTTCATGAAGAGATAAGACAGGCGGGTTCCGTTAGTGAAACA
>JAYQQF010000009.1:0-135827 GCA_038145705.1 Alphaproteobacteria bacterium | reverse complement strand
AAGGTGCAGTTCTGGGTGCTGGGTTTTCTCGATACCGACGTGATGAAGGCGGAAAAGACGCCGCTGCCCAAGGGCGATCCGCGCCAGCTCGCTGATCGCGTGGTGAGCCGGATGGGCCGCGATACGGGTATCACCTACTTTCCCGGCTGGTGGAAGTGGATCACCCTGGCCCTGCGCCTGCTGCCCTGGCCGATCTATGCGCGGATCGGCGGGCGGGACTGAGGCAATCGTATCAGCGCACCGCAGCGGCGATATTGCCGCCATCGACGGTGACGATGGCGCCGGTCGTTTTGGGCGAGAGCGCAAGATCGACGAAAACCTTGGCGACGTCGTCGGCCAGCACCTCGCGCCGGAGTAAGTTCCCAGACATGTAATCACCTTCACTGATACCGCGGGCTCTGGCGCGTTCGGCGATCATCGCATCATTCAGGAGGCCACTACGGATGCGATCGGCGTTGACCGCATTAGAACGAATACCGTCTGTACCATGGTCAATGGCGTACTGGCGCATGAGAGCGAGCGCCGCCGCTTTGGGCAGGCCGTAAGGGCCGAAATCCGGCCCCGGGTTCAGCGCCTGCTTCGAAATATTGAACAGCAAAACACCACCCGTGCCCTGAGCGCGCATGACCGCAACCGCCGCCTGGGCCACCCGCTGGTGGCCGTAGAAATTGAGATCGAAGCTGTCACGCAGGATTTTTTCATCGACGTCGCCGATACGCCCCTGCCAGGCATGCCCCGCATTGGAGACAACGATATCAATGCCGCCAAACAGGGTCGCTACTGCATCGAAGGCGGCCTTGACCGATGGCCGTTTTGTCACATCGCAGACAATCGCCTTGCCCCCAATGGTTTTTGCCGCTGCCTCCACGCGCGCGCGATCGATGTCGAGCAGCGCCACCTCGGCGCCTTCCATGCGGAAGGCCTTGGCCGTCGCGAACCCGATACCCGATGCCCCACCGGTGACGACGACGACATGACGCGCAAGGCGCGATTCCGCCCCCTTGCCGAGCTTTGCCTGCTCAAGCGACCAATATTCCATGTCAAACAGATCGCGTTCCGGCAGCGCGTCGAAACGGCCGACCGATTCGGCATCGGTGATCGTTTCGACCGTGCTGACGGCGATATCGGCCGCGATACGCGCGGCACCGACTCCCGCTCCCACGCCAAAGAGGCCGAGTCCCGGCACCAGGATCACCCGCGGCATCGGGTCTAACTCCTTCTTGATGCCGCCCAGGCGCTTGTTGTTGCGCACGAAATAGGCGTGATAGTGCGCGGTGAAGTCGGCAAAGGCCCTTTTCGCTCCGGCGCAGAACTGGTCCAACGCACCCGCGGCGGGCACGGGCACGATCACCGGCCAGTTCTTAGTGCGAATGGTGTGGTCTGGCGTGACCACGCCCTGCTGTGAATAGCGCGCGAGATCGCGGCCATCGACATAAGCACGGACTTTGGGGCCAGTGCGGAAATCGAGCACCATGCGCCTAGTCATCTCTCCCTTCCGTTCGGCGAGCAAGCCGCGAAGGATTGGCGCCACCTCGGCCACGCTCGCCCGCTTGGCGGGCAGACGCGCAGGCACAAAGACTCGCGCCTTGCGTTTGCGGCCGATACGAGCCTCGGCCAGGGAAACCATTTCGATCATGCGATCGTAAGATTCGCGTGCCGTCTCGCCGAAGGTGAAGATGCCGTGCTTTTCGAGGATCAGCCCTTCGACCGACGGGTCGCGCTCGAATGCTTCGGCCGCCGCCTTGGCCAGCGCAAAGCCGGGCATGATATAGGGCACATAGCCCATGCGCGCACCGTAGACGTCGCGGCATATCGCGCCGCCACCCTGCTGGTCGCTGATGGACAGCACTGCCGTCGAATGGGTGTGATCGACGAACTTCGCCGGCAGGAAAGCGTGCAAAAGGGTTTCGACCGAAGGCGTCGGCGACGCTGCATCAAGCAGGTTGACGCGCTGGGCATTAACCATGTCCTCATCCGAGAGGGAATCGAGCGCTCGCAGCTCACGAATCGGCGCAATCCGCACCGCTGGCAGGCCCTGCGGCTCGATCTCCGCCATATCCCAGCCCGACCCCTTGACGCAGAGAATCTCCGTCGCCCGACCCATCAAGTCGGCAACGGTAGTCTTGACCGAGGTATTGCCACCGCCATGCAGCACCAGCGCCGGGTCACGGCCAAGTAGGCGCGAGGTATAAACCCGCAACGCCAGATCAGCATTGACGCCCTGGTTGCCGTAACGGGCGACATAGGATTTGGCTTCTTTATCTGACCACTTGCTTTTCATGAGGTGACTTTCGCGCCCTGAGTGATGGTCAGGATAAACCCCACGCAGCATCAGCGCGATCCGGAAATAGCTTGGCAAGAGCTTCGGCCGAGGCCGGGCAGACGCCACGCTCGGTGATCAGTCCAGTAACCAGGCGGGCGGGCGTCACGTCGAAGGCCGGGTTGGCGACCGGACTCTCGTTGGGCGTCAAACGCACCGCGACCACCTTTCCCGAAGCGTCGCGGCCATGGATATGGGAAACCTCATGGCCCGGACGTTCCTCAATCGGGATGGCGGCGCCCGAAGCGACGGCGAAGTCTATGCTGGGTCCGGGTGCCCCGACATAGAACGGTACGCCGTTGTCGGCGGCGGCGAGCGCCTTTAGGTAGGTACCGATCTTATTGCAGACGTCGCCGTTGGCAGCCGTACGATCGGTGCCGACGATGCAGACATCGACGCGGCCTTCGCGCATGAGATGGCCGCCCGCGTTGTCGGAAATCACGGTATGGGCGACGCCGTGTCCGGCCAACTCCCATGCGGTGAGGGACGCCCCCTGGTTGCGCGGGCGCGTTTCATCGACCCAGACATGAACGGGGATGCCGGCGTCGTGGGCCGCATAGACCGGCGCCAAGGCCGTCCCCCAATCGACGGTGGCGAGCCAGCCCGCATTGCAATGGGTCAACACGTTCACAGGGCGGCCGCGATTGGCGGCGCTGATGCGCTCTAGGATGGGACGGCCATGGCCACCGATGGCCTTGCAGATTTCGGCGTCTTCGTCGGCGATGGCCTGGGCTTCGGCAAAGGCGGCTTCGGCGCGCGCGCCGGGCGCCAGGCCGCGCACTTTTGCGCCGACGCGGTCAAGCGCCCAAGCGAGATTGACCGCCGTCGGCCGGGTAGCCCGCAGTCGCGCACGCGCGGTTTCCAACCCCGCGTCAGATGCATCGGCGCGCAGGCCGAGCGCCAGTCCATAGGCCGCAGCGGCACCGATCAGCGGTGCGCCACGCACCTGCATGGCGGCGATGGCATGAGCAGCATCTTCAAGAGACCGCAACGTCACCACGGAAAATTCGTGCGGCAGCATGGTCTGATCGATGATTTCAACCGTCACGCCACCCTGCGCCGGCCAGATGGTCCGGTAAAGCCTATTCCCGACCTTCATCGCGCCCCGTCACCGTCTGCTCGTTGTAAGATGCCTTGAACGGCAAGTTTTACTTCCCTGCGGCCGCCGTACTCTGTCGATCTGTTTGGAAGAATGCCGATCCGATGACAAGACGCCGTCAATTCCGCGGCACGAAATACATGACCGTCTCTTCCAGACCCTCGGTGTAGTGGCGAATATACAAGCGGTAATCGTCACGGATAGCGAGAACCACGCCTGGAACGTCGATAAAGTCCGTGATGCGATGGTAGATGCAGATCGCAAGCGACGGATGAAAGTCAGAGATCGATCTCCGAGCACCAACCAGGGCTTTGGTCTCATAGCCTTCGACATCCAGCTTGATAAAATCGACTTTGCCGGACAATTCATCAATGGGCATTGCTTCGATACCCTCACCGCCTTCTCCGGTGATTCGCGATGCATTCTCCGCGCTGTCGTCGAACGCAACATGAGCACGAACATCGCCAACGGCATTGTTGTAATAGTGGATGTGTTCCAGGCTGCCGAGCCTCGACTTTGCCTTCGCCAGAGAGCCGGCATTCGGCTCGAACAGGTGGACACAGCTGTAATCGGGATAATGCCGGCAGAACAATTCGGTCGTTTCACCGCGATAGGCACCGCCGTCAACGAAAACCGGTCCCTGAGGCAGGACGAACGGCAGGTCAAAATATTCGTCCTCGTCCCGGATCTGATATCCCCTGGTAAAGGCGGGATCACCGGTCAGGCGATACAAAAGGACATCCTTCATGACCTCGCGCGACTCTTCGTCTTCCAGTCGGTCTCCCAACGCAGCGAAGGCATCGGCGCGGTCGGCGACGACGGACCGCGCCTCCTGCACGAAGATCGGCGGCACAAATTTAACCGGATCCAGACGCATGAAATCCGCGTAGTGAACGACGATGGGAGGCTGCGGCAAGGAAGCCAGCCGCGCCAGAGCCTGATGGGGCCGGCGCAGGAGGACGGCATTGATAACGACCGATCCGGTGGGGAGGTCGCTGCAAGGCAGCACGGGCAACCCGTGCCAGACGGTGCCCGGTTCCACGAAGTCGTCCAGAAACCCGGCGACCGGCAAGCGTTCGGCCATGAAAGCGCTGTTGTGATTCCGACCAAGGACGTAGCAACGGCGTTTACCGCGAAGCACATCGTCCAGATGCGAACGCACCTCCAACGGAGACGCCTGCCATTGGTCGAAACTTGCCAGGACGGATTTGAGGGTATCTGTGCTCATATCGGAAACAGCGGTCAGTGTCGGCCGAAAACTTGATGATACCCCGGCAAACGCCGGGGCGCCGAAGCTTGGCGCGCCCTTCGCGTCAGGAGCGTTGCGGCACCCGGCGGCCGTTTTTCACCGTCACGGAAGCCGACACATCGAAGAAACGATGCATTCCGTGATCCATGCACGAGTTGCAGAAGCCATTGGCGCCGCGCTGGTCGAGAAGGTCGTCGAGCGAGATGTCCAGATAGTTTCGCGTCAGCACCGGATTCATCAGATTGCTGCAATGCACGACGGAACCGTCCCAACGAATGCTGGGGAAGACCTTCATCATGAAGCAGTTTCTGTCCTTGACGCTCTGCGCATAGGCGAGCTGCTCATGGATCGGGAAATACAACATCTCGTTGGCGCGCAGCATCTCTTCCGGAATGGCCTCCCCGTTGATGACGTTGCGCAGCACCTTTTCCGGGAAAATCTGGGCCAGAACGGGGAGGAACTGGTATCCCAGCTCCTTAGCGATCTTTTCGACCGTATCGTAGTCCTTCTCGAGATTGTGCTTGTACATATGATAAGTGATGCGGACCACCGTTTCCGCATTGTGGCGATCCAGGTATTCGCGCAGCTTGTAAAGGTTGTCCCGGTATTCGTCCCAAGTTCCGCCAGTGCGGGCAAGGCCGAAATTTTCGCCGACACCCGAACAGGGCGCCACGAGCACATCGGGTTGTGCTTCGATCAAAGCTTCGAGCCTGGCGCCATCGACGAGATTGGACGAAATCTCGGATGCGGCGCCCAGTTCGCGGGTGATGCGAACGATTTCGGGCAGCTCCTTGTTCAGCAAGGGCTCACCCCACAAATAGAGATAAACCGAATTCAGGAAGGGTATTTCCTGACTCATTTTCTCAAGGACTTGGCGGTATCTTTCCGCCGACATTACGCCCTTGCCCCTGTTGGCATCGGGCTGCCCCATGTTGCAGGAAATGCAGCGCAGATTGCACACGCCCGCGACTTCGATGGTCGGGAAGTAATCGCACAACATGGTCGAATACATGTACCCGGTCCCCTTTGCGAGCCCAGCGGACTCGCAAAGGTCGATCGCCCATTTCCGCGTCTGCCGATGCTTCGCGGTGATCAATACGAAGACATCGCGGTTTTCGCCGGCAAAAAATTCGTCCGGCGAGATCACCGGCTTGCCGCGCTGCTTGCCGTCCTTGAACGGGCGGGAATCGATGAAGCCACCGACGTCCAACCCCATGCGGGTAAAGCGGCGCAGGAAACCGACACCTTCGAGATTCACCGAGAAAATGAAGATCTTCCGATTGCCCACGAGAGCCTTGAATTGCTCCCGCCCCATCGTCGACATCGCGTCTGGTCGGGTCAGGACCCGGCTGTCAGGACTCATCGCGCACTTCCCGAAAAGAATTAGACATCAAGGAGATTACCATACTGATTTTTAATAACATCCAGATCAAGCCTATGCAATCCAAACCTTTGGCAACGCTGGCAAAAATCCGATTTATGCCGAGCTTGAAGCAAATTATCCCAGGATATTGATAGGAAATTTGCAGCCACCTGCGGCTGAGCATAAAGGTGGCACAGCCCGACCGAGAGATCGACGTTGATGACCGGGAAAATCCGCTGCGAGAGGCAGGGACGGTCCCGCTCCACCCGGCAGGCGTCCAGTGTGCGCTGCAGGTGCCATGGCAGCATTTCCGCAGCCTTCAGAGCCTTCTCCGACCACGCCCCGCTTTCACAATATGCCAGGGTCTGGTCATAGGGCATGACATAGGGCGTTTGCGGAGATAGCAGGATGCCCGAGTCGCCGAGCAGACCGCGCCACTTCTCCACCAGGTCCGAGGGGTCGTTGCGCCACCGGTAAAGTCGGACCTGAAACCTCGTGGACGGTCGGCTATCGTCGATCAATTCGCGGAGGACGGCAAGCTGTCGGGTGAAGGCAGGCCAGCTCCCGCCGGGCACCCGCGCCTCGTAGGTTTCGCCGAAGCCCATTGCCGTGATGTCGAGCCGCGCGGGCTCAGCCCTGACCACGGACTCCAAGGACACATCGGCCGGCAGTCCGGTCGCCACCGTGCAGGGCGCGACAGCCTGCGCCAAGCGGATGATTGCAGGCAAATCCGGATTTCGCGTCGGTTCGCCCCAAAGCGCCAATTCGATATGACTGAGCAAGGGCAAGTCCGCATCCAATTTGGCTGCCACCTTCGAAAACGTATCGGCGGACATCCGCTGGGACGCAGACGGACCACCGACGGTGGATTGCAGACATCCAAGACACTGCAACGAACAATCGTTGGCCACTTCGACGATCGCCTGCGGACGCGGGATGGACAGGAACGAAAGAAAGTCCGCGCTCTTGCGCAGCCCGGCTTCGACGCAGGCAGCCTCACCCTCTCGCCGATAGGCTGGCGCGGCCAGAACAATGAAATTTCTATCGGACTGCGCCGGGGACAGGACACTGGACGCCGACCATACGGGCAATCCATGGCGGTCACTGCCGACCACCGACATATCGCTGTGCAACAACGCCCGCGGTCGCAACCCCGCCTTCGTCAGGCTGGTGACGACATCAAGCGCCATATCGCCGACTCCCCAGACCAGGACTCTGCGTTCGCCGACCAGTGACCTGAGGTCCGAAATCGGCAAGCCCTGTCGCGTAACAAGTGGAACCACGATCGACCCGCTAGGCGCAGAGTGCCAGAATTGAATCTATGGCGTTCAGGTCGATATCCTTGTGCTCGCCGATAGGCTGGAATCCGCTTTGCTCGAACTGGCGCCGGACCGCCGGCGCCACCTCAGCGATATCCATGCCCAAAGCGGAGAATCGCGTCGGCAATCCCATCGCATCGAAAAACGCCACGGTGCAGTCGATTGCCGCACGGGCAACTTCGCCATCTGAACCGGAAAGACCCCAGACCCGGCGGCCATACTGGGCCAGCTTGGCTTTTTTCCGTTCGATTTGATGCAGATACATTCCGCCGACGACCAAGACGAGTGTCTGGGCATGGGGAATATCGTAAAGCGCCGTCAACTCGTGACCGATTGCATGCGTCGCCCAATCGGTGGGCACGCCACGATTGATGGTGCCATTCGAGGTTTGCGCAGCGCACCACGCTACCGTCGCGCGCAGATCGTAATCATCGAGTCTTTCTAGCAGGGGCTGAGCGACTTCGACAAGCGTTGACAGTATCGCCTCCGACTGACGGTCCTGCAGCAGCGCGCCCGCCGGATAGGTCATGTATTGTTCCAGCACATGCATGAAAATATCGGCCATGCCCAAGGCCGTCTGGTGACGCGACAGGGTCATGGTTGCCTCGGGATCGAGCACGCTGAAGCGAGGATACAGGGCGATGGTATTGAACGAAAGCTTGCGCCGGATCGACCTGCGGCTCAGAACCAACGCATTGTTGATTTCCGCCCCGCTGGCGGGCAGCGTCTGGATGCAACCGACCGGCAGCACTTTGGCAGGCACCGCCGCCTCGCCGGTGACGATTCGCCACGAATCTTCGATGTCGGCGGCATAGGCCAAGGCGATGAACTTCGCCGCATCAATCGTCGAACCTCCGCCGGCGGCTAGAACGAAGTCGACCCCTTCCGCACGAGAGAATTTTATGGCCGAGACGCAGGTCTCGTATTCAGGGTTGGGTTCCACGCCGCCGAATTCGACGACCTTCCAGTCCTTCAACGCGGACCGAACCTGATCATAAACCCCGTTCCGCTTGATCGATCCGCCGCCGTAGACCAGCAGTATCTTGGAAACGTCGCGAAGCTCGGCACCGATTCGCGCAATCATGCCCTTACCGAAAAGAATCTTGGTGGGATTATAGCTATAGAAATTGTTCATTACACCGTACCGCATAAGTTGATTTATGAATCGCCGCCGCACGAGATGCGTCGTTCCCCATCTCTACGACGAGACCCTGTGGAGAATATTGGCGGCAGCCTGTCAAGCGCCGAAGGCCGGCCTGCACGCTCGTTCCAGCATCGGCCGCAGCCGGTCAGGACACGCGTACCCAGCGCTTTTCCCGTGCAGAATGGGCAATCGCGCTCAGTAGCCGCAACCCCTCGATGGCGCCATCGATCCCGTAAACGTATTCGGTTTCGCCACATTGCCTGCTTTCATGAAAGCGCAGAAGGTGGTCGGCTATATCGACATAAAGGTTCGCGAACGCCTCAATGAACCCCGTGGGATGCCCCGCCTTGAAACGAGTATAACGAGCAGCGTTAGACACGCGCACATCCGGATGCCCACGGTCCAGCCGGAAGCGCCGACCGTAACGGTCACTGAGTAGGAGGTCTTCGGGATATTCCTGGCACCACTCTGCCGCACCCGCTTCACCGAAGACTCTGACTTTCAAGCCATTTCGGCACCCCAACGCGACCTTTCCGTACCAGATGCTGGTAACCATGTCGCCGCTGTAGCGAACCGTCGCAATTACGTTATCGACGATATTGTCAAAGTTACCAAAGCTACTCGCCGTAGCGACCGTTTCCAATGGAACGGCATCGGTCAGGAATTTGGTGATAATGTGCAAATGAACACCGAGATCGAGCGATACCGTCGGGACGTTTCCGTCATGCAATCTCCAGTCCTGCGGAACGATAGGGTTCCCGTCTTGAATCCGGACCTTGCTGAAGCCCTCCTGCGGCATTTCAACATGCACCTGATGGATCGCCCCAAGCTGGCCCCGTGCGATGATATCCTTCAGTTCGCGCAACATCGGATATCCAAGATAATTGTATGTCACCGCCAAGTAGCCGTTGTGGCGATCCAGCGCTTCTTTGATTTTCATCGCTTCGGCATCGTCCAGTGCCAAGGCCTTTTCGCAGATCACAGGAATGCCCGCCGTTACGCAGCGGAGCACATGGTCCAGATGCTGATCGGTCGGCGTGACGACCACGAACGCATCAATTGATTTGGCCTCGGCAGCAATCAGGTCTTCGAGCGAAGGGTATACATGATCCGGATCAACGCCATAGGCAACGCCGCTCGACTGATTGATTTCCATCTCGCGGCTGAAACAGCCCGCGACCAAGTCGAATCTTTGATCCATGCCGATCGCGATCTGATGAACCTGTCCGACTGCGGAATCTATACCCCCGCCCAGAAACGCAACCCGCAGCTTGCGTGGTCCGCCCTTGACCGCGAGCGATAATGGTGTCGGGGGCTGTATTATCGGCATTGGATGTCCAGTGGCTCGATGACAATGTAGCGATCGAAAAAGGGCGCCAAGTTCAGCATATCATCCATCGTTTCGAATTCGGCAAAAACGATTGCCAGCTTGTCGAAGGGAGCAACGCCCAATAATTCGCCGCTTTCCTTGAGGGGAATGATGCGTACAGACTTCGCTGGTCCGGTAACGGTGAAATCTGCGACGATTTGGGGTGTATCGACACTGATGGTGTGGCGCGCCATCGGTTTTGGGCTCTGGACGACAATATCCGTCGGAATTTTCTCGCCCACGAAGGGGCGCACATATAAATCGGCGTAATCAATCCCGGTCGAAGCGCCGACAAATTGTCCGTAGAGGTCGCCTGGCGCGCGGCGCATACACTCAATGATCTGGATCCTGTCGTCCTGCGCGATGAACTGGGTATGGAGCAGGCCATCGGATAGTCCGAGGGCAACAATCATCTTCGTTATAACGTCGCGAGTCTGGCGCCGCAGGTCGTCAGCCAGCCCGGACGGGTGATTGGAGCAATTCACCTGGTAGGGGTAAACCGTACAGTATTCATCGACAAAAAAATCGAGAATGATCTTTTGATCGACGATGAAGGCCGAGTGGCTGTGCAAGGTTCCTTCGATAAAGTCCTCAACAACGGCATTGCCATCGTGCGATACCGCCAAAGCCGCGTCGATGGCTAGCGCTAGTTCATCTGGTCGCCCGACCTTGGTCACGCCCCGGCCGCTGAAACTGTCGGACGGCTTTACCAGGACGGGGAAGCGAACTTTGCCCGCCACATCCGTGCTGGCGGAGACAACCCTATACGCGGCGGGAACCGGAAGCCCCACTCCCAGCGCGAATTCGCGAAACAGCGGTTTGTTATGCAGGATTTCGGTCGTTCGAAATGAATCGAATCCGGGATAGCCGAGTTGGGCCGCGACCCACGCGGTCGACATGTACGATGTATCATTGCAGGTCGGCACGATGAAGTCGTACCCCCCGCTCTTTACTGCCGCCAAAAGATCCTCGCGTGAGGAATAATCGATGTGGATGGATGCGTCCGCGTACTGATGGCAGGGATCACCCGGGATGCCGCCACAAACGGCAACATGATGCCCTTTTCTCTTGAGGGCTGCGTAAACGGGCGCCGCACTGAAGCTGGTGCCGACAAGAAGTGTTTTCACTGTATTGATGTCTCTTGCATTTATGACCGTCCGATTTCACTGACAATTTCGTCCAATAATCGTCTCATGACATCGACGTCAATGCTGTAGCTCCTGTGGTTCACGGAGTCACCGGGGCGGTCGATATAGGGACCCAGTACGTATTCGTGCCTGTGTCCCAGAACTTTCGCGATGCCGTCGAAAAAGTAGAAATTCGGGACGGTGGTGAAAAAGCCCATGGACACGACCCTACACCCACTGGGTGCAAATATCATGTTCCCCAGGCCCGCCCCGACCGGCGAAATAATGCACTTTGCGTTTCTGAACAGCGAAACCTGTTCCCGAAAACTGAGCACATCCGGCACAACGACTTCGAACCCATAGTTCCGCACCAAGGCTTCTATTTCACCCGAATTGATCAGGGGACGGTGCAGGCCCTGCCTGCGCAGGTATATCCTGTCTGGCCCCGGCGCCGCGGAGACAGCGCGCCAGGCCGCCTGCCTGAGCGCGCAGAGAGCCATAGGAGAAAAATGAAGTTCATCATAACGCACTTCGCCCACTTTGCCCGTGACGATCGAGCGCGGTTCATAAGGCACATACCCTGGCGGTGAAATAACGATCAAGGACTCGACCATTACAGGCTCATAGGCCGCAACCGGGATGATTTCCCGGCCAGTCGAATTTAAAAGCCGCAGCGACTCCATGATATTCGGATGAACCTCACCATCGACCAGAATGGGCAAGCCGTCATACTCCGGAATTTGGTCGATGAGCGTCAGTTGTGGCAGCGTTTCCAGCAGCCAATGGATGTAATTGCTGCTGCACTGGTTAAGGATGGAAATGGCGCGTTTGTAAGGAAGATTCCGCGTTTTGTATGCTGGCAAGATGCGCCCGGTGTGTTTCTCCAAATTTATGGTGATCACCTTGAGTATTTCGGCGGGACAGGCATGGTTTTCGATATCGAAAATATCGGGGTAAGCTATCCCCCAGTCGCCGATCACAAAATTGGTGTTCCCCATCACAATGGCCGACTGGATTTCATATGCGCCGACAAACGGGGAATGTATTTTGTAGCGATCCAGGATCGATACACCCGATGGGAACCCGTTGAAGGAGCGCGGCCCGAGCACTTCGATGAAGTCGTCGGATTCAAGTGTTTGCCGTCGCGCAACAGTCAATGTGCTGATCGTCGTAAGCTGCTTCGGAAGCAGCAGCCACCACCCCTGCCCGCTGAAGAGATGTACGGAATAGGGCAGCAACTGGCGAAACTTGTAAGTCGCCCAGGTTATAGCCCCGACAACGCAGGGCTTGCACCACCTGAATACGGCGTAACGGCAAAAGTACTTCAGATATAACGCCTGAAGCCACGTGACATATCGCGCATTCATCGGATGGCGATTAATATTCTTGTAAAACGGCGTCACGAATAGTGCCTTACGGATTGTTACCCAAGGCAGTAACCGCGTGGCCCGGCACGGCCCCGATCATTCCGTGCACGCATTGTCGCAGGCTGCGAGTCAATTGAATAGCCTTTTGCCAACTACATCGCCAGCGGTCAATGACATCCGCAACGAAACAGATGCGCTTTGTTTCATGCGCGCCTGAGAACCTCTGCGACCCGTTCCGGTGCGTCCGACGGCAATTCCGGGTAGAGCGGCAACGACAAACAATTCGCCGCCCAGTTTTCGGCCATAGGGAACGAACCTTCGCCATATTCCAGATCGGCGTAGCAGGCGGACTGATGAACAGCGAAGGGATAATGGATGGCGGCACCGATTCCAGCCGTATGCAGTCGCGCCAGAACGGCATCGCGATCGGGCACCCTGACCACGTAGAGATGATAAACGCTGCCGTCTCTATAACGGGTGCGGCGGACATTCGGGACATCAGCCAGAACGTCATCATAACGCCGGGCATGGCCTCGGCGGGCCGCATTCCAGCCTTCAAGATGGCGCAACTTGACGCGCAGGGCGGCTGCCTGGATGACATCAAGGCGGCTGTTGGTACCCTGGATATCGTGATGATACTTCACCTTGGAGCCGTAATTTCGCAGCGCCAACAGGCGCTCATAAGCCGCTGGATCAGCTACCGAAACCAGTCCACCGTCGCCATAGGCCCCGAGGTTCTTTGCCGGATAGAAACTGAAACACCCGGTGTGCCCCAGGGCGCCGGCCCTGACACCGTTGAATGTGGCGCCGTGGGCCTGCGCCGCGTCTTCAATTACTGATAGGCCGTGGCGCGCGGCAACGGCTTTGACCGCGTCCATGTCGGCACATTGACCGAACAGGTGCACGGGACAGATCGCCTTTGTGCGGCTAGTGATCGCGCCCTCTATCCGGGCCGGATCGATCAGCGCCGTATCGGCCTCAACATCCACCAGGACCGGTTTTGCACCCACCAGGCTGAACGCCAGCGCCGTAGCAACAAAAGTCATCGCCGGCACGATCACTTCGTCACCCGGACCGATTCCCAAAGCACGGGCCGACAAAGTCAAGGCATCGACGCCATTGCCGACGCCAACGGCATACGGCACGCCACAATAATCGGCAAATTCGCGCTCGAAACGCTCCACTTCAGGCCCGAGGATATAGTCACAGCCTTCAAGAACGGCGGAAATCGCTTGCTGAATTTCACTCCCGATCGCCGCATACTGGGCCCGAAGATCGACGAAGGGGATGGGCGTGTTGGTCATTTCAACGTTCCGTGGTCCACGGTACTTTGCCGCCGGTCTCCGAGGGCGCCGACAAGGCGCGAAAGGCAGCGTGGTCACGGATGTAATCCTCTTCATCGAAAGATTCGGATGCCAGCACCCCTAACACCGCGCCTTGGCTCATCGTGATATCCCGCCAGACCATCGGCTTTATGACCAGGGCTTCACGCGGCGAGGACAGTACAAATGTCGCCGATTCCGGCCCGGCTTCGACCTTGATTTCGACAGTTCCGGTCAGGGCAATCAGCAGTTGGTGCAACTGCTTATGCGCGTGGCCGCCCCGTCGCCCTTTAACACCGTAGAGAAAATAGAAACGTTTGGCGGCGAATCCGGCCAAGTCGGCGATTTCCGCGACGCCGATGGTACCGGTTGCGTCCTGAATCGTCGTCACCGGCACCAAATACGCGCGCCGAGCCAAACCAGGAGAGGCCATTATGCCAGCAACCTCCTCAAGTAATCACCGAGCGGACTGTTCTTCATCAGCTCGGCCTGTTCGGTGATCTCTTCAACGGAAATAAAACCTTTTCGGAATGCGACTTCCTCGGGCAGGCCGATCATCAAGCCCTGTTTTGCTTCAAGCATTTGCACGAATTGACTGGCCGACAGCATGCTATCGAACGTACCCGCATCAAACCACGCAGTGCCACGGCCCATCTTCTGGACGCTCAAACGACCCTCGGTAAGATAATGACGGTTGACGTCTGTTATCTCCAGTTCTCCGCGCGCCGAGGGGCGCAATCCTCTGGCTACATCGTAGATCGAAGAATCGTAGAAATACAATCCGGCGACTGCCAAATCGGACTTTGGATGAACGGGTTTTTCTTCGATTTCGATCGGTCGCCCCGCATGATCCAGCGTCACCACGCCATAGGCCGTGGGATTGGAGACATGGCAGGCGAAAACAGTCGCCCCATCATTATTTCGCGCGGCCCGATCCAGAAGTGCGGGCAATTCATGGCCGTGGAAAATATTGTCGCCTAGCACCAGACAGACGGGTTCACCGCCGCATCTTTCCTCAGCGATCAAAAATGCTTCGGCGATTCCCCTAGGATGCTCCTGAACGGCGTAGCTCAGTTGCAATCCGAACTGGTTTCCATCGCCCATGAGTTGTTCGATCATAGGCGTATCGCGCGGCGTCGAAATGACGAGAATGTCACGCACACCCGCATACATGAGCATCGTCAGCGGGTAATAAATCAAAGGCTTATTGTATATAGGAAGAAGCTGCTTCGAAATGCTCCATGTCAGCGGCGCGAGCCGGGTGCCACTCCCGCCAGCCAGCAATATGCCCTTCATGATGTCCCGCTCCCGGCTTTCTTGTAGCGTTCGCTGTACCAGGACACGGTATTCCTCAACCCGGCCGCGAAATCAACACTCGGTGAAAATCCCAGTTCGTCACGGGCACGCGCGAAATCGATCGCGTAGCGGAAATCGTGCCCAAGGCGATCCGTCACGAAGGTGATTTGCGACCGATAGGATGCCCCGTCGCCCCGCGGGCAGATCTCGTCGAGTATGTCGCAAACACGGTTAACCAGATCGATATTGCGCCATTCGCAATTTCCGCCGAAACAATAGTGTTGTCCCGGTATGCCGCGGCTGAGGGCCGCGATGACGCCGGCGCAATGATCATTGACATGAATCCAGTCGCGGACGTTCCGACCATTGCCGTAAACCGGCAACTGGGCGCCTGACAACGCTTGGGTGATCATATGCGGAATCAGCTTCTCCGCAAATTGCCGGGGGCCATAATTGTTCGAGCAATGCGTCACGATCGTCGGCAGGCCGTATGTGTGGTGCCACGAATCGACCAGATGATCGGCGGCGGCCTTGGATGCCGCATAGGGAGAACGCGGTCGATAGTGACTTCCTTCATCGAAGACACCCTCGTCGCCCAGAGAGCCGTAAACCTCATCTGTAGAAATCTGCACGTAGCGGAAATCCGCCCGCGTCTGACCGGACAAAGTTTCGTAGTAGGAGAGACAGCTTTTCAGCAGCGTCAAGGTTCCGATGATATTTGTCTGGACGAACGCATCGGAAGAGACGATGGACCTGTCGACATGGGTTTCCGCCGCAAAATTCAGTACCGCCGTCGGCCGACACCTGTGCAACAGGTCCCGCACCAAGTCCGCGTCACATATGTCGCCCACCACCAGTTCAAAACGATCCCCCGGCAAACCGGCAACATTATCAGTCGACCCAGCATAGGTCAGCTTGTCCAGGCCGACAACACGGTGCCCCAGGCCGATTGCCGTACGCACCATCTGGCTTCCGATGAAGCCAGCCGCACCGCTAAGCAGCAACACGCAGAATTTCCTTTAATCTATGGCTCACAAAAAAACGTGCCTCCACAAATGCGATGCCGAGCGCCGGCCAGGTCCAGCGGCCCAATACCAGACTCCGGCCTAGGTGGCGGAGTACCGTCCACAACCGGCCATCAAACAAACTGCGAATAGCGAGGATAAATTCATGGTCTGAGCGCCGCAACCGCAGTTCCCGTTCGTATTGCGGAAACTGGGTGCTCAAAATGCCGAGTTCCGCGCTTTTTTCCTCGGCGATCTCCGAAGCCCACATCGTCGTAACGTTCGAATCATGGCGGATGTATTGCATGTATACCCCAGGGATAAAGTCGATTTTGCTCCCCGTATTCGCCAGAGCCTCGGCATAGAACAGCGAGTCCCCGGAAATTCCGACCTCTGGCCGCGTCGCGGCCGCCTGAAACACAGCGCGGCGCCCCATGACTGACTGACACGGAAAGAATGCTCCATAGCGAATCACCGTCGCGGCATCTCCCCGCCGCTGGCAATGCCGGCTGCTGAAGAGCCAAGGTCGCCGCAGGGGCGGATCATAGATAACTTCGACATCGTGGTAGCACACTCCGACATCCGGATGGTGATCAAGAAAATCCATCTGACGACGGAATTTACCTGACAAAATGCGGTCGTCGCCGGCCATCGGGGCCACATACGCGCCCCTCGAGGCGTTCCGAACCCGGTTGGCGTTAGCCCAGATGCCGACGTTCCTGTTGCCAAGAATCGCCCAAATTAGATGCGGCCAACGCGCCGCATAGTCCCGCAGCAGATCCTGTGTTCCGTCTTGCGACCCATCGTCGCTGACGATGACCTCGACGCCGGTCATTGTCCCCAGTTCGGAAACCAGATCATCGAGAAGAGCTGCAATTCGATCGCGTTGGTTATAGGTGATGATAGCGACTGACAGCCGTAGCGGCACATCGGATTTAAATCCGCCGACGATGGTAAACTCGTCCGAATCGCTTCCCCTGAGCGATGCCACTATTGCCCCTCCGGGCTGTCGTCACAGCCCAACACGGCATCGATCGGCGTCTCGCGGCGGTCCCTGTCGTCTGTACCCCGCACCTGCGACGCATATACCAAGTGACGGAAAGTCTCGTTGCGCTGCAGCAGTTCTTCATAAGCGCCGTCGTCAACAATACGTGCGTCCTTCATCATGATAAGGCGGTCGCAGGCCTGCAGCGTCGAAAGCCGGTGAGCGATAACGATGATGGTCAGGGAGCCCTTGAGGTGACGGATCGTTTCGGACAATCGCTGTTCGGTATCCACGTCCAACGCCGACGTCGCTTCGTCCAGAATGAGCAATGACGGCTGTTTATAAAGGGCGCGCGCGATCGCCAAGCGCTGCCTCTGGCCGCCGGAAAAGCACTTGCCGTTTTCACCGACAAAGCTATCGATGCCGCTCTCAAGGCCGCTGACCACATCCCACAATTGGGCCTGATGGAGTGCTTGCTCGACCCGATTGCGGTCGATATCCGCCTTCTCGACACCGAAGGCGACGTTTTCCATCACGGTCGCATCGAAGATAAACGGCTGTTGATCGACGTAACCGATGCTGTGGCGCAGGGACCTGATACGCTGATCGTCGATCCGCTTGCCGTCAACGTCGTAATCGCCGGTTTCAGCCCGAAGAAACCCAAGCAAGACAGCGATCAAAGTGGTCTTGCCCGCTCCGGAAGGCCCGATGATGCCGACGAATTCGCCCCTGCGAATGGTTAAGTTGATGTCGCGCAAGGCCGGCTGTGCGGCGCCCGGATAGGTATAACCTACGCCGCGCAGGCTGAGAGCCTGCTCTAACACCATCGCAGGCGGTTCTGCCTCGTCGACGGCGTCGGTCGCACCGGCGCGGAAACCGACCGCATCGGCTTCCTTGACCAGCATATCGAGCGGATAGATGGCGCTATTGATGAATGTAATCGACGTTAGACTGCGATTGACGGTGGGAATCAGACGGAACATCGTCACGACAATGACGGCGAGGCTCTGCATGACCGCCTGACTGGTCTCGCCTGCCACCGTGATCATGTTGAACGCAATAATAACGACAGACAAAACAATAATTTCGGTCGTCGTTACTGGGATGCTCTGGAAAAATAGAAGCCTGCCTTCCGCATCCATGAGCCTCTTGTTTGCACTCATGAACATGGTCCGGAAGTACTTTTCCTTGAGATTGACCTTCGTCTCCTTGTATGCCCCGAGCGCCTGCTGAATGGCGAATGCGTTTTCCGCCTTGAACTGGGCAACATGACCACCGACATCGCGGATGCGTTTCTTGATGTACGTATTCTGAAACTGAAACAAAACGAAAAAGAAAATACCCACCACGACAGTGACGAGAGGGTGGAAAATAATCATCGATAGGCACAAAAGCGTTGCAGTGATGATTTGGGCCGTCAAGGAAATGATGTGATACATAAAGTTGTTCAACACCAACTCTACGGTAGTAGTAATCAGCGATATGATCCGCGTTGAATTTCTCTGTACGTGGTAGCCGTAATCGGCATCAAGAAACTTGCAGAAGAAGCGATAGCAGATCGCAATTTTCCACCGCGCGATAAGGCGGTATTGCCAACGCGTGAAGCCGATCTGGAACAGTGCTCTCCCAAGATAAACGGCCCCGACGATTACACTGAATAAAGCAGTAAAAACCTTGATGGGCGGACTTCCGACAAAATCATAGAGGCGCCCGATCATGCCACTGCTGATTGCCTCTGCGGGATTCACGACAAGAGCCATCAAAGGAAATATGAGCAGAACCCCCATCGCTTCAAAGATAGCAACGACAACGCTGCCCAAAACGATCAGGATCATGGCTCGGCCATAGCCGAGCCCGAAATAAGCCAAAAAGATCCGGAAGTGCTTAATCATTCATCGGCACTCGGCCTGCGAGAAAAATCGTTAATTCGGGGCAAATGAATCATCGGCGACCCGCGACACCCGCCCTGGCAATCTTGACGTAGGCATAGGCGCAGCCGAGAGCGTGAACGGCATTGATCGCTATCAACGGAGCTAGGTATCCGACGAAAGGCGCCAAGACCGCGAAAATCGCAAGACGAGCGACCAATTCGACAGCGGATACCCGTATCAGTCCCTTGAGATTGGAACTCGAGAATGCAACAATTTGAGATAGCCGCGCCGTTCCCAACCAGAATATCGCCGCCCCGGCAAGCGCATAAGCGAGCCAATCCTCCGGCACCGCTCCGCTCCCGATCCAAATTCTTACCAGCCAATTTCCGAACAACGCATAAACGATCGCGGCCAGAGCCGATATCGCCGCTATTGACCTGATCCCAAGGCGATAAATTCGAATCACCCGCTCTCGATCTCCTGTATCGAAAGCTCGAAAAATTTCCGGCTGCAGATTCTCCGAAAAGCGCCAAATAAGAAAAATGCCGACCTCGGCGATTTTCCAGATGAGCACATATTTTCCGACAACCACCGGGTTGCCGAGAATCCCGAGCACAACCGTATCCATCTGAAGACCGGCGAAAATCAGACTATACATTGGATACCCACGCTTCAACGTATCGAAGAGCTGTGCCGCCTCGACGCGAACCTCATCGCGTAGGCACCTCCATCGCAGTTGCAAGCCCTGGCGGCGCCAATAGAACCAAACCGTAATTCGCGAACAAATCGCACCGGCAATCATGGAAGGGAACACACCGGCCAGACCGCCCCCCAATTCGAACCACATGACGACGCAAAAGAAAAAAACAATAAGGCTCTCGATTTGCAGGGCGTATGCGGCAGACAAGCGATTCTTTGCCGTGAGTGCCGCCACCTCGACCATGTTGTCGACAGTCAGGAACACATTAACGGCTGCAAAAATGATGGTCAGCACGACGTCATAGTCAACATGTGCGCCAGGCTTGGAATAAACGTAGCCGCAGATCGCCAGGCCGATGAGGGTCTCGATGAGTATCATCGACCCGCCGAAACCCAGAAAAACGTACTTCGCGGCCGCATAGCGCACACGAAGCGCTGCAATATCGTCACGGCTGAAACAATCACCAAAGCGCCGGGTGATGCCGCCGATAGACCATGTGGCGATGATGTTCGTCGCGGCCATCGTCGTCATGACGATCATCAGAACACCGAAGTATTGTTCGCCAAGATGATTTACATAAAGCGGGATGAGAATGATTTGCGCGACCATCTGCAACGCTTGGGAAACGTAAGCGGCTAGGATGCCATTGAAATACGTGCCGTTGTTGGTGACCTTCGAACGAAGCGTCAGCCAAAGCGCGCTTAACCTATTGGGTAACGACAAAACTGGCTTTTCCTGCCATTGGACATGGAACGGTAAATAGGGTTTCCGGCGCGCTCGTTCGCCCATGCGCAAAAATTCCGCCATACAGAGGCGGCAAACCAGCCATCGCAGTAGCCGGACTAATCGAGGATATCGACCGGCGGAGCATCCGGAACTCCCTGCTTTTCAGCGAGGGCCTGAAACTTGACAAACTCGCGCTTTATGACTTCGACATCGTCGGTTTCCCACACCCACCTTTGTAGTTCAGATGCATAAGATGGCGCCGTACCGGGCGTATACCCTAGGTTTCGCATTGCGGCATCTGTATTAAGAGGAGCCGACGGTACGATCATTTTCAAGAGAATATAACGAGATGACTTATTCAGCGTGAATAACGCCGTCGGGCCGGTGAGAGCTGCCATGTTGACGTACGCAGCCTCGTAAAACGCGAGCCTCAAGTGAAGCAGGAACGATGCCTCGCGCAACAAGATGAACTCTCTCTCGATTGCGAGCATCGCCTCCGAAAATGCCGTCTCCGTGTCCGGGATGAAAACAACCGTATACAAGTCCTTATCGAGACTCCTTGCGAATTCGAGCCATGCTTCGAGATTACTGTTTCGTTCGGTATGGTAGCTGTAGTAGCGCAAGGTGATGACAACCAACCTTTTCGCCGCTCGCGCCGATGCACGCCATTGATCCACATAGCGTCGCCCTATGCGCCCTACCGAAAAAAAATCCTCCAGCCCGGTTTCGCAAAGCTTCTTGTTCAATGCCGCGAAATCCTCGTGCGTGATCGGCGCGGGGAAGAAATACGGGTTGTAACCAAGGGGGAATATGTTCTTCGGATCGATGTCTTCGTACTCGAGATCCGAAATCCGCCGCAGGATCCGGAGCGCCGCTTGGGGACGCAAAAGGCAAATGCACGGAATGACGAGATTGTTCACCCGCCAATGTCGGGCCCGAAGGTCCACGGATGAATCATAATCGGTGGATTCCTCCCGCAATCCCTCGAGCGGCCCGGGAACGATAACAATTTCCAGATTCGCCAAACCGCGTTCGCGCCTGGCCATTTCAGCGCAGACGCAGAACCAGGCGACGTCATAAGTGGCGGGGTCTACACTCATGTCATAGAACGCATATAGTGTATCCTCACCTGTTAACTGCCCGCCCACCGGCGTAGGGGATTTCCTGGGTTTATGCCGCCGAAGCCCACTGACAACGAGGCTGTTGCGGATCGACCAGGCGATGCCATCCTTGCGGATGTGATTGATCAACCCCTTGATGCGAGAGAGAGAGATTTTCATGTCGTTGACTCCGCCTTATAAGGCTCGATACATCGCCGTTGTTGCCGGATATTTTTAATGTCCATGCCCTGGGGCGCCGAGAATGGGTGCCCTGCGTACCAAGAATTGACTCGTTGAAAACAATCTAAGATTCTGGGCGTTACCCGCTGCGGATGGGCGGACTTGAGACGCGAGAGTTTTGCCAAGGTCATCACACGATGCGGAAAAGGAGTGCAATTTTTCTGGACCGCGACGGCGTTCTGAACCGTGAGCAAAGTTACATCACGGATCCGGATCAGATCGCATTGCTGTCTGGCGCGGCGGAAGCCGTGCGATCGCTCAATCTTGCGGGATGGCTTGTCATCGTCGTGACAAATCAATCCGCGATTGCCCGTGGGTACCTCAGTGAGGAGGGGCTCGAAAAAATACACGAACGGCTTCTGACTCTTCTTGCGATAGAGGGCGCAAAAATCGACGCAATATATTTTTCGCCCTACCATCCTGAAGCTTCTGTTGAAGCCTATCGGCGCGCGAGCGACTGCAGAAAACCGGGCCCGGGTCTCCTTCTGCAGGCCGCCCGCGATTTCTGTATCGAGCTTTCGTCCAGCATTATGATCGGTGACACGCTTACCGACATCGAAGCCGGCATCAATGCAGGGCTCGGCACCACCTACCTGCTGCGAAGTGGCCATGGCGCCAAGGAAATCGATCGGCTGGCACATGAAAAAGAACGAGGACTGCCACGGGCGACGGCGATTTTCCCCGACCTGAGCGCGGCGGCGGCCCATATTCTGAAGCACGCCAGCAGACACGGCGACTAGTTCACCCATCGGCTGACTTCGCTGTTCTGAAACATCGGGACCGGTCACAATGGACAATGCCGAAGCCGCTGTTCTCACTAAGCGGAAATTCCTGCTTGCCGCTGCCTGAAGTTCAAGCGCGCGGGAATAACGGCTGCATCGAGTGGCGCCTTGCGGGCGGCAAAACATTTTATGCATCCAGACATATCAGGAAGTCGCCAATTTAGTCGTCATTGGGGAGAATCGACCTTAGGTCGACTTTTTCCCCTTTACCGAGCCCGGCATAGAAGCGGCAATACCGTTCAGCACAGGCGTCGATGGTGAATTCCGATTCAACGCGGGCACGCGCATTTTCCGCATAGCGGCGCCCAAGTTCACGATCTGCGGCCAGCACGAGTATGGCGTCACCCAGTTCCTTCGGGCTACTGACCGGCACCACGATACCGTTTTGCCGATCCGTGATTGCTTCGGGATTACCGCCCGTGCGCGTGACGATCATCGGCAGGCGCGCCGCCATTCCCTCGAGAACACTATTGGAGAAGCCCTCCTGATGAGAGGAGAGTATTCCGATATCCGAAGCCCCCAAAAGCGCGGGAATATCTTTTCTACCCCCGAGAAAGTGGATGTGCGGGCCAAGACCGCTTCGCGCGGTCTGCTCCTGGAGGGCGCGCAAGGACCCGTGGTCCTCGCCCGCAAGCAGGAGGTGCCAATCTGATGGCAGTTCATCCCTGATCAACGCCAGAGCCGTCAACAGGTCGGCGTGGCCCTTTGATGCCAGATAATTCGCCGCCATGGTCATCACGTAAGCATTTTCGTCGATTCCCAGTTCCGCCCGTGTCTCGCGACGGCTGGGGAGTCCCTCGAACCGCCTGAGGTCGATCCCGTTGTAGATCAATCCCAGCTTGCTCTCGCTTACGCCTTCTTCCCGAAGCTCGGCAACGACGCATTTCGCGTTGGCGAGTGCGGCATCGACAAACTGGTGGAGCCAGCGCTCGATACGCACGAGAACGGGATGCGCACGTTGATAAAGATTCATGCTGCGCCGGCTCATGATTCGAATCTTGACCGGAACGAACAAGCTCAACAGGCCACCCATCAGGTAAGCCATCGGTAGAAAGAAATGTATGTAATCCCGCCGCCGCCGCCAAAGCAGCAGATACAGGCTGATTCCGCTGACGACAATGACTACGATGCGTCTGAGCGGCTGGGGAATGAATCGCATACCCTTGGCAAACGGCGGCGCGATCACCTCGATTCCGGCACCTTCGAGGATATCCGCCAGCCTACCCTTATGTCTGATGGTATAAACCGTTGGCTCGATGCCGCGCTTCACAAGTTCCGGCAAGAGCTGCACCAAGTGCCACTGTGTTCCGCCGATGTCCAAGTCAACGGTTATGAAAAGGATTCGCTTCTTCATGCCTGAACTATTTTGTTGGGGAATAATTTTCTTGAGAATCCATGATGGGAAATTTCGCCGACACCTTGGCAAGCGACAGGTCGGATACATCGAGGCAATAGCCGAATAGCACCGAGTAGCGACCCCCGTAGATGTGAGCGAACACTATCATGACGACATGTTGATCAGCGGACGCAGGACGCGGCCTGTCCTGAGGTCATCCAATGCGGCATTGATTGCGTCGAGTCCGTATTCCCTGCCGGAGAAAAGATCGAGGGGCATTTTGCCGTCTCGATAAAGGCCCGCGTAAACCGGGATATCGCGGTCCGGGCGCGAATCGCCGCCCCAGGACCCCGCCAGCCGCTTGCCGCGAATGAGATCATAGGGGTCGATACTTACCTTCGTGCCATGAGGCGGATTTCCGGCCACCACGCACAGCCCTCCGGCGCCACGGACCGCGGCAAAGGCATTTTCCATCGTCTGGCTGCGGCCGGCAGCCTCTATCGAGAAATCGACGCCCTGTCCTCCCGTCGCTTCACGGATCGCGGCAAGCACGTCTTCGCGCACGGCATTGATGAGGTGTGTGGCGCCGAAGCGCCTGGCAATTGCCAAGCGGTCGTCGTTGAGATCCACCGCGATGATGGGGCCGGCGCCCAACATCGCCGCGGCCATGACGGCGCTCACGCCGACCCCGCCGATACCGAATACCGCGATGGATTGGCCCGACTTGGGCGATAGCGTGTTGAAGACGATACCCGCTCCCGTCGGGACGGCGCAACCCAACAAAGCCGCCTCACGCAATGGGAAATCATCCGGAATACGTACGATGCGGTTTTCGCTGACCACCGCTCTCGTCATGAAGGTACTGACCGCGCCGGAATTGATCGCCCCAAGCTTGCTCCCATAGACGGTCCCGGGAACATCGGCGCCGGTACCCTTGATCCAGGTCAATACGACCCGATCGCCCTGACGGACCTTCGCGACGTCACCGCCGATGCTCCTGACGATGCCGCTGCCTTCATGTCCCAAAGCATGCGGAATATATGGATCAGGTCCGCGAAGGCCTTCGACTTCGTTGAGCTGGCTGTGACAGACGCCGCTCCAGGCGATATCGACCAGGACCTGTCCAGGCTTGAGTTCCGGAATCTCGAGATCGACCAGTTCGAGTGGACACCCGATCTGCGACAACACCGCGGCGCGTGCCTGAATGGTTGGCGCACTCATGACACGTGCTCCTTTTGCTGTCCTTCGACAGAATTTTTTGCGCAGTGCGAGAGGATAAAGGGCACCAGTCTCGTCAGCCCGACCATTATGGAAAACATCCTGTAGCCGAGAAATACCATCGCCATAGAACCAACGGCTTCATTGCTGGCCACTTCGGCGAAGTGGATAAAGGCTAACTCCCCAACTCCGATTCCAACAGGCGTCAGCGGAATCGCGTTGGCGAGGAGGGATAGCGTGCCGATGGCACCAAAGGTCAGAACCGGCAGGCTCAGGCTGCCCAGTCCAGCAGCAATAAACACGAGACCGGCGACCGACATTACGCTGAGCATGACCGAGAGCGCCAGAGCGAGGCACAACACAAGGAAGCGGTCGCTGCAAGACCTCAGCGTCGTACTTACCTCTTCGATGAAGACATTTACTTTTTGTCCCGATGGAATGAACCGCCGCATCAAATTCGTCACCAAGGCGCGCGCCGGCGAAACCACGATCGCTATACCCATTACGTACCCAATCAAAAGAGGCAGAATCAGGACGGCAATCTGGCCCATCGGCTGTACGCCACCGCATAACACGACAATGGCGCCGAGAATGATCAACCCGCCGAGACCGATCAGCCGGTCAGCGATGACGGAAAGCGCGAGTCCCGTATAACGCTCATGGGCGCCGCGCACGGCCAGTGTCGCCCGCACGAAATCGCTGCCGAATAATCCGGGCAGGAAGACGTTGAAAAAATTGGCGATGAAAGCCATCCGCATCTTGCTGCTGAACGCCTGGCGATGGCCCGCGGCACGAAGCAGTATGTGCCACCGCACGGCAGACAGGGGAACGGTCGCAAACAGCAGCAATATCGCCAGGCTGGCATGGGCCTTGTTCTGGAACAGGTTCAACAGCCATACCGGATCCAGCGCCCCCTGGTAATAAAGCAGCCCTAGCAGGGCGAAACCGATCAACAGCCTCGCGATCGTTCCTAAATCCGGTCTTAAGGATGACAACGGAGCAGGGTCCCAGTCGAATCAGGCCGATTCAGCAATGAACCAATAGTAGTCACCGGTGTAACCGACCTCATCAAAAACTTTTTTCCAGTCATCCACATGCATGTAGGTGAGCGCGGTGAGATTCCACGCGAGCATCGCCTTTTTTTCCGCTTCGTTGCGCCAAGCGTCCATCGTTACGAAGGCGTTTTTTTTCGATACGCGCTGGATTTCCCGCAAAGCCTGCTTGCACTGATCAAGAGGCAGGTTATGGATAGTGTTTATCGAGATCACAAGATCGAAGGAGTTGTCGGGATATGGCAGCTGCATTGCATCGGCAACCTGCACGAACTCCCGAACCTCTTCTTTCGCATGCTCTATCGCGTAGCTGGAAACATCGATACCGCGCACATCAGCTTCAGGCATCAGCAGCTTGAAGTCATATATCATGAAGCCCTTGGCGCAGCCGACATCGAGAACCCGCGCGTCGGATGCCAGATTGTAATGATCGCGGAACCGGCGCACCGTATCGGTCCAGAACCTCGGATGGTAATTAAACCCTCCATACCCGGTCAGCCGGTCCCCATCGAAGAATTCCGGGCCAAATTTGCGGGCGACGGCGCGATGCTCTTCGGTAATCAGCTTGGCGCGATCGTCGATCGGTCGTTTGGAACGCGGATATTCCGAGAGAAGATTGATTTCCTGACCCATTGGCTATCCTTTTTGGACTTTTCCCTTTTGCAGATGGCCCCGCAAGATTTTCGCAAGGCAGTACTTACCTGATCACATGAAGACTGAATTTATTCCCTGTCCTTGAGATAACCCGTCAACAATTCCCACGGCCCCTGGTCGACAAGGCCGCCATCAACCGTCAAATTCTGACCGGTGATGAAGGCCGCCTCATCCGAAGCGAGAAAGGCGACCGCCTCGGCGACATCATCCGGGTAACCGGGGCGCCGCAGCGGATGGATGTATTCCACCATTTCGCGAAAAGCCTCGTTTCCGTCGCCTTGGTATCGCGCCCTATGTTCATCCTTGATGATGAAACCAGGGGTGACGGTATTCACCCGGATACCCGAAGGGCCGCCCCGGTTGGCAAGATACCGGGTCAGATGAATGAGTGCCGCCTTGGTCACATGATAGGCGGGCGACTCATGGCTCGAATACAGGCCCGAGGTCGAACTGATGTTGACGATGCACCCGGATTTCCGGGCTTCCATGCTTTTCATGGCCTCTTGGGAGGCGAAAAAAGGCAGGCTCAGCAGCACTGCAATCGATTCATTCCAGCTTTCAAGCGTCTCCGTCTGCAGATTCGTCCGCTGCCGGTTGCGTGCATTGTTGACCAGAATATCGATGCGGCCGGCGTGCGAAACGACAAGGCGCACGGCCTCTTCGGGAGCATGGGGCTTTGCAAAATCCGTCACGCGGAACTCCGCCGACCCGCCGTCACGGCGGATTTCATCCGCGGTCCGGACAAGGTTCTCCTCGTGCAGGCCGAACATCCAGACATGGGCGCCAAGCGCCGCCAGCTTTTTCGAAATATTGGCCCCGATGCCGCTGCCCCCGCCGGTCACGAGTGCAATCTTTCCGGAAATTCCACTGGTCATGTTCTGGCCTCCTCGGTCCCGCATTCGAGAGCATCGAGAACGTCGCCGAACTCGCGGAAAAGGACATCTTGGGAATCAAGGATGCGCAGCAGTTTCTGCGCCCTGCCCGAAAAGTTGAAGCCATCGGCATCGCCAAGCTCAAGCTGCATTTCCGGGGCATGGTGTCCGGGATTCTTGAACACGATGTAGGGCTTCGAACCGAACATCGCCATCTGGCAAAGGCCGCTCGCCATGCCCATGAACGCCTGGGCACAGTCGATCAGGGCGAGATCGCGGCACAAGGCGCTGCCATGGTCGGCTGCGAGCACGACATGCGGCAGGGACCGAACCGAATCAGGCACCGGCTCGTTGCCGACGAGGACGAAGCCGCACTCGTGGCGCACCGGCGCCTCTGCGAGGAATTCCGCCCAGGCGGGGAAATTCGCGTTGCTTTCGTTGATCGCACCAGGCTTGTTCTTCAGGTGCAGGGCGATGACCGGGCGGGCGCCGAATTTTTCAGCCAGAAACCGCCGAGCCCACTCTTTTGCGGGACCTGCTACCGAGAGCATCGGCAACCTGCCGAGCCTGTCGTAAAGGGCCTGAAGGTAAAGCGTGGTGCCATAAACATGGGCCCGCTCCCGCGCAACCGTTTCGGACGGCCAGAGCAGGGCGGAGCGCCCGGCGACAACGCCGGCAACCGCAGCGTGGTCGGGCAGGTAATGGAACTCCTCGATGGCTTGCGTCGCCATCGCAAATTCCACGAGCGGGTTCGGCACGGCATCGCCGGCCCTGAATGCCACGCCGCCTCCGGCATCCTTCGGGGAAATCACGCAAAGAACGCCGCGCCGCGCCCCCACGAGCGCGCGCAGCATCAGGATTTCCTGCAACCCGATGAGCAGCCCGCCGACGGTCAGCGGGAAAATCTGCGTGTCCCAGACGGAAACCACCGTATCCGCCTTGCCCGAAAGGGCAGCGACCTGTTCCAGAACAATGGCTCGCGTGCGCTCGTTGCTCATTTCCCTGACTTTCAGAAGAAACGCTTTTCCGCGATCAGCGACAGGACCCCATCAACCGTCAGCCCGATGCTCTCGAGCAGGTCCTCGTAGGTACCGTAGCCGGTGACAAAGCGGTCCGGGATCGAAGCGGAGGCAAACTTGACATCGGGAATGTCCCGCGTTTCTCTCAGCACCTCGTCGCCGAGCCCGCCCGATCGCATGTGTTCCTCGATCACCACGGCCCTCCGGGTCTTGGCAATGCTCGCGCGCACCAGCTCGCAATCGAGGGGGCGGATGGTATGGATGTAGAGCACCTCGGCGCTCTTGCCTTCGGCCGCCAGGCGGTCACGCACATCCAGTGCGGTGCGCAGGTGCGGGCCGGTCCCGATCAGGGTGATATCGGACCCCTCTGCCACCTTGATGCCCCTGCCTAGCACGACGTCCTCGGGCTTGAACACGACCCCGTGCGGCGTACCGGGCAGGCGGTAATAGGTCACCTTGTCGTTGCGATAGGCCTGACGGAAGAGCGCATCGAACTCGACGGCCGATCCCGGGTAGGTGATCTCGACACCCGGCAGGGTCTTGAGCAAGGCGAAGTCGCCGTAACAGTGATGGGTACAGCCGAGGTTCGAATAGTCGAAGGCGCTGCCCACGGTGATGATGTTGCCGTGCAGCTTGTGATAGCAGAAATCGAGCTTGATCTGCTCGAACGAGCGCTCGATCAGGAACGGGGCGATCGTGTGCAGCACCGGATACAAACCGACGCGGGCCATGCCGGCGGTCAGGCTCATGGTCGTCGGTTCAAGGATGCCGATGTTGAAATAACGCTCCGGGCAGGCCTTGGCGAAGGGCTGGAGGATGCCGTGACTGATGTCGCCGACGATGACGACGAGGTCTCTGTCTTCCTGGCCGACCGCCAGCATGGTATCGGCGAACTGCTGACGCAGGGCTTTTTCCGGGGTCATGACAACACTTCCATGATGTGAGCGTATTCGTCCTTGTTGGGAATGCGGTGATGCCACATGCCGTGTCCTTCGATCATCGGCACGCCCTTGCCTTTGACCGTATGAGCAACGATCACGCTCGGCTGGTCCGTCGTCTTGGCCGCGACCGCATCGCAGGCAGCCTTGATCTGGGCCTCGTCGTGGCCGTCGATTTCCTGGGTGTGCCAGCCGAAGGCCCGCCACTTCGCCGGCAGGTCGTCCATCGGCAGAAGCTGCATGCCCGAGCGGTTCCAGTCGACGATCACGCAGAGGTTCTTCAGCCGGTGATTGGCCGCGACATGGGCTGCTTCCCAGACGGTGCCTTCGTGGCTTTCGCCATCGCCGATCAGGACGAACATGCGGTTGTTCATCTTCTTGATCTTGTGCCCCATCGCGATGCCGACCGCAAAACTGAGCCCATGGCCGAGGGAGCCCGACGACGCTTCGGCGCCCGGCACCTTGCACAGATCGGGATGCTCGCCGAGGATCCCGCCCTTCTTGCAGAAGGTGTCGATATCGTGATCGGTAATGAACCCATGCCGGCGCAGGTTGACGTAAAGCGCCAGGCATCCATGCCCCTTGCTGAGGACGAAATAATCGCGCGCGGGATCATCCGGTTTCTTCGGATCGATCCGAAGAACATGGTCGTAAAGATAGGTGATGATATCCACGATCGAGAAGGCGCTCGGGATATGCCCGTCGCGCCCGGCGACAGTCATGTCGACGATCAGCCGGCGCAAATCCTTGTTGAGCACGTTGGCGGTCATATTGGGTTCCTGCCCTGATTACTGGCCCTGATTACTGGCCGAAATAGCCCCTGCCCTGCCCGCCGTCCACCGGCACGATGCTGCCCGTGCTGAAGGATGCGAGTTCGGAACAGAGGTAGGCTACGTAGTTACCGATTTCCTCGGGCCGGCCGAAGCGGCCGATGCGCTGACGTTCCGTCAGATACTTGCGCACATGCTCGGGGTTTTCCCGCGATGTGGTATCCCAGTAACCGCCTTCGGTGAATACGGCGCCCGGCAGGACAGCCGAGATCACCACGCCGTCGGGCGCGACAACGCCGCCGAAACTGCGGGTATAGGCGGTCAATGCCGCCTTCATCGCGCAATAGGTGACGGGACCATGGTTTTCCATCGCCGAAATCGAGGAAATATGCACGACACGGCCCCATTTGCGCTTCTGCATGGCGGGCACGATCAAGGCGTTCAGCTCGACCGCGACCTCGAAGTTGAAGCGGTAGACGCGCCGCCAGTCCTCGACGGAGCAGAAAGGATCCTTTATGTCGAGGGTCCCGCCGACGTTATGGACGGCGATGTCGAAATGATCGAAACCGCCTTCGCGTGACTTGCGCAAAAGCTCCGCCGGCCCGCCCTCGGGCACGATGTCCATCGGGACCGAAAGATGCCCGGCGCCAGTTCCGCCGATCTCGGCCATCAATTCATCGAGGTCGGCTTCCGTCCGCGACGTCGCGACGACCCGCGCGCCCTCGTCGGCAAGGGACTTCGCAATCGCGCGGCCAAGGCCGCGACCCGCCCCCGTCACCAGCGCCAGCTTGCCTTTGATTCCAAGGTCCATGATTCGATACCCCGCGCCAGTTCCTACGACTTGACCCCGACGCCCATGCAGAACAGGTAATGCGCCATCGGCGAGTACCCCGTGTGCACGACTTCGTCATTCATCGAAAAGTCGAAAACATTGTGAAAATGAACGGCCATCAGTTCATGCAGCGTCTTGGCACTCTTGAGGTTGATATGCCCTTCCATGCTCGCCGGGCTGGAATACTGCTGGGCCGTCACATTGGGCGTGCCGATGATGAACACGCCGTGGCGATCGAGGGATGCGACGATGTTGCGCATGAAAAGGGCTTCGCGCTCGGCGGGGACGTGCTCGATCACGTCCAGGCAATAGGCGCCGTTGAAACCTTTTTCATCCACCGGCGCGCTGCAGATATCGTGAACGGCGAAACGCACCCGGTCGTCTCCTTCCGCGGCATAGCGCCTGCGCGCATCCTCGAGAACCAGCGGCTCGAAATCGATGGCGAAGACGCGCTTCACGGTTTGCAGCACGACCGGTGTGCCCGCCGCATCGCCGCAGCCGACCTCGAAGGCCTTTTCGCGTCCGGCCAGCATCTTCGAAATGAACTTGTAGCGCGACATCAGAAAGGCGAGGTGGCGTGGGTCGGTGCGCCAGATGTGGCTCGTCCACGGCCCGAAGGATACGCCGCCACGGCTCCCATAGTCGTCGATCTGGCTCTGGTTCTGGAATTCCCTGGCTTTGCCGTCTGACATCTGTTGCGACCTGCTTCCGATTTAAATCATGTTGAAGGGATGAATGATGTGACGGGGCCGCCTTTCGAGAAGACGGCGCAAAATGGGCTGCGCGCTGTCGACCGCCGTAATCAGGACCGTCGCGGCATCGAGGCTTCCCACCGCTGCGAGCGGCCGGATGCTGACCGGCAGGTTCCAGTAGAATACGCCTTCCTTTTCCGGATCGTCATCGATCACCGCGTCGAGAAACCCGAGATCCGTGCCCATGTGATAGGCGAGCACCGGCAACATCTGCGCGGCGCCGTAACCGAAGGCCGGTCCATCGATCAATCGTATCAATTCCGCGTTCGCAGCCATCTGCGAGCGGAAAACCTTCAGCCGAGAAGACATCTTCTCCCCGTCCGGGGCATCCAGCAGGGGCGCCGCGCCACCATCGCCACCCTTGGCGAACGCGACCGCGAAGGCGCCCCAGTCGTGATAGTGCGACTTCACCGCGATGGCCCTGGCGCCAAGGCCTTCCAGCATTTTCAGAAACGACCGCATCGAAAAATACTGGAGATGCTGGTGAAACACCTGGTCGAAACGACAGCGGTTGACCAGAGCCTCGATGCCCGGAACCTCGAAAACGAAAATGGCATCGTCAGCCGCGCCCGCCAGCAGTCCCGCAACGACATCGCGCGGACGCGCGATGTGTTCGAGCGTGTGGCGGCACATCACGAGGTCCGGCTTCTGGTCCAGCACGGAAAGATCCACGTCCTCGATGGGGGCGCCGATCACGCGGATGGGCTGGCCATCCATTTCATGCTCGCGCCCCTTCCAGATCGGATCGACGCCTGTGCGCAATGCGGCACGGTCGCCGACACGATCAAGAAGGAAAAGATCGTTGCAGCCAAGATCGATGGCCGAGCGAAACTGGCGTCCTGCCGCTACCTCGTCCAGCAGCGACATGAAGAAATCGGTACCCTTTCGCGCCGTCGGGCTTGCCGATGTGCGGAAACAGTAATTGCTGCCGTAAAGCACCTCGGGCGCGACCTGATGCCCCAACTGGCCGTGCCCGCAGGCCTCGCAGAACCTGAACGTCTGGTCGATGCCGCTCACGGGATTGTCGACCGGCGTCCGCGTGAAGGTATCGGTCAGAGGCAACCCGGGCAGTTCAAGGGTCGACTCCGTGGGCCCACCACAGACTGCGCAAGCGGTACCGAGCGACGTCGACAGGCTGGAAAGCAATTCACTCATCAGAATGGCCCCTGAAACGATGAATCGGGCTGGTCGAGGCGGCGGCCCGCGGGCGGCGCAAACAGCGCGGCATCCGGTTCGCGGCCCAACTGGCGCAGCACCGCGGCGGCGATGTGGCCGGCGCGCGGATAGAAATCGTCGGCAAGCGCCGGACTGGTCGGTGCTGGATGATCGGGCAGGCAGACCCGCGACGGCGCCGCCTTGAGGGCGCCGAATGCCTTTTCCGCCGCGAGCGCCATGATCTCCGACGTCGCCCCGAAAGGCCCGTGCGCCGTATCGGTGACGACAAGACGGCCCGTCTTGCGCAACGACGCCAGGATCGTCGCTTCATCGAGGGGACGCAGCGAACGAAGGTCGATGACCTCGGCGGAAATGCCGTAGCCCTTCAGAATATCTGCCGCGCGCAGGCTTTCCAGGCTCATGTAGGACAGCCCGACGATGGTGACGTCGCCGCCCTCGCGCATGATCTTGGCCTTGCCGAGCGGAACCCGATAGGCCTCTTCGGGGACATCGTCGGCGATGCCGTAAAGCCAGCGGTGCTCGAGCATGACCACCGGGTTATCGTCCTCGATGGCGGCGATCAGCAGACCCTTGGCGTCATACGCCGTGGTCGGCATTACCACCTTGAGGCCCGGCACCTGGGCGAACATCGCCTGCAGGCTCTGGGAATGCTGCGGGCCCTGCCCCCAGCCGCGCCCGATGATCATGCGCACGACCAGCGGCACGCGCATGCGCCCGTCGAACATGTAGTGCCACTTGGCCGCCTGGTTGACGAGCTGCTCCATCGACAGGATGGCAAAATCGACGCGCTGGTGGGTCAGCACCGGCCGCAGTCCCGTCAGCGCCGAACCGATGGCAACGCCTGTCATGGTGTTTTCGGCGAGCGGCATGTCGAGCACCCGGGATGCCCCGTATTTTTCCACAAGCCCCTTGGTCGAACCGAAGATTCCGCCCGGATCGGGCACGCCGAGGCCCATCACGTAGACGGAGGCATCGGCCCCCATGCACTGGTCAAGGCCTTCGCGCAGCGCTTCGAAAAACTTGATCTGTCTGGTCACGGCGCGGCCCTCACTCAGCGTAGATGTGCTGGCCGGCGCTCTCGCGCGGCGGGAACGGGGAGGACTTCGCGAACGTTACGGCGTCCTCCATTTCGGCGGCGAGTTCCGCATCGATGGCGGCGAGTTCCGCGCCCGTGGCGGCGCCGTCGGCAATCAGCCGGGCGCGGTAGAGCGCCAGCGGATCTCGCTGCCGCCATTCCTCGTACTCGGCCTCGGTGCGATAGCCGATGTGATTGTCGAAATTGGGTCCGCAATGCTCGCGCCAGCGATAGGTGGAAAGCTCGATGAAAACCGGCCCCTGTCCGCGCCGGGCAGCATCCACTGCTTTGCTGGCGAGCGTGAAGACCGCCTCGGCATCATTGCCGTCGCCCGTTTGGGTCGCGACACCATGGGCCGCGGCAATCCCGGCGATGGAACGCCCGTCAGGCTGGCGCACGCCCATCGGCGAATACACGGAATAGAGGTTGTTTTCGCAGACGAAGACGATGGGCAGAGCATGCAGGGCGGCGAAGTTGAGGCTTTCGTGAAACACGCCCGCCTCCGTCGCGCCGTCGCCGAAGAAGACCATGGTCACCCGGTCCTCGCCCTTCATTTTCGAACTGAAGGCGGTGCCGACGGCGATGGGAATGGTGCTGCCGACGATGGGCACGGCGCCGAGGAACCCGGCATCGAGATCGACAAGGTGCATGGAGCCGCCCTTGCCGCCCGCGCATCCCGTGGCCTTGCCGTAGATTTCAGCCATCATGCCCTTGAGATCGCCGCCCTTGGCAAGGTAATGGCCATGGGACCGGTGCCCCGACAGCGCATAGTCGCGCCGATCGAGCGCCAGACCGGTTCCGGCCTCCGCCGCCTCCTGCCCGATGCACAGATGCACCGGACAGCGCATCTCCTGCTCGGGATACAGGTCCGCGATCCGTTCCTCGACGGTGCGGATGCGGCTCATGGCACGGTAAAGCGCCTTGCGGGTGGTTGCGTCCATCATCTATTTCAGCAGCGCCGTCAGGAACTTGATCATCGGGACTTTCTCGACCGAGGAACGGTGGCCGACGATGCCGACCTTCATGGCGCCCGCCGCATTGCCGAAGAAGCCGACCAGTTCCATCGGCAGGCCGACGGCTACCATCGGCGCGCTGAGCGCGAAAAACGCATCGCCCGCGCCGACCGTATCGACAATGGAACTGGTCAAGGCCGGAACCTTGCAAAGGCCGGCCTTGCGGTCGAACGCGAAGCAGCCGTTTTTGCCCAACGTGACGACGATGTTGTTGCAGTCAATCAGGCCGGGCAAAAGCTTTGTTACGACATCTTCCATGTCGGAAAATTTGTCATGGACCGCCAGCCGCGCCTCGGTTCCGTCGACGCACACGTAATCCGCCCGCCTGTATTTGCTGACCAGGTTGTAGCCGTGATTGCCGGCGTTCGACTGCGAATTCACCGCGAGGAATTTCGATTTCTGCTCCAGAAGCGCGATGCTGTCGCCACTAAGCAGGCCATGACCGAAATCGGTGACAATGACTACATCGGCGTCCGTGATTGCTTTTTCAATCTCTCGGTTTAGAGACAGCCTGCTTTCTTCAGACAACGGCCTGTCGTCCATGAAGTAGACCTCGAACATCTTGCGCATCGAATAGCCATGGTCGATGAAGCGGCACTTCCGCGTGGTCGGCGCTTCCTTCCGGTATACGGCCCGAAGCGAGATGTTCGGCTTGAGGCTGCCGCGCGCCATTTCCTCGTAGGTGTCGTAGCCGCCGAAACCGGTGATGACCGTGACGTTCTCGCAGAAATCGGCGACATGGTTGGCCGCGGCGAAGACGCCCCCGGCAAAGACCTCGCGTTCCTGGAACAGGGTCGCGATCATGTTTTCCTTGGCCGAACGGCCCATCGGCTGGACGTACTGGTACTCGTCGATAATGGCATCGCCGATGACCACGACCTTGAGATCTCTGAGCCGCTCAATCGCATCGAGAAGCTGCTGCTGGCGGCCTTCGTCGCGCAGCCGCCCGAGATAGGCCTGAAGCGTCGGCTCGTAAATCCCCAGATGCTGGTTGATCAGCGCCGACGAGGAAAAAACGATGTCGTCGGTGAAAACGATCTTTCCGCCGTGGGCCTCCACAACCTCCTGTTCGGAAACGATGCGGCCCGTGACGTCCTCGCCCGGGTTCTTGTAGTCGCTGCCCTTGACGTAGATATCGGGCTTGATGGCCTGAAGAACGGGCTCCGCGCTGGGCGCTTCGTTGATGCCGACCCAATCGACATATTCGACCGATCCGATCATCTCGGCGCGCAGCTGTTCCGTGAAGACGGGCCGGCCGGGCCCCTTGTTGACATGCTTGTCCGCGGTCAGCGTCACGAACAGGACATGGCCTTCGCGGCGCGCGGCCTCAAGGTGACGGACATGGCCCATGTGCAACAGGTCGAAAACGCCATGGCAGAGAACGACCTTGCGGCCCTCGGCCTTGGCGCGCGCAGATATCTCGCCGAGTTCCGCAATGGAGCGGATCTTGTTGCGCGCCATGCGCGGCTGGCTACGGCGATCGAAAGGTTTTTGTTCAGCCATCGTTTTTATGTGCCCTAACGGTTCACGGCTTGTGGATGTAATTCATTTCCTGGGTCTTGAGGACATCGAGGTTGCGGTCGACCCAGTCGATGCATTGCCCGAGGCCTTCGTCCAGACCGATGCGGTCGGTCCAACCCAGAGATTTGCGGATTTTCGTGCTGTCGAGCTTGTAGGCCGAATCCTTGCCCAGACGGTCGCCGACGACCTCGACCACCTCGTCGAAGGAAACCTTCATCAACGCGCAGATGCGCTCGACCAGCGCGCGGATGGTCACGATCTCGTTGGTGGAGATGTGATAGACCTCGCCGGCCGGGCCATCCTCCATGACGCGCCAGGTCGCGTCGCTGACATCGTCTATATGGATGAATGAACGCTCCGACAGACCGCCACCCTGCAACTGCAGCTTCCGGCCGATGCGGATGAACAGGATCGTGCGCGGAATGATCCGGTAAAGCTGCTGGCCCGGCCCGTAAACATTGGCGGCGCGGGTGGAAACGGCCGGGAACCCGTAGGCCTCGACGAAAGTCTTGAGGCTCATGTCGCCCGCCGCGCGCGACGCTGCGTAGGGCGTGCTCGGGTTGAAGGGCGTGGTCTCGTCGATGAAACCCTGGGTACTGCCATAGACCTCGGGCGTCGTCACATGCACGAACTTCCTGAGGAAGCCGCATTCCTTGCGCAGCCTGTTGTGCAGCATGACGGTGGAAACCGCATTGGTACGAAACCAGTCCTCGGGCCGGTCCCAGCTTTCGCCGACCATGCTCTGGGCGGCAAAATTTACGAAGTAATCGGGCTTTTCCGCGGTCGTCAGGGAAATGATCGCATCAAGGTCCCGATTGATGTCGAGGGCGCGGAAACGGAAGCGGTCGAGCCCCCCGCCCCAGCGGTAAGGCAGGAAGACAGCGTTGGGTTCCGGGGAACGGCTGACGCCGATCACGTCCGCGCCGCGTGCGAGCGCGTGGGCAACGAAACTCGCCCCGGAGAACGAGTTGCTGCCCAAAACCAGAACCTTCGGCGCTCCTTGCGTCAAGTTTACAACTCCACCTAACCCAAAACCTTTTCCTGCATCCACTTCAGATTGTGGAAATGCGGTTCGTTCTTGAGATCGCCCGCCTTGTAGGCCGCGACGATCTCGGCGATGGCGTCGCGCACCGTCTTGCGCGGCGTGAAACCGGTCGCAAGAAGCTTGTCCGAATTGACGCGATAGGAGCGCGGATCGTTCGATCCCTGCTTGACGATCTTCGCCGGAACGAAGGACGTCACCATCTCGGCAATTTCCATGATCGAGAGATTTTCGAAGCCGGCGTTGTAAACCCCGCGGATTTCCGGGTTGCCGAGGAGATGCAGGTAAACGTCGGTGATGTCGTCCATGTGGATGTTGGGGCGCGTCTGGTCACCGCCGAACACGGTGATTTGCCCCCGCTCGAGCGCCTGCATGGTCAGCATGTTGACCGAAACATCGAGGCGCATGCGCGGCGACAGCCCGCAGACCGTCGCCGGTCGAACGATTTGAATGGCCATCTGCGGCTCGTAGGACAGCAGCACCCGTTCCGCCACCATCTTGGTCTTGTTGTATTCGGAGATGGGGAGCAGTTCGAGATCCTCGGTGACCTGCTCTTCCTCCTTGACGCCGTAAACGCTGCCCGACGACGCATAGATGAACTGCTTCACCCCTTGGCGAACCGCCTTGTCGGCGATTTGCATGGTCGCGAGCGCGCTGATCTCCCACGTGAGTTTCGGGTCGAGATCGCCGCAAGGATCGTTGGCAACCGACGACAGGTGGATGATGGCATCAAAGCCTTCAAGGTTGATGCGCTCGATATCGAGGACGCTGCCCTTGCGCACCTTCAGCGCCGCATGCTTCGGAAGGAAATTGCCGAACCACTGGGTGTCGAGGACCTCGACCTCATGACCGTCGCGCAGGAGCTTCGGCACCAGCACCGTGCCCTTGTACCCGCATCCCCCGGTAACGAAAATCTTCATGCGAACCTTCCCATATGACTGCGGCCGGCTTTCGGCACGCTACCGCCGTTTGGGTGAAAACGGCTTTCACCCATCGACCAGGACTGAAAACACGCCCCGCTCAGGAAGCGAGGACGACCAAGTCGCGCGGCACGACGACGGATACTTCGCGTCCGAGCAGACTCAAAAGCAGCGACACCCTCTGCTGCGGATCGATCGAGCTGATAAAGCCGACCGCATCGGCAAACGGGCCATCGGTAATGCGTACCCGATCTCCGGCATCGAGCCGGTCTTCGGGGGCAATGAAATCGGGCGATTCGACGCTGGCGCGCAGATCTTCGGCGAACCCCTCGGGCAGCCTGGCCGGAACATCCTTGCGGCAAATCAGCCGCTTCACGCCAAAGGTCGAATTGATCGCAGACCAGGGTTCGCGCACGGGGTCAAGTTCGACGAACAGATAGCCCGGGAAAAGCGGCGCGCGCACCCGCTCGACGCGACGCGCATGCCGGCGCAGGCGCGCGAAACTCGGCACCCAAGGGCGGAATCCCTGGCGACGGAGGTTTTCCTCGGCGCGCCTTTCCTGATTCGGATGGGTACAGACGACGTACCAGCCCTTCATGCGGCGCTCTCCCCCTCTTCGAGCCCCTCGGACGGTGCAAGGGTAATCTTGAGCAGTTCGGGGGCCAGCAAGCGTGCGGGATCCACAATGCCCTTAATCTCGTCATATACAGCCTGCGGCCGCTTGCTGTCGGTAATGATGACGGCGTCCCAATCTGCGGCCTGATCAATGTTCCTCACGACGGGAAGGCCGAACAGGCTGCTCCTGTTGGTTTCGGCATCGACGACGGCGACCAGTTCGACGCCGAGATCGCGCGACGCAAGGACCGCGATTTCCGCAAGTTCGCCGCCGCCGACCAAGACAAGACGCTTGCGGCCCGACTGTTCGGCACGCCAGAGCAGGTCCTGGTACTGGCGCCGCGCCTCGCGGAAGAATTCGAGGGAAACTTCGAGGTATTCGGCCACCAGACGGCTCTTCTCGGCGAAGCCGCGGGGCGTGAGGTAATAGGCGTAACGCTTGTAGGGGGCGGTGCGAACCTTGACGAAGCCCTTCAGCGTCGCGCGCTTGAGAAGCGCGTTGACCAGCCCGATGGCGATGCCGATCCGGCGCGACAGGGTTGCCTGGGTTACGACCTCGCCGCGCTCGAGGGCGGCAAGGAAATCCAGTTCGGTCTTGGCGCGCGGCTTCGTCGAAAACACGGATTATCCCCTTGAATCTGCGCAATTTATAAGCTTAACGACCGCCCCGTCAAGGCGCGATTATTCACGCCATGAATATTAATATTTCAATATTATCAGATAGTTAATTAAAAATGAACCGGTGATTCATCGCGTGAATATAGGTTCGGGGGCGAAACCCTAGGGTTTTCTGGCAAGGATATGGGCCTGATCGGTCATCAGGTCTTCCTCGGAAAGACCCTGGAAGCCGCCATCCAGCAGGCCCCGCGCAATCGGCGGGGCGGGCCAGGACGACCGCTGCGACACCTCAACAGCGAAACCGGCTGCCTGCAGCCTCGCGGTCATTACCGAAAGACGCAGCCGATTGGTGTAGAACCCCGACCGCAGGGCGAACCACGGCGACTCCCAGAGATCGGCGGAAAACCTCAGGTTATTCCAGCCGCCGCCCAGGTGATCGCGGAAATCGACCCGGTGCGTGGCGACCCCGCCCGGCTTCAGGATGCGGTGCAGTTCGCCCATGACGGCATCGAATTCGCCAAGGGGCACGTGCTCCAGCACCGCTTCGGAAAAGATGAAATCGCAGCTTTCGGCCGGCACCTGCTTGAGGCTGGCTAGGCCCTGTTCAAGGAAGGTCGTCGCGCAGGCCTGCAGCAGTGCGTCGAGGCCCGGCGCATCGCGCAAGACGGAGAGGTCTGTGCCCGGCCGTTCCGCCGCGAGGCGCCGCACCACTTCCCGGTACAGATCCATGTCCCGGCTGGCATAGGACCCCGAATCGACCAGCCACGCTCGCGCCGCGCCATAGGCCTTGCCGACGACAGCCGAGGCCACGGAATCCCCCGGGCCGAGTTCCAGGTAGGAAAAGCCCGCCGCGGGCGATCCCGCCGCGCGGTAATGGAAATCGAACACGCCGATGGCGTAATCGGGCCGCCACATCAGGCCCGGCGAAAACAGGCCGATCTTCTGCCACACCTTGCCGCTGACCGGCAGCCTGGAAAGGACGACCTTTCCCGCGATCTTCGCCCACCAGGGCAGTTTGCCGGCGACGGACGAAATCCAGGTCATCGTCTCTCCCGCCGTCCCTCGCAAAAGAAATGCCAGAACGGCTGAATGTCCGAGATCGTTATCCGCTCCCAGTAAGGCGAAAAGATGCGCTGGATGTCGGCGCGCGAAAACCTATGCTCGACCTTGGTGAAGAAGCGATCATAGGCATCCTGCTGGATACGGCCGATCGAAAACCCGCAATAGGCGTTGAGCGGCACGCGCTCCTTGTTCATGCCAAGCGCGCCCGCGAGATCAGCGATCAGCGTCAGCGGCTTGTAGACGAAGACCGCGATCAGCCAGGACAGGAAGCGGCGCGTGCCCTCATGTCCGATCGACGACAGAACCTTGCGCACCAAGGTCGCCGCGCCGAACAGCAGGCGAAAGCCGAGGCCCCGGTTTTCAAGGCTGTAATAAAGATAGCAAAGAAAGCGGGCAGCATAGCCGTGGATATTTCCCACCGCCGTCTCGATACCGGCGGGAATATGATGCAGAACACCCAGCGAAAAGGCGAAGTCGAACCGGAATCCCGGAAAGTCGAGGTGTTCGAGGTCCGCCTTGATGAACACGACGTTGTCGCAACCCTTGAGGTTTTCGCGGGCAACGAAAATGGCATCGGACAGATCCACGCAAACGAGGAAGTCCGGCGTGGTGCGGTCCATCAGGATACGCGACCAGCGCCCCATGCCGCAGCCGAGGTCGATCACCGACTTGCCCGCAAGCCCGGCAACCTCGACGACGTCGAAATAGCAATCGAATTCGAGCTGATGTTCGGGCTTGAGGTCGGCAAAGGCCTGCCATTCGTTGCCGAAGGAGCGAATGACGTCGCTCTTGAGCGCCTCGCCCGCGGCGACCGCCTCATCCAGCAGAATGACGCCGTCGCGAACCGGGATTTTTCTGTCGCCGATGACGATGGCGTCGCCCTCGGGCCGCCCCGCGACACCGAAAATCCTCTCGATGATCGCGAGTTGTCGTGTCGAAAAACCCGTGTTCTCGCCCATTTTTTCCCGTATCCCCAAACCGGCTTGCCTGTGCCGGCCCGACGTTCGCGCGGTAGCGATATCATTTTCATATGCGAGCGAAAACCCCGGAAATCCTCCGGCCCCTTGTTGACAGCGCGGGGGCTTGACTCCATTCTGCTGCGGCCAGCCTTAAGACCGGTAAACGGTTTGCCGATGGCAGGCACGGCTCGGGAGGCCGGAATTTCACCCCTGTTCGCGGTCGCCGGGCGAAAAGGACCGCAAACGGACAGAGGCGCATATCAACGTCACCGGAATTCGATGACTTCCCAGACCCCCTTATCCGACCAGACTTCCCCCCCGCCCGTCGAACGACGCTGGTGGCAGCGCCTGCCGCAGTACCTGCCGAAGCCGGGCCTCGTCACCGCCGCCGCCATCGGCGCCCTGACCTGGGGCGTCGCGATCTGGGTCGCACCATGGATCGCGCCGGCGCCGCGCGGGGACGCGCTGGCGCCCGCCGACCACGAGGCACGCATCGACGCCCGGCAGGCGGTCCTGTCCCTGACCACCCCCGATAGCGCTCTTGAAAATCGCCAAAGGAGCGTCACCCGGGTCGTGAAAGTGCGCAGCGGCGACACCCTGACGACGGTACTCGCCCGCGCGCGGGTACGTTCCGATGATGCCCATGCGGCCGTCTCCGCCCTGCGCAAGGTGTTCAACCCGCGCGAACTGGTGGCCGGGACCGAGCTGGAACTGAGCTTCCAGCCCCTTGGTCCCGACAACAAGGCGGGCGAATCCTTCCGCGGCTTCGAATTCATGCCGTCCATCCGTGAAACCGTCGGCGTCGCCCGCACCTGGGACAATGCATTCGAGGCCTATCTGTCGAAAACCAAGCTGACTCACGAACAGACCCGCGCCTCGGCCAGTATCGAAAACAGCCTTTACGTCGATTCGGTGAATGCCGGCGTGCCGCCGCCCGTAATCGTCGAGATGATCCGCGCCTTTTCCTATGACGTCGATTTCCAGCGCGATATCCAGCCCCAGGACCGTTTCGACCTGCTGTTCGACCGCATCAAGGATACCGAAGGAAACGTCGTCGGTTCCGGCGACGTCATCTACGCGGCGCTGACACTTTCGGGCAAGAAGCTCGAGATTTACCGCTTCCGCGGCGACGACGGTACCTGGGACTACTTCAACGGCAAGGGCGAAAGCACCCGCAAGGCGCTGATGCGCACGCCCATCGACGGCGCCCGCCTGTCGTCTCGCTTCGGCAAGCGGCGCCATCCCATCCTCGGCTATACCAAGGTGCACAAGGGCATCGACTTCGCCGCTCCGACCGGCACTCCGATCATGGCGGCAGGCCGCGGCGTGGTGGTCGATGCGCGCTGGAACGGCGCCTATGGCCGCTACGTCCGCATCCGTCACAACACGACCTATTCGACTGCCTACGCCCACATGAGCCGCTTCGCCAAGGGCATCAACCGCGGCGCACGCGTGAGCCAGGGCCAGATCATCGGCTATGTCGGCACCACCGGGCGCTCGACCGGCCCGCACCTGCACTACGAAGTGCTCTACAACAACCGGCACATGAATCCGCTGTCGATCAAGCTGCCGACCGGGCGCACCCTGCACGGCGCCGAGCGCAACCGCTTCCTCTCGGCGCGCCAGGAAATAGACAGCACCTTCGCAGCCCTGCCGGCGGTGCCTGCCGACGGGCGCCGCGCCGGCGCGCCGAAGAAAACCCGGGCCGCCCGCGCCAGGGCAGAACAGCAACTCGGCGTGGGCGGGCCCTGATACCGGCCACACCCGGCAGCCATTGGAGGACGGGCAGGACATGACCCAGACCATCCTCGTCACCGGTGGCGCCGGCTATATCGGCAGCCATACCTGCAAGACGCTGGCCCATGCCGGATTCGTCCCCGTCACTTATGACAACCTCGCGCGCGGCCATGCTTCCGCCGTGAAATGGGGTCCACTTGAACAGGGGGACCTCCACGACCGGACCCGCCTCGATGCCGTTATCAAAAAGCATCGTCCCGCCGGGGTGATTCACTTCGCAGCTTACATCTGTGTCGGCGAATCCGTCGAAAAACCCGATCTCTACTATCGCAACAACGTCGGCGGCACGATGTCGCTGCTCGATGCGCTGAGGGACGCGGGCGTCGACTGCCTGGTGTTTTCCAGCACCAGTGCGCTTTATGGCGTTCCCGAGTCCGTGCCTATCCCCGAATCGGAGCCCTGTCGGCCGATCAACCCTTACGGCCGCAGCAAGCTGATGATCGAACAGATCCTCGACGACTACCGGCAGGCTTATGGGTTCCGTTCCTATGCGCTGCGTTATTTCAATGCCGCCGGCGCCGACCCCGACGGCGAGATCGGCGAATGCCACGACCCGGAAACCCATCTCATTCCGCTCGTCCTCGATGCGGCAGCCGGGCTGCGGTCGAACATATCGGTGTTCGGCAACGACTACCCGACACCCGACGGCACCTGCATTCGCGACTACATCCATGTCTGCGACCTGGCCGATGCCCATGTGGCCGCCCTGCGCAGCCTGCTGGCGGGCGACCCGGGCGAAAGCCTCAACCTCGGCACGGGGGCCGGCCATTCGGTCAGGAACGTCATCGCAGCGGCGGAAAAAGTCACCGGCCGGAAAATCCCGACCATCCAGGCGCCGCGGCGGCCCGGCGACCCCCCGGCCCTTGTCGCCGACCCTGCGCGCGCCCGCGAAATTCTGGCGTGGGAAGCAAAACGCTCAGGTATCGAGAAAATCATCGGCGATGCCTGGCGCTGGCACCAGGCCCAGCGGCAGGCAAAGTAAAACCTGTCTGCGGGACTCAGCCCAGGCGGGCGGTTTCGAAATTTTCCGCGAACCAGGCATAGGTCCGCCGCAGCCCGTCTTCCAGCGAAGTGCTGGCCCGCCAGCCAAGCCTGTCCAGCTTCGATGAATCGAGGATACGGCGGGCAACGCCATCCGGGCGCGAGGTATCGAATTCCAGTTTGCCTTCAAAACCGACGATGTCTGCGATCAGGCGGGCGAGATCACCGATGGCGATGTCCTCGCCGGTGCCGATGTTGACCAGTTCCGGCGCGCTGTAGTTTTCCATGACGAAAACCGTCGCCTCCGCCAGGTCGTCGACATAAAGAAATTCGCGCCGCGGCTTGCCGGTGCCCCAGACCGTTACCGATTTCGCCCCTGCCAGTTTCGCTTCGTGAAACTTGCGCATCAGCGCCGGGATGACATGGGCCTTTTCCAGATCGAAATAATCGCCCGGGCCATAGAGATTGGCGGGCATGACGCTGACCGCATCGAAACCATGCTGGCGACGATAGGCCTCGCACATCTTGATGCCGGCGATCTTGGCCACCGCGTACCACTGGTTTGTCTGCTCCAGCGGGCCGGTCAGCAGCAGGTCCTCGGTGATCGGCATGCGCGCGGGCTCGCGCGGATAGATGCAGGACGTGCCCATGAAGACGAATTTCTTCGCCCCCTCGCGCCAGGCGGCATCGATGGTGTTGGTCTGGATCATCAGGTTGTCGGCGATGAAATCGGCAGGGTAGCTGTCGTTGGCAACGATACCGCCGACGCGCGCCGCGCACATGATGATGGCGGCAGGCTTCTCGCGCGCGAAGAAGGCGCGCACCGCCTGCTGATCGGTAAGCTCAAGATCGCGATGGCGTGCCGTCAGGACATTGCCGTAGCCGCGCGCCTTGAGGGCGCGCACCACGGCGCCGCCGACAAGGCCGCCGTGGCCCGCCACGTAGATTTTATCGCTCTTGGTCAGAGGCGCAGTCATGCAAGCCTTCTACCACAAAGGCCCGGACTTGTAATCGCGCCCGTAGGCTTCGTCAGGCCGCGCGGGCCACCTTGCCGTTGATGGAAAGGCCGTCCGCCCCGGCGCTGACCTTGACCGTTTCGCCGTCCACGACCGCCCCTTCGAGCAGCAGGGTCGCGAGCGGGTTCTGGAGTGCGCGCTGGATGACGCGCTTCAAGGGCCGCGCGCCATAGACGGGATCGAAGCCCGCGTTCGCCAGCCAGTCCTTGGCACCCTGGTCGAGCTTGAGGGTGATCTTGCGGTCGGCCAGCAGCTTTTCGAGGTGCTTCAACTGGATGGAAACGATCGCCCCCATCTCGTCGCGGGTCAGGCGGTGGAACAGCAGGATCTCGTCTAGGCGGTTGAGGAACTCGGGCCGGAAGTGGCTGCGCACGACTTCCATCACAGTGTCGCGCATGGCATCGACCTCCTTCGCGCCGGCGTCCGCCGCCAGCAGTTCGGAACCGAGGTTCGACGTCATCACGATCAGGGTATTGGTGAAATCGACCGTGCGGCCCTGGCCGTCGGTCAGGCGGCCATCGTCGAGCACCTGCAACAGCACGTTGAACACGTCCGGGTGCGCCTTCTCGATCTCGTCGAACAGCACGACCTGATAGGGACGGCGGCGGATGGCCTCGGTCAGCGCGCCGCCTTCTTCGTAGCCGACATAGCCCGGAGGTGCGCCGATCAGACGCGCCACCGCGTGCTTTTCCATGTATTCCGACATGTCGATGCGCACCATGGCCGTGTCGTCATCGAACAGGAATTCGGCAAGGGCCTTGGTCAGTTCCGTCTTGCCGACGCCGGTCGGGCCCAGGAACATGAACGAGCCGATGGGCCGGTTCGGATCCTGCAGGCCCGCGCGCGCGCGGCGCACGGCGTTGGACACGGCCTCGATCGCCTGTTTCTGTCCGATCACCCGCTCGCCGAGCTTTTCCTCCATGTGCAGGAGCTTCTCGCGCTCGCCTTCCAGCATCTTGTCGACGGGGATGCCCGTCCAGCGCGAGACGACAGAGGCGATGTTCTCGGGCGAGACTTCCTCCTTCACTGCGCTGCCTTCGCTTTCGGCCGACTTGAGCTTCTTTTCCAGATCGGGAATGACGCCATAGGTCAGCTCGCCCGCGCGCGCGAGGTTGCCCTCGCGGCTCGCGATCTCGAGCTCGGAGCGGGCCTTGTCCAGCTCCTCCTTGATCTTCTGGGCGGAGGCAAGTTTCTCCTTGCCCGCCTGCCACGCGGCCGTCAGGTCCTTCGACTTCGCTTCGAGATCGGTAAGGTCCTTTTCAAGCGCCACCAGCCGGTCGCGGGACGCGGCATCGTCTTCCTTGCGCAGGGCCTCGCGTTCGATTTTGAGCTGGATGATGCGCCGGTCCAGTTCGTCAATGTCTTCAGGCTTCGAATCGACTTCCATGCGCAGCCGGCTCGCCGCCTCGTCCATCAGGTCGATGGCCTTGTCGGGCAGGAATCGGTCGGCGATATAGCGGTTGGACAGGGTCGCGGCAGCGACAAGGGCCGAATCGGAAATCCGCACGCCGTGGTGCAGCTCGTATTTTTCCTTGATCCCGCGCAGGATCGAAATGGTGTCTTCCACCGTCGGCTCGCTGACCAGAAGCGGCTGGAAGCGCCGTGCAAGGGCCGCATCCTTTTCGATGTGCTTGCGGTATTCATCGAGGGTCGTGGCGCCGACGCAATGCAGCTCGCCGCGCGCAAGCGCGGGCTTCAGCATGTTGGACGCATCCATCGCGCCTTCGGCCGCGCCCGCCCCGACCAGCGTGTGCAACTCGTCGATGAACACGATTACCTCGCCGCCCGCGGCCGAGATTTCCTGCAGCACGGCCTTGAGGCGTTCTTCGAATTCGCCGCGGAACTTGGCACCCGCGATCAGCGCGCCGAGGTCGAGGGACAGGAGTCGCTTGCGCTTGAGGCCCTCTGGCACGTCGCCGTTGACGATGCGCAGTGCCAGGCCCTCGGCGATGGCTGTCTTGCCGACGCCGGGTTCGCCGATCAGCACCGGGTTGTTCTTGGTGCGCCGCGACAACACCTGGATGGTGCGGCGGATTTCGTCGTCGCGCCCGATGACGGGGTCGAGCTTTCCTTCGCGGGCGACGGCAGTCAGGTCGCGCGCGTATTTCTTGAGCGCGTCATAACCCTGCTCGGCGCTAGCCGTGTCGGCGGTGCGCCCCTTGCGCAGGTCGTTGATGGCGGAATTCAATGCCTGCGGCGTAAGGCCCGCATCCTTGAGGATCTTCGCCGCGGGCGTACCGGCGGCCATGGCGAGCGCCAGCAGGATGCGCTCGACGGTAACGAAACTGTCGCCGGACTTCTTGGCGATTTCGGCGGCGCTCTCAAAAACGGCGGCAAGGGCTCGGCCCAGATAGACCTGCGACGCACCCGGGCCTTCAACCTTGGGACGGCGGGCAAGCTCGGCATCGACAGCCTTCTGCGCTGCCTTGGGATCGGCACCCGCAGCCTGCATCAGGTTGGCGCAAAGTCCTTCCTCGTCCTCGAGCAGGACCTTGAGCAGATGTTCGGGGGAAAGTTCCTGGTGCTTGAGCCCGGCGGCCTTGGTCTGGGCCGCCTGGACGAAACCGCGCACGCGCTCGGACAGTTTTTCGAAATCCATATGTCTTCCTCAGTCTCCGGCCCCTCGCGCCCCCGATCGGGCAGCGCTCGGCCGCGATCTTCGCGGCCCGGGGTTGTGGAACCGTTAAAAAGCCCTCGGATTTCAAGGGCTATTAGCTATATGGGTCGAAATTTCGCCGCGGCAAGGGGGCGCGGGCGGGCGGGCGCTAGAATTTGCGCTCGCGGATCAGACCGTCGGGCATATGGGACAGACGGACGTACTGGGCAAGGATATGCATGAGCGACTGGTGCACGTCCTCGATCACGCCGTAGTTGTCTCCATCCACGTGCAGGCTGACGTCGGCCAGCTTGGCCGTGCGCCCGCCGGAAAAGCCGGTCATCGCGATGGTATGAAGCCCGTTGTCACGCGCCCACTGGATCGCACGCACGACATTTTCCGAATCGCCCGAGGAACTGATGGTGACCAAAACATCGCCTTTGCGCCCCAGGCTCTGGAGCTGGTAGACGAACACATCGTCATAGGCGATGTCGTTGGCGATGGCCGTAATGAGTTCGAGGTTGGCGGACAGGCTGACCACGCGCGGCATCAAGCCGGTATCGGTGCGCACGCATTTTGCATGATCGCACAGCAGGTGGTTGGAAATCGCCGCCGAGCCGCCGTTGCCGCAGGCATAGACATTGGCGCCGCCGGCGTAAGCAGCCTTCAGAACATCGGCCGCCCGGGCGAGAGCCTCGCGCGGGACGCTTGCCGCGGCCTGACCGTAATGCGCGAAATAATCACCGGCAAATCCGGCGATGTCCTCGTAGCGCTTGTCGGGAAACGTCATGGTCTATACCCGCACCTTGGCCACGAGAATAACCCCGACGTCAGGCCTCGACCGGAGCGCTGCCGCGACGGGGACGGCGTCCGCGTTCGCGACTGCGTTCGTCGGCATTGGCCGCCGCCGCCTGGGCAAGCTCCGCCGGCGTTTCGGGCCGACGCTCGGCGGCGGGCTGGGGCGCCGCTTCCTGCGGCTCGACCGCCGCACCGTTGCCGTTGCCCCCGGCGTGCACAACCGGCTGGGGCTGAGTCTGTGCCTGGGGCTGGGGCTGGGGCTGTTCGGCCGGGAACGGCTGGCCGTCCTGTCCTTCGGCGCCTTCGCCCTCGAAACCGTCCGCGCCGAAGCCGTCCATCGGACGGGGCCGCATCTGCTGGCCGCTGGCAAGCATGATTCGGAAATAATGTTCGGCGTGCTGGAAGAAGTTCTCCGCCGTCACGCGGTCGCCCGAAGAGGACGCATCGCGAGCCAGCGCAAGATACTTTTCATAGACCTGATTCGCAGTGCCGCGGACCTTGCCTTCGGGACCGCTGGAATCAAACGTCTGGTTTCTGTTGTTGTACTGTGGCCGGTTGTTATTGCGGCCAGGGCGATTACGCGATCGCTTACCGTTCGGTACCTGTCTCATGCGTTTTCTGTCGCAGTTATGTCGGAGTCGGGCCCCAGGTACGCCTTCGATGAAGCCGGTGCAGCAGCCTTAAATCGCTGCCCGCCGGTGAAGGGAGTATCCTTGAGGGATAAGAGCAGTGCACCCCCGTGCACGCTCTGCAAAGGCAAACTAGACGGGAATGTCGCCTTTTCCAACAGTTTTTTTCACTTGTCTTAAAGCCCGGTTAAAGCCTTCCCGGCGGCCCCAGACGACGCGCTCGTGGCCCGCCAGATCGTGCCGCGAACCGGTCTCGGCGAGGCCCGCGAGATCAATAAATTGCCGGATTTTTCCGGCCTGCCCGGCCCCGCATTCGAAGGCCGCGAGGCCACCCCAGGCGAGCAGTCCGTCGAGCTGCGGCATGATCGCGCGATAAGCCGCGAGCCCGTCATCGCCGGCAAACAACGCAAGCGCCGGATCATGCTCACGCACCTCGATATCGAGGGTCTTGCGATCGCCTTCGGCGATATAGGGCGGATTCGACACGACGACATCGAAGGGGCCGACGACACCCAGCCCCCAGTCGCCGACCCGGAATTCGGCGCGGGCCGCAAGCCCGAGACGCCGGGCGTTTTCCTGCGCCGTCGCGACGGCGCCGGGCGCCGCGTCGATGCCGATGCCGTGGGCATTGGGCAGTTCCGACAGGAGCGCCAGCAGGATGCACCCCGAACCGGTACCAAGATCGAGGATCGAAATTTCCGCCGCCCGATCGGCAACCGCTTCGAGCACGACCTCGACCAGGGTTTCCGTTTCCGGGCGCGGTACCAGCGTATCGGGGGACAGCACGAAGTCGAGGCTCCAGAATTCCCGCCGTCCGACGATACGGGCAAAGGGTTCATGGGCGGCGCGGCGCCTTGCCGCGTCAAGCAAACGCGCGGCGTCCGTGGCAGCGATCGCCATGTCCGGCGCCGCCACCAGACGCTCGCGACCGAGCCCGAGCACGGCACAGGCAAGGGCCGTCGCCTCGGCCCGCGCGCCCGCGATCCCGGCGCCGCCGATCAGGCGTGCGGCGTCATTGATCAGCGCGGCAAGGGCAACGGAAGCGGCGCCCATCATCGGCCTAGTCGATGGCGGCAAGCCGCGCCGCCTGGTCCTGGGAAATCAGCGCGTCGATGACCTCGTCGAGGGCCTCTCCTTCCATCACGCGGTCGATCTTATGCAGGGTCAGGCCGATGCGGTGATCGGTCACGCGGCCCTGCGGGAAGTTGTAGGTACGGATGCGCTCCGAACGGTCGCCGGAGCCGACCTGCGAACGCCGGTTCGCGGCGCGGGCCGCGTCCTGCTCCTCGCGCTTTTTTTCGTAGAGGCGCGCGCGCAGGATCTTCATCGCCTTGGCCTTGTTCTTGTGCTGGGACTTTTCATCCTGCTGGGACACGACGACGCCGGTCGGGATATGGGTGATGCGCACCGCCGAGTCGGTCGTATTCACCGACTGGCCGCCCGGGCCGGAAGCGCGAAAGACGTCGATGCGCAGGTCCTTTTCGTTGATCTCGATATCTACTTCTTCCGCTTCCGGCAGCACGGCCACGGTCGCAGCCGAAGTATGGATGCGGCCCTGGGCTTCGGTTTCGGGCACGCGCTGCACGCGATGGACGCCCGATTCGAACTTGAGCCGGGCGAACACCCCGGCGCCGGAAATATTGGCCGTCGCTTCCTTGTAGCCGCCCTTGTCGGCGTGGGAGAGTTCCATCACCTCGAAGCGCCAACGATGCAACTCGGCATAGCGCTGGTACATGCGAAACAGATCGGCTGCGAAAAGGGCCGCTTCCTCGCCGCCGGTACCGGCGCGCACCTCGAGGATCGCGTTCTTTTCATCCGCCTCGTCCTTGGGCAGAAGGCCGACCCGGATGGCGTTTTCGAGATCGGGCAGTCGCGTCTCCAGGGATTCGAGGTCTTCTTCCGCCATGGCCTTGACGTCGGCATCTTCCGACGGGCTGTCGATCATCGCCCTGAGAGAAGCGATTTCCGCGCAGGACTTGCTCCATTCCTGGATCGCCGCGACGATGTCGGAAAGGTCGGAATACTCCTTCTGCAACTTGCGCCGCTCGTCGTTCCCGAGATCGCCCGCCGACACCAGGCGATCGCCCACCGTCGCGTAGCGCGCCACGACCTGATCGAGCTTTTCGCGAATCGCCTCGAGCGACCCGCCATTGCCACGCTGTTCCGTACTCACGTCACGTTCTCCAGGGTTGGAATCATTTTTCGCCGTCCCGGCCCGCCTTGCGGCCAAGCCCGAACAGGCGCTGTATCAGTCCCGCCTCGGCCGGGCGCCCGGCCTTTTCGGCGGACGGCGCTTCCGCCACGATTTCACGCAGCGCCCGCGAAGGCGCATGCAGCAGCCGGTTGACGAGAAGCCGCGTCGCTTCGTCGGCAGTGATGCCCGGCTGTTCGCGCAGGAGCTGCTCGCGCACGTCTTCGAAATGGCGGCGTAATTCGGCGACCACGGGTGCCGCCTGCCGGCCGCTGTCGGCGGCAACGAACCGGCCCACCTCTTCTTCAACGATGGCGCGCGCCTCGGCCGCGGCCTGGCCGCGTTTCTCCTGCCCGGTCAGGGCGATGCGCTCCAGATCGTGAAGATCGAACAGGTAGGCGTCATCGAGATCGCGCACGCCCTTTTCCACGTCGGGCGGCACCGCCGCATCGAGCAGGAACATGGGCCGGAAGCGCCGCGCCTTCAAGGCGACGGCGACATCTGCGGCAAGAACCGCAGGGCGGCTCGCACCAAGGCCGGTCAGCACGATATCGAATTCGCCAAGGCCCGCCGCGACCCCGTCCATGGCCAGACGATGGGCACCGAACCTGGCCGCCAGCGCGTCGCCGCGCGGGGCCAGCGGATCGGCGACGGTAATATGCGTCAGCCCCTCGGCCTTGAGGCGCTCGATCACGGTGACGCCGATTTCGGCACCGCCGATCATCAGCGCGTGAGCGGTATCGAAGCGGCCGAGAACCTCGCGCGCCACCTGCGCCGCGGCGGAAACGATCGAAACGGCGCTTTCGCCGATCGCCGTTTCGCTGCGCGCCCGCTTGGCCGCGGCAAAGGCCGCATCGAGCACGCGGTGAAGCCCCGGACCGATGGCGCCAAGTTCCGCCGCGCGGCGGTGTGCTTCCTTGACCTGGCCCAGCACTTCCGGCTCGCCCACCACCTGGCTTTCCAGCGAAGCGGCGATGGCGAACAGATGCTGGAGCGCATCGACACCCTTGAGGGTCAGGAACGCACCCTCGATGCGGGCATCGTTGATGCCGGCGCTTTCGGCAAGCAGGCCGCGTACACGCGCGGCAACCGCGTCCGCGTCATCGGCAAGTGCCGCGACCATGACCCGGTCGCAGGTGCACAGCACCATGGATTCCCCGGCCCCTGCCGCGCGCAGGCGGTCGTAGAAGGCGGGCAGCGCCTTGTCCTCGACGAACAGCGTGTCCCGCAGTTCCTGTCCGGCCGTGCGGTGATTGGCACCGGTGAGAAAGATGCGCGCTTCCAGCGGCGCGGCGGGCCGCGGCGTTTCGGATATGCGATCCGGCGACATCGGCCCTTCCCTTCCCGGCCGCTAACGGTAGCGGGCGAGACGGGCGGCGATCTCGCCGAGCGGTGCGGTAGTCTGTTCGCCGGAGCCCATGTCGCGCAGCGTGGCGACGCCCTTGGCGATCTCGTCGTCGCCCAGGATCACGGCACAGACGGCATCGAGCTTGTTGGCCCGCTTCATGCGGCGCGACAGGTTGCCGGAAAAGCCGAGGTCGACGGAAAAACCCGCCCGGCGCAGGTCGAAAGTGATCTTCAATGCCGCCGCTTCCGCCGCGGCGCCGATGGGGATGACGGCGATGGGCCGCGCCGGGGCAGCCGAACCCTCGGCCAGCATCGCCAGCCGCTCGACGCCCGCCGCCCAGCCGACGCCCGCCGTCGCCGGACCGCCCATGGTTTCGATCAACCCGTCGTAGCGACCACCCGCCAGCACCGTGCCCTGCGCGCCGAGCGCGTCGGTCGTGAATTCGAAAGCGGTATGGCAGTAGTAATCGAGACCGCGCACAAGACGCGGATTGAGCTCGTAACGGATGCCGAGCGCATCGAGCCCGTCGGTCACGCGGGCGAAGAAATCGCGGGCGGCTTCCGTCAGGTAATCGCCGAAGGCCGGCGCATCGGCGACGACGCGCTTGTCGCCTTCGTCCTTGGAATCGAGGACGCGCAGCGGATTGCGGTTGAGCCGCTCGCGGCTGTCTTCGGACAGGCTGTCGATATGGCCGCTCAGATACTTCACAAGGACATCACGGTAGGCAATGCGGCTTTCGGAATCGCCGAGCGTGTTCAGTTCCAGCCTGCAGCGGGAAAGGATGCCGAGCTCGTCGAGGATATGCGCGCCGAGCGCGATCACCTCGATATCGCCAAGCGGTGCAGGGACGCCCAGCAGCTCCACGCCGATCTGATGAAATTGGCGCAGGCGGCCCTTCTGCGGACGTTCATGGCGGAACATCGGGCCGTAGTAGAAGAACTTGAGCGGCAGGTTCTGGCTGAGCCCGCCGGAAATCACGGCGCGCGCGATGCCCGCGGTGCCCTCCGGGCGGAGCGTGATCATGTCGCCCGAGCGGTCCTCGAAAGTGTACATCTCCTTGGTGACGACGTCGGAGGTGTCGCCAAGGGTACGCTTGAAGACCTCGGTAAATTCGAAGATCGGCGTCGCCACTTCTTCATAGCCATAGTGCGCGGCGAGCCCGCGCGCCGTGTCGGCGATGTGACGGTGCTTGCGCCCTTCATCGGGCAGAAGGTCATGGGTGCCGCGAACCGGCTGAAGCGATGCCACTGGAACTTTCCCCCGGACTAATGGGCGCCTGCCGGGCGCTTGGCACCGGCGTCGGCCTCTTGGTCTTTTGCCGCGACTTCGATGGCCGCGGCGCGTTTTTCGACAAGCTCGACGATATGTTCGATCATCTGCTCCTCGCCCACTTTATGGTCGGGCGCGCCCGCCATGTAGACCATGTGGTTGCGGTTGCCGCCACCGGTGATGCCGATGTCGGTTTCCTTCGCCTCGCCCGGGCCGTTGACGACGCAGCCGATGATCGACAGCGTGATCGGCGTGGTGATATGGGCGAGCCGTTCTTCCAGCTTCGCCACCGTGTCGATGACCTGGAACTGCTGACGGGCACAGGACGGGCAGGCGATGATATTGACGCCGCGGTGACGCAGGTTGAGAGCCTTGAGGATTTCAAATCCCGCATGAACCTCTTCGACCGGGTCGGCGGAAAGCGAAACGCGAATGGTATCGCCGATTCCGGCCCATAGAAGCGATCCCATGCCGATGGCCGATTTCACCGTGCCGGTGCGCAGGCCACCCGCCTCGGTGATGCCGAGGTGCAGGGGATAGTCGCAGACGTCGGCAAGCTGCTGGTAGGCGGCGACGGCAAGAAAGACGTCGGACGCCTTGACCGACACCTTGAATTCGAAAAAGTCGTTGTCTTCAAGGATGTGCATGTGCGCCTGAGCGCTTTCAACCAGCGCTTCCGGGCAGGGTTCGCCGTATTTTTCCTGCAGGTGCTTCTCGAGCGAGCCGGCATTGACGCCGATGCGGATCGAGCAGCCGTGATCGCGCGCGGCCTTGATCACCTCGCGCACGCGCTCGGCCGAGCCGATGTTGCCCGGATTGATGCGCAGGCACGCGGCCCCCGCTTCCGCCGCCTCGATGGCACGGCGGTAATGGAAATGGATGTCGGCGACGATGGGGACATGGACCTCACGGATGATGTCCTTGAGCGCGCGGCTCGACTCTTCGTCGGGGCACGATATGCGGACGATATCCGCGCCGGCCGCTTCCAGCCGGTGGACCTGATCGATAGTCGCCTTGACGTCGGTGGTCAGCGTATTGGTCATCGACTGCACCGAAATCGGCGCATCGCCGCCCACGGCAACGGACCCGACATGGATCTGTCGGCTCTTGCGGCGGATGATCTCGCGATAAGGGCGCTGGCTCATGCTTGGTCCCGGTTGGCGAACGGCGCGCGGTGAGCGGTATTCCTGCGCGCTCGGTCCCTGAAAATCAACAAATTCGCGGCGATTCCAAGCCCCGGCAGGGCTAGCGGCCGGCCGCTGTGCCCGCCTTCAGGCGTTCGGGGTCGAGCGCCACGTCGCGACGCACCGCGCCAAAGGGGCCGATCGCAGGCACGACCTTGCCGTCGACCGCGATCTCGATGGCGCCGGCATTGCCGGTCATCAGCGTCAGGCCCTTTTCGTCGGGAACCTTGTAGGTGTCGCCGGTGCGGAAGATGCGCATGACGACAACGCGCCCGCCCTGCCCGCGAATCTGCACCCAGCTGTCGCCCTTGGCGCGAATTTCGATGGCAGCCGACACGGCAGCGGTCTGGGGTGCGGCCTGGGGCGCGCTCGCGACCGGGGCCGGAGCCGCGGGTGCCGGCGTAGGCGCAGGTGCAGGCGTCGGGGCGGGGGCAGACGCGGCCGGAGCCGGGGCCGCCGGAGCAGGTGTGGGCGCAGGCGCGGGCGCGGGCGCAACAGGAGCCGCCGCGACGGGGGCAGGCTGTGCAGGTGCGGCGGCAGGTGCCGGTTGCGTGGCCGCGGCCGGGGCCGGCGTCGGCGTCGGCGCAGAGGACTGAACGGGCGCGGGCATTGCCTCCTTCGCCTTCTTGTCGGCTTCTGCCGTCACGGGAGCAGGCGTCGCGGGCTCGGACGACGGAGCGGCAGGCGCGGAAGCGGCCGGAGCCGGCTGCGCGGGCGCGGCGGCATCGGGCTTGGCGGTTTCGCCTGCGGGCGTGCCGGGATTCATGCTCTGGGGAACCTGCGGCACCAGATCTGCCAATTGCATGTCGCGGGACGACAGGTAATACCAGCCGCCGTAGGCAACCAGCGCCAGCACCAGCGACACGAACAGGAGCGCGCCGCGCGGGATGCGGCTTTCGGAGACCGGTTCGGGGAAATTGAGAGCGGCCTTCTGGGCATCGCCTTCGCGCTCGCCCTTGAACAGGCGGACGGCTTCGTCGCCGTCGAGGCCAAGGAAATTGGCGTAGCTGCGCACGAAGCCAATGGCATAGGTGGGACCCGGCAGATGGCTGAGATCACCCGATTCGATGGCCACCAGGTACTGTTCGCGAATGCGCAGGTGCGACGCGATCTCGCCAAGCTCAATGCCGCGCGCCGCGCGCATATGCGCCAGCACATCGCCAACCCGGGCCTCGCCCTGGACAACGGCAGCGAAATCGCCGCCATCGCCGTTCTGGCTGTCGGGCAAAACCTTGCGCTTGGAGGGTTCGTCGGCCATTGCCATCCCCATTCAGCTCCGCGCCGCGCCTTCCCCACGGGGGCAGGCAACACGGAATTTCCTACACAAAAACAGGGATTTGTTATCGCATATCAGGGCCCGGGCGCAATCGCCAAGTGCCGAAACCGCAGGTTTCCGCGGCTTCAGACCGGTATTTCGTGGTCCCGGGCAAAGGCCCGGAGCCGGTCGCGCAGGCTGTGATCCGAACTGTCGAGGACGGTCTTGAGGTAATCGGCCAGCGGCCGCAGACGCAACGCCCGGACCATCGCCTTGACCGGGCCGATGGAGCTTGCCGTCATCGACAGCGTACGCACGCCGAGGCCGATCAGGGCCATGGCCTCGAGCGGCCGGCCCGCCATTTCCCCGCACACCGACACGGGCACACCCGCCTTGTCGGCGTCGCGAACGAGATCGCGGACGACCCGCAGTACGACGGGGGAGAGCGAATCGTAACGATCGGCGAGCCGCGGGTTGCCACGGTCGGACGCAAAAAGAAACTGGATCAGGTCGTTGGACCCGACCGACAGGAAATCGGCGTGGGCCAGCAGCGCGGGCAATTGCCAGAGGAGGGACGGCACTTCGACCATGGCGCCGACCTTGAGTTCGCGCGGCAGCTTGCCGCCCGATTTTTCCTCACGCGCAAGTTCGAGATCGAGGATGGCGCGGGCGCGGGAAAATTCCGCGACCTCGGCGATCATCGGAAACATCACCGCGAGCGGGCGGCCGTTGGCGGCACGCACGAGCGCGCGCATCTGCTGGCGCAGCATCGCGGGACGGTCCAGCGTCATGCGCATGGCGCGCCAGCCGAGCGCCGGGTTCTCTCCCGGTTCGCTCGCGAAATAGGGCAAGGCCTTGTCGCCGCCGACATCGAGGGTACGGAAGATAACCGGCTTGCCCTCGGCCTGATCGAGGATGTTGCGGTAAAGGGCCGTCTGCGCGCCCACATCGGGATAGGTCGCGCGCACCATGAACGGGATTTCGGTGCGGAACAGGCCGATGCCATCGGCCCCCGTCGCATGCAGCTGCGGCACGTCGAGTTCCAGGCCGGCATTGATGTTGAGCGACACGGCGGCGCCGTCCTCGGTCACCGAAGGCGCATCGCGCAACTGGGCAAAGACCTCGCGGCGGGCGGCACGCACGCGCAGATTGTCGTGGAAGGACTGCACCGCATCGTCGGACGGACGCACGAAAATCTGGGCGTTGTCGCCGTCCACGATCACCGTGTCGCCGTTGCGAAGCCGCGTGAGCAGGCCCTTGACCTGCGCAATCACGGGAATGTCGAGGGCGCGGGCGACAATGGAAACATGCGCCGTGGCCGAGCCTTCCTCCATCACCAGCGCCCGCAGTTTCTTCGGGTCGTAGTCGAGAAGTTCCGCCGGCCCCATGACACGGCAGACAAGAATGGCGTCGTCGGGCAGATCGGCCCGCGCCCCTGCTTCCGCGCCGGTCAGCTGCAGAAGAACACGCACTGCAAGGTCTTCGAGGTCGGCCAGCCTCTCGCGCAGGTAAGGATCCGTGATCTGGGCCATGCGCAGGCGCGTGTTTTCGCGCACCTGCTGGACGCCCGCTTCGGCGGTCAAGCCCGAGGTGATCGCATCCCTGATGCGGTTGAGCCAGCCCGCGTCGGCGGCAAACATGCGATAGGTTTCGAGAACGTCGCGGTGCTCGCCCTGCTGGGCCAGTTCGCGCGCACCGAACAAGCGGTCGAGGTTGCGGTGCACTTCGGCCAGCGCCTCGTCGAGACGGCGCAGCTCGGTTTCCGGATCTTCGGCGACGAGCTGGCGGATGGCGACGTCGGAACGGTGGATGATCGCCTTGCCGAGCGCGATGCCGCCATTGGCCTGAACGCCGTCGAGGCGCACCGGCAGAACCGCATTGCCTTCGGCGGGCGCGGTTTCTTCAGGACTGACGAGACCGCTGCCGCCGACCAGTTCCGCCAGCACCATGGCGACGGTTTCCATCGCCTCGATCTCTTCCTCGTCGTAGGTGCGCTGGGTGCGGTTCTGCACGACGACGACGCCGACCACATGGCCCTGGCGCAGCATCGGAACGCCCATGAAGGAATGATACGGGTCTTCGCCCGTTTCCGGGCGATAGACGAAGGCCGGGTGGGATTGCGCATCGGCCAGCGCCAGGGGCTGGGCGCGGGCCGCGACCTCGCCGACGAGACCTTCGCCGACGCGCAGGCGCGTGTTGTGCACGGCTTCCGGATTCAGGCCTTCGGTAGCGAACAGTTCGAGCACTTCGCCCGCGCGCTGAACGTAGATCGAGCAGACCTCGGCCACCATATCGGAAGCGATGACGCGCACGACCTGGTCCAGCTTGGACTGGGCCTCCGCTTCGCTTGCCATGACGTCCCGAATTCGTCGCAGCAGCCGCCGGGGCCCCACAACGGATGGGACGGGCTGCATTATTCGGCTGCCTCTGATCGGTGTCGAACCATCAGCGCGGCCAGTGCCTGGTCGACGATTTCAGAAATGATTTCCGCGCAGGGCTGTTCGCGGGTCACCATGCCGACGCTCTGGCCCGCCATCACCGAGCCGTTTTCGACGTCGCCGTCGATGACCGCGCGGCGCAACGCACCGGCCCAGAAATGCTCGATCTCGAGCTGGGCGGTTTTCTGGTCCATCTTGCCGTCGCGGTAACGGGAAATCACTTCCTGCTGGCGTTCGAGGAAACGCTCCGTCGCCTTGTTGGCGAGCGCGCGCACAGGAATGACCGGGAAACGCGGATCGAGTTGCACCGAAGGAACCGCATCGCGCGCATTGGCGCGGATGAAGGCCTGCTTAAAGTTGGGGTGCGCGATCGATTCGGTGGCACAGACGAAGCGCGTACCCATCTGCACGCCGGACGCGCCCATTTCAAGATAGCTCACCACCGCCTCGCCGCGGCCGATGCCGCCGGCAACGAAAACCGGTACTTCCGGAAGGGCCGGCAGGATTTCCTGCGCCAGCACGGATGTCGAAACCGGCCCGATATGCCCGCCCGCCTCGTTGCCTTCGATGATGATGGCATCGACGCCCATGCGCGCAAGGCGCTTGGCGAAGGGCAGAGCCGGCGAAAAGCACAGCACCTTCAAGCCCGCATCCTTGAGGCGCGAGATGGTTGCGGAGGCCGGCAGGCCGCCCGCCAGCACGACATGTCCGATGCCCGCCTCGATGCAGACGTCGGACAGCTTCACCAGTTCCGGATGCATGGTGATCAGGTTGACGCCGAAGGGCTTCTTCGTCAGCGCGCGGGTCGCGGCGATTTCCTTCCCCAGCAGGTCGGGCGACATGGAACCGCAGGCGATGACGCCGAAACCGCCGCCGTTGGAAATGGCGGCGACGAGGTTGTGCTCGGACACCCAGGACATGGCGCCGCCCATGATGGCGTATTCGACACCGAGAAAGTCCCTGCCCCGTTGCCAGAGCCGGTCCAGTCTCGCTTTCGCCGACGCCCTGTCCATGGCGTTAGGCCGAGTCGAGCCCGTAGGCCGAGTGCAGCGCGCGCAGCGCCAGCTCCGTGTATTCCTCGGCGATAAGAACGGAAATCTTGATCTCGGAGGTCGAGATCACCTGGATGTTGATGCCCTTGGCGGCCATGGTTTCGAACATGGTCTTGGCGACGCCCGCATGGCTGCGCATGCCGACGCCGATGACCGAAACCTTGACCACGTTGGAGTCGGGCACGAGCGCGGCGTAGCCGAGCTCGCCCTTGAGCGATTCGACGACCTTCAAGGCCGCCTTGAGATCGCCCTTGGTCACCGTAAAGGTGATGTCGGTGGCCTTGCCGTCCTCGGACACGTTCTGAACGATCATGTCCACGTTGACTTCGGCGTCCGACAGCGGCCCGAAAAGCTTGGCCGCGATGCCCGGCTTGTCGGGCACGCGCACCAGCGTGATCTTGGCTTCGTCACGCGAATAGGTAATGCCGCTGACCAGTTCCTGTTCCACGATCTCATCCTCGTTGACGCAAAGAGTGCCCGGCTCGTTACTGAAGCTGGAGAGCACCTGCAGGCGCACATTGTACTTCATTGCCAGTTCGACCGAGCGGGTGTGCAGGACCTTGGCGCCGAGCGACGCCATCTCGAGCATCTCTTCGTAGGTGATTTTATCCAGCTTGCGGGCCTTGGCAACGATGCGCGGGTCCGACGTATAGACGCCATCGACGTCCGTGTAGATGTCGCAGCGTTCCGCCTTGAGCGCCGCCGCGACCGCTACGGCGGAAGTATCTGAGCCGCCGCGCCCCAGCGTCGAGACGCGATTGCCCGGCGCCAGGCCCTGGAAACCGGCGATGACCTGGACCTCGCCCTTCGACAGGCCCTTCATCAGCTCGTCGGTGGCGATCTCGTCGATACGCGCGCGGCCGTGCGAACCGTCGGTCCGGATCGGCAACTGCCAGCCGAGCCACGAGCGCGCGGGAATTCCGATGTTGTTGAGCGCGAGCGCGAGCAGCCCCGTCGTCACCTGTTCGCCGGTGGACACGACGGTATCGTATTCGCGCGGATCAAAATCGGCATGCGCCTCGCGCACCCAGGCGACGAGCTGGTTGGTGACGCCGGCCATGGCGGACACGACGACGGCGACCTGGTTGCCGGCACGCACGGTTGCCGCGACGCGGTCCGCCACCGCGCGAATGCGATTGAGGTCCGCGACCGATGTGCCGCCGAATTTCTGAACTATAAGGGCCATGTGCTGCTTTCCCGCGATCTCCGGGGGGGCGTCCAGCACCGGCCGAACGCGCAGAAAAAGCGCGGAAAAGCGCGGCTTGCCCCCGAAAAGGCGCCAATTCATACTCTGGAACCGGGGTCCAGGCAAGCCAAAGGCCCTGAAAACGCGTATCATGTTATTGAAATGGCACCTTCTTCCCAGAATCCGAGCAATCCCGCCCCCGGCCGGGGCCCCGCCAGCACCGTCGACGCCGCCGAGATCGCCCGCTTCGAGGCGATGGCCGCCGAATGGTGGGATCCCGACGGCCGTTTCCGGCCGCTCCACCGGTTCAACCCCGAACGGGTCCGCTTCGTGCGCGACCATGCCCTTGCCCGATTCTCCCGCGACGGCGCGCAGGCGCAGCCGCTTTCGGGCCTCAGCCTGGTCGACATCGGAACCGGCGGCGGACTGATGGCAGAACCCATGGCGCGGCTCGGCGCCGCCGTTACCGGCATTGATCCGTCGGAAAAGAACATCGGCATCGCCCGCACCCATGCGGGCCAGATGGGACTGGATATCGACTACCGGGCGACGACGGCGGAAGCGCTGGCCGCGGATGGCGCACGCTTCGACATCGTGCTGGCGATGGAAGTTGTCGAGCATGTCGCCGACGTCGGCGTATTCCTCGATGCCATCGCAGCGCTGGCGAAGCCGGGTGGCCTCGTGGTGCTGGCGACGCTCAACCGGACGCTCCGCTCCTACGCACTCGCCATCATAGGCGCAGAGTACGTCATGCGCTGGCTGCCGGTAGGAACCCACGACTGGAACAAGTTCATCCCGCCCGAAGAGCTCTCCGGGCAACTTGCCGCGCGCGGGCTTATCCCTGCGGGCACGGCGGGCATGATCTACAATCCGCTCAGCGGGCGCTGGCGGCTTGGCACGGATACCGGGGTGAATTACCTGATCGCGGCGGAAAAGCCCTAGGCGCCCAGGCGCTCGGCGAGCGCCGCAGACAACGCGTCGACCAGCTTTTCGTTATGGCCCATGGCCTGCCACTGGGTCACTTCCAGGGTGCGCTCGACCAGCGCGACAAGGCGCTTGAAATTGTTCTCGAGCTGCATTTCCTCGATCTCGTTGAGGAAATAGGTGACCGTCACCTTGCCGTCCGCCACATCCGCCTGGGGCTGGTTCGCCGAATAGATGTTCGGCGTGCAGGTCAGCAGATGCTCGTCGCCCGAAAACGGGATGACGATGGCGAGCGCCTTGAATTTTTCCGCGTCCTCGGGACGGGCGCCGATGGCTTCGAGCTCGTCGGGCTTGAGCGCGCGCTCGGCCTGGAAATACGCATCATCCACATGCAGGGTTGTCTGGGGAACGGCGAACCGGTCGCGCAATTCGCGCAGGACGGCGTTACGGCCCTTCGCCCTGATGTCGTCGGGCGGGATTTCCGACAGCGCCTTCAGCGCCGCGTCGCGGCGGCCGGCGAGATAGGCTTCGAGATTGTCACCGGAAAAAAGGTAGGACCCGACAAGAAACATTCACGCATCCGTTTCCGGCAGTTTGGGGAGCGGCAGAACCGGTACGCCCTCCTCCACCAGTTCCTTGGCATCCGACAGCGTGGCCTCGCCGAAGATGCCGCGCTCCTTGGCTTCGCCGTAATGAATCTTGCGGGCCTCTTCGGCGAAACGCGGGCCAACGTCCTCGCAGCTCGCCGCCACCTTGGCATGCAGTTCGGCGACCGCCTCGCGCAGCGCCTGGGCGCGGGCCCCGGCGGCGGCGGCCTCATCGACGGCGCGGGCGCGGCCACGGGAGATGCGCGCCCCCGCGGGCACCTTCGTCACATCGGTATCGCCACAGGACGGACAGGACACCTTGCGCGCCTTGCGCTGCGCGCCAAAGGCGCGGGCGTCCTTGAACCAGCCCTCGAAGGCGTGTCCCTGCGAACAGGAGAGGTTGAAAACGATCATGGGTGCCACCGATAGCGGGGAATTCAGCAGGGCGCAAGCGCCACCGAAACTAAAAATGGGCGGGCTTTGACGATTTTCCAGGGGGTTAGGCAAACATCCCGCCGGCCCTCTTGCCAAAATTACCAAATATTATTGTTGTTTAATTTGTTTTACATTTTTGTTTCGTTCTTATATAAGAAATTACAAACATTATTTGGTTTTCCAATGACCCCGGAACTTGCCGCCCGCATCGAATCCGCCCGCGCCGTTCTCGCCGAAGCCGCCAACGACTTCGCGCCGGCCGTGTTCGCTTGCTCGCTCGGCGCCGAGGACATGGTGCTGCTCGACCTGATCGCTCGCAGCCGGCTCGCGGTCGGCGCTTTCATGCTCGATACCGGCTGCCTGCACGATGAAACCCTCGAACTGCTGGCGCGCGCGCGCAAGCGCTACCGGCTCGCCATCGACGTCTATCAGCCCGATGACGAAGCGCTGCGCGATTTCCGCCAGTCCTGGACCGATGCGCAGATCTTCGAATCGGTGACGGCCCGCAAGGCCTGCTGCAATGCGCGCAAGGTGGTGCCGCTCAAGCGCGCCCTTTCGGGGCGGGGCAGCTGGATCACCGGCCTGCGCCGGAACCAGTCGGCCACCCGCACGGCAGTGCCGGAGAAAAGCTGGGACGGCGAGCACGGGTTGTTCAAGTTCAACCCGCTCGCCGCGTGGTCGTCGGAAGACGTCTGGGCCTATATCCGCGCCCGCGAGGTTCCCTACAACGCGCTGCACGACCGCGGCTACGCCTCGATCGGCTGCGCGCCCTGTACGCGCGCGCTCAAGCCCGGCGAGGACGAACGCGCCGGGCGCTGGTGGTGGGAAAACGCCGACAGCCGCGAATGCGGCCTGCACCCGGGTTACTTCGACGCCAAGCGCCCGTGAACGCCCGGCCCCAATCCCCACGAACGACTTCAGTTCCGTTTACCGAAACCATGACCGCATCCGACATACTTTCCGCATCCGGGCCCGCGCCCGGGCACCTCGACCTGCTCGAGAGCGAAGGCATCTACATCCTGCGCGAAGCCGCCGCCCAGTTCGAACGACCGGCGCTGCTGTTTTCGGGCGGCAAGGATTCCGCCGTCGTGCTGCACCTGGCGGTGAAGGCCTTCCGGCCCGGCCGCATGCCCTTCACGCTGATGCATGTCGATACCGGCCACAATTATCCCGAAGTGATCGCCTACCGCGACGAGGCCGCGGCGGCCGCGGGTGCGCGGCTGGTCGTGCGCTCGGTCGAGGACTCGATCCGCCAGGGCCGCGTCGTGCTGCGCGATCCGAACGAAAGCCGCAATGCCCACCAGTCGATCACGCTTCTCGATGCGATCGAGGAATTCCAGTTCGACGCCTGCATCGGCGGGGCCCGCCGCGACGAGGAAAAGGCCCGCGCCAAGGAACGCGTGTTTTCCTTCCGCGATGCCTTCGGCGGCTGGGACCCGCGCCGCCAGCGTCCGGAGCTGTGGGATCTCTATTGCGGACGCATCGCGCCGGGCGAGAACATGCGGGTCTTTCCCATCAGCGACTGGACCGAAGCCGACGTCTGGCGCTACATCGCCCGCGAGGAGATCGCGCTCCCCTCGCTCTATTTCGCCCATGAGCGCGAGGTGGTCGAGCGCGGCAACCGCCTGATCCCCGTGCATCCGCTGGTGCCGCTGCGTGCGAACGAAACGCCGGTCCGGCGCAGCGTGCGCTTCCGCACCGTGGGCGACATCACCTGCACCTGCCCGGTGCCGTCCACGGCCAGCACGGCGGCAGACATCCTGATCGAGACCCTTGCCGCCGAAACGTCCGAACGCGGGGCCACGCGGCTCGACGATGCCGTTTCCGAGGCGGCGATGGAACGGCGCAAGCTCGCCGGTTATTTCTGAGGTTTTCAACATGTCCGAATACGGAAGCGAAGGGCGCGATCTTTTGCGCCTGACAACCGCGGGCAGCGTCGACGATGGCAAGTCGACGCTGATCGGCCGCATTCTTGCCGACGCCGGCGCCCTGACCGAAGACCAGTTGAGCGCGCTCGCCGCACAGGCCGTGCGCGACGGTCAGGAGCAGATCGACCTTGCCCGCATTACCGACGGCCTGACGGCGGAGCGCGAACAGGGCATCACCATCGACGTCGCCTATCGCTATTTCGCGACGCCCAAACGCAGCTTCATCCTTGCCGACGTGCCGGGACACGAGCAGTACACGCGCAACATGGTCACGGGCGCTTCCAAGGCGACGGCAGCGCTGCTGCTGGTCGATGCGCGTGCGGGCATGACCGCCCAGACCCGGCGCCACATCTGCATCGCGGCGCTGCTGGGTATTCAGGACGTAGTCTTTGCCGTGAACAAGATGGACCTCGTCGACTGGTCCGAAGAGGCCTTCCTCCGCCTGCGCGGCGAAATCGACTCCTTCACCGAAAGACTGCGCTTCGCCTCGCGCCATTACGTGCCGCTCTCGGCCAAGCGTGGCGACAACGTCGTGCGCGGCTCGGAACACATGGACTGGCACGGGGGTCCGCCGCTGCTGAACGTTCTGGAAGGCATCCCCGCGAGCGTCACCGCTGCCGCCGGCCCCTTCCGCATGGCCGTGCAGATCGCCAACCGGCCGCAGGGCGCATCCACCCACGATTTTCGTGGCTACATGGGCCGCATCGCGCAAGGCAGGCTCGCCGTTGGCGACCGCATCGTCATTTCCCCGGGCGGGCGTCAAAGCACGGTGACGGAAATACTTACCCCCCATGGACCGGCAGCGACGGCGACAGCGGGCCAGTCGGTGACGGTGTCGCTCGCCGACGACATCGACGCAGGACGCGGCTTCATGCTGGCGGACACAGCATCACCACCCTCCGAAGCGCGCGAGGTGACGGCGGCGCTGTGCTGGCTCGACCCCGCGCCCCAGGACCCGCGCGCGCCCTACCTGATGCGCATCGGCACCCGCGAGGTTGCCGCCCGCGTCGCCCTGCCCGAGTCGCGCCTCGACATCCATACCCTCGCCCGCGGGCTGGGCGGCGAGCCGCTTTGCACCAACGACATCGGCGAGGCGCGCATCCGCCTGCAAGACGACATCGCCTATGACGCTTACGCCGCCTGCAGGGCGACGGGCGCCTTCATCATCATCGATTCGCGCACCAACGCCACGGTCGCGGCAGGCATGATCGAGCATCGGCTATGAGCAAGAGGTCAGGCGGGTGACGCAAAGCCCCGGTCATGGCGAAGCGACGGGATCTGCGCACGTACGCGGGCGACCATGCCGAGATCGATCTCGGCAGTGACGAAGCCCGGTTCCTCGCCGCCGTCGGCAAGCACCTCGCCCCACGGATCGACGATCAGCGAATGGCCGAAGGTCTTGCGGCCGCGCGGGTGGGTTCCGCACTGGGCGGGGGCAAAGACGAAAGCGCCGGTTTCGATGGCGCGCGCCCGCAACAGGGTATGCCAGTGCGCACGGCCCGTTGTCAGGGTGAAGGCGGCCGGGACCGCGATGATGTCCGCGCCCCCATGGGCCAGCGCCCGGTAGAGATAGGGAAAGCGGACGTCGTAACAGATGGTCAGCCCCAATTTCGCCCAAGGTGTCGCCACGGTCACGGCTTCGGCGCCGGGACAGAAAGTCGCCGATTCGCGGTAAGTTTCCCCGCCCGGCAGTTCGACGTCGAACATGTGAATCTTGTCATAGCGGGTGACAATATTGCCGCCCGCATCGATGACGAAGCTGCGGTTGGCGACGCGGCCCTGATCGTCGGCGCCGGCAATGCCAAGCGATCCGATCAAAAGCCAGGCGTCGAGTTCCTTCGCCAGCTCCCGGAAGCGCGCGAGCGCGGGATGGGTGGCTTCGGGGCGCGCCGCCTCGCGCACGCCCTGGCCGTCGGGGGCCATGAAAGCGACGTTTTCAGGAAAGCCGATCAGCTTGGCACCTTCGGCCGCTGCCTTGCGGGCGAAGCCTTCGGCGGCGGCAATGTTCGCGGCCATGTCGTCCTGGGCGCTGACCTGTACGCAGGCGATGCGAAGATGCCCTTCAGGCATTTGCCGACCCCGCGAGGCCGAGAAGACCATCGAGCTTGCCCGCCGCATCAAGCGCATGAATATCGTCGCAGCCGCCGATCGGCCTGCCATCGACGAAAATCTGCGGCACGGTATAGCCGCCGCCGCGCTCGACCATCTCGCGGCGCAGCGCAGGCGACGTATCGACGTCGTGTTCGATGAAGTCGACGCCCTTGCGCGTCAGCAAGGCCTTGGCGCGGGCGCAATAGCCGCACCACATGGAGGCATAGATCTCGATCTTCGGCATCATCCTTCACGCCCTAAATGCATGGACCGGGGCGGCACATATATAGGGTGCCGGGCCCGGCCTGTCACCGGGGCGGCTCAAACCGGCCGGATGACCCGGGCAAGGGTCAGGACATCGACCGCCGCGGCACCTTCGGCCTTCAGGGCGCGGGCCGCTTCTTCCACCGTAGCGCCGGTGGTCAGGACGTCGTCGATCAGCAGCACCCGGCGCCCCGCGAGGCCTGCGCGCGCCCGCTCGGTCACGGCAAAGGCCCCGCGCACGTTGCGCGCCCGCCCCAGGCGGCCGAGCCCGCCCTGGGACGGCGTTGCCCGCAGGCGGTGCAGCAGCCCCGGGACACAAGGCTTGGCCGCAAGGCGCGCCAAAGCCAGCGCCAGCAGGGCCGCCTGGTTGTAGCGGCGGCGAAACAGACGCCAGCGATGCAACGGCACCGGCGCGATGATGTCGCATTCCCTTATCAATTCGGCGCCCGCGCGCGCCAGCCAGCGCGCGAAGGCGGGCGCCGCATGGGTGCGGTCGGCGTGCTTGAAACCGATGACGAGGCCGCGGCTTTCATCGTCATAGGCAAAGACGGCGCGCGCGCGATCGAAAGACGGCGCGCGTCTCAGGCAGGCCGCGCACAGCCCCGCTATCGCCCCCTCGCCCAGTTCGAAGGGATAGCCGCAGGCATCGCAGAGCGGATGCGACAGAAAACGAAGCCGTGAAAAGCACCCGGCACACAGCGCTGCCTCGCCTTCCGCGATCGCGCCGCAGGCGAGGCATTGGGGCGGCAGCACGAGGTCGAGGGTCCCCGCCGCCAGACGACGGACCCGGTTGCCAAGGTCGAATTGCGGCCTGCGTTCCCCGATCACGGAAGCAATTGGAGGCAATGCCCAACCCATTGTCAAACAAGGGAATCCGGTGAACCGCCGACAGCGGCCGCCAGCGCCACATTAGGATGACGTTAATAATTATAATCAATTATGCATTTAGTGGGATTTTCGCGCCGCAGCCCGTAAACGACTGCTTTTTTCAACCTGCTCAGGTCTGGGTAAATCCGTATGTCCAACGAAAACACGATCAAACTGGGGCTTCTTGCACCATTGACCGGGCTTGTCGGTCTGTACGGCGAGGAAATCTGCAACGCCGCAAAAATCGCCGCCGAGGAAGTCAACGACCACGGCGGCGTCCTGGGAAAGCGTCTCGAGCTTGTCATAGAGGATGACGGCAGCCTCCCCGACACCGCCGTACCCGCTGGCGTCCGTCTGGTGAAGGAACATGGGTGCAGCGCCATAATCGGCAACCTGTTGTCCAATTCACGAATTTCCGTCTGTGACCTCGTCGCTGAACGGTTCCGGATCCCGCAGCTCAATTTTTCTTTTTATGAAGGCAGTATCCAGAGCCGCTACTTCTTCCATTTCGCCGCACTGCCAAATCAGCAGATCCACAAGATGATTCCGTTCATGGCGAAGGAATTCGGTCCGAAGTTTTTTTTCGCCGGCAGCAACTACGAATGGCCGCTCGGCTCGATCGATTCGGCGAAGCGGGTCGTCCGCGACATCAGCGGCGAGATCGTCGGCGAGGAATACCTGCCCATCGGCACCGACCAGATCGATGCCTTGCTGTCCAACGTGGCGCGGTCCGGCGCGGATGTTTTCGTTCCCTATTTCGCCGGACAGGACCAGGTCAATCTTCTGACGCGCTTCACGGAAATGGGCCTGAAGAAGCGCATGCATGTCGTCATGGGCCATTACGATGAGGCAATGGTCGGACAGCTTCCGCCCGAGGTACGCGAGGGATTCTTTTCCTCCAATACCTACTTCATGTCGATCGACACGCCGCAGAACCGCTCCTACATGGCCGCGCTCGCCAGGATGCCGGGCGTTACCGGCCTCTGGCCGGACGGCAACGGCGTTCTCACCAATTTCGGCGAAGGCACGTATATCTGCGTCCATGCCTTCGCCAAGGCGGCCAAAGCGGCAGGCAGCGTCGATGCCGACGCGCTGATCGCCGCCCTGGAAAACATTTCCGTCAGCGCGCCGCAGGGCGAGGTCATGATGGACCCCGCGACGCATCATGCCCATGTGAATACCTTCCTGTCGCGCTGCGATGCCGAAGGCAATTTCACGATCGTAGAATCCTTCGGGCGCATTCCACCGATGATCCCGGCCCGTTATCGGGCCGACGCGGTGGCAGTAACCGAAGAAAACTTGACTGCCGCGACGGCACACGCCCTGCCCCCGGCCCCCGGCATCGCGAGTCCAGGCATTGCCCATCGTCCGGACAGCGACGAAAAAGAGAACGATGTCGAAAACGCGGTCTTTTTGTATTCGGACCTCGCCATCCTGATCAGCGACCAGCAGGGACGAATTGTCGACGTGAACCCGAGCCTTGCCAGGATGTTCGGCTACGTGCCCGAGGAACTTCGCGGACAGGAAGTCGCCCTGCTCGTACCGCCGCGCTTCCGCAGGCGCCATGCCCGCCATCAGGCCGGTTTCATGGCCAGCCCGGACGCGGCGACGCGGTCCATGAACGACCGCCAGAACATTTACGGCTATCGCAAGGATGGTTCGGAATTCCCGGCCCAGGCGAGCCTCAGCCGCATGCGCAACGGCGCCAGCGACATGGTGATCGTGACCCTGCAGGACATCAGCCGGCAAAAGCTGATCGAGGAACGCCTGACCTGGCAGGCGACGCACGACCCCCTGACCGGACTCCCCAACCGGGCACAGCTCACCGAACGTCTCGAAAAAGCGCTGGAGCGCGCCAAGCGCAGCGGCTTTGCAGTCGGTGTCATCTTCGTCGATCTGGACAATTTCAAGCTGGTCAACGACACCTATGGCCATGACACCGGCGATAAACTGCTGATGGCCATTGCCGAACGTCTGATGGGCCTGGTCCGTGCAGGGGATACGGTGGCCCGGTTCGGCGGCGACGAATTCGTCATCATCAGCGAACAGGTCAAGGATTCGGTCGCGATCGTCAACCTCGCGGAACGGATCAACAAGGCGGCCCGCGACGTCCTTTCGATCGGGGGGCATCGCATCACCGCGACCGTCAGTCTCGGGGTGACGGTCGGCCAGGGCACCGACAGCGCCCAGGACCTGCTGCGCAAGTCCGACGCGGCCATGTATTCAGCAAAGGATTCCGGCCGTGACGGATGGCGTTTCTACAGCGATGACCTTCAGGTCAAGGCCAAGAAACAGCTCGAAATCGTCAGCGGCCTCCGCCATGCCATCGAACGGAACGAAATCCGCATGGTGCTGCAGCCCATCGTCGACATGCAAAACAGCCTGATAATCGGCGCCGAAGCCCTGATGCGCTGGAATCATTCGGGCACGGCCGTCCCGCCTTCGGATTTCATCCCCGCCGCGGAATCCTCGGGCCTGATCTCCAATCTCGGCAGTTGGGCGATAGAGAACACCGTTGCCCTTTGCGCAGAGTGGGAGAAAAAGAACCTTCTGCCCGACGACTTCACCTTTTCGATCAACATGTCGACAAGGCAGCTCGTCAATTCGGCCCTGCCGGTGAAGATACGTCAAATTCTGCGGCGCCATGACGTCGATCCGGGCAGGATACAGCTCGAGATCACCGAAACGGCGCTGATGCAGGATCTGGCGGTAACCACGGATATCCTGCTCGCGCTCGAGGAGATCGGCCTCAGCATCGCCGTCGACGATTTCGGCACCGGCTATTCCTCGCTTGCCCAATTGGTCAGGATGCGGGTCGACTGCCTTAAGATCGACCGCATGTTCGTCAACGACCTGTCGGCGGATTCCCGAAACCGCTCGATCGCCGCCAGCATCATCAGCATGGCGCATAATCTCGACCTGAAGGTGGTTGCCGAAGGCGTGGAAACGGCGGAGCAGGCCAGGTTCCTGCAGGAACACAAATGCGATGCCGCTCAGGGGTATCATTTTTTCCGGCCGATCGAGATTCCCGACTGCGAAAAAACCTGGCTTCCTGCCCTTAAATCGAAAGGCCCGCGTCTGGCGCAGAGCGCCTGACATACCGCCCCCAAACGTCAGGGGCTTTATGCCGGACGCGGGTCGTGCGATTTTGGGGCGATGAACGCCCCGGCACCTTTCCATCGACGCACCGTCCGCGCGCACCGCGCGCGCGCGGCCGCCATGCCCGCCGACCACGACTTCCTGTTTGCCGAAGTCGGCGAGCGGCTGCTCGAACGCCTCGCCGACGTGCGCCGTGATTTCCCGCGCATTCTTGACCTTGGCTGCCGGCGCGGCGCGTTGGGGGCAGCACTTGCCGCGCGAGCGGGAACCGCTTTCCTCGCCCAATGCGATCTCGCGCCGGAGATGGCGGCCGCCGCAACGTCATCCAACCGCCGCCCCGCCGCCGCCGCCGATGAAGAACTTCTGCCCTTCGCCGACGGCGCCTTCAACCTGATCGTCAGCAACCTCGCGCTGCACTGGACCAACGACCTGCCGGGCGCGCTGGTGCAGGCAAGGCGCGCGCTGGCGCCCGACGGGCTGTTCCTGGCGGCACTTTTCGGCGTCGGCACGCTCGCGGAATTACGCGCGGCGCTGATGGAAGCGGAACTCGCCGTCGAGGGCGGCGCCAGTCCCCGCGTCTCGCCCTTTGCCGACGTGCGCGATGCGGGCGATCTGCTGGCGCGAGCGGGCTTCGCCATGCCGGTTGCGGACGTCGAAACCATTCGCGTCAGCTTTCCCGATGCGCTCGCCCTCATGCGCGATCTCGGCGCCATGGGCGAAAGCAATGCGGTGGCCGAGCGGCGTAAGGGCATGACCCGGCGCGCCACCCTGATGGAAGCGGCGGCACGCTACCCTGCCGGTCCGGACGGCCGCATCACCGCGACCTTCGAGGTCGTCTTCATGGCCGGATGGGCGCCGGGGCCGGGCCAGCCGAAGGCGCTGAAGCCCGGTTCGGCGACGACGCGACTCGCCGATCATCTGGGCGTTACGGAAATTCCTGCGGGCGAACCATTTACCGGCGGGGGCAAACGGCGTTAACCTTCAGGAAGCGGAGCATTTGCACTTTCCCTGCGCGAGAGGTTGCCATGATCGTCCGTCTGATTGCCGCCCTGATGATCGCCTTGCCGACGATGCTTACCGCCGCACCCGCCTTTGCCCAAGGCGATGCCAACGAAGGACTGCGCATCGCGCGGCGCTGGTGTTCGTCCTGCCATGTGATCGGCCAGAACATGCGCGGCGGCGACGCGGCACCGCCCTTCATCGCGCTCGCCAACGATCCGGCAAAGACCGAGACCTATCTCAAGAACTGGATCCGCAATCCGCACCCGCCGATGCCGAACTTCAACCTGTCGCGGCGCGACATCGACGACCTGACCGCCTACATCCGCTCCCTTGACGTGGGCGGGCGCGGCCGCGCGGTGCCCCACAACTGAGCCGTCAGGCGGGCGGCTTGTCCAGGTCGCACAGCGCCGAAATCAGCGGCGCGTCGGCCGGCGGCATCGGCAGGCCGTAAAGGCGCGCCGGAAACACCCAGCGTATCTCCTGGCCTTCCTGGGGTGCGGGCGTGCCTTCCCAGTTGCGGCACTGGTAAAGCGGCATCAGGAGGTGAAAGTCGTCATAGGCGTGGGAAGCGAAGGTCAGCGGATGCAGGCAGGGTCCGCAGACCTCGATCGCCAGTTCCTCGCGCAGTTCGCGCACCAACGCCTCTTCCGGGGTTTCGCCCGCGTGGACCTTGCCGCCCGGAAACTCCCACAGGCCCGCCATCGACTTGCCTTCCGGCCGCTTGGCGATCAGCACCCGGCCGTCGGCATCGAGCAGTGCTGCCGCCGCGACGAGGATGATGGGCCGCGCGCCCGGACTAGCTGCGGTAGTCGCCATTGATGGTGATGTAGCCGTGGGTCAGGTCGCAGGTCCATACCGTGGCCTCGCCGCGCCCGCCCTTCGCCGCGACATCGACGGCGATGTCGATGTACTGGCCCTTCATGTGACGGGCGACGGGGGCTTCCTTGTAGTTCTTGCGCGGCGCGCCGTTCTCGGTAATGCGCACGCCGCCGACGCTGACCGTCATGCGGTCGGCATCGATGCGCTCGCCCGCCTTGCCGACGGCGGCCACGATGCGGCCCCAGTTCGCGTCCTCGCCGGCGATGGCCGTCTTGACTAGCGGCGAATTGGCGATCGACATGGCGATTACCTTGGCCGCACGGTCCGACGCGGCACCCGTGACCTTGACCGTGATGAACTTGGTCGCGCCTTCGCCGTCGCGCACGATCTGGTGCGCCAGATCGGTCATCACCGCCTGCAGCTTCTTGCGGAAATCCTTCAGGGCGGGATCGTCGATGCGCGAAATTTTCCGGTGCTTGCCGGCCTGTCCGGTCGCGGCCAGCAGCACGGTGTCGGAGGTCGAGGTGTCGGAATCGACCGTGATCGCATTGAAGGACCGGTCGCAGGTTTCCTTCAAGAGCTTGCGCAGCACGGATGCCGGCAGGGCCGCATCGGTAAAGACGTAGCCCAGCATCGTCGCCATGTTGGGCGCGATCATTCCCGACCCCTTGGCAAAACCCGCGATGCGCACGGTCGTGGCGCCGATCTTCGCGGTCGCCCCGGCGCCCTTCGGGAAGGTATCGGTGGTGCAGATGGCTTCCGCCGCCGCCGCCCAGGCGCCGGCCTTCAGTTCCTTCGCCAGCCCCGGCAGCGCCCGCGTGATCTTGGCGACCGGCAGCGGCACGCCGATGACGCCGGTGGACGACACCATCACGTCGTCCGCCGCGCAGCCCAGAAGCCTGGCGACAGCCGTCGCCGTCGCGCGCACGTCGGCAGCGCCCTTGCGACCGGTGAACACGTTGGCGTTGCCCGCATTGACGACGATGGCGCGCCCGCGGCCGTTCTTCACGGCGGCGCGGTCCCAGACCACCGCGGGGCCCGCGGTCAGCGACTTGGTGAACATCCCGGCCACCGTCGTTCCCGGGGCGAGTTCCGCCACCATCAGGTCCGGGCGCCCGCGCTTCTTGATGCCGCTGGCCGTGGCGGCCAGACGCACGCCAGCAACGGCAGGCAGCTTCGGGAAGGATTTCGGCGCAAGCGGGGATTTGGGCGGCATGGGAAGTACCTGCGGGGCGCGATGAAAGACGGATGCCCGCGCACGCGCGCGGCACATACAACAAGCAGATAACTTAGATCAGACGGATTGCCAATAGCGGGGGCGTATTCAGCGCCCGCCGCCGGCAGGGGCCTGTTCGCCCGGCGGCAGCGGCTTGCCGTCCACGCCGAAGCGCTCGACCTTGGCGCCTTCGCGCAGGCGCTTGATCTCGCCCTCGATCAGTTCCTCGCCCATCTTGGCGCGCAGCTCGTCCTTGACCTCGGCGAGCGTCGGCGGCGCGGCTTCCTGGATGTCCTCGACCTTGATCACGTGCCAGCCGTACTGGGTCTGCACGGGCGCACGGGCCACTTCGCCCTTCTTCAGGCTGAAGGCCATCTGCGAGAAGGCGGGCACCATCTGTTCGCGGGTAAAAAAGCCGAGATCGCCGCCCTGGGGACCCGACGGCCCGATGGACTTTTCCTTGGCCATCGCCGCGAAATCCTTGCCGCGGGAAAGCTCGCGCATGATGGCGATCGCCTCCTCGCGGGTCTTCACCAGGATATGGCGCGCGCGCACTTTCTTTTCGCGCACGAGCTGCGCCTTGTCCCGCTCGTAACGGCGGGCGACGGCTTCGTCCGTGATCTTCTTTTCGACCATGCGCCGCAGGTAGACCTGCTCGAGCACGCGCGCCTCGAGCTGTTTCATCGTCTTCTGGACGTCGAGATCGCGCTCGAGCTTCTGGTCGCGGGCGCGGCGCACGACGAGCTGGCGGTCGATCAGCTGTTCGATGACGGCGCGGAAAAGCTGCTCGGCCGGCATGTTCATGTATTCGGGCGGAAGCTGGGAGAGCGCATCCTGCACGTCGGAGGCGTAAATCTCGTGACCATCGACCCGCGCCACCACCGTATCTGACGCCTGGCCGCCCTGCTGGGCGGAGGCTTCCATTGCGCCGAGGGTAAGCCAGCCGGCAACAGCAAGCAGGCGCAAGGGTTGGGCGATGGGCGCGAAAGGCAGGGACAGGCTCATGGGGCTCCTCGGAGGCGCAGGCGGACCCAGCCGTCCCGCGGGCCGGGAAATTACCACGGTTATAGGAAAATCACAGGGAATTCGGGGCCTCCCGGGTGTATTTTCATGGACTTACCGGCCCGCCCGTCATTGACACGGGAGGCGTGCCTCTCTATCTGTCTTGCACACCCAAATCCCGCCCAGTCGCCCCCGGGCAAGAATCGGAAAAATCATGCTTTCCGCCCTCACCAAGCGCCTTTTTCCCAGCCACAACGATCGCTTCATCCGCAAGCTGCAGCCGCGGGTGGACGCCATCAATGCGCTGGAAGCAGAGGTCGAGAAGCTCTCCGACGACGAACTGAAGGCGCGCACCGGCTGGCTCAGGGGCCGGCTGGAGGCGGGTGAAAGCCTCGACGCCCTGCTTGAGGACGCCTTCGCCACCGTGCGCGAGGCGGCAAAGCGTACCCTTGGCCAGCGCCATTTCGACGTCCAGCTGATGGGCGGCATGGTACTCGATTCGGGCGCCATCGCGGAAATGTCGACCGGCGAGGGCAAGACCCTGGTGGCGACGCTGCCGGTCTACCTGAACGCGATCGGCGGTAAGGGCGTGCACGTGGTCACGGTGAACGACTACCTCGCCAAGCGCGACGCCGAATGGATGGGGCGTGTCTACCGCTTCCTCGGCCTGTCGGTGGGCACCATCGTCCACGGGCTGAACGACGACCAGCGCCGCGCCGCCTACAACGCCGACGTCACCTACGGCACCAACAACGAATTCGGCTTCGATTACCTGCGCGACAACATGAAATTCCACCTGGAAGACATGGTGCAGCGTCCGTTCAACTTCGCCATCGTCGACGAAGTGGACAGCATCCTGATCGACGAAGCGCGCACGCCGCTGATCATTTCGGGCGCGGCCGAGGATTCCTCGGAACTCTATTCCAAGGTCGACCGGCTGATCCCGAATCTCGACGCCACCGATTTCGAGATGGACGAAAAGGTCCGCGCCGTCACCTTCACCGAAGCCGGCGTCGAAAAGATGGAACAGATGCTGCGCGAGGCGGGCCTGATCACCAACGGCTCGCTCTACGACATCGAGAACGTCTCGCTGGTGCACCACTCCAACCAGGCGCTCCGCGCCCACAAGCTGTTCCAGCGCGACCGCGACTATATCGTGAAGGACGACAAGGTCGTCATCATCGACGAGTTCACCGGCCGCATGATGGAAGGCCGCCGCTACTCCGAAGGCCTGCACCAGGCGCTGGAAGCCAAGGAACGCTGCACCATCGAGAACGAGAACCAGACCCTCGCCTCGATCACCTTCCAGAACTATTTCCGCATGTATCCGAAGCTCGCCGGCATGACCGGCACGGCGATGACGGAAGCCGCGGAATTCGAGAGCATCTACAAGCTCGGCGTCATCAACGTGCCCACCAACCGGGCCTGCGTGCGCATCGACCACGAGGACGAGGTCTACCGCACGCTGCGCGAAAAGACCGAGGCGATCCTCGACCAGATCGAAGACTGCCACAAGCGCGGCCAGCCGGTCCTCGTCGGCACGGTGTCGATCGAGAAGTCCGAAAGCCTCGCCGAGGCGCTCAAGCAGCGCAAGATTCCGCACAGCGTCCTGAACGCGCGCTACCACGAGCAGGAAGCCCAGATCATCGCCCAGGCAGGCAAGCCGGGCGCCGTCACCATCGCCACCAACATGGCCGGCCGCGGCACCGACATCCAGCTCGGCGGCAACCTCGACATGCGCGTCGAGCAGGAACTGTCGAACGTCGCCGAAGGTCCGGAACGCGACAAGAAGATCGCCGCGATCCGCGCCGAGATCGAGGCGGGCCGCAAGACCGCGCTGGAGGCGGGCGGCCTGTTCGTGCTCGGCTCCGAACGCCATGAAGCGCGCCGCATCGACAACCAGCTGCGCGGCCGCTCGGGACGCCAGGGCGACCCCGGCGGCTCCAAGTTCTTCCTGTCGCTGGAAGACGACCTGATGCGCATTTTCGGCTCCGAGCGCATGGACGCGATGCTCAAGCGGCTCGGCCTCGAAGAAGGCGAAGCGATCACCCATCCCTGGGTATCGAAGGCCCTGCAGAAGGCGCAGGAAAAGGTCGAGGCGCACAACTTCGACATGCGCAAGAACCTGCTGCGCTACGACGACGTGATGAACGACCAGCGCAAGGTCATCTACGAGCAGCGCAAGGACCTGATGAAGACCGACGACGTTTCGGAAACCATCACGGCCATGCGCCACGAGGTGATCGACGACATCGTGTCACGCGGGATTCCCGAACGCGCCTATCCGGAAGACTGGAACACCCATCTTCTGCACGAGGAAACGCTGCGTATTCTCGGCCTCGACCTGCCGATCGTCGAATGGGCGAAGGAAGAAGGCATCGCCGATGCCGAAATCCGCGAACGCCTGACCGACGCTTCCGACCGGCGCATGGCGGAAAAGGCGGCGAGCTACGGCCCCGACGTCATGCGGATGGTCGAGAAGAGCCTGCTTCTGCAGATCCTCGACCAGACGTGGAAGGATCACCTGCTGACCCTCGACCACCTGCGTCAGGGCATCAACCTGCGCGCCTATGCGCAGCGCGATCCGCTCAACGAATACAAGACCGAAGCCTTCGAGCTGTTCGAGAAGATGCTCGACCAGCTGCGCGAGAACATCACGCAGGTGCTGAGCCACGTCGAGCTGAACTTCACCAATCCCGACGAACTGAACCTGGATCCCCGCGGGCCCGTCAACGTCCGCGAAGGCCGCGAAGACATCGCGATGCTGGACGACGATGACGACGATGATGACGAAGACGGGCAGCAGCGCCCCGTGACCGTTCGCGCCGCGCGCGCAGGCGAAACCGATCCCAACGATCCCTCGACCTGGGGCCGGGTATCGCGCAACGCACCGTGTCCCTGCGGCTCGGGCCGCAAGTACAAGCACTGCCACGGCAAGATCAGCTAGCCGCGCAGGCTTTCCGGCATCATCGGCCTAGTGCAGGCCGATCTTCCCCATTTCGACGAATTTTTCGCGGCGGCGGGTGCGCAGGGCCCCGCCTTCGATGCCGATGAGTTCTTCGAGGTTGTCGGAGACCGCGTCGCCCACGCGACGAATGGCCTCGCGCCGGTTGCGGTGCGCGCCGCCGACCGGTTCCTCGATCACGGCATCGATGACCTGAAGCCGCTTGAGATCGTCTGCGGTCAGGCGCAGCGCCTCGGCCGCGTCCTGGGCCGCCTCGTTGGTGCGCCAAAGGATCGAGGCGCAGCCTTCGGGCGATATCACCGAATAGATGGCGTGTTCCAGCATCAGCACGCGGTCGGCAGCCGCCAGCGCGATGGCGCCGCCCGATCCGCCTTCGCCGATGACGACTGAGACGATGGGCACGCGCAGCCCCAGGCAGGACTGGATCGAGCGGGCGATGGCCTCGGCCTGGCCGCGCTCTTCGGCGCCGACACCGGGATAGGCGCCCGCGGTATCAACCAGCGTGATCACCGGCAGATGGAAATGATCGGCCAGTTCGAACAGGCGCCGCGCCTTGCGATAGCCTTCCGGGCGCGCCATGCCGAAATTGTGGCGAACGCGCGATTCGGTATCGTTGCCCTTTTCGTTGCCGACGACCACGACCGAGCGGCCGCGGAAGCGGCCGATGCCGCCGACGATGGCCGCGTCCTCGGCATAATTGCGGTCGCCCGCCAGGGGCGTGAAATCTTCCACCAGGTCCTTGACGTAGTCGGCGAAGTGCGGCCGTTCGGGATGGCGCGCGACCTGCACCTTCTGCCAGGGTGAAAGCTTGCCGTAGGTGTCCTTCAGCAGGCGATTGACCTTGGCCTGCAGCTTAGACACCTCGTCGGCGATGGAAACGTCGCCACCGGCATCGAGATGGCGCAGTTCCTCGATCTTGCCTTCGAGTTCGGCAATGGGTTTCTCGAATTCTAGGAAAGTAGGCATGAAACCGCCGTTCAGGAATTTTGACCTACATGCCCCGACAGCGCGGTGTGGACACATCGCGTGGGTGCTGGGTTTTTCCACCCCGCACCCCCCGGCCGCGCCCGGCGGGGGGCGCGCGCGCGGCCGGCCGCGGCGCGCCAGCGGGTGATTTTCGTTCACCAGCCGCTGCAGGCGCCCCTCGAGCACATGGGTGTAGATCTGCGTCGTCGAAATATCGGCATGGCCCAGCATCTGCTGGACGCTGCGCAGGTCGGCGCCATGGGCCAGAAGGTGGCTGGCGAAAGCGTGGCGCAGCACGTGGGGCGAGACCTTGCCGCGATCGAGGCCCGCCTCGACCGCCAGCTCCTTCAGCAGCTGCGCGAAGCGCTGGCGCGTGAGGTGGCCGTCGGCGGCGCTGGTGGGAAACAGCCAGGGCGATCCGCGCTCGCCCACCATCATGCGGCGCTGGGGCAGCCATTCGTTGACGGCGCGGCGCGCGGCTTCCGACAGCGGCACCAGCCGCTCCTTGCCGCCCTTGCCGTTGACGACGAGAAACTGCCCGTCGCCGGTCAGCGCCGAGAGCGGCAGCCCGACCAGTTCCGACACGCGCAATCCCGTCGCATAGATGATTTCGAGAAGCGCCCTGAGACGCATGCCCTGGCGGCCGCGGCGCGTGCGCGCCACCGCAAGCAGCAGCGATACGTCTTCTTCCGAAAGGGTCTTCGGCAGCGAATGCATGCGCGCCGGGGCATCGATGCCGGCGGTCGGATCGTCGGACCGAATGCCGTCGGTATAGAGAAACCTGTAGAACTGCCTGAGGGCCGAAAGGCGCCGCGCCGCCGTGCGCGCGCCGCGCCCGCTTTCCGCAAGCGCGCCCAGATATTTGCGCACCACCGGCGCGTCGGCGTCTGAAGCCGTCCGCCCTTCCCTGTCGAGAAAACGGGCGAAGTCCGTCAGATCCTGATGATAGGCCGCGATCGTGTTGCGCGACGCGCCACGCTCCGCCGCCAACATTTCGGAAAAGGCGTCAAGATGCGGACCGAGGGCCTTGGGCCCCTCGGCAGTGCTGCGATGTCTTGCCATTTACGTTCACGGCCGCGTTGCTGGCGGCCACGCTCCAATCAGCCCTGATCTTCAAACACTGATTCGACCGCTAACCTGCGTGCAGGCTCTTGAAGGCCCGCTTCCCTGAGTGCGCGCACCACCGGTGCGAGAACCCGGATATCCGTCTTTGCCGGATGATCGGCGCCAAGCGCCGACAATGCCAGCAGAACCGTTTCGCCGATGCGTCGTGCCGCCGCCGCCCGCCTGAGACCGTTCATCAGTCCTGCCGAAGGCAGCTTTGCCTGCGCTGCGCCGGGCGCTGTAACGAGGCGCGCCCACAACCCGTCGTCGATCCTTGCGCCAAGCGCTTCGGCGAGGCTGAGGATTCGGGTCGCACGGCGTGCGCGTTCGTCGTTGCCGAGCACGGCCGCCGCCTTCCACCAAAGCTCGAATGCCTGTGCGTCAAGCACGGGGGCCGCCGCCGGTTCGGCGGGCGCGGCATCCGGCGCGGACGGATCGACCGTCGCCGCGATCGGCAGCGCCGCAAGCTGGGCCATCGGCCACAGTGCCCGGGCGGCAGGAATCCTGGCCGCGCCATCCTTCGATTTTGCCGCCGCATCGGGCTTCGTCAGGGCAAGGGCGAACCACTTCGACGCCGCCCCCGGATCGCCGAGAGCATAAATCGCACTGCCGGCATCGGCCGCGAACCAGCCGAGATCCTCGCCGGGCTCGATGCCCGACAGCACCGGCATCATCACGCGCATGGCAACCGCAAGACGGCCGTCCTTGCGCGCCAGTGCAAAGGCGCGGGAAATGATTTCCGCCTGCGCCGAGGCGACCGTCTGCCCGCGGGCGGCGCGGTAGAGAAGCGCACGGGCACGCGGGCCGGAAAGTTTTTCGGCGGCGCTGAGCGCGCCGGACAGCTCGGCCGGGGTAAAATTGACCGAAAGATAAAGCTGACGCAGGGCCTCGGCCTCGAAGGCGCCGCGCATTTCCGCCTGCTCGGCGGCGGCGAGGCGGGTATCGAGATCGGCATTGGGGCTGAGCGCCACCGCCCGCAGAACCGCGGCGCCGCCTTCCGTCACGACGGCGGGCGGAATCTGGACCTTGGCCGCGCGCATCATCGCGATATGGAGGGGTTCGGGTTTTTCCAGACCGTTGACGGCAACACCCTTGTCGCCCGCCAGCATGCGGGCGAGGCCGAAGAACGGCGCATCCTCGATGCCCTGTTCCTGCAGCAGGCCCATGCCGATGTTCGCACCCGGCACATCGCCTGCAAGCAGCTGGCAGAAGACATGGGCCTTGCGCCAGAGGGTGGTGTCGTTCTGGCCGAGCCGCGCACGCACTTCGGCGCAGGCCCCGGCATTGTCGTTCATCAGGAAGGCGACCTCGGCGCGCGCGCGCCCGATCGCCGGATCGTCATGGCGCTGCGGCACGACCCGCAACAGGTTCTGCGCCGACACGACATCGCCCTGGTCCAGGAGCCGCCCGATGCGCACGGCGACGAGGCTGGGGCGATCCTTCGCCCCCTCGCCCGCGGGCGCTTCGGCGGCGCTGAGCAGAAGCCGGCGATAGAGGCTGCGGCCCGCCACCGACTGCGGCGCGCCGGGAAGGCTGGGAAGGAGGGCTTCCACCAGCGCGCGCGGGGTGCCTTTCCACATGCCGATGCCGAAACCGCCCGCGCCCACATCGAGCAGGCCGACCGAATTCGGATCCAGTTCTTCGAGCTTGTCGATCTTGATACCGGGCGCGGCCTCTGCCGGCTTCGCCGGTGCATCGGCAGAAACGGGTGCCGCGGCAGGCCCACCGAGGGGCTGGGGCGCCGTCAGGGTTACGGGACGATCCTGGGCCAAGGCGGGCAGGCCAGACGACGACGCCAGCAGGGCGACGGCAGCCACGGCCAGGACGCGCGGCGCGGTCAAGGCGGCCACTGCGGGCCGCCTAGCGGAAAATACGGTCATTCGGGATCGCCTTTTCCACCGGCGCCGAAGGCGCCGGGATGTCCCAGCTCGCGAGAAATACCGCCCCGCCGATGACGACCAGGGCCAGAACAACGAGAACAATACGGGAAATCATATTCATCGAGCTGTAGCGCGGAAGCGTCCGTCTTCTGTGTATGCCGGGCCGGCGAGCTTGGCGTCCGCCGAATGCGGACAGAGTGCACAGGCCCTGGGGAATCCGCCGCCGGTAGCCCGGTGGCGACGTGCATCTTATTATGTTTACACTAAAATTCCACTATGGCTACTTTGTGGCAGTCACAGGCGCCTGGCCCGGCCGAAACGACCGGAAGGCGCGGAAAACAAGGACATGCCCTCGCAACCGGCTGAAAATACCCTGGCATCCAAGGACGCCGAAGCCGGCCCGGCACACGGGCTCGCACGATCCATCGTGCTGGTCGGGCTGATGGGCGCGGGCAAGAGCTCGGTCGGCAGGCTGCTCGCGGAACGCCTCGGCCTCGCTTTTCTCGATGCCGATGCCGAAATCGAGCGCGCCGCCGGCGCGACGATCGAGGAAATCTTCGCCCACGAGGGCGAGGAAATATTCCGTTCCGGCGAAAGGCGCGTCATCGCGCGTCTGCTGGCGGGTACCCCCGCCGTCATCGCCACGGGCGGCGGGGCTTTCATGGATGCGGCAACGCGCGCCGCGATCCGCGAGCGCGGCATTTCGGTCTGGCTCAAGGCGGACCTCGAAACGCTGGTCGGGCGCACCGCGCGGCGCGGCGGAAGACCCTTGCTGAAACAAGGCGATCCGCGAGAGATTCTCGCCAGACTGATCGACCAGCGCTACCCTGTCTACGCGGAAGCCGACCTGACGATCGAAACCGGGGAGGCGCCAGCCGAGACCGTGGCCGACAGCATCGTGTCGGCGCTCGAAGCGCATCTCGGCAACGGGCCGCTCGCGGTACGCCCCAAAAGGGCCGCCCGCGGCAAGTCCCGGAAAAACGGATTGCGGCGACGCAAAACGGCACGCGGCAAACGCAAATAAACGCCCGCCTCGCGGGCATCAAGGACAATGAGCAAGCACAGCACGATAGAAGTTTCCCTCGGCGACCGTTCCTACGAAATCCGTATCGGCAAGGATGTTCTCGCCACCGCCGGCGAACAGCTGGCGCCGCTGCTTGGCGAACATGCGGCCAGACGCAGCGTGATCATCGTCACCGACGCCAATGTCGCCGCTCTCCACCTTGCCGCGCTGGAGGCATCCCTCGATGCCGCCCGCATCGCGCATCGCGCGATCGTCATGGAACCGGGCGAACACACCAAGGACTTCGCCCATCTCGAGCGTCTTCTCGACGACATCCTCGGCGGCGGCATCGAGCGCGGGTCCATGCTGGTGGCCTTCGGCGGCGGCGTGATCGGCGACCTGACAGGCTTCACCGCGGCGATTGCCCTGCGCGGAATAGATTTCGTGCAGATCCCGACCACTCTGCTCGCCCAGGTGGACAGTTCCGTCGGCGGCAAGACCGGCATCAATACGCGCCAGGGCAAGAATCTGGTCGGCGCCTTCTACCAGCCACGCATGGTGCTGGCGGATATCGGCGTGCTCGCCACCCTGCCAACCCGCGAACTTCTGGCTGGTTACGCGGAGGTCGTGAAATACGGCGTGATCCGCGATGCCGGTTTTTTCCAGTGGCTCGAGAAGAACGGCACCGACCTGATCGGCGGCAACGAGGCTCTCCGCGAGGAAGCGGTCGCGGTCAGCTGCAAGGCGAAGGCCGATGTCGTCTCGGTTGATGAACGCGAGCAGGGCGAACGGGCGCTCCTCAACCTCGGGCACACCTTCGGCCACGCCATGGAGGCGGAAACCGGGTTTTCGGACAAGCTCCTGCATGGCGAATCGGTCGCCATCGGCATGGTGCTGGCGCTGGAGCTTTCCGAGCGGCTGGGCCTTTGCCCGGAAGGCCGCGCGGCGCGGCTCGCCCGTCATCTCGACGCGGTCGGCCTGCCCTCGGGGCCCGCGGGCTACGGTTTCGAGCCCGACCGCCTGCTCGCGCACATGCAGAAAGACAAGAAGGTGCATGGCGGGAAGATCACCTTCATCCTCGCCAGCGAGATCGGCAAGGGCATCATCGCGCGCGACGTGCCGCCCGATGCGGTGCGCAAGCTTCTGACGGATCGACTGGCCTAGCATGGACACGCTGAGCATCGCCCTACTCGCCATCATCGTGCTGCTGCTCGCTTTTTCGGCATTCTTTTCGGGCGCCGAGACGGCGCTGACGGCGGCATCCCGTCCGCTCATGCATCAGCGCGAAATTTCCGGGGACGCGCGCGCCGGCCTCGTCAATCGCCTGCGCCGGGACAAGGAGCGGCTGCTGGGCTCGATCCTGATCGGCAACAACCTCGTCAATATTCTCGCCTCGGTCCTTGCGACGCATACGTTGACAACCATCTTCGGCGAAGCCGGCCTCGCTTATGCGACCCTCGCCATGACCGCGCTGGTTGTCATATTTTCGGAAGTCCTGCCCAAGACCTACGCCTTCAGCAATGCCGACCGCATGTCGGTCGCGGTGGCACCGACGGTTCGGATCGTCCTCATCGTTTTTGCGCCGCTGGCGCGCGCGGTGACGATCATCGTGCGCTTGCTTCTGCGTGCCTTGCGCGTGCGCGACACCTCGGGCCAGGCGGCGGCGCAGGCGGAGGAAGAGCTGCGCGGGGCGATCGAACTGCACAAGGGCGGCGAGGAACAGGAAACGCGGCGCGAACGCATCATGCTGCATTCCATCCTCGACCTCGGCGACGTCGAAGTGAGCGAGGTGATGCGCCACCGGTCCAGCGTCGTCACCGTGGATGCGTCGCTGCCGCCCGCCGAAATCGTGCGCGAAGTGGTGGCCAGCCCCTACACGCGCATCCCACTGTGGCGCGACAAGCCCGAAAATATCATCGGCGTCCTGCACGCCAAGGCCCTTCTGAAGGCGGTCGAGGAACGCAGAGGCGATACATCGAGCCTCGACGTCGCGGCGCTGGCGTCCGAGCCCTGGTTCATTCCCGAAACCACGGATCTCCTGTCCCAACTACAGTCGTTCCGCCGCCGCGGCGAACATTTCGCCCTCGTGGTGGACGAATACGGCGACCTGCTCGGCATCGTCACCCTCGAGGACATCCTCGAGGAAATCGTCGGCGAAATATCGGATGAAACGGACGTTCCCCGGCGCGGCATCAGGCCCCAGCGTGACGGCTCGATCATCGCCGACGGCGACGTGACCATCCGCGATCTCAATCGCCGCTTCGACTGGAGCCTGCCCGACGACGGTGCCGCAACCATCGCCGGGCTGGTACTGCACGAGTCACGCCAGATCCCGGCCACGGGCCAGGTCTTCACATTCTACGAATTCCGCTTCGAGGTCCTTGGGCGCAAAGGCAACCGCCTGACGGCGGTACGCATCGTTCCGCCCGACAAGGCGGCCTAGGCCACCCGTCCGCTATCGGCTTGGGTTGTGCGGGACAGCACCGCGGCCCTATCATTCGCCACGCCCCCGATCACAGGTCAGGTAATCGCCATGCCGCTCAGCCCGCCCGTTGCCCGCAAACGCCTGCACAAGCGCGTCATAACCCTTGAAGGTTTCGAGCGCGACGACGGCATGTTCGATATCGAAGGCCATCTCGTCGATACCAAGGACTATGACTTCCACAACATGTGGCGCGGCCAGGTGACGGCAGGCACGGCAGTTCACAACATGCGCCTGCGACTGACCGTCGACGACACCATGACCGTGCGCGACGTCGATGCGGCGCTGGATACGGGGCCGCATCATACCTGCGCCGACATTACCCCGGCCTACAAGGTGCTGATCGGCGAGCGCATCAAGCCGGGCTGGAATCTGAGGGTGCGGGAACTGCTGGGAGGCGTACGCGGGTGTGTGCATCTGGTCGAAATGCTCGGCCCCATCGGCACCATCGCCTACCAGACCATGGGCCCGACGCGCGCGCGACAGCGCCAGGGCAGTGAACAAGGCAGCGAAGACGCGACGGCGAAGAAGCCGCCGCGCATCGACACCTGCCATGCCCTCGCCTCGGACGGCGAAGTTGTGCGCCAGCGCTGGCCGGAACATTACACCGGCCCGAAGCGCGACGGCTGACCTGGGATCAGGTTCGCAAAGAAATCAGTTCTGGAAAACCTGGGCGATGAGGGGGCGCCAGCGGTCCGCGCCATGCCCGACGCCGACGCCGTGCCCGGCGCTGATGTGCCCCGCCTCGGTCGCCGCGAGACGGTAATATATCACCAGGAACACCCGAAGTGCCGCCGTCAGGCTGTTGGCGCCGCGGAACTTGTCGATCAAGGAACAGAGTTCATGGATCGTCATGCCCTCGCGGGTGCAAAGTTCGTCGACGGCCGTCCACATCTCCCCTTCGAGGCGGATGCTGGTACGGCGCGTTCCCACATTCACGTTTTTACAGATATGCATGGCGCTCCCTTGACAACGTCTGCCCGCCAAAAGTCCGGACGCTTCGCAATCACTGCTGGAGCCAAATTGTTCACAATTCGCCGCGCCGAAAGTTGCTCAAGAAAGAGGCGGCTGGCGACTTGGTTTAGCTTCCTTTTTTTAATGATACTTAAACCCATTACGAAACCACAGAACTTTTTACGTAGTACACAACCTAAAAGAGAACCTTATTATTAACCATATTTTTTTCGCAAAACCAACGATTAATGGAATTATTATACAATTTCTGCCGAAGAAAATTCCGCGTTCCTAGGCTCCGGGTTCTCGCGCATCAAGGGAAAGTGCGTGAATCTGCCCGGCCAGTTCATCGGCCAGGACCGCGTTGACGCGGCGGTGCCGCTCGATGCGGCTGAGCCCCCGGAAGGCCGCAGAAACGATCTCGATCCGGAAGTGACTTTCACCACCTTCACGGGCGCCGGCATGCCCCGCGTGAAGGCGGGACTCATCGACGATCGCGAGCCTTTCGGGTGCAAACGCCGCTATCAGTTTGGCCCGGATGGCGCTGGCGACGGGACCGTCGGGGACATTTTGGGACATCGGCTTCTGCAATCCTTGAATGTTGTCTCGGCCGAAACATGATATTCGCTTTTGCCCGTTACGTCCTGATCGCTGCCGCCTGAATGATGAATTCCCCGCCCGCCCCCGTATCCTTGCGCCCACGCGCAGCCCTTGCGCTCATGGGCGCGGTCATCGTCGTCTGGGGCTGCAACTGGCCGATCATGAAGATCGCGCTCAGGGAGATCGAGCCCCTGACCTTCGCCTTCGCCCGCCTCGGCCTGGGTGCGCTTTGCCTGTTTGCGCTGCTCGCCGCGACCGGCCGCCTGCGCCTGCCCGGGCGCGCCGACCTGCCCGTGGTTCTCTCGGTGGCGCTGCTCCAACTCGCGGCCTTCATGGCGCTGATCAATCTCGGACTGGCGCGGGTAGATGCCGGACGCTCGGTCATTCTCTGCTACACGACACTGATCTGGGTCACGCCCATCGCGGCGATCTTCCTGCACGAACGGCTGACCAAGGCAAAGGCGGCGGGTCTGGCGCTCGGCCTCGGCGGGATCGTCACCCTGTTCAACCCCTTCGGTTTCGACTGGCGCGACGAAGCGGCGCTTGCGGGCAACCTCATGCTGCTCGGCGCAGCCTTCCTCTGGGCCATCACCATCGTTCACATCAAGACCCATCGCTTCGCGCTGACGCCCCTGCAGCTCGCACCCTGGCAGATGCTCATCGGCACCCTGCCCATCGCGGTCCTTGCCTTCGCGCTGGAAGACCCGCTGGCGCTGCGGCCGAGTGCGAACCTGTGGCTGACACTCGCCTACAACGGCCCGCTCGCCACGGCCTTCACGCTGTGGGCCTGGACGACCGTGACCCGCGCGCTTCCCGCCATCACCACGGCGATGGCGAGCCTTGCCGTGCCGGTGGTCGGCGCGGTCAGTTCGATGGTCGTTCTCAATGAGGCTATCGGCACGACGAACATTGTCGGCTTCGTGCTGATCCTCGCCGGCCTCGCCGCGATTTCCACCGAGACGGCGGCGCGGGCGAAGGGCTGAACGCAAGCGTTTGCGCGGCTTGCGCGGCCCCTCGGAAACCACCATATTTGGCCCATGCCCAAGCGCGGACCAAGGCGAGCCGGGGGTATTGAAACCACCCTGCGGCGGCCGGCCGATGACCGGCCGACCGGCGAGCAGCGATGCAATCATGTCGGTTGCGCGCTGCCCGGCGAATTTCGCGCGCCCAAATCGCCCGAACACGTGAACGAGTACTACTGGTTCTGCCTCGATCACGTCCGGGAATACAACAAGGGGTGGAATTTCTGCGCCGGCCGCTCCGACGATGAAGTCGAGGCAATGATCCGCGCCGACGTCGTCGGCTGGCGTCCGACCTGGCCGCTGGGCCATCTTGGCGGGCGCACGGCCCGCAGCAAGTTCGCGCGTTTCAAGGATGGCTTCGGCCTTTTTGAGGACGAGGCCGCCGCCGAGGAGGCCGTCCGTGCCAAAACCAGGGAGCGGGCACAGCGACGCAAAGCCAAGGAAACCGGGGATTCCGAACGTCAGGCTCTCGATGTGATGGAATTGGCCCCGCCGCTCACCGTGGAACGTCTGAAATCGCGCTACAAGGAACTGGTGAAACTGCACCACCCCGATGCCAATGGGGGCGACAAGCAGGCGGAAGAGCGGTTAAAATTGATCAATCAAGCCTATGCGACCCTCAAGAGCCGCCTCGGCGCATGACACAGGCCGCGCCCAGATACATCCAGTGACCCAGGAAGACGGAACAGGTTTTTATGGCAACGACGATCACGAGTGACTCTCACAACCCGGTCCACCCCCTCGACAAACCCGACATTGAAGTCTCCGTGAAACAGGCCTTCGGCCTTGATTCGGACCTCATGGTGCCGGGCTTCAGCCAGCGCAGCGAATACGTGCCGGAGATCGACGATGCCTATCACTTCGATCACGACACCACCCTCGCCATTCTGGCCGGTTTCGCCCATAACCGGCGGGTGATGATCCAGGGCTATCACGGCACCGGCAAATCGACCCATATCGAACAGGTCGCCGCCCGCCTTAACTGGCCCTGCGTGCGCGTCAACCTCGACAGCCACATCAGCCGCATCGACCTTCTCGGCAAGGATGCGATCGTGCTGCGCGACGGCAAGCAGATCACCGAATATCGCGAAGGCATCCTGCCCTGGGCGCTGCAGACCCCGACGGCGCTGGTGTTCGACGAATACGACGCCGGCCGCCCGGACGTCATGTTCGTCATCCAGCGTGTGCTGGAAGTGGACGGCAAGCTGACGCTGGTCGACCAGAACAAGGTGATCCGGCCGCACCCCTATTTCCGCCTTTTCGCGACGGCGAATACCGTCGGCCTCGGCGATACCACGGGCCTCTACCACGGCACCCAGCAGCTCAACCAGGGCCAGCTCGACCGCTGGCACGTGATCGCCACCCTGAACTACCTGCCGCACGACGAGGAAATGAAGATCGTGCTGGCCAAGTCGCCGACCTACGACACCAAGAAGGGACGGGAAACCGTCGCCAACATGATCTCGCTGGCCGACCTGACCCGCGCGGGCTTCATGTCGGGCGACATTTCCACGGTCATGTCGCCGCGCACGGTCATCACCTGGGCCGAAAATGCGCGTATCTTCGGCGACGTCGGCTATGCCTTCCGCGTCAGCTTCCTCAACAAGTGCGACGAGATGGAGCGCTCGACGGTGGCCGAGTACTACCAGCGCTGCTTCGGCGTCGAGTTGAACGAATCGGTGCGCCAGGCCAAGCCCGAAGGCAAGGACGCCTAGATCCACAAGGCGTCCCGCAGGTCGTGAGCAAAAGTCATGAGTAAGGACAATCCGGTCGAAGAGTTCCGCCGCGTCACCGCCGCCACCATGCGGGCGGTCGCGCACGAACGCGAGCTGGAAGTCGAATTCACGCCCGATCCGCCGCGCATTCGCGGCAAGCACGTCCGCCTGCAGACGCCGCCGCGCTCGCTCCCCGATCACGAGGTCTCGAAGATTCGCGGCTATGCGGATTCGATGGCGCTGAAGCTGCGCTTCCACGACGACAAGCTGCACGCCTCCAAGATGCCGCACGGCGAAACCGCGCGGAAGATCTACAACGAGGTCGAACAGGCGCGTTACGAATCGATTGGTGCCACGCGCATGAAGGGCATGTCGGAAAACCTCGACGCCGCGCTGACCGACCGCTGCAAGGCGATGGCCTTCGACCGCGTGAACGAGTTCGAAAGCGTGCCGGTGCCCGAAGTCATCGGCCTGATCGTCCGCGAAGAGCTGACCGGCAAGGGGGCGCCGGAAAACATCCGCTCCCTGGTCAATTCCTGGCGCAACTGGGTGATGGAACGCGCCGGCGAGGACTTCACGGCGCTCAAGGACAACATCCAGAACCAGGAAGAGTTCGCGCTCGCCCTCAACAAGTTCATCAGTGATCTCGCACTCGGTGACGTCGATGCCGAAGAGGACATGGAAGCCAGCGGCGAGGGCGACAGCGACGAGGACGAAACCGCCAACCCCGAAAAGCAGGGCATGGATTCGGAAGATTCCGAATCGATGGAGACCCACGGCGAGCAGTCCATGGACGAGACCGAGGACGGCGAACAGGGCATGTCCGACGAGTCCATCGAGGACACCTCGGAGGGCATGGGCGACGGCGAATCCCTGCCCCCCGACATCCGCTGGGCGCCCCAGGGCCCGTTCGGCAACGACCGGCCCGATTACAAGACCTTTACCGCCGAATTCGACGAGATCGTCGATGCCAAGGACCTGTGCGACGAGCAGGAACTGTCGCGCCTGCGCGCCCATCTCGACAACCAGCTGTCCAGCCTTCAGGGCGTCATCGGCAGGCTGGCCAACCGGCTCCAGCGCCAGCTGATGGCGCAGCAGTCGCGCGCCTGGCAGTTCGACCTCGACGAAGGAATGCTGGACGCCGCGCGCCTGCACCGCATCGTCACCAACCCGCTCTACCCGCTTTCCTACAAGCAGGAAAAGGAGATGGAGTTCCGCGACACCGTGGTGTCGCTGCTGATCGATAATTCCGGCTCCATGCGCGGGCGCCCCATTACGCTGGCGGCGATGAGCGCCGACATCCTCGCGCGCACGCTGGAACGCTGCGCCGTCAAGGTCGAGATTCTCGGCTTCACGACGCGCGCCTGGAAGGGCGGCCAGTCGCGCGAACGCTGGATCGCCGCGGGCAAGCCGGTGAAGCCCGGCCGCCTCAACGACCTGCGCCACATCATCTACAAGGCCGCCGACGCACCGTGGCGACGCACGCGCAAGCATCTCGGCCTGATGCTGCGCGAAGGGCTTCTGAAGGAAAACATCGACGGCGAAGCCCTGATGTGGGCCCACAACCGCCTGATCGGCCGGCCCGAACAACGCAAGATCCTGATGGTCATCTCCGACGGCGCCCCGGTCGACGACTCGACGCTCTCGGTCAATCCCGGCAACTACCTCGAACAGCACCTGCGCCGTGTCATCCAGTGGGTCGAGGACTATTCGCCCGTCGAACTGGTCGCCATCGGCATCGGCCACGACGTGACCCGCTACTACAAGCGCGCAGTGACCATCGTCGACGCCGAACAGCTCGGCGGCACCATGATGGACAAGCTCTCCGAACTGTTCGACGAGGATTTCGTGCCTGATGAAGACCGCGCGCGGCGGCGCGGCGGCGTCGGGCGGTCGAGCGCCTCACGAACCGCGGGAAGCGCCCGTCCGGCCACCCGCTGAGGCCCCGTTCACGATTTCGTGAACCACAGGAAAGCCTCAATTCTCCCTGATTATCCAAGAATTCCGCCCGTTTGCGCGGGATTGACAGTCGCTGTCAGGATCGCTCTATTAGTCGAATAGATCGGTTCCCGGCGCGAAAGGCGCCCGCCCCTGAAGGGCGGTCAAGGATCACGCAGACGGATTCGCGGACCCGGTTCCATTCAGGAGGCAAGGACTTATGGACGACAGAATTCTCGAAATTTACGACCACTATGTGCACAGCGCCGAACCGCGCCGCGTGTTCCTCGGCAAGCTCGCCAAGACCGCGGGCGGCGCGGCCGCCGCCGCGGCACTCCTGCCGCTGCTCGAAGGCACCGGCGCCGAAGCGGCGATGATCGACGCCAAGGACCAGCGCCTCACCACCGGCATGGTCAAGGTGCCGGGCGGCACCGGCATGCTGGTCGCCTACGTGGCGCGGCCCAAGACGGGCAGCAAGCGCCCCGCCGTGGTTGTCATCCACGAAAACCGCGGCCTTACCGACCACATCCGCGACGTCGCCCGCCGCCTCGCGGTCGAAGGTTTCGTCGCCGTGGCGCCAGACATGCTGTCGCCCGTCGGCGGCACGCCGAAGGACCGCGACAAGGCCCGCGACATGATCGGCAAGCTCAAGGGCGGCGATGTGGTGAAGAACCTGGTCGCTACCTCGCGCTATGCCGCGAAGCACCATCGTTCCAGCGGCAAGGTCGGCGCGGTCGGCTTCTGCTGGGGCGGCCAGCGCACCAACATGCTGGCGGTCGCAGATCCGGACCTGAAGGCGGCCGTGGCCTATTACGGCCGTCAGCCGACCAAGGACCTTGACAAGATCCAGGCCAAGCTGATGCTGCACTACGCTGCCGACGACAAGAACATCAACGGCGGCATCGAGGCCTACATGGCCGGCCTCAAGGCCGCCGGCAAGTCGGTCGAGATGCACCAGTATCCCGGCACCAAGCACGCCTTCAACAACGACGCCAACCCCGAGCGCTACAACGCCGAGGCAGCGAAGCAGGCGTGGGAGCGCACCGTTGCCTTCCTGAAGGCGAACGTGAAGTAAATTCCTGCGAAGAAGGGCGCGCCCCACGGTGCGCCCTTTCTCCTGGGACCAAGAAAAAAGGCCCGCCGGACGGCGGGCCTTTTTTCATCTCCCGGGGGATGCGGTCAGTTGGCCGCAGCCTTGCGTTCGATCCGGCGCTTCACCTTGGCGGCTTCCGGTTCGAGCTTCGTAATCGGCGTGGACGTCAGGAAAGCGTCGAGCCCCCCCGCCTTTTCCACGGTACGGATGCCGTTGGGCGAGAGCCGCAGACGGACCATTTCGCCGAGCGTGTCGCTCAGCAACGAGGTGTACTGGACGTTGGGCAGGAAGCGGCGACGCGACTTGTTGTTCGCGTGGCTCACCTTGTTGCCGGTCATGGCCTGCTTTCCGGTCACCTGGCAGCGACGAGTCATGGCGATTTCCCGTTGTTTCACAAATACTTGGCGCAACCCCACCGGACGGCAGAGCAAGCGCGGAAGCGGCTGTTTACCGGGATTCCCGGCCCCCGTCAAGGCCCTGCGGCGCGGGCCCTATTCCGGCCCGGGCCGGGGGCCGGCCTCAGTCGGCGCTGGTACGGTGCAGACTCCAGAACTTTTCCATGGCCAGATAGGTAAACGACCCCGTCCAGGCGATCATGGCAAGGCCCACCAGCGCCTCGACCCCCGTCAGGATACGCAGAACCCCGGTCGGATACAGATCGCCGATCCCAAGCGACGTGTAGCTGACGGTGGAGAAGTAGAGATATTCGTAAAAGCTGCCGCCGAACTTGCCGGCGATACCGCCCAGCCCGCCAACGTGGCCGATGACATAAAACATGGCCGCGCAGAGCCAGACCTCGGCCGAATGGGCGACGAAGGCCGCCCCCATGACGAACAGGATGCGCTTGCGCGGCCTGATCGTGAGCCTCGGCATCAGCAGGGAGGCATAGCGCAACGTCTCGTAATGGACGAGGACGCAAGCCGCCACCATGGCCACGGCAAGCACGACCGTGACCACAAAGGACAGAAATCCGGGGGAAGCCTCCATGGGCCGTCTCCTTGCGGCCGCGCAGGCCGTCGTCAGTTCATGCGCCCGATGGCGCGCGACAAAAGAACGTAGACCTTGCCGACATCCGCCGTAACGAAAGCCGACGACAGCAGGTTCTCGGGATCGGAAGCCGCCGCCTGGGCCAGCAGGTTCTCGAACAGGTCGAGGTAGCGGTCGGCGTATTTGCGGAACTCCGCATTGCCTTCATAGGTCGTGCGGATCGCGCCCTGAAGCTTCTTCATATCCGTTTCGGCGATCATGCCGCGCAGGAACACGCTCTTGTCGCCGCGGGCAAACTGCTTCCACAGCTTTTCGGCGAGCGGCTTGTCCATCAGGCGGGTGATGTCGACGCCAATCGAATTCAGCTCGTCGATCACCAGGCGCGATGCGCGCAGGAAGCGGTCGCGCTCGGCATCTAGGCTGTTGAGGCGCACCTTCGATGCCTCCTCCGTTGCCTTCTGCGACGCAGACAGCAGGGCATCGGTCTGGATCCTGAACGCCGAAACGATGGCCTCGGTGCGCTCGGCCGCCGCAGACAATGCGCCCGCGAACTCGCTGGTCTGGTTTTCCAGGCTGCGCCCGGAGTCCTCGACCCGGTCGCGCGCCTCGCCCGAAGCGATCTCGATTTCGCGCGCCCGCTGGCGGAACAGGGCGCCGAGCGCGTGCAGTTCCGTCGCCACGTCATCGGTCGTCTTGCGCAGGTCCCTGTTCTCGCCCTCGAGCGCGGAACGGACCGTCTCGATCCGGCTGGACGCGTCGGACACCACCCCGGAAAGGGCGCCCGCTTCCCGCGCCAAGGCCTCGCCCGCCTCGCGCAGGCGGCGGTCGGCATCGCTTGCGGCATCGGCCATCTGCGCGCTTTCCCGCGCCAGCGTTGCGGCGATGGCTTCGGCCTGTTCGGCGGCCTCGGCAGCTGCACGCGACAGAGATTCGACCTCTGAAGCGACCGAGCGGTCGATCGCCGCGGACTTGGCGGCGATTTCCGCCGCCGCCGCCGCAAGGGCCTGGCTCTGGCGCTCCAGCGCCTGGCGGATGTCCTCGGCGCGCTGCGCCGCCTGGTCCGATGCCGCGCGCAGCGCGTCGGCCTGACGGGTATAGGCATCGCCCACCTCGCGCGCGCGCTGGGTAGTATGCGCCGCGGTTTCGCCAAGACGCTTCACTTCGTCGTCGAGCAGCGCCTTGACCTCGCCGGCGCGCGCGCGGGCCGCTTCGGAAGCGGCATCGAGCGCCCGCCCGCTCGCGTCCAGCACCTGCCCGGCGGCGCGCACGGACGCGACCGACTTGGCCGCAGCATTTTCGATGGCCGACGTCTGGCGCGCCATGATCTCGGACGCACGGTCCATCTGGTCGCGCGCGCTGTCGCCCGAGCGCCTGATTTCCGCCGTGCGCGATTCGAGGGATTCGCCCGCCGCGTCCATGTCGGAAATGGCCGATTCGCTCGCCCGGGCCAATGCGCCTCCGGCGCGGCTGATGTTTTCCGTCGCATCGCCCACGCGCGCGGCGGAGCTTTCAGCATTTTCACCGACAGCACGGGTCTGGACCAGCAACCGGCCCGCCGCCGCATCGAGATCGCGCGCAAGCGTTTCGCCCGCCTCGCGCAGGCGCCCGGTCGCGGTCTCGACCGTCTTCGCGGCCGCCGTCGAGTCCGCCGTCAATGTCGCGTACTCGCCGCGCATGGCCGCGACATGATCGCGGTTCGACTGCGCGAGCTGGTCGATGCGGGCTGCGCCCTTCTCGCTTTCATCGACGAGTTTGGCCATCTGCTCGCCCAGAATCTTGGTGGCATCGGCGGCGCGGCGTTCCAGCGTCTGGGCCGCGTTTTCGAGGGCCAGTTGCTGGCGCGATCCCAGCTTTTCAAGCGAGGACGCCCGTTCATCGAGATCCTGCGCCGCGTGGGCCAGCGCCTCTTCATGCTTGCGCATGGCATCGAACAGTTCGCTCATGCGCCCGACCGTCGCTTCGGCCGCGGAGATCAGGCCTGTGCGGCGCGAATCGAGGGTTTCGACGACCGCGCCGACGCGCCCGGCGGCACCCTCGGCGGCGGCGGCAATGGTCTCGGCGCCGGCGGCGAAGCGGTTTTCGAATTCGCGGGCGACCGCCGTGATGCGCGCCTCGGACGCCGCAGCGGTACGGTCGGTCGCCTCAAGCAAACGGTTGTTCCCCGCCTCGATGGCGGCAATCACGGCATTGGCTTTTTCCTCGGCGTTGCCCGGCGGATAAGCGAGGGCATCGAGGCGGCTGCCCAGCGCATCGGCCACGTCGGCAAGGCGCGTGCGCGCCCCGATGGCGACGATCAGGAGCCAGAGAAAGGCAAGCGGCGTGAACACGCCGGCCAGCAGCGCCCCGATCTCATGGGGCAGCATGAACAGGACGTTCTGCCAGCCAAACTGGCTGACCACGTAATAGGCGACGAAACCGAGCCACAAAGCCGTCAGCAGGGCGCCGACCGCCAGCATGATCTGAATACGCGTGAGGCGCATGTCCCCCAACCCCCTGCCAGCCCGTTTATCGGCCGCCCCGGCCGGGGGCGGCATTCGTCGTTTGCGGCTGGAAAACCCTAAAGGCTGGAGAAAGCAACGTCCAGAGGCGAGAAACCGCCCCTAAAGGCCTACCAGTGGAAGGCCGGGATGGCGGCGGCGATCTTCACGCCCGCTTTCAGCGCGACCGCGGCCAGCCCTTCGGGATCGGGGCTTTCGCCGAACGACAGGCCAAGCTCCCGCGCATGGATGCCCGACGTCACCAGCACGGCATCGATCCCGGCGGCATTGGCGCCGCGGATATCGGTGGCGAGCGAATCGCCGATGGCGATCAGGCGCGCGCCGGGGCCGAGGTTCATCAGCCGGAGGCAGGCCTCGTAGGTTTCGACATAGGGCTTGCCGTAGGAACGCACGTCGCCGCCCAGTTCCTGGTAGCGCGCCGCCAGCGCGCCCGCGCAGATGATGCGCGTACCGCCGCGAATGACTTCCATGTCGGGGTTGGCGCAGATCATCGCCATGCCCGCCGCTGCACTCGCGGCAAGGACGTCCTCGTAATCCTCGACGGTTTCCTCGTCGCGCCACGGGCCGGTGTTCAGGATGAAGCTTCCCGGCTCGGGTGCGGCGATCTGGGCGAGGTCGAGGCCGTCAAACAGGCCGCGGTCGCGTTCCGGGCCGATATGCAGGCAGCGCGGCCCAAGGGCCTTGAGCCAGTCATCGGAGCGTTCCTTGATCGCCCGCCAGGCAAGCTCGCCCGACGACAGGACATCGGTATAGAGCATCCGGGAAATGCCGATCTGCTGCATGCCTTCCATGACCGCATCGGCGCGGCGCGGCGCGTTCGACAGCATCACCACGGGCTTGCCCGCCTCCGACAGCCGGGCAAGCGTCGCCGTCGCCCCCGGATAGGGGGTCTTGCCGTCATGCACCACGCCCCACAGGTCGAGGATCACGCCGTCGTAGCGCTCCATCAGGGAAGCGATGCCGGGCAGGATGGGAATTTCGAGAGAAGACATGGCGCTGCCGCTCGGTTTCTGGGCGCCGTTCTTTTGCCATGCCGGGACGCGCCTGTGAAGGGTTTCCCCCCTCAGGCGGCGTTGGCGGCGGTATCCTTGGAGATGCGCGGCTCGCCGAACAGGTAGCCCTGGCCGTAGTCGATGCGGTAATCGAGCAGTTCGACGAGGTCCTGTTCCGTCTCGATCTTTTCGGCGATCAGGTCGATGCCGTGCACATCCAGCACGCGCTTGAGGGCGGCGACGTTGACGCCGATGATCGCGGGAGCGGCGGCATCCTCGGAATCCGAAGCCGGAACGGCCTTTTCACGGTCGAGCAGTTGCGCCGCGTCGATCTTGATGTACTTGAAGCGCTTGCGCCCCAGGCCCTGGATATCGAGCTTGGCAAGATCGCGCACGCGGTCGAGGGAGAAGAAGAACCCGAGGCGGCCGAGGCGCGAGATGTATTCGTCGATCTCGGCGCCATGTGCGTCGACGTCTTCCTGGCTGAATTCGAAAATGAGGTTGCGCGACAGTTCCACGTTGGACGCGAGGAAATCCACGAAGTCCGAGAAGAACGCGCGGTCGGCCAGCGTATTGGCCGAGATGTTGCAGAAAAAGCCGACGTTGTGGTTGCGGCTCTGGGCGCGGCGCACCAGCTGGACGCAGCGGAACAGCAGCAGGTTGTCGATGGCGCCGACGAAGCCTTCGCGGCGGGCGACTTCCAGGTAGCGTTCAGGCAGCACGACGCGGCCCTGTTCGTCGCGGATGCGCGAGAAGCATTCGTAGAAGCGGGTCTTGCGCTGGGGCAGGCTGACGATGGGCTGAAGGTAGAGATCGACGCGATCGCGCTTGAGGCCCTCGCGCACGATGTCGAGAAGCTGGCCGTCGTCGAGCCCGTCCTCGCCCCTCGGCGCGGGCGCCTCGGCGACGGGCTTCGGCGGCGCCGAGGCCCGGGTGGAAACCTGCTCGATCAGGGACTGCAGCACGCGCACTTCGGACACGACGCGGTCGAGATCCTTCTTCGCCTTGCTGTCGCCGCCTTCGACCAGCGCCGCGATGGCGCCGTCGAGACGCATGTTGTCGACGCGCAGGCGTTCGACTTCGGTGCGCAGGTTGTCGATGCGGTATTCGCTGATTTCGGATGCGTCGAGGCGCGCCCACACTTCATGGGCAAGGGCGCCTGCGACCAGCACCACGCCGCCGGCGATGAAGCCCGCGGCCGTGCTGATGCCCGGTGCGAAACTGGGCAGCACCAGCGCAACGGCGAGCGCAAGGAGGAAGTAGGCGGCGGCGATGAACAGATGCTTCAGCACGCTGGCTCCGGAACGAACGGGTCGCTGGACCCGAGGTTGAACGGGCCGGACCCTGTGTCCGGCATCCCGACTGTGCCGCCAAGGTCTTGAAATATGGTTAACAATTGCTAACCCTGCCGGACCGGCTTCAGCCCGCGCCGACAGCGTCCTGAATACGGGCAAAACCGTCGGCCTTCAGCCGTTCGGCAAGCCCCGCGAGGATGCGCCCGGGCAGGCCCGGACCCTCGTAGACGAGCGCCGTGTAGAGCTGCACGAGGCTCGCCCCCGCCCGGATCTTGGCATAGGCATCGGCGGCCGAGGCAACGCCGCCCACGCCCACCAGCGGCACCTTGCCGCGCACCTCGACATAGGCATCGGCCAGCAGCCGCGTTGCGCGTTCCATCAGGGGGGCGCCCGACAGCCCGCCGGTCTCTGAGCGGTTGCCGCTCTTGAGCGTGTCGGGGCGCTCAATCGTCGTGTTGGACACGGTCAGCCCATCCATGCCGCCCGCGCGCGCCAGCGCGCAGATGTCGGCAAGCTGGCCGTCGGTCAGGTCGGGGGCGATCTTGACCAGCACCGGCGGCGCGGTTTCGCCGCGCGCCTCGCGCACCGCCGCGACCAGTTCCGCCATCGCACCGGCGCCTTGCAGATCGCGCAGGCCCGGCGTATTGGGCGAGGACACGTTGATCACCAGGTAGTCGGCGAGCGGCCCGAGCACGCGCGCGGCTTCGGCGTAATCGGCAACCGCATCGGTCGAGGTCTTGTTGCGGCCGATGTTGACGCCGACGATGGCGCCCGTATCGCGGGCGCGAAACGCAGCAAGCCGCTTCGCCGCCGCCGCGGCGCCGCCGTTGTTGAAGCCGAGCCGGTTGATCACCGCGCGGTCTTCTTTCAGGCGGAACAGGCGCGGGCGCGGATTGCCCGGCTGCGGGCGCGGCGTCAGCGTGCCCACCTCGACGAAGCCGAAGCCCATCGCCAGCATCGGCGCGATGACGCGGGCATCCTTGTCGAAACCGGCGGCAAGGCCGAGCGGGTTGGGAAAACGCCGGCCGAAGACGTCGATGGCGAGGGCGTCGTCTGCCGCGGGCATACCCACGCGCGGACCAAGCCCGGCACGCAGGCCCGTGATGGTCAGGCCATGGGCGGTTTCGGCAGGCAGCGCGAACAGCGCCGAACGCGCAAGGGACCACAGGCTCACGACGACATCTCCGTTGCGGGAAAAGGCCCATCAAAATTAACCCAAGGGCCCTGCCCTGAACAGGGCCGCCGAAAGCGCTTCATGATGGGCCGCCAATCGGCGAAAATCGGCCCATGACCGAAGAAAAGAACACCCGCGCGCGCTCCGACACCCACGGCCTGCACTACATCGACGGCGGCTGGGTCTGGGGCAACCCGCCGATCATGGGGCCGATGACCAACGGGGCATGGATGGCCTCCGTCGTGTTCGACGGGGCGCGTGCCTTCGCAGGCCTCGCCCCCGATCTCGACCGTCATTGCGCCCGCGCCGTCGCCTCGGCCCGGGTGCTGGGCCTCGATCCGCCCGTCGATGCCGCCCGCATCGAGCGGCTCGCCCGCGAAGGCATCGCCCAGTTCCCCGATGGCGCCGAGCTTTACATCCGGCCGATGTTCTATGCCGAGGAAGGCTTCGTCAGCCCCAAGGCGGAGACGACGAAATTCGTCCTCACCCTGTTCGAGGCGCCGATGCCCGAACCGCGCGGCTTTTCCGCGCATCTTTCGCGCATTCGCAGGCCATCGCCCGAAAGCGCGCCGACGCTCGCCAAGGCGTCCTGCCTTTACCCGCAGTCGGCGGCGGCGCTGCGCGCGGCCCGCGCGGCGGGCTTCGGCAATGCCGTGGTGCTGGACGCCAACGGCAACGTCGCCGAATTCGCCACCGCCAATATCTTCTGCGCGAAGGACGGTTTGGTGATGACGCCGGTGCCGAACGGCACCTTTCTGGACGGCATCACCCGCCAGCGGGTGATCGCGCTCCTGCGCGGGGACGGACGCGAGGTGCGCGAGCGCTCGCTCACCTTCGACGACCTGATGGCCGCCGACGAGGTTTTCGCCACCGGCAATTACGCCAAGGTCACGCCCTGCATCAAGCTGGGCGAGCGGGAATTGCAGCCGGGCCCTGCCTACGCCCGAGCGCGCGCGCTTTACTTCGCCTGGGCCGAGGGCACGAGGACGGCCTGAACCGACCGCCCGGACAGGGGCCTTGACGCGGGGCCTGCCCCCTAGCAAAGTCCGCCCCGGCCCGCGCGTTACGCGCAGGCCTGCATTTTCAGCCGGCATCGGATTCAATGGAACAGATCGCAGAGATTTTCCGGGACTGGGGGCACCTCGCCTACCCGGTAATCTTCGTCTGGACCTTCTTCGAGGGCGAAACCGTCGTTATCTTCGGCGGCTACGCGGGCCATTACGGCGTCCTCAACCCGTTCTGGCTGTTCCTGTGCGCATGGACGGGATCGTTCCTCGGCGACCAGACCTGGTACTACCTCGGCCGCCGCTACGGGCCCAGCCTGCTCAAGCGCTATCCCAAGTGGGAACCGGGCGTGTTTCACGTCTCCGAACTGATGCGCCGCTACGGGGTGTGGTTTATCCTGTCGTTCCGCTTCATCTACGGCGTGCGTAATATTTCATCCGTCACCATCGGCATGATCCATTACCCGTGGATCAAGTTCGCCCTGATCAACTGCATTGCCGCCGCCGTCTGGGCGGCGAGCTTCGTCGGTTTCGGCTGGGGTTTCGCCGTGGCGTCTGAAGTGCTGACCGCATCGCTGCCCGAGCACCTGCTGGGCGACGCGGTCAAGATCGTCGGCGTCGGGTTGCTTGCGACCTTCGTCGTGGTGGTGGCGCTGCTGCTGCGCCGCCAGATCCGGCGGCACAAGGCCGAAAAAGAAAACGAATAGACGAACCGCCTAGGCGGCGAGGTCTTCGCCCCTGAGCGCGCGCTCGATCAGCGCAGACATTTCCGCCACGCCGTAAAGCTCGATGAAGGACCCCATGCGCGGGCCGGTCTTCTGGCCGAGCAGGATTTCATAGAGTGCCGCGAACCACGACTTGAGATCGTCGAACGGGTGGCGCTTGCCCACTTCGTAGACCTGGTACTGGATGTCCTCGGCCACCGCCGCCTCGGGCAGCTTCTTGAGTTCCGCCAGCAAATCCGCAAGCGCCGCGCGCTCGGCCTCGGTCGCCTTGCGGTAGACCTTCCCCGGCTTCACGAAGTCCTGGTAGTAGCGGATGGCGTAGCCCACCAGACGGTCGAGCATCGGCGCGGTCGCGGGCGTCGCTTCCGGCGCGTAACGGGTGATGAAGCCCCACAGCACCGACTTGTCCTCGCTGTTGCACACCGACGCCAGGTTCAGGAGGATGCTATAGGACAGCCCCGCCTGAGGTGCCGGCACCGTCGCCTCGTGCGCGTGGATGTGATGGACGGGGTTCTGCAGCCGCTTGGCCTCGTCCTCCTTCACGTAATTGCCGAGGTGCGCAAGATATTCGTCCACGCACTTCGGAATGACGTCGAAGTAGAGCCGCTTTGCCCGCTGCGGCGCCTGGTACATGTAGTAGGCGAGGCTTTCGTGCGGCGCGTAGGCGAGCCATTCCTCCACCGTCAGGCCGTTGCCCTTGGACTTGGAAATCTTCTGGCCCTTGTCGTCGAGGAACAGCTCGTAGGTGAAGGTCTCGGGCGGGCGGCCGCCGAGGATGCGGCAGATCTTGGACGACAGCCGCACCGAATCGATCAGGTCCTTGCCCGACATTTCGTAATCGACGGCCAGCGCCGTCCAGCGCATCGCCCAGTCCACCTTCCATTGCAGCTTGCAGGCGGCGCCGCGCACCTGGACCTCGTAGGTCTGGTTGTCGGCATCCTGGTAGACGAAGGTGCCCTTTTCCAGGTTGCGCTCGATCACCGGCACCTGAAGGACGCGGTTGGTCCACGGGCACAGCGGCAGGAAGGGCGAATAGGTCGCGCGGCGTTCCGGCCCGAGCGTCGGCAGCATCACGTCCATGATCTCGTCGTAATGTGCGAGCACCTTCATCTTCACGTCGTCGAACAGCCCTGCCTTGTAGCATTCGGTGGCGGAGCGGAATTCGTAGTCGAAGCCGAAGGTGTCGAGGAACATGCGCAGCTGCGCGTTGTTGTGCTCGCCGAACGAGTTGTGGCACTCGAACGGATCGGGCACCGAGGTCAGCGGCAGCTCGCGGAACTTCTCGATATGGTCGCGCTTGGGAATGTTGTCGGGCACCCGGCGCAACCCGTCCATGTCGTCGGAAAAGGCGATCAGCTTGGTCGGCACGTCCGAGATCATCTCGAAGGCCTTGCGCACCATCGTGGTGCGGCAGACCTCGCCGAAGGTGCCGATATGCGGCAGGCCCGAGGGGCCATAGCCGGTCTCGAACAGGACGTAGCCGCGTTTGCGGATGGCGTCGCCCTGCTTGCCGTCGAGGCGGGCAAGCACCTTGCGCGCCTCCACAAACGGCCAGGCGTTCGATTCCATCGCAAGATCACGCAGCTTGGCGGTCACGGTCCTTGTCCTCCGCTAAAAAGGTGGCCGGAAACTAGGGGTCACCGGGGCATTCGTCAACAGGCGGGCGGATCATTATACTGCGCCAATGTCCGGCGAACCCCACCGCATTTCCATCACCTTCGACGCCCCCGTGCTGATCGCCACGCCCAAAGGGGCGCTGACGCTGTCGCCCGACGGCGAGGTGGCGACCCTGACCCGGCGCGAGGCGGAAACCCGCCTGCGGGCCACCCCCCATGTCCTCGTCCATGCCCCCCATGCGGCGCGCAGGCTCAATCTCGGGGCGTTTCCGGCGCTCGATGCGCTCGAGCTTTTCGCCTTCACCCGCCCGGCCCGCTTCTGCGTACCCACGCCGCGCGGCCTCGCCCGGGCACTCGGCATCACCGTCGGCGCGGGCCACGAGGGCGAGGCGGTCGCCCTTCTTGCGGCGGCGCGCGCCTTGCTGGCGGAGCTGCCCGAACAGGCATCCGGGAACCCCGATCTCGCCGACATGGCCCGGCTGATGGCGGCGGGCGGCTGGGGCTGGGGGCCGCACGTGCTGGCCGCGCTGGGCCTTGAACTGGACGCCGCCGAAAAGGGCGCGCAGGCGCTCGCCGTGTGGCGATCCCTGCCCGAATGGGCCGAGGAAGCGCCCGAGCCCCCCGCCGCCCATTACCCCGTCACCGACATGGAGGCGCGCCAGCGCCTCGATGAACTCGTCGGCAATGGCGGCGAGGCGCGGCCCGAACAGGCGGACTATGCCTCCGCCGTCACCCATGCGTTTACGCCGCGCGCCGAGGCGGGCATGCCTCAGATGGTGCTGGCCGAGGCCGAGACCGGCACCGGCAAGACGCTCGGCTACATCGCGCCCGCCAGCGTGTGGGCGGAAAAGAACCGGGGTGCGGTGTGGATATCGACCTTCACCCGCAACCTGCAGCGCCAGATAGACCAGGAGCTCGACCGCCTCTACCCCGACCCGGTGCGCAAGGCGCTCAAGGCCGTGGTGCGCAAGGGGCGGGAAAACTACCTGTGCCTGCTTAATCTCGAAGACGCGGTGACGGCGGCGGGCCTCGATCCGCGCCAGGGTGCCGTGCTCGGCCTGATGGCGCGCTGGGCGGCCGCTTCGCGCGACGGCGACATGGTGGGCGGCGACTTCCCCGCCTGGCTGATCGAGATTCTTGGCCCCGCCCGCACGATTGGCCTGGCCGACCGGCGCGGCGAATGCATTTACGCCGCCTGCCCGCATTACCACAAATGCTTCATCGAAAAGACCGTGCGCCGGGCGCGCCGCGCGGAAATCGTCGTCGCCAACCATGCCCTCGTCATGGCGCAGTCGGCACTGTCCGGCCTCGACGATGCCTTCGTGCCGACGCGCTACGTGTTCGACGAAGGCCATCACCTGTTCGGCGCCGCCGACAGTGCCTTCGCCATCCACCTCACGGGGCGCGAGGCGGCGGAACTGCGCCGCTGGCTGGCGGGCGCCGAGGACCGGCGCCGGAGCCGCGCGCGCGGGCTGGAACGGCGCATCGGCGATCTCGTCGAAATGGACGGCGAAGCGGGCGAGGCGCTGAAGGACGCCGTGCGCGCGGCGGCCAAGCTGCCCGCGACGGGCTGGCTGCAGCGCATCGCCGAGAACATGCCCAAGGGCGGCATGGAAATCTTCCTCGCCCGCCTGCGCGCCCAGGTTCTGGCCCGCGCCAAGGGATCGGAAGCGGGCTACACGCTGGAAGCGGAAGCGCGCCCCTTGGGCGACGGCGTGCTGGAAGCAGCCGCCAATCTCGATTACGGGCTGCGCGACATCGCCGAGCCCTTGGGCCGCGTCACGCGACGGCTTGCGCGCCTGCTCGATGACCGCGCCGATGATCTCGACAGCGCGACGCGGCTGCGCATCGAAGGGGCCGTGCGCTCGATCGAGCATCGCGCGGGCGGGCCCTTGGCCGCGTGGCGCTCGATGCTGGCGGCACTCGGCGAGGAAACGCCCGAAGAATATGTGGACTGGTTCGGCATCGAACGCGCGGGCGGGCGCGAGGTGGACGTCGGCATGCACCGCCACTGGATCGACCCGACCAAGCCATTGGCCGACACGGTCTTTGCCGAAGCCCACGGCGTGGTGGTGACATCGGCCACCCTGACCGACGCCACCGGCGACACCGAGGCCGACTGGAAGGTGGCCGAAGCGCGCACGGGCGCCATCCACCTGCCCCAGCCGGTGATGCGCGCGCGCCATCCGTCCCCTTTCGATTACACGAAACAGGCACGCATCTTCATCGTCACCGATGTGGACAAGGACGACGCCGACGCGGTGGCGGCGGCCTACCGCACCCTGTTCATGGCGTCGGGCGGCGGCGCGCTCGGCCTGTTCACCTCGATCGCGCGGCTGCGCGCCACGCACACGCGGATCGCCCCGGCGCTCGATGATGCGGGCCTCGCCCTTTATGCCCAGCACGTGGACGCCATGGACACGCCGACGCTGGTGGATATTTTCCGCGAGGACGAGAACTCGTGCCTGCTCGGCACCGATGCGGTGCGCGACGGGGTGGACGTGCCGGGGCGCTCGCTGCGCCTGATCGTGTTCGACCGCACGCCGTGGCCGCGCCCCGACATCCTGCACCGCGCCCGCAAGCAGCGCTTCGGCAACCGCGCCTATGACGAGATGCTGACCCGCCTCAAGCTCAAGCAGGCCTTCGGGCGGCTGATCCGCCGCGCGGGCGACCACGGCTGCTTCGTGCTGCTCGACCGTGCCTGCCCGTCGCGCTTCACCAAGGCCTTCCCCGAAGGGGCACCCGTGGCGCGCGCAGGGCTGGCCGAGACTGCCGCCGCCATCAGGGAGTTCCTCGCGTGAGCGCCGCCGCCCCCGCCGCACCCATATCGCCCGGCACGATCTGGGCGACCTATGCCGTCGGCTTCGCCAGCAACGGCGTCGGCATGATGCTGAAGGTGGCGCTGCCGCTATGGGCGATCCAGCTCAACCTGTCGGCGAGCGAGATCGGCATCGCCATCGGCATCGGCGGGTTGCTGCCGTTCCTGCTCGCCATTCACGGCGGCGTGCTGATGGACAAGCTGGGCACGCGGCGGGTGACGCTCGCCTATGCGCTGGCCATGGCCATCGCCTGCCCGCTCTATCCGCTGCTTCCGTTCTTCGCGGGCATCGTGTTGCTGCAACTGATCACCGGCCTCGCCCAGACCACGGTGTGGGTCGGCGCGCAATCGCTGATCGTGCGCCTGACCAAGGGCAAGACGACCGAGATCGCGCGCTTTTCCGTCTTCGCCCGCGCGGGCACCCTGCTCGGTCCCGTCATCATCGGTGCGGTGTGGGACGTCGCCGGCGCCTGGGTCGCCTTCGGCGTGACCGGGGCGACGGGGCTGCTCGTCCTTATTGCGCTGCGCAAGGTGCCCGAAACGAATACGCGGAGCACCACCGACGCACCGCGTCCCGGCATCAAGGAACTGCTGCCCAACTGGCGCGATTATGCGGGCACGTTCTCGCTGATGGCGATCCCGATGGTCGCCTTCATCATCGTCATGACGGTGCTGCGCAATTCATCGACCGGCATCCAGACGTCGTTCTACATCGTCTACCTGAAGGACATCGGCTATCTGGGCAGCGCCATCGGCCTGCTGGTGGGCATTTCCGAAGGTGCCGGCATGGCGGGTGCGCTGATGGCGGGCTGGTGGGAAAAGCGCTTCCGGCCGCACTGGGTGCTGATCGGGTTCGTCACCGCCTCCATCGCCTTCGTCACCATCACGCCGATGCTGGGCGGGCTGTTCGTGGCCCTCGTCCTCGCCACCTTCGGGCGCGGCTTCGCCCAGGGGCTGACCCAGCCGGTGACCTTCGGCATCCTGTCGCGCGCCGTCGATGAAAGCGTGCAAGGCGCCAGCATCGGCCTGCGCACCACGGCCAACCGCGCCGCGTCCTTCTTCGTGCCGCTGATCATGGGCTTCGTCGTCGAGCGCTTCGGCCTGATCGACAGCTTCTATATCTGCGGCGGGGCGCTGATCGCCATTACCCTCTGCGTCGCCCTGTTCGTGAGAAGATTGCCGGAATTCAGAAGCTGAAATTCAAGAGAGGATCGCCCCATGTTCAAGCCCGGTGACATCGTGCGTAACACCGCCCGCAACGTGGTGGGTGAGGTGATCGAGATCGACGGCGATACCGTCTATATCGAGCAGGAGAACGGCGCCGAGGTGGATTTCCCCGCGGCCCAGCTGGTGCTGGAAAGCGATTTCCAGAAGCGCCACGACCGCAGCGCCGCCCCGGATGCGGCCGCGCAGGCGAACGACGCGGCTTATGCCGCGGTGATCGCCAACCTCTACCCGAAGATCATCGAGCTGGGCCAGCGCCATCATGCCGCCCAGCCGCGCCTGGCGGGCGTCGCGCCCAAGGGCTGGGACGAACTGTCCGCCCTGCAGAAGCTGACGGCGGTGTCGGCCGCGACCAACGTGCCGGTCAAGGCGTGGCTGGATGCCAACCAGCCCGGCGCCAGGATTGCCATCGGCAAGCTGCAGATTTCGGTGCTTTCGAAGGGTGCAACCCGAGGCTGAACGCCCCCCTCCCCACCTCCGCGCTACCCGTGCTAGGCTTCCTCAACGAACGAGCCCGGGGAGGCGCGCATGGGTAAAAAGCCCGAAGGTTTCAAGGTCCGCAAGGCGGGGCATCTCGTCATCCGGGTGAAGGACCCGGCGGCCACCGCCGCCTTCTTCCAGGAGGTCGTCGGCTTCAACCGCAAGGGCGTGCTGCAGCGCGGCATGCATTTCCTGACGTCCGACTTCGAAGACAACCACCACATGCTGCTGGTGCGCCCGGCCAAGGACGGCGCGGAGGAACGCGACTTCCGCTCCGCCATCGGCTTCGCCGGCGTCACCTATGAAATCACCGACGCAGACGGCTTCGACCGCATCATCGACCGGCTGAACGCGCGCGGCGTCGGCGTGCTGGTGGACGAGGACGATACGCGCCGCTCGCTCCGCTTCCGCGACGAGGACGGCCTGCCTTACGAATTCTGGTGCAAGGCTTGAGGAGAGCGGAACCATGAGCGACACGCTGCTGCGCACCACCCGCGTCACCCTTCGCGCCTCGGACATCGGGCGCTCGGTGAAATTCTATGAAGACGTCTTCGGCTTCGACCAATTGGGCAAGGACGGCACGGGCCGTACCCTGATGGGCACCGACGGCATCGTCATGCTGGCGCTGGAACAGGCGAAGGACCCGACGGGCGCGCGCCCCGCGGTCGAGCCGCAGCCCTTCATCGGCATGGAGCATTTCGCCTTCGAGCTGGAACCCGACAGCTTCGAGGTGCTGCGCGCCTTCTGGCGGCACATCAACGCGCTGGGGGTGGAGATCCACCACTGCGTCGATCACATCATCACCAACTCGATCTACTTCCTCGATCCCGACCGCAACCTGATCGAGGCCTATATCAACTGCCCGAAGGAACGCGCGCGCGAACTGGAACACCCGTATGGTTCGCTCGAAGCGCTCGACGACGCGCTGGCCGGGAAATGCCAGCCCGCGTGGTTGAAGGACTATCCGCACGCGAAATAAATTTTCGCGGCTGCCCAAGTAACGGCGCCGCAGGGTTTTTTCCGTCAAGAGAGACTGACGTTGAAACGCGCCCGCGCGCGGCGTTAGCCTTTTCGTGTTGGTGACGGCCGAAGCCCGTATCGAGAGCGCCGGCCCCGCGCGGAGGCCATGGCCGCCGCGGGCCACGCCGCACCGACACACCGCCAACCGGAAGGGAGGGTGCGCGCGCATGGAAAATCCACCCGAACAGAAAACGGGTTCCCGGACCTGACGATCGGGGAACCCGCCGATCGCCGAAGGGCGGCAACGCCTGCGGCGCGGTAGCACCACGAAACAGCCGAACACGAGACGGGCTCCGCGATTGCAGCGTCCCGGATGATCGCCCGGTTCTCTACCGGGCAGATGGCGAAACGCCAAAGAACCCCGCCAGGGCACGGCCCGGCGGGGTTCCGATTCGCAAAATTGGAAAACTAGTCGGCGTCTTCGCGCAGGCCCAGCGAGCGCAGGCTCCGGTCGATCCACTGGCGCGTCAGCTTTTCCTGCACCCGGTTCTGCCCAAGGCGTTCGCGCAGCGCGGCGAAGTCGACGACGTCGAGCGGCTGGTCCTGGTTGAAGCAGGAGAACACCACCGTCACCTCGCCCGTCTGCGGGTCGACGTGGGGTTGCAGGCACTGGGCGCAGATTTCCTTCATCATGCACTGCATCGGCGAGTTGATGGAGCCGATCGCCTCGTGCCCGGGCTTGAGGAAATCCTTGAGCACCGTGTGGCGCGCGCGGCCGACCGCCGCCATCATCGCATCCGATCCGATGGTAATCACGCGATCGACGCTATCGAGCGCGATGGGCTGCGCCCCCAGATCACCGCGCCCGTAAGCGGCAATCGCTTCGACAATGTTGCCGACGAAGGTCTTGTCCTGTTCGCGCGTCGGCGCAAAGCCGGGAGCCTCGTCGCAGCACCAGACGATGGCATCGGCGGCGGCCTCGATCTCTTCCACCTTGTAGCGGTCGGCGATGGCCTTGTAGCCCGCGAAATAGAGAACCTTGGACCCCGCCTTGCGCAGCGCCTGGCCGACGGAGAAGAGCACGGCGTTGCCAAGCCCGCCGCCCACCAGCGCCACCGTTTCGCCCGCGGGCGTTTCGGTGGGCATGCCGGTCGGGCCCATCAGGACGACGCGTTCGCCTTCCTTCAAATGCGCGCAGAGGTCCGATGAGCCGCCCATTTCAAGGGCGATGACGGCGACGAGGCCCGCCTCGCGGTCGACCCAGGCGCCGGTCATGGCGAGGCCTTCCATGGCGAGGATCGTGTCGCCCGTGCGCGGCGCCAGGCTTTCGTAATTCTGCAGGCGGTAGAACTGGCCGGGGTGGAAGGCACGGGCGGCGGCGGGCGCCTTCACCACCACCTCGATGATGGTGGGCGTCAGCCGGTTGACGGCGACGACGGTGGCGATCAGGTCGTCGCGCATGGTTTCGAACAGGCCGTCGACGCTGACCGCCGTGGGCGCGCGCTTCGCCAGCACGCGGCCGACGACCGGGTAGCCGCGCTTGGCCGAACCCATCGCCTTGACGACATTGCCCGCGAAGGACGGGTGCAGGTCGCCGAAGAACGAAATGGCGCGACCGTCCGCCTGCACGGAGGCGACGACATTGGCCGCCTCGGGCTTGGCCGAAAAGATGGGCTCCTGCGCGTTGCCGTCCTCATCAAGGGTGGTGAACCACTTGCCGTGCAATTCGAACAGGCCTTCGGTCTCGCGCGCCAGCACCGTGTTGGGCTGGGTACCGGCGGCAACGATGACGGTGCGCGCGGGCAGGGTGACGATCTCGCCCGAATCGACGAGCCGCCCGCCGTCGCCTTCTTCCATGCGCGTGAGCCTGAGGGCGCGGGCATGGCCGAAGGGATCGAGATCGACCTCGACCGGCGACAGGCCCTCGGCGAAGGAGATGCCTTCTTCCAGCGCCTTCTCCACTTCCTCGTGGTTCAGGGTGTAGGACGGGCTTTCGACCATGAAGCGCCGGTAGGCGATGGTGGAGCCGCCCCAGCCGCGCAGCAGGCTGACGATGTCGGGCGCGCGGCGTTCCTTCGCGGCCTTCTCGCGCTCGGCGCGGATGGCGCGGGCATGATTGATGAATTCGTCGGCGATCAGCGCCTCTTCCTTGCTCCAGGTGCGGCGCACGGCGGCCTCGCTCTTGTCGGCGATGAGCGCCTCATATCGGGCGAGGAATTTTTCCACCTGCACCGGGTAATAGGCGAGCGCTTCCGTCGCCGTATCGATGGCGGTCAGGCCGCCGCCGATGACCACGACCGGCAGGCGCACCTGGAGGTTGGCGATGGAGCTTTCCTTGGCCGCGCCCGTCAGCTGCAGCGCCATCAGGAAGTCCGATGCCGCGCGCACGCCGCGCGCGAGGCCGTTCTTCATGCCCAGGATCGTCGGCTTGCCCGCGCCCGCGCAGAGCGCCACGTGATCGAAGCCCGCGGCAAAGGCGCTGTCGGGCGTCAGCGTGCCGCCGAAGCGCACGCCGCCGAACATGCGGAAGCGCGCACGCCGCTCCAACAGCAGGCGGATCAGCTTCAGGTAGTTCTTGTTCCAGCGCACGGTGATGCCGTATTCGGCGACGCCGCCGAAACCGGCCATGACGCGGTTATCCAAGTCTTCGTAAAGCTCGTTGACGTCGCGCACCGGCGCGAAGGGCACGCGCGCGCCGTCGAGCGCAACGCCGGAAACCTCGGGTGCCAGCGGCTCGATCTTGAGACCGTCGACGGCAACGACCGCATGGCCTTCGTTCATCAGGTGATGCGACAGGGTGAAGCCCGCGGGGCCGAGGCCGACCACCAGCACCTTGTAGCCCGAAGCGGGTTTCGGCACGGGACGCGCGAGGTTCATTGGGTTCCAGCGCGTCAGCAGGCCGTAGATTTCAAAGCCCCAGGGCAGCCCCAGCACGTCCTTGAGGGAGCGCGTCTCGACTTCGGGGATATTGACCGGGTCCTGCTTCTGGTAGATGCACGACTTCATGCAGTCGTTGCAGATGCGGTGCCCCGTCGCAGCCGTCATCGGGTTGTCCACGGTGACGACCGCGAGTGCTGCGAGCGTCAGCCCGTCCGCCTTCAGGGTGTTCATCTCCGAGATCTTTTCCTCGAGCGGGCAGCCCGCGAGGCTGACGCCGAAGGGCGATTTCTGGAAGCCGCCTGCCTTGCGGTCGGCAAGCCCGCGCGAGCAGCTGTCCTTGCCCTGGTTGTGGCAGAAGATGCAGTAGTTCGCGTGATCGAGGGCATGGGTCAGGTCCATGCCCGCGTCGGTCAGCGCGAAGCCCTCGCGATGGCGCAGCGCATGGTCTTTCGCCAGCCGGATCATGCGCACGCCGTCCTTCACTTCCGTATCCACGGGGACGAGATGCAGCGGATCGGGCCGGCCCGGGACCTTGAACAATACGCCCGCCTTGAAGCGCCGGCGGCCCATCTGCGACAGCGTCGCCCAGGCGGCAAAGTCCTCGGCCACGGCAAGGATATCGGCATTGGCCGCTTCGTCGGCCATCCAGCCTTCGACGGCGCGCGCGAAGGCAAGCTCGGAGAACGGACCGAAGGTCTTGGTCAGTTTCACTTCCAGCGTCGGCCCGTCGATGGCTTCGATGGCGTCGGGCTTGTGCTTCTTCACCGCGCGGCGCTGCACGAACAGGCGCTTGACGCGGTAAAGCGGCGCCAGTTCCGAATGGGCATCGTGCAGCTTGCGGATCTCGGCCCCGATGCCGAAGAGCGCGCCGATGAAATCCTCGACATGGGGGCCCATGTCGATCAGGAGCTGCGAAGCGTCCTTTTCGGCGAGCGCCGCAGGGTTGGCGCGCGCCGCCATCAGGCGGTTGTAGAGCGCAACGTCGGCCCCCTTCAGGTGGTCGGCAAAGGCGCCATCGACGCGCGCGAGACCGGCATCGGAATAAAGGTCGTCAAAGGCGAGGCCGAAGCCGAGAGCAAGGGACGTCATCAGATAAAGCCGCAGATGGGATAAGGAAACGATGCGCCGGGATTGGCGGTGTTTTAGTCGAACCAGCCCTGCCGGTCCAACCATTCCCGCGTGCGGCGGGAAAGCTCGCCGATATCGGCACCTTCCGCCTTCCAGCGGGCGCGCTCTGTAGCAAGGGCCGCAAGGCGCTCGCCCCATTCGGGGCCGAAATCGCCTTCGAGCTTGGCGCGCAGGCGGGCGGCAAGACCGGGCGAGGCGCCGCCGGTGGAAACGGTCAGCAGCAGGTCACCCCGGCGCAGGACGGCGGGCACATGGAAGTCGCAAAGCGCGGGGCGGTCTTCGACATTGACGGGCACGCCACTGGCGCGCGCAGCATCGGCGATGGCCCTTGCGGCAAGATCGTCGAGACCCGCGACGAAGACCAGCGTTGCGCCGGCAAGATCGCGCGCGGAGGGCAGGCCGACCGAAAGACGTTCTGCCGCCACGTCCGCGAGCAGCCCTTTTGAATCAGGCGAAAAGACGCGCACGATGGCGCCCGCCGCATCGAGACCGGCAAGGCGGCGCACGGCAGCCTCCCCCGTCCCGACGAGGATGGCCTTGAGGCTCCCCCCGGGAAAGACGACGGGATACACGGTGCTAGCTGCCGGTCTTCAGGAGATTTGCGACGACACTGTCCGAATCGCCCAGCGCACCCATGTCGAAACCGCCGAGAGAAACGGGCTTCGCCACCTGTTCCTCGGCAAGGTCGATCCAGTACGCGAGCGATTCGCGCAAAGGCCCAACCGCGCCATCAGCGCGCGCGGCCTCGATGCGCTCAAGCGCGGCGATGACGTCGGGCTCGGCGGCGAAGGCCATGCGAATGGTCGAGGCCACCTGTTCGTCGGTGTCTGTCTCCTCGCCGGGCAGGCCCGCGCGGATGCGCAGGCGCTGGGCGGCGGCACGGAAGCCGGTGTCGGCGAAACGGCGCGCAAGATCATCGGTGCCCGCGGCGATTGCGCGGTCGAGGTTGATGAGCGCGTCGTCGGCGAGGTCCTTCTGCAGGTCGTCGTCGAGCGTGCCCGCGGCGCATTCGGGTGAACGGCCCGCCGGCGGCGCGAATTCCCAGTCGTGACCGAAATCGAAAAACAATCCTTCGTCGGCGGCGTTCACGCGGCCCTGGATCGGCTTCACCATTTCGCGGATGCCATCCTTGCCGATGCGCAGCGCCCAGTCGCGTACGCTTTCCTCGCCGTTGCGACCGTCGCGGTAGCCGTCGAGCAAAAGCTTGAGGGTGTCTTCGGCAAGACGCGCCGGAACCACCGGACCCGAGAGGCCGATGGCGCCGACCACGCGTTCGTCACCGCCGATGTAGAGCTGGTAGTGCGGCGCGTTGCGGCCTTCGACCTTCTTGCCCATGCCGCGGAAGCCGAAGTCGGCCACGTGATGCAGGCCGCAACCGTTCTGGCAGCCCGAAATCTTCACGGTGACGTTGGGCTTCGGCGCATAGTCCTTGACCAGCGTCTGGATGGTGCCGCCGAAGGCCTGGGAATTGGTGATGCCGATGCCGCAGGTGGAGGTGCCCGGGCAGCTCACCACGTTCGGCACGTCGCCGACATGGTTTTCGACGTCGAAACCAAGCGCGCGCACACCGGCGACGACACCCGCCACGGCGTCCTTCTTCAGACCAACGATGACGAAGTTCTGATCACGCGTCGTACGCAGCTCGCGCGCACCCGCCTTTTCGGCAAGGCTCACCAGCGCGTCGATCTCGTCGGAGGTGAAGAGGCCAAGTCCCTGGTGCACGACCACCGCCTCGCTGCCGTCACGGGCGGCGACGATGCCGCCGGGCGACGCGGGCTCGGGCGCGGTGGCATCGCCCTTGCGCCAGTCGAGCGCCGGCCAAGGCCGCTGGGCCAGTTTGCGCGTGTCGGCAAAGGCTTCTTCGAAAAGTGCCCGGAACTTTTCAGCGCCGAAGCGCTGGTTGACGAACTTGAGCCGCGCCTTGTTGCGGTCGCGCCGGTTCGAATAGCGCTGGTGCAGGCGCAACAGCGCTTCCATCGCCGCGGGCAGTTCGTCCTCGGTGACGAAATCGGCAACGAGCGTCGCCACTACCGGCTGGCCGCCGGTGCCGCCGCCCGCATAGACCTTGAAGCCGGGCTTGCCGTCCTTCCACGTGGCGACGAGGCCGAGGTCGTGGATGTACGACGACGCGCAATCGGTTTCGCAACCGGACACCGTGGACTTGAACTTTCGCGGCATGTGCTGGGCCAGCGGATGGCGGATCCAGGCACGCGCCAGACGGTCGGCGACGGCGCCCGCATCGACGTGTTCGCGCGGGCAGACGCCCGACAGGTGGCACGACGTCAGGTTGCGGATGGTGTTGCCGCAGGCCTCGCGCGTGGTCAGGCCCGCCTCGGCCAGAAATTCAAGGCAGTCGGCCACGTCATCGGGCTTGACGAAATAGACCTGCAGGTCCTGGCGGGTGGACACATGGATGTGCTGGCCGGCCCAGCGACGGTTGGCCTCGGCCACGCGGCGCGCCCAATCGAACGGCAGGATGCCGCCCGGCACCTTGATGCGGATCATGTGCACGCCGGGCTGAAGCTGTCCGTAAACGCCGAAACGCAGGCGGTAGCCCTGCCACTTTCCCGCGTCCCATTCACCGCCCTTGAGCTTGGCATAGGCCGCACGGAATTCGGCGATGTCGCTGGCGCGAGCCAGCGGCTCGGCTTCAGCTCCAATGCCGGAAAAAGCGCCAATACCTTCCTTGCGCGGCGTGGTGACGAGAGCTTCGGACATGACAGACGCCGACCTGCCGGCCGGCCCTCCTAAATTACAATTTAATATCGTTGTTAAATTCTTAAAACAATTTCTATGTGTAAATAAAATATTTGTCAAGGAATAATATGTGAAATAAACCCGCCACTAAACCCACCACAAGGGGCCTTTTGGGGTGGCATGGGGCCGCTCCCTCCTTTAAGAGGGGAGCCCCAGGAACCGCAGAAAACTGCTTACGCGCATGTCCTCCGTCGCATCGCCCCGCCGCATCCTGACCATCACCTGCCCCGACGGACCGGGCATCGTCGCCGCCGTATCGGGCTGCCTTGCCGGGCATGGCGCCAATATCCTGGCCGCGGCCCAGTTCGGCGATGGCGCCACCAACCGCTTCTTCCAGCGCATCGTGTTCGAAGCCCCCGCGGCGATCGCCGCCGCCGCCGATTTCGCCCGCGCCTTCGAGGCCATCGCGCGCAAGTTCACGATGGACTGGCATTTCCACGACGCCGACGCACCAATGAAAGTGGTGATCGCGGTGTCGAAAATGGGCCATTGCCTGAACGACCTGCTGCACCGCAACCGCTGGCAGGAACTGCCGGTCGAGGTCACGGCGGTGGTCTCCAACCATTCCGACATGGAAAGCCTCGTGCGCTGGCACGGCATTCCATTCCACCACCTGCCGGTCGTGCCCGGCGAAAAGGCGCGGCAGGAAGAAAAGATACGCGCGATCATGGATGAGAGCGGCGCAGAACTTCTTGTCCTCGCGCGCTACATGCAGGTGCTGACGCCCGAAAGCTGCGCCGCACTGGCGGGGCGCTGCATCAACATCCATCACGCCTTCCTGCCCGGCTTCAAGGGCGCCAAGCCCTATACCCGCGCCCATGAACGCGGCGTCAAGATCATCGGCGCCACGGCGCATTACGTCACCGCCGATCTCGACGAGGGTCCGATCATCGAGCAGGCGGTGGAACGCGTCGATCACACGATGACGCCCGACGACCTGATCGCCATGGGCCGCGATATCGAATGCACGGTGCTGGCCCGCGCCGTGCGCTGGCACGCCGAACGGCGCGTGCTGCTCAACGGGCTCAAAACCGTCGTATTCCGCTGACATCCCGGAGGTCCGCCATGACCGCCAATACAGCCCCTGCCACCACTTCCCGGCCTGCGCCGCACGCCCTGCCCGGCTTCGATTCGATCACGCTCTGGCTGATCGCCGTGCTGGTGATGGTTTACGTCATGGTGGTGCTGGGCGGCGTCACGCGCCTGACCCAATCGGGGCTGAGCATCGTCGACTGGAACCCGATCATGGGCGTGCTGCCGCCGCTCAGTGATGCCGCGTGGCAGGATGCCTTCATCTCCTACAAGAAATTTCCCGAATACCAGCGCATCAACTACGGCATGACGCTGGCGGAGTTCCAGGCGATCTACCTGATGGAATGGTTTCATCGTCTGTGGGGCCGATTGATAGGGCTGGCCTTCGCCCTGCCGCTCCTGTGGTTTGCCCTGCGCGGACGCCTGCACGGGCGCTTTGCCTGGCAGCTTGCCGGGCTTCTGGTGCTGGGTGGTTTGCAGGGCCTGATGGGCTGGATCATGGTGAAATCCGGACTCGTCGACGATCCGCGCGTCAGCCCCTATCGTCTCGCCGCACACCTGATGATTGCCATCATCATCTTCCTCGCGCTCTTGTGGCTGGTGCTGGAACGGACACTGCGGCCGTCCGGCGCCACCGCGCTCGCGCGACCGTCCGCAGCGCTGCTGGTTTTCGCGCTGGTCACCGTTACCTCAGGCGCGTTCGTCGCCGGGCTCGATGCCGGGATGAGCTACAACACTTTCCCGCTGATGGACGGAATGCTGGTGCCCGAAGGCCTGATGATGCTGGAGCCCAAATGGCGGAACTTCTTCGAAAACGTCGCCACGGTCCAGTTCGACCACCGCGTACTGGCAATCTCGCTGGTGGCTGGCGTGTGCTGGTTTGCCGTCCGCGCGACCGGTTCCGGACTTCAGGGCCGCGCCCAGGCCGCCGTCATCGCAGTCCTGGTGATGGCCCTTATCCAGATGATGCTGGGCATCGCGACTCTCATCATGGTGGTGCCGGTGGCCCTCGGCGCACTGCATCAGGCAGGCGCCCTGACCCTGCTTGGACTGCTCGCCTGGTGCGTCTTCGAGAGCCGTTCCGCGGCTTGACCCGTCCAACCCGCCAAGGGATACTCGCCCCGAGGCGGATTTAACAAAATCCAAGTAAATCAGGGGGTTATTTCCATGACGCTGAAACTCACGGTCGCGGTCACGCTGTATGACCGGACCCGCCCGTTTCTCGACGGCCGCGTGAAGATCGAAGGCTGCGATGCGACGGTGCTTGAGGTGGAACCGGAAGAGATGTTCCACCGCGCACTCCATTACGAAGAGTTCCACGTCACCGAGCTGTCGTTTTCGAATTACCTGACGATGACGGCGGATGGCGACTGCCCCTATATCGCGATCCCTGCCTTCCCGGCGCGCAAGTTCCGCCACTCGGGCGTGTTCATCAACAAGAAGTCGGGCATCAAGAAGCCGAAGGACCTGAAGGGCAAGAGAGTGGGCACGCCCGAATACCAGGTGACCGCCGTCACCTGGGTGCGCGGTGTGCTCGAAGACGAATACGGCGTGAAACCGTCGGACGTCGAGTGGCACTGGGGCGGCCTCGAACAGTCGGGGCGCACCCAGAAGACGCACTTCGTCCCACCCAAGGGCCTCAGCCTGAAAGCCATCCCCAAGGGCAAGACGCTGCAGCAGATGCTGGCCGACAATGAACTGGACGCCATCATCGCGCCGCGCTCACCCACCTGCTACGTCAAGGGCCACCCCGACGTCGCCCGCCTGTGGCCCGACTTCATCAAGACCGAACAGGACTACTTCAAGCGCACGGGCATCTTCCCGATCATGCATCTGGTCGGCATTCACAAGAAAATGGTGGCCGAAAACCCGTGGCTGCCCGACAGCGTGTTCAAGGCTTTCGAGCAAGCCAAGGCGCTGGCCTATCAGGAGGTTGCCTACGACAACAGCCCGCGTGCCACCAACCCCTGGATGGAGGCCTATACGGCGGAAGCCAAGGCCTTGATGGGAAACGATTTCTGGCCCTACGGGCTGGACGAAAACCGCAAGACTGTCGAGGCCTTTATAAGGTATCATTTCGATCAGGGACTTGCTTCACGGCGCCTGACGGCGGAGGAAATCTTCGTTCCCTCCACCCTAGAGCGCAGCAAAATTTAGAAATTCCGGAGCAGCAGTACTCACTCCAATCACCCCCTCGTCTCAAGCAAACCAAATCAGGGAGACTGATATGCGTAAATTGTTCATCGGCGTTCTCGCCGCTACCGCTTTCGCCGCGGCTCCGGCCGTCGCCCAGGACAAGTTCAACCTGACGCTGGCGGGCGCCAGCCCGGGCGGTCTGTGGTCTGCTCTCGGCGCCGGCCTCGACAAGACGCTCGCCAAGGCCTATCCGGGCTCCACGGTCACCTACCAGACGGGCGGCGGCGGTCTCGCCAATGCCAAGCTGGTGCAGGACAAGAAGGTGCCGATGGGCCTTGCCGTCGATCCGGAACTGGCCTGGGGTTACCGCGGCATGGGCCCCTACAAGGGCAAGCCGCAGAAGGACCTGCGCGTTCTGCTGCGCGTCTATTCGGCCGAAAGCCGCTTCCAGTACATGCACGTGCTGATCAACGGCGACGTCGCCAAGCAGTACAACATCAAGACCATGGATGACGTGAAGAAGCACCAGAAGAACCTTCGCGTCGCCTTCAACCGTCCCGGCAACATCGACGGAGAAATCGGCATCGCGTCCTTCACCAAGAGCGGCGTGGACATCAAGCCGTTCAAGCAGGTCGTCCGTGCCGCGTCGCAGGAAATGACCTCGCTGATGCAGGACCGCCGCATCGACATGCAGGTGTTCGGCATTTCCTACAACCACGCGCGCATCCGCGAACTGGATAAGGGCATCCCGCTCAACATGATCGGGCTGAACCCGAAGGCCGTGGACGCCATGATCGCCGATTTCGGCGGCAAGGCCTGCACGATCAAGGCGAGCGAATACAAGTTCATCCAGGAAGACAAGCTGTCCCATTGCGTGGGCGGCGTCGTCATGGTCCACAAGGACATGCCGGATGAAACGGCCTACAAGATCGTCAAGGGTGTGCTTACGAACATCGACACCTTCCGCAGTGCGCACCGCGCGCTCCAGAAGGCGACGACGCCGCAGTCGCTTGCCGAAGGCAGCGTTGCGCCGCACCATCCGGGCGCTCTCAAGGCGTACCGGGAAGCCGGCCTGGCGAAGTAATCAGCCAGATTTCGTCTAAGACATACCGACGGGGAACCGGCCCGGCGCCTTTCCCCCGTTTCCCTATAGCCTCTGGAAAAAGAAACTGGACCCGTCATGGCCCGGAAGAAGAACAAGCTCCTCGATCCCGGAACCTGGTTTTCGGTGGGATGCCGCCGCGACCCCAAGGGCTGGCTCAGCTGGGGGCTGATCACGCCCTTCGCCTTCATTATCGGCGTCTACGTCATCTCGGCGGCGACGTTCATCATCATCGACCCGTGGCCGCTGGCCGCCGTGTTCCTGATGAGCATGATGGCGCTGGCCTTCCTGACCGTCGGCGCGCGGCCGGATTCCGATCCGACCAAGCCTTCGGTCATCGACTGGATCCTGTTCGCGCTCGCCATGTCGACCGGCGCCTATTTCTTCATCGTCGCCGAAGATATCGCCAACCGCATCTCTCTACTGTGGGCCCTGACCCCGGTCGAACTCTTCTTCGGCTCGGTCGCCTTCCTGCTGTCGATCGAGATTACCCGGCGCACGACGGGGCTCGGCCTCACGGTCGTGGTGCTGATCTTCGTCGCCTACAACTTCCTCGGCCATCTGCTGCCCGGCGTGCTGCAGCACGGCTACATCAACTACAACCATTTCCTCGACATCATGGTCTACACGACCGACGGCATCATGGGCCTGCCGGTGCGCGTGGCCGCGACCTACGCCTTCATGTTCGTGCTGTTCGGTACATTCCTGTATGCCGCCAAGGGCGCCGACTTCTTCTACGACTTCGCCGCATCCATCGCCGGCAAGCGGCCGGGCGGCCCGGCCAAGGTCGCCGTGGTGTCTTCGGGCATGTACGGCATGATTTCCGGCAGCCCGACATCCGACGTCGTCACCACGGGGTCCGTCACCATTCCGGTGATGAAGCGCGTCGGCTACACCGGCGCGGTTGCAGGCGGCATCGAGGTGGCGGCCTCCACCGGCGGCTCGATCATGCCGCCCGTGATGGGCTCGGCCGCCTTCATCATGGCCGAATACACCGGCATCGATTACGCCGAAATCGCCGTCGCGGCGCTGCTACCCGCGATCCTCTACTACGTCGGCGTCTATTCGCAGGTGCATTTCCGCTCCGTGCGCCTCGGCTTCGGCGGCATGGATCCCAACCAGATCCCGGCCTTCTTCTCCACCCTCAAGATGGGCGGCATGTTCATCGTGCCGCTGGTGGTCCTCGTCTGGGCCCTGCTCGAAGGCTATTCGCCCAGCATGGTTGCCGTTTACGGCACGCTCGCCGTGATTGTCGTTGCAGCACTTCGCAAGGACACGCGCATCAACCTGGTCAAGGCGTACAAGGCCGTGGCGGAAACCTCCATGCGTTCGGTCCCCGTGGCGGGCGCCACCGCGGCGGCGGGTCTCGTCATTGCCGGCATCACCATGACCGGCCTTGCCGCCAAGTTCGCCCACGTCGTCTACATGATCACCAGCGCCGAGGTGCTGCTGACCCTGCTGGTCGCAGCCGCGCTCACCATTGTGCTCGGCATGGGCATGCCGACGCCGTCGGCATACATCCTGGCGGCGGTTCTGATGGGGCCGCTGATGGTCGACCTCAAGATCGACGCCCTGCCCGGTCACCTGTTCCTGCTCTACTTCGCGGTGCTCAGCGCGCTGACCCCGCCGGTGGCGGTGGCGGCCTACGCGGCATCATCGATATCAGGGGACAACCCGCTCTCCATCGCCGGCCACGCGACGCGATTCGCGCTGGCCGCCTTCCTGGTGCCCTTCACCTTCGTCTATGGGCCGGAACTGCTGTGGATCGGGCCCCTGTGGCAGACGGCGATTACCTTCGTCACCGCGACTATCGGCTTGATCTTCGTCGCCGCGGCGATCGAGAGCTATGAGCCGATCTGCGCCGAATGGTGGGGCCGCGTGCTGATGGCCGTCGCCGGACTGTTCTTGATCACGCCGTTCCACCTTTCGACCTTCACCGGCCTCGCCATCGCGGCGGCAACGATTGCCACCAACCGGATGTGGCTGAAGGCGAAAAAGCGCAAGGGCGCGCACTGACGGCAGGCCCCGCCCGCCGATCGGTTCGCATTATCAATGCCTTGATGGCGGCGGGGCGGAACCGTGCCTGCCGCCCAAGGGCGCTTTGCCTTGCAGGTGATCCAATACTTTGATATCTACGTATTCAGGATTTCCAAGGGACGAAGCCTCGTCCGCGACCCCGCCTCCAGACAGGAAACCGAACATGGCGACCGTGCTTCCCAATACCCCCGCTCCCGAGCGCAAGTGGCCCGAAGAAGGGTTCACCCGCGTGCCCTACTGGGTCTATTCCGATCCCAAGATCTTCCAGAAGGAAATGGACGTGATCTTCGGCGGGCGGACGTACAACTTCGTCGGCCTCGAATGCGAGATTCCGAATCCGGGCGACTACCGCCGCACCTTCATCGGCGACAAGCCGGTGATCTTCTGCCGCGATACCGACGGATCGGTCCGGGTGCTGGCCAACCGCTGTGCCCATCGCGGCGTCAAGCTCTGCTACCAGGAGCACGGCAATACCAAGGAATTCATCTGCCCCTATCACCAGTGGACCTACCAGCTCGACGGCAAGCTGATCGGCGTTCCCTTCCGTCGCGGCGTCAAGAAGCAGGGCGGCATGCCCGCCGATTTCCGCATGGAAGACTGGAACCTCCAGGCCCTGAAGGTGGAAGTCCGCAACGGCGTGATCTTCGCGTCCTTCAGCCACGACATGCCGAGCGTGGACGATTATTTCGGCCCGCTGATGATGCATTACTTCAACCGCGTCTTCGACGGCCGCAAGCTGCACGTGCTGGGCTATTCGCGCCAGCGCATCCGCGCCAACTGGAAGATCAAGTTCGAGAACATCAAGGACCCCTACCACGCCAGCCTGCTGCACGTGTTCCTGGTGTCCTTCGGCCTGTTCCGCGCCGACACGCCGTCCAAGGTCGAAAACGACCCTACGGGCTTCCACGCCATCCAAGCGGCGACCCGCGGCGAACAGAAGGTGACGAACGAGAACCTCGACATCCGCCAGCTCGACCCCGATCTCAAGCTGCAGAACCCCGACATGCTGCAGCCCTTCCCCGAATGGGTGTCCAAGGGCACGGAAACGGTGGTCATGCACACCTTCTTCCCGAACCTGATCATCCAGCAGCAGTCGAACACCGTCGCCATGCGCCAGATCCGCTGCTTCAAGCCCGAAGAGATGGAACTGCACTGGACCTTCTTCGGCTATGAAACAGACGACGAGGCGATGACGCTACGCCGCCTGCGCCAGGCCAACCTGATGGGCCCTGCGGGCTTCGTTTCGGTCGACGATTCGGAAGTGATGGAATCGTGCCAGTCCGGCCTGTCGCGCTACCCGGAGGCCGAAGCCGTCGTCGAAATGGGCGGTCGCGACACCGAAAACACGCCGCACATGGTGACCGAAAGCTCGATCCGCGCCTTCTACAAGGCCTACCGCCAGATCATGGGACTGTAAGCAATGGCAAGAGCAGCAAAGAAGACCCGCAAGAAAGCCACCAAGAAGGTGGCTGTCCGCAAGGCAGCGAAGAAGAAAGCCGCGGCGAAGAAGGCCCCTGCCCGCAAGGCTCCCGCCAAAAAGGCGAAGGGTGCGCGCTCTGTCGCCAGCGCCCGCATCGGCAACGAGCTGATGCTCAAGCTCGAGGTCGAGGAACTGCACGCGGCCTATGCCCATACCCTCGATCACGGCTCGATCGACGACTGGCCCGATTTCTTCACCGACGACTGCCTCTACAAGCTGGTCAGCCGCGAGAACTGGGACCTCGGCCTGCCGCTCGGCACCATGTTCGCCGAAAAGCGCGGCGGCCTGCTCGATCGCGTGGTGTCGGTGAAGAAGACCACCGTCTATCACGAGCGCTACACCAAGCACTTCATCACCAATACCCGCGTGCTCGGCGAGAAGAACGGCGTGGTCGAGACCTGCGCCAATTACGTGGTGATGGAAACCCTGCCCAACCAGTACACCCAGATCCTCAATGCCGGACGCTACCTCGACAAGATCGTGCGGCAGAACGGCCGCCTCAAGTTCAAGGAAAAGATCTGCGTGTTCGACTCGGTGCTGGTACCCGCCTCGATCATCTATCCGATTTAATCAATCACGAAGTTTGCAACGAAAAGGCCCGGTCCCCTCGCGGGGGCCGGGCCTTTCTCCGTGACCAAACGGAGGTACGCGGTACTGAACGCTTGTGCGGCTAGCGCTTGGCCTTCAGGCCGGCGCGCTTCATCACGCCGTCGAGGCGCTTGCCGAGATCGGCCGTCGCCGGGGCCATCGGCAGGCGATGGCTGTTCTTGGCGATCAGACCCATCTTCCACATCATGTATTTGATGGGGATCGGGTTGGTGTCGTAGAACACCGCCTCGTTCAGCTCGGCCAGCTCGTAGTGCAGCTTCTGGGCGGCCTTGAGGTCGCCCTTGAACACCGCCTCGCACATCTGGGAGAGCTTCTTCGGATGCAGGTTGCCGACGGCATTCATCAGGCCGCAGGCGCCGATCGTCATCATCGGGAAGGACAGATCCTCGAGCCCGACGAAGACGCGCCATTCCATGCCGAATTCCGCCAGCATGTGGGTGACGAAGCCGAGGTCGTTGACCGCGTGCTTCATGCCGACCATGTTCGGCGCCTTTTCGCAGATGTCCTTCAGCGTGTTGAGCTGCATGGACACCACCGTGCGGCCGGGGATGTGATAGATCATCACCGGCAGGGAAGTGCGCTTGCACAGGTTGATGTAGTACTGGGCAAGGCCGCGCTGGGGCGGGCGGATGTAATAGGGCGTCACGACGAGCAGCGCATCGGCGCCTGCCTTTTCGGCCCCATCGGTCAGGATCTGCGTCTCGCGCTCGGACTGGGAGCCGGTGGCGCAAACCACGGGCACCCGGCCCTTGTTCACGTCGATCGCTTCCTTGTAGAGCTGGATGCGCTCTTCGATCGTCAGCGTCGAGGGTTCCGACGTGGTGCCCGAGATCAGCACGCCGTGGCTGCCGTTGCGGATCGAGAAATCGACGCACTTGCGGAAGGAGTCGAAATCCACGTCTCCGTTCGGCTTGAACGGCGTGATGATCGGCGGGTAGGAACCCTTCAGGAAATCCTTCTTGAGCTTGATCACGTCAGGCTACCTTTTCGCGGTTGGTTTCGAACCCGGCGTGGGAGCCGAGCAGCGAGATCGGGCCCTTCAGGTCTTCCTGCCACAGGAGGCTGTCCGTGTTGATGCAGAAAGGCATGTCCTGGATGGTCATCTCGTACACGGGGCCGACGTCGGTCGCGTGGTTGTGGATCGCCCAGCCCGGCGCCGACAGCATCAGGTCGCCGGCCTTCCATTCGTAGCGCTTGCCCTGCACCACCGAATGGCCTTCGCCGCCGAAGTAGTAGTTGATGGCGGCGGACGCATGACGGTGCGGACGATCGACGATCCCCTGCGGGCGAATGGTGATGCAGGAGAAGAAGTTGGGGTTGGTGCCGTTGGTGCGGCCCGTCGACGGATCGTAGAGCAGGTACAGCCGGCGGCCCTTGTAGGAGGAGCCCAGCGCGGCGAGCTTGTCGAGCTCTTCCTTGACCTTCTCCCACGGCCACAGGTGCGGCTTGATCTCGATTTCGCCGGGGTTGATCAGCTCTTCGTAGGGACGCAGGTAGGCGCCGTCGTCGGTGAGCTGGAAGGTGCCGTAGGGGCTGCGGGGCATTTCCTTGCCTTCGCCCGCCGCTTCGGTGACGTCGTAGCCGGCCTGGCCCGGCAGCGGCGGATCCTCGTCCAGCCAGTGGATCTTGAGGCGCTCGAGCATCGGGCTGTTCGAATAGCGCAGCCGGACCTGAACTTCGTTCGAGTCGTTGATGTACTTGTGCACGCTCATGGCGGGCGTGGTCAGCAGGTCATACTGGTTGAAGGCAAAGGTCTGGTCGTCCATGACCAGCTTGCCCTTGCCCTTGATCGGGAAGTTCACCACCGAGGCGTTCTGGCGAACGAAGGCGGTTTCCTCGCCGGGCAGCAGCACGTCGACCGAGCAGGAAATGCCCGGCGTGAAGCTGAGCGTGCCGTCCTCGGCGCGCGGATGGACGAAATGGGTGCGGCGCACCCCGTTGTTGGGGCGCGGAATCGAGGCGAGGCGTTCGACCTCGGCATCGATCTGTTCCTTGCGGACGATGAACGGTTCCCACAGGTCGAGCGAGTGATCGCCCCACTTGTGATTGTCGGTCGTCTGGCGGCCGGAAGCGTCTACGAGCTTGGCCTCGACGTCGGCGAAAGTAGCCATTGTTGGTCTCCGTCTGTTTTGGTCACAAGTTACGCGTTTACGAAAAGACTAGGTCAGGCGCGGGTGCGAGCGCTTGGGATGCGGATAGGCGGTACCCACGCCCTTTTCCCGCGCGCGGCGGAGGATTTCCACCGCCGACGCCATGTCGGCAAGGCCCATGCCCATGAACTTGTATATGGTGAGATCGGCCCCGGCGGGACGCGGCTTCTGGTCCTTCACCAGGTTGCAGATGGGCGTGACGTTGTCCCAGCTGCCGCCGTTCTTCACGTATTCGATCAGTTCGCGCGAGCCCGACTTCACCTGCGCCAGGTTGTCGCAGACGATCTTGTCGCAGCGCCTGAACACGTCCTGGGCGATTTCGGCATTCGACGGAATGATCGCGCCGCCGGCATTGATATGCGTGCCCTTCGCCAGCATGGAGGCCTCGAGGAACGGCTCCTTGGCGCGGGTGAAGGTGGTGATGATCGGGCAGTTCTTCGCCGCCGCTTCCACCGTGTCGCAGCCCTGGACCTCGACCGAAGGATATTCCTTCTTCAGGTCGGCGACGAAGGCATCGCGGTTGTCCGGGGTGCGCGACCACACGCGCACGCGCTTCAGCTTGCGCACCGACATGATGGCGGCAACCTGCGGCAGCGCCTGGTGGCCAGACCCCATGATCGCCATTTCGTCGGCCTTGGGATCGGAGCACCACTTGGTAGCGACCGACGACAGCGCCGCGGTGCGCATCTGGCCGAGCGAAAAAGCCTCGATGATGGCGGCGATCTGGCCGTCCTCGGAATTGTGCAGCACCATGATCGGCGCCGCGCCGAGGTTGGCGTTCGACCACACCTTGGCGCCGACGAGGCCGTTACCGACGAACTGTGCGCCGGTGACGTTGAGCGAGCCGTAACCCCAGACCGTCTGGGTCTTGGTCATGTTCACGGCCTTGCCGTCGGCTTCCATCATCAGGCCCTTTTCCAGCGCGTCCACCGTGCCGGACAGGTCGATGAGGTTGCAGACGTCGGTCTCGTTGATCCAGAGGAAGGTATCGGGAACCTTGATCTCGGCCATCTATGTCTCGCCTTTTTTCTAACCCTGTTGAACTACTCAAAAATCGAAGTGACGGGCGGCTTCAGCTTCAGCGTGTTGGAAATCAGCGCATGGCTGACCGTGCGCGTGATCAGCCACATGACGCCCACCGTCTTTTCCGCACCAATCGCAGCGATCACCGCGTCGAGCTCGGCCTCCACGCCCTGGCCCTTGTTCTCCATCACCGCGATGGCGAAGGCCTGCACCGCTTTTTCCTCGGCGCTGAAGATGCTGTCCGCGCCCGACTTCGGCGTGATGGCTTCCGCCACCCATTCCTTGGACAGGCCCAGTTTCAGCGACAGGCGCTCGTTCTGGTACTGCTCGTACAGGTTGCCCAGCCGCGACGACAGCGACAACGAAATGATCTCCGTCAGGTTGTCGGGCAGGACCTTCTTCAGGCTTTCGGTGATGGTGAAGAAGCCGGTCATGGTTTCCGGCGTGGCACTCATCACCCGGAAGAACTCGCCTAGATAGCCGAGCCGTTCGACGCGCGGGCGGAACAGCTCCTTGAGCTTAGGCTCGATGTCCTCGAACTCGATGCGCGGCAGCTTGTCGCTCATTTGCCCGCCTTTTTCTCGAAGATGGAACCAACCGGCGGCTCCAGCCCCAGGGTATTGCGGAAGACCGCATGCATGACGCAGCGCCCGACCGACCACAGCACGCCGACGGCCTGCTCGGGGCCGATGGCGGTGACGACGTCCCTGAACAATGGCGTGCAGTCGTGGCCGCGGCGATAGATCGCCGCCATCACGAATTTCTGCACGGCGCATTCGGCGTCGGTCATGTGCTTGCCCTTTTCGGCCTGCAGCTCGTTGACCTGGGCGATCCAGTCGCGACCGTAGCCGAGCTTTTCGGCAAGCCGTTCGTGCTGGTTCTTTTCGTAGACGTTGCCCATGACCCCGGCCGCGGTAAGCGCGACCAGTTCCACGGTCTTCATCTCCATCTCGCTCTTGAGCGCCTCGGTCAGTTCCGAGAAATGGAACGTGGACTTCGGCACATTGGCGCCGATCTGCCAGATCTCGCCGCAATAGCCGAGCCGCTCCACCTTCGGGCGGAGCGATTCGCGAAGCTCCTCTTCGAAGGCCTCGAAGTCGATGCGCGGAACGATATCCGCGCCGATGGTATCGGGATTGTCCGCCATGCCGTCTCCGCGCGCCGGGTCCTCAGACCTCGACGTAGATGTTGTCGCCCTCGACCTTGACCTTGAAGGTCTTGAGGTCCTCGGTCACCGGCACGCCCTGGGCCTTGCCGGTCTTGATGTCGAAGCGCCCCGCGTGCAGCGGGCATTCGACGCAGCCATCCTCGATGTAGCCTTCGGCCAGCGACGCATAAGCGTGGGTGCAGATGTCGTCGGAGGCAAAGAACTCGCCGCCGAGGTTGTAAATGGCGATGTGCTGATCGCCGATAATGACCTTCTTCGCCTCGTTATCGGCGATCTCGCTGGTCTTTGCGACAAGATGGGCTGCCATGCCTCTCCCCGTGTGATCGGCCCCGGAATTGCACACCGCGGCCATGAACAAGACAATGCTCCGTATACGCCCCCGGGTCACCGGGAAGCCTGCCGAAGCCTTTTCAAGTCAAGCAGTTAGGGGCCAAATGGGCGGCCCCCATCGACTAAATACTTAGACTTCTTACCTTTTTCTGGAAGCCCCTGTCAAGTCCCAGTCCCAGCCTCGGGATTCCCGCCCCTCACCCGGCCCCTCTTATCCAGCGAGATCGCGCAGCTTCTTGCCCTCGTCGGCGAGATCGCCGTCGGCGACGGCCTTGCCGGTTTCGATCAGGCGCTTGAGGAAGCGCATCTCGCGCCCCTGGTTGAAGGCGGTGGCGCCGACGACGCTTTCCCCCGTCATGTAGAACACGATGCCCTTCTTCGCCGCCGGGTCGCCGCGCACCACCAGCCGGTCCCAGCTTTCCGGCGCGCCCGCCACCTGCAAGTTCAGATCGAACTGGTCCGACCAGAACCACGGCACCTCGGCGTAAGGGACCGGATCGAGCACCATGTTGCGCGCCACGGCGATGGCGCCGTTCTGGGCGTTGGCCCAGGATTCGAGGCGCAGGTGCCGCTTCAGGATCGGATTGTAATGGAACGCGACATCGCCCGCGGCGTAGATGCCCGCGGCCGAGGTGCGCCCGTATTCGTCGCAGGTGATGCCGTTGGCGCATTCGATTCCCGCCTCCGCCGCGATCTCCTTGTTGGGCAGGATACCGATGCCGGCGACGACGATGTCGGCATCGATGGTTTCGCCGTCGGTGCAGACGACTTCGGCTACCTCCGTGTCGCCCTCGAGCCGCTCGACCGAAACGCCGGTCAGGACGTGAACGCCCTCGGCCCGGTGCATGTCGGCCACAAGCGCACCCACCGAGGGATCGGCGACGCGCGCCAGGACCTGGTCGGCAAGTTCCACCACGGTGACATGGCAGCCGCGCTTGCGCGCCGTCGCCGCGACTTCCAGACCGATGAAGCCGCCGCCGATGACGACGACGCGGCGGCCCCCTTCCAGTTCCGGGCGCAGCCGCAGGGTGTCGTTGATGTCGCGCACGTAATGCACGCCCGTAAGATCCGCGCCGGGGCACGAGAGGCGCCGCACCCGCCCGCCGGTCGCCAGCAAGAGCTTGTCGAAATGCAGGTCGGTATCGTCGGAAAGCCGCACGCGTTTGAGGTTGAGCTCGATCTCCTGTGCCTCGATCCCGAGATGCAGGTCGATGTTCTTTTCCGCATAGAAACTGTCGGGATTGAAGGTGAGCTTTTCCACCTCCATCGTGCCCGCGAGCAGTTCCTTCGAGAGCGGCGGGCGCTCGTAAGGCAGGTGCGATTCGGCGCCGATCAGCGCGATGCGCCCGGCAAAGCCTGCGGCGCGCAGCGCTTCCGCCGCGCGTCCGCCCGCGTGTCCCGCGCCGATGATGACGATGCTGTCCATGAGCGAACTCCCCGAACTAATCTCTTGTTTCTATATCCGCTTCGGCGGCAAAGCCGCCCGCGTCGTTGGCGGCCCACAGGCGGTAACCCGTTTCCGTCTCGCGCCCGGCCACGGTCATTTCGCGCGCGGCAAACAGCGGTGCTGCCGCGCGGAAACGGATGCGCGCGATTCGGGCTTCGGGCCTTTCGCGGCGCAACAGGTCGGCGAGCAGCGTGGCGATCAGCGGCCCATGCACGACGAGGCCGGGATAGCCTTCTTCTTCGGTGACGAACGGCTGGTCGAAATGAATGCGGTGCGCGTTGAAGATCAGCGCCGAATAGCGAAACAGCATGGCGACGTCGGGCACGAGGCGGCGCGAAAAGGCGGCATCATCGGGGGCGGGCTTCGTCGTCGGCTCCTTGCCGCGTTCGGATGCGGCGGGGGCTTCGCGGTAGACGATGGTCTGGCGGTCGGTCAGCGCGAGGCCGGCGGGGCCGGAATAGTCGTGGCGCACGGTGACGAAAGTGAGGCGCCCCGAGCGTCCGGCCTTGTCCTCTATATTCTCGATCACCGCGTGGCGGGTTATGTCTTCGCCGATCGAAAGGGGTGCATGAAAGGTCACGTCGGAAGCCGCCCACATGCGCCGGGGCAGGCGGATCGGCGGCAGGAACAGGCCGCGCCTGGGATGCCCGTCGGAACCGAGGTCGGACGTTTTGGCAAGGCCAAGGAAGGCGCCGAACATCCAGTGATAGAGCGCCGGCAAGGCATCGCCACGGGAAGGAAAGCCGTCGTCGCGGTCAAGCGTCGCGTTCAGTTCCGCCACGCGCATCGGCGCGATGATGTCGGAGGCGTCTTCGCTGCGCCCGATCCAGCCGGAAAAATCTTCGTTGTTGCCTTCGATGGACATCTTTCGATTCCCTGATGCTCGGCATTGTATAGCGCAAACGCGCCCGCGCGCCGCCCGCATTTTTTAAGTTGACGGCGCGCGGCCAAAGGCCGAACAAGGCGGCGTCCTTACTCTGCCCCCGGTGAACCCGTGTCCGATTTTACCACCACCACCCTTGCCGTTGCCGCGCTTGCGCTGGCACTCGGCGGCTTTTCCAAGGGCGTACTCGGCGTCGGCCTGCCGATGGTGGCGCTGCCCATCATGTCGAGCGTCATTCCCATCCGCGACGCGGTGGCGATGCTCTATTTCCCGATCCTCGCCACCAATTTCTACCAGGCCGTCGCGGGCGGGCACCTGAAGATGGCGCTCAAGCGCTTCTGGCTGCTGCTGACCGTGCTGTGCCTGTTCGTATGGGTCGGCACGTTTTCACTGGTGCGCCTCGACACGGCGATGGTGTCGGTGGTGCTCGGCCTCGCCATCGCGGTGTTTGCGGCGGCTTCGCTGGCCCGGCCGAGTTTCGTCATCGGGCCCCGCTGGGAACGCCCGCTCGGCGTGCTGGCGGGGGCGGCGGGCGGATTTTTCGGCGGGCTCGCGCTGATCGGCGGCCCGCCCGTGATCATGTATTACGTGGCGCTCAAGCTGAAGAAAGAGGAGTTCATCGGCTGCATCGGCCTCGTCTACCTCTTGACGCTGGTGCCCGCCGGGTTCTCCTTTGTCTCCTTCGGCGTACTGGAATGGCGCCATGTCGTTCCCGGCCTTCTGACCCTTGCGCCGGTCATGGTCGGCCTCGTCGTCGGCCAATGGCTGCGCGGCAAGATCGACCAGGACCTCTTCCGCAAGATCCTGCTGGTGACGATGGTGGTGATCGGCCTCAACCTCATCCGCCGCGGCATTTTCTAGCCCGCCCTGAAACGGCATTCAGGATACCGCTGTTAAGGCCAAGGGATTCCTTGCAAATTCAATTGTTGCGTTTGCAACTAAATGGAGTCATGTTCCGCCCCAATACGAACGCGGGGGCGAACCCCGCCCTTGAGGTTTGCGACGTAAGGGACCCATGCGCGATATCGAAGACCGTTCGATACCCTTCCTGATGCATCTGATCACCGGCCAGGTCGAAGAGCTGGTGAACAAGTGGGCGCGCCCGCTCGGGCTCAGGATCGAGGGCGTGCGCGTGCTGTTCCGCCTGCTCGCGGGCGACCGCACGGTGAACGAACTGGCCCGCCTGACCGGGGTCGAACTTTCGACCCTGTCGCGCCTTCTGACCCGCATGGAAGGCATGGGCCTGCTCGCGCGCCGCCGCGATGCCGCCGACGGCCGTTCGGTGATCGTCAGCCTGACGGCGAAGGGCCGCAAGCTGGCGCTGCAGCACCAGCCGGTCTACTTCAAGGACTACGAAACCATCCTGATGAAGGGCTTCAGCCCCGAGGAAGCGCGGCATGTCCGCGACCTCATCGTCCGTATGCTCGACAACCTCGAGCAGTCGGGCGCCGACCCCATTTCCGCGTTGAACGCAGCGGGCGACCGCCGCGCCAGCGCGTGAATGACCTGAGTGACCTTGAAAGCAACTGTGAACTGAAACACCAACGGAGCGAATGATGACAGGAAAGAACGTTCAGCATCGTTTCGCCTATGAAGATCTGCGTCAGTGGATCGAAGAGGCGGACAAGCTCGGAGAGATGCGTTATCTCAAGGGCCTGAGCTGGGAAAAGGAAATCGGCATGGTGACGGAGCTTCTGCACCACACCGATCCGGCGCCCTGCGGTCTGTTCTCGGAAGTCCCGGGCTGCGACCCGAGCTACCGCGTGCTGACCAACTTCTTCGGCGGCAAGCGCAAGGGCATGACGCTGGGTTTCCCGGCCGACATGTCGAAGCTCGAGCTGACCGAAGGCCTGGCCGAGATCACCGAGACCAAGAAGCCGATCCCGCACAAGATCGTCGAGACCGGCCCGATCTTCGAGAACATCCTCACGGGCGATGCCATCGACGTCACCAAGTTCCCGACGCCGAAGTGGCATGAGGAAGACGGCGGCCGTTACATCGGCACCGGCTCCTACAACGTCACGAAGGACCCCGACGAGAACTGGATCAACACCGGTACCTACCGCGTCATGATCCAGGACAAGAAGACCGTCGGCTTCTACATCTCCCCGGGCAAGCACGGCCGTATCCACCGCGACAAGTACATGGCGCGCGGCGAGAAGATGCCTGCGTGCATCGTCGTCGGCGGCGATCCGATGATGTTCCTGATGGCCTCCTCGGAAGTCCCCTACGGCCTGTGCGAATACGACCTGGTCGGCGGCTACCGCGGCAAGGCGATGGAATGCGTGAAGGGCAAGGTCACCGGCCTGCCGTTCCCGGCCAACGCCGAGCTGGTCATCGAAGGCTGGATCGATCCGAAGGAAATGCGTTCGGAAGGTCCGTTCGGCGAATGGACCGGCTACTACGCTTCCGACACCCGCCCCGAACCGGTCATGCACATCGAGGCGATCTACCACCGCAACGACCCGATCATCCTCGGGTGCCCCCCGCAGCGTCCGCCAGATGAGCTGGCCCGCTATCGCGCGGTGGCCCGTTCGGCCCTGCTCAAGCGCGCCATCCAGGCCGCCGGCGTGCCCGACGTGACCGCCGTGTGGGCCGACGAATGCGGCTCGTCGCGCATGATGGTCGCGGTTTCGATCAAGCAGCGTTACCCGGGCCATGCCCGCCAGGTCGGCCACATCGCCTGCCAGTGCCATGTCGGCGCCTACGCGGGCAAGTACGTGGTCGTGGTGGACGACGACATCGACGTGTCCAACCTGGAACAGGTCATGTGGGCCGTCGTGACCCGCTCCGACCCGGCGACGTCCATCGACATCGTCAAGAACGCCTGGTCCACCCCGCTCGATCCGCGCATCACGCCGGAACAGCGCGAGACCAAGGACTTCACGAACAGCCGCGCCATCATCGACGCGTGCCGTCCGTTCCACTGGCGCGACCAGTTCCCGCACGTGAACATGCCGTCGCCGGCGCTCGCCAAGGAAACCCGCGAAAAGTTCGGCTGGGTCCTCGACGAACCGAAGAAGTAAGCGTTCCGTAAAACTTGCGTACAGGGGGCGGCCCAACAGGCCGCCCCCTTTTTCTTGTCCGCCCCGACCCTGCTATGCTGCGCGCAACGAACACGGGAGGCGGTCATGCTCTATCTCTATCACCACCACACATCGGTCTGCGCGGCGAAGACGCGCCTGGCACTTGCGGAAAAGGGCCTGAAGTGGGAGGGCGAAATCATCCGCCTGCGCGAGCGCGACCAGCACCGCCCCGAATACCTTGCCAAGAACCCCTTCGGCCTGGTGCCGATGCTCGAACACGACGGCCATACCTTGGTCGAATCGAACGTCATCAACGAATACCTCGACGACGTATTCCCCGCTCCGGCGCTGCGCCCGAAGGAGCCCCACAGGCTGGCCCAGATGCGCGTGTGGACCCGCATGACGGATGAAAACATCCACGCGGCCGCGGGCGTCGTGACCACCGCGGTCGCCTATCGCCACGTGGCGTCGCACGGCAACCAGATCGCCGGCGCGCTCGATCCCTACAAGCAGGCGCGCAAGATCGCGTCGTTTGAGGACGGCATCGACAACATCCATTTCCGCACCGCCATGCGCCGCTACGACATGCTGATGGACCAGATCGACGCGGCCCTGTCGGGCAAGGGGCCGGGGGCGGCGCTGGCGGGCGGCGGGCCGGACTGGCTGGTGGGGGACTATTCGCTGGCCGACGTCGCGCTTGCCCCCTACATGGAACGGCTCAACTGCTGCGCCATGGATTTCCTGTGGGCGGACCGGCCGCGGGTGGCCGCCTGGTATGCCCGCCTCAAAGCGCGGCCGGCCTACAAGACCGCCATTCTCGACTGGTTCGACTGGGACATCACCTGGACCGACCTGATGCGGACCGAGGGGGAAAAGGTGCGCGACCAAGTGCGATCCATGGTCCTGGAACTGCGCGATCCGGCCAGCCGGGCGTGGTCGCCCACCCCCTAAAAGGTCCCACTTCCATGTCCTAATGGAAATGGTATGCTTTTCTCCGGCCCCCGTTTTGGGGGTCGTGTATCAACTCTAGAGAAGAGAACACACATGACGATCGCACGCTTGGCTACTTTCGGCGCGGCGGCTCTGGTTGCCGCCCTGCTCACCACCACCGCCCCGGTTTCGGCCGCGACCAGCTCGCAGACCGAGATGAAGGCTTCGGCTTCTTCGCAGGCCGCGACCATGCAGATGGCGCAGGAAGAGAAGAAGAAGAAGAAGGGCAAGGGCAAGAAGAAGAAGAAGGAAGGCTGAGTAAGCCCCTTTTCTTCGCCTGGTGAGCGGCCTTGAGCCGCTTACGGTTTCCGCGGCGGGTCCGGCGCTTCATGGCGCCGGGCCTCGCCGCGGGT
>JAYQQF010000008.1:129648-146075 GCA_038145705.1 Alphaproteobacteria bacterium | reverse complement strand
ATGGCCGAGCCGGTCTCGACCTGGGTCCAGGAAATCTTGGCGCGCGGCCCCCGGCAGGCGCCGCGCTTGGTGACGAAATTGTAGATGCCGCCCTTGCCGTCCTTGTCGCCCGGGTACCAGTTCTGCACGGTTGAATACTTGATCTCGGCGTCTTCCAGCGCCACCAGCTCGACCACGGCGGCGTGCAGCTGGTTCTCGTCGCGCATCGGCGCGGTGCAGCCCTCTAGGTAGCTGACATAGGACCCGGCATCGGCGACGATCAGGGTGCGCTCGAACTGCCCGGTCTGGGAAGCGTTGATGCGGAAATAGGTGGAAAGCTCCATCGGGCAGCGCACGCCCTTCGGGATGTAGACGAAGGAGCCGTCGGAAAACACCGCCGAATTGAGGCAGGCATAGAAGTTGTCGGCGGCCGGCACGACCGAGCCCAGGTACTTCTTCACGAGGTCGGGGTGCTCGCGCACCGCTTCGGACATCGAGCAGAAGATGATGCCCAGTTCCGCAAGTTTCGCCTTGTAGGTGGTGGCGACCGAAATCGAATCGAAGACAGCGTCGACGGCGACGCCGGCCAGCACTTCGCGCTCGCGCAAGGGGATGCCGAGCTTGTCGTATGTGGCGAGCAGCTCGGGATCGACCTCGTCGAGGCTCTTGGGCGCGTCGGCCTTCGATTTGGGCGCCGAGTAATAATAGAGATCCTGGAAATCGATGGGCGGGTGGCTGATGCGCGCCCACTTGGGATCGCGGTCGGCCATGCCGAGCCAACGCGCATAGGCCTTGAGGCGCCAGTCGAGCAGCCATTCGGGCTCGTTCTTGCGCGCCGAGATGAAGCGGACGATGTCCTCGTTCAGGCCCTTGGGCGCGCGGTCTTCGTCCAGTTCGGTGACGAAACCGTACTTGTATTCGCCCTCGGTGACGGCGCGGACGGTATCCATGGAGTCGGGCGTGCTCATGCGCCCTCCTGCGGGGCCGTGCGCGGACGCGGCGGAACTTTGGCGAAGGCGAGCGGTTCGCCCACCAGGTCGGCGAGCGTCACCCCCGACAGCGCGTTCTGGATGGCGGCGTTGATCTTGTGCCAGCCCGAGCGGGTGGGGCAGAGGGTTTCCACATTGCAGCTGCCCGCGGTATCGACGCACTGGGTCAGGGCGATGGGGCCGTCGATGGCGGAAATGATGGCGGCGACGGTGATGCGCGGCGGCGGTGCCGCGAGGCGATAGCCGCCCTTGGCCCCGCGCACGCTGATCAGCACGCCGTCGCGCGCCAGCATGGCGAGGATCTTGCTGACGGTGGGCAGCGGCAGGCCCGTCCGTTCGGCAAGGTCGATGGCGTTGTGCACGGCCTTGGTGTCGCCCCCCATCTGGGTGAGCAGCACGACGGCGTAATCGGCAAGACGGCTCAGTTTGATCATCGGCAGGTGCCCAATAAAGGTGACCGGATCGGTCTGGATTGGAAATGGGGCATCCTGCGAATAAAGTCAACCCTGTTTGTCAGGATTATGGACCTTTATTCTGCAAAAACAGGGCACTAACTCGTCAGCGGCTGAGCGTTTTTGCGAGAAAGGCGAGGCTCTTGGCCCGCGCCTGGCGGGCGGCTTCGGGGTGGTGGCGGGGCGCGCGTTTCGGGTTGTCGAAGCCGTGCAGGGCGCCCGGATAGATGTGGAAGGGCACATCGGGGTGGCGGGCGCGGAAGGTCGCGATCTTTTCCGCATCGAGTGCGTCATCGCGGTCGCCGACATGGCATTCGATGGGGCAGCGGGCGTCGAGGTCGAGGTAGCGGTTGATCTCGCCGCCGTAATAGGACACCGCCGCGTCGAAGCGCGAGGTGCAGGCGGCAAGCCAGGCGAGCGAGCCGCCGAAACAGAAGCCGACGATGCCGACCTTGCCGGCCCGTGCGCAGAAGTCGCGGGCGGCTTCCAGGTCCATCACCGCCTTCGACCAGTCGTAGTTGCGGTAGAGCTGCTTGGCGCGCAGGTTGTCGGCGTCGGAATATTCGAAGGTGAGGCCGGCTTCCACGCGATCGTAGAGGTTGGGCGCCACCGCCAGGTAGCCGTGCCCCGCGTACCAGGCGCAGACGTCGCGGATGTAGGAATTGACGCCGTACATCTCCTGGGCGATGACGAGGCCCGCGCGCGGCGTCACCGACGGCGGCGCCATCCACGCGGAAAGCACGTGTCCGTCGGCCGCCTTCAGCCTGATTTCGCCGGCCGCCGCCGGTTCGATGCCGGTCATCGCGGGGACTATAGGTGGTTGACCCCGCCTTCGCAGGCGATGGTCTGGCCGGTAACGAAGTCGCTTGCCGACGACATCAGGAAAATGATGGTGCCGACGAGGTCTTCCGGCATTTGCAGCCGCGGGATCGCCGCCTGTCCGGACATCTTCTTTTCGCGCGCCTGCCAGTGGCTTTCGGGCATGGTGGCGCCGATGGTCTCGCTCTTGGTCAGGCCGGGGCAGACGGCATTGACGTTGATACCTTCGGGGCCGAGATCGTGGCTGATCGAGCGCGTGAAGCCGACCACGCCCGCCTTCGATGTCGTGTAGTGCAGGCGGCCGGTGGTGCCCGTCAGCCAGGTGGAAGACGAGATGTTGACGATCTTGCCGTAGCCTTGCGCCTTCATCTGCCCATGCACGGCCTTGCAGCAGTTGAAGATGCCCTTGAGGTTGACCGCCATCAGCCGGTCCCATTCCTCTTCGGGGATTTCTTCCCAGTTCTTGCGCTTCGGAATCTTGGCATAGAGGGCGGCATTGTTGACCAGCCCGTCGATGCGCCCGAACGTGTCTACGGCGGTCTTTGCCAACCGGTTGCAGGCCTTGATGTCGGAAACGTCTGTTTCGACGAAGATCGCGTGACCGCCGGTCTTGTTGCTGGCGCCTTCGATCTCGGCGGCCAAGGCCTTGCCCGCAGCAGCTTCGACGTCGGCGATCACGACGTTGGCGCCGACCTCGCCCAATGCCTGGGAATAGACCTTGCCGATGCCGACGGCGCCGCCGGTAACGATGATCGTGCGCCCGGCGATGTCGAACAGGCCGCGGGCGGTAAAGGTGCTGGTCATCTGCGTTTCTCCCTGTCGTTTGTTGCCTTGGTGGTAGCGCCGAAACGGCGGTACCGCAAGGGGCCCGCGTCCCCGATTGACAACCGCCCGGTCAGGGCGGAAGCTTTGGCAAAAGGGATGGGGGGCGGTGGCCGCAGGGCGCCGCCGAATGGCCGGAAAACCGGCAAACAGGGGAGGTGGACTATGCGTCTGTTAACGGGGTTGGGCGTTTGCCTGGGCCTTATCGTGGCCTTGGGGTCGCCGACGGCAAAGGCTGCGGATTTCTACGAAGGTAAGTCGGTATCGATCACCGTCGGCTCCAGCGCCGGCGGCGGCTACGACACCTACGCGCGGTTCCTTGCGCGGTCGTGGGGCAAGTTCATTCCGGGCCGCCCGAATTTCGTCGTCAAGAACATGCCGGGCGCGGGCAGCCTGAAGGCGAGCAATTACATCTACAACGTCGCGGCCAAGGACGGCACCGAAGTCGGCGCCATCCAGCAGAGCATGTTCTTCGAGCCCCTGTTCAAGGTCATGGGCACGGGCCGGGAAGCCAAGTTCGATGCCCTCAAGTTCGGCTGGATCGGCGCGGTCGTGAAGGACCAGGCCGTGATGGTCGTCTGGCACCAGACCCCGTTCAAGTCGTTGGCCGACCTGATGGGCAAGGAAGTACTTTCCGGTTCGGCGGGCGCGACCACCAACTACGCCACCTATCCGCGCCTGATGAACGCGACGATGGGCACCAGCATCAAGGTGATCGAGGGCTACAACGGCACGTCCTCGATCACGCTGGCGCTGGAGCGCGGCGAGCTGCAGGCGATGACCGGCTGGGATTTCTCGTCACTCGCCAGCAGCAAGGGCCGCTGGCTGCAGGACAAGAAGGTGCGCGTCATCGTCCAGTTCGGCTCCCAGAAGATTCCCGAACTGCCCGACGTGCCGCTGGCGCGCGATCACGCGAGCTCGCCGCTCAACCGCGACGTTCTCGACCTGATTACGCTGCGCCAGGACATCGGCCGTCCCTACGTGGCGCCTCCGGGCCTGCCTGCGGATCGCCTTGCCACCCTGCAGAATTCCTTCTGGACGATGCTGCACGACGCGTCCTTCCTGAAGGATGCCGCCAAGGCGCGCATCGAGATTTCGCCGACCAACGCTAAAGACTCGATGGAAATCGTCCGCAAGGGTTATGCGGCCTCGCCCGAGGTCGTGGCCAAGGCGCGCGAGGTCCTGATGGCGAAGGCGCGTGAAGGCAAGAAGAAGAAATAGTCAGCGGTAACGTAAAACCGCCGGTCCCTGACAGGGGCCGGCGGTTTTTTCATGCGCGATGTCAGCCTAGCGTCGGGTCGAGGATGACTTTGCCCGGGACCGAGCCGGCCTCGATCAGGCGGTGGGCTTCGCGGATCTGGCTCAGCGGGAAGACCTTTTCGATATTGACCTTGATCTTGCCCTTGCCCGCGGCGTCCAGTGCCTGACGCACGTTTTCCATGGTCGAGCCGGCGCTGCCCATGATCGTGATCTTGGAATCGTAGAGCTTGAAGCAATCGAGCGGCACGACCGGCCCGCCGTGGGCGCCCGCCGTCACCAGCCGGCTGTTGTGGGCCATCGCCGCCAGGGCCTTGGGGAAGGTCTTGGGATTGGCGATGTTGTCGTAGACGAGGTCGACGCCGTGGCCGCCGGTGATCTCCATGATCTCCTTGGTCAGGTCCTGCTCGCCGTAATTGACGACGTAATCGGCGCCGAGGTCCTTGCCGATCTGCGCCCGGTCGGCGGAGCCCGCGGCGCCGATGACCTTGGCGCCCGCCATCTTGGCGATCTGCACGCCGATGCTGCCGAGCCCGCCCGAGCAGCCCATCACCAGCACCCAGTCCTCCGCCGTGACCTTGCCCATCGTGTACATCAGGTGGAACGCGGTCGGGCAATGACGGATGACAACGGACGCCTCGTGGAAATCGAGCTGGTCGGCGATCGGGAAGCACATGGTGGCGTGCGCCACCACGAATTCCGCGTCGCCGCCCCAGCGGTTGACGCCGAGCATGCCGCGCTCGCCGAGACCGGGCCGGGACAGGACCGATACGCGGGCGCCGATGGGCGGCATGGTGACGCCTTCCACCGGCTCGCCGTGGGCGACGACCTCGCCCGACGGATCGACGCCGAGGATCAGCGGCAGGATCGGGTTGCGCTGCATCTGGGTGCCCGCGCGCACGCCGCAGTTGAGCACGCGGTTGACCGTGGTCGCGTGCACCTTGACCAGGACCTGCCCGCGCCCGGGCTTGGGCGTTTCAACGTCCTCGTACTTGAGGACTTCGGGCGGGCCGAACTCGTGAAGAATGGCTGCTTTCATCGGTCGGTCACTTCGCCTTGACGAAGCTGGTCTTGAGAGTGCCGAGATCGCCGATGGTGGTGACGATCTTGTCCCCGGCCTTCAGATAAAGGCCGCGGCCCTTGCCGACGCCAGCCGGCGTGCCGGTGGTGATGACGTCGCCCGGGGCCAGCGTCAGGTGCTGGCTCAGGTAGGCAATCTGTTCTTCGATCCGGTACCACATGTCGCCGGAATTGCCGTTCTGCATCTGGTCGCCGTTGAGCCAGAGCTGGATCGGCTGGTTGTAGATGTCCTTCACGTATTCGCGCGGCGTGATCCACGGCCCCATCGGGGTCGAGCCGTCCCAGTTCTTGCGGCGGAAGCGGTCGCGGCGGAAGGCGTGATCCTGCGGGGTCTTGGCCTCGGCGGCGCTGGGTCCGCGGATCGACATGTCGTTCAGGATCGTGAAGCCCGCGACGTACTTGAAGGCGTCTTCCTTCTTCACCCAGAAGGCGGGCTTGCCGATGACGACGGCGACTTCCGATTCCCAGTCGATGGCGGTCGAGGTGCGGGGCAGGTGAATCTTCGCCCCTTCGCCGACGACGACCTGGCGCGGCGTCTTGAGGAAGAACACCGGCGCGTTCAGTTCCTTGTCGGGCATCGGCGCGGTGTTGCCCATTTCGGCGCGGTGCGCGACGTAGTTCGACGCGATGCAGAAAATGTTGCCGGGGTACATGATCGGTGGCAGCAGGCTGGTGCGGCTCTTCTGCTTGCAGGCGGCCTTGTGCTTGCCGGCTGCGACTTCGGCTGCGACCTTCTTCATCCACTTGTTGGCGGTCGCCCATTTCTCAAGAAGCGTCAGGGTGGAGGTAGTATCCACCGGCGCCTTCTTGACCTTGGACAGGTCCACGACCTTGTCGCCGACGAGAATGCCGGGCGTCGCTTTGCCCTTGTCTCCCTTGAATGTAAGCAGGCGGTACTGAGTAGCCATACGTCTCCCCCTCGGTGAGATGTTTCGTTGTTGCGTGAAAGGGCTGTCTATTCCCACGGACCGAGGAACGGCTCGCCCATGTAGCTGTCTGGCTGGCCCGGCACGGTTTCCGGCCAGACGCCGGGTTCGACCTTGGGCCTTGCGGAAGCGGGCCTCGGTTTGCCGTCCCAGCCGATCTGTTCCATGTAGTGATAGAACTGCACGGCGTGGCCGTCCGGGTCGCGGACGACGAAGTGATAGTCGATGCCCGGGAACAGTTCGTGGGGCAGTTCGTGCACCTTGCAGCCCTTTTCGATCAGGAATTCGCGCGCGTCGCGAAGCTGGCGATAGTTCGCCACTTGAAGGCCGATGGAGAAATTCGTCGTATGCGACGACAACCCCAGTTCCTCGCGCAGAGCGAGCGGGTAGAGCGCCACCGCATGGTGTTCGGTGTTCGCCCGCAGGAATTCGCAGGTGTGCCCCTTGTAGACGACGGTTTCCGTCGGCGTGAAGCCGAGCATTTCCGTATAGAAGCGCTTGGCCGCGGCGACGTCCTTCATGAACAGGCGCACGGGTCCCATGCGTACGATCTTGAACGGGCGCGGCAGCAATATGCCGTCGACGTCATAGGTCGCGGGCGGGCGCTTGGTGTCGCGGAAGCCCTTGGTGAAGTCGACGCCGCGGGCGAGCGCATCCTCGACTTCCTGGTATTCGCTGATCTGGGGCAGGGTAGGCGCTTCGCGGAAGGCGCGGTCGTGCATTTCCCAGGGCTTGGAATAGCCGTCCCAGCCGATCTGCTCGATCCCGTAATAGAGCTCGCTGACGTTGCCGTCGGGGTCGGCGATGTAGGTGTGCCAGTTCGATCCCGGCATGTCGCGGCCAGAGCGCACGGTCGGCACCTGCTTCGCGGCGAACCACTTGATGGCGTCCGAAATCTGCCCGAGGCTGCCGCACTGCCAGGTGATTTGGTTGGTGGTGATGCCGTCGGGCCAGCGCGCCTTGCCGTCGGCAACCTCGCGCATGGAGCGGTTGAACAGCACCATCGCATGATGGTCGGAGCCGTAGCGCGTGAACACGCCGATGGGCGGTCCCTTGATCTTGGCGAGTTGTTCCTTCGACAGGCGCTCGGTGACGTCGCGGATGTCGGTGACGATGAAGCCGAGAAGGTCCGTGTAGAACCGGATGCCTTCCTCGATGTTGTTCAGGTTGAAGCCGAAATGGCCGAGCCGGACGATCCGGAACGGGCGGTCGAGGGCCACGCCGCCGACGGAAAACTTCCCGTCGCCGGTCGGCCGCGCATAGAAATCGGAGAAAGCCCCGTCGTCCATTCTGTCCTCCCCTGTACCCAATTCCGGGCCCAAAGCCGGCGGCCTTGAAGGCCGTTCTCACCGCCCGCGGGCGGCCTTTGGTTCAAAGCTTGATATTGCGCCAAACCCGTACCGTGTCAACCGGTGTGCCGGGGAGAAAACGGCGCGGAAGCGCCCGGAAACCGGGCGTCAGGGGTCCCCGTCAGGCCGGTTCGGGCCGCTCGCTGTTGTAGCCCATGCTGCTGCCGCGTTTTTCGAAGCTTTCGGGGTCGGGGTCGAGCCCGTGGCCAAGGGTCAGGCGGTTCATGAAATTGAACCGGCAGACGACCAGGATGGCGTCGTGCAGGGCCTGTTCGTCCCAGCCCGCGGCGTAAACGGCATCGGCATCGGCCTGGGAAACGGCGCGTGGGTCGAGGGTCAGGATCTTGGCGAAACGCAAGATCGGCTTGAGTTTGTCCGGCACTTGCAACGTGTCGACGTCGTCGCAGATGTTCTCGAAGATTGCCGGATCGGCGCCGAGGTTGCGAGCCACCGCCGAATGGCCGCCGTAGCAGTAATCGCAGCGGTTGAGGTGGGAGACATAGGCGGCGATGGTTTCGCGTTCGGCCGGGCTCAGGGCCGAATCGCCGCGCATGATGATGCGTCCCATTTCGCCCTGCGCGCGGCGCAGTTCGGGTTTCATGCCGAAGATTTCGCGCACGTTTGCCTTGGCTGGCAATTTCTTCATGAAAGGCATTGAAATCCCCCGTTTTTTGTTTGGTGGCGGTTACAAATATTTCGCCGGAAATGGGTAGCATGCACAGGCGGTGAAGGGTAGACTTTCCGTCAATAGAACTTCTTGCCCAAGAGCAATAAGCGTCGGGAAACAAGCCGAAAAGGCGACCCCGGCCACGACAGGAGAAGGCTATGAAAACCGCAAAGTCCATTGCGTTCGCGCTGGCTTGCGCCGGCGGGGTGTTTGGCGTTGCCGATACGGCCTCGGCCGACCCCATCGCGGACTTCTACAAGGAAAACAAGTTCAACCTCGTCATCGGCTATTCGCCGGGCGGCGGGTTCGACCGTGGCGGGCGCATCGTCGCCAAGCATATCGCCCAGTACATCCCGGGCAAGCCGACCATCATTTCGCAGAACATGCCGGGCGGCGGCAGCATGCGGGCGCTCAACTGGCTGTACGTCAAGGCCCCCAAGGACGGCACCGCGATGGCGCATTTCCATCCTGCGGCCGTGCGCGAAGACCTTATGGGCGGCACGGGCGTCGAGTTCGATGCGCGCAAGTTCTACTGGATCGGCAGCTACAACCGCGACCGGGCCGTGACCTTCGTGCGCTCCGACAGCGGCATCAAGACCATCAAGGACGCCATGAAGAAAGAGGTCGTCCTCGGTGCTACCTCGCCGCGGTCGGGCGGCGGCGTCTATCCGCGCGTGGTGAACGCCGTGCTTGGCACCAAGTTCAAGGTCATCGTCGGTTACGGTTCCACCGGCGAAAGCACCCTGGCCATGGAACGCGGCGAGGTGCAGGGCATCGGTTCCTGGACCTGGTCCCAGCTCAAGGTGCGACAGGCAGACTGGATCAAGAACAAGTTCGTCAACGTGCTGCTGCAGCTTTCGGTCAGCAAGCACCGCGATCTGCCCGACGTGCCGACGCCGCTCGATCTCGCCACCAACGACGAGCAGCGCAAGCTTCTGCACATGATCTTCGTATGGCAGGACATGGGCCGGCCGCTGGCCATGCCGCCGGGGACAGACCCGGGGCGCGGCAAGGCGATCCGCGCTGCCTTCGACAAGGTGGTGGCCGACAAGGCCTTCGAGAAGGACATCATCAAGGGCGGCCTCGAGGTCGATCCGATGAGCGCGGCGGAGGTCGATGACCTGCTCGCCAAGCTCTATGCCCTGCCGAAGGCGACGCTGGATCGCGGGCGCACGGTCTATGCCGATATGCGTTCGTCGAAGCTTTCGGAAGCGACGAAGAAAAAGCTCTCCGGGGCCCAATTGGTCAAGGTCGCGACCAAGGGCAGCCGGACCAAGATCGAGCTGAAGGACAGTTCCGGCAAGAGCTGGAAGTTCAACGCTACCCGCCGCACCAAGGTCAAGGTGGGTGGCGGCAAGGCCAAGCCCGCCGCCCTGAAGGCGGGCATGACTTGCGACGTTACCTTCTTCGGTAACGGCGGTCTCGCTTACAACGCGAACTGCAAGTAACGGCAATTCCGGGGAGATGGCTCCCGTGCCATTTCCCCGGCCCGCCATTTTTTCAAGCAAGCATCATCAAGGGGAGACCCAAATGAATTACCGTCTGGTTCTGGGAAGCATCTGCGCCGTCGCGGCGGTCAACATGTTTGCCGTTGCGCCGGCATCCGCCGACGCCGTTTCCGATTTCTACAAGGATCGCAACGTCGATCTGATCGTCGGCTACAATCCGGGCGGCGGCTATGACGCCTATACCCGCCTGCTGGGCCGCCATATCGGCAAGTACATCCCGTCCAAGCCGACCGTCGTCGTCAAGAACATGCCGGGTGCCGGCAGCCTCAAGTCCGCCAACTACCTGTTCAACGTCGCGCCCAAGGACGGCTCGGTGTTCGGCATGTTCGCGGGCGGCATCGCCATGGACGCGCTGATCGGCGGCAAGAAGACCGAATTCGATCCGCGCCAGTTCAACTGGCTGGGTTCCATGACCGAAACCTCGAGCGCCTGCTGGGCGTGGAAGGACTCGGGATTCAAGACCCTCGACGACGTGAAGAAAAAGGAATTTGTCGTGGGGGCGACGTCCGGCGGGTCGTCGACCTTTGCCTGGCCGACCAGCATGAACGCCTTCCTCGGCACCAAGTTCAAGGTCATTCCCGGCTACGGCGGCACCAAGGGCATTACGCTGGCGGTGGAGCGTGGGGAACTGCAGGGCCTTTGCGGCTACTTCATTTCCTCGATCCGTTCATCCAAGCCCGACTGGCTGCGCGACAACAAGGTTGTGATGCTGGTCCAGGAAGCGAACGAGCGCCATCCGGATTTCCCGAACGTGCCGACCGTCTTCGAATACGCCAAGGACGCCGAGAGCAAGCAGGCCCTGAAGCTGGTCTTCGGCTGGCAGGTCATGGGCCGGCCGTTCACGCTGCCGCCGGGGGTGCCGGCCGATCGCGTGGCAGCCCTGCGCAAGTCCTTCGAGACGACGTTGAAGGACAAGGACTTCCTTGCCGACGCTGATCGCAGCAAGCTGCTGATCGCGCCGCGCACCCACCAGCAGGTGATGGCTTATCTCAATGATGCCTGGCAGACGCCGAAGGATATCATCCGCTCGGTCTACGTAGCGCTTGGCCGCGACAAGGCGAAGAAGAAAAAGAAGAAGTAATCCGGCCTAGCCGGAAAAAATCAGGGCGGCCCGCAGGGGCCGCCCTTTTTTTAGCCAGGCATCGTGCGTCAGGCCGCGACGGGCACCTCGCCCTGGGTGGCGAAGCGCCGCAGCAGGCGGCGTTCGGACCGGCTGAAATCGGTGCGCGCGTGAATGGTCGAACGGTTGTCCCAGATCAGGACATCGCCCGGACGCCACTTGTGGGCATAGACGAATTCCGGACGCTCCATGTGCTTGAACAGGCGTTCGAGCAGGGCATCGGACTGGTCTTTCGGCAGGCCTTCGATGGCAAAGGTCATCAGGTGGCTGATGAACAGGGACTTGCGCCCGGTTTCGGGGATTACCCGCACGGCGGGGTGGCTCGCGCTCTTGTCGAGCGAGTTCCTCTCGCGCAGCGTGGTGCCGTGCATGAAGCCCTGCAGCGCGTTGCGTCCGGCAAGCAGCTTCTTGGTGTCCTCGTCCAGCGCATCATAGGCCGCCGTGGTGGACGCGATGACGGTGTCGCCGCCTTCCTTCGGAACTTCGATGCTGTAGAGGATCGTCGCCCGCGACGGGGTCGGGATATAGGACATGTCGGAATGAAAGTGCATCTCGCCGTCGGGCAGAGAGCCGATGGGCTCGCCCTTCTCGTCGCGGATGTTGCTGACGAGCATGGTGTAGCCGTTGTAGGCGTCGTCCTTTTCCTTGCGGAATTCCTTGGGGCGGGGCCGTTCGATCAGCTCGCCGAACAGGCGGGAAAAACGGACCTGCTGGTGCTCGTCGATATCCTGTCCGCGCAGAAGGATCACGCCGCGGTCGAGCCATGTCTTGACGATGATCGCGGCATCTTCGGCGGAAAGCTCATTACGAAGGTCCACGCCGCTGATTTCGGCGCCGACCAGGGGACGAAGGGGGGTAACGGTTACGCTCATGTCTGCCTCTGGGTTTTCGTCAGGCTATGCGAGCGGATCGTAAGGCCTTTGGCAGGCCTTGTCTTGTCCCGAGTGTCTCTCGTGCGGAGAGCAGGCTTGCGACTTAGTCGCGTTTCGGAGAAGGCCCGCGGGCGAGGAAAGCAGGCATATGGTCGCCAAAGGCAACCACGGGCTTGTCGTCGTCACGATTGTTGCGGTTGTCCCGGCGGCGTCCTTCAGGAGCGGGTGCACGCGCGGGTTCTTTCGGCTGTTCCTTAACCGGTGCGGGTTCCGCTGCCGGTTTTTCGGCCTGCGCGGGGGCATTGTCGCTTTCCTCGCGGCGCGGGCTACGGTCGCGCTCCCCGGGACGACGTCTGCCGCGGCTGCGGCCGCGGTCGCGCCGGCTACGGTCGCGGCCTGCGTCTTCGCTTTCGCCGGTGCCGCCTTCCTCGACGCCCTCGACCGTCGTCACCGCAAGGGGCTTGCCCAGCAGGCGTTCGATTGCGGAAAGGAACTTCGCATCGTCGGGCGCGACCAGGGTGAAGGCCCGGCCTTTCGTCCCGGCGCGGCCGGTGCGGCCGATGCGGTGGACGTAGTCCTCGGCATGGAACGGGATGTCGTAGTTGAAAACGTGGGACAGGCCCTGGATGTCGATGCCGCGGCCGGCGACGTCGGTGGCGATCAGAAGATTGATCTTGCCGGCCTTGAAGGCCTCCAGGGTTTCGGTGCGCGCCGACTGGACCATGTCGCCATGGAGCGGTGCCGCGGAGAAGCCGTGGCGGACGAGCGACTTTGCCACCACGTCGACGTCGCGCTTGCGGTTGCAGAAGACGAGCGCGTTCTTGACTTCTTCCGAACCCATCACGGCACGGAGTGCCGCGCGTTTTTCGAAGTCCTTGCCGCCGCAGCGCACGATGGAATGTTCCACCGTTTCAGCGGCCGAGGAGGTACGGGAAACCGTGATCTCCTTCGGGTTCATCAGGAACTTGTCGGCCAGCCGCTTCACCTCCGGCGGGAAGGTCGCGGAGAAGAACAGCGTCTGGCGGATGCGCGGCAGGAAGCTGACGATCCTCTCGACGTCCGGAATGAAGCCCATGTCGAGCATGCGGTCGGCTTCGTCGATTACCAGGATCTTGACGTCGGTCAGCAGGATGCCGCCGCGCTCGTAATGGTCGATCAGGCGGCCGGGCGTAGCGATCAGCACATCGACGCCGCGATCGAGCTTTTCCAGCTGGGGCCCGAAGGATTCCCCGCCGATCAGCAGCGCCATCGTCAGCTTGTTGTACTTGCCATAGATCTGGAAGTTTTCGGCAATCTGCGCGGCGAGTTCGCGCGTCGGCGTCAGGATCAGCGAGCGCGGCATGCGCGCCTTCGCCCGGCCCGAAGCCAGGATGTCGATCATCGGCAGGGTGAATGACGCCGTCTTGCCGGTGCCCGTCTGGGCGCAGCCGAGGATGTCCCGTCCCATGAGGACATAGGGAATGGCCTGGGCCTGAATGGGGGTCGGTTTCTGGTAGCCGGCGTCGGTAACCGCCTTGAGAACGCTCTCGGAAAGGCCGAGGGCGTCGAAGGTGGCGGAATCAGTTTCGATCAGGGACAAGGAACAGGTTCACCTGTGGGGAATAGGGGCGCCGCGCTTGCGCGGCGGCGCAAACATAATCAATCGGGGCCCAAGTTGAAAGGGCAAAGAGGGAAATCGGCCGGATACGCGAAATCCCGTGCTTTTTCAGAAACCTAACCTGGGTCTTTCCGATTTCGCCTAGGGGACCCTCGTGTCCTTGTCGCGGCCGCTTTCGGTCTGAAAGTCCTTCGGGCCGGGAAAAAGCTCGCGGGTTGCGCCCGCCACCAGCTTCAGGAAACGGGGATCGCTGACCGAGGTAATGGGACTGACGTAGCCGATCACTTCCATCTCGGGCCGCTCGCTCCAGCACCAGGCGCCGTAAATCTGGGTGATCGCCTTGCCCGGGGCCGGAATGTCCCTGGTGGGCGTTCCCTCGCACAGGCCGGCATTGCCGGGCTGCTTGTTGAAGGCGAGAACGACGCGCAGGTTCTTTTCGACGCTGCCGCCCGCTTTCGTCGTGAAGCGGGTCTGGATAGCCGAATTGCGTGTTTGCATCGCATCGGTCACGGCGGCGGCGAAGGCGGCCTCATCCATGCCAAGCGGGTTGCCGTGGATCACCACCAGCGTGTCGCGGTTGCGATGATAAAGATTGAAAGTGTTGTAGTCGTAATTCGTGCCGTATTCGGCGATGAAGGCGGGACCGTCGCCCGCACAGGCCGAGAGCGTCGCCAAGGCGATTGCCGCGACGGCAAGGGCTTTTCCGGGATTGCGTAGCGTCATGGGAACCTCTCTGAAATCCCCCACCATAAAAATATGATCCCGCGCACCGCGGCCCGCAAGAGCAACAGGAAGAATTGGTTCAGATATCCAGGTCGGCCGCCTGGCGGGCGTTTTCCTGGATGAACTTGAGGCGCAATTCGGGCTTACGTCCCATCAGGCTTTCCACCCGTTTCTGGGTTTCCTTGTGGGCGCCCTGGGGAATGACGACGCGCTCGAGCGTGCGCCGCGTCGGGTCCATCGTCGTTTCCTTGAGTTGGGCCGGCGGCATTTCGCCGAGGCCCTTGAAGCGGCTGATTTCGATCTTGGCGCGGCCCTTGAACGCCGATTTAAGCAGTTCTTCCTTGTGGGCGTCGTCGCGGGCGTATTCGGAATGACCGCCCTGGGTCAGGCGGTAGAGCGGCGGCACCGCGAGGTAAAGCCTGCCCGCCTCGATCAGGTCGGGCATCTCGCGATAGAAAAACGTAATCAGCAGGGACGCGATATGGGCGCCGTCGACGTCGGCATCCGTCATGATGATGACGCGCTCGTAACGCAGTTTCGACAGGTCGAAGCGTGTACCCGTGCCGCAGCCGAGCGCCAGCGCGAGATCGGCGATTTCCTGGTTGCCCTGCATCTTTTCGCTGGTGGCGGTGGCGACGTTGAGAATCTTGCCGCGCAACGGCAGCACCGCCTGGGTGCGGCGGTCACGCGCCTGCTTGGCGGAGCCGCCGGCCGAATCGCCTTCGACCAGGAAGATCTCGGTGCCGTCCGACGTGCCTTCGGAACAGTCGGCGAGCTTGCCCGGCAGGCGCAGCTTGCGGGTCGCCGATTTGCGCACCTGTTCCTTGTCGCGCTTGCGCTGGGCGCGTTCCTCGGCCCGCTCGATCAGCGCTTCCAGCAGGCGGTTGGCGGTCGCCGGGTCGGAGGCGAGCCAATGGTCGAAGTGATCCTTGATCGCTGCCTCGACCAGACGCGTCACGCCCGGTGACGCCAGCTTTTCCTTGGTCTGGCCCTGGAACTGGGGATCGCGGATGAAGACCGACAGGGCGCCGAGCGCCCCTTCCATGATGTCGTCGGCGATGATCTGCGATGCCTTGCGGTTGCCCACCAGATCGCCATAGGCCTTGATCGAGCGCGACAGGCCGGTGCGCAGGCCCGCTTCGTGGGTGCCGCCTTGGGGCGTGGGGATGGTGTTACAGTAGGAATCGATCTGGCCTTCGCCGTCGGCGGGCCATGTCAGCGCCCATTCGATGCGCCCCTCGGCATCGCCGTTGGCGCCGAGCTTGCCTTCGCCGGCGAAGGGCTGGGGCGTGAAGCTGCGCCGGTCGCCGAGCGCTTCGGTGACGAAATCGGAAAGCCCGCCCGGGAAATGCAGGACCGCTTTTTCCGGCGTCTCGTCCTTGGGGCCGATCAGTTTCTTGTCGCAGGTCCAGACGATCTCGACGCCGCGGTGCAGGTGCGCCTTCGCCCGCGCCATGCGGTAGAGGCGGGCAGGACGGAATTCGGCATCGACGCCGAAAATCTCGGGATCGGGATGAAAGCGGATAGTGGTGCCGCGCCGGTTGGCGGAGCCCGCGTTCTTCAGTTTGCCCTTCGGCTTGCCCCGCCCGTAGGTCTGGATCCACAGCTTCTTTTCGCGTGCGACTTCGACCTCCAGTTCGTCGGCGAGCGCATTCACCACCGACAGGCCGACGCCGTGCAGGCCGCCCGAGGTCTCGTAGACCTTGGCCGAGAACTTGCCGCCCGAATGCAGGGTGGTGAGGATGACTTCGAGCGCCGAGCGGTTCTTGAACTTGGGATGCGGATCGACCGGAATGCCGCGGCCGTTGTCGCGCACGGTCAGCCAGTTGTCGGGATCGAGCGACAGCTCGATGCGGCTCGCCTCGCCGGCGACGGCTTCGTCCATGGCGTTGTCGAGGATTTCCGCGGCGAGGTGGTGCATCGCCGCTTCGTCGGTGCCGCCGATGTACATGCCGGGGCGTCGGCGGACGGGCTCGAGGCCTTCGAGAACCTCGATGTCCTTGGCCGAATAGCTCGACTTGCCCTTGGCCTCGGCCTTGCCGGATTTCGACGATGAAAACAGGTCTGCCATGTCACGCGCCCCGAAATGTGCCCTGTCCCCGATGGGGAAGACCCTAGATATAGGGGCGGGTGGGGCCGCGACGCAAGCGCTTCATGGCCGGAAACGGGGCCAAAAACAAACCGGCCCCCCGTTCGGGCGGCCGGGGGGAATGCGGGGTGGGCCCGCGCCGTAGCAGGGGGAGTTCAACGGGGACGGGCTCGGGGGG
>JAYQQF010000008.1:107839-129638 GCA_038145705.1 Alphaproteobacteria bacterium | reverse complement strand
CCCCCCCCCCCCCCACACCCCCCCGCGGCGCCCCGGGGGCCCCCCCGGCTGCAATCCGTGATCGTCCCGCGACTTAGCAGGAGTAGTACATCTGGAACTCGATCGGGTGCGGAGCGGTTTCGAAGGCAACCACTTCCTGCCACTTGAGATCGCAGTAGGACTTGATCTGGTCTTCGGTGAAGACGTCGCCCTTGAGCAGGAACGCCTTGTCCGCCCACAGGCTGTCGAGAGCCTCGCGCAGGCTGCCGCAGACCGTCGGAACATTGACGAGTTCTTCGGGCGGCAGATCGTAGAGGTCCTTGTCCATGGCTTCGCCCGGATCGATCTTGTTCTGGATGCCGTCGAGGCCGGCCATCAGCAGGGCCGAGAAGGCGAGATAGGGGTTCGCCGTCGGGTCGGGGAAACGCACCTCGACGCGCTTGCCCTTGGGGCTGGTCGCGTAGGGGATACGGCAGGAGGCCGAGCGGTTGCGCGCCGAGTAGGCGAGCAGGACCGGCGCTTCGAAGCCCGGCACCAGGCGCTTGTAGCTGTTGGTGGTCGGGTTGGTGAAGGCGTTGAGGGCCTTGGCGTGCTTGATGATGCCGCCGATGTAGTGCAGGCAGGTCTCCGACAGGTCCGCATAGCCCGAACCGGCGAAGGTGTTCTTGTCGCCCTTCCAGATCGACTGGTGGCAGTGCATGCCCGAGCCGTTGTCGCCGTACAGCGGCTTCGGCATGAAGGTCGCGGTCTTGCCGTAGGAATGGGCGACCATGTGCACGACGTACTTGTAGATCTGCATCTGGTCGGCCTTCTTCACCAGCGTGCCGAACCGGTCGCCCAGTTCCATCTGGCTGGAGGCCACTTCATGGTGATGCTTTTCCATGTCGAGGCCCATTTCGGCCATCACGGTGGTCATCTCGGCGCGCAGGTCCGTCATCGAGTCGACAGGGGGCACCGGGAAGTAACCGCCCTTCACCGTGGGACGGTGGCCGACGTTGCCTTCCTCGAACTCGTCGCCTGAAGCCCAGGGGCCTTCGTCGCTCTCGATCTTGTAGAAGGCGTGTTCCATCGAGTTCTTGAAGCGCACACTGTCGAACACGAAGAATTCGGCTTCCGGGCCGAAGTAGGCCTTGTCGCCGATGCCGGTGGAGGCGAGGTAGGCCTCCGCCAGCTTTGCCGTCGAGCGCGGATCGCGGGAATAGGGCTGGCCGGTGGAGGGTTCAAGGATGTCGCAGAACAGGATCAGCTGCGGCTGCGCGGTGAACGGATCCATCACGGCGGTCGAGGCGTCGGGCATCAGGATCATGTCCGACTCGTTGATCGCCTTCCAGCCGGCGATCGACGAACCGTCGAACATGATGCCTTCGGCGAAAATGTCCTCGTTGATGGTGCTCACGGTCTGCGCCGTGTGATGCCATTTGCCCCGCGGATCGGTAAAACGGAAATCGACGTACTTGACGTCGTTGTCCTTTATCATCTGCAGGACTTTCTTAACCTCGTCGGCCATTGTCACAACTTCCCTTATGTTTCGTCGTTGGTTTGGTTTCGGTCCGGCCGCCACGACGTCTGGCGCGGCCGGGAAAGAGCATTACGTTCAGACCGCTTCGCCGCCGGTCTCGCCGGTGCGGATGCGGATGACTTCCTCGATGTTGGAGACGAAAATCTTGCCGTCGCCGATGCGCCCCGTGCGGGCGGCATTGGTGATGGCTTCGATGGCGCGCTCGACCAGGGCATCGTCCATGACGATCTCGATCTTCACCTTGGGCAGGAAATCGACCACGTATTCGGCGCCACGGTAAAGTTCCGTGTGGCCCTTCTGTCGTCCGAAACCCTTGGCCTCGGTCACGGTCATGCCCTGAAGGCCGATTTCATGAAGGGCTTCCTTCACTTCGTCGAGCTTGAACGGCTTGATGATGGCTTCGATCTTCTTCATGCGGCGGCGGGTCCAATCCTCAGGTTTTTGCCGGTGAACCGGCGGCAATGCCAATGCGGCTCACGCCCCCATCAAGCACGGCCTGTGCCAATTCGGTTTATCAAACTATCACAATGGCTTGCCAATTTTCAGCAGACTCCCGGACGGGAGCAAAAAGAATAATTGCACAAATAACGGGCATTGTGTCCAAGTTTTGCGCAGTAGCGGTGCCATCGTCGGCGGCAGGGTGGCCCTCGCCCAGCCTTGACGGGGCCACGGCTATTCACTACTAAGTCGCCTTCCTGTGGCGGGCGTAGCTCAGTTGGTTAGAGCGCCAGATTGTGGATCTGGATGTCGTGGGTTCGATTCCCATCGCTCGCCCCATTTTCGAAGGACCCGGTGGCTTTGCTCCCGGGTCCTTTTCCTTTCCGGATCAGAAATTTAGGTGCATATTCTTACAAAAAGGATGGGCTGCTGAACGGCCCGATCAGGCACCATTTTCGGGAGGATTTCATGACCCTGAGCCATCGCGCCTTTACCCTCGGCGGCCTGTTCGTGGCCGCTGCCCTCGCCACGACCAGCGCACCCGTCCGCGCCGAAGATTACTACGCCGGCAAGACCATCGACTTCCTGATCGGCGGCAATCCCGGCGGCGGCTACGACGTCTATGCGCGCGCCATCGGCCGTCACCTGTCGCGTCACATTCCGGGCGGCCCCGGCATCGTGCACAAGAATCAGCCGGGCGCGGGGTCGAGCAAGCTCGCCACTTACATTTACGCAGTGGCTCCCAAGAACGGCCTGGTGATCGGCGCGATCTATCCGGGCGCCATCGCCAATCCGCTGATCGATCCCAAGCTGCGCAAGCGCTACGACCCGACCAAGCTGGTCTACCTGGCGAGCGCCGACAGCGGCACCCGCCTGTGCTTCACCTACAAGTCGTCGAAGACGAAAACCTTCGCCGACGCCCTGAAGCAGAAGACCATCATGGGTGCTTCGGCGGCGGGCGGTTCCACCAAGGATTACGTGCTGTTGCATAACGCGCTTTCGGGCACCAAGTTCGAGCTGGTGCAGGGCTATAAGGGCTCGGTCGACATCGTGCTGGCAATGGAGCGCGGCGAGGTCGACGGCCTGTGCGGCTTCGACTGGACCAGCTTCCTCGCCCAGCGCCCGCAATGGCTGGAGCAGGGCCTCGTGCATCCGCTGGTGCAGGTCGCCATCGAGCCCGACCCGGACCTTCTCAAGAAGGGCATTCCCAGCATCTGGGATTACGTGAAGAGCGGCGAGGATCGCCAGGTCATGGAAACCGTCGTCGCCCAGCAGGTCTTCGGTCGGCCCTATATCGCGCCGCCGGGCACGCCGGATGCGCAGGTGAAGACGCTCCGCGATGGCTTCATGGCGACGCTGAAGGATCCGAAGTTCCTCGCCGATGCCAAGCGCTCGCGTATCGATATCGCGGCATCGTCGGGCGACAAGGTGCAGGACCTGGTCGCCAGGATGTACGCGACGCCTCCGCATATCGCGGCGCGGGTCAAGGCGATCCTGTCGCCGGGCGAGGCCAAGAAGAAAAAGAAGTAGCGGCGGAAAGCCTCAGGGCTTCCAGTCCTCGTGCCCGGGCGGCTTGCCCGAGGTGGGGGCGGTGGGTGCCGTGGGCTGCCCGGTATCGGTCTTGTCGCCGCGGAACAGCCAGCGGAATACCCGCTTCACGCCGCGCCATATCTTGGGCAGCAGCCAGACCATCAGCGCGATGAACAGCACCAGCGCGATGATGAAGATCCACGGATGCTTGAGCGCCGCCCAAAGCCCCGCGAACACCGCGATGTCCTCGCCGATCGACAGCGTCCAGTTCGAGAACGGCTCGGGCGATGTGTTGACGACTGCGCGCGTACCCGCCTTGGTCGCATGGGTCGATGCGGCGAGCGTACCACCCACCAGCGCCGCCGCCAGTTCCGCGCCCGCACCCAGCTCGCCGACGGCGCCCGCCGCCAGCACGGCGCCCGCCGGGATGCGGACGAAGGTGTGCAGGGTATCCCACAGGGTATCGACGCCCGGAATCTTGTCGGCGAAGAATTCGACCGCGTACATCAGTCCGGCGGCGCCGATCACCAGCGGATTGGCGAGGATGGCGAGATCGGGCGGCAGCACGATGTTGCCGGTGATGCCGAGCACACCGAGCATCAGTATCGCCGCGTAGAGATTGATGCCGCTTGCCCACGAGGTGCCGAGGGCCAGCGCGATCGGTTGAACGATATCCATGGCGGCGTTCCTTCTTTTCGGGGCCGCGGGTGCTGACGGACCCGCTTCGCTCTGGCATCATGGCGTTGCCCGGACCCGGGCGGCAACCCAAAAAAGCCGGAGACGCCATGCTGACCCTCTATCACGGCCTTGCCTCAACCTGTTCGAAGAAGGCCCGCCTCGCGCTGTTCGAAAAGGGGGCGGATTTCGAAAGCCGGCTGGTGAATCTCCAGGCATTCGAGCAGCACTCGCCCGAATACATCAGGCTCAACCCCAACGGCGTGGTGCCGACTCTGGTCCATGACGGCGAGCCCGTCATCGAGTCCTCCGTCATCATCGCCTATATCGACGATATCCTGCCGACGCCGCCGCTGACGCCAACAGCCCCGCTCGCGCGCGCCGACATGCGGCTCTGGCTCAAGTGGTCGGACGAGCGCGCCTACAAGGCGGTCTACGTGCCGACATGGGACCGGCTCAGCCGTCCCGTCGCCAGCAAGCTGACCGACGCGGATCTGGAAAAGCGTCTTGCCGCGGTGCCGACGGCCGAGCGGCGCGAGCGCTGGCAGGCGACGGCGCGCGAAGGCTTCACCCAGGCCGAGTTCGACGCGGCCTACGCGGAAATGACGGCGACCTTCGATCGCATGGAAAAGGCATTGGCCGACGGCCGCGACTGGCTGGTGGGGGACTATTCGCTCGCCGATATCGCCATCGTGCCCTTCGTCGAGCGCATCGACGACCTGCGCCCGGACCTGCTGGCGTCGGGCAAATGGCCGGGCGTCACGGCGTGGCTCGCCCGCTACAAGCAGCGTCCCGCCTTCAACAAGGCCTTCTTCTTCGAAGGCAAGGATGCCCGCGTCAGCGCCATCCGCAAGGCGCTCGGCATCGACTGACTAGAAGGTGTTTCCCGACTTCACGTAGTGCTCGGCGATCTGCTGCCCGGTTGCCTTCCACACCAGCGGGTGGCGGTTGATGTAGGCGAGCGCCCGGTCGATGGCCTTGATGCGATAGGCGGGCCCGGCGACGAAGGGATGCAGGCCGATGGGCAGCACCATGCCGGTTTCGGCGCCGTCCTCGTACAGCGTGTCGAAGGCGTCCTTGATCATCTGCTCGAACTCGGCGGGCGAATAATGCATGCGGTTGATGGCGCCGTTGTCGTGCGGGTGCTCGCCGTAGGGCATGGAGACGATTTCTTTGCCGCCCGCCCGCATCATGTAAGGCTGGTCGTCGTTGATCCAGTCGGCGCAGTACAGCATCCCTTCGGCCACCAGGTGGTCGAGGGTATCCCAGGTTTCGTGCATGCCCGGTCCCATCCAGCCGACGGGGCGGGTGCCGGTCGCCTTCTCGATGCGGTCGATGGACCGGCGGATGACGTCGCGTTCCGTCGCCGGGTCGATCTTGTGCATGGGGCGCGAGTTCGATTCGCCGTGCGCCATGAACTCCCAGCCTGCTTCGACGCCAGCCTCGATGATCTCGGGGTGAGCGTCGCAGATGTCGGCATTGGTGTTGGCGGTCACCGGGAAGCCGTGCTTCCTGAACAATTTCAGCAGGCGCCAGAAGCCGACGCGGTTGCCGTAGTCGCGCTTGCCCCAGCCGACGACGTCGGGCGTGTGGCCGGTGCCGCGCGGGATCGGCGCATCGAGCGCGAAGTACTCGACGTTGAGGATGATCCACACCGCAACGCGCGCACCGCCCGGCCAGGTGATCTTCGGCCGCTTGGGCAGGGGGACGTAGTCGAACGGGCCGTAAGCGGATGGTCTCATGCCGGATTTCCCCCTGTGGCGGGCCGTTGCGCCAAGCCCGCGTTTGATCGTTGGCCCCGATTTAACGGGCTTGGCCGCGGCCCTGTCAATGGCGCGGGAGCGGGGTATAATCCCCGAAAAAGAGAACAAACATACAGGGAGGTGACCATGCTGATCGATGCCGATACCCATGTGCGCGAGGATTACTGTCTCGACCAGGTCTATGACCTGAAGGGCGAGTTCGCCGACCGCAAGCCCAAGCTGATTTCCGACGGCGATTATTCGCGCCGGCGTTACCGGCACGACCTGTCGCCGTGGCCGGCGGCGGCCGAAAAGGGCCACGCCCACAAGGAACTTTACGACCCCAATCGGTGGGAAGGGCGCATCGCGCACATGCAGGACGAATCGCGCGACATCGACCGTCGCCTGCAGGCCTTCCGCGATGCGGGCATTTCCCAGCAGGTGGTGTTCGGCACCAACATGGACCCCGCGGTGCTCAACCGCGGCAAGTTCGGCGCGGCGCTCGCCACCTGTTACAACGACTGGCTGGCGAAACTGGCGCAGGATCGCGGCGGCGAGATGCTGCCCGTCGCCATCCTGCCCTTGGGCGCGCCGGAGGCGATGGCGGGCGAGCTGCGCCGGTGCGTCGAGAAATACGGCTTCAAGGCGGCGCTCTTGGGCGCGTATTCCCTCGACCATACGCTCGATGAGGAAGTGTTCTATCCGCTCTACGAGGAAGCCCAGCGCCTCGACGTGCCCTTGTTCGTGCATCCCAATTCGCGCGGCGAGATGACGAACCGCTTCAAGAATTTCTACATCATGCACACGCTGGCGCGGCCGACCAACTGCACGGCGGCGCTGGTGGGCCTCACCATCGGCGGCGTGTTCGAACGCTTCCCGAAGCTGCGGGTCGCCTTCTTCGAATGCAATACCGAGTGGATGCTCTACTGGATGCACCGCATGGACGCGACCTACGAATACCTCAGGGATCTCTACGCTCCTTACCTGACCATGAAGCCGTCGGATTACGTGCGGCGCAACTGCTGGCTCACCTGCGAAGGGCACGAGCCGCTCTCCGCCGCCCTCGATCTCATCGGCGAGGACCGGCTGATGATGGCCTCCGACTATCCCCACTGGGACGCGGGCTTTCCCTTCATGATCGGCGAATTCAAGGGCCGCACCGACCTGACGCAGAAGCAGAAGGACAAGATCATGGGCGAAAACGTCCGCACACTGATGAGGCTGTAGCATGCTGCGCCGCGTCCTCGTCGCTGCGGTCTGCGCTTCTGGGGTGCTGTCGGGCGCGGCCCTTGCAGCACCCTGCGGCGAGGTCGTCACCATCGCCACCCATGACGGCACCACCACGCGCTATGCCTTCGGCGCGCCGCAAGGGGGTGCTAAGCCCGCGGCGGTGCTGGTGCTGCTCGCGGGCGGCGGCGGCGTGGTCAATCTCGACGATGCGGGCTGTGTGCGCGATCTCACCGGCAATTCGCTGGTGCGCATGGCGCCGGTCTTTCGCGAGTTGGGCTTCGCCACCGCCGTGGTCGATGCGCCGTCCGATCACAACAAGGACGAAGACGGGCTGCGCGGCTTTCGTAGTGATCCGAAACACGCCGATGACCTCGGCCGCATCACGGCACAACTGCGTGCGAGGACCGGCGCCCCGGTGTGGATCGCGGGCACCAGCCGCGGCGCGATCTCGGCGGTCAATGCCGCTTCGCGCCTGAAAGGCGCCGCGGCGCCCGACGGCGTCGTGGTGACGTCGGTCGTGATGGTGGGCAGCAAGGGCAACAAGTACTGGGTGCGCGATACGGTGTTCGATCACGACCTCGGCGCGATCACGCTGCCGACGCTGATCGTCGGCCACGCGCTGGATAAATGCCTGCGCTCGCCGCCCGATGACATGGAACGCCTGGCAGGGAAGCTCAACAGCGCCCGCAAGCAGGTCGCCACCGTCACCGGCGGGCCGGGCTGGAAGGGCGACTGGAGCCTGAAAGCCTGCGCCGGCCGCGCGCCCCACGGCTTCAACAAGCAGGACCGCGAGGTTGCCGAAGGCATCGCGCGGTTCCTCAAGGGCGGGCGTTACTGAAAATCCCGTGACGCGACCGCCATGCGGCCGCCGGCTTCGTCGAGGCCGTCGAGCAGGTCCGACAGGTCGTAGAGCCGTTCCGCGATCACGTGGGTGACGCGGTGCGGCGGGTTGCCTTCGTGCTCCACCCGCCCGGCGACGCCGACCATGCGCGCGGCCATGACGGTGGCGCGGAATTTCTCGAAGCTTTTCGGCCAGACGACGAGGTTGGCCACTGCGTCCTCGTCCTCGATCGTCATGAAGATCACGCCGCTCGCCGTGCCCGGGCGCTGGCGCACCAGCACGAGGCCCGCCGTGCGCACCCAGCTGCCGTGTTTTGCCCGCGCCATGCCGGCGCAGGGCGCGAAGCCGAGATCGCCGAGGCGGGGGCGCAACAGGCGCGCGGGGTGATCGCGCAAGCTGAGCCGTACCATGCGGTAATCCTCGGCCACCGCTTCGCCCGCGCCCATGATTGGCAGGGGCGGCGGCGGGGCATCGTCAAGGCGGGGGCCGCCGTTGCTGCGCTCAGCCGCGGCAAAGAGCGGCAGGGGGGCCGCGTCCTCCAGCCCCGCCACGGCCCACAGGGCGGGGCGGCGGTCGAGCTTCAGGGACGCGAGCGCATCGGCGCGGGCAAGGCGCGACAGCACCGCCTTCGCCAGCCCGGTGCGGGCGGCGAGGTCGCCCGCATCCGTGAAAGGCCCGTCAAGCGCGCGCGCCGCGACGAGGCGTTTCGCATCGGCCTCCGACAATCCTCGCACCTGGCGCAGGCCGAGGCGCAGCGCTTTCGGCTGCACCCCGTTGACGGCGAGCGCCATCTGCGGCGCCTCTTCCAGCGTGCAGTCCCAGTCGCTCGCGTTCACGTCCACGGCCCGCACCTCGACCCCGTGGGCGCGCGCATCGCGCACGATCTGGGCGGGGGCGTAGAAGCCCATCGGCTGGCTGTTGAGCAGGGCCGCGGCAAAGACATCGGGGTAGTGGCACTTGATCCAGGCCGAGGCATAGACGAGGAGCGCGAAGCTCGCCGCGTGGCTTTCGGGAAAGCCGTAGCTGCCGAAGCCCTCGATCTGCTGGAAGCAGCGCTCGGCGAAGGCACGGTCGTAGCCGCGCGCGGTCATGCCTTCCACCATCTTGTCGCGGAAAAACGAGACCTGCCCGGTGTGCTTGAAGGTGGCCATGGCGCGGCGCAGGCGGTCGGCGTCCTCGGGGCTGAAGCCGGCGGCGACCATGGCGATCCGCATCGCCTGTTCCTGGAACAGCGGCACCCCCAGCGTCTTGCCGAGCACGGCGCGCAACTCGTCGGACGGGAATTCCACCGCCTCCTTGCCCGAACGGCGCCGCAGGTAGGGATGCACCATGTCGCCCTGGATGGGGCCGGGGCGGACGATGGCGACCTCGATCACCAGGTCGTAGAAGGTGCGCGGCCGCAGGCGGGGCAGCATGGTCATCTGCGCCCGGCTTTCGACCTGAAAAACGCCGACGGAATCGGCCCGGCACAGCATCTCGTAAACGGCGGCGTCCTCGGCCGGGATGGCGGCGAGCTCCAGCGCGCGCCCGTGGTACGCCGCGATCAGGCCGAAGGCGCGCCGGATGCAGCTCAGCATGCCGAGCGCGAGAACGTCGATCTTGAGGATGCCGAGGGCGTCGAGGTCGTCCTTGTCCCATTCGATGACGGTGCGCGCCTCCATCGCGGCGTTCTCGATGGGCATGACCTCGTCCAGCCGCCCGCGGGTGATGACGAAACCGCCGACGTGCTGGGACAGGTGGCGGGGAAAGCCGATCAGTTCGCGCGCCAGCGCCGCCGCCTGCTTCTCCGCCCTGTTTCCCGCCGTGCCTTCAGGAATGCCCAGGACCTTGCCCACTTCGCGCACCGCCGAGCGGGCGCGGTAGCGGATGACCGCGGCGGCGAGCCCGGCGCGCTCGCGCCCGTAGCGGGCGTAGATGTGCTGGATGACCTCCTCGCGGCGCTCGTGCTCGAAATCGACGTCGATGTCGGGCGGCTCATTGCGCGCGGCCGAGACGAAGCGCTCGAACAGGGTGTCGGAGCGGGCCGGGTCCACGGCGGTGATGCCGAGCGCGAAACAGACGGCGGAATTGGCGGCCGAGCCGCGCCCCTGGCACAGGATGGCGCGCGAGCGCGCGAAGCCGACGATGTCGTGGACGGTCAGGAAATAGGGCGCGTAGCGCAGCTCCCGGATGATGCGCAGTTCATGGCCGATCTGGGCGCGGACCTTGTCCGGCACGCCGTCCGGATAGCGCGCCCGGGCACCCAAAAGGGCGAGGCGGGCGAGCTGGCCGTCGGCGCTGCGTCCGGCGGGCACCGGTTCGTCCGGGTATTCGTAGGCGAGATCGTCGAGGGAGAAGGCAAGTCCGCCCGCGATCTCCATCCCCGCGCCAAGGGCCGCGGGGTCACCCGCGAACAGCCGCGCCATGTCGGCGCGCGTGCGCAGGTGGCGCTCGCCGTTGGCGGCAAGGCGCAGGCCCGCATCGGCCAGCGTGCAGTGTTCGCGGATGCAGGTGAGAACGTCGAGGAGCGGGCGGCGGCCGGGGGCGTGCATCAGCGGCTCGGCGGTGGCGGCAAGCGGCAGGGCGCAGGCCTCGGCCAGTTGCGCCGCGCGGGCGAGGCGCGGGCCGTCGCAGCCGTCGAAACGGGGGGTGGCCGCGACATGAAAAGAAACATTAAATATGTTTTTCAATATATTGATTTTATTTGATAAAAGTTCCACTTCTTCATGTGAAATCTGAGGTGCCGAAACGATCCCGGCGAAGCCTTCTTCGAGCATGGCGAGGTCGGCCATCGTAAGGATGCAGCCGCCCTTTTCGGCGCGCCGCTTGCCGGTGGTCAGCAGCCGGGTGAGGCGGCCCCAGGCGGCGCGGTCGGCGGGATAGGCGAGTACGTCGGGGCCGTCGGCCAGCACCAGCCGGCAGCCGGGCACCAGGCGAATGCCCGCCGCCTTCGTCGCCACGTGGGCGCGCACGAGCCCGGCGACGCTGTTGCGGTCGGCGATGCCGATGGCGGCGTAACCCAGTTCGGCGGCGCGCTCGACCAGTTCGTGTGGGTGCGAGGCGGCGCGCAGGAAGCTGAAGTTGCTGGTCGCGGCCAGTTCGGCGAAGGCGGGCGCGGGCTTCACGGGAAAACCCCGTGCAGGTACCAGCGTTCCGGCGCATCCGGCCGCCATGGCCCGTCGCGGAAGATCCAGAAACGCGCCCCCCGGGCATCTTCCACGCGCCAGTAGTCGCGCACGGCGTCGGCAAGGGTTTCGGGCACCGCCGGGGGATCGCCCTGCCAGCCGTCGAGCCGCCACCAATCGAGCGCGATGCGCTCGGGCCCTTCGGCACGGGCGATTGCGTGCACGGCGCCCTGCCAGCGGAACCACGCGGGCGGCCCTTCGGGGGCCGTCGCCGCGGCGGCGACGGGGGCGGGGCGGGCGAACAGGCGGAGCGGCCGGGCCGCCGTGGCGGCATCCGGCGTGTCGGGCATATCGGCGAAGGCACCGACGAAGCTCTGTGCGCGTTCGGGCAGGTGGCGCGGGCGCGGGGCAAGGCGGCCGATGCGCCCGCTGCCGAGCCGTGCCGCCAGCTTTTCCACCAGCGGCGCCAGCGTCAGGGCGTCATCCTCATGGTCTTTTCGGCCATCGAGACGCGCCTGGGTGGCGCGCAGGGGTTCCGTCTCCGTCGCTTCCAGCGCGAAGGCGTCGGCGCCGGGCCCGGTCGCAAGGCGCGGCAGGCAAAGCGCCATCAGGCGCATGAGCGTCCGTGCCTCGGCCAGCGGGCGGGCGGTGCCGCAATCGATGCGCGCGGCGCGGCCGTCGGCGCGGAAGGCGGTCAGCGTGACGCGCCGCGCCCCCAGCCCGTCGCGGGCGAGCAGCGGGCATAGGGTCTCGACGAGGCGCTGCGTGATGCGGGTGACGGCCTCGCCGTCGCGCACCGGCTCGGGGGCGGTGAAGCGGGCGATGTGGCGGGTGCGTTCGCGGATCGGGCTGATCGGCTCGAAAGTCAGGCCGAGTGCCGCGTCGAGCCGTTCCAGCAGCAACGGGGGAAAGCGCCGGGCCAGTTCCGCCCGGCCGGATGCAGTGGTGCCGAGCGGATAGAGATCGCCGACGCGCCTGAGGCCAAGCGCAGAGAGCCCTTCCACCGTTGCCGGTTCGAGGCGCAGCGCCGCCACCGGCAGCGGGGCGAGTACCTCGCGCTCCGTGCCGGGCGCGGCGATGGCGAAGGGGGTCTTGGCCGTTCTTGCCAGTGCCCAGGCGGCCCCCGGCGTTCCGGCCAGCCCGGCGCGCGCCGCGTGGCCGAGGCGGGCGAGATCGGCCACCACGGTGCGGCACATGGTGTCTTCGCCGCCGAGCAGGTGGGCGCAGCCGCCGGCCTCGATCCATACGCCGGCGCCATCGCGCATCGGCGCCGTCCATGGTGCGTAGCGACGGCACCAGGCGGCGAGATCGCGCAAGTCTGGTTCGGTTTCAGGCCGCTCCGCGGGCGCCAGCCACAGCGCGAGCACCCGCCGCGTCGCGGGCTTCATAGTCTGCCTGTAGGTCGTCATGGTGGTGATCGGCTGCTTGCGAGGGAACGGGAAGCGGCTGCGGCGTTCCGGCGGCGCCCTGCCAGCGCAGGCGCCAGCGCCGGGGGAAGGCGCCGCCCGCGCGCAGGAGCGCGATTTCCCATGTGCCTTCCGGCGCGCTGGCCACGCGCCAGCGGCTGGCGGCGGGGACGGACGCGGTTTCGCGCTCGCGCAGCAGGATCAGCGGTACCCCGCTCGTGCGTGCGGCAAGGGCGAGGCGGCGGGCGGCGACGTCCGAAACAGCCGCGGCTTCGGCCAGCACGGCGCCGAGCGCCGGGGTGGCGAGGCCTTCTTCGGCGGCCCACAGGGTTTCACGCTCGAAGGCCGTGCGCGCGATCAGGAGGCGGCGCGGCGACAGCCCGAACTGGGCGAGGCCCGGCGCATAGGGCGGGCTGCCGTTCCGGGATGCGCACCACAGCCACGGCGTCCTGCCCCGCGTCATGCGGGAGACGACCCACAGCGCGAAGCCGAGCGCCGCGGCCGCGCTATCGGCGGCGATGACCTCGTGCACGGCGCCGCGGGCGAGGCCGCCGCCCGGCAGGTGGCAGTCGATGTCGTCGCAGCCGAGGGCGGCCACGGTTTCCGGCGCATCGGGGCTTTCCATCCGGCCCGCGCCGATGCGCGCGATGCGCGCGCGCAGGCTGGCGAGCCGCCGTTCGGTGGCGCCTGGGGTGCCGTCTTGCCGTGCCGTCGAAGGCGCCATGGAAGGGCTGCTCCGGGGATAATTGTTCATGTTTTGTTCTATTCTTTCGGCAGGTCCGAGTCAACCGGCGAATCCCTTGCGGGGAAAGGGCGAGGCGGCTCGACCGGCCCCCGGCGCTTTGCCATAATGGTTGCAATAACAACGTCTTTTTCAGGGAGTGTTTCATGCCCAGCGTCATCGACATCCATGCCCATCTGAACGTGCCCGAGGCGGGCCGCCGCATGAAGGCCGCCGCCGATACCGGCAAGGCAAGCGCCGCGGCCAAGAACCAGGCGGGCGTCGGCATCACCGGCGAGCGGTCGGCCAACGAAAAGGTGCTGTCCGAGCCCGAATGGCGCATCAAGGACATGCAGAAGATGGGCGTTGATTTCGCGGCGCTGAGTCCGGGCGCCCCCAAGGGCTTCTACGAGGCCGACGCCAGCCTGTCGATGACCGTTTCCCAGCTCGTCAACGACCACGCCGCGCAGGTGGTGAAAGACAATCCCGACCATTTCGTGTCCATGGCGATCGCGCCGCTGCAGCATGTCGATCTCGCCATCAAGGAGACCGAGCGCGCGGTCAAGACGCTGGGCCTCAAGGCGATGCGCTTTCCCTGCGACATCGGCGGCATGGAACTGTCGGACCCGAAGCTTGAACCCTATTGGGACGCGGTCGAGAAGCTGGGCATTCCCATTTATATCCACCCGCAGGGATTCTCGCACCCGCAGCGGTTCAAGGAATTCTACATGTCGAACGTGGTGTCGAACCCGCTCGAGACGACGCTCGCCATTTCGCACCTGATCCATTCGGGGGTGCCCAAGCGCCATCCGAAGATCAGGTTCTACGGGGCGCACGGCGGCGGCTTCTTCCCGTTCTATCTCGGCCGTTTCGACCATGCCTGGAAGACGCGCGCGGAAAACCGCGTGCACATCGACCAGCCGCCCTCGACCTACATCGACAGCTTCTATTTCGACACGGTGGTGTTCCGCCCGCAGCAGATCCGCCACCTCGTCGACCTGGTCGGCGCGGAACATGTCATGCTTGGCACCGACAGCCCCTACGACATGGGCGAGACCGACCCCGTGGGCCTGCTCGACAGCGTCGAAGGCCTGTCGAAGTCCGAACGCGACCTGATCGCGCGCGGCTCGGCGCTGAAGCTCCTCAACATGTAAGTGCGGCCTCGGGCCGAAAGAAAAACCCCCGGGGACGCGACCCCGGGGGTTTCGTTTTGGAAGCGGCTGCGCCTACTTGCAGTCGACCTGCTTGGCGTCGCGGCCCTGGTAGACGAGGCTACAGGCCATGCCCGCCTTGATATCGGATCGCTTGGCCGGCTTGCCGCCGACGGTGATCCGGGTCTTGGAGCCGGAAACTCCGACGCTGCCCTTCACGTCGTTGCCGTCCTTGTCCTTGCCCTTGAAGGAGAAGCCCCGGCCTTCGTCGCGGACCTTGCCGACCTTGACGCTGGCGGTGATGACCGGAATCTTGGCCATCTCGACCTTGCCGGTCGGGTTGGATGCATCGCGCAGCGCGGCCACGATATCGGGCGGCGTCGAATACATTTCCTTGAGCAGTTCGTCCATCTCTTCGCCGTAGATCGGGTCGATCTCCATGCGCGCCTTGTTGGCGTCGGCGATCAGCTTGGGATCCTTGGCCACCTGCTTGAAGGCGGCGCGGATGGCCGCGACGCGGTCCTTCGGCACGCCCGGGCCCATCATGTAGGGATAGCCGAATTCGTTGACCGCGAATTTGAGGAACAGGACCTTGCGCGTCCGCTCGTCCTTGGCGAAGTCGAGCGCGAAGGGAACGTCCTTCAGCAGGCCGTCGTTGTTCTTCTTGGCGCCCATCTGGAAAAGCAGGATCAGCTTGCCTTCCTTGACCCGGTCGAAGTCGCCAGACTTGATCGACGACCACGAATTGGTGGCCCGCCCCATCACTTCGCCGCGCTGCATGGCGAGGTTGACCTCGGAGCCGCCCGGGTAGCCCGCGATCATGCGGAACTTCATGCCGAGAAGGCGGTTCATCAGGTAGCCGGTGATCACCGAATCGGTGGTGGCGCCGGTGCCGCCCGCGACGAATTCCTTCTCGTACAGGTCCTTGTAGGATTTCACGCCCGAGGTGTGCCAGGCGACGGAAACCGATGTCTCGCGCGCGAGCGAGCCGATCCAGTGCACCTTGAGCGGGTCGAGCTTGGCTTTCGAATCCTTGCCGGCCACCAGCGGTTCCACCGGGACGCCGCGCTGGGGCGCGCCGATTATTGTGCCGTCCTGCGGCGCCGCGTTGTAGAGATAGTTCGCCATCACCAGCGAGCCGCCGCCGGTCATGTTGCGCGGGATGATGCTGGGCTTGCCCGGAATGTACTGGGCGAGGTAGCGGGCCGTCAGGCGGGCGTAGCGGTCGTAGCCGCCGCCCGTGGACAGGCCGATCAGCATGGTCATGCGCTTGCCGGAGTAGAAATCTGAAACTGCGTCGGCACGGGCCTGGCCCGCCATCCCGAACGCGAGGCCGGCGGCCAGCAGCACACCGGTTTTGCAGATGTTTATCATGCATGCCTCCACTGTTGTTCGTTCTGCTTGTTTGTTGTGAAGGGAGAATAGCATTCCGGCCCTTCCCGCGGAAACGGAAAGGGCCGGTTGCATCAGCCGGAAAACGGCGGATTCAGGAGGGTCTAGCCGCCCTTCTTTTCGCCGCGACCACCGTCGGAGGCACGACGGCCGACGGCGTCGTCCTTCTCGATCCAGGCGTCGATCATGTAGCGGCCGCCGGCGGCGACGATCTTGTGGCCGCGCTTCAGCGCCGCGCGCAGATCCTTCACCGTCTTGACCGGGCCTTCGGTTTCGAAGCCCTGGGCGCGGGCCAGTCCGCAGACGTCCGGTGCCGGATCGTCGATACGCAGGCCGATCCAGCGGTTTTCAGGGGCGCGGCCGCGCTCCACCGCGACGTGGTGCTGGTGCGCCTCGTCGTTGAAGTATGAGCGGTTGTTCATGACCACGGCGAGCATCGGGATGCGCATGCGCGACGCGGTCCAAAGCGCGTTGCAGCCCATCGAGGTGTCGCCGTCGCCCATCATGGTAACGGGAATGCGGCCCGCGTCGCGGAAGGCGAGCGCCGAACCGACGGACTGGCCGGGGCCGGCGCCGACGCCGCCACCCGAATCGTTGCCCGCGTAGTCGAGCGGGTGACGCCAGCGCGAAGCCGTGCCGGGCCAGCCGGTCGAGGTATGGCAGAGCGAGATCTTCGGATCGCCGCAGACGAACTCGGACATGACCAGGTGGAAGTCCTTGGCTTCCATCGGGCCGGTCTCGCTCGACGGCTTTGCCTTGGCGGCTGCCGACTTGGTCCAGTGCTGGAGCTTCTTGACCGCGGGCTTCAGCTTGGGCTTGCCCGTCGGCTTGCCCTTGACCCCCAGTTCTTCGAGGATCTGGGAAACCACCATGTCCGGGTCCGCCAGCACGTTGATGTCGACGGCGGCCAGCGCCTGGTAGTCGGAGTTCCAGCCGTTGTGCAGGTACTGCTGCAGCGAAACGTTGATGACGGTCGCCTTGGTCGGGTTCTGGGTCTGCGCATCGCCGGTGCAAAGGCGCAGGAAGCCGGCGAAGTCGTTGAAGCCCAGGTTCATCAGCACGTCGGCCGTGCGGATCAGGTTCTTGTTGGAATCGCCCGGACGCTGGCAGGGCGGCACCACGTGGCAGGGGTGTTCCGTCGGGAACACGGAGCCGGCGCGGATATGGGTCATCACCGCGCAGCCCAGCACTTCGGCCAGCTTCACGCGGTTGTCCCAGGCTTCCTGGCTGCGCGCGCCGCGGCCGATCAGGATGGCCGGCAGCTTCGCCTTCTTGATGGCCGCGATGATCTTGCGGATCGTGGCGCGGTCAGCGGCCGGCGGGGGCGCCGGCTCGAAGCGCGAGACGTCGGGAATGGTCACGCCTTCGGGCAGCTCTTCTTCCTGCAGGCCGGCGTCGAGACAGACGTAGACCGGGCCGCAGGGCTTGGAGCGCGCGATCTGGTTGGCGCGCAGCACCGATTCGATTGCGGCGGGGGCCGACTGCGGTTCGTCGTCCCACTTGATGTAATTGCGGATCAGCGCGGCGTGGTCCTTGCTGGTGTGGATCCAGTCGATCCACGGACGGCGCAGGTGGGAATCGATCGGGCCGTTGGCGCCGAACATCAGGATCGGCGCACGGCCTTCCCAGGCGCAGAAGATCGCCATGGTGGCGTGCATCAGGCCGACGTTGGTGTGAATGGCGACGGCCATTGGTTCATCGGTGACCCGCGCATAGCCGTCGGCGATGGCGACCGAGTGTTCCTCGTGCAGGCAGATCAGCATCTGCGGGTTCTTGTTGCCGAGGTAGTTCACGACCGAGTCGTGGAAGCCGCGGTAGCTGGCGCCGGGCACCAGCGCCATGTACTTGTAGCCGAGCTTGCGAACGGTTTCGGCGATCGCATCGGAAGCCCAGCCCATGCGCGGGTTGCCGAGCTTGACCGGCCGGTCGAGGCTGGTGGTCGGCGCGGACAGGTCCTTCGACCCGGACGCGGCCTTCTTCTTGGGGGCTTTCGCCATAGACGTTCTCCTCTGTTCATGTCCCAGGCGGTTTTTCCCGCAAGGGTGCTGGATGATATCAGTACCGGCCTTGGCGACAAGGCCGGAAAGACAGTTTTAACGCTACAAACGGATAGCCGGGATGGTGGTGCTGTCGCCCAGCGTTACCTCGACGGTCTTTTCGTTTAGTCCTTCCTTGGCGACGGTCAGGGTATAGCCGCCGCTGCCCGGATCGAGGCGCTCGAAGCGGAAATCGCCGAAGGCATCGGTCGTGGTTTCGGCCACGACCGTGCTGCCGTGGCGCAGGGTGACGCGCGCCCCGATGACGACCTCGTCCTTGCCCTTCACCGTGGCAGCGACGGTACCGGCGATGAAGCACTTTGTGAAGCGGTCGAGGTTGCGGTACCACACGCGCGGGCGTACGGCGGCTTCGGGCTTCAACTCTTCCAGTCCTTCGCGGGCGCGGATCGAGGCCATTTCGACGTCTTCCACCTTCAGCGCCTTGATCGCCCCGGTAGGGCAGGCGGTGGCGGCACGCGGCTCCTTCCAGCCCGCATCGAGCAGGTGAGCATCGAACGGCCAAGCCTGGGGAAGCTGCTTTTCCTCGTTCCAGTAGACGGCTTCGAAGGGGCAGGCATCGACGATCTGGCGCTGGCCCTTGGCCTTGACCGGATCGATGATGACGATACCGTCGGGGCGCTTCTTCACCGCGCCGTCCTTTGCCGCCTTCATGCACGGCGCGTCGTCGCAGTGCTGGCACATCACCGGCAGGAAGGCGACGTCGATCAGCGGCGGCTGGCCGCGTTCCTTGCGCTTGATGTCGATCCAGCGGTGGCCGTGGCGCGGCATTTCGGCGGCGACGCCCGGCCATTCGTTGCCGACGTATTCATCCTGGGTGGACAACGTGCACAGATTGCAGTTCGTGCATTCCGCGACGTCGACGATGAGGTTCCATTTCTGCATGGTGTCTTCTCCCTCGCCCTGCGCTACTCGGCCGCGCCGGCGCGCTGCTGGGCGCGCTTTTCGGCGGCGATGGTCGCTTCGGCGATGAACTCGGCCTTGCCGTCCCACTTTTCGATTTCGACCAGTGCCGCAGACGCCGCCATGGCGTGCGCCTGCTTCACCTGCGACTTCTTCGGCGTCAGCAGGTTGAGGCAGCCGCCGATGTCCACGGTCCGGCCCGGCTCGCCCAGCGGCTGGTAATTGGCCGAGGACTCGTAGCCGTGCGCGATACCGGCGGGCAGGCGGTTGGTGATCGAGGCGGCGCAGATCACGGCGCCGCGCTCGTTATGCACCTTTACCAGGTCGCCCGACTTGATGCCGCGCGCGTCGGCATCCTTGGCGTTCAGCCGGATGATCCAGTAGTAGTGCCCGTTCACCAGCAGGCGATGGTCGGGGATGTCGTTGAGGAAGCTGTCCTTGCCGTCGCCCTGGGTATGGAAGCTGAAGCGCGGGTGCGGCGTCAGCAGCTGCAGGGGGTACTTGGCGAAGCGCTCGTCGTGGATGCCTTCGAAGGCCGGGGTGTAACGCAGCACCGGCGGACGCTCGGCATCGTTGGCGTCGAAGCGCTTGAGGCTGGAGCAGTCGAATTCCAGCTTGCCCGACTGAGTCTGCAGCCCCTTCAGGTAGTCGCCGTTGTAATCGGACGGCAGCGGGTGCGGTTCCGGCACGTCCTTCTTGCGGTTCTCCCAGAACCAGCGGAAGGCGGTCGGCGCGCGCAGTTCCTTGCGTTCCGCGGGCACCACGTAATAGCCCTTGCGGATGAACTCCTTCCAAGGGATCACCTTGCTGATGTCCGAGCCGTCGAACTGGCGCTTGACCCAGTCGAGCTCGCTCATGCCTTCGGAGAAATACGCCGACAGGCCGAGGCGCTTGCAGATGTCGTTGAAGATCTCGTAGTCCGAACGCGATTCGCCCATCGGCTCGATGCACTTGTGCTGGAACACGATGACGCGGTGGTTCAGCTGCATCTGGCCGTGGTGGGCGTAGCCGCCGAGGCCCGCCCATTCGGAAATGTCCGGGCGCTCGAAGTTGGTGCAGGCGGGCAGGATGACGTCGGCGAAGGGGGCTTCGCCTTCCATCCAGATCGACTGGTTGACGACGAATTCGAGCTCGGGCGAGCGGTAGGCCTGCACCCAGCGGTTCGAATCGGGCATCGTGGCGATGGCTGAGCCGCCGTACTTGTAGAGCATGTGGACCTTCGAGTGGCCCGGCATCGGGTAGACGATCTTGCGGAACTGGTGCTCGATCGACTTGCCGTCCCACATGTAGCCTTCGGCCTTGCCCTCGAGGATGGCCTCGGGGAACTGCAGGCGCGGAATCTTCTGGCCCGGGGTATTGATGGTCGGCAGCTGGGGCATGCGCTGGAACAGCTGTACGGCCATCGCCGTGTGTTCCATGTCGCCCGACATGCCGCCTTCGGCGTAGCCCGGGAAGTAGAAGTTGAAGTCGACCGGCGTGCCCCATTGCAGGTTGCCGAAGTTGACGCCGGGCTTGCCCAGCCCCTGCATCGCCATCAGGCAGACGCAGACGCGTGCCCACTGGATGCCGGTCGCATTGCGACACGCCCCGCCGTGGCCGGTGCCCCAGCCGCCAGCACCCAGGTAGGTGCGCTTGGTGCCCCATTCGCGGGCAAGGGCACGAATGTCCCTGGCGGGGACGCCGGTTTCCTTCTCGCCCCATTCGGGGGTCTTGGGCACGCCGTCCTCGTCGCCCATGACGTAGGCCTTCCACGCATCGAAGCCGACGGTGTGGCTGGCGACGTAATCCTTGTCGTAGAGGCCTTCCTCGATCCAGACGTAGGCCAAAGCCACGCCCAGCGCGGGCGAGGTGGTGGGCCGCGGCGCAATCCACTTGCCGCCCAGGAACTGCGCGGTTTCGTTGAAGTAGGGATCGATGTGGACGAGCTTGATGCCCGAGTTCTTCAGCCACTGGCGGCGCACGGTTCCCTCAAACGCGCCATAGGCGCCCGAGGTGGCTTCCGGGTTGGCCGACCAGAACACCAGCATCTCGCAGTTCTGCAGGCAGTCCTCGACGGTGCCGTAGCTGTCGCACTGGCCGACGCGCAAGCTGTAGCCCCAGTGGTGCGTGGCGCCCCAGTACCAGCCTTCCCAGCTGTCGGGGTTGTGGTGCACCTCGGTGTGGCCGATGGCGTTCATGAAGCGGAAGTTGGCCGACAGGTAATAGCCGATGTTGCCCCAGGTATGGTGCGAGCCGTGGGACGAGGCGATGGCGCCCGGCCCGTACTGGCGCTTCATGCGCTTGATTTCGTTCGACACGATGTCGAGGGCTTCGTCCCATGAAATGCGCTCGTAGCCCGAGACGCCGCGGTTCTGCGGATTGCGCTCGCCGTTGGGGTCGAAATCGACGCGCTTCATCGGGTAGAGGCAGCGCGACGGCGAATAGATGATCGACTTGAAGTTCTGGCCGTGGGGCGCCAGCGTCGTCTTGCGTGGCGGCGTGTAGGTCTTGCCCTTGGCCTCGATGGACCATGGCTGCGGATCGCTGTCGTCGAAGACGATGGGGGTGATGCGCAGGATCTTGCCGTCCTTCACATAGACGAAGACCGGGCCGCCGTTGGTCATGGACGTATAGCGCATGGTGCCGTCGGCTTCGGCGATGCCGTATTTCCAGCCCATCGTCTGGGTGAGCAGGATGGTGCGGGTGAACCAGCTGGTCAGCTCGTCCGGGCCGTCCATCTTCAGCTTGAAATCCTTGATCGCGTCGATCTGTTCCTGCTGATTGATGGGCGGCATCAGCAGGTGCGCGGCGATCTTCGCATCCTTGAAGCTGAGCACGACCTCGGCGTCCGGCGCGATGCCGGCGCCGGAGGCAAAACGCTCGCCGAAGCGGAACCAGCGGCCCTCGCTGCCGTCCGCCGTCTTCATCTGGGCGGTGAAGCTCTTTTCCTTCAGGCGCGCGGCAAAGGCGGGAAAGCGCCAGGCGCAGAAACGGAAGAGAAGGTTGAGCCCCCAAAGGATGAGGGAAAAGAGCGAAAGCCTCATGTCGTGCTCCCAAAATGGTTGGGGGGGGGGGGGGGGGGGCCGCCCCCCCCCGGGGGAAAATAGGATGTATAAAAAAATAAAAGCGCCCCCC
>JAYQQF010000008.1:81269-107829 GCA_038145705.1 Alphaproteobacteria bacterium | reverse complement strand
AAAATCCCTCTCGTGGTGGACCCCCCAACTCTTTTTCTCAAAAACCCAAAATCCCTTGGTTTCCCCCGCCTCGGGGGGGGGGGGGGGGGGGGCCCCCCCCCCCGCCCCGGGTTAAGTCCGGTTATTCCGCGACGATTCGGTTGACCAGCGTGCCGATCTTGCTGATCTCGATTTCGCAGGTGTCGCCTGCCTTCATGAAGACCTGCGGGTTGCGCTTGAAGCCGACACCGCCCGGCGTGCCGGTCGAAATGACGTCGCCCGGGCGCAGTTCGGTGAACTTCGTGATGTATTCGATGGTGGTCGGGATGTCGAAGAGCATCAGGTCGGTGGTGGTCTTCTGCATCGTATTGCCGTTGAGCCGGGTTTCCAGCGTCAGCTGGGTCGGATCGCCCAGCTCGTCGGCCGTCACCATCCACGGGCCGAAGCCGCCGGTCTTCGGGAAGTTCTTGCCCGGCGCCCACTGCGGCGTGTGGTTCTGGAAGTCGCGGATCGAGCCGTCGTTGTAGATCGAATAACCGGCAATGATGGACAGCGCGTCCTTGGCGGCGACGTCGCGGCCGCCCTTGCCGATGATGACGGCCAGCTCGCCTTCGTAATCGAGCATGTGCGAGTTCTTCGGCAGCACGATCGGCTGGTTATGGCCGGTCTGGGTGTCGGTGAAGCGGATGAACAGCGCCGGGTTGTCGGTCGGCGCACGGCCGGTTTCCTCGCGATGCGCCTTGTAGTTCAGGCCGACGCAGATGATCTTTTCCGGGTTGGGGATGACGGGATCGAAGGTGATCGCATCCAGCGAATGGTCGGCCTTCTGGCCGGCGACCGCCTTGGCCGCGTCGGCGAAGCCGTTGCCGGCGATGAGCGCCTTGAGGTCCGGGTACTTGGCGCCGATGCGCGAGGAAAGATCGACGACGCCGCCGTCGACCGCCACGCCATAGGAATGCTTTCCGCCCGCGGCGTAACTTACCAGTTTCATGTTTTGTCCTGCCTCTCTGGTTTTCTCTGATTGAGGGTGTGGGTTAGGGGCCTACTTGCGCATCCACGCGCCGCCCCAGAGGTTGAGCGTGTGCTCCTCGTGGGGCCACTGGCGCGCCGGCATGTCGCGCGGCATCAGTTCGATTTCAGAAGACCATTCCATCATGTTGCCGTCGGGATCGGCGAGCATGAAGAACAGGTTGTTGCCCGGCCCGTGCCGGCCCGGGCCCCAGCCGAGGTTCACGCGCATGGAGCCGAAGAAATCGGCCCAGTCGCGGATATCGTTCCAGCACTTCGTCTCCATCGAGAAATGGTCGAAGCGCGGATCGCGGGTACGGAAGGCGGCCAGCGAATGGTGCTCTTCGTCCGAGCGCACAAAGGCCGCAGACAGTTCGCCGGCGTCGTTCTTCACTTCGTCCGACAGCACGAAGCCGATCTTCTGCCAGAAGGCGATGACCGCTTCGAGGTTGGGCGTGCCCTTGACCGAATGCTGAAGCCTGCCGGGCAGCCGGTCGCTGGCTTTCCCCTTGTCGTTGGGGGAGCCGAAGGTCAGCACGTGGCCGTCGGGATCAGCGACGGAAAAGGCGCCTTCGTTCTTGAACAGGGGACTGACGCCCGCGGCCGTGGCGATACCCTGGCCTTCGACGTAGGCCTTGAGCGCGCCGAGGCGGGCGGCATCATCGATGGCAAAGGCGGAGAAGGCGAGGCCGTTGCGCTTGCCGCGGCCGACCAGGAAGCGCCGTTCGCTGCCCTTGAGGTCCCATACGCCGTCGGTGACCTCGCTCGTCTCGAGCTCAAGCACACGCTGGTAGAAGTCGATCAGGACGGGCGGCTGGTCCGAAGTAATCTTCAAATGATGCAGCCGCGCCGGCCACAGGGGGGATGAAGTCGTCATAGGCGCGTGTTCTCCCTTTTGCGCTCCGCCGCACAAGTTTCCCCTACCGGCACCCCCCGCACAACGGCAACAGGCCGAAAACCGGCGCTCGCGTGTTGCCAGAAGAGGCGGCGAAAGAGGACGGTTTTTGCGCGACACTTATTTATATATGGGCCACGCGCTCAACCGTCCTGAAAAATCCCATATTATGGGATTGAGTGCAATCCCCTTTGCACGGATAATCCACCCGCCCGGCGAGAGGAGAGCCGCCCTGTCCAGCCTCGAACGCATGCTCAACGTTCTCGACGTCTTTTCCGAGGCCGAGCCCGTCTGGACCGTCGATGCGCTCGGCGACAGCCTGGGCCTGACGCGCTCGACGGCCTACCGCTACGTCAAGGAACTGTGCGAGGCGGGCTTGCTGGCTCCGGTCGGCGGCGGCGGCTACAGCCTAGGTCCCCGGATCATCGAACTCGACCGCCAGATCCGCCATTCCGACCCGCTTCTGACCGTGGGCGCCCGGGTGCTGGCCGACCTCCTGCCGCAATTGGGGGAGGGCATACTCTTTATATGTGGCCTCAGGGGGGACTCGGTCCTGTCGGTCTGCCTGGCGGAAACCCCGAATTCCCTGAATATCAGCTATTCCCGCGGGCGTCCGATGCCGCTGTTCCGCGGTTCGGCCTCGGTCATCATCCTCGCCCATCTGCCCGAAGGCCGGTTGCGCCGCCTGTTCCGCGATCATGGCGATGCCATTGCCGCCGCGGGACTCGGGCGCGACTGGATGGAGTTTCGCGCCCACTTGCGCGCCATCAGGGCCAAGCCTTACCTGACCGGCCGCGCCCAGCTCGACCGCGGCGTCTTCGCCATCTCGGCGCCGGTCTTCGACGGCGACGGCAATATCTTCGCGAGCCTGACCTTCGCCATGCCCGAGGGGCGCGCCGATGCGGAGCCGCTCGAACCGCTCGCCGTGCGCGTGGTCGAAGGTGCCAAACGAATCACCGATGCGATCGGTGTGCGTGTCACGGCACGCGGCATCGGCGACGTCGCGGAACCCGAATCCGCATCTCGCTGACGGTGGTTTTCATCCCCCGACAACGGCCTTGTCCGGAGCGACGACTTGCCGTCGCCGGACCAAAAAACCGGGCCGGAGGGGTGCCGCACCCGAAAAAAAGCATCCAATGCAAAATTTTTTTTGGGAGGCTGGTGGACCGGTGCGGAGCTGTCCCCGGGTGAGTGGCACAGCTTTTTTCGCACACTCGAAGATGCGTTCGACGTGCTGTCTGCTCGCGATGTATCTGCGTAAACGCGCGATCGTCATGCCCCTTGCGCCTCATCGCAGACAGCTTCGGATATAGCGCTGTGAAACCAATACGCGCGCCCGGGCCATTCCCTTGACGAAGCAGGGATCGGCAACGGAAATGCGAGGAAATCCGCCGCTTTCAAATGGTTGTTTCCTCGCCTCCAGGTTGGGCGGGATGATCGAAAGCGCGATGCAGTGAAGGCGTTCGAGAAACGAAAGCGAATGCATCGGAAGAGCGCAGCATCGACATGCCGATCATGTTGCAAGACGACGATACCGTTCGTCGCAAGTTGTCATCGCGGTTCGCGTCGCATCTCGCAAATCGAATCGGAAACCGGGTGTCGGTCCATTTTGACGGCTAAAAAAATCTGAAAGGGGATTGCAAGTGTTTTCTTGCAAAGTCCCATATTAATAGTTCATTATCCTTTTCGCGCCGATTATTCGGCCATCGTTTGTAACTGCGTAACCGTTTTTCACCGCGTTTATGTTCAATGCATCTGTTACTGCTCTGCGATGCAGTAACCCTCGATGGAGGACAGCATGAAGAAGCCTGCGAAGAAGAAGACTGCGAAGAAGAAGACTGCGAAGAAGAAAGCCGCGAAGAAGACCGCGAAGCGCAAGACCGCGAAGCGCAAGAAGGCGACGAAGCGTAAGGCTTCGGCTCGCCGCACTCCCGCGAAGCGGAAGCGCGTTGCGAAGAAGCGCAAGTAACCAGCCGTGACGAAGGTGCCTTCGCGCAAGAGCACCCGGTCCGGTAGCCGGCCCAAGGCCGGAACTGCCAGGAAGGGTACTCCGAGGAAGGCACCGGAGCGGTTGAACCGAGTAAACGAGCGGGCGTCGACACCCAAGGTGTCGGCGCCCGTTTCGTCTTTGGCGAGGCCCAGCTTCGGCATCCCGCTCGCCCGCGAGCAGTGCTACGTCTGCTGGATGACGCCGCCCGTCAATCCTCCGCCCATGCCGATGACCCCTGAAAAGATGCGGATGGTTCACCACCGTTATCTTGTCGATCTCGAGCGTAAGGGCATTCTTTTTGCCGCCGGCCCCTTCGTTAACGAAAAAGGGGACAGGGTAGGCCTTGGGATGATCATCATCCGGGCGCGCTCGACGGCCGAGGCGACCAAGATCGCCATGCGCGAGCCATATACAAAGGCCGGCCAGCGTGTCATGACCATCACGCCGTGGCAGCGCAACGAGGGCAGCCTCAGGCTTTCGCTCAATCTCGCCGACGGCGAATTGAAGATCGATTCCCGCACCTACGCGATTTCGCCAAAGAATTCCGCCAAGAAGCGCTAGCCGTTCCGCGCCGTCGTTTCCCCTTCTTTATCCAGCCAGAAAAAGTATTGTTTTCTCAGTAAAGGGAAGGCACGATTCGCCCCAATCAAAAGGGGCGCATCGCCCCACCTATATAAGGTCACGCCTGAAGGCGGCGACCATGACAGTCAGGGGTAGGCTTAAATGGCGGGGATGCTTGAAGTCCGTAATCTGTCCAAACACTACCGTCGCGACGACGGCACCGGGGTGCATGCGGTCGATGACGTCTCGCTCTCGGTGGCCGAGGGCGAGTTCGTATCGGTCATCGGGCCGTCCGGTTGCGGCAAATCGACCCTGTTTTCGGTGATCGGCGGCCTGGTCGGCGACTATGAGGGCGAAGTGCTGGTTGATGGCCAGCCCTTGCGCGGCACCCATCGCGATATCGGCATGGTGTTCCAGGAAGAATCGACCTTTCCCTGGCGCACGACGCTTGAAAACGTAGCATTTCCTCTGGAACTCGCGGGAATTGCCAAGGCCGAACGGGAAGAAACGGCGCGGCGCTTCATCAGGCTCGTCGGCCTCGAGGGCTTCGAGGACCGTTACCCGTCCGAGCTTTCGGGCGGCATGAAGCAGCGCACGGCGATTGCCCGCACGCTCGCCTTCAGCCCGAAGATCATGCTGATGGACGAGCCTTTCGGCGCGCTCGACGAACAGACCCGCATGCTGCTTGGCGACAAGATCCTGCAGATCTGGCGCGAACTGAAGCAGACGACCTTGCTGATTACGCACAATATTACCGAGGCCGTGCAGCTGTCCGACCGGGTCGTCGTCATGACCTTCCGGCCCGGGCGGATCAAGGAAATCATCCCCATCGACCTGCCGCGTCCGCGCAGTTCCGAGATCATCGCGACCGACCAGTTCGGCCGGTATGTCGGTGCCATCTGGCAGCTTCTGAGGGAAGAGGCCTCCCGCGGCATGGTCGAGGCCGAAAACGTCTGACGCTTTCTGAATTGGGGCCATCGTCAACAAAGGCCCCGTCCGTTACCTGAAAGACAGGAACCACAGGAGAGGCATATGAAACTCAGGACACTTACCGCAATTCTCGCGGCCGCCGCGGCGTTCGCGCTCGGCTCCGGCAGCGCCATTGCCGCCGACAAGGTCAAGGTCGCGGCCAGCCAGAAGGGCAACTGGTCGACGGCCATGGTCGTCTGGGCCGAACAGCAGGGCTACTTCAAGGCCGAAAACCTCGACGTCGAAGTCGTCTGGACCTCGGGCGGTTCCGACGCCCAGCAGGCGGTGATCTCGGGCGCGGTCGACATCGCGACCCAGACGGGCACCCTCGGCATCATTTCCGCCTTTGCCAAGGGCGCGCCGATCCGCATTATCGGTGCCTCCATGACCGGCTCGGGCGGCCTGTTCTGGTATGTGCGCAAGGACAGCAAGATCAAGACGCTGGCCGATGCGCCCGATGGCGCGACGATGGGCTTCTCGCGCCCCGGCTCCTCGACCAACCTGGTCGCCGCCGCACTCAAGGATCACTTCAAGTCCAAGGTGAAGCTGGTCTCCGCCGGTTCGGCCACTGCGACCATGACCCAACTGCTGTCCGGCCAGATCGACATCGGCTGGGCGTCCCCGCCGGTCGGCCTCGACAAGGTCCGTTCGGGTGAAATCCGCATCATCGTCCAGGGCGACGACGCGCCGACCGTCCGCGATCAGTCGATCCGCGTTCATGCCGTCAACGCCAACTGGCTGAAGGCGAACCGGGGCGTTGCCGAACGCTTCATGCGGGCGATGTGGAAGGGCCACCAGTACGCCTATTCCAAGGAAGGCATGGCGGCCTATTCCAAGTTCGCCAAGATGCCGATCGATCTCGTCGAGGACGTCACCAAGTACTCGACCCTCAAGAACCACGCCTACTGGCCGGTCGGCGGCATGGATCAGACGATCCAGGACGCCCTCGCCAACAAGCGTTTGAAGAAGGCGCTGACCAAGGCCCAGCTCGATGAACTGGTCCAGGTCGTCTACAAGCCGAAGATGTAATCGGCCATACTGATCCGGCGAAAAGGAGGACGGCGATGCGGCAATCCACGATCATGAGCGCGAAGGTGGCGTTCGTAGGGCTTGGGTCGCTCGCCGTCCTTGTCGCCGCCGCCGAGTATTCGGTTGGGGCGGGCTGGGTCAGTCCGTTCATTCTGGCGCCGCCTACCGAAATCTGGTCGGCTGCGGTCGAAATCTATAAAGAGGAAAAGCCCTTTCGCGCCCTCGGCCTGACCCTCGGCACGACTCTGGCGGCCATCGTACTGGCGATCAGCATTGGCCTGCCGTGCGGTTGGGCGCTATGGCGCTACCAGACCATGGGCCGCGCCTACGAAGGCTGGCTCGGCGCGCTGTTCGCCTCGCCCAAGCTGCTGCTTTACCCGCTGTTTCTCGTCCTGCTCGGCCGCAACGTCGGCATGCTTCTGATCATGGGCTTCGTGACGGCGACGATCCCGATCATGCTCAAGACCCGCGAAGGGCTGATGACGGTTTCGCCGACGCTGATCAACGTCGGCAAGGCTTTCAACATGACCGAGCACCAGATTCTCTGGAAGATCATGCTGCCGTCCGCCGTTCCGATCATCTTTACCGGCATCCGGCTGAGCATGATCTACACGCTGATCTCCATCGTGGCGCTTGAATTCCTGCTCAATTTTGAAGGGCTCGGCGGGATGGTCGGGGAAATGTACGACCGCTACAACATCCCGGCGATGTATGCGGCGATCATCTTTGTCATCCTGATGAGTCTCATCTATTTCCGAATCGTACAGAGGATCCAGACATGGCTGAGGTCAGTCTAGAGCGGGTTACCGAAAGCGAGCGCGCGGGCTTTCTGACGACCGAGCTTCGCATTCAGATCGGCACCATCCTCGGTGTCTGGGCGTCGTGGGAAGCGCTGGCCCAGTCGGGCCTGTTCTATCGCGATATCGTGCCTTCTTCGTTGCGGGTCTTCGCGGCGATGTGGAGGCACCTGTCCGAGGCGGAGTTCTATCACCACCTCGGCGTCACCAGTTACGAAGTGCTGGTCGGGTTCGCCATAGGTTCGATTGCGGGCATCGGTCTCGGCATCCTGTTCGGGGTACGCCGTTTCCTCGGGCGTGTCATGGACGGCTATATCCTGGCGCTGGCACCCGCGCCCAAAGTCGTGTTCCTGCCGATCCTGATGGTGGTTTTCGGCATCGGGATGGGCTCGAAGATCGCCATGGCGGCGCTGTCGGCCTTTTTCCCCGTCGTCCTGTCGACGGTGGCGGGCATGCACCTCGTCAATCCGACCCTGATTCGCGTCGGCAAGATGTTCAATGCCTCGCCCTGGCAGATGGTGACGAAGGTCTACATGCCTTCGCTGGTGTTGCCGGTCGTGACCGGACTGCGCCTCGGCCTCGGCGTCGCGATCATCGGCACCCTGGTCGCGGAGATCAAGCTGGCCAAGGCGGGGCTCGGCTTCCTCGCCATCCAGAACTACGAGCTTTTCCGCATCCCCGAGATGTATTCGGTCATCATCATCATCTTTGCCCTCGCCATGGGGGCAAATGCGATCATGACCAAGCTGACCGATCGCCTGACCCAGCGCGGCATGCCCAAGGTGGAAGTCTCCGGCGCGTCCTGAGGGCCTAGTCGCAGGCGGCGGAGGCAGCGGTCGTTTTATCGCCGAGATATTCGATCGCGCAGCTCATCCCGGCCTTCAGCGCCTTGGCGTCTGACGGTTTGCCCGCCACGGTCACCTTGCTGCGGCTGCCGATGATCACGGTTTCCTTCTTGCCGCCTTCAGCAAGGGTAACGGGGAATCTCCCTTTCTTGCCGGGCTTGCCGAGGGTGGCGCGCACCGTCTTGAACTTCACCTTGGTCAGCTGCTTTGGCGGCGTCTGCAACTCGTTGATACGCGTAACCAGCGCGGGCGGCAGGCTGTAGGCGCGTTCGACCAGAGATGCCAGATGTTCGGGGGAGACCGGGTCGACTTCCAGCCTGCTTTTCGCGGCGTCGGCGACGAAGGCAGGGTCCTTCATGGTGTCCATGAAGGCCTTGCGCAGCGCGGCCAAACGGTCCTCGGGCACGCCCGGGGTGGTGATATAGGGACGCCCGAATTCATAGGACAGGAACACGGTCTCCAGGATACGGCGTTCGTCCTCGTTGCGGGCCATGTCGAGGGCCAGCGGCACGTCGGGAAGATCCTTCGCCTTGCGCAGGCCCATCTGGAAAAGAATGTTGATCTTCTTGTCCTTGAGCCAGTCGGAATGGCCTTCCTTGAGACCGAACCAGGTGTAATCGATGCGGCCCTTGACCTCGCCGCGCTCCATGGCGAGATCGACTTCGCTGCCGCTCAGGTAGCCGACGACGACGTTGAAGCGCATGCCGAGAAGGCCGCGGAACAGGTAGGGATGCGTCACCATCGGCGTCGTGGTGCCGACGCCGCCGACGACCAGGTCAGTGGTCTGCAGGTCCTTGTAGGACTTCACCGCCGCATCGTGCCAGGCGACGCCGACCGACGTGGTGCTGGCGATGGAACCCAGCCAGTTGAACTTGCGGGCGTCGAACCGGGCCTTCGATTTCGGGCCCTCGAACAGGGGGTCGAAGGAAATGAAACTGTGGATCGCGGAGACCAGCGTGCCGTCCTTGGGCGCGACGTTGTAGACGTAGTTGACGGCGCGCTTGCCGCCGGCACCGGGCATGTTCTGCACGACGATGCCGGGGCTGCCCGGGACATGGCGGTTGAAATGACGCGAAAGCGCGCGGGCCGGAACGTCGTAGCCGCCGCCGGCCGCCGTGGGGACGATCAGGGTCAGGCGCTTGCCTTTGTAAAAGTCGGCGACGGCATCGGCCTGCGCAGCGGGCGCGAGCGCGGCGCAGGCAATCAGGCTGCCGGTGATGAGGGCGATTGGGCGCAAGTTGGTCATGATCGTTTCTCCCTGAAAATTCCCGATTGATCCGGCGCTCGTCCGGCGGCGCCGATTGGCGGATATGATAGCTATTCCTGGACCTGCCGAGACAGAATTTTTGAATATCAGAAGGACATTTTGAGTTATACGATAGCCCGTACCCGCCCGGGTAAGAGGCGGCGCAGAGGGAGAGAGCTTTTCATGACCGTCGAGGGGCAGCACGCAGTTTTACGCGGGGCCAACAGGGCACCGGACAGGGCGGAAATCCTTGCCCGCGCCCGTGACCTCGCCCCCCGCCTGCGTGAACGGGCCGAGGAGGCGCGACGCCTGCGCCGGGTGCCCGATGCCACCATGGCCGATTACGATGCCGCCGGAATCATCCGCCTGGCCCAGCCGGCGCGCTTCGGCGGGTTCGAACTTGGCTGGGACATCCTGTGCGAGGTCACGGAGATTCTGGCCGCCGCCGACGGCTCCCAGGCCTGGATCGCGCGCATCATGGCTGACCATGCCCAGATGGTGGCGACCTTCCCGACCGAGGCGCAAGACGACGTCTGGGGCCGGGATCATCTCGCCCATGTCTCGGCCGCCTTCGATCCGGTTGGACGCGCGCGGCCCGTCGAGGGCGGCTTCAGGTTTTCCGGCCGGCACGGATTTTCATCCGGCGTCGATCATGCCCAGTGGGCGATTTGCGGCGGCTACATCGAGCGCGAGGGGGAGCGCGAGAGGGAGCGCGAGGGCGGCAAGCTGGACGGTCCGCATTTCTTCCTCGTGCCCCGTGACGATTTCGAGATCATCGACGACTGGCATACGGTCGGCCTGGAAGGGACCGGGTCCAAGAGCTTCGAGGTCAAGGATGCCTTCGTGCCCGCCCATCGCCGCCTTGATGGTGCGAAGGCCCGGGTGGGCGAGGGGCCGGGCACGGCGATCAATCATGCCCCCGTTTACAAGACGCCGCGCGGCGGCATCACTTCGACCGGTTTCGCCGCCCTTGCCGTCGGCATGGCGCGTGGCGTACTCGAGGAATGGCTCGCCTATACCGCGCCGCGCAAGTCGCGCGGAATTCCGGTCGGCAAGCAGCCCGGCACGCAGATGACGGCGGCCCGCGCCTCGGCGGAGATCGACGCGGCGGCAGCGCTCTACCTCGGCACCATCCGCAACGCCATGACGGTGCTGGAAGCGGGCGGCAAGCTCAGCGAAATGGACCTGATGACCTCGCGCCGCAACGTGGCGTTCGCCTGCAAGCTTGCGCTGAAGGCGGGAACGCGGCTGTTCAACGCGGCGGGCGGCCGTGCCCTCTACCAGGGCAACGGGATCGAGCGCCAGTACCGTAATCTTCTGGGCGCCGTCTCCCATCACGGCGTCCAGTGGGACGTTGCGGCCATGGGCTACGGCGAGATGCTGCTCGCCCGCCGCGGCGGTTGAGGTTGGGGCCCCGGCTGGCACAGGGTCGAAATTGGTGTAGAGTCTCACAAAACCGCGGGCCGGCCCGTGCCGCCCGGTTACAAAAAACAGGTCTTAAAGGAGGAACACATGGCAAGCGCAGCAGATCTTTCCGGCATGATGGCGATGATGCCGGCCTTCGCCACCGACGACGCGGCCAGCATGGACGCGACGGATACGGTGGACCTCGGCCGCCTCGAAGCCGGGCTCAATCGCATGGTCGCAGACGGCGCCGGGGTCATTTCGACCTGCGGTTCCTTCGGCGAATTTCACACGCTGTTGTTCCCCGAATTCCAGAAGCTGAACGCAGCGGCGGTGGAAATCGTCAACAAGCGGGTGCCGCTGTTCGTCGGCTGCACGGCGCTCAACTCCCGCGAAGCGGTCCAGAAGATGGCTTATGCGGAAAAGATCGGCGCCTACGGCGTGCTGATCGGCGTTCCGTTCTATTTCCCGTCGTCGCTCGACAACGCGATCCGTTTCTACAAGGAAATTTCGGCGCGTTTCCCCAAGCTCGGCATCATGATCTACCACAACCCGGCGCTGCATAACGTGACGCTGCCGGTGCCCGCCTTCGAGGAACTGGTCAAGCTGCCCAACCTGATCGCCATGAAGGACAGCCACCGCGACACCATCCAGTTCATGAAGCTGCAGGAAATCGTCAAGGGCAAGATTTCGGTCTTCTGCAACTGGATCCAGTTCCATCCCTATTACGAACTGGGGGCGGCGGGATTCTGGTCCATCGACGCGTGGATGGGGCCGCAGCCGCTGCTCGCCTACCACGAGGCGGTGACCAGCGGAGACATCGATCGCGCCAAGGAAATCATGTTCGCGATCTCGCCGGTGACGGCCAATCCGAAGGTCAACCTGTCGTGGCGCGAAACCGCGTCGAAAGTCGGCATCCGCCACGCGGGCTATGTCGATCCGGGCCCGCTGCGTCCGCCCTTCATCGAAATCCCCGAAGACGTCGACAAGGCGCAGAAGGTGCGCGCCGAAAAGTGGCGCAAGTTGTGCGAGACCTATCGCCCGTCACGGGTGCGTTCGGCGGCGGAATAGGGCGCATCGGGGGCGCGAGTGGCGATCAACCTTATCGGTGAGTGGCAGGCGCTCGACACCGCGCTTGACGACAAGGTCCCGTGCCTGCTCGGCACCGCCGACAGGTTGGGGCAGGCGCAGATCAGCCCCAAGGGCTCAATGATGGTGTTCGATGCGTCCCGGCTTGCGTATTGGGAGCGGGCCGGTCGCACCGCTGTCGCCAATATCCGGGCCAATCCCAAGGTCGTCGTCTACTGGCGCAATCCGGCGCTCAAGCTGGCTCTGCGTTTTTACGGCACCGCCGCCATCGTCGAAAGCGGCGCATTGCGCGATGCGGTCTGGACCCGCACAATACCGTTCGAACAGGACAAGGACCCCGAACGTAGGGGTGTCGCCGTCGTCGTTGACGTGACGCTGGTCAACGATCTTTCGGGCAAGGTTCTGCAACAGGCGTGAAAAGTTTAATGGGGGCGTGAAGATGGCAGCGGCAAACGGCAAGTTCGACGTCGGCGGGGTCAAGATGGACCAGCCGTTCAAGATTCGCCGCCTCGGGCATTTCGGCATGAATGCCCAGGATCAGGCGGCGATGATCCGCTTCTATACCGATCTCGTCGGTTTCAAGATCGTCGACCTGCGCGATCCCTTCAAGGGCAAGGGCAATCCGCCTGAATTCGCCGACATGGGCGACTGCACGGCCTATTTCACGCGCTATGCCTCCGACCACCATGCGCTGGTGTTCTACAACCACCGTTACCGCATGAAGCTCGATCCCGAAGGCAAGCGCTTCTGGCCGGGCAACACCATCAACCAGCTGACCTGGCAGGTGGGCAGCCTCAAGGAAGTGGTGGACGGGCATCATTGGCTGACCAAAAGCGGTCAGGCGATGGTGCGTTCGGGCCGCGACATGCCGGGTTCGAACTGGCACACCTACGTCAAGGATCCGGACGGTCACATCAACGAGCTTTATTACGGGATCGAGCAGATCGGCTGGACCGGCCGCTCCAAGCCCGCGCCGATGTACGCGCGCGAATTCCACGACATTCCGCCGCTGCCGCAGATCGGCGAGTTCCAGGAAGTCGAGGATTCGATCAAGCAGGGCGTCGATCTGATGTCGGGCTACCGCTACAGGGAAGACCACCTGAAATTCGACTACGACGTGCAGGGCATCCGCATGCCGCGGCCCTTCCGCGTGGTCAAGATGGGGCCGGTCGGACTGTTCGTGAAGGATATCGAGGCTTCGCTCGCCTTTTACCGCGATCACCTCGGCTTCATACCGACCGAGGTCACGACGGTGCACGGCCAGAAGGTCCATTTCCTGCGCAACTGCACCGAGCACCATTCGCTGGCGCTCGCGCCCGTGGCCTTGCGTGAAAAGCTCGGCTTTTCCGATCACACGACGACGATGTTCTTCGGCCTGCAGCTGGCGAATTACGAGCAGCTGCGCGATGCCGTCGAGTTCTTCCGGGATAAGGGCTACCGCCTCGCCGAGGTTCCGGTCGAACTGACCCCGGGCATGGATCACAACATCATGCTGTTCGATCCCGACGGGCAGGCGCTCCAGCTTTACTACTACATGGAGCAGGTAGGCTGGGACGGCAAGCCGCGCCCGGCATCGGCGCGCCCTGCAGTGAAGCAGGGGGCATGGCCCGACAGCGTGCCCGAAATGCCAGACAGCTACCGGGGCGAACCGTTCCTCGGTCCCTGGAACTGAAAAAAAAGGGCGATCCCGCGGGACCGCCCTTTTTCGTTGCGGGTAAGTGCCGTCAGTTGCAGGCGAGCGTCACGACCGAGCCGCCCTCGGTGGCGAGCGAGGCCTTGCAGGACTGGCCGACCTTGATGTCCTTGGCGGAGGCTGTCTTGCCGCCGACGGTGACCTTGGTCTGTCCGCTGACCCGCCCGCGCATCTTCTTGCCGCCCGCGTCCTCGAACTGCATGACGCCCTTCTTGCCGAGGTTGGCGACCTTGACCGTATAGGTCTTGATCTCGGCCAGCTTCACGGCCTTGTCGTCGCTGACGGCGGCCTTGGTGCGGGCCTTGATGGCGTTCGATGCGCCGGTGACGCGCTTGAACAGATCGATCACCTCTTCGGCGTAGACCGGGTTGACCTCGAGCTTGGCCTTCGAGGCTTCCGCCAGGAAGCCCTTGTCCTGGGTCAGGGTCTTGAAGCCGGACTGGAGAGCCTTGGCGCGGTCGGCGGGCACGTCCGGCGGCGCGATGAACGGGCGCCCGACGGTCTGGCGGGCGTAGATCATCTCCAGCACCTGGCGTTCTTCGTCGTTGCGCGCGAATTCGGTGATCAGCGGCAGGTCCTTGAGTTCGGGATGCTTGGTCAGCGCGAACTGGGCGATGGGAACCAAGCTGCCGTCCGCAAGCTCTTTGCCGTAGCGGGCGCGGAAGGGCGCCCAGGAGATATTCGCCAGGATCTGCACCTCGCCGCGCGTCAGCGCCAGCACGACGTCGGCGGAACCGGGATAGCCTGAGACGATCTTGAACTTGGTGCCGAGCATGTTCTGCGCGGCGACGACGAAAGTTTCCATGTCCGAGCGCGTGGCCCCGACGATGGCTTCGGTACTGAAAGCATCGCGGAAGGTCTTGATGGGGGCATCGGCGCGGCGGACCATCACCGAGACCTCGTTCACGAGGCTGCCGAGCCAGGTAAACTTGAACGGGTCGAACTGCGCCTTGCTGGCGAACTGGCCATAGATCGGTTCGAAGAAGACGCCGCGCTGGGCCGCGCCGATGAAGGTGCCGTCCTTGGCCGCGCGGTTGTAGATGAAGTTGGCCTGGGCGAGGCCGCCGGCACCGGGCATGTTCTGGGTCACCATCGACGGCGCGCCGGGCAGGGCCTTGCCGAAATGACGCGCCATGAAGCGGGCGTAGGTGTCGTAACCGCCGCCCGGCGCCGAGCCGACGACGATACGCACGGTCTTTCCCTTGTAGAAATCAGCAACGGCATCGGCACGTGCCGCGTTCGGCGCGGACGCCAAAGCGAAACCAAGCAGCAAAAACGGCACGCCGAGGGCGCGCCGCGCAAATGACACCGTCATGGTTGCCTCCCTGTGAGGATCGTTGAAAAGCGTTTTATCGGAGGATGTTAGGCGAGAACCCGCAGGCCCGGGAAGAGGAATAAAACGGCGGTTTCCCGCCCTTTGGCGAAGGCCCTAGCGCCGCCGCCCGCCCATGTTGGCGCCGGCATCGCAGACCAGCGTCTGCCCGGTCACCAGGTCGGGTCCGACGATCAGGCCGAGGATCACGCCTGCGACTTCCTCGGGCGTTGCCGCCTTCTGCAGGGGGGAGCGCTCCTCCCATTCGCGGACATGGGCCTGATAGTGGTCGCTGTCGAGGTTATGCAGGTGCCATCGGCCCTGCACGAAGCCCGGGCAGACGGCGTTCACCCGCACCTCGGGCGCGAGCACGCGGGCAAGGGCAATGGTCTGTGTGTTGAGCGCCGCCTTCGACATGCAATAGGCGATGGACGAGCCCGAACCGAAGATGCCCGCCGTCGAGGATACATTGACGATGGCGCCGCGCCCCTGTGTTTTCAGGTGCGGGCCGGCCGCCCGCGCCATCTGGAAGGGGCCGATCGAATTGACGGCATAGATGCGCTGGAAATCTTCCGCAGACAGGCCGTCGAGGTTGGCGGCGGGCACGAACTTGGTGGTGCCCGCGGAATTCACCAGCACATCGAGGCGCCCGAAAGCCTTGACCGCTTCCGCCACCAGCCTGCGGCAGTCCTCGTCCTTTGCCACGTCCGCCTGCACCACGATGGCGTCCGCACCGGCCGCGCGGCAGGCGGCGGCGCTGGCCTCGGCATCATCGCGGCTTTTGCTGTAGTTGATGGCGACGCGGCAGCCGCCTTCGGCCAGCAGTTTCGCGGTCGCGGCACCGATGCCGCTTGCCGAACCCGTGACGATGGCGGCGCAGCCCTTGATGTCCATCTGCCATTCTCCCTGTTGGAGCGCCATTGTAGCCGCAGGGCCGAGGCCGTACCATTGCCGCAAACACGATCACGGGAGGACAAGCAGGATGAAACCCGGCGCCTATGGGCCCTTTCCCTATTCGGCGATCATCGACCGGCCGCCGCTCAAATGGCCGAACGGCGCGCGCGTCGCGGTGTGGGTGAACGTCAACCTCGAGTACTTCCCCTATAACGAGAAGGTCCCCCAGACCCACGGCCACATACCGGACGTTCCGGGCTGGTCGCGCACCGACTACGGCAACCGCGTCGGCGTGTTCCGGGTAATGGAGGTGATGGCGCGTTACGGCGTGCGCGGCACGGCGGCGCTTAATGCCGAGGTCTGCGATCATCATCCCCGCATCGTCGAGCGGGCGAAGGAACTGGGCTGGGGCGTCATCGGCCACTGCCAGTCGAATTCCCGCCCGTTGAACGAAATTCCCGCCGACAGTGAACGCGCGGTGATCCGCGCCACCCTCGACACCATCGAAAAATGCTGGGGAATGCGTCCGACGGGCTGGCTCGGCGCTTCCATGGCGGAAACGGCGGACACGCTTGAGCACCTCGCCGCCGAAGGCATCGCATACACGGCGGACTGGCTCAACGACGACCAGCCGTTCCTGCTCGACGTCAGGCGGCCTGGCGGCGCGCGCATGGTGGCGCTGCCCTTCGGACAGGAAACCCACGACAAGGGCAGTTTCCAGCGCCGCTCGGCGACGGCGGACAGCTACGCGCAGATGCTGAAGCGCACCTTCGACGTGCTGTGGCGCGAGGGCGGGCGGGTCATGCCGATCGCGCTGCACCCCTTCGTCATCGGCGTGCCGTCGCGCATCGGCGGGCTGGAGGACGCGCTGCGTTACATCGCGGGCCACGACGGCGTGTGGCTCGCCACCGCCGACGAAATCGTCGCGGCCTACCTGGCGCAGGATCCGAAACTGCTGTCGCTGGAAATTTAAAACCTAGAAGCGATCGGCGCCAAAGCCCGTAAGATCGATTTCGGGTTTGCGCCCGTCGATCAGGTCGGCCACCACCTGGCCCGAGCCGACGCCCATGGTCCAGCCGAGCGTGCCGTGCCCGGTGTTGAGGATCAGATTGCGCAGGCGCGTCGGCCCGATCACCGGGACGCCGTCGGGCGTCAGCGGGCGCAATCCCGCCCAGAACTCCGCATTCGCGCCGTCCATGCAGCCCGGGAAAAGGCGTTCGCCCGCCGCCAGCACCGCATTCGCGCGGGTTTCGTTGATGGTTTCGTCAAAGCCGTTGAATTCGGCGGTGCCGGCGATGCGCAATCGGTCGCCCAACCGGCTGACGACGATCTTGGCATCGTCGTCGGTGATGGAAACGACGGGCGCGCGGTCGGGGGCGGTGAGCGGCACGGTCGCCGAATAGCCCTTGGCGGGATAGACGGGAATTTGGATTCCGATGGCGGCGAGCAGCGGCGCCGAATGGCTGCCGAGCGCGCAGACGTAACGGTCCGCGGTGACCATGCCGCGGTGCGTCATCACCCCGGTGATGCGGTCGCCCATATGGGCGAGGCGCAGGATCTTGGTATCGAGACGAAACTCGGCCCCGGCTTCCGCCGCTTTTTCGGCGAGCGCCTGGGTGAAGACGTGTGCATCGCCGGACAGGTCGGCGGGGCTGTAGATGCCGCCTGCGAGCGTATGCCGCGAAGCGCCGAGCGCCGGTTCGATTCCAACGCAGGCATCGGCGTTCAGCGCTTCGGTTTCCAGGCCCAGTGCGCGGAAGCGTTCGGCGGTCACCGCCGCGCGGTCGAGCGCGCGCTGGGAACGATAGACGTGGAGAATCCCCCGGTCTTCGGCATCGAAGGCGATACCGGTTGCCTGGCGCACGGAGGCGAGCACATCGCGGCTGTGCAGCGCGAGCCGCAGCGCTTTTTCCGCGTTGGCGCGGCTCGTGGCGCCCCGGCAGGCGGCGAGGAAACGGAAAAAGAAGCCCCACATGGGCGGGTCCCAGTGCAGGCGGAACCACAGCGGCGCATCCTTGCGGCCGAGCCACGACAAAAGCTTCCACGGCGTCGCCGGGTTGGACCACGGTTCCGCGTGGGAGGCGGAAATCTGGCCGCCGTTGGCGAAACTGGTCTCGAGCGCCGGCGCCGGCTGGCGGTCGAGCACCGTGACGCGATGGCCCGCGCGGGCAAGGAAATAGGCGGTGCTGACGCCGATGATGCCGGCACCGAGCACGATGACTTTCACGGGTGGGCTTCCTCTGTCGGGAACTGGGTCCCGAAATTAGCCCCGCGCAGACGAACACTCAAGCCCCCCGGCGGGAGGCTTGAGTGCTGTTATCTTTCGGAAATAACTGCTGCCGTCAGCGGGGCACGTTGGGCCCGTAATGCTTGCCCAGGTATTTCACGATCGCCTTGCGGTCGTCGGGGCTGAGCGGCGGCATGGCCTGTTTTTCAACCATCCAGTCCATCAACTCGTCCCACGTCGATTCCGGCAGGCGCTGCTGCTTGATGATACGGAACGAATGGCAGGCATAGCAGTTGTAGAAAACTTCCTCGCGCCCGGGGCCTTCGGGAAGTTCGTTGATGTCGGGCATGGCCTGCGACGCGGCGGGCGAGGATATCGCCGTCGCGAAGCCGAGAGCTGCGGACAGAAAAACGGCGGCCGGCGTGAACCGGCCGCCGGGGACAAAGGCTTTTTTCATGCTGCGGTAACCGAGATGCGATGGCTGGAGTTGTTGAGATAGCCGCGCGGGTTCCAGCCCGGGATCACGACCGGCTGCGACACGCCGCGGTCGTCGGTGGCGCGCGCCCAGATCTCGTAGTAGCCCTTCATGGGCAGCTTGATCTGCGCGCTCCAGCGCTGCCAGGCGTGGGCGTTCGGCGCCGCCTTGAGGTCGGCCTTCTGCCAGGTCGCGCCGAAGTCCACGGAGACGTGCACTTCCTTGACCTGCAGGTCGCCCGCCCAGGCATGGCCGCGCACCATCACCGGCTTGTCGGCGGCGACCTTGGTGCCCGACTTCGGGTAGGTAATCACCGACTTCACCGGCATGGAGTTGATCACCGCCATGTCCTTGTTGGCGACCTTGGTGCCCGGCGCGACCGGGAAGGCCGGAACGCGATAGGACACGCCGGTCATGCCGGGGCCGTCATGCTCCTTGTCGCGCACCCAGACGCGGGTCAGCCACTTTTGCGAGCACGAGCCGGGCCAGCCCGGCGCCACAACGCGCAGCGGTCCGCCGTGGATCAGCGGCAGGGCTTCGCCGTTCATTTCCCACACGATCAGGGTTTCCGGATCGAGCGCCTTGTGCATCGGCACGCCGCGGCTGATGGAGAGTTTCTTCGGATCGCGCGACAAGTGCGGATCGGCGCCTTCGTGGCCGGTGTAGACGGCGCTCGGCTTCAGGCCCGCTTTCTTCAGAACGTCCGCCATGCGCACGCCCTTCCACTGGGCGTTGCCGACAGCGCCGACGGTCCACTGGTTGCCGCGCGCCGGCGGGTTGAACCCCATGCGGCCGTTGCCGCCGCATTCGAGCTGGCCCTGGATGGTGACGTTGGTGAACTGGCGCTTGAGATCGCCGAGCTTGATCTTCATCGGGCTGTTCACTTCGCCGTCGATGGTCAGCTCCCACGCATCGGGATCGCTCGCCTTTTCGGGCACGAGGCCGTTGTTGCGCACGAAGAAGTGCTTGTTGGGCGTGAGGTCGGGGTCGAGCAGGTGCGCCGGCGTTTCGGCGTTGATCGGACGGTCGTTGTGGACCGTCATGCCTTCCTTGCCCTCGATCTTGAAGTCCTTCTTGTCCTGCGCGAGCGCCTGCGGGATCAGCCCGGCGGGCATGTTGCGCGAGAACGGAATGCTGGAGCCGACAATGGCGCCCATGGTGGCGAGGCCGGCGCCTTTCAGGAAGCCGCGGCGATCATTTTCCGCGACACGTCCGAAGACCACGCTGTCGGCGCGTTCCGGATCGTTCTCGTAGAGCTCGCAGAGCCCGCGTTCCTGTTTCTTCGGTGATTTGCGCGTCATCGAAAAACCCCTCTGTCATGTCTGGTTGCTGCGGTTTTTTTGGCATTGAACGCAGGATTTATTTCTTTTTGTAGGTCGAGGGTAAAAAGCGCGCCGGGGAGAGTCAACGAATAGATATTTAATTTCAGTGCTTTAAAATGCAAATTAGAAATGTAAAAATAAAAATAGTCCAATTATGTAAAGGAGTATTGAAATTAATCACATAAAAATTACGTATTTATTTTTGCCGAATGTACGTTTATTACGTACACTACATTATGGCCGCTAACATCGCGAAAATATTCGAAGTCTTCGGGGGTGTACGGCCTTTTGCCCGCGCCTTGACGGCGGCAACCGGCAAGAGGATCGCGCCGACGACGGTGCAGGGATGGCTGACGCGGGGGCAGATACCGGCCTCGCGGCAGGGCGATATACTTGCCACCGCCCGGGCCGAAGGCCTTGCCCTGGGGCCGCAGGATTTTTTCGAGGCGGCTGCCGCCAACGCCGACGGGAGCAAGACGGCCCGCGTCATCGGCGAAGCGGTCGAACTTCTCACCTGTGGGGAAATGGGCGAGGCCGACCGGCGCACGATCGCAGGCGGCGTTGCCGGCGCGAAACTGATGGAAGAGGCGGGCAGGGGAACGGCCCGCCTGATCATGGAACGTTTTCCCAAACGACCTTTGGTCGTCGTTCTTTGCGGCCCGGGCAACAACGGCGGCGACGGCTATGTCATCGCCCGCCATCTCGACGCCGCAGGTTGGCGCGTACGGGTGGGTGCGCTGGTTCCGATTGAAAGTCTTCGCGGTGATGCTGCCGTCAATGCCCGCCGCTGGCGCGAAGCGAAGGGCAGGGGCGCGATCCTGCCCGTCGCGCCGGCGCTTCTCGAAGGCGCCGGGCTGGTGGTCGATGCGCTGTTCGGTGCCGGGCTCGCACGGCCGCTCGACGGACAGGCCCGAGAAATGGCGCGAGAGATCGCGGAACGGTCTTTGCCGGTGGTGGCGGTCGATGTTCCGAGCGGCCTTGACGCCGATACGGGACTTGTCGGCGGCAATGATCGCGACGGCCCGTCGTTCAAGGCCGACATGACCGTCACGTTCTTTCGCAAGAAGCCGGGACATGTCCTTTATCCCGGGCGGGAGCTTTGCGGCGCCGTGCGGGTCATCGACATCGGCATCAAGGACGATGTGCTGGGCGACATCGCGCCGAGGACATTCGAAAATCTGCCGGCACTGTGGCGCGGCGCGTTTCCGACCCCGGACCTTTCGGCGCACAAATACAGCCGTGGCCACGCGGTGATCAGGGGCGGGGTGGAAATGACCGGGGCGGCACGGCTGGCCGCGCGCGCCGCGGCTCGCGCCGGTGCCGGTCTGGTGACCATTTGCAGCGCGCCGGAGGCGCTTGCGATTTATGCCCTCGACCGGGCGGGACAGCTCACGGCGGCGGTGACGACGGCGGCAGAATTCGGCGCCTATCTCGCCGATCCGCGCCGCCGCGCCGTACTGGTCGGGCCTGGTAACGGGGTGGGGCGCGAGACCCGGCAGTTTGTGCGGGCGGCGTTGGCGCACCGCAAGGCGGTTTGCCTCGATGCGGACGCGCTGACATCTTTTGCCGACTGGCCGGCCGGGCTCTTCGAGGCCATTTCCGAAGCGCGCGCGGGTGGCGCCCCGATCCCGGTCCTGACGCCCCATGACGGTGAATTCCGCCGCCTGTTCCCCGATATTGCAGCCCGGGGCGGCAGGCTGGAACGCGCACGGGCGGCGGCGCAGCGTTCCGGCGCGGTTGTGCTGCTGAAGGGGGCCGATACCGTGATCGCCGGACCCGACGGCCGCGCCGCGATCAATACCAATGCGCCGCCCTGGCTCGCAACGGGTGGATCGGGCGATGTGCTGGCCGGACTTATCGCCGGATTTCTGGTCCAGGGGGGCCCGTCCTTCGAGGCGGCGGCGATGGCGGCGTGGATTCATGGCGAGGCGGCAAAAAATTTTGGACCCGGCCTTGTTTCGGACGATTTGCCCGACGCGATTTTGCCGGTGCTGCGTACCCTTTTGGGCATGTGATCGCGCCCGCAAAGGCGCGGAAATCCGCCAATATTTCACCGAAAATACCCTTTAAGCCGGGTTCAAGGAAGCGGTCGAACTTATTGAAAATTAGAGGGTTTTTGTATGTTTCCTTTAACCCCTTGTTAAAAGACCGGGGATTAATTTGACACCGTTCCAGGAAGTCTATTTGGGGACGTTCGTGTCATGTGGACCAGAATTTTCAAACGGGAACCGGAGTTCGATACGATCCGCGCAGGTAGCGTGTACCGCCGCGTCCGCCGCGACAATACGGTGGAAACTGCAACGGTGCTGGCTGTTCGCGACGACTCTCTCGGCATTCCTCACGTGCGCTATCGGGTGAGCATTGGCCGCGCCGATAATCACGTGTTCGAGGAAGGCCCGCGGGTGCTGTCGCTGTCCTGCTTTGCGGAACACTATCTTGAACGTATGGCGTCCTAGGCATTCTCGCTTCGTGTGCTCGACCAGCGCGCGTTCAGAGGCGCGCTGACGGCTGCGCCCTGGCGCGCGGGAGTACGTCAGTTGTCCACCCACCCCTCAAGGCCCGCTTCCGCGGGTCTTTTCATTTTCGCACACTGTTGAAATCCGCTTCGCCCGCCCACCTGCGGCCGTGCTATAGAGCCGTCTTCGCACGGGCTTTGCCCGGGCCCGGCGGGCGTGGCGGAACTGGTAGACGCGCTGGATTTAGGTTCCAGTGACGAAAGTCGTGGGGGTTCAAGTCCCTCCGCCCGCACCAGCCTGCGGCGAACGCCCGGTTTTCCGGGGTCACGGCCCGGGTCAACGCGGGCTGGTAAGCGGCCGCGAATTCTGATAACACCACCCGGAATTTCGATCCGGACAGGCGGTTCCTCCCCAGGATCTACGGCGCGCCAGCGCCGCAGCCGTCCGGCCCGGTCAGTCCTGAATTTACTGAAGAAAGCGAGAACCTGATGCAGGTCGATGTCACCAAGAGCGAAGGGCTCAGCCGACAGTTCACCGTTACCGTGCCGGCAAAGGATATCGACGACAAGGTCGATGCCCGCCTCGGCGAACTGGCCCAGACGGTCAAGATGCCGGGCTTCCGCCCCGGCAAGGTGCCGGTCTCGCTGGTCAAGAAGCAGTACGGCCGCTCGGTGATCGGCGAGGTGCTGGAACGCACCATCTCGGAAACCTCGGCCAAGGCGCTTGCCGACAGCAAGGTGCGCCCGGCCATGCAGCCGAAGATCACCATCACCGCTTTCGACGAGGGCAAGGACCTTCAGTACACGATGGCGGTCGAAGTGATGCCTGAGATCAAGCAGCCCGACTTCGGCAAGATCGAGGTCGAGCGCATGGTGGTCAGCGTCGACGACAAGATGGTCGACGAGACGCTGTCGCGCATCGCCCAGGAACAGAAGGTCTATGAGAAGACCGACGAAGCCCGCGCGTCGACCGCCGACGATGCCCTGCTGGTGGATTTCACCGGCAAGGTCGACGGCAAGGAATTCGCCGGCGGCGCGGCCAAGGACTTCCAGCTCGAACTGTCGTCCAAGAATTTCATTCCGGGCTTCATCGAGCAGCTCGTCGGCGCCAAGGCCGGCGACAGCCTGACCCTCAAGGTGAAGTTCCCCGACGATTACGGCTCCCAGGAGCTGGCCGGCAAGGATGCCGAGTTCGATGTCGTCGTGAAGGAACTGCGTGCCGGCAAGCCCATGCAGGTCGATGACGAGATGGCCAAGGGCGTCGGCCTCGAAAACCTCGATGCCCTCAAGAACGCCATCCGCGAGCGGCTTACCTCCGAATACGGCGCGATCGCGCGCGTTCGCGTCAAGCGCAACCTGCTCGACGCGCTGGCCGAAGTAGCCGAATTCGAGCTGCCCCAGGGCATGGTCGATTTCGAGTTCGGTGAGATCTGGCGCAGCGTCTCGGGCGAGGCTCCGGCCGGTGAGCATGACGATCACGGGCACGATCACCACGATCATGACCACGATCACGATCACGGGCATCACCACCACGACGAAGGTCCCGACATCATCGCCCAGCAGCGCTTCAAGCAGATGCTGGAGCAGTCGGGGAAGACGGCGGACGAGCTCAAGGAAGAGTACCGCGACATCGCCCATCGCCGTGTCCAGCTCGGCCTTCTGCTGGCCGAAATCGGTTCGGTCAACAACATCAAGGTCGCCGACGAGGAACTGAACCGCGCCATCGTCAACGAGGCGCGCCGTTTCCCCGGCCAGGAACGCCAGGTCATCGAGTACTATCAGAAGGACGCCGCCGCGCGCGAACAGCTGCGCGGACCGCTGTTCGAGGACAAGGTCGTTGACTTCATTCTGGAACTTGCCAAGGTCACCGACAAGCCGGTGACGGCGGACGAGTTGATGGCCGACCCCGATGCCGAGGACGGCGACGAGGGCGCCGAAGGGGCGGGCGACAAGAAGCCCGCCAAGAAGGCGGCGAAGAAGAAGGCCGCGGCCAAGAAATCCAAGAGCTGATCCGGGCACGGCAACATTCGAGGACGACCGAGGACGACATGAGCGAGCCGATCGATACCTACATGCAGGGCCTTGTGCCGATGGTGGTCGAGCAGACCAACCGGGGCGAGCGCGCCTATGACATCTATTCCCGCCTGCTCAAGGAACGCATCATTTTCCTGGTCGGCCCGATCAACGATGCCGTGTCTTCGGTGATTTCGGCACAGCTTCTGTTCCTGGAAGCCGAAAACCCGAACAAGGATATCTCGATCTACATCAATTCGCCGGGCGGCGTGGTGACGTCGGGCCTCGCGATCTACGACACCATGCAGTACATCCGTCCTGATGTTTCGACGGTCTGCATCGGCCAGGCGGCGAGCATGGGTTCGCTGCTTCTGGCCGCCGGCGCCAAGGGCAAGCGTTACTGCCTGCCCAATTCGCGCATCATGATCCATCAGCCTTCGGGCGGCGCCCAGGGCCAGGCGACGGACATCGAAATCCAGGCGCGCGAGATCCTCGCCCTGCGCCAGCGCCTGAACGAGATCTACCACAAGCACACGGGCACGGCGCTCGATGTGATCGCCCAGGCGGTCGAACGCGACAAGTTCATGACCCCGGAAGAAGCCAAGGCCTTCGGCCTGATCGACGAAGTCGTTTCGGCGCGTCCGACGCCGGCCGCCAAGGACGCGAAATAACCGGTTTCCGCCGTTTATTTCGCCCGCCGTTTAACCGATTCTTGAGGCTGCCCGCCTATCATCCGACGCGGTTCGGATGGCCTTTTGCCTTGGCCGATTGCGGCGCCGGCTGGGCGACCCTATATTGTGTCCACGATGCCAATTCGCGCCGTATGTTGGGGCTCCCCTAGGGATAAAAGTGCTTTTTTCGTTGTCACGGGGGTGGGGAAGTGGCAAACAGGCTGAGAGACTAGGCAAATCGGCAGCAGGATGCGGCCGGTGTCAAGATGCGGTAACGGAGTGAACATGACCAAGTCGGCGAGCGGAGATTCCAGAAATACCCTGTACTGCTCGTTCTGCGGCAAGAGCCAGCACGAGGTGCGCAAGCTCATCGCCGGGCCGACCGTGTTCATCTGCGACGAATGCGTCGAACTGTGCATGGACATCATCCGCGAGGAACACAAGACCACCCTGGTCCGTTCCCAGGATGGCGTGCCGTCGCCCAAGGACATCAACTCCGTCCTCGATGACTACGTGATCGGGCAGGAACACGCCAAGCGCGTCCTTTCTGTTGCGGTGCACAATCATTACAAGCGCCTCGCCCACGGCTCGAAGTCGAACGACGTCGAACTGGCGAAGTCGAACATCCTGCTGATCGGCCCGACGGGCTGCGGCAAGACGCTGCTGGCCCAGACGCTGGCGCGCATCATCGACGTGCCCTTCACCATGGCCGATGCGACGACCCTGACGGAAGCCGGCTATGTCGGCGAAGACGTCGAAAACATCATTCTCAAGCTGCTGCAGGCTGCCGACTACAATGTCGAGCGCGCCCAGCGCGGCATCGTCTACATCGACGAAGTGGACAAGATCAGCCGCAAGTCCGACAACCCGTCGATCACCCGCGACGTGTCGGGCGAAGGCGTGCAGCAGGCCCTGCTCAAGATCATGGAAGGCACCGTCGCCTCGGTGCCGCCCCAGGGCGGGCGCAAGCATCCGCAGCAGGAATTCCTGCAGGTGGATACGACCAACATCCTGTTCATCTGCGGCGGCGCCTTCGCCGGGCTGGAAAAGCTTATTTCGGCGCGCGGCAAGTCCACGTCCATCGGCTTCGGCGCCGAAGTCAGCGCGCCCGAGGACCGGCAGACCGGCGAGCTGCTGCGCGAGGTCGAACCGGAGGACCTGCTCAAGTTCGGCCTGATTCCCGAATTCGTCGGCCGCCTGCCGGTGGTAGCGACCTTGGACGACCTCGACGAGGACGCCCTGGTGCAAATTCTGACCGAGCCCAAGAACGCGCTGGTCAAGCAGTACCAGCGCCTGTTCGAAATGGACAGCGTCGACCTTAGCTTCTCCGACGATGCGCTGCGTGCCATCGCCCGCAAGGCGATCGCCCGCAAGACCGGCGCCCGCGGCCTGCGCTCGATCATGGAAAGCATCCTGCTCGAATCCATGTTCGAACTGCCGTCCCTCGAAGGGGTTGAGGAAATCGTCATCAATCGCGAGGTGGTCGAGGGCCGCGCCAAGCCGCTCTATATCTACGCCGACCGCCGCGAGGACATGGGATCGAGTGCCTGAGGCAGCTCTTTCACGGCACCCCTTGATTTGGCTCGCCGGCGCGCCACATAGTGTTGTGGGGGGGCCCCGGGGTGTTTGGGGGACGGGGGGGGGGGGGCCGGGGGGGGTTAACAAAAACCCAAGGGGGGGGGGGGT
>JAYQQF010000008.1:0-81259 GCA_038145705.1 Alphaproteobacteria bacterium | reverse complement strand
CGGGCGCCCCTCCGCCCGCTTTTCCCCGCCCCCCTTTTATTGGCCCCCCGGGCCCCCCACATTGTGTTGTGGCGCGCCGCTTGCTTTTCGGGCATCCGGCGGGCTGCGGCAGGGCTCGCTTAACCAAATCCCAAGGTCGGGGGCCTATAGTCGTTTCGTAAAGTCGGTGCCGGGTGCGCGGTCCCTTCGGACGCGGCTCCCGACAGCCAGTTGGAAGGGTAAAAGTCATGGAATCGGAACCCAAAGGCGTTCTCTATCCCGTCCTGCCGTTGCGCGACATCGTCGTGTTCCCGCACATGATCGTGCCGCTGTTCGTCGGCCGCGAAAAATCAGTCAGGGCGCTGGAAGACGTCATGAAGGACGATAAGCAGATCCTGCTGGTCGCCCAGAAGGACGCGGCCATCGACGACCCCAAACCCGACGACATTCATCTGGTCGGCACCATCGGTACCGTGCTCCAGCTCCTGAAGCTGCCCGACGGCACCGTGAAGGTGCTGGTCGAGGGCGGCACGCGCGCCCGCATCGTCGGCTTCGAGGAGACCGAAAATTTCTTCCAGGCCCGGGCCGAGGCGATCGGCGACCGGCTTGACGACGCCCGCGAGCTCGAAGCGCTCGGCCGCTCGGCGATCAGCCAGTTCGAGCAGTACGTGAAGCTCAACAAGAAGATCCCGCCCGAGGTCATCGTCTCGCTCAACCAGATCGAGGAGCCGGGCAAGCTCGCCGATACGATCACCAGCCATCTCGCGCTGAAGATCGCCGAAAAGCAGGAAATTCTCGAAATCGACAGCGTCGCCGAAAGGCTTGAGCGCGTCATTGCCTTTATGGAATCCGAAATCGGCGTCCTTCAGGTTGAAAAGCGCATCCGCAACCGCGTCAAGCGGCAGATGGAGAAGACCCAGCGCGAGTACTACCTGAACGAACAGCTCAAGGCGATCCAGAAGGAACTCGGCGAGGGCGAGGACGGCAAGGACGAAACCAGCGAGCTCGAGGAGCGGATCAAGAAGACCCGCCTCAGCAAGGAAGCGCGCGACAAGGCCATGGCCGAAGTCAAGAAGCTGCGCTCCATGGGTCCGATGTCGGCCGAGGCGACCGTGGTTCGCAACTACCTCGACTGGATGCTCGGCATTCCCTGGCAGAAGCGCACGCGAATCAAGCGCGATATCCGCAATGCCGAAAAGGTGCTGAACGCCGATCACTTTGGCCTGGAAAAGGTCAAGGAACGCATTCTCGAATACCTCGCGGTCCAGCAGCGCGTGAAGAAGCTCAAGGGGCCCATCCTTTGCTTCGTCGGCCCGCCGGGCGTGGGCAAGACCTCGCTTGGCAAGTCGATTGCCCGGGCGACGGGACGCAATTTCATCCGCATGTCGCTCGGCGGCGTGCGCGACGAGGCCGAGATTCGCGGCCACCGGCGCACCTACATCGGCTCCATGCCGGGCAAGGTGATCCAGGGCATGCGCAAGGCAAAGTCGTCGAACCCGCTGTTCCTGCTCGATGAAATCGACAAGCTCGGCGCCGACTTCCGGGGCGATCCCTCGTCGGCGCTGCTCGAGGTTCTCGATCCCGAGCAGAACACGTCCTTCAACGACCATTATCTCGAGGTCGACTACGATCTCTCGGACGTGATGTTCATCACCACGGCCAACACGTTGCGCATGCCGCAGCCGCTGATGGACCGCATGGAGATCATCCGCATCCCCGGCTATACCGAGGACGAGAAGTGCGAGATCGCGCGCCGCCACCTGATCCCGAAGCAGCTGGAAGCGCACGGCCTGAAGGAGAAGGAGTGGTCCATCTCCGACGACGCCCTGCTCGACCTGATCCGCTATTACACGCGGGAAGCGGGCGTGCGTAATCTCGAACGCGAGATCGCCAACCTTCAGCGCAAGGCGATCAAGGAAATCGTTTCGGAAAAGACCAAGGTCATCAAGGTCAGCCGGCGCAACCTCAAGACCTATGCGGGTGTCGCGCGCTTCCGTTACGGCGAGGCCGAAAAGGAAGACCGCGTCGGCGTCACCACCGGCCTGGCCTGGACCGAGGTCGGGGGCGAACTGCTCTCGATCGAATCGGTCGTCCTGCCGGGCAAGGGCCGCATGAAGATCACCGGCAAGCTCGGCGACGTCATGCAGGAATCGGTGCAGGCGGCGCATTCCTACGTGCGCTCGCGCTCGGTCGCTTTCGGCATCAAGCCGCCGCTCTTCGAAACGAAGGACATCCACGTCCACGTGCCCGAAGGGGCCACGCCCAAGGACGGCCCCTCGGCCGGCGTGGCGATGGTGACCTCCATCGTTTCGGTCCTGACCGGGAACCCGGTGCGCAAGGACGTCGCCATGACCGGCGAAATCACGCTCCGCGGTATGGTGCTTCCGATCGGGGGCCTCAAGGAAAAGCTCCTCGCGGCGGTCCGCGGCGGCATCAAGACGGTGCTGATCCCGAAGGACAACGAGAAGGACCTCGCGGACCTTCCCGACAACGTCAAGAAGGCCCTGACCATCATCCCGGTTACGACTTTGGATGAAGTTTTGACCCAGGCGCTGTCCAAGCCGCTGACGCCGATCGAATGGACCGATCCGGAAGAGGTTTCGAAAGTTGCGTCCGTCGAGGACAAGAAAACCGACGATCGCGGCGGTGTCGTCACGCACTGAGTTGCGTCGAAAGCCGAACGCATCGTTCTAAGACCATGAAAGGGCCGGTGAAACTGCCGGCCCTTTTCTTTTGTGTTGCACATCGTCGCGATCGCTTCCGGGATGGACCGAAGTTTCGAATGCGCAAATTTCTGTTGAAAACCGTCCATCTCCGATTGACGGGGAAGCCTTGGTTTGCCTAGACTTCAGCGTTGCATAGGTGCTTTCCATTTATGCCGTGGCCAAAATTTCTCAATAAGAGGGGGTTGCAAGTGAACAAGAATGATCTCGTGGCGGCAGTGGCTTCCGGGACTGGCCTTTCGAAGGCTGATGCGGCGAAGGCTGTCGACTGCACGTTCGATTCGATTTCGAGCGCGCTGAAAAAGGGCGACGACGTTCGCCTGGTCGGCTTCGGTACCTTCAATGTCGTGCAGCGCAAGGCTTCGGTTGGTCGTAACCCCCGGACGGGCGCGACCATCAACATCCCCGCTTCCAAGCAGCCCAAGTTCAAGGCTGGCAAGGGGCTCAAGGATCTGGTGAATTAAGTCCGCAACCCGTAATACGAAGGGGCCGGCCGCGATCGTGGCCGGCCCTTTTCGTTTGCGATAGCGGAAGGTTTTTGGCGTAGCTTTTTTGCGGTATCGTCCGCTTGGAGTTCGCCGGGCGATGTGGGCGGTTAGCTCAGCTGGGAGAGCATCTCGTTTACACCGAGAGGGTCGGCGGTTCGAACCCGTCACCGCCCACCACCGGTCCGGCGCCGGATTTTATAATCATAAAATCATATAGTTATATGTCGGAACTCATGTTTAACACGATGTTAACCATGGGCTGTTCTGATTCCCCCATGTTTCACTTGGGAAGCGTTCGGGCAGGGATTCCCAACGCCGTCACTGGAGGTGCGTGATGCGCCCGCAGATCGCTTTGATTGCCGTTGCCTTGTCGGTTTCGGCCTGCGCGTCCGAGATTGTCGTTTCTAACAGCCAGCAGGCCGTGATTGACGCCTCGTCACATGAGGACGCCGTAAAACTTGCCAAGCAGGAATGCGCCAAGTTCGAGCGCATCGCCATCCTCGATCGCCGGAACGGGGCGAGCTACTGGTTCCGCTGCGCGGACAGCGAGGAAAAGATCGCCGGGCAGCGCAAGGCCGAACAACTGGCGGCGATGAAGCGGGTCGAGGAGTGGAAAAAGAGCCTCGGCACCGCCAATGAGGCGACCGCCCCGGCCCCCGCAAGCGGGTCGCAGGACAAGATGGCATCGGCCACCCCGGCTGAAACTGCCGCCGAGGCTGCGCCGGTCCCGGCGCCCGTTCCCGCGAAAGCGTCGGCGGCGCGGGCAGGCGGCAGCTGGATCCACCTCGGCGCGTTCCGCAACGAGGCAACCGGGAAGACCTATGTAAGCAATATCCGCAAGGTCCATTCATCGCTGATAGCCGACCATACTCTGGAACTCCGCGAGACAAATCTCGGCACGCGCGGCGTCTTTCACGTGGCCCGCATGGGGCCCTATGGGCGCGCTACGGAAGCCCGCGAAGCCTGTAATACCCTCAAGGCTCGTGGGGCCAGCTGTTTCGTCGTCACGCGGCGCTGACCAGCTTCGGGCAACCCTCCGAAAAACCGGCGCTTTTGCCAATTGCGCCAGCGGGTGTAACCTTGTTGACACCTGCGCTGGCTCCGTTTACACCAGCGCCGTCACGCGGGATTCGGGGGCGTAGCTCAGTTGGTTAGAGCGCCGGCCTGTCACGCCGGAGGTCGCGGGTTCGAGCCCCGTCGCTCCCGCCAGTCCCGACGTCCGACCGGCACGGTCTGCCGCAACCGATGGAGCGAACGGGAAGAGACGCCTAAATGCAGGATCTGCTCGCCCAATACGTCCCCATCCTGATTTTCTTCGGGATCGCCGCCGGTCTCGCCCTCGTCATCGTTATCGCCTCCTTCATCGTGGCCCGCCAGAAGCCCGATTCCGAGAAGCTCGCCGCTTACGAATGCGGTTTCGACCCGTTCGGCGATGCGCGCGGCCAGTTCGACGTCCGCTTCTATCTGGTGGCCATCCTCTTCATCATCTTCGACCTGGAAGTCGCCTTCCTGTTTCCCTGGGCCGTGGCGCTCGGCGACATCGGCCTGTTCGGCTTCTGGTCCATGGTGGTCTTCCTTGCCGTGCTGACCATCGGCTTCGTCTACGAGTGGCGCAAAGGCGCGCTGGAGTGGGAATGAACGCACTCGCCAATCCGTCTCAGGACCAGATCATCGCCGGCGTCGCCCACGAGCTTCAGGACAAGGGCTTCGTCGTCGCCAGCCTCGATGCGCTGGTGAACTGGGCGCGCACCGGGTCGCTGTGGCCGATGACCTTCGGCCTTGCCTGCTGCGCCGTCGAAATGATGCAGGTCGCCGCATCGCGTTACGACCTCGATCGCTTCGGCCTCGTCTTCCGGCCGAGCCCGCGCCAGTCCGACGTCATGATCGTCGCCGGCACGCTCACCAACAAGATGGCCCCGGCGCTGCGGCGCGTTTACGACCAGATGGCGGAACCGCGCTGGGTGATCTCCATGGGCAGCTGCGCCAACGGCGGCGGCTATTATCATTATTCGTATTCGGTGGTGCGTGGCTGTGACCGCATCGTGCCGGTCGATGTCTACGTGCCCGGCTGTCCGCCGACGGCAGAGGCGTTGCTCTACGGCATCATGCAGTTGCAGAAGAAGATTCGCCGCACCGGCACCTTGTTCCGTTAGGCACGCGTAAGATGGACGAACAGCAGCAGGAACAGCTCGACGCGCTCAGGGAACTCGGTGATTACATCGAGACGATCCTGAGCGCCGATGTTCTGGATGTCGAGGTCGCGGTGGGCGAGTTGAACGTCACCGTGAAGCGCGAGAACATCGTTGCCGTCCTCAAGCGTCTGCGCGACGACAGCAACTGCCAGCTCAGCCAGCTCATCGATCTCTGCGGAGTGGATTACCCCGAGCGCGAGAAGCGTTTCGACGTCGTCTATCATCTTCTCAGCCTGCGCCAGAACCATCGCGTCCGCGTCAAGCTCGCGGCGGGCGAGGGTGAACCGGTGCCCTCCGTCGCCAGCGTCTTTTCCGCGGCCGGCTGGTTCGAGCGCGAAACCTGGGACATGTACGGCATCCTGTTCTCCGATCATCCGGACCTGCGCCGCATCCTCACCGATTACGGCTTCGAAGGTCACCCGCTGCGCAAGGATTTCCCGCTCACGGGTTATGTCGAGGTTCGCTACGACGACGACCAGAAGCGTGTCGTCTACGAGCCGGTGCGCCTCGTGCAGGAATTCCGCTCCTTCGATTTCCTGAGCCCGTGGGAAGGCGCCGAAGCCGCGCGCGCGGCCCTGCTGCCTGGCGATGAAAAGGCGCCGCCCGCGCCCAAGCCGGAGGCCAAGTCCTGATGGCCGAACAGCAGATCGAGAATTTCTCCCTCAACTTCGGTCCGCAGCATCCAGCGGCGCACGGCGTGCTGCGCCTCGTGCTGGAGATGGACGGTGAAGTGGTCGAACGCGCAGATCCGCATATCGGCCTGCTGCATCGCGGCACCGAGAAGCTGATCGAGTACAAGACCTATCTTCAGGCGGTGCCGTACTTCGACCGTCTCGATTACGTCGCGCCGATGTCCCAGGAGCACGCCTACGCGCTTGCCGTGGAGAAGCTGCTCGGCATCACCGCGCCGCCGCGCGCCCAGTACATCCGCGTCCTTTATGCCGAAATCTCGCGCATCCTGAATCACATCCTCAACATCACGACCATGGCGCTCGACGTCGGCGCGATGACGCCGCTGCTGTGGGGATTCGAGGAACGCGAGAAGCTGATGGAATTCTACGAGCGCGCCTCGGGTGCGCGCCTCCATTCGGCTTACTTCCGGCCGGGCGGGGTTCATCTCGACCTGCCCCCGGGGTTGACCGAGGACATCATTGCTTTCTGCGACGGCTTTGGCCCGCATCTCGACGACGTCGAGGCCCTGCTGACGGACAACCGCATCTTCAAGCAGCGCACCGTCGATATCGGCATCGTGTCCGCGAAGGACGCCATCGACTGGGGCTTCACGGGGCCGATGCTGCGCGGCTCTGGCATCGCATGGGACCTGCGCAAGTCGCAGCCCTATGACGCCTACGCCCAGATGCGCTTCGACGTGCCCGTGGGCAAGACCAACGACTGCTATGCGCGCTATCTCGTGCGCATGGAAGAGATGCGCCAGTCGCTGCGCATCATCCGCCAGGCGATCGAGGACATGCCCGACGGTCCGGTGCAGACCGACAACCATAAGATCACGCCGCCCAAGCGTTCCGAAATGAAGCACTCGATGGAAGCGCTGATCCATCACTTCAAGCTCTATACCGAGGGCTATCACGTGCCGAAGGGCGAGGCCTATGCCGCCGTCGAAGCCCCCAAGGGCGAGTTCGGCGCCTATGTCGTCTCGGACGGCACCAACAAGCCCTACCGCTGCAAGATCCGCGCGCCCGGTTTCGCGCATCTGCAGGGGCTGGATTTCCTGTCCCGGGGCCACATGCTCGCCGACGTGGTGGCGATCATCGGCTCCCTCGACATCGTGTTCGGGGAGATCGACCGGTGAGCGCCGAACCGCAGACTTTCGCCTTCACGGCCGAGAACAAGGCCAAGGCCGATGCCATCATCGCCAAGTACCCGGCGGGCCGGCAGAGGAGCGCGGTCATTCCGCTGCTCGATCTCGCCCAGCGTCAGAACGGCGGATGGCTGCCGCGCGCAGCCATCGCCCATGTGGCCGAGGTCCTGGAACTTGCCGAGATCCGCGTCTGGGAAGTCGCGACCTTCTACACGATGTTCAACCTGGAACCTGTGGGCCGCACCTGCATCGAGGTCTGCACCACGACGCCGTGCTGGCTGCGGGGCTCCGATGCCATCGTCGCGGCGTTGGAAGACGAAGTCGGCGTGCATCTCGGCGAAACGACGTCCGACGGCGCCATAAGCTTGCGCGAGGTCGAATGCCTGGGCGCCTGCGTGCATGCGCCGATGTTCCAGATCGGCGATGACTATTTCGAGGACCTGACCGCCGACGACGTCCGCGCCATCGTTGCCGACATCAAGGCGGGGCGCACGCCCAAGCCCGGCTCGCGCATTGGCCGTCCGGGCGCGGCGCCAGCATCCGGTCCCAAGGTTCTCACGGGCAAAAAGGCTTGAGCATGCTCGCGGACAAAGATCGCATCTTCACCAATCTCTACGGCCTCGACGACTGGGGCCTCGACGGCGCACGCCGGCGCGGCGACTGGGACGGAACCAAGGCGCTGATGGAGAAGGGCGCGGACTGGATCATCAACGAGATGAAGGCGTCGGGCCTGCGCGGGCGCGGCGGCGCCGGGTTCCCGGCGGGCGTGAAGTGGTCCTTCATGCCGAAGGAATCCAAGGACGGGCGTCCCAACTACCTCGTCATCAATGCCGACGAAGGCGAGCCCGGCACCTGCAAGGATCGCGAGATCATGCGCTTCGACCCGCACAAGCTGGTTGAAGGCGCGCTGCTCGCCTCCTTCGCGATGAACGCGCACGCCTGCTACATCTATATCCGCGGCGAGTTCTATCGCGAGGCCGAAAACCTCCAGGGCGCCATCGACCAGGCCTACGCGGCCGGTCTGATCGGGCCGAATGCCTGCGGCACGGGCTACGCCTTCGATCTCTACCTGCATCGCGGCGCCGGCGCCTATATCTGCGGCGAGGAAACCGCGCTGATCGAAAGCCTCGAAGGCAAGAAGGGCCAGCCGCGCCTGAAGCCGCCGTTCCCGGCGGGCTCCGGCCTCTACGGCTGCCCGACGACGGTCAACAACGTCGAAACCATCGCGGTGACGCCGACCATCCTGCGCCGCGGTGCCACCTGGTTCACCTCTTTCGGGCGGCCCAACAACACGGGCACCAAGCTGTTCTGCATTTCCGGCCACGTGAACGAGCCCTGCACGGTGGAAGAGGCGATGTCCATTCCGCTGAAGGAGCTGATCGAGAAACACGCGGGCGGCGTGCGCGGCGGCTGGGACAACCTGCTGGCGATCATTCCGGGCGGCTCGTCCGTGCCGGTGCTGCCCAGGTCGATCTGCGACAGCGTGCTGATGGATTTCGACGCGCTGAAGGAACAGCGCTCGGGCCTCGGCACGGCGGCCGTCATCGTCATGGACAAGTCCACCGACATCGTGCGCGCGATTGCGCGCCTGTCGAAGTTCTACAAGCATGAAAGCTGCGGCCAGTGCACGCCGTGCCGCGAAGGCACCGGCTGGATGTGGCGCGTCATGGAACGGCTCGTCACGGGCGATGCGCGGATCGAGGAAATCGACCTGCTGCTCGAAGTGACGACGGAAGTGGAAGGCCACACCATCTGCGCGCTGGGCGACGCGGCGGCATGGCCGATCCAGGGACTGATCCGCCACTTCCGCGACGAAATCGAAAACCGCATCAAGCGCCGTCAGGGCGTGGCGGCCTGAGGGGCGGGGAGCGAAGATGCCGAAGGTCACAGTAGACGGCGTTGAAATCGAAGTCGCCCCGGGCTCGACCGTGCTGCAGGCGTGCGAGCAGGCAGGCAAGGAAATCCCGCGCTTCTGCTATCACGACCGCCTGTCGATCGCGGGCAACTGCCGCATGTGCCTTGTCGAGGTTTCGCCGGGCCCGCCCAAGCCGCAGGCGTCCTGCGCGCTGCCCGTGGCCGAAGGCCAGCAGATCAAGACCGACAGCCCGATGGTCAAGAAGGCCCGTCGCGGCGTGATGGAGATGCTGCTCATCAACCATCCGCTCGATTGCCCGATCTGCGACCAGGGCGGCGAATGCGACCTTCAGGACCAGGCGCTGTTTTACGGCTTCGACCGTTCGCGCTTCCAGGAAAACAAGCGCGCGGTGAAGGACAAGGACTTCGGTCCGCTGATCAAGACCCAGATGACGCGCTGCATCCACTGCACGCGCTGCGTCCGCTTCGCCACCGAGGTGGCGGGTGTGGAAGAGCTGGGCGCCATTGGCCGCGGCGAGAACATGGAAATTACCACCACCATCGGCCAGATGGTGACCTCCGAACTGTCGGGCAACATCATCGACCTGTGCCCGGTCGGCGCGCTGACCTCCAAGCCGTTTGCCTTCACGGCGCGGCCGTGGGAACTGCGCAAGACCGAATCGGTCGACGTGCTCGATGCCGTCGGTTCCAACATCCGCATCGACGCGCGCGGCTCGGAAGTCATGCGCGTACTGCCGCGCCTGAACGAGGACGTGAACGAGGAATGGCTGTCGGACAAGTCGCGCTTCGCCTGCGACGGTCTGAAGCGCCAGCGCCTCGACCGGCCTTACGTGCGCGAGAACGGCCGCCTGCGTGAAGCCGACTGGGACGAAGCCTTCGCGGTAATCGCGGCGAAGCTCAAGACCATGCCCGCTACCTCGGTCGCGGCGATCGCGGGCGATCTCGCCGATTGCGAATCGATGCTGGCGCTGAAGGACCTGATGGCCGCGGTGGGCTCGCCCAACATCGACTGCCGCCAGGATGGCGCCAGGCTCGATGCGGGCGCGCGCGCCTCTTACCTGTTTAACGCGACCATCGCCGGCATCGACGATGCGGATGCGCTGCTGATCGTCGGCTCCAACCCGCGCACCGAAGCGGCCGTGCTCAACGCCCGCATCCGCAAGCGCTGGCTCAAGGGTAAATTCTCCGTCGGCGTTATCGGCGACAACGTCGACCTGACCTATCGCGCGAAGCATCTCGGCGCGGGTCCGCGCACCCTTTCCGATGTGCTCGACGGTCGCGACGATTTCGCCCGCGTGCTGGAAGCGGCGGAACGTCCGATGATCATCGTCGGTTCGGGCGCGGTCGCGCGCGATGACGGCACCGCGGTGCTGGCCACGGCACACGCGGTTGCGGAAAAATACGGTGTCGTGAAGGACGGCTGGAACGGCTTCTGCCTGCTGCAGCGCGCGGCGAGCCGCGTCGGCGGCCTCGACCTCGGCCTCGTGCCGGGGCAGGGCGGGCGCGACGTTGCCGGGATCCTGGCCGGTGCGGCCTCGGGCGAGATCGGCCTCGTCTGGTTGCTCGGCGCCGATGAAATCGACATGAACAAGCTGGGCTCGGCCTTCGTGGTTTATCAGGGCCATCACGGCGATGCGGGGGCGCACCGCGCCGACGTCGTGCTGCCCGGTGCCGCCTATACCGAAAAGAGCGGCACCTACGTCAATACCGAAGGCCGCGTGCAGCGCGCCAATGCGGCGCACTTCCCCCTTGGTGAAGCGAAGGAAGACTGGGCCATCCTGCGCGCCATGTCCGGGGTGATCGGCAAGCCGCTCGCTTACGACAATCTCGCCCAGCTGCGCGCCCGCATGGCGCAAGTGAACCCGGTGTTCGCCCGCGTCGGCGCAATCACGCCGGCCGAATGGACCGCTTTCGGCGCCGCCGGCGCGATGTCCGATGCGCCCTTCGCCAACCCGGTTGCGAATTTCTACATGACCGACCCGATCAGCCGCGCCTCCGTTACCATGGCCCGCTGCACCGATCTGCTCGGCCCCAACAAGGGAGCGACCGGCACCCATGGCTGAGCTCTGGTCCCTCTACCTGCTGCCCGGCGCCATCATCGTCGGCAAAATCATCGCGATCCTGGTGCCGCTGCTGGTCGCCGTCGCCTACCTGACGCTGGCCGAACGCAAGGTCATCGCCGCGATGCAGCTGCGCAAGGGCCCGAACGTCGTCGGTCCCTTCGGCCTGCTGCAGCCGCTGGCCGACGGCCTCAAGCTCCTGCTCAAGGAAACCGTCATCCCCGCGGGCGCGAACAAGGTCGTGTTCGTGCTGGCGCCGATGGTGACCTTCGTGCTGGCCATCGTCGCCTGGGCGGTGATTCCCTTCGATGCGGGCATGGTGCTGGCCGACATCAACGTCGGCATCCTCTACCTGTTCGCGATCTCCTCGCTCGGCGTCTACGGCATCATCATGGCGGGCTGGGCGTCGAACTCGAAATACGCCTTCCTCGGCGCGCTGCGCTCCGCTGCCCAGATGGTGTCCTACGAAATCTCCATCGGTTTCGTCATCATTACCGTTCTGCTCTGCGTCGGCTCGCTCAACCTCAGCAAGATCGTCGAGGCCCAGAAGGACGTCTGGTTCGTCCTGCCGCTGTTGCCGATGTTCATCGTGTTCTTCGTCTCGGCGCTCGCCGAAACCAACCGCTCTCCCTTCGACCTGCCCGAGGCCGAAGCCGAACTGGTGGCGGGCTACAACGTCGAATATTCGTCGATGACCTTCGCGCTGTTCTTCCTCGGCGAATACGCGAACATGATCTTGATGAGCGCGATGATCGCGGTCCTGTTCCTCGGCGGTTGGCTGCCGCCGGTGAACGCGCTGCCGTTCACGCTGATCCCGGGGCCGATCTGGTTTGCCCTCAAGATATGTTTCGTGCTGTTCCTGTTCCTGTGGATCCGGGCCACGTTCCCGCGCTACCGCTACGACCAGCTGATGCGGCTGGGCTGGAAGGTTTTCCTGCCGCTCTCGCTGCTCTGGGTCATCGTTACCGCGGGCGTGCTGGTCGGCTTCGGCTGGCTGCCGAAATAAGAGAAAGGAGGTTCCGTCATGTCCATGATCGCACAAGGCGCGAAGTCTTTCCTCCTGAAGGAACTCGTGTCGGGCATGTGGCTCACGCTGAAGTATTTCTTCAAGCGCAAGGTCACGCTTAACTACCCCTATGAAAAGGGCATGCTTTCGACCCGCTTCCGCGGCGAGCACGCGCTGCGCCGTTATCCGACGGGCGAAGAACGCTGCATCGCCTGCAAGCTGTGCGAGGCCATTTGCCCGGCCCAGGCCATCACCATCGAGGCGGAACCCCGCGCCGACGGTTCGCGCCGCACCACGCGCTACGACATCGACATGACCAAGTGCATCTACTGCGGCTTCTGCGAGGAAGCCTGCCCGGTGGACGCCATCGTCGAGGGGCCGAACTTCGAGTTCGCCACCGAAACCCGCGAAGAACTGATGTACAACAAGGAAAAGCTGCTTGCGAACGGCGACCGCTGGGAAAGCGAAATCGCGCAGCGTCTGGCGGCGGAGGCGCCTTATCGATGATCCTCCAGGCGCTCGCCTTCTACCTGTTTGCCGCCATTACCATCGCCTCGGGCGTCATGGTGATCGCCGCGCGCAACCCGGTGCATTCGGTTCTGTTCCTCATCCTTGCCTTCTTCAACGCGGCGGGGCTGTTCGTCCTCATGGGGGCGGAGTTCCTCGCCTTCATCCTCGTCATCGTCTACGTCGGCGCGGTGGCGGTGCTGTTCCTGTTCGTCGTCATGATGCTGGACATCAACTTCGTCGAACTGCGCCAGGGCTTCCTCCAGTACCTGCCCGTGGGCGCGCTGGTGGGCGTCATCCTCCTGGTCGAACTGGTCTTCATCATCGGCGCCTGGGTGGTTTCGCCGGAGGCGACGGGTCTGCTGGCCGCCAAGGCACCCGCGCTGGCGCAGGCCACCAATGCCGAGGCGCTGGGCCGCATTCTCTATACGAAATACGTCTACCTGTTCCAGGCGGCGGGCCTCGTGCTGCTGGTCGCCATGATCGGCGCCATCGTGCTGACGCTCCGCGCCCGCCCCGGCGTGCGCCGCCAGAAGATCGCAGCGCAGGTTGCCCGCGGCCGCGATGCCTCGGTCGAGGTCAAGGACGTTCCGGTGGGGAAGGGGGTCTGAGATGACGATCACGCTCGCCCATTACCTGACCGTCGCCGCGATCCTGTTCACCCTCGGCATCTTCGGCATTTTCCTCAACCGCAAGAACGTCATCATCATCCTGATGTCGATCGAGCTGATGCTGCTTGCGGTGAACATCAACCTCGTCGCCTTCTCGTCGCACTTGGGCGACCTGGCGGGGCAGGTGTTCTCGATGTTCGTGCTTACGGTGGCGGCGGCGGAAGCGGCCATCGGCCTCGCCATTCTCGTCGTCTATTTCCGCAACCGCGGCTCCATCGCGGTCGAGGACATCAACAGGCTGAAGGGCTAGCGCATGTATTCGGCAATCGTATTCCTGCCGCTTCTGGGCGCCGCCATCGCGGGTCTGTTCGGGCGCCTGATCGGGGACCGGGCGTCCCAGTGGGTGACCACGGGCCTGCTGCTGATGTCCGCGGTATTCGCCTGTATCGCTTTTGCCCGCGTCGTCCTGGGCGGCGCGCCCTTCGACGTCGAGGTGATGCGCTGGATCGTCTCCGGCACCTTCGAGGTCAGCTGGGCGCTGCGCTTCGATGCCCTGTCGGCGGTGATGTGCGTCGTCGTCACGGTCGTGTCGGGAATGGTGCACGTCTATTCCTGGGGCTACATGTCCCACGACAAGTCGATCGCCCGTTTCTTCTCCTACCTTTCGCTCTTCACCTTCTTCATGCTGATGTTGGTGACCAGCAACAACTTCGTGCAGATGTTCTTCGGCTGGGAAGGCGTCGGCCTGGCGAGCTACCTGCTGATCGGCTTCTGGTACGACCGGCCTTCGGCCAATGCCGCGGCGATCAAGGCCTTCCTCGTCAACCGCGTGGGCGACTTCGGGTTTGCGCTGGGCATCCTCGGCACCTTCATGGTGTTCAACGCCGTGGCCTTCGACACCGTGTTCGCGGGCGTGTCCGGCGTCGCCGGCAAGACGGTGCAGTTCCTCGGCCTCAGCGTCGAGGTGATGACGCTGCTCTGCCTGCTGCTGTTCGTCGGCGCCATGGGCAAGTCGGCCCAGCTCGGCCTGCACACCTGGCTGCCCGACGCGATGGAAGGCCCGACCCCGGTGTCGGCCCTGATCCATGCGGCGACGATGGTGACGGCGGGCGTGTTCATGGTCTGCCGCCTGTCGCCGATGTTCGAGTATTCCGAAACGGCGCTGACCGTGGTGACCGTGGTCGGCGCATTGACGGCGTTCTTCGCCGCGACCGTGGGTCTTGTGCAGAACGACATCAAGCGCGTGATCGCCTATTCGACCTGCTCGCAGCTTGGCTACATGTTCTTTGCCGCGGGCGTTTCGGCCTATTCGGCGGCGATGTTCCACCTGACCACCCACGCCTTTTTCAAGGCGCTCCTGTTCCTCGGCGCGGGGTCGGTGATCCACGCCATGTCGGGCGAGCAGGACATGCGCAAGATGGGCGGTATTTGGCGCAAGATTCCGGTGACCTACACCTTCATGTGGATCGGCTCGCTGGCGCTAGCGGGGATTCCGCTGTTCGCGGGTTACTTCTCCAAGGACCTGATCATCGAGGCGGCGTTTGCGTCCAAGACCGGCGTCGGCCAATTCGCCTTCTGGATGGGCACCATCGCGGCGGCGCTGACGGCCTTCTATTCGTGGCGCCTCCTGTTCATGACCTTCCACGGCGAAAGCCGCGCCGATCACGACGTGCTGCACCATGTCCATGAATCGCCCATCAGCATGACCGGGCCGATGGCGCTGCTGGCCGTAGGCGCGGTGTTCTCGGGCATGGCGCTGGCCGGGTTGTTCACCGGCGAGGCGTCGCAGGCCTTCTGGGGCAAGGCGATCTACGTCGCAGCCAACCACACGGCGCTCAAGGACGCCCATCACGTGGCGCTGTGGGTGAAGCTGCTGCCGATCGCGGTCGCCTTCGCCGGCATCCTGACCGCCTGGTACATGTATATCCGCAAGCCGCACCTGCCGGCGGCGATGGCGGCTGAGTTCTCGGACGCCCATGCCTTCCTTTACAACAAGTGGTACTTCGACGAGCTCTACGATGTCCTGTTCGTGCGTCCGGCCAAGTGGCTCGGCCGCGTCCTGTGGCAGGGTGGCGACGGCCGCATCATCGACGGCTTCGGTCCCAACGGGCTTGCGGCCTTGACCCTCGATTTCGCGCGGCGCGCGGCGCGCCTGCAGTCGGGGTACCTGTACCATTATGCTTTTGCCATGCTGATCGGTGTCGCGTTGTTCGTCAGCTACTACCTGTTCGTGAGGTAAGTCGATGAACAGCTGGCCCCTTCTTTCCCTCACCACCTTCGTGCCGCTGATCGGCGCGGCCTTCATCCTGATGATCCGGGGCGAGGCCGAGGTCGTCGCCCGCAACGCCCGTAACGTGGCGCTGTGGACGAGCCTGATCACGCTGCTGCTGGCCCTTGCCGTGTGGGCCAATTTCGATCCCAAGTCCGCCGCCTTCCAGATGGAAGAGCGCGCGGCGTGGATTCCGGCCTTCAACATCTCCTATCACATGGGGGTTGACGGCATTTCGGTGTTCTTCGTCGTGCTGTCGGCATTCCTCACGCCGCTCTGCGTGCTGGCCAGCTGGGAAGCGATCAAGGAACGCGTGCGCGAATACATGATCGCGTTCCTCGTCCTTGAAACGCTGATGATCGGCATGTTCTGCGCGCTGGACATCGTGCTGTTCTACCTGTTCTTCGAAGGCGTCCTCATCCCGATGTTCCTGATCATCGGTATCTGGGGCGGCCCGCGCCGAGTCTATTCGGCGTTCAAGTTCTTCCTCTATACGCTGCTGGGCTCGGTGCTGATGCTGGTGGCGATCCTCGCCATCTACTTCACCGCCGACACCACGGACATTCCGGCCCTGATGAAGCTGGCGCTCCCGCGCGAGATGCAGATATGGCTGTGGCTTGCCTTCTTCGCGTCCTTTGCGGTGAAGGTGCCGATGTGGCCGCTGCACACCTGGCTGCCCGATGCCCACGTCGAGGCGCCGACGGCCGGTTCGGTGATTCTCGCGGGCGTACTGCTGAAAATGGGCGGTTACGGGTTCCTCCGGTTCTCGCTGCCGATGATGCCGCTGGCGTCCGAGTTCTTCGCGCCGCTGGTGTTCGGGCTCTCTATCGTCGCCGTGATCTATACGTCCCTCGTGGCGCTTGCCCAGGAAGACATGAAGAAGCTGATCGCCTATTCGTCGGTCGCGCACATGGGGTTCGTCACCATCGGCATCTTCACCTTCAATGTGCAGGGCATCGAAGGCGCCGTCCTTCAGATGCTGAGCCACGGCATTGTTTCCGCCGCGCTGTTCCTCTGCGTCGGTGTCGTCTACGACCGCATGCATTCGCGCCTGATCGCCACCTACGGCGGCCTTGTCCACCGGATGCCGCTTTATGCCTTCGTGTTCATGGTGTTCATGCTGGGCTCGGTCGGCCTTCCGGGAACGTCGGGCTTCGTCGGCGAAATGCTGGTGCTGGTCGGCGCCTACCAGGTTTCCACCTGGGTAGCGGCGCTGGCGGCGACCGGCGTGGTGCTGGGGGCGGCCTACATGCTGTGGCTTTATCGCCGGGTCGTCTTCGGCGAACTGGAAAAGCCCGAACTCAAGACCATTCTCGATCTCGACCGCCGGGAAATCGTGGTTTTCGTGCCGCTGATCGTCGCGGTGATCTGGATGGGCGTCTATCCGTCGTCCTTCCTCGACGCCATCCACGTTTCGGTGCAGAACCTGGTCGATAACTATCAGGCCGCGATCAAGGCGGCCGGGGCGGCGAAAGGCAATGCCGCCCTTATCGGAGGTGTCCGATGACCAGCTGGGTTCCCGCCGAACTGACTGCGGCGCTGCCGGAAATCTTCGTAGCGCTCGCCGCCATGGCATTGCTGCTGATCGGCGCTTTCCGGGGCGATTCCCAGACCCGCACCACGGGCTGGTTTGCGGTTGCCGTCCTCATCGTCGCGGGCGGGCTGGTGGCCGGGACCGCGGCGTCGTCCGGCAACGCCTTCGGCGGCATGTTCGTGGCCGATGCCTTTGCGCGCTTCACCAAGATTCTGGTGCTGACCGGCACCGCGCTCGCCGTGATCCTCTCGATTTCCTACATCGAGCGCGAGGACATGGCCCGTTTCGAATATCCGGTCCTGTTCCTGTTCGCCACCGTCGGCATGATGATGATGATTTCGGCGAACGACCTGATTGCGCTGTATGTCGGCCTCGAACTTCAGTCGCTTGCCCTTTATGTCGCCGCCGCCTTCCGGCGTGACAGCCTGCGGTCTTCCGAAGCGGGCCTGAAATACTTCGTCCTCGGCGCGCTGGCGTCCGGCATGCTGCTTTATGGGGCTTCGCTCGTTTACGGCTTTGCCGGAACGACGTCCTTTGCGGGCATCGCCAAGTCGCTCGGCGCCAATCCCGGCAATATCGGGGCGCTGGTCGGCCTCGTCTTCATCATGGCGGGCCTCTCTTTCAAGATATCGGCTGTGCCCTTCCACATGTGGACGCCCGACGTCTACGAAGGTGCGCCGACTTCGGTGACGGCCTTCTTCGCCGTCGCGCCCAAGGTCGCGGCTCTTGCACTGTTCGTGCGCGTCCTCGTCGGTCCGTTCGGTTCCATCGTCGCCCAGTGGCAGCAGATCGTGGTCGCCATCGCCATCCTGTCCATGGTTCTCGGCGCCTTTGCCGCGATCAACCAAACCAATATCAAGCGCCTGATGGCTTACAGTTCCATCGGCAATGTCGGCTACATGCTGGTCGGCCTCGCCGCCGGGACCGAAGCGGGCGTGCGCGGCATGCTGATCTATCTTGCCATCTACCTGGCGATGACGGTCGGCACCTTCGCCTGCATCCTGGCCATGCGCGTGCACGGCCGCGCGGTCGAAGGCCTCGACGATCTCAAGGGGCTCGGCCGCAATCGTCCGGCGCTGGCGCTGGTGCTGGCGGTGTTCATGTTCTCGATGGCGGGCATCCCGCCGCTTGCCGGATTCTTCGGTAAGTACTTCGTGTTTCTTGCCGCCGTGCAGGCGGGCATGTTCATCCTTGCCGTGATCGGCGTTCTGGCTTCGGTGGTGGCGGCGTTTTACTACCTGCGCATCGTCAAGATCATGTATTTCGACGAACCGGCCGACGCTTTCGACCGTCTGCCAGGGCGCGAGGTGGGCGTGGTGATGACAGTCACCGGCCTGTTCATCGCGCTGTTCCTGATCCTGCCGGGACCGATGCTGCATGCAGCTGCCGTCGCGGCGAAATCGCTGTTCCCGAGCTGAGGCGGGCGGGCGTCCCGCGCGATGACACCGCCGCTTTCGCCCTTCTATCGCCGGGTCGTTCTCGACGAAACGTCAAGCACCAACGACGAAGCCCTGGCGCGCGCCCGCGACGGCGCGTCCGAGGGTACGCTCGTCACCGCGGTGCGCCAGACCGCGGGGCGGGGGCGGCGCGGACGCGAATGGGTGAGCCCCGCGGGCAACCTGCATCTTTCCCTGATCCTGCGTCCGCCGGGCGGAATTGAGGCGGCCGCCGCCATCGGCTTTGCCGCGGCGCTGGCCGTCAGCGATGCGGTTGCGGCGGCATTGCCCCCGGGAACGCCCGTGACCGTCAAATGGCCCAATGATGTGCTTGTTAACGGTGCCAAGGTGGCGGGACTGCTGATCGAGGCGTCCGGTGACGCCCTCGTGCTCGGTGTCGGGATCAATGTGGTTGCCCATCCCGACAATACCCCTTACCCGGCGACATCCGTCCAAGACGCAGGCGGCGCGGGCACGGCCGACAGCGTGCTTGCGGCGTTCTGTGACGCGTTCAAGTCTCGCTATGATGCCTGGGCCGCTCGCGGTTTTGCGGCGCTGCGCGAGGACTGGCTCGCCCGTGCCCATGGGCTCGGCCAGCGCATTGTCGTCCAGCTCGAAGGAGCGCGCTTCGATGGTGTCTTTGCCGGGATTGACGACGCAGGCGCCCTTATGCTCGATCTCGGTGCGGCGGGAATGAAAAAGATTACCGCGGGGGATGTTTTCTTTGCCCCTGCCCGGGACGGAGGCGCGTGAGCGATATGCTTCTCGTCATCGACTGCGGCAATACCAATACCAAGTTCGGCCTTTACGAAGCTACCGCGCCGATGGGCCGGTTCGTTCGTGTGTTTCGTCTCGACACCGATCCGTCGCTTGGCCCCGACGATTATCGCGCGCGCATCGACAAGGATCTCGCGGCAGCGCGCATTGATCCCAAGTCCATTACTGATGCGGCGATTGCGACCGTGGTGCCGGCGGCCCGCGATGCACTTATCGGATTCGCAAAGGGCCTGACGGGCAGGGACCCGCTCGTCATCGGCGCTCCGGACGTCAACCTGGGCCTGCGCGTGCTGATCGACCGGCCGGCCGAAGCAGGGGCGGACCGCCTGGTTGCCGCTGTTGCCGCCCACGCGGGCTGGAGCGGGGCCAAGATCGTCCTCGATTTCGGTACGGCGACGACGTTTGACGTGGTGACGGCGGCGGGCGATTACGCGGGCGGCGTGATCGCGCCCGGCGTCAACCTCGCGCTCGATGCGCTGCATGCGGGTACGGCGCAACTGCCCCGCATCAAGGTTGCGCGCCCGGAGGCCGTCGTCGGCAAGGGCACGGTGCCGGCGATGGAATCTGGTATCTTCTGGGGTTATGTCGGCCTGATCGAAGGCATCGTCGCGCGAATCCGCGCCGAACGCGGGAACGGCCCCTTCAAGGTAATTGCCACCGGCGGCCTCGCCGCGCTGTTCAAGGAAGGAACCTCGGTGATCGATGAGACCGACCCGGACCTGACGCTGCGCGGCATCGCCATCGTTTACGCGCTGAACCGCCCGCAATGACCGAAATCACCCAGACCGACGTTCCCGCCGTCATCGCCGCTGCCCGCAAGGGCCTCGTCTACCTGCCCCTCGGCGGGGCGGGCGAGATCGGCATGAATTTCTATCTCTACGGCTGCGACGGCAAGTGGATCGCCGTCGAATGCGGCGTCACCTTCGGCGACGAGCAGACGCCGGGCATCGACGTGATGATGGCCGACATCGGCTTCGTGCGCGAAATCGGCGATCATCTTCTCGCCGTGGTGCTGACCCATGCCCACGAGGACCACCAGGGTGCGCTTTCTCATCTGTGGCCGCGGCTCGAATGCCCGGTCTATGCGACGGAGTTCACGGCCGGTCTCGTCCGTGCGCGGCTGTCCGAAGCGGGGTTGGTCCGCGAGGTGCCGCTGAACGAGATCGACCCCGGTGACGAGGTTGAACTTGGTCCCTTCCGCGTGCGTTACGTCACAGTCACCCATTCGATCCCGGAACCCAACGCGCTCGCCATCACGACGAAATACGGCACGGTCATTCATACCGGGGACTGGAAGCTCGATCCCGAGCCGCTTCTGGGCGAGGTCACCGACGAGGCGACCTTCCGCGCTCTCGGCGACAAGGGCGTGCTGGCGATGGTCTGCGATTCTACCAACGTCTTCAATGAAGGCGTATCCGGCTCCGAGGCCCTTGCCCGCGACGGGCTTGCGCGCACGATTGCGCGATTCAAGGGGCGCGTGGCGGTTGCCTGTTTTGCTTCCAACATCGCGCGCATCGATTCGATCGCGCGCGCGGCGGAAGCAAACGGCCGCCACGTGGCGCTGGTCGGCAGGTCGCTGTGGCGCCTGACCGAGATTGCGCGCGACTGCGGCTACCTGCGCGATCTTCCGGATTTCCTCACCGAATACGACTGCGCCCACCTGCCGCGCGCACGCGCGCTTTACATCTGCACCGGCAGCCAGGGCGAGCGCGGATCGGCGCTGGCGCGCATTTCCACCAACGATCACGCCAACGTCGTGCTGGAACATGGCGATGCGGTGCTGTTTTCCTCGCGCAATATTCCGGGCAACGAGCGGACGATCTATGCCATGCAGGACCGGCTGGCGCGGATGGGCTGCGTCATCGTTACCGGCAAGGATGCGCCGATCCACGTTTCGGGCCATCCGGCGCGCGGGGAATTGGAGCGCCTCTATTCCTGGGTGCGCCCGGCCCATTCGGTGCCGATGCACGGCGAGGGCCGCCACCTGATCGAGCACGCGTCCCTTGCGCGCAGCCTCGGCGTTCCGGCGGCCCACGTGGTGACCAACGGCCATGCCCTGCGCCTTGCTCCGGGGGAGCCGGAAATCGTCGGCACGGTGCCGGTCGGGCGTCTTGGCCTCGACGGCAACCGGCTGGTCCGGGTGACGGATGAACTTCTCGCTCCGCGCCGGCGCTCGGCCTTCAGCGGCAATGCCTTCGTCACCGTCATCGTCGACCGCAAGGGACGTCTTGCGTCCGATCCCCGTATTTCGCTGTCGGGCGTTTCGGGCGATCCGCGCGAGGGACGCGAGGCCGTCGCCGAGGCCATCGCCGAGATCGAGCGGTTGATGTCGCGCCCCCATGGGCGCCGCCACTCGGAGCCGGTGCCAGAAGAAGACATTCGCCGGGTGGTGCGCCGAGCGATCCGGCGGGCCACCGGCAAGAAGCCGGTGACCGAGGTCCACGTGATGGTCCAGTAGCGGAAAAGCCTGTAAGGTTCGGCAAGGAAAGGGACGGCTTGTGAACTGGTTTACCGGAATCCTTGTTTACGTGATCGTGTGGTGGATGGTGTTCTTCACCGTCCTGCCCTGGGGTAACCGGCCGCCCGAAACCGTGGAAGCCGGGCACGCCGACAGCGCGCCCGAAAAGCCGCGTCTCTGGCTCAAGGCGCTGCTCACCACCGGGATTGCGGCGGTGGTTTTCGCCGTCATCTACTGGGTCATGGATTCGGGCATGGTCACTTTCCGCGGACCGTGACCGCCCGCACCGCAAAGGAGACCGGACAGGAGACTGGCATGGCGCAATCCGTCCCCTTCGGCATCAGCAATATCGACCATATCGTGCTTCGCACGGGGGATGCGCCCCGTCTGATCGCCTTTTACCGTGACGTCCTCGGTCTGCCCATAGAGCGCCAGACGTCCAAGGGCCTGACACAGCTTCGCGCCGGGACGGCGCTGATCGACATCGTGCCGGTCGAAGACCGCGATCTTCCCGGCCGTAACCTCGAGCATTTCTGCCTGCGCGCCGAGCCTTTCGACGTCGAGGCGATCCGCCGCCATGTCGAGGCGGCGGGCGCCAAGGTCGTCAAGTCGGGCACCGCCTATGGGGCAGAGGGCAGGGGCGAGAACATCTATTTCCTCGATCCCGACGGCAACGAGGTCGAACTCAAGGGCCCGTCCGACGGCAAGCTCTATGGGCGGGACCTCTAGGGCGGTGGCGATGAGCTACTGCGATACTTCCCGCGGCCATCCCGTTCACGGCCCTCATCATGATCTGGAATACGGCCGGCCGGTGGCGGCAGACGACGTCCTGTTCGAGCGCATCAGTATGGAGATCATGCAGGCTGGCCTCTCCTGGCTGCTGGTGCTCAACAAGCGGGCGGCGCTCAAGTCGGCGTTCCGTGGTTTTGATGCGGATATCGTGGCGCGTTTCGGCGCCCGTGACGTGGCGCGGTTGCTGAAGGACGAGGGCATCATCCGCAATCGTCGCAAGATCGAGGCGATCATCGAGAACGCGCGGCGTATCCAGGGGCTGCGCGCGGATTACGGGTCGATCAAGGGCTTCCTCGATGCCCATCACCCTTTGCGGCTGCCCGACTGGGTGAAGGTCATGAAAAAGACCTTCGTGTTCATGGGGCCCGAAGTCGTCAACGAATTCATGATGTCGACGGGCTACCTGCCCGGCGCCCATGATCGGTGCTGCCCGCAGTTCGCCGCGGTCGCGAAACTGCGGCCCGCGTGGATGCAGGATGCTCCGCCCGGCGGCTGGTGACGGCTGTCAGCCGAACAGCTTGCGTGCCTGAAGCTGGTTATAGATCCAGGCGAACACGATACCGCAGACGAAGCCGCAGGCAAGTCCCCAGAGCCCACCGAAGATCGTGCCTTTGAAGGTCGGCGCGTATCCCGGATAGATCTTGGCGATCAACAGTGTCATGTCGTAGCCGATACCGGTCAGGCGCGCGAGCAGGGCGGCGATGGACAACCATGCCCCCCAGGTAATGCCCAGAGCCAAGCCGAAATTGACCACGTTGAAGCGTGAAGTATCCATCGTTTCCTCCCCTGAGGTTCGAAGATGATTCCGCCGGACAACGCGTGATGATGTAGGAGTATTCTGGGCTTTCCGTCGGCCGCTGTCCACAGCAGCCGGAACACGTTTTATTGATCCAGCGACGGCTCATATACGACTACGCGGTTGCGGCCGGCCTTCTTGGCGGCGTAAAGGGCGCGGTCGGCGTGGCGCAGGGCCGTCGGAACGTCTTCCCCGGGGGCGGGGATGTGCAATCCCACCGAGACCGTGACCTGAACGAATACACCGGTCAGGCGTTTTTGGATCATGTTCGCGGCCACCGCACGACGCAGGCGTTCGCAGATCCTGACGGCGTCGTCGCGCGGGCATTCGACAAGGGCGATGACGAACTCTTCGCCGCCCCAGCGTCCCAGAAGGTCCGGCATGCGGATGGTGTCGCGCATGACTCTGCAGGCTTCCTTGATGACGCGATCGCCGAAGAGATGGCCGTGGGTATCGTTGATGTTCTTGAACAGATCGAGGTCGACGAAGGCGAGCGCAAGCGGATGATTGTAACGCCGCGAACGTTCGAGTTCCTTGCCGAGCGCATGGGACATGGAGCGCCGGTTCATGGTTCCCGTAAGCGCGTCGAGGCGCGCGGTCTTCTTCAGTTCCTGCTCGTTTTTCCTGGTTTTTGCCAAAGACGTTTCAAGGGCGCCGATCATGTCCAGGTGATAGGAATCTATGCCTAGCGAAACGTCGAACATCATGACCTTGCGCAGGGAAGAGGAGAGCCTCTTGTAACGTTCGGCATCGGCGCCGCAGACCTCGTGCAGGATGTCATGTAGCATAGATTCCAGATGCGCATAGGCGCCGAGATACCAGCGCGGTTTCAGGCCGATCTTGCAGTGGACAAGCCCGACCTGAAGCCGCTTTTCCACGTATTCCATCGTATCCATGTCGACGCCGATCTCGGTGACAAATTGGGTCAGGGTCTTCTTGAGGGCCGCTACGGTCGAATGGGATTCGATGATCCTGGTCAGCTGGTTGAACGAACCGATATGGGCGTAAAAGGCCTCGACGATGCTTTCGCTCATCGGGTCGATGATCGCGTGGATTTCCTTCATCGCGGCGACATCGTCCGGTCCGATCAGGAAATAATCCAGCCGGCGCCCGATTTTTTTAAGATTTACGCCGAAGCGCGATGTCACGGGCAGCGGTGACGATGCCTCTTTCTTGCTGCCATGGGAGCGGCGTTTGCTAGACTTCGCCGGGTCGGTCACGGTGTTTGCTGTGCTTTTGGTTCTGGGCATGGTCGAAGCTTTTACGGCCAAGAAATATTCCCTTCGGCCTATCGGTCGGGAGGTGGGCTCAGTTATATCGGCATAACCCTTTCAAAATATTGAATTTGGCTAGAATGTTGCGAAATTAGCGCTTTCTAAACCTCTGTAATACAATGTGTTTTTGCATCATGACCCACGGAATTTTCATCAGTGGAAGAAATTTGACGCTTGGGGGCCTGTTCGCCGCCGCGCTGGCCTCGCTCGCCAGCGCACCGGTTCGGTCGGAAACGGTCACCCTGACCATCACCAGCGACGATTGTTCCAAACTGGTCCAGCATGTCCCGGCACCGGGGGTCGAATACAAGCCGGGCGTCGATGTGGAGGGCAATCCGGTGGCGCCAGCCGACCTCGGCGGCACGCCCGTGATCAAGATGCCCGAGGTGGTCCACATCCCCATCACGGTGGATATCGCCAAGCGCTATGGCATCCCGGCTACTTCCAACCTGTTCAAGCCCGAAGCCTATATCGGTTCCGCCCGGGTCAACATTCAGGACGGGCGCGCCTGGTTCAACGGCCAGCCGCTGTCGAGCGACGAGCAGCATGCGCTGTCGCGCCTGTGCATGCAGGCGGGCGGGGGCGCGCCGGGCCGCTGATCCCGCGGCTCGCATTGCAGTTTCCCGGCCCTTTGCCTAAAGTCGGGGCCCTTATCACCGACCGCGCCGGATCAGAACCCAAAATGCGTCTTTCCCAGTTTTATCTGCCGACCCTGAAAGAAACCCCGAAAGAGGCGGAGATCGCCTCGCACCGGCTGATGCTGCGCGCCGGCATGGTGCGCCAGTCCTCGGCCGGCATCTACACCTGGCTGCCGCTCGGCCATCGCGTGCTGCGCCGCATCGAACAGATCGTGCGCGAGGAGCAGGACCACGCCGGGGCGCAGGAAATGCTGATGCCCACGATCCAGCCCGCCGAGGTCTGGCGCAAGTCCGGACGCTATGACGACTACGGCCCGGAAATGCTGCGCATCATCGACCGCCACGAGCGCGAGCTGCTCTACGGGCCGACCAACGAGGAACTGATTACCGAGATTTTCGCCGCGACGGTGCGCTCCTACCGCGACCTGCCGAAGATGCTCTATCACATCCAGTGGAAATTCCGCGACGAGGTGCGCCCGCGCTTCGGCGTCATGCGCGGCCGCGAATTCCTGATGAAGGACTGCTACTCCTTCGACCTCGATTACGAAGGCGCCGTGCGCAGCTACCGCAAGATGTTCGTCAGCTACCTGCGCACCTTCGCCCGCATGGGACTGAAGGCGATCCCGATGGAGGCCGCCACCGGTCCCATCGGCGGCGATCTTTCCCACGAATTCATCGTGCTGGCGCCGACCGGCGAAAGCGCCGTGTTCTGCGACCGCGAAGTGCTCGACATCGACGTTCTCTCCGAAGACGTCGATTACGATGACGACGGCGCGCTGGGCGCGGTCATCGACCGCTTCACCCGCGTCTATGCAAGGACCGAGGAAAAGCACGTCGCCGCCGATTTTGAAAAAACCGTGCCCGAGGCGCGCCGTTACGAGGGCCGCGGCATCGAAGTGGGACAGGTGTTCTACTTCGGCAAGAAGTACTCGACCCCCATGGGCGCAGTCGTCACCGGTCCCGACGGTCAGGCGGTGACGGTGGAGATGGGCTCCTACGGCATCGGCGTGTCGCGGCTCGTGGGCGCCATCATCGAGGCCTGCCATGACGACAATGGCATCATATGGCCTGACGCGGTCGCTCCCTTCGATGTCGAGATCATCAACCTGCGCTCCGGCGACGAAGCCTGCGACGCCGTCTGCATGGAGGCCTATGCCAAGCTCCAGTCCGCGGGCAAGGATGTCCTCTATGACGACCGCGACGAGCGGCCGGGCGTGAAGTTCGCCGATGCCGACCTGATCGGCATTCCCTGGCGCATGGTCATCGGCCCGCGCGGCATCAAGGACGGCAAGGTGGAACTCAAGCGCCGCGACGGAAGCGTCGCCGATGAAGTGCCGCTTGCCGCTGCCCTCGACCGCCTTTCCGCCGCGGCGCGCGGCTGAGGCGGCGGATGATTTTCGGCCCCTTCGAACGCTTCGTCGCGCGGCGCTACCTGCGCTCGCGGCGCAAGGAAGGGTTCATTTCGGTCATCGCCGGGTTTTCGCTCGCGGGTATTTCGTTGGGCGTCGCCACCCTGATCATCGTCATGGCGGTGATGAACGGCTTTAGGGCCGAACTTCTGACCCGCATTCTCGGCGTCGGCGGTCACGTGACCGTTTACGGCACCCCCGGGCCGCTCACCAACTACGCCGATGTCACGGCGCGTCTGAAGAAAATGCAGGGCGTTGTCGATGCAGCACCTCTGGTGACCGGGCAGGCGATGCTGACGGTGGGCCGCCGCGCGGGCGGCGTCGCGGTGCAGGGCATCGCGCGCGACGATCTGTCGCGCCGCAAGATCATCGCCGCGAACATCAAGACCGGCAGCCTTGCCGCCTTCGGCGCGTCCGATACGGCGCTGATCGGTACCCGTCTTGCCACGCGCTTCAACCTCGCCGTCGGCGACCACATCACCCTGGTGGCGCCGTCGGGAAATGTCACCGCCTTCGGTACCCTGCCGCGTTCGAAAAGCTATCGCATCGTCGGGCTGTTCGAAGTCGGCATGTACGAATACGACAACAATTTCGTCTACCTGCCGTTCGATGCGGCCCAGCTTTTTTTCCGCGAGCAGGGCAGGGCCTCGGTGATCGAGGTGATGCTGTCCAATCCCGATGCGCTGCGCGCGGCCGTTTCTCGGATTACCGGCGAGTTCGGGCCGCAGACGCGGGTGCGCGACTGGCAGCAGGCGAATTCCAGCTTTTTCACGGCGATCCAGGTCGAGCGCAACGTCATGTTCCTGATCCTGACGCTGATCATCCTCGTGGCCGCGTTCAACGTCATTTCCGGCATGATCATGCTGGTCAAGGACAAGGGCCGCGACATCGCCATCCTGCGCACCATGGGTGCTACGCGCGGTGCCATCATGCGCATTTTCTTCATGGCCGGTGCTTCGGTCGGCGTGCTCGGCACCATCGCAGGCTTCGTGCTGGGCACGGCTTTTGCCGCCAATATCGAAACGATCCGGGGCTGGGTGTCGAAGCTGACCGGCACCGACGTTTTTTCGGCCGAGATTTATTTCCTCTCCCAGCTTCCCGCCAAGATCGACCCGGGCGAGGTTTTGAGTGTCGTCGCCATGTCGCTGGCGCTGTCGTTCCTGGCGACGCTCTACCCGTCGTGGCGGGCGGCGCGCCTCGATCCGGTGGAGGCGCTGCGCTATGAGTGAGGCGATCTTCCAGCTCGATGGCATCACCCGCGCCTTCTCCGATGCGGGCACGCGGCTTGAGGTGCTGAAGGGTTGCGATCTTTCCATCGCGCCCGGCGAAATGGTCGCGCTGATCGGGCCGTCGGGTTCGGGCAAGTCGACGCTGCTGCACATCGCTGGGCTTCTGGAACAGGCCGACGGCGGGCGCATCCTGCTGGCGGGCACCGACGTCACCGCGGCAGGCGACGCCGAACGTACGCGCCTGCGCCGCCATAATCTCGGCTTCGTTTACCAGTTTCATCACCTGCTGCCGGAATTCTCGGCCGAGGAAAACATCGTCCTGCCCCAGATGATCGCGGGCAGGGAACGCATTTCCGCGCGCGCGCGCGCGCTGCAATTGCTGGCGCTGGTGGGGCTTGAGGCACGGGCCGCCCACCGTCCTGCGCAACTATCGGGCGGCGAGCAGCAGCGCGTCGCCATCGCGCGTGCGCTCGCCAACGAGCCGCTGCTGCTTCTGGCCGACGAGCCCACCGGCAATCTCGATCCGGCGACGGCGGACCAGGTTTTCGGCGTTTTCGTCGATGCCATCCGCAACACCGGCGGTGCCGCACTGATTGCCACCCACAATCCCGAGCTGGCGCGACGCATGGACCGCATCGTCACCATCGAGGACGGCCGCATCCGCGACACTTGAACCCGGCTTATCCACAATATCCTGTGGATAAGCACCCGTGATCCCCGCCAGATGTTGCCCCCGCCGCTCATCCATGGAATCAATGACGCGAGGGAGAGCGCCGCGTCATGGCCCATGCCGATTTCGTCCACCTGAGGGTACACAGCGCCTATTCGCTGCTCGAAGGCGCAATCAAGATTCCGGCTCTCGCCGATCTTTGCCGCCGCCACGCCATGCCGGCGGTGGCCGTCACCGATACGCGCAACCTTTTCGGCGCCCTCGAATTCTCGCAAGGCATGATGAAGGCGGGCGTGCAGCCGATCATCGGCTGCGAGCTGGCCGTCACCCGCGAAGGGCCGGAACCCGCCCGCGGCCAGATCGGGCGCGCGCCGGAACCCGACAAGCTGGTGCTGCTGGTGCAGGATGCCGCGGGTTACGACAACCTGATCGCGCTGGTGAGCGAGGCGCATCTCGAAACCGAGGCCGGGCGCACCGCGCAGGTCTCCTGGGACCGCATCGAGGGCCGCACCGAGGGCCTGATCGCGCTGACGGCGGGGCCCGAGGGCACGGTCGGGCGCCTGCTGCTCGAAAATCGCATGAGCGAGGCGGAAGCGGCACTCGACCGCCTCAAGCACATGTTCCCTGGCCGTCTTTATGTCGAACTCATGCGCCACGGCATGGAGGCCGAGGACCGCATCGAGGCGCAGATGATCGACTTCGCCTATGCCCACGACCTGCCGCTGGTCGCCACCAACGAGGCGTTCTTCGCCTCCGAGGACATGTTCGAGGCGCACGATGCCTTGCTCGCTATCGCCGAAGGGGCGCTGGTATCGGACACCGACCGCAGGCGGCTGACGCCCAATCACCGTTTCCGCACGCCCGCCGAAATGAAGGCGCTGTTCGCCGACCTGCCCGAGGCCATCGCCAACACGCTGGTGATCGCGCGCCGCTGCGCCTTCGCCAGTCCCGAACGCAAGCCGATCCTGCCGCCCTTCACCAAGGAAGAGGGCGAGGGGCGGGCCGCCAGCGAAGCGGCACTGCTGCGCGAAGAATCCAGCGCCGGGCTTGAGGCACGCATCGCCGCCCATGTCCTTACCCCCGACATGGACGAGGCCGCCCGCGAGGCGGCGGCGAAGCCCTACCGCGAACGCCTCGATTATGAGCTTGGCGTGATCGAGCAGATGGGCTTTCCCGGCTACTTCCTGATCGTGTCGGACTTCATCCGCTGGGCGAAGAAGCAGGGCATCCCGGTGGGACCGGGGCGCGGTTCGGGCGCCGGTTCCGTGGTGGCATGGTCGCTGCTGATCACCGACCTCGACCCCTTGCGCTTCAACCTGCTGTTCGAGCGTTTCCTCAACCCCGAACGCATCTCGATGCCCGACTTCGACGTGGACTTCTGCCAGGACCGCCGCGACGAGGTGATCCGCTACGTTCAGGAGCGCTACGGCCGCGACCGCGTCGCCCAGATCATCACCTTCGGAAAGCTTCAGGCGCGCGCCGTGCTGCGCGACGTCGGGCGCGTGCTGGGCATGCCCTACGGGCAGGTGGACCGCATCTGCAAGCTGGTGCCGAACAACCCGGCGAACCCCGTTACCCTGAAGGACGCCATCGCAGGGGAACCCTTGCTGCAGCAGATGCGCGACGAGGACGAAACCGTCGCCAAGCTGATGGAAATCGCTCTCCATCTGGAAGGGCTCTATCGCCACGCCTCGACCCACGCGGCGGGCGTCGTCATCGGCGACCGGGCGCTTGACCGGCTGGTGCCGCTCTACCGCGATCCGCGCTCGGACATGCCGGTGACCGAGTTCAACATGAAATACGTGGAGGCGGCCGGGCTGGTGAAGTTCGACTTCCTCGGCCTCAAGACTCTTACGGTGCTCGCCAACGCGATGGCGCTGGTCAATGAAGACCGCGAAGCACAGGGGCAGGGGGCGCTCGATCTCGCCACGCTGCCGCTCGACGATGCGTCCACCTACGCCATGATGGCCAAGGGCGACACCACCGGCGTGTTCCAGCTTGAAAGCTCGGGCATGCGCGACGTGCTGCGGAACCTCAGGCCCGACGTTTTCGAAGACATCATCGCGCTGGTGGCGCTCTACCGCCCGGGCCCGATGGACAATATTCCACGCTACGTCGCCTGCAAGCACGGGCGCGAAAAGCCCGACTACCTGCATCCGTCGCTCGAAGGCATCCTCAAGGAAACCTTCGGCGTGATGATCTACCAGGAACAGGTCATGCAGATCGCCCAGGAACTGTCGGGCTATTCGCTCGGCGGCGCCGACATCCTGCGCCGCGCCATGGGCAAGAAGATCAAGTCCGAGATGGACGCCGAGCGGTCGAAGTTCGTCGATGGCGCGGTGGCGCGCGGCGTCGACAAGCGCAAGGCCGGGCATATTTTCGAGCAGGTCGAGAAATTCGCAGGCTACGGCTTCAACAAGTCCCACGCCGCGGCCTATGCCCTGATCGCCTACCAGACGGCATGGCTCAAGGCCAATTACCCGGTCGAATTCCTGGCCGCCTCGATGACGCTGGACATGGGCAATACCGACAAGCTCAACGTTTTCCGCCAGGAGTTGCAGCGTCTCGGCATCTCGCTTCTGGCGCCCGACGTGAACCGTTCCGATGCGGTCTTTACGGTCGAGCGCGACGGGGACGGCAACAAGGCGATCCGTTACGCGCTCGGTGCCGTCAAGGGCGTGGGCAAGGCGGCGATGGACGCGCTGGTGGCCGAGCGCGACCAGAACGGCCTGTTCAAGGACCTGTTCGATTTCGCCGTGCGCTGCGATTCAAAGGTCGTCAACAAGCGCCAGTTGGAAAGCCTTGCCGCGGCGGGCGCCTTCGATTCGGTGTTGGCCGACCGCGCCGCGGTGTTCGGCAACGTCGAGCTGATGACCCAGCACGCGAGTGCGGCGGCAAGTGAGCGCGAAAGCGGACAGGCCAGTCTGTTCGGCGGTCCCGCCGAAGGTGCGGCGGGCAACCAGCCGCTGAAATCGGTGAAGCCGTGGTCGGTGATGGAGAAACTCAATCACGAGTTCCAGGCCATCGGCTTCTACCTGTCGGCCCACCCGTTAGATGCCTATGGCACGCGGCTGGAGAGGCTCAAGGTGGTGTCGTCGTCCTCCATCCTCGATCGCGCCGGCACCCATGAGGCGACGCGCCTGAAAGTCGCCGGCACGGTGATCTCGAAGAAGGAGCGCACTTCGGCGCGCGGCAACCGCTTTGCCTTCGTCCAGATGTCGGACGCGTCGGGCATGTTCGAGGTCACGGTGTTCTCGGAAGTGCTGGGCAAGGCCCGCGACCTGCTGGAAGCCGGCAAGAACGTGCTCGCTACCTGCGAGGCCCGGCGCGAGGGCGAGGGCTATCGCCTCACCGTGCAGGACATGGTGGCGCTCGATGCCGCCGTCGCCAATGCCGCGCCCGGCCTCAAGGTCGAGGTTGCCGAAGCCTCGGTTCTTGACCAGGTGCGCGAGATCATCGCCGGGGCCCCGCGCGGCAAGGGCGAGGTCAGCCTGATCCTCGATATCGCCCCGGGGGAGGCGGTGGAACTGGCCCTGCCCGGGCGTTTCGCCGTGGGGGCGGTGGCCGTGATGGAGTTGCGGGCGCTGCCCGGCGTCGTCGCCGTACGGGAAATCTAGCCCGGCCGAAAGCCCGGAAAACCGGGCTTTTCCCATTGTCAGGGGGGCGGGGGCCAATGCTCCGAAAGCCCCGTTTTCCCTTGCAAACCGCCCGGTTCGAGGGTATCTAGGCGCCCGTAAATTCGCACACGGGGTCGCGGCGGGAATGTTTCCGTCGCTCCGGTGCCGGGTACCCCGGTCACACCCCCGTGGACGCACAACCGGAGAAGCGACATGGCTATCCCTACTTTCACCATGCGCCAGCTTTTGGAAGCGGGCGTTCATTTCGGTCACCGCGCGGGTCGTTGGAATCCGCGGATGTCCCAGTACATCTATGGCGAACGCAACGGCGTTCACATCATAGACCTGCAGCAGACCGTGCCGATGCTCTATGCGGCGCTCGAAGCCGTCCGCGACACGGTCGCCAAGGGCGGCAAGGTGCTGTTCGTCGGCACCAAGCGCCAGGCGGCTGAAAAGCTCGCGGAGGCGGCGGCCCGCTGCGGCCAGTACTACGTCAATCACCGCTGGCTCGGCGGCATGATGACCAACTGGGGTACGGTGACGGCCTCGGTGAAGCGCCTCAAGACCCTCGATGAGCGGCTCGGCGGCGACGCCCAGGGCCTGACCAAGAAGGAACAGCTCCAGCTGACCCGCGCCCGCGACAAGCTGCAGCGTGCGCTCGGCGGCATCAAGGACATGGGCGGCCTGCCCAACATCCTGTTCGTCATCGACAGCAACATCGAGAAGAACGCCATTGCCGAAGCCAACAAGCTGGGCATCCCGGTGGTCGCCATCCTCGACAGCAATTCCAGCCCCGACGGCATCGCCTTCCCGGTGCCGGGTAACGACGACGCCATCCGCGCCATCAATCTCTACTGCGACCTGATGGCCGACGCGGTGCTCGACGGCATTCAGGAGGAGCTGACCTCCCACGGCATCGACATCGGCGCCCAGGCCGATCTGCCGGTCGAGGACCTCGGCGCTGCCGAAGGCTCCGAAGAGGAAGCCGCGAAGGCTTAATCGAACTTAAATTCAATGAGTTGCATAGCGACTCTCACGTAAGGACTGCACTTATGGCTGAGATCACAGCGGCACTGGTCAAGGAACTTCGCGAGAAGTCCGGCGCCGGCATGATGGACTGCAAGCAGGCGCTGACCGCGTCGAACGGGGATATCGAGGCGGCCGTCGACTGGCTGCGCAAGAAGGGCCTTGCGGCCGCTTCGAAGAAGGCCGGTCGCGTCGCCGCCGAAGGCCTTGTCGCGGCGCTGACCGACGGCAACGCCGGCGTCGTCGTCGAGGTCAACTCGGAGACCGACTTCGTTGCCCGCAACGAGGACTTCCAGGCCTTCGTCCATGAAATCGCCAAGCTCGCGCTGGCCGCCAAGGGCGATCACGCGGCGCTGCTCGCTTCCGCCTATCCGGGTGCCGGCAAGTCGGTGGCCGAAAAGCTTACCGATCTGATCGCCACCATCGGCGAAAACCTCAATGTCCGCCGCGCCGCTGGCCTCGCCGTCAGCGACGGCGTCGTCGTCAGCTACGTCCATTCCGCGACCGCGCCGAACCTCGGCCGCATCGCCGTTCTGGTCGCCCTCGAATCGACCGGCGACAAGGCGAAGCTCGAAGACCTCGGCCGCCAGCTTGCCATGCACGTTGCCGCGACCAATCCGCAGTCGGTCGACGTCGCCAGCCTCGACCAGGAAGCCATCGCGCGCGAGCGCGACGTCCTGTCGGCCCAGGCCAAGGCCTCGGGCAAGCCCGACGACATCATCGCCAAGATGGTCGAAGGCCGCCTGCGCAAGTTCTACGAGGAAGTCGTCCTGACCGAGCAGATTTTCGTCGTCGACGGCGAAAGCAAGGTATCGAAGGTGGTCGAAGCGACTGCCAAGGCCATCGGCGCGCCGGTCAAGGTGGCGGGTTTCGTGCGCTTTGCACTCGGTGAGGGCATCGAGCGCGAGCAGAAGGATTTCGCGGCGGAAGTCGCGGCCCAGCTCGGCAACTGAGCGGGCCGGCGGCGGGCGCCGGGCATTGGGGGACGCCATGGCCGATCGGGGCCCGTATCGCCGTGTACTTCTGAAACTGTCCGGGGAAGCCCTGATGGGCAAGCAGGATTTCGGTCTCGAGGCCGAAACCCTGCAGGCGCTGGCATCCGACATCGCCAGCGTGGTCAAGGGCGGCATCCAGGTCGGCCTCGTGGTCGGCGGCGGTAATATCTTCCGCGGCGTCGGCGGCTCCAGCCACGGCATCGAGCGCGCCAGCGCCGATTTCATGGGCATGCTGGCCACGGTTATGAACGCCATCGCCCTTCAGGGCGTGCTCGAGAGGGCAGGCGTTCCGACCCGCGTCCTGTCGGCCATTTCCATGCAGCAGGTGTGCGAGCCCTATATCCGTCGCCGCGCCATCCGGCACATGGAAAAGGGCCGCGTCGTCATCTGCGCGGCAGGCACCGGCAATCCTTTCTTCACCACGGACACTGCGGCGGCGCTCCGCGCGGCGGAACTCGGCTGCGAGGCGCTGCTCAAGGGAACCCAGGTGGACGGGGTCTATACGGCGGACCCGAAGAAGGACAAGGCCGCCACGCGCTTCGAACGGCTGACCTACCACGAGGTCCTGACCAGGGATCTCAAGGTGATGGATGCGTCGGCCATCTCGCTGGCACGTGAAAACGGGATTCCGATTCTGGTATTTTCGGTCCACAATCCCGGTGCGCTGCACGATGTGATCCATGGTCGTGGACGTTTCACGATCATCGAGGATTCCAAATAACAGGTCCCGGCAGCCCGGGCGTTACGTTTACGGAGACTGACCCATGGCCAATTTCAATCTTAAGGACCTGGAAGGGCGCATGCAGGGCGCGGTCAAGGTGCTGCATGAGGAATTTGCCGGCCTGCGTACGGGCCGTGCCTCGACCAGCCTGCTCGACCGGGTCGTCGTCAACTGCTACGGCAACGACATGCCGCTGGCCCAGGTTGCGACCGTCAGCGTTGCGGAAGCGCGCCTGCTGACCGTCAACGTCTGGGACAAGGGCAACGCGGCCGCCGTCGAAAAGGCGATCCGCGAGGCCGGCCTCGGCCTCAATCCCGCCGCCGCCGGACAGGTCATCCGCGTTCCTGTGCCCGATCTTTCCGCCGAGCGCCGCGAGGAGCTCGCCAAGGTCGCCCATCGCTATGCGGAACAGGCGCGCGTGTCGGTGCGCAACGTGCGCCGCGACGGCATGGAGCAGCTCAAGAAGATGGAAAAGGACGGCGAGATTTCCCAGGATGATCATCGCGGAAAAAGCGACGACATCCAGAAGCTGACGGACCGGACGATCAAGGAAATCGACCAGATGCTTGCCGACAAGGACAAGGAAATCAGGCAGATCTGACGCGATGGCGGGCGAAGACGGCACACCGCGAGACGTACCCCTGCACGTTGCCATCATCATGGATGGCAACGGCCGCTGGGCTGCAGCCCGCGGACTGCCGCGCACTGCCGGTCATCGCCAGGGTGCCGAAGCCGTCCGCCGGACGGTCGAAGCCGCAATCGCACTCGGCATCCAGCACCTGACGCTGTTCGGGTTTTCGTCCGAAAACTGGAAGCGGCCGGCGTCGGAAATCCGCGACCTGATGTCGCTGCTGGAGCGCTACCTGCGCAGCGAAATCGCGGAGCTGCACAAGAACAACGTCCGCCTGCGGATCGTCGGCGACAGGGGAGCGTTTTCCCCCGACCTGCGCCGCCTGATGGAAGAGGGCGAAGCGCTGACGCGGGCCAACAACCGCCTCAATCTGAATATCGCGCTCAATTACGGCGGGCGCGCCGATATCGTGCAGGCGGCGCGCAAGGCGGCGGAGGAAGTCCGTCTTGGCCGCCTCGATCCTTCCGACATTACCGAGGAACGATTTTCCGGCTGGCTCTTGACCGAAGGTCTGCCCGATCCCGACCTGCTGATCCGCACCTCGGGTGAGCAGCGCATCTCGAATTTCCTGCTGTGGCAGTCGGCCTATGCGGAATTCGTCTTCCTCGACATCCTGTGGCCCGACTTCGCCAAGCACGATCTGGAAGCGGCCATCGGCGAATTTTCCCGGCGCGAACGGCGTTACGGCGCGTCCGGTGCCTGATCCTCGATCTTTCCAGGGACTTGGCCTTCGCATCGTTTCCAGCCTCGTGCTGGCGTCGGCTGCCGTTGGTGCAGTGTTGTCCGGTGGGCTTTCGTTTTTGCTCCTGGTCGTACTTGCGGTGCTGCTGATGATCCGCGAATGGCCGGAGCTTTGCCTTGCCGGCGGGGGCGTGCGCAGCTTGTGGCGCCCGCGCCCGCCGCTGGCGGTTGCAGGCTTCGTGGTGCTGGGGCTGGCGGCGCTCGTTCTTCTCCTCATCGGCGAAATGCGCCCGGCCATTTCCCTTGCCATCGCCGGTGCGCTGGTGGTTGCGCTATTTGCCGGCGGATCGCCGCGCGACCGGCTGCTGCTGGGCGCCGGTTTGCCCTACATCGTGCTGCCGTCCGCCGCACTGCTGTCGATCGCGGCGGCGCCGATGGGGCCCAAGACGGTGCTTTGGCTGTTCGCCGTGGTCTGGGCGACGGATATTGGCGGCTATCTGGCGGGCAAGTCCATCGGCGGGCCGAAGCTTGCCCCTTCGATCAGCCCCAACAAGACCTGGGCGGGTTTTTTTGGCGGCACGCTGCTTGCCGCCGCCGCGGCCGCGGCATTCGTGCCCTTCGCGGGCGGCGCGGCACTGCGGCTTGCCGGGTTCGGGATTCTTGTCAGCCTCGCATCGCAGGCGGGAGATCTGCTCGAATCGGCGGTGAAACGCCATTTTGCCGTTAAGGATTCAGGTTCTATCATACCGGGGCATGGCGGCATCTTCGACCGCCTGGACGGGCTTCTCGCGGCGGCGCCCCTGTTGGCGTTGCTGGCCGCAGCGATGGGCGATCTAGGGTTTCTCTGGCGATGACGCTACATGAACGCAGTTTGCGCGCAACGGGCGACCGGCCGCGGCGCATCAGCATTCTGGGCTCGACCGGCTCGATCGGTTGCAGCACCGTCGATCTGTTGCGCCGTGACCCCGGCGCCTACGAGGTCGAGGCCCTCACAGCCCGCTCCAATGTCAGCCTTCTGGCCCAGCAGGCGCGGGAGTTGAAGCCGCGGCTCGCCGTGATCGCAGATGAAAGCCTTTATGACGCGCTCAAGGACGCGCTGAGCGGCACCAATATCGCCGTCGCGGCGGGGGCGGCGGCGCTGGAAGAAGCCGCGGCGGCGGATGCCGATCTCGTGATGGCGGCGATCGTCGGCGCTGCGGGCCTGAAACCGACCCTTGCGGCGGTCGCCCGCGGCAAGACCGTGGCGCTCGCCAACAAGGAATGCCTCGTTTGCGCGGGCGAGGTGATGCTGAAGGCAGTAGAACGCTCCGGTGCGACGCTGTTGCCGGTCGATTCCGAGCACAGCGCAATTTTCCAGGTTTTCGATTTCGACAACGTCGAGCGGGTGGAGCGCATCATCCTGACCGCATCGGGCGGGCCGTTCCTCGACCTCGATCTCGCCCGCATGAAGGACGTCACGCCGGCCCAGGCGGTCGCGCATCCGAACTGGAGCATGGGCGCCAAGATTTCCGTCGATTCGGCGACGATGATGAACAAGGGTCTCGAAGTGATCGAGGCGAGCTACCTGTTCCCGGTGCCCGAGGAACGTATCGAAGTGCTGATCCACCCCCAGTCGGTCGTCCATTCGCTGGTCGGCTATGCGGACGGGTCCGTGCTGGCCCAGCTGGGGACACCTGATATGCGGACACCCATTGCCTATGCCCTGGCCTGGCCGCGGAGGACCGGGTCTCCCGCCGCGCGGCTCGATCTGGCGCGCGTCGGTCAGCTCACCTTCCGGGAGCCGGATCCCAAGCGATTCCCGGCACTTACGGTGGCAAGACAAGCCTTGAAAAGCGGGGGGGCGGCCCCTACAGTCCTCAACGCCGCCAACGAGATAGCCGTTCAGGGCTTTCTTGGCGGCGAAATCGGCTTTCTCGACATCGTTGCGGTGGTATCGGGGACGCTGGAAACGGTGCCTTCGGGGTCGGTATCGACGCTGGAGGATGTGGTGGCCATCGACCGGGCGGCGCGGGAAGCCGCGCGCGGGCAGGTGGCGCGTATCCGGGCCCATCATTGATCCGCCGCGATCAGGGTCCGAAGACAGAGTAAAAACGTAGCGCAGGGAAAGAATGGGCATCCTCGATCTGATCTGGACCAACGGCGCCGCGTTTATCTTCATTCTCACGGTCATCGTCTTCTTTCATGAACTCGGCCATTACTGGGTGGCGCGGCGCAATGGCGTGCGGGTGGAGGTTTTCTCCATCGGTTTCGGGCCGGAACTGTTCGGCTGGACCGCGAAAAGCGGCACGCGCTGGAAAGTCTGCCTGCTGCCGCTCGGCGGCTATGTGAAGATGTTCGGCGAGTCCGCCGTCACCGGCAGCAGCGACGAGCCGCGCGAGATGACGGAACAGGAAAAGGCCGAGTCCTTCCACCACAAGCGTGTCGGCCAGCGCGCCGCGGTGGTCGCCGCAGGCCCTATCGCCAATTTCATTCTCGCGATTCTCATTCTCGCAGCGCTGTTCATGACCGCGGGGCAGCCCTATACGCCGGCCGAGATCGGCACGGTGCAGGCGGGCAGCGCGGCCGAAGCGGCCGGGCTGAAGGCGGGCGACCGCATTACCGCCATCGACGGCACGGCGATCGAGCGGTTCGAGGAATTGCAGCGCATCGTGCGCCTGTCGCCGGGCAAGCCGCTCGGCGTGACGGTGAGCCGCGGCGGCGAGACTGTGACCCTGCGTGTCGTGCCGACCCGCACGGAAACGGTGGACCGCTTCGGCAACCGTTCGGAGATCGGTCTTCTCGGCGTCAGCCGCACAGGGACGGGCTACAAGAAGCACGGCTTCGTTTCGGGCGTGACCGAGGCGGTGGCGGAGACCTGGCGTCTTTCCGCCTATACCCTGCAGGCGGTCGGCCAGATCATCCGCGGCGAGCGCTCGGCGCAGGACCTGGGTGGCCCCATCCGCATCGCCCAGATGTCCGGGCAGGTTGCGGAGGTGGGGCTTGCCAGCGTGTTCTGGTTCCTTGCCGTCCTGTCGATCAACCTCGGCCTGATCAACCTTTTCCCGGTCCCGATGCTCGACGGCGGCCATCTCGTTTTTTACGGGTTCGAGGCAGTGCGCGGAAAGCCCCTCAGCGACCGGATCATGGAGATCGGCTTCCGCGTCGGGCTCGGGCTGGTGATCGCGCTTTTTGTCTTCGTAACCGTTCAGGACCTCTCGCGGTTCGAGGGGATCGCGCGCTTCTTCCGGGGGCTGGTGGGATGAAGTTCCTGAAACGCCTGACCGGCTTTCTTGCCGTGCTGGCGGTGTCGGCGGTGGCGTTCGTCCCGGCCGCCGGCGCGCAGTCGTCGGGCGCTGTCATCCGCGAAATCCGGGTCGAGGGCATTGAGCGAATCGAGCCTGAGACCGTGCGTTCCTATCTGCCGCTGCGCGCCGGGCAGGTTTACGACCCCCAGCAGGTGGACGCTTCTCTCAAGGCCTTGTTCGCGACCGGGCTTTTCGCCGACGTCTCGATCCATCTCGACGGCGCAGTGGTCATCGTCAAGGTCGTTGAAAACCCGATCATCAACAGGGTCGCCTTCGAAGGCAACGACGTCATCAAGAACGACACCCTGTCCAAGGAAGTCCAGTTGCGGTCGCGCATCGTCTATACGCGCACGCGCGTGCAGGCTGACGTCAAGCGCATCCAGGAGCTCTACAGGCGGCAGGGCCGTTTTGCGGTGACGGTAACGCCGAAGGTGATCCAGAGATCGCAGAATCGTGTCGACCTGATTTTCGAAATCCGCGAGGGCGAGCCGACCAAGATCCGGCGCATTACGTTCATCGGCAACCGACTTTATTCGGACAGCCGCCTGCGCGGCGTCATCGCCAGTGCCGAGACCCGTTGGTACAGCTTTCTGACCGGCGATGATATTTACGATCCCGATCGCCTGGCTTATGACCAGGAGCAATTGCGGAAGCATTATTTCAAGAACGGCTATCCGGAATTCACCGTTCTGTCGGCAACGGCCGAGCTCACGCCCGATAACGAGAATTTCTACCTGACGTTCACGGTCGAAGAAGGGCCGCGTTACAAATTCGGCGACGTGAAGATCAACAGCAATCTCCGCCAGATCGACGCGAAGAAGCTTCAGCAATACGTCACCTTCAAGAAAGGTGCTACCTATGACGCCAACGAGGTCGATAACACGGTCACCAAGCTGACCGATGCCATCGGGAATCTTGGTTTTGCCTTCGTCGAGGTGCGTCCCAACCCCATACGCGATCGCGATAAGAAGATCGTCAACATGGAGTTCGATGTCCGTGAGGGCCCGCGGACCTTTGTCGAAAGAATCGAAATCGAAGGCAACCTGCGAACCGAAGACCGCGTGATTCGCCGCGAATTCCGTCTCGTAGAAGGTGATGCCTTCAACGCGGCTAAGTTCCGGCTTTCCCAGTCGCGCGTCCGTGACCTGCGTTACTTCAAGAACGTGACGGTAAACCGCAAGCCTGGTTCGGCGCCCGACAAGACCGTGGTTCAGGTCAAGGTTCAGGAGCAGTCCACCGGCGCGCTGAGTATCGGCGCGGGCGTGTCGTCCACGCAAGGCGTACTCACCCAGCTCTCGTTGACCGAGCGTAACCTGCTGGGCAAGGGCCAGCAGCTCGGGTTCAAGATGCAACTGGGTTCGAAGTCGCAGAACTTTGAAGTCAACTTCACGGAACCCTATTTCATGGGCCGCGACATGTCGGCTGGCGTCGATGTCTTCAAGACTATCCGCAAGCGCGCCAACACCATTACGTTCCAGCAGGAAAGATTGGGCGCGGGGGTGCGCGTCGGTTTCAATTACAACGACCGCCTGTCGCAGAGCATTGGGTACAGCCTCGAGCAGAAACAAATTTCCGACGTGGCGTCTACAGCCTCACTGTTCGTCAAGCGCCAGCAGGGAACATCGACATCATCCGCGGTCAACCAGACGTTGGCCTATGACGTGCGCGACAGCAAGATCGAGCCGACCGAAGGGTATGTCGCGCGGCTCGGCAACGTTCTGGCGGGTTTGGGTGGCGACGATCGCTTTCTCAGGACCTCGGTGTCGGGGGCGAGTTACCACAGGATGCCCCTGGAGACGATCCTGAAGCTCGGCGGCGAGGTGGGGTATATCTTCGGCATCGGCAAGGACGTCCGCATCGACGACCGCCATTTCCTGGGCGGCGACAGCCTCAGGGGCTTCGCCAACGGCGGTGTTGGCCCCCGCGACCTGAGCACGGGCGACGCGCTGGGCGGCTTGCAATACATGACGGGCACCGCGGAACTCGGCTTCAATCTGACCAGCGGAGGCAGCTTCCGGCCGAAGGGGTATATTTTCACGGATGTCGGCTCGTTGAGCGATTCGGGAGAAAGCGGAACAGGCATCCAGGATGATGATATGCTGCGGGTCGCGTCAGGTATCGGCTTCGGCTTCATCACCCCGCTTGGCACCATTCGCCTGGATTTCGCGAAGGCCGTCCGCAAGGCAAGCTTCGACCGCACCGAAGTCTTCAGCTTCAAACTTGGAACAGGATTTTAAAGCGATATCATGAACAGCCTGCGACGGATGATTCTGGCGCTATTCTGTGCCGTTCTTTTCGGGATTTCGGTTCCGGCGGATACCTTTGCCCAGAACAAGGTGCCGAAAACCGCGGTGCTCGATATGCGGGCCGTGCTTCGCGATTCCACTGCCGGCAAGTCCTGGCAGGATTATTACAATGCGAAACGCAAGGAACATAAGGACCGTATCGCGGCCGAGGAAAAGAGCGTCCGGGCCGCATGGGACGAGTTGAACCGCCAACGGTCGATCCTCGCGCCTCAGGCCTTTCAGGTTCGCGAACGGGCGTTTCGCGATCTCGAAACGGCGGCGCGCGGCAGGGTCGGGGTTGCCGAACAGCAGCTTGCGCGGGAGTTGAGGACAACCCAGGCCGAGGTGCGCAAGGTCATGGACGCCAAGCTCGAGGTCATCCTCGAGCAGATGATCAAGGAACGGGGCATCGACATCATCATCGCCAAGGATGATCTCGTCTTTTCGCGCAAGGAATTCGATCTCACCGCCGAGGTCATAAAGCGGCTGAACGCCGCCTTGCCGAAACTGGATGTTGCGGCGATCGCGGCCAAGGCCAAGAAATAGGGTCGGGCAGTCATGGCCGATCCACGTTTCTATCATTCCGCCGGACCCTTCACATTATCGGCCCTCGCCAAAATCGCCGGAGCGGAACTGGTGGGGGACGGTGTCCGTCAGGTCTTCGACGTCGCGCCGCTTTCCTCAGCGGGTCCCGAACAGATCAGTTTCCTGGATAACCCGGCCTATACAGACGCGTTCGTCAGTTCGCGAGCGGGGGCTTGCATTGTCGGTTCCAATCTCAAGGCCAAGGCGCCGGAGGGGATGGCCCTCCTGGTTGCAAGGGATGCCTACAAGGCCTATGCGCTGATCGCCCGGGCCTTCTATCCGGACCCGGCGCCCACGGCCGGTATCGCTGCCGGTGCTCATGTCGACCCTTCGGCAAAGATCGGCTCAGGTACCGAGATACAGGCGGGTGCGGTCGTAGGAGCCGGCGCGGAGATCGGCACCCACTGCCGCATCGGCGCCAATGCCGTCATCGGACCGGGCGTCAAGATCGGGAACGGCTGCAATATCGCGCCCCTCGTTTCGATTCGTTGCGCCATCATCGGGGACCACGTGCATATCTATGCAGGCGCGCGCATCGGCGAGGACGGCTTCGGTTATGCTTCCGATGCGACCGGTCATACCCATATTCCCCAGGTCGGCCGGGTCCTGATCGGCAACGGGGTCGAAATCGGCGCGAACACGACCATCGACCGCGGGTCGGGTCCGGATACGATCATCGGCGACGGCTGCATCATTGATAACCTGGTCCAGATCGGACATAACGTGCGTCTCGGGCGGGGCTGCGTGATCGTGTCCCAGGTCGGGATTTCCGGCAGTACCACCCTTGGCGATTTTGTGATAATCGGTGGTCAGGTTGGTGTGGCCGGGCATCTGACGCTTGGAAACGGGGTCCGGGTCGGCGCCCAGTCCGGGGTCGTCGGCAACGTGCCGCCGGGCGAGACATTGCTGGGATCGCCGGCGGTGCCGCACAAGCAGTTCTGGCGGCAGGTTGCGGCGCTGAAGGCTCTGGCCACCGGCAAAAAAAACAGGTGATAACGATGGACGCTGGCAAGGAACAAGGCGAGGTCATCAATATCGAGCGGATCATGGAAATGATCCCGCATCGCTATCCTTTCCTGATGATCGATCGCGTTGAATCGGTCGTGAAGAACGAATCCGCCATCGGCGTGAAGAACGTGTCCGTCAACGAATCCTTTTTCCAGGGACACTTCCCGGCGCGCCCCGTCATGCCCGGCGTCCTGCTGATCGAGGCGATGGCCCAGACCGCGGCCGTTCTCGTGGTTGAAACTCTCGGCCCCGAATCCGAAGGCAAGCTCGTTTACTTCATGACCGTGGACGAAGCGCGTTTCCGCAAGCCCGTCGTGCCCGGAGACACCGTCAAGGTCCACGTAACAAAACTTCAGAACCGTAGAAACGTATGGAAATTCCGTGGTGAGGCAATCGTCGACGGCCGCCTGTGTGCCGAAGCCGTGTTCGCCGCCATGATCCTGGACGACTGATCAGAATGACCCAGATTCACCCCACTGCAATCGTATCCCCGCGCGCCGAACTTGCCGACAGCGTGGCCATCGGTCCCTATTGCGTCATCGGTGACGGTGTCCGGCTCGGCGATAACGTGGTTCTGCGTTCCCATGTCGTCATCGATGGCGTCACGAATATCGGCGCCGGGTGTGAATTTTATCCCTTCTCGACGATCGGCTTGCCGCCGCAGGACCTGAAATACAAGGGCGAGCCGTCGCGCATCGAGATCGGCGCAGGTTCGATTTTCCGTGAGCACACCACGGTCCATCCCGGCACAAAGGGCGGTGGCCTGCTGACCAAGGTCGGCGCCAATTGCCTCGTCATGGTGGCGGCCCATATCGCGCATGATTGCGATGTCGGCAACAACGTGGTGATGGCGAACAACGCGACCCTCGGCGGACATGTCCATGTCGGCGATTTTGCCGTCCTCGGCGGGCTGGCCGGCGTGCATCAGTTCGTCCGCATAGGCCACCATGCAATGGTCGGCGGACTTTCGGGGGTGGAAAACGACGTCATCCCCTACGGTTCGGTCATGGGCAACCGCGCCTATCTGTCGGGCCTGAACATCATCGGTCTCAAGCGGCGCGGGTTCTCGCGCGACGATATCCACGCCCTGCGCGCGGCCTACCGGCTGATGTTCGCCGAAGAAGGCACGATGGCCGAACGCCTGCAGGATGTGGCGGAAATGTTCAAGAACAACGCCCCGGTCATGGAAATCGTCCATTTCATCCAGACCGATTCGTCCCGCGCGGTGTGTCAGCCGCAGGCGAAGCGTGCCGCCTAAACCCAAACTTGGACTCATCGCCGGTCGGGGCGAACTTCCCCAGCTTGTGCTCGATGCAGCACGGGCCGAGGGGCGGCCCGTGTTCGTGCTGGCTCTCGAGGGTCAGACCGCGCCGGAACTGGTCGCCGGGGTCGAGAGCACGTGTATCCCGATGGGCGCCGTCGGCAAGGGCATCGATGCCCTCAAGGCCGCTGGGGTCGTGGAAGTGGTATTCGCGGGCGGCGTACGCCGTCCGTCGCTTCTCAAGCTCGGTCTCGATGGCCGTGCCGCCCGGCTGCTGGCAAAGCTCGGCAAGGCCGCGCTTGGCGACGACAAGCTGCTTTCTGTGCTGATCAAGGAACTCGAGGGCGAGGGGCTGCATGTCGTCGGAGCCGACGATCTTCTTTCGGGCCTCCTCGCCGGTGAAGGCGTCATGGGCCGTCACCGGCCCGACGAGGTTGCCCTTGTCGATATCGACCGCGGCGTCGAGATTGCCCGGGCGCTCGGCGCGCTCGATGTCGGCCAGGGCGTGATCGTGCAGCAGGGAATCGTTCTGGGTGTCGAGGCGATCGAGGGCACCGATGCGCTGATTGCCCGCTCGGGAAATCTCTCGCGCGAGGGGCCGGGCGGGGTTCTCGTCAAGATCAAGAAACCGGAGCAGGAACGCCGCGCTGATCTGCCGACCGTCGGCGTTGACACGGTCAAGGCGGCCGCGTCCGCAGGCTTGCGCGGTATCGCGATGGAGGCGGGCAACAGCCTGCTGCTCGGCCGCGATGCGGCGATCGCGGCTGCCGACGCTGCGGGGATTTTTCTGATCGGCATCAAGGTTCCGAAATGAGCGACATCCACATCTGCATTCTTGCGGGCGAGCACTCCGGTGATCACATGGGCGCCCTGATGATGCGCGCGCTCAAGTCGCGGTTTGGCGCCCGCGTGCGCTTTTCCGGGATCGGCGGCAGCGAAATGCAGACCGAGGGCCGGGACAACGGCTTCGAGAGCTTCTTCCCGATGGAAGAACTGGCGATTGCCGGAATATTCGAAATCGTTCCCCATATTCCGCGGGTGCTGCGGCGCATCGGCGAGACCGTGGCCCGCGTTCGTGAACTGCGCCCCGACCTCGTGCTGACCATCGACAGTCCGGCCTTCGCGTTTCGTGTCGGGCGCAAGCTCAAGGGATCGGGTATCCCGCATGTGCACTATGTCGCGCCGACGGTCTGGGCCTGGCGGCCGCGCCGCGCGCGCATGATCGCGGGTTTTCTCGATCATCTCCTGACCATCTTTCCCTTCGAGCGGCCTTACTTCGACCGCTGGGGCCTGTCCTCGACTTTCGTCGGCCATCCGACAGCCGACATGCAGCTCGACAAGGGCAACGGCAAGGCGTTCCGCGCAGCCCATGGCATCGCGCAGGACCAGCGCGTGCTGTGCGTACTGCCCGGCAGCCGCCGGTCTGAGGTTTCGCGCCTCCTGCCGATCTTCGGCGAGGTCGTCGCCCGTCTCGGCCAGCGCTTTCCGGACCTCGCCGTCGTCATGCCCACCGTGGCGACGGTTGCCGATACGGTTCGCGCCGCTGCAGCCGCCTGGCCGGTCAAGACCGTCGTGACCGAGGGGCTGGAGGCCAAGCGCGATGCCTTTGCCGCATCGGACCTGGCGCTGGCCGCGTCGGGGACGGTGACTTACGAGCTGGCGATGGCAGGCGTGCCGATGGTGATCGCCTATCGCATTTCCTCGGCTTCGGCCGCGGTCATCCGGGCCATGATCAAGATTCCTTATGCGTCGGTCGTCAATATCGTCTTGGGCCACAAGGTAGCGCCCGAATGCCTTCAGGAAAACTGTACCCAGGGCATTCTGGTGCGTGAGGTTGGCCGTCTGCTGGCCGATCCGGCGGCGCGCGCGCGTCAGAAGATCGAACTGGAAAAGGTCGCCGTGGCGCTCGGCCGTGGCGGCTCGCCGGCTACCGAAGTGGCAGCCGATGCGATCGTGAATGTTCTGAGAAAACATCGCGCCGACCTGTAAACGCCCGATCAATCGAGGGAGACAAGACCATGACCGATTCCGCGACGGATGCCCTGAAGAAGGCGCGCATTCTTCACACCATGCTGCGGGTCCGCGATCTCGACAAATCGATCGACTTCTACACTCGCCACCTCGGCATGACCCTGTTGCGGCGTAAGGACTATCCCAACGGAAAGTTCACCCTGGCGTTTGTCGGCTACGGCGACGAGGACACGACCGCGGCGATCGAACTGACCTACAACTGGGATCAGGCGGAAGGCTACGAGATCGGCAGCGGCTACGGTCATATCGCCATCGGCGTGCCCGACGTCGCTGCCGTATGCGCCAGCCTGACGTCGGCCGGGGTCAAGGTGCCGGTCGGGCCCAAGGCGGGGCCGGGGGGCAATACCCTTGCCTTCGTCGAGGATCCCGACGGCTATCGGATCGAGCTTCTGACGCGCCCGCGTCCCCAGTGAACTAATAAAAAAGGCGCTCCGTCGGGAGCGCCTTTTTTCGCGGCCGGAGCCGGATTACTTGCGGCTGCCGATGGCGACGATCTTGCGCTTCTGGGTGCCGGTATAAAGCTGGCGCGGACGGCCGATCTTCTGTTCCTTGTCCTCGATCAGCTCGTTCCACTGGGAAATCCAGCCGACCGTGCGGGCGACGGCGAACAGCACCGTGAACATCGACGTCGGGAAGCCCATCGCCTTGAGGATGATGCCCGAATAGAAATCGACGTTCGGGTAAAGCTTGCGCGACACGAAGTAGTCGTCGTTGAGCGCGATGTGTTCGAGTTCCAGCGCCAGGTCGAGCAGCGGCTCGTTCTTCACCTTCAGCGCCTTCAGCACTTCGTGGCAGGACTTCTGCATGACCTTGGCGCGCGGGTCGTAGTTCTTGTAGACCCGGTGGCCGAAGCCCATCAGCATCGTGCCGTCCTTCTTCTTCACGCGCTCGAGGAACGGCTTGATGTTCTTCACGTCGCCGATTTCGCCCAGCATCTTGAGCACGGCTTCGTTGGCGCCGCCATGGGCCGGGCCCCAGAGGGACGCGATGCCCGCCGCGATGCAGGCGAAGGGGTTGGCGCCGGTGGAGCCGGCCAAGCGCACGGTCGAGGTCGAGGCGTTCTGCTCGTGGTCGGCGTGCAGAATGAAGATCTTGTCCATCGCATCGGCCAGGACCGGGTTGACCTTGTAGGTCTCGCACGGGACGCCGAACATCATGTACAGGAAGTTTTCCGCGTAATTGAGATCGTTGCGCGGATACATGAACGGCTGGCCGATGGAATACTTGTAGGCCATCGCGGCAATGGTCGGCATCTTGGCCACGAGGCGGTAGGAAGCGACCATGCGCTGGCGCGGATCGTTGATGTCGGTGCTGTCGTGGTAGAAGGCCGACAGGGCGCCGACAACGCCGCACATGATGGCCATCGGATGCGCATCGCGGCGGAAACCGCGGAAGAAGAAGTTGAGTTGTTCGTGCACCATCGTATGGCGGGTGATGTCGCGCTCGAACTTTTCCTTCTGCTCCTTGGTGGGCAGTTCGCCCTTCAGCAGCAGGTAGCAGACTTCCATGAAGTCGCTCTTTTCGGCGAGGTCTTCGATCGCGTAGCCGCGGTGCAGCAGCACGCCCTTGTCGCCGTCGATGTAGGTGATCTTGGATTCGGTTGAGCCGGTCGCGGTGTAGCCCGGATCGTAGGTGAAGTAGCCGGTTTCGCCGTAGAGGCGGCGGATATCTATCACCTTCGGCCCGATAGTGCCCGTCAGCAACGGCAGTTCGACCTTCTTGCCGGTGACGTTATCGATGAGGGTGACGGTCTCGTTCTTGCCCTTTGAGGTGGCCATGCGTGCGTAATCCTTGGTTCTGCCCTGCCGGCTTTCCCGTGCTCCCAAGCGGCGCGGGTCCCGGCGTCGTTAACCCTGTCTGTTTGAGCGGCCATCCTATAGGGACGAGACCGGTTAATCAATTCGCAGGGTAGGGTATGGAGATTAAAAATCGGTGTCCGGCAAGGGGTTGGACGCCGATTTTTACTTGTCATCCGGGGCAGGCGGCATCGCGGATGCGGCCCAGGCTCTCGTCGCGGCCGAGCGCTTCCATGACCTCGAAAAGCCCCGGCGATTCGGCCCGGCCGGTCAGCGCCGCCCTGAGGGGCTGGGCGACCTCGCCGAGCTTGGCCCCGGCATCGGCAGCATATCCTTTTACCGCCGGCTCAAGCAGATCGGCCCGCCATTCCCCGAGATCCTCGAGGATCGGCAGCAGTTTCGCAAGGTGGTCGCGCCCGGGTCCTGCCAGCAGCTTGGCCGCCTTGGCGTCGGGGACCAGCGGGCGGGGGGCGACGTAGATCATCGCCTTGTCGGCGAGCTCGATCAGGGTCTGCGCCCGCGGCTTGAGGCCATCGAGCCCGCGTTTCAGGCGATCGAGGGCTTCCGGGGCGGGCGCCGCACCGAGCGCGGCCGCAAGGCGAGGCGCGATCAGTTCGATCAGGCGGCGGTCGTCGGCCTCCTTGATGTAATGGGCATTCAGATTCGAGAGCTTGGCCATGTCGAAGCGCGCCGGCGCCTTGCCGACGGACTCGAGCCCGAACCATTCGATGGCCTGCTCGCGGCTGATGATCTCGTCGTCGCCGTGGCTCCAGCCGAGGCGGAGCAGGTAATTGAACATGGCCTCGGGCAGGAAACCCATATCGCGGTAGGCTTCGACCCCGAGCGCACCGTGACGCTTCGACAGTTTGGCGCCGTCGGGTCCGTGGATCAGCGACATATGGGCGAAAGCCGGGGGCGTCCAGCCCATCGCCTGGTAGATCTGCAACTGACGGAACGTATTGGTCAGGTGGTCGTCGCCGCGAATCACATGGGTAACGCCCATGTCATGGTCGTCGACCACGACCGAGAGCATGTAGGTCGGCGTGCCGTCGGAACGCAGCAGGACCATGTCGTCGAGTTCGCTGTTGGCGACGCGAACCTCGCCCTGGATCAGGTCGCAAACGACGGTTTCCCCGTCCTGGGGCGCTTTCAGCCGGACAACGGGCTTTGCGCCCGCGGGGGCTTCGGACGGATCGCGGTCGCGCCAGCGTCCGTCGTAGCGCATGGACCGGCCCTCGGCCTTGGCGGCTTCGCGCATCTGCTGAAGCTCTTCGGGCGTGGCGTAGCAGTAATAGGCGCGGCCAGCGGCAAGCAGTTCCTGGGCGACCGCCGCATGGCGTGCGGCGCGGGAAAACTGAAACACCGGCGGTTCGTCCCCCGAAAGCCCCATCCAGGCGAGGCCGTCCAGAATCGCGTCGATCGCGGCTTCCGTCGACCGCTCGCGGTCGGTGTCCTCAATGCGCAGCAGGTAGGTGCCGCCATGATGGCGCGCGAACAGCCAGTTGAATAACGCCGTACGCACGCCGCCGATATGCAGGAAACCGGTCGGGCTCGGCGCGAAACGGGTAACGATTTTGGCGGGGGATGTGTCGGACATGGCTCCGGCGTCGGCTGCTTGGTAAACTCGTCTGGCGCGGGGTTAGTATCATATTCCCGCGCCCGATGCCATTTTGCGTACCAGACCCAATTTTTCGCGGGTGTCGCTTGGCTTTCGATGTGCAGGGACCGAGGCGCAGGGCCGCAGGCCTGAGCCTTCCCCATCCGATGGCGTTGTGGCGCGCCATGGGCGAGTTGTTCGCCGCCGAGCGCGAGCGCTGGCCGCTCTGGCTGCCCGTTGCGTTTGCCGCCGGCATTGCCCTTTATTTCGCCCTGAAGGCCGAGCCGTCGGCCATCGCCTTGCGCATTATCGCGGGCATGGCCGTATTGGCCCTGCCGCTCGGCTGGTACTTCGCCCGCGGGCGCGTGGCGGGCCAGATCGCGGCGGCACTGATGTTCCTCGCGGCGGCAGGGGCCTTCGGTTTTTCCGTCGTCGGCTGGCGTGCCGCCGAGGTCGCGGCCCCCGTTCTCGCCAAGCGCATCGGCCCGGTGCCGGTGACCGGGCGGCTTGTCGCCGTCGAGCCCGGCTTCAAGGGCGCGCGCATCACTATCGAGGATCCGGAGATCCCGCGTCTTGCCGCGGCCGAGACGCCAAAGCGCGTGCGCCTGCGCCTGCTGCGGCGTGACGGCAGCGGACTTGCCCTGGGCGATACGATCCGCGTCACGGCGACGCTGATGCCGCCGCCCGCACCTGCGGCGCCCGGCGCCTACGACTTCGCCCGCGATGCGTGGTTTCAGCGTCTCGGTGCGGTCGGCTTCGCCTATGGCCAGCCCCGCGTCGTTGCGCGCGAAGGCGGGGCCGCGGCGGAAGGCCCGAAAGCCGCCTTCATGCGATGGATGGCGGAGGCGCGTCGCACCCTTCACGGGCGGGTGACGGCGCTGGTGCCGGGCGACCGCGGCGCCATGACGTCGGCCCTGCTGACCGGCGATCAGGGCGGAATTTCGCCGGTGACGATGGATGCGATGCGCGATTCGGGCCTTGCCCATATCCTGTCGATCTCGGGGCTTCATCTGGCGCTTGTCGCGGGCATACTGTTTTTTTCGATGCGCGCGGCTCTGGCGCTTTCGCCCGTCCTCGCCCTCGAATACCCAATCAAGAAATGGGCAGCGGGTTTCGCACTCGTCGGCATCGCGATCTATACGCTGTTCACCGGCGCCGCGGTGCCGACCCAGCGATCCTTCCTGATGGCGGGGATCGTGCTGTTTGCCGTGATGGTGGACCGCAACGCCATCAGCATGCGGCTGCTCGCCTGGGCAGCGGTAGCGGTGCTGCTGGTTGCCCCCGAAAGCCTGCTCGGACCCAGTTTCCAGATGTCCTTTGCCGCCGTCGGCGGGCTGATCGCGGCTTTCGAGCTGGCGCGTCCCATGCTCTCCCGTCTGCGCGGGGAAGGGGGATTTTGGGGTAGCCTGCGCGTGGCACTTGCCGGTGCGGTGCTGACGACGCTGGTTGCCGGGACCGCGACGGCGGTGCCGTCGCTTTATCATTTCAACCGGGTGGCGATCCTCGGTCTCGTCGCCAATTTCGCCGCGGTGCCCGTGACCAGCTTCTGGGTCATGCCCTGGGCCGTAATTTCATACATTCTGGCGCCCATCGGCCTCGACGGATTCGCCATTCGTGCCATGAGCTGGGGGGTGGAGGCGATCATCTGGATCGCAAGCACTGTGGCGTCATGGCCCGGTGCCGCGACGCGCCTGCCGGAAATGCCGGGGGCCGCCTTCGCTCTTGTCATGTTCGGCTTCGCATGGCTGATGCTGTGGCGCTGGCGGCTGCGCCGGTGGGGGGCTGCTTTCGTCGCGTTCGGGGCGATCATGACCCTGATGGCGCGCCCGCCGGACCTGCTGGTCGCTGGCGACGCGCAAAGCTTCGCCGTGCGCGATGGCGGCGGCATGCTGCTGGTGGGCGAAAAGATCGGGCGTTTCGAGCGCGAGACCTGGCTGCGTCGCGCCGGTCTAGATCCGGTTGCGGAAACGGGATCGGTGCAGGCTGCATGGCCTCCCTCGGGCGGCGCCAAGCTTGCCTGCGATGCCGCGGCCTGTCTCTACCGCGGCGCGGGCGGGGTGCGCGTCAGCCTCGTGCGCGAGCCGTCGGCGGCGATCGAGGATTGCCGCCGCGCCCATGTCGTGGTTGCGCTGGTCTCGTTGCCGCGCATCAGGTGCAGCGATCCCAAGCGCTTCATCGGCCGTTTCGACCTGTGGCGCGAGGGCGCCCATGCTCTGTGGTTCGATAATGGCGGTGCGATCACGGTGCGCACGGTCGCGGCCGAACGCGGGGCGCGGCCATGGGTTCCGGTACGGGGCCGCTGAAAGCGGGATCAGTACTTGCGCATGATGCCGACGAGGCGGCCCTGCACCTTGACCTGATCGGGGCCGAAGATGCGGGTTTCGTACTTGGCGTTGGCGGGCTCCAGCGCGATGGACTGGCCCTTGCGGCGCAGGCGCTTGAGCGTCACTTCGCTGTCTTCCACGAGCGCCACGACAATGGTGCCGTTCTCGGCGGTATCGCCCTGGCGGATGACGGCGATATCGCCATCGAGGATGCCGGCGTCGATCATCGAATCGCCTTCGACCTCAAGCGCGTAATGTTCGCCGCGGCCGAGCATGTCGGGCGGAACGCCGACGTAGGCCGAGTGGTCGCGGAGCGCCTCGATCGGGGTGCCGGCGGCAATCTTGCCATAAAGCGGCAGCTCGACCGCATCACCCGGGCGCGCGACGGGCGCGCCCTTGATGGCGGCCTGAGAAAAATTGCCGGAAATGACCTTGGGATCGAAGCCGGTGCGCGCGGGCTGGGGAGCCGGCGCGGCGGCCTTCGTGCCTTCGGGCTCGCGCAGGATTTCGAGGGCGCGGGCGCGATGGGGCAAGCGGCGGATGAAACCGCGTTCCTCCAGCCCCGAGATGAGGCGGTGGATACCCGACTTGGACTTGAGGCCGAGCGCGTCCTTCATCTCGTCGAAGGACGGGCAGACGCCGGTTTCCTTCAGCCGTTCGGTGAGAAAGACGAGAAGTTCGTGTTGCTTGCGGGTCAGCATGAGGGTTCCCCTGTCTCCGGCCCTTGAATGGAACAAAACCAAAACATCTACGGCTGTTCTAGTTTAGTTCTCATCGGCGAGTCAAGGACCTTGGGTGGCCTAGAGATACCCGAGCGACCTCCAGTACGCGGCGGCGGCGGGGTGCAGGGGTACGCCGAGGGGCGCCTCGGGCACGTCGCGGCACATGCGCTCTAGCGGCAGGGGGCCCGTGCCCTCCCACGGGATCGCGTTTCGGCGGACGTCGAGTGCCGCGCAGAATTGGCGGACCGTGTCGTCGTCGGCTTCGGCATGGGTCAGCACCGGCCAGCCGGAGAAATCGAGGGTCGGGACGTCGGCGGGGAGGCTCGGGTAACAGCTTTTTGGCAGCACATCGCGCCGATAACCCATCGCTTCGAGCCGCGCCAGGGTTTCCTCGCCGAAGCAGAGTGGCGTCAGGCCCGCCGGCACCACGGCATCGGCCCAGCCGTGCACGCCTTCGTCGAACATCGCCGTCAGGTCGCCCCGGACCAGCGCCTCGAACTTTTCCGAGCCGGGGCGGGGAATGTGGCCGGTCTTGTGCACGCTGCCGCCCCAGGAAACGAGATCGTCCAGGGAAAACCCGGCGGCGGCGAAAATATCGTCGAGCATGTTGTGCAGCCAGTGCTGCGCCTTGCCGCGCAGGCCCAGTTTGAGCGGGTACTTCGCGCGGCCGATATCCTCGATGGTGGCGAGGCCGGTCGAGGGATGAACTGCGAAAAGGCACTGGTCGCGGGATGGCAACACGGTGACGGCCCGCACCGGCTGGGGAGTCTTGAAATACGAGCCCTTGCCGCGCCAGGCAAGCGTCAGCGCCGCCGAGGGATTGATGAAGGCAAAGTCGATCTCGCGGTCCACCACGCGCGCGATGCCGTCGATCACGCTCGACGAACTGATGCGGATGCGCCCATTTCCGTCCGCGCGCGCAAGCTCGACCTCGCTCGCATTGAAGGGTTCATCGGGGTCGGCCCCCATGCCCGCGGCCGCTTCGAGCATGAAGCGCGCGCGCATGGCGCTGGCACCGATGGCGCGTGGCGAGGGAGCTTTTGCCATGATGCAGTCTTCCAGGTCGTTCGTTCAGGCGCCGAGGATATCGGCGAGCGAGATCACCTCGACCACGTCGCCCTTTTTTGCAGGCGGCGCATCGGGGGCGCGGCGGATCAGGCAACCCGCCTGGGCAAGGCGCGACATCATCGACGAATCCTGCACCGGGAAGGGGGTGGCCACGGGCAGGTCGCCGTCGGCGTCGGATAGGGTGGCGCGCATGAAGTCTTCGCGGAAATTGTTGGGCCCGACGTCGGCGCCGAGGCGGGCTCGCATCATCGGCACGCCGGAGCCGGGCAGGCCCAGCATGGCGTCGATGGCGGGGCCGAGGAACAAAAGCGCGCAGACCATGCTGGAGACGGGGTTGCCGGGCAGGCCGAGGACGCGGGTGCCGGGCAGGCTGCCGAACATCAGCGGCTTGCCGGGCTTCATGGCGATCTTCCAGAAATCGACGGTGAGGCCCGCTTCCGACAGAACCTTCTGAACGAGATCGTAATCGCCGACAGACACGCCGCCCGTGGTGATCAGCAGGTCCGCCCCGCGGGCCCCTTCGGTCAGCGCGGTGAGCGAGCCCGCCTCGTCGCGGGCGATGCCGAGGTCGATGGCAACGCCGCCGCGGGCCTGAATGAAGGCGGCAAGAGCAGGGCCGTTCGACGAAACGATCTGGTTGGGGCCGATGGGGTCGCCCGGGCGCACCACTTCATCGCCGGTGGCGAGAATGGCGATGCGCGGGCGGCGCGTCACCGCGACCCACGGATGGTTCATGGCGGCGGCAAGGCCGATGTCGCGCGCCGTCAGCCGGCGGCCGGTGCGAAGCAGGACCTGTCCCTCGCTGAAGTCGATGCCGGCGGCGCGGATGTTCTCGCCGGGCTTTGCCGTTTCCTGCACCGTGACCACGGGCTTGCCCATGTCGGTGTCTTCCTGGATGACGACGGCATCGGCGCCAGCGGGAACCGGCCCGCCGGTGAAGATGCGCACGCATTCGCCGGCCCCCACGGTGCCCGCGAAGGCACCGCCCGCAGGCGCTTCGCCGATCACTTTCAGCTTTGCCGGAACGCTGGCGACGTCGGCAACGCGCACCGCGTATCCGTCCATTGCGGAGACCGCCGCGGGCGGCTGTGTGCGCCGCGCGGAAAGGTTCTCGGCAAGCACGCGCCCGGCCGCCTCGCTCAGAGCCACGGTTTCGGGGGCGAGCCGCGGGAACGCGCTCTGGATGCGCGCGCGCGCCTCGGTGACGGAAAGAAGCGTGTCCGCCACGGCTATTCCTTCGCCTTGTAGGTGCCCGAGCGCCCGCCCGCCTTGTGGACGAGGCGGATATCGGTGATGCGCATGGATTTGTCGGCTGCCTTGCACATGTCGTAGACGGTGAGTGCCGCAACCGAAACGGCGGTCAGCGCTTCCATCTCGACGCCGGTCTTGGCGGTAACCTTGCAGGTCGCGGTGATGTCGATGGCGGCGGTGCCGTCCTTCGCCGCTTCCAGCTCGACCTTGACCGAGGAAAGCGGCAGGGGATGGCAGAGCGGGATCAGGTCCGGCGTCTTCTTCGCGCCCATGATGCCCGCGAGCCGCGAGACAGAAAAAACGTCGCCCTTCTTCACGCCGCCTTCGAGGATTGCCTTCAGCGTCGCCTTGGCGACGTGGATGCGGCCCTTGGCGGTCGCGGTGCGTTCCGTCACCGCCTTCGCGCCGACATCGACCATGCGGGCATTGCCTTTGGCGTCGAGATGGGTGAAGCGGGCCATGATCGTTCCTATTCGGTTGGCGCGGGGGCGGGCTTGCGCTTGCTTTCGCCGATCAGCGCGCGCACGGCGGCGGCGACGTCGGGCTGGCGCATCAGGGCTTCGCCGACGAGGAAGGACCGGGCGCCCACCTTCGCCATGCGGGCGACATCGGCGGCGCTGCCGATCCCCGATTCGCAGACCAGCATGTAGCCCGGCGGGGCCAGTGGGGCGAGGCGCTCGGTCGTGGCGAGGTCGGTCTTGAGGGTCTTGAGATTGCGGTTGTTGATGCCGATGAAGCCGGTTTCCAGCTTCGCCGCGCGTTCCATTTCGGCCTCGTCATGGACCTCGACCAGCACGTCCATGCCGAGGAGGCGGGAGGCATGGGTCATCTCGGCCGCCAGCGTGTCGTCGAGGACCGCCATGATCAGCAGCACGCAATCGGCGCCGATCGCCCGGCTTTCGGCGATCTGCCACGGATCCACCATGAAGTCCTTGCGCAGCACCGGCAGCAGGCAGGCCTTGCGCGCCGTCATCAGGTATTCGTTGCGGCCCTGGAAATAGGGCTCGTCGGTCAGCACCGACAGGCAGGCGGCGCCGCCTTCCTCGTAGGCCTTGGCCAGCGCTTCCGGATCGAAATCGGGGCGGATCAGGCCGGCCGACGGGCTCGCCTTCTTGATCTCGGCGATCAGGCCGTAATCGCCCGCCGCGTGGCGCGCCGAAAGGGCGGCGCGGAACCAGCGCACGGGCGGCGCGCCCTTGGCGATGGCTTCGACCTGGGCGAGGGACGTCTGGGCCTTGCGTTCGGCTACCGTTTCGCGCGTGCGCGCGCAAATCTCGGCAAGTACGTCGGACACTCGTTCAACCCCTGGTAATGGCGACCAGCTTGTCGAGCGTCGCCTTGGCCTTGCCCGAATCGACCGCTTCGGCGGCGATGCCGACGCCCGCCTTCAGGTCCTTCGCCTTACCCGCGACGATCAGCGCGGCCGCGGAATTCAGCAGCACGATATCGCGGTAGGCACCCGGCGTACCCGCCAGCATGTCGTTGATGGCGCCCGCGTTGGCGGCCGGATCACCGCCCTTGAGATCAGCCGGATCGGCGCGCTTGAGGCCCGCGTCCTCGGGCGTTACCTCGAAGCTCGTCACCTTGCCGTCCGCGAGTTCGGAAACGTAGGTCGTGCCCGTGGTGGTGATTTCGTCGAGCCCGTCGGAGCCGTGCACCACCCAGGCGCGCTCGGAGCCGAGCTGGCCCAGGACTTCCGCCATCGGGCGCGTCCACTGGCGGTGGAACACGCCGATCAGCTGGCGCGTGGTGCCCGCCGGGTTCGACAGCGGGCCGAGAAGATTGAAGATCGTGCGCGTGCCGAGCTCGACCCGGGTCGGGCCGACATGGCGCATCGCCGAATGGTGGCGGGGAGCCATCAGGAAGCCGATGTTGGCTTCCGCCAGCGCCTTTTCCACCAGCTTCATGTCGGCTTCGATGTTGACGCCAAGCGCCGCGAGCACGTCCGCCGATCCCGACTTCGACGACAGCGCCCGGTTGCCGTGCTTGGCCACCGGCACCCCGCAGGCGGCGACGACGATGGCCGCGCCGGTCGAAATGTTGAAGGTGCCGCGCGCGTCGCCGCCGGTGCCGCAGGTATCGATGGCGCCGGCAGGCGCCTTGACGTGCACGGCCTTGGCCCGCATGACCTTGGCCGCGCCCGCGATCTCGTCCACGGTTTCGCCGCGCACACGCAGGGCCATCAGGAAGGCGCCCATCTGGGACGGCGTCGCTTCGCCCGACATGATGATCTCGAACGCCTTTTCGGCGGCGGCCTGGGACAGCGGCTTGCCGTCGGCGACGTAGGCGATCAGTCCCTTGAAGTCGGTGGTGTCGGTGGTCATGCGGCGAGGCCCCCCTTGCCCGCGAGTTTCAGGAAATTGCGCAGCAGGTCGTGGCCGTGCTGGGACGCAATGCTTTCGGGATGGAACTGGACCCCGTGGATCGGCAGTTCGCGGTGCGAGAGGCCCATGATCAGGCCGTCGTCGGTTTCGGCGGTGATTTCGAGGACGCCCGGCAGGCTCGCGCGGTCCACCACCAGCGAATGGTAGCGCGTCGCCCGGACGGGCGAGGGCAGGCCGGCGAAAACCCCGCGCCCGGTATGGCGGATGTCGCTGACCTTGCCGTGCATCGGCACAGGTGCCCGGACCACCTTGCCGCCGAAGGCCTGGCCGATCGACTGGTGGCCGAGGCAGACACCGAGCAGCGGCCGCTTACGCTTTGCTGCGGCGGAGATCAGCGGCAGGCAGATGCCGGCGCGGTCGGGATCGCAGGGTCCGGGCGACAGCACGATGCCTTCATCGCCGAGCGCCAGCGCTTCGTCGACGCCGATGGCGTCGTTGCGGCGCACGGCGATCTTTGCCCCAAGCTCGCCCAGGAAGTGGACGAGGTTGTAGGTGAAGCTGTCGTAGTTGTCGATCAGGACAAACATTTCAATGCTTTATATTATCTTTCTAAACCAGTGCCCGAACCGGGGCGGACCGTTATACCAGCAAGGCCAGCCCCTTGGAAAGCCCGGGCGGCCCCGAGAGGCCTTGGTAAAACCCGGTAAAACAGGACGTTAGACCATCGCTTGCCGTGCCGGAAGGACTTCTCCATATATGGGGTATTCTTCCGTCCCCGTAATGCCCCGCGAAAAACATCAGGCGTCAGCATCATGACCGAGAAAGACAAGCCCCATCACCACCATGGCGATCATGACCATGATCATGGCCACGACCACGACCATGACCACGACCATAAGCACGGGGCCCACGATCACGGGCATGACCATGGCCACGACCACGATCATGGGCACGAGCACGGGCATGATCATCCCCATCCGCATCCGCATCCGGAACACGACGATCAGGACGTCCGCACGACCCGCCACGTGATAGTGCCCGCCGGCCGCATCGTCAGCAGCCAGACCTTCAAGAAGCCCCATGAACATGATCACGGTCACGGGCATCATGATCATGGGCATGACCATGGGCATGATCACGGGCATGAGAAGCATGATCATGGTCACCATGACCACAAGGATCACGGCGGTCACGCCTGCTGCCACGAGGCCAAGCCCGCGTCCGGCCCCAGGCCGACCAGCGGCTACATCTGCCCGATGTGCCCCGATGTCCATTCGGACAAGCCGGGCGCCTGCCCGAGCTGCGGCATGGCGCTGGAACCGGCAATGCCGGGGGCGGCGACCCGCACCATCTATACCTGCCCGATGCATCCGGAAATCCGCCAGGATCACCCCGGTTCGTGCCCGATCTGCGGCATGGCGCTGGAGCCGATGACCGTCGCCGCAGAGGAGGGTCCGAGCGAGGAACTCCGCGACATGACGCGGCGCTTCTGGGGATCGCTGGTGTTCACGCTGCCGCTCCTTGTCATGGCCATGGGCGAAATGACGCCGTTCTGGCCCAAAGGCGGGCTTTGGTCGGCTGCCGCCGACCGCTGGATCCAGTTCGCGCTGGCAACGCCCGTGCTGCTGTGGGGCGGCTGGCCGTTCTTCGTGCGGGGGTGGAATTCGATCCTCAACCGCAGCCTCAACATGTTCACCCTGATCGGCATGGGTACCGGCGTTGCCTACGTCTACAGCGCCGTCGCGGTGCTGGTGCCGGGCGTGTTCCCGGCGTCCTTCGTCGGCCACGGCGGCCATGTCGGCCTGTATTTCGAGGCGGCGGCGGTGATCGTCACCCTCGTGCTGCTCGGACAGGTGCTGGAACTGCGCGCGCGCGAGCGCACCTCGGGCGCCATCCGGGCACTGCTTGACCTCGCGCCCAAGATGGCGCGGCGTATTGCGTCGGACGGCAGCGAATCGGACGTTCCCCTCGACACCGTTCAGGTGGGCGACCGTCTGCGCGTCCGGCCGGGCGAAAAGGTACCCGTCGACGGCGTGGTGGAGGACGGCGCTTCGGCAATCGACGAATCGATGATGACGGGCGAACCGATGCCCGTCGAAAAGCACAAGGGCGACAGGGTCACGGGGGCGACGCTCAACGGCTCGGGCAGCCTCGTCATCCGTGCCGACAAGGTGGGCGCCGATACGCTGCTCGCCCGCATCGTCCAGATGGTCGCCGACGCCCAGCGTACCCGCGCGCCGATCCAGCGCATGGCGGACGTCGTGTCGGGCTGGTTCGTGCCCGCGGTCATTGCCATTGCCGCCGTCGCCTTCGCCGTCTGGGCTCTGGTCGGGCCGGAGCCGCGCCTCGCCCATGCGGTGATCAACGCGGTCGCGGTTCTGATCATCGCGTGTCCCTGTGCGCTCGGCCTCGCCACGCCGATGTCGATCATGGTCGGCACCGGGCGCGCGGCGCGTTCGGGCGTCCTGTTCCGCGACGCCGAAGCTCTCGAGATCCTCGAAAAGGTCGATACCCTCGTGGTCGACAAGACCGGCACCCTTACCGAAGGCAAGCCGCGCTTCCAGGGTGCGGAACCCGCCGAAGGCTTCGGCCGCGACGAGGTGCTGATGATGGCGGCAGCCCTGGAGCAGAACAGCGAACACCCGCTTGCCGCAGCCATTCTGGCTGGTGCCGCCGAACGGGGCCTGCGTCCGGGTTCGGTGTCGGACTTCCGCGCCGTCACCGGCAAGGGCGTCACCGGGCGCGTCATGGGCAAGACCGTGGCGCTCGGCAACCGCGCGATGATGGAAGAGGCGGGCGCTTCGCCCGATGCGCTCGCCGCGCGCGCGGGCGAACTGCAGCAGGAAGGCGCCACGGTGATGTTCGTCGCTGCCGACGGCAAGCTCGCCGGGATCATTTCCGTCGCCGATCCGGTCAAGGAAACGACGGAGGAGGCGCTCAAGCTGCTGGCCGAGGAAGGCGTGCGGGTCGTTATGCTGACGGGCGACAACAAGCTGACGGCGGAAGCCGTGGCGAAGCGCCTCGGCATTGCCGAGGTGCGCGCCGAGGTCCTGCCCGAAGACAAGGGCGCCATCGTGCGCCAGCTTCGCTCCGAAGGCCGCGTGGTGGCGATGGCGGGCGACGGCATCAACGACGCCCCGGCGCTGGCGGCGGCCCAGGTCGGCATCGCCATGGGCACCGGCACCGACGTCGCCATGGAAAGCGCCGGCGTGACGCTGGTGAAGGGCGATCTGCGGGCGATTGCGCGCGCGCGCGCCATTTCGCGCGCGACCATGCGCAATATTCGGCAGAACCTTGTCTTTGCCTTCGGCTACAACGCGCTCGGCATTCCGGTGGCGGCGGGGGTGCTGTACCCGTTCCTCGGCCTGCTGCTGTCGCCCATCATCGCGGGTGCCGCAATGAGCCTGAGCTCGGTGTCGGTGATCGGCAACGCGCTCCGGCTCAATCGGGTGCGCCTCTAGGCGGCGGAGCGGGATCCTGGCGAAATCGAAAGCCTTATTCGCGGCCCTGATCGGCGGCGCGGTCGTCGCGGGCGTCGCGCTCGGTTTCGGCGTCGGCGCCCTGATCGCGCCCGATGGCACCCCCAATGGAAACGGGAACGGCAACGGCGTTCCTTACGCCGCATCGCGCGAGGCGTTTTCCGAATTCGAGCCAGAACGCCCCCGCGCCGGGCTTCCGTCCGTTGCTGTCAAGCCGGGGACGGAGATTTCGCGCGACCGCCTTCCCGCGACCGGCGCGGTACCCCCGGGCCTGACCGGGCGCGTCGATGCGCCGCCGCCCACCGCCGATCCGTATGCCGCCGCGCCAATCGTAGTTCCGCCGCAGAAAACACCGCAGACGGCGGCCTTGCCGGTGACACCCCCCGCCGCTACGGTTGCCCCCGCGGGCGAGCCTCTGTGGAAGCGCAATGCGGCCCGCATCGCCCTGCAGCCGGGGATGCCCAGGATCGGCGTGGTGATCGACGATCTCGGCCTCGACCGCAAGCGCACCGAACGCGCCATGGGTCTGCCCGCGCCGGTGACGCTGGCCTTCCTTCCCTACGGGCGCCGGCTTGCCGATGAGACGGCGCGGGCACGTGCAAGCGGCCATGAGATTCTCGTCCACGTACCGATGGAGCCGGAAGGCAAAGGCGCCGACCCCGGGCCGAATGCGCTCCTGACCGGAAGTGGTGCGGCCGAGCTGCGCGCGCGCCTCGACTGGGCGCTGTCGCGTTTCGGCGGCTATGTCGGCATCAACAATCACATGGGATCAAAGTTTACGTCCGACCCGCGGGTGATGGACCTGATTGTTGGGGAACTGAAGGCGCGCGGGCTGCTGTTCCTCGATTCGCGCACGGCGAAATCAGCCGTCGCCTTCGATCGCGCCCGCGCCGCGGGCGTGCCTGCCGCGGTGCGCCAGGTGTTTCTCGACCGCGACCCGGAGCGCAAGGCGATAGACGCGGAACTGAAACGGCTGGAGGATCTGGCGCGCCGCCACGGCAGCGCCATCGCCATCGGCCATCCCCACGACAAGACGCTCGATGCGCTCGATGCCTGGCTGCCGACGCTGGCGGCGAAGGGGCTTCAGCTCGCCCCGGTCAGCGCGCTGGTGGAGTAGGGATTACGGCTTCACGTAGCCGTAGTTGACAACCTTCTTCACGCCTTCGGTGCGCGAGACCACGTCGAGAACCTTCTTCATTTCTTCCCCCGAGCGCGCGCGGCCGAGGATATAGACCGTGGCGAAGGAATCGATGGCGGTCTTGTAATTGACGTCCGCGATGCCGCGGGTCTTGATCAGGTTGGCGCGCACCTTGGCCTCGATCACCAGCGCGTCCTTCCAGTCCACCAAGCTTGCCTTGCGGCGTTCCTGCTCCTGCTTCGACATGTAGGTGGCGTGCCAGCGCAGCTTCTTGACGCCCTTCACCTTGTTCACCCCGGCGCGGAACTTGTCGTAAACGGCGCGGTCGTCGAAGATCCCCGTGATCAGGAGCTGCTGCTCGTAGATTTCGGTCGAGGCCTTGATGGTGCCGAGGTCGGCCATAACCTTGTTCACGTCGATGACGATGCGGTTGTCTTCGACGATGTCGCCCGCCTTGCGTGCCTCGATGGCGCGGTCCACCAGCGTCTTCGGCGCCGTCAGCATGTCGAGCAGCTGGGCGGAGGCGGGCCCCGACAGGAAGGAGGAGATGAAGCCCGGCAGGACGAGGACGGCGAGGAAGACGAGAGCGGAACGACGCATGGGCTGACCTTTCGGAACGTTCTGATTCGGCCCCGATGCTAGCATGGATCGCAGGGCCGGGAAGCGCCCCCTTGGCTGGGGCGCGGGCGGTGATAATCTTGCGCGGGGCGCGCGACGGGCGCGCCCGTCTTGTGGAGACGCCCTTGTACGCGTGGATCGAGCGCACGATTTTCGACCTTGCCCGCCAGATGCGGTGGTCCTTCCTGCCGCCGCTGATGGTCTACCTGGCGGCGGGCGTGTCCGGCCTGACGGCCATCGTCGGCACTTTCTTCGTAAAGGACTACCTGGGCCTGTCGGCGGCCTTCCTCGCCGCGCTCGGCTTCTGGGCGGGGATACCATGGGCGCTCAAGATGCCGATCGGGCACCTGGTCGATTTGATCTGGCGCTGGAAGTCGCTGCTCGTCTATGCGGGTGCCGCCCTGATCGCTTTGAGCCTCGGGATCATGTACGGGCTGATTGCCCATCGCGAAACGATGACGGCCATCGCCCGCGCCGAAGCCTGGTTCGTGGCGAGTGCGCTGCTCGCACCCATCGGTTACGTGCTGCAGGACGTCGTCGCCGACGCGATGACGGTGGAGGCCGTGCCTCTGCACGATGCCAAGGGCAATCCCATTCCCGATGGCGAAGTGCGGGCCATGCACACGACGATGCAGACGCTCGGCCGCTTCGCCATCATATCGGGCACGATCTTCGTCGCCGCGCTCAACATCTTCATGTTCGCAGGCGTCGAAACCATGGTCGAGGCCGATAAGGTCCGAATTTACGCCAACATCTACCTGATGGCGCTGGCGATCCCGATTGTTTCGGTGGCGGGCGTCGTCTTCGCTTCGATCCTGCGCGGGTCACGAAAGCGCGGCCTGCGCCGGCAGGGGATGGAGGCCGCCGAGATCGCGAAAATTCTGGATGGCGCGGTAGAAGTAGCTCATCCCAACTGGTGGATCCTCGGCGGCGGCCTCGTCTTCGTCGTGTTTACGGTTTCGCTTGGCCTTAGCCCGGTTCCTTACGCGCAGGAAATCATCTTCGTCGGTTCCATGGCGATCGTGCTGTTCCTGATGTCGCGGCTGCTGAAGGAACTGGCGCCGGACGTCCGCCTCGCGCTTGTGGGCACCGCGGTGATCGTCTTCGTCTTTCGCGCCGTGCCCTTGCCCGGTGCCGGCGTCGCATGGTTCGAGATCGACGTGCTCGGCTTCGACCAGCGGTTCCTGTCGATCCTGAACCTGATCGCTTCAGGCCTGGCGCTGGTGGGCATGGTGGTGCTGCGCCCGCTGATGGCGTCGCGTTCCATCGCGTGGCTGGTGGCGCTCCTGACCGTCGCGGGCGGTATCCTGATGCTGCCCAATATCGGCCTTTACTACGGCATCCATCACTGGACCGCGGCGATGACAGGCGGCATCGTCGATGCGCGCTTCATCGCCGTCATCGACACGGCGATCGAATCGCCGCTCGGCCAGGTCGCCATGATCCCGATGCTGGCCTGGATCGCCAAGAACGCGCCGGCGCATCTCAAGGCGACGTTCTTCGCGGTGATGGCGTCGTTCACCAACCTGGCGCTTTCGGCGGCGAGCCTCGGCACCAGGTACATCAACGAGATTTTCCTCGTCACCCGCGAGGTCAAGGACCGCGCCACCGGCGCCGTGCAGGTGGCGGCGGATTACAGCCAGCTCGGCTGGCTGCTGATCGCGGTGACGGTGATTTCGGTGGTGCTGCCGCTCGGCGTGATCTGGGTGGTGCAGGCCTCGCGCCTGCGCACGAGCCAGTAAGACGGCGCGTCAGTCCTTGCGTGCGGCGAACTTGACCGCTTCCTCGGCGGCGCGGATCAGCGCGCGCGCCTTGTTGCAGGTTTCCTGGTATTCGGCTTCCGGGTCGGAATCGGCAACAACGCCGCCGCCCGCCTGCACGTGCATGACGCCATCCTTGATCACGGCGGTGCGCAGCGCAATGCAGGTATCCATCGCGCCGTTGCCGGCGAAGTAGCCGACCGCGCCTGCATAAATCCCGCGGCGCGCCGTTTCCAGCTCGTCGATGATTTCCATCGCCCGCACCTTGGGCGCGCCCGACACGGTGCCTGCCGGAAAGCCGGCCACCAGCGCATCGATGGCGGTGGCATCGTCGCGGGCCTCGCCCTCGACGTTGGAAACGATGTGCATGACGTGGGAATAGCGCTCGATCACGAACTGGTCGGTCACGCGCACGGTGCCGATTCTGGCGACACGGCCGACGTCGTTTCGCCCGAGGTCGAGCAGCATCAGGTGTTCGGCGAGTTCCTTCGGGTCCGCCAGAAGGTCTTCTTCCAGCCGCTTGTCTTCGGCCGCAGTCGCCCCGCGCGGGCGGGTGCCCGCGATTGGACGGATGGTCACCTTGCCGTCGCGCAGGCGCACGAGAATTTCAGGCGATGAGCCGACCACGCTGAACGCCCCGAAATCGAGGAAGAACAGAAAGGGCGACGGGTTGAGGCGCCTGAGCGCGCGGTAAAGCGCTATCGGCGGCAGGGTGAAGGGCAGGGAGAAGCGCTGGGACGGCACCACCTGGAAGATGTCGCCGGCGAGGATGTACTCTTTCGCCTTGGCGACGATCTCGTGATAGCGCTCGCGCGTGGTGTTCGATGTCGGCACCGGCGCGGCGGGAACGTGGTCGGCGGTGGTCAGCGAATGATCGAGCGGCTGTGCCAGCGCCGTCACCATTTCCGAAAGCCGGTGCTCCGCCGCCGCGTGTGCCGCGCGCGCATCGGTTCCCTGTTTCGGCCACACCGGGGTGATCAGCGTGACGACGTCCTCGATGTTGTCGAAGATGGCGATCACCGTCGGGCGCAGGAACATGCCGTCGGGAACGCCGAGGGTATCGGGATTGTTGTCAGGCAGGCGTTCCATCAGGCGCACGGTGTCGTAGCCCATGTAGCCGAACAGGCCGGTCGCCATCGGCGGCAGCCCCGCCGGAATGTCGAGGCGGCATTCGGCGACGAGCGCGCGCAGGCTGTCGAGCGTCGCTTCCTTGCAGGGTGCGAAGGCATCGGGGCGGGCGAGGGCGTCGCGGTTGATTTCCGCCTTCTGCCCGTGGCAGCGCCAGATCAGGTCGGGCTTCAGCCCGATGAAGGAATAGCGGCCACGCGCCGCACCGCCTTCGACCGATTCGAACAGGAAGCTCATCGGCTGGCCCTTGGCCAGCTTGAGCAGCGCCGAAACCGGCGTCTCCAGGTCGGCCACCAGCCGCGTCCAGACAAGCTGGGGCCTGCCCGCGCCGTAGGCCGCTTCGAACGCGGAAAACTCGGGGAAACTGTCCATTGGCCTGTCCGGCGGTTTACGGGCGCTGTTCGCGCAGGAGTTCGGTCTTGATCGTCACGTCATAGCGCGAACGCAGGCTGCCGACGAACTGCTGGAACAGATCGCCCGCGATGCCCTGGCGCATTTCCTCGCGCAGGTTGGCGGCGGTTTCGGACTTTTCCTTTTCGGTCGGCGCGCGCACCTCGGCGAGGACGGCGATGGTGTAGCCGTTGGTGCTTTCGGCCATCGCGACTTCGCCCGGCTTGAGGGAGAACAGCTGGTCCATCAGCGCGGCGGGCAGGCCGCTCTCGGCATCATGGGTCAGGCGGGTGAAGGCGGGCGTGGTCTTGAGCGTCAGCTTTTCCGCCTTGGCGACGGCGTCGATCTTCTGGCCGCCGCGGATCTTCTGCATGATCGCCTTGGCGCGGGCCTCGGTCGCCTTGGCGCGGGCCTCGGCCTTGCGGGCCTTGACCACGTCGGCGCGTACGGCGTCGAGCGGCCGGACAGCGGGCGGCGTGATCTTGTTCACGTGCAGGACGAAGAAGCCGCCGTTCTCGGTTTCCGTCAGGGCGCTGTCCTGGCCGTCCTGGGTCTCGAAGGCGGTGCGCAGGAAAGCGCCCTTGGGCAGGTCCTTGACCGTTTCGCCGGCGGCGGTGCGGCCGCGTGCATCGAGGCTTTCGGCCCGGCGCACCTTGAGGTTCAGCTGGCGCGCCGCCTCGTCCAGGGTAGCGCCCGCGGCGAGCGCGTCTTCGAGCTTGTTGGTCAGCGCGAAGATGGCATCCACCGCCTCGCGCGAGGCAAGCTCCTTGCGCAGTTGGTCGCGCACTTCGGCGAAGGTCTTCTGGCGGCCGATCTCGGCATTCTTGACGGTGACGATGTGCCAGCCGAGGGCGGTCTTCACCGGCTTCGACGTTTCGCCCTTCTTCAGCGCGAACACGGGCCCGGCGAGTTCCGGCGGCACGTCCTTCTTCTCGACCCAGCCGAGCGGCACGGGCGTGAGGGCAGCATCGACCGCCTTGGCGGCAGCGGCGAGGGACTTTCCCGCCGCGATCTGCTTCGCCGCGGCGGCGGCGGCGGCTTCGGTGCGGAAGACGACCTGTTCGGCCTCGCGCCGGTCGCGGGTGGCGAATTCGTCGTGGCGTTCCTCGTAGGCCTTCTTGAGACGATCCTCGGACACCGCGATTTCCGCCGACACCGCGTTGGGGTCGAGTTCGATCCAGGTCACGTCGCGCAACTGCGGCGCCATGAAGCGCTGGGTATTGGCCTTGTAAAAGGCCTCGACCTCGGCCGACGTCGGTTCCTTGACAGCCGATTCGGGGACGAGCGGCACCTCGGCCGTGCGCGCCACGCGCTTTTCGGAACGGTAGCGCACCAGCGGCTCGACCATAAGGGACGGCACCGGAACCCCGGCGGCGATGGCACGGTTGATCTCGGCCGCGGCGAGGTCGCGCTTGAGGTTGGTGACGTAATACCCTTCGGTCATGCCTGCCCGCGACAGGACCTGGGCGAAGATGGCGCGGTCGAACTGGCCGCGGCTGTTGAAGAAGGTCGCGTCGGACTGGATGCGGCTGGCCACAAGCTGGTCCGAAATGGTGATGCCGAGATCGGCCGCACCCTGGCTGATGGCGGCGCGGTTGACGATGTTCTCGACCACCTGGGCGGTGATGCCCATGCGGTCGGCCTCGGCGCGGTCGAGCCGTCCGCCGAACAGCGGCTGCAGCCGGTTCATTTCTTCGCGGATCTCGTCGTTGACCTGCGAGCGCGTCAGCTTGACGGCGCCGACCTTGGCGATGACGGGATCGCGCTCGCCGAGGAACACATCGTTGATGCCCCATATGGCGAAGCTCACGATCAAAAGACCGAGCAGGATCTTGATGATCCAGGATGAAGCCTGGTTGCGAAGCGCCTGAAGCATGTCTAAACAACGCCTGTTAAGTCGTTGAAATTGATAAATTGCGGCAGCCCCGCACAGGGGCGCCGGAAGCCCGGCATCATAGGTGGCCCCCCCGGGCGCTGCAACATGGTTTGCGGACGCTTCCGGCCCCGGCGGGATTAGGGCTTTCGCCAGGTTTTTCGATGGCTTTCATGGCGTTGGCGGTCGTGCTAAACAGCCGTCGGTTCCGAACAGGGGGAATATCGTGCCTGAGCCGAAAATGCTGATTGCAGGAAACTGGAAGATGAACGCCGGCGGGGCCGACGGCATCGCGCTGGCCAAGGCGGTGCTGAACGGGGCCACGAAGGAGACTTTCTCCTGCGAGCTGCTGCTGTGCCCGCCGGCCGTCGTGCTGGCCGCCGTTTCCCATGTCGTCGACGGCAGCCCGATCGCCACCGGCGGCCAGGACTGCCATGCCAAGGCGAAGGGCGCCCATACCGGCGACGTCGCTGCCGAGATGCTGGCAGCGGCCGGCGCCACCTATGTCATCGTAGGCCATTCGGAGCGGCGCACCGATCACAAGGAAACCGACGCCATGGTGCGCGCCAAGGCGGAAGCCGCCCATCGGGCGGGGCTGGTTGCCGTCATCTGCATCGGCGAGACCGAGGCCGAGCGCGATGCGGGCGAAACCCTTGCCGTGCTCACGCGCCAGATCGCCGGCTCCATCCCCGCGGGCGCCGGCGCCACCAATACCGTGATTGCTTACGAACCGGTCTGGGCCATCGGCACAGGGCGTACGCCCACCATCGCCGAAGTGGCCGAGGCCCACGCCCATATCCGCAAGGAACTGGGCGGCAAGGTGGCGGACGCGGCGCTTGCACGCATTCTTTATGGCGGTTCGGTCAAGGCCGACAACGCGACAGAACTGCTGGCCGTGGCCAACGTCAACGGCGCGCTGGTCGGCGGCGCCAGCCTCGAAGCCGCCTCGTTTCTGGCCATCGCCCGCGCGGCGGGCTAGGGGGGGTCGGGGAAAGCCGGGGTTTCCGCCGTTTCGGCCCGGTCCAATTGGTCCTTTCCATTGCCGCGCTATGGAATTATGTTCCTGCCAACTTCGGCCGGACCTCTACACAGGCTCAGCATGACCACTATTCTTCTCGTCATTCATGTCCTTCTCGCGCTCGGTCTCGTCGGCGCGATCCTGTTGCAGCGCTCCGAAGGGGGCGCGCTCGGCATCGGCGGCTCGGGCGGCGGAATGATGACGGCGCGCGGCCAGGCGAACTTCCTGACCCGCGTCACCGCGATCCTTGCGACCGCGTTCATCGTGACCTCCCTTGCGCTTGCCATCCTCGCCAGCCAGAACCGCAAGCCGCGTTCGGTGCTCGACGCCGCGCCGGCGCAGTCCGGCCAGCCGGCGCAGCCTGCCAAGCCCGCGGCGCCTGCCGCGCCGGCGAAACCTGCCGCGCCGCTCGGGCGATGACGTAAACAACCCCCCCCGCGGGGAAAAGCGCAAAGGGCGGCGACGGAAGTCCCGCCCTTTCCCTTTGAACTGTGGAAAACTTTTCGTCTTTCCGATGAAGTTTTGAATCGGACATATCAACCCGTTGCTGTATTCTCAGGTTCCATGACGCGGTTCATTTTTATCACCGGTGGCGTCGTGTCTTCGCTGGGCAAGGGACTTGCCTCGGCGTCGCTGGGGGCACTCCTTCAGGCCCGCGGCTACAAGGTCCGCCTCCGCAAGCTCGATCCCTATCTCAACGTCGATCCCGGCACCATGTCGCCGACCCAGCACGGCGAGGTGTTCGTCACCGACGACGGCGCCGAAACGGATCTCGACCTCGGCCATTACGAACGCTTCACCGGCGTCTCTGCTCGGCAGTCCGACAACGTCACTACAGGGCGCATCTATTCGACGGTGATCGCGCGCGAACGCCATGGCGACTACCTTGGCGCCACGGTGCAGGTCATTCCCCACGTCACCGATGCCATCAAGGAATTCATCGCCACCGACCCGGGCGAGGCGGATTTCCTGCTGTGCGAGATCGGCGGCACGGTGGGCGACATCGAGAGCCTGCCGTTCCTCGAAGCCATCCGCCAGTTCGGCAACGAGGTCGGGCCGGAACGCGCGATGTACGTCCATCTGACCCTGCTGCCCTATATCCCGACGGCGGGCGAGCTCAAGACCAAGCCGACCCAGCATTCGGTCAAGGAACTGCTGTCCGTCGGCATCCAGCCCGACGCGCTTCTGTGCCGCGCCGACCGGCCGATACCGCCGGAAGAGCGCCGCAAGATCGCGCTTTTCTGCAATATCCGCCGCGACGCGGTGATCCAGGCACTGGACGTCGACAGCATCTACCAGGTGCCGATCTCCTATCATGCCGAAGGCCTCGACGGCGTCGTGCTGCGCCACTTCGGCCTCGACGACAGCAAGGAACCGGACCTCGGGCGCTGGACCGGCATCATGGAACGCATCCGCAAGCCGGAAGGCGAAGTGCGGATCGCGGTCGTCGGCAAGTACACGGCGCTGCTCGATTCATATAAGTCTTTGTCCGAGGCGCTCGCCCACGGCGGCATCGCCAACAACGTCAAGGTCAGCCTCGACTGGATTTCGTCGGAAATCTTCGAGGGCGAGGGCACCCTCGAAAAGCTCGAAAACGTGCACGGGATTCTCGTTCCCGGCGGTTTCGGCGAACGCGGCGCGGAAGGCAAGATCGCCGCCGCCCGTTTCGCGCGCGAAAAGAAGGTTCCCTATTTCGGCATCTGTTTCGGCATGCAGATGGCGGTGATCGAGGTGGCGCGCAACGTCGCCGGGATCAAGGGCGCGGGCTCGACAGAATTCGGCCGCCCGAGCGAGCCCATCGTCGGCCTGATGACCGAATGGCTGCGCGGCAACGAGCGCGAGGTGCGCTCGTCGGCCGATAACCTGGGCGGCACCATGCGCCTTGGCGCCTACGAATGTCACCTCAAGCCCGGTTCGCGCGTGCGCGACATTTACGGCGCCGACGTCATCTTCGAGCGCCACCGCCACCGCTACGAAGTGAACATCAATTACCGCGACGCGCTGGAAAATTCCGGCATGACCATCTGCGGCCTGTCGCCCGACCAGCGCCTGCCCGAAATCGTCGAACTGGAGGACCATCCCTGGTTCATCGGCGTGCAGTTCCATCCGGAACTGAAGTCGAAGCCCTTCGATCCGCACCCGCTGTTCTCGTCCTTCATCGGGGCGGCGGTCACCCAGTCGCGTCTCGTCTGATGGCCGCCCCGCGCCGCATAGAGGTGGGCAACGTCGCCTTCGCGAACGATGCCCCCATTTCGCTGATCGCCGGCCCCTGCCAGATCGAGAACGAGAACCACGCCCTCGACATCGCCGGCGCGCTTAAGGAAATGGCGTCGAAGCTGGGCATCGGGCTGGTCTACAAGTCGTCCTTCGACAAGGCCAACCGCACCAGCCATTCCTCGGCCCGCGGATTGGGCATGGAAGAAGGCCTCTCCGTGCTCGCGCGCGTCAAAAAGGAATTCGGCCTGCCGGTGCTGACCGACGTTCACGAATCGGACCAGTGCGCACCGGTGGCCAAGGTCTGCGACATCCTCCAGATCCCGGCATTCCTCTGCCGCCAGACCGACCTGCTGATGGCGGCCGCGGCGACCGGCGCCGCGATCCATGTCAAGAAAGGCCAGTTCCTGGCGCCTTGGGACATGAAGAACGTCGCCGCCAAGCTGGTGGCCGGCGGCAACGAGCGCGTCATGCTGTGCGAGCGCGGCGCGTCGTTTGGCTACAACACGCTGGTCTCCGACATGCGGGCGCTGCCGATCATGGCGGAAACGGGTTTCCCGGTGATCTTCGATGCCACCCATTCGGTGCAGCAGCCGGGCGGGCAGGGTACCTCTTCGGGCGGCGAGCGGCGCTTCGTGGCGACGCTGGCGCGCGCGGCGGTGGCGGTCGGCGTTGCCGGGGTCTTCATCGAAACCCATCAGGACCCAGACAAGGCACCCTCCGACGGCCCCAACATGGTGCCGATCCGCGATCTGCCCGCGCTGGTCGAAACCCTGATGGACATTGACCGCATCGCAAAGTCCCTTTAAGTCCCGCTCAACGTTTTTTCGCCCTCTTTCGAACCGTCTTCCGGTGGAGTGTCCCATGACCGAAATCGCCGATATCGTCGCCCGTGAAATTCTCGATTCGCGCGGCAATCCCACCGTCGAAGTCGACGTGATCCTCGAAACCGGGATCATGGGCCGCGCCGCGGTGCCGTCGGGCGCCTCGACCGGCGCCCACGAGGCGGTGGAACTGCGCGACGGCGACAAGAAGCGCTACGGCGGCAAGGGCGTGCGCAAGGCGGTCGCCTCCGTTAACGGCGAGATATTCGAAGCGCTCGCCGGCATGGACGCCGAAAGCCAGCTCGCCATCGATCAGGCCATGATCGAGCTGGACGGCACCCCCAACAAGGCCCGCCTCGGCGCCAATGCCATTCTGGGCGTCAGCCTCGCCGCGGCCAAGGCGGCCGCCGCGCAGGCCAACCTGCCGCTCTATGCTTACGTCGGCGGCGCCCATGCGCGCGTCCTGCCGGTGCCGATGATGAACATCATCAACGGCGGTGCCCATGCGGCCAATCCCATCGATATCCAGGAATTCATGGTCATGCCCGTGGGCGCGCCGAACATGGCCGATGCCGTGCGCTGGGGCGCCGAAATCTTCCATGCCCTGGCCAGCAACCTGAAGCAGGCGGGCCATGTCACCGGCGTGGGCGATGAAGGCGGCTTCGCGCCGAACCTCGCTTCCGCCGATGCCGCGCTTGACTTCATCATGAAGGCCATCAAGCAGGCGGGCTTCAAGGCGGGAACCGACGTGGTGCTGGCCCTCGATGCAGCCTCGACCGAGTTCTACAAGAAGGGCAAGTACGTGCTGGAAGGCGAGGGCAAGACCCTGTCGTCGGACGGAATGGTGAAGTACCTCGCCAACCTCGTGAAGAACTACCCGATCAAGTCGATCGAGGACGGCATGGCCGAGGACGACTGGGCCGGCTGGAAGGCGCTGACGGACGCCATCGGCGACAAGGTGCAGCTGGTGGGCGACGACCTGTTCGTCACCAACCCCAAGCGGCTTGCCGACGGCATCAAGAAGGGCGTGGCCAACGCCATCCTCGTCAAGGTCAACCAGATCGGCACGCTGTCCGAGACCCTCGAAGCGGTCGAGATGGCCCACAAGGCGGGATACCGCGCCGTCATGTCGCACCGCTCGGGCGAGACCGAGGACGCCACCATCGCCGACCTGGCCGTGGCCACCAACTGCGGCCAGATCAAGACCGGCTCGCTCGCCCGCTCGGACCGGCTCGCCAAGTACAACCAGCTGATCCGCATCGAGGAAATGCTGGCGCCGATGGGCCGTTACGCCGGGCGCGATGCGCTTGGCCGCTAGGCCGCCGCGCAACAAAAGAATCGCGTGGTGAAATAAAAGAATCAGGAATCAGTGGGTATTCGGATATCAAACTGATTCCTGATTCGAAGACTCAAATCTAGATTCCAGATTCTATTGAGTCTTTTTTCTTGACGCCGTGGAATCGCCTGTGATTCCCTCGCCGTCATGACGCTATTGGGGCATATCAGAACACGTGCGCGGCTGATCATCGGACCGGTGATGGCCGCGACCCTGTTTGCCTATTTCACCTACCACGCCGTCCAGGGCGACCGTGGGCTTCTGGCCTGGATCAAGCTGGGCCAGCGGGTGGACGAAGCGCGTCTCGAACACGACCGTATTTCCGGCCAGCGCGCCGCGCTGGAAAACAAGGTTCGGCTCCTGCAGCCGGGCCATCTCGATGCCGATTTGCTTGAAGAACGGACCCGGGCGATGCTGGGCTACGTTCATCCCGACGATGTCGTGCTCGGCCTCGACGGCCAGCGCCCCAGCGGATTGAGCCCGATCAACGCGGTGCCGGTGCCCGATCCGGCAACGAAAAGGCCGGTTGAGGCCGGTCTCGTGGTTCGGATCGCCTACTAGGCTTCCAATCGCCTCCTCCTGACATTGCTGATCTGCATTCGCCCCCGGTGCGGGAATGCCCCCGATTTTTCCTTTCGTTCTTCATCGGATCGCGCTTCCAAAAATTGCGCGAATCAGGGTCAAAAAAGATCAAATTTTCTATAATTAACGGTAAATCAGTTAATAGCTAATATACCGTTGAATTCTAATGTTTTTTGGCGCTTTTCGGCGAGCGGAAATCGGGTGTATCTTTCCCATCCTTTCGCTTATCCGGTCCACGTCCTTACCGAGGAACCCGCCCATGGCCCGTGCCGCAAAGTCCAAATCCGCCGCCAAGTCCTCCGCCAAATCGGCGCGGGGCAAGCGTCAGCTCTCGGCGAAGCCGTCCAAGCCAGCGCTCGGCAAGTCCGAACTTCTGGCGATGTATCGCGACATGCTGCTGATCCGCCGGTTCGAGGAAAAGGCCGGACAGCTTTACGGCCAGGGCCAGATCGCCGGCTTTTGTCACCTTTATATCGGTCAGGAAGCGGTGGTCGTCGGCATGCAGGCCAACATCACCCGCGATGACGCGGTGGTGACGACCTATCGCGACCACGGCCACATGCTGGCCTGCGGCATGGACCCCAAGGGCGTCATGGCCGAACTCACGGGCCGCCGGGGCGGCTACTCCAAGGGCAAGGGCGGCTCCATGCACATGTTCTCCAAGAAGGAGAACTTCTACGGCGGACACGGCATCGTCGGCGCCAGCGTACCGGTCGGCACCGGGCTAGCCTTCGCCAACCGCTATCGCGGCAATGACCGCGTATCCTTGACCTACTACGGCGACGGCGCAGCCAACCAGGGACAGGTGATGGAAAGCTTCAACATGGCGGCCCTATGGAAGCTGCCCTGCATCTTCATCATCGAGAACAACCAGTACGGCATGGGCACTTCGGTCGCCCGCGCCTCGGCGAGCCCCGATTTCTACAAGCGCGGCGAGCCGTTCGGCATTCCCGGCCGCAAGGTGGACGGCATGGATATCCTTGCTGTGTACGAGGCGGGGGCCGAAGCCGTCGCCCACGCGCGTTCAGGCAAGGGGCCCTTCATCCTGCAGATGGAAACCTACCGTTACCGCGGCCATTCGATGTCCGATCCGGCACGCTACCGCACCCGCGAGGAAGTGCAGAAGGTGCGCGAGGAGCGCGATCCCATCGATCACCTTTCCGATATCCTGTTCGAGAACAGCTATGCGAAGGCCGATGATCTCAAGAAGATCGACAATGAGGTGAAGAAGATCGTCACCGCCGCCGCCGATTTCGCCGTAACCGATTCCGAGCCGGCGCCCGAAGAACTCTATACCGACGTTTTGCTGGAGGCCTGAGAGATGGCGATTCCCGTTCTGATGCCGGCGCTGTCGCCGACCATGACCGAGGGCAAGATCGCCCGCTGGCTGAAAAAGGAAGGCGACAACGTGCGCGCGGGCGACGTCATTGCCGAGATCGAAACCGACAAGGCGACGATGGAAGTCGAAGCCGTCGACGAAGGCACCATCGGCAAGATCCTCGTTCCCGAAGGGACCGAAGGCGTCGCCGTGAACAGCGAGATCGCCATCCTTCTGGAAGAAGGCGAGGATGCCTCCGCCGCCAAGCCCTCGCAGAAGGCGAAGGCCGCAGCACCGACTAAGGCCGAGGAGGCGCCCGCGGCACCGGCTGAAGCCAAGACAGCCGAGGCGCGCCCCGCCGCGCCGCAGGTCTCTGCCCCCGCCGACGCCGATCCGCGCTTCTATCAGAACACCGCGACCATCACCGTGCGCGAGGCGCTCCGCGATGCCATGGCCGAGGAAATGCGCCGTGATGCGGACGTGTTCCTGATGGGCGAGGAAGTGGCCGAGTACCAGGGCGCCTACAAGGTCAGCCAGGGACTGCTCGACGAATTCGGCCATCAGCGTGTCGTCGATACGCCGATCACCGAGCAGGGCTTTACCGGCCTTGCCGTCGGCGCGGCGTTTTCGGGCCTCAAGCCCATCGTCGAATTCATGACCTTCAACTTCGCCATGCAGGCGATGGACCACCTGATCAACTCCGCCGCCAAGACCCTTTACATGTCGGGCGGCCAGATCCAGTGCCACATGGTGTTCCGCGGCGCCAACGGTGCCGCGAGCCGTGTCGGCGCCCAGCACTCCCAGTGCTTCGCAAGTTGGTATGCGCATGTTCCGGGCCTCAAGGTCGTGTCGCCCTATTCGGCCGACGACGCCAAGGGCCTGCTGAAGGCCGCGATCCGCGATCCCAACCCGGTCATCTTCCTCGAGAACGAAATCCTCTACGGCCGTTCCGGCGAGGTGCCTGTCGATGACGATTTCACCGTGCCCATCGGCAAGGCCCGCATCCTGCGCGAGGGCACCGACGTGACGGTGGTGTCGTTCTCGCGGCCGCTCGATTACGCGCTCGAAGCCGCCGATCAGCTTGACGCCGACGGCATCTCGGTCGAGGTTATCGACCTGCGCACGCTCCGCCCGCTCGATACCGAAACCATCGTGCGCTCGGTCGCCAAGACCAACCGCATCGTCACGGTGGAAGAGGGCTGGCCCTACGCGGGCATCGGTTCGGAAGTCGCCGCCGTGATCATGGAACAGGCCTTCGATCATCTCGATGCGCCGCTCAAGCGGGTCTGCTCCGCCGACGTGCCGCTGCCCTATGCGGCGAACCTCGAGCGTCTCGCGTTGCCCTGCACCGATGACGTCATCGCGGCAATCCGCGACGTCACCTACCGCGGCTGAGGAGGCAGGCCATGCCCATCACCATAAAGATGCCGGCGCTGTCGCCGACCATGACGGAAGGCAAGATCGCCAACTGGCTGAAAAAGGAAGGCGACAAGGTTCGTTCCGGCGACGTGATCGCCGAGATCGAAACCGATAAGGCGACGATGGAAGTCGAAGCCGTGGACGAAGGCACCCTTGGACGGATCCTCGTCAAGGCGGGCACCGAAGGCGTCGCCGTGAATTCGCCGATCGCGCTCCTGCTGGAAGAGGGCGAGGACAAGTCGGCGCTCGACGCCGCTGCCAAGTCGGCTGCCGCCGCGCCCGCGCCGAAGGCGGCGCCCAAGGCCGAAGCAGCGCCAGCGCCGCAACCTGCCGCCAAGGCGCCTGTCGCGGCACCGGCACCGAAACCCGCTGCGCCCGCGCCGCGTCCTGCCGCGCCCGTCGCGGCATCCGGTGGTCGCGTGTTCGCTTCGCCGCTTGCGCGCCGCATCGCCAAGGATGCAGGCATCGATATTTCGCGCGTTACCGGCACGGGCCCGCACGGGCGCGTCGTCCGTGCCGACGTCGAGGCCTTCGTTGCCTCTGGCGGGGCCAGTGCGGCGGGCGGGATTTTCGCGGGGCAGGGCCAGAAGTTCGCCGCCGCGTCGTCCCGCGTCGTTCCCAACAGCTCGATGCGCAAGGTCATCGCCAGGCGGCTCTTGGAATCGAAGCAGACCGTGCCGCATTTCTACGTGACGATGGATTGCGACATCGGCGCGCTGCTCGCGTTGCGCAAGGAAATCAACGACAGCGACGAAAGCCTCAAGGTTTCGGTCAATGATTTCGTCATCCGCGCGGCTGCTCTCGGGCTCAAGAAGGTGCCGGAAGCCAACGCCTCCTGGGGCGATGACGGCATCCGCTATTTCGATGCCGCCGACATTTCCGTTGCCGTCGCGACCGAGGGCGGAGGGCTGATCACGCCGATCGTCCGTGCCGCCGACCGCAAGGGCCTTGCCGCCATATCGGCGGAGATGAAGGACCTAGGCGCCCGTGCGCGAACCGGCAAGCTCCTGCCCGAGGAATACCAGGGCGGCAGCTTCTCGGTTTCCAACATGGGCATGTTCGGGGTGCGCGAGTTCGCGGCCATCATCAACCCGCCGCAGGCCTGTATCCTGGCCGTCGGCGCGGGCGAGGAGCGGGCGGTCGTGCGTGACGGCAAGCTGGCCGTCGCCACCATGATGACGCTGACGCTGTCGTGCGATCATCGCGCCGTCGATGGCGCGCTGGGGGCGAAGCTGCTTGGCGCCATTCGCGAGCTGATCGAGCATCCGGTCCGTCTGATCCTCTAGTCCCTGAAGGGAGAGCCTCGTGGCTGAAACATCCTTCGATCTCATCGTCATCGGCGGCGGTCCGGGCGGTTACGTCGCGGCGATCCGCGCGGCCCAGCTTGGCCTCAAGACCTGCGTGGTCGAGCGCGCCCACATGGGCGGCATCTGCCTCAACTGGGGCTGCATCCCGACCAAGGCGCTGCTGCGCTCGTCTGAAATCGCGCACCTTGTGGCCCATGCCGGCGAATTCGGCGTCAAGGCGAAGCTCGAAGGCGTCGACCTGAAGAAGGTGGTGGAACGGTCGCGCGCCGTCGCGGGGCAGCTTTCGAAGGGCGTTGCCGGGCTGATGAAGAAGAACAAGGTCACGGTGATCGACGGCCACGCGCGTCTCGACGGTACCGCGGGCGGGTTGCGCAAGGTCGCGGTGACCGGTGCGGACGGCAAGACCGCCACGGCGCTGACGGCGAAGAACGTCATCCTGGCGACGGGCGCGCGGGCGCGCACGCTGCCGGGGCTGGAGCCCGACGGCAAGCACATTGTCACCTACAAGGAAGCGATGGTGCCCGAAAGCCTTCCGAAATCGCTGCTGGTGATCGGCTCGGGCGCCATTGGCATCGAATTCGCGAGCTTCTATTCGACGCTGGGCTCCGCCGTCACCGTGGTCGAAGTCATGGACCGCGTGCTGCCGGTCGAAGACGCCGATATCTCGGCCTTTGCCGAGAAGGCGTTCACGAAGCAGGGTATGACCATCATGACCTCGACTTCCGTCAAGTCGCTGAAGGTGGAAAAGGGCAAGGTCAGCGCCGAGATCGAGCCGAAAGGCGGCAAGGCGGAAAAGCAGGCGTTCGACCGCGTCATCCTCGCCGTCGGCATCACCGGCAATGTCGAGGACATCGGCCTCGAGAAGACCAAGGTCAAGGTCGACCGCGGCCATGTCGTCATCGACAAGTGGGGTGCTACCGGCGAGCCGGGCGTGTGGGCCATCGGCGATCTCGCCGGTCCGCCGTGGCTCGCGCACAAGGCGAGCCATGAAGGCGTCGTCGCGGTCGAAAAGATCGCGGGCGTGGCCGGCGTGCATCCGCTGGACGCGGGCAACATTCCGGGCTGCACCTATTGCCGTCCGCAGGTGGCCTCCGTCGGCCTGACCGAAGCCAAGGCCAAGGAAAAGGGCCACCAGGTGAAGGTCGGCAAGTTCCCCTTCATCGGCAACGGCAAGGCGATCGCGCTGGGCGAAGCCGAAGGCCTGATCAAGACCGTGTTCGACGCCAAGACCGGCCAGCTTCTGGGCGCCCACATGATCGGCGCGGAAGTCACGGAACTCATTCAGGGTTTCGCGCTTGCCCGCACCCTGGAAACGACCGAGGCCGAGTTGATGGCGACCGTCTTCCCGCACCCGACGCTGTCGGAAATGATGCACGAGTCGGTCCTTGACGCTTACGGCCGCGTCATCCACATCTAGGGAACGATGAGCAAGGTTCACAACCTCAACGACAAGACGCCGCGCCAGCCGAAGCCCGCGTGGATCCGGGTGAAGGCGCCGACCTCGCCCGAATACAACGCGACGCGCAAGCTGATGCGCGAGCTGCAGCTGCACACCGTCTGCGAAGAGGCGGCCTGTCCCAATATCGGCCAGTGCTGGGCCAAGGGTCATGCCACGGTGATGATCCTGGGCGACACCTGCACGCGGGCCTGTGCGTTCTGCAACATCAAGACCGGCAAGCCGCTGGCGCTCGACCCGCACGAGCCGGAACACCTGGCCGAAGCCGTGGCCGCGCTCAAGCTCGAACATGTCGTGATTACCTCGGTCGACCGCGACGATTTGCCCGACGGCGGCGCCTCGCAGTTCGTCAAGTGCATCGCTCGCATCCGCGAAACCTCGCCTGCCACCACCATCGAAGTGCTGACGCCCGATTTCCTGCGGAAAGACGGCGCCATCGAGGCGGTGGTGGAAGCCAAGCCCGACGTCTACAACCACAACCTCGAAACCGTGCCGCGCCTTTACGCGACCGTGCGTCCCGGCGCGCGCTACTTCCATTCCCTCAAGCTTCTCGACCGCGTGAAAGAACTGGACCCTTCCATCTTCACCAAGTCCGGCCTGATGGTTGGATTGGGCGAGGAGCGCGAGGAAGTGCTTCAGGTCATGGACGACCTTCGTGCCGCCGATGTCGATTTCATCACCATCGGCCAGTACCTGCAGCCGACGGCGCGTCATATCGCGGTCGAACGCTTCGTCACCCCAGACGAATTCAACGCCTATGCGTCGTCGGCGCGGGCGAAGGGTTTTCTGCTGGTATCTTCCTCGCCGCTGACCCGCTCCAGCTACTTCGCCGCCGAGGACTTCTTCAAGCTGCGCGCGGCGCGGGAAGAAAAGCTCGCGCGCGGGCGGTAAGCGCCCATGCACAGTTTCGACGACAGCCGTTTTCTTCCCTACACGCCGCGGCAGCTTTTCGACCTCGTTGCCGATATCGGGAAGTATCCCGAATTCCTGCCGTGGTGCCTGGGCGCGCGCATTGGTGCCCGCACGAGGGAAGGCGACCAGGAGATCGTCATGGCCGATCTCATCGTCGGCACCCGCATCTTCCGCGAAACCTTTACCTCGCGCGTGACGCTGGCGCCGAATGCGATCCCGCCTGCCATCAGCGTCGAATACGTGCGCGGGCCGATGCAGCACATGGAAAACCGCTGGCGGTTCGTGCCTGAGGGCGAGGGCACGCGGCTCGAATTCCACGTCGCTTTCCAGTTCCGCTCGGCGCTTCTCGAAAAGATGATGGGGGCCTTCTTCGACGATGCCCAGCGCCGCATGATCGCGGCCTTCGAGGCCCGCGCCGCCGTACTCTACGGCCGGGGGACCGGTGCCTGAGATCTTCGTCGATGGCGATGCCTGCCCGGTCAAGGACGAGGTCCTGCGCGTCGCCACCCGGCATGGCCTGCGCGTGCATCTCGTCGGCAACACGTGGCTGCGCGCGGGCGGCGACAATCCCCTGATCAACCGGGTCGTGGTGGCGGAAGGACTGGATGCCGCAGACGACTGGATCGCGGAACATGTTTCGGTGTCCGACATCGCGGTGACTGCCGACATTCCGCTTGCCGCGCGCTGCATCGCCAAGGGTGCGCAGGTGATCGGCCACACCGGCCAGCCCTTCACGGA
>JAYQQF010000007.1:99765-150854 GCA_038145705.1 Alphaproteobacteria bacterium | reverse complement strand
GCCCGGCCCGAGGGGGGATCGGCCGGGCGCCGCAGGCCCGTGTCCGGACCCCGGGCGACGCAAGGGGGGAAGCATCGCCCTGAAGCAGGGACCTTAGGCGGCCCCGCCTTGGGATTTAGATAGGAATGGCCCCGCGATTTTGCAATCCCTTGCGGAAAATACTGGGGGGTAGCCGCAATTGCTTGATTCGGGAGGGGGATTCCCCCCCGGTCCGGCTACTCGGCCTCGGGGGGCTGCTCGAACAACTCATCGGCGAGCCGGACGCCGAACTCGGGCTCGGTCAGCGCCACCCGCGTCGATGTACCGTGGGCGTCGGTCACGATCCACAGGCGCAGGCGCAGGGGATTGTCGTTGAACACAAGGGTCAGGCTGCCCGCCTCGGGCTCCTTGGCACGCGACAGCGTCACCTGCACGGTGCCGCGGTCATGGCGAAAATCGCTGACCGCGACGTCGCCCGAGAATCGGATGTTGGGGCGCACCAGCAATCCCGCAAGGGTATCCTCGATGGGCGCCATGTTGGCGGTCTTAAGGTCCTTGTCGTAGTAGATCAGCCGGTGACCGTCGGCGACGATGAGGACGGGCGTCGGCGGCACGTAGTCGATCCGCAGCTTCCCCGGCCGGCGCATGTAGAAGGTGCCCTGGGCCACCTCGCCGGTGGAGGCGACCTGCATGAAGCCCGCCTTCATCGTCGTGATCGAATTGAGATAGGCCTCGATGCGCGCAATCTGCGCGGCGCGGTCGGTCGCGGCGAAGGCGCGGCCGGGTACGGCGAGCGCAAGAGCGGCAGCGCCGGTCGCTGCAATGAAACCCCTGCGGGTCGGTGAAAACAGATCGGTCATCTTTTTATTATCGCATCGGCAGGCGCCGGAAATAAGGCAACCGCACCGGCCCGTCAATTGCCGGGCGGGCCCAGCACCTCGCGCTTGCCGACATGGTTGGCGGGCGTGACGATGCCGTCGGCCTCCAGCTGGTCCATCAGGCGCGCAGCCCGGTTGTAGCCGATCTGCAGGTGGCGCTGGATGAAGCTGGTCGAAGCCTTGCGTTCGCGCAGCACCAGCGCGATCGCCTGGTCGTAGAGCGCATCGCCCGAATCGGTATTGCCGCCGACGCCGAAGCCTTCGTTTTCGTCCTGGGTGACGGAATCGACATAGACCGGCTCGCCCTGTTCCTTCAGCGCCTCGACGATCCGTTCCACCTCGCCGTCGGACACGAACGGCCCGTGCACGCGCATGATGCGCCCGCCGCCCATCATGTAGAGCATGTCGCCTTGGCCCAGCAGCTGCTCGGCGCCCTGCTCGCCCAGGATCGTGCGGCTGTCGATTTTCGACGTGACCTGGAAGGACACGCGGGTCGGGAAGTTCGCCTTGATCGTGCCGGTGATGACGTCGACCGACGGGCGCTGCGTCGCCATGATGATATGGATGCCCGCGGCGCGCGCCATCTGCGCGAGGCGCTGCACGGCCGCTTCGATGTCCTTGCCAGAGACCATCATCAGGTCGGCCATTTCATCGACGACGACGACGATGAACGGCAGCGGCGACAGGTCGAGCGCCTGTTCCTCGATCACCGGCTTGCCGGTTTCGGGATCGAAGCCGGTCTGCACGCGGCGGGTCAGTTCCTGGCCCTTCTTGCGCGCTTCGCCAAGGCGCTGGTTGTAGCCAAGGATATTGCGCACGCCGAGTTCCGACATGCAGCGATAGCGCCGCTCCATTTCCTTCACCGTCCAGCGCAGCGCGACGACGGCCTTGCCCGGTTCCGTCACCACCGGCGCCAGCAGGTGCGGGATGTCGTCATAGACCGACAGTTCCAGCATCTTCGGATCGATCATGATGAAGCGGCATTCGTCGGGCGTCAGGCGGTAGAGCAGCGACAGGATCATGGTGTTGATCGCCACCGACTTGCCCGAGCCGGTGGTGCCCGCGATCAGAAGATGAGGCATGCGGGCGAGGTCGGCCATGATCGGCGCCCCGCCGATATCCTTGCCGAGCGCCAGCGTCAGCTTGGACGCGGTGCGCTCGTAGGCCTCGGAGGCGAGCAGCTCGCGCAGGTAGACCGTTTCGCGGCGCGCGTTCGGCAGTTCGATGCCGATCACGTTGCGTCCCGGCACGACGGCGATGCGCACGCTGACGGCACTCATGGAGCGCGCGATATCGTCGGCAAGGCCGATGACGCGCGACGACTTGATGCCGGGTGCCGGTTCCAGTTCATACAGGGTGACGACGGGGCCCGGGCGGACCTTCAGGATTTCGCCCTCGACGCCGAAATCGCGCAGCACGCTGATCAGGAGCTTGGCGTTGGCTTCCAGCGCTTCCTTGGTGGTGGCAGGATCTTCCTCAAGCTCAGGCGGCGATTCGAGAAGATCGAGCGGCGGCAGCGCGAAGTCGTCATCGGGAACGAGGTTGAGGGTCGCCTGCCGGCGCCCGTCGGCCTTCTTGCTCTGGGTGACGCGCGTCGTGCGCGGGGCGATGTCGATGCTCTCGTCATCTTCGTCATCGTCGTCCGCTGTCGGCGCGGGCGCCGGTTTAACCGGCGCTTCGGCTTGCGCCGGGGCGGGCTTCAGGCTGGGCTCTTCCTTCGCGGGTTTCGCTGCGCGTTCGATGCGCGGCTCGATGCGCGTCTTGCGCCCGCGCAGGTGGCGGCGTGCGCTGTCGGCGAGATCGCGCCCGGCGGCGAAGCCGCGCGCCGATCCGTCACGCGCCATCCTGCCGCCCGCGCGTGCACCTGCCCAGGCGAAGCGGCCGCCGGTCGCCCATTCGGCGCCGGTAAAGCCGAGCAGGTAGAAGCCAAGGACGATGCCCGCCAGCAACATGGGCAGCGCCAGCACGAGGATCGGCGTGGTGAGGCCGAACCCGACGACGAGTTTCGCGCCCTCCCCCAGCACCATCTGTCCGAGGAAGCCGCCGAGCCCGCCGCGCAGCGTCCAGCCCGCGGGTGGTGTGAAGCCGGCAGCGCCAGCGGCGATCATGACGAGCGCCAGCGGCAGCAGGGTGATGCGCAGCCAGGCGCCCTCGACACCCCTGCGAACGATGATGCGGTAGCCCCAGCACATCAGCATCAATCCGGGCAGCACGGCGGCAAGGCCTATCGATTGAAGCGCGATATCGGCGACGGCTGCTCCGGGCGGTCCCATCAGGTTGGTGACGGGCCCGTCGATCGCCTTGTTGCCCGACGGATCGGCGGAGGAATAACTCGCAAGTGCCGCAATCAGCGCCGCGCCTGCCGCCATCAGCAAAAGCGCACCCAGCTCCACCGCGCGGCGGCGCAGGAACTGCGACACGCTAGCGGGCAGGAAGGGCGACTTGCCGGTATCGGCGGATGAGCGGGCCATCGTGTTCCCCGTCAGTTCAGGACGCGGCAAAGACGCCCGAGCGCCTCGCCGATGGTTTCAAGATCATGCACCAATGCGAGCCGAATGTAGCGCGTTCCCGGCCCCTGCAACTCGGGCTGGTCGGGGCACAGGTAGGCGCCGGGCAGCACCCGCAGGCCCGCCTCGGCCCACAGCCGCCGGGCGGCCGCCTCACCGTCGCCGACGTCCAGCCACAGGAAGAAACCGCCGTCGGGCCGGTAATAGCCGTAGCGGCCTTCCAGCATCCGTTGGGCCAAGTCGAAGCGCGCGCGATAGGCTTCGCGGGTGGCGCGGACGTGATCCTCGTCCCGCCACAAATGTTCCGCTACCGTAACGATAGGCAGGGGCGTCTGGCAACTGGCGAAATTCCTGAGCTTTGCGAAGGCGGCAATGGACTTTTCGCCCCCTGCCACGAAGCCGGAGCGCAGCCCCGGGCTGCTAGATCGTTTCGATAACGAGTTGAATACTACTATATGTTCGCGCGCGAGGTCGCGCCGGGACCCGAAGGAAGCCGCGGCCTCCAGCGCGCCGACGGGGGCCGTGCCGTTGTAGATCTCCGAATAGCATTCGTCCACGGCGAGGACGAAGTCATGGACGATAGCCATTTCGATAACGGAACAAAGGTCCTCCATGGTCGCGGCACTGCCCTGGGGGTTGGCGGGCGAACACAGGTAGGCGAGCGCCACCCGGTCGAGCAAATCCGCCCGCAAGGCCCGGAAATCAGGCAAAAACCGGTTCTCCGCCCGGGCCGACAGGTAGACCGGCTCGGCCCCGGCCATGATCGCGCCGCCGGAATACACATGATAAAGCGGGTTGGGCATCAGCACCGCCGGACGGTGGGCCTTGCCGTCCCGGATCTTGGCCGGCGGCACCACGGCGAGGGCGAACATGAAGATCGCCTCGCGCGTGCCCGCGCAGGGCAGCACGTTGGCATCGCCGGAAATGAAGCCCTCGGGCAGTCCGTAGCGGGCCTTCAGCCAGTCGGCGACGGCGTTGCGAAAGCCCTGGGTGCCGCGGTTGGGCGGGTAGCGGCCCCAGTCGGGCGCCGCAGCCGCCAACTCGGCGGCGACGAAGGCGGGCGGCGCCAGCTGCGGCTCGCCGAGCGACATCGAAATCGGTGCCATCCCCTTGGGCGGCTCAATCCCCTGAAGCAAACGCGCAAGGCGTTCGAAGGGGTAGGTCATCAGGTCGTCTAGGCGCGGGTTCAGCATCGCGGCCGGGGCATCCTGTGTCACCGATCCACATGTGGTGGGTACAAATCGTCACGCGCACAATACTCTCGGCCTATCCCGCGTAAAAGCCCTTTAACCCGGCGGCGGCGAAACCTAAATTGGTGAAAAGACCAGAATAAATCAGGGGAGAAACGCCATGCAGAGCATCGACTGCGATACCCATTACTGGCCCGTAGACTTTCTGAAAGAAGTCGCCCATGCCGCGAAGGGCCATATCGAAAAAGTGGACGACCGCACCGTCGCCTTTTACCGCGACGGAGAACTGATTCATCGGTTCAAGACGACGCGCTGGCAGCTCGATGAACGCAAGAAGATGATGGATCAGGAAGGCTTCGACATTCAGGTTCTCATCCCCGACAACCGGCCGTTTCTCTACGAACTCGATCCGGATCTCGGCCGCGCCATGGCGACCGCCTATAACGACTATGCCGCTGCCGATATCAGGGGCGAAGACCGTTTCATCCCGGTGTCATGGGTCTATCTGCCCGACATGAAGGGCGCGGTGAAGGAACTGACCCGCGCGGTCGAAGATCTCGGCATTCGCGCGCTCAAGCTGACGGGCGGTTTCGGCAACCGCGATCTTGACGACGAATCGATGTGGCCGCTGCTCGAGGTTGCCGATCACCATCGCATACCCATTCTCGTGCATCCGGCGGCGCGGGCTTTCGAATCGCAGGTCGCGCATCCGTGGCTGATCGGAGGCGACCGGTTCGAACCGATGCGTTTTCTCTCTACGGCCATCGGTTTCCCGATGACCTACATGCACACTGCGACGCGTCTCGTATTTTCCGGCGTCATGGACCGCTTCCCCAACGTCAACTTCGGTTTCTTCGAAGGAGGCTGCGGCTGGGTTCCCTTCCTGATGACGCAACTGGACAACGAAGTGAAACATCGCTCCTTCGCCGAGTGGCAGAAGAAAACCGGCATGACGCTGCAACGCAAGCCGTCGGAATACTTCGACCGGTTCTATGTTTCGGCGATTTCGTATGAACCGTACCTCGCCGACACCGCGCGCCAGTGGAAGAACCATCGCATCATCATCGGATCGGACTTCGACCACGGCGATCCCATCGCGACATGGCCGCACACGGTATCGGACCTGCGGGCGATTCCGGGCCTGTCGCAGGCCGATCAGGATCGCATTCTCGGCGGCAATGCCGCCGTGCTTTTCAATCGCGCGGCATAAAAAAGGGCGGCACTGACGGCCGCCCTTTTCTTCTTGTCCGCCGGTACCTAGCGGATCAGATAAGCACGCTCGCCGTGCGAGCGGATGTCGAGGCCTTCGATCTCCACTTCATCCTCGACACGCAGGCCGCAGACGGCCTTGATCACTTTGCAGATGACCAGCGTGACGACGGCGGTGAAAACGAAGACCGCGACGACGCCGATCGCCTGCACGCCGAGCTGTCCCATGATGGTCAGCTTGGACAGGCCGAGGCCTCCGAACGCCGTCGCGCCGAACACGGCGGTCAGCAACGTTCCCGTCGCCCCGCCGACGCCATGCACCGCCAGAACGTCGAGGGAATCGTCGACCTTCATCCTGAACTTCACGAAACCGACAGCGGCGTAACAGATGCAGCCGGCGATCAGGCCAAGAACGATGGCGCCGATGGGCCCGACGAAACCCGATGCGGGCGTGATCGTGGCAAGACCCGCGATCGCCCCGGTGGTGATGCCGACGAGCGTCGGCTTGCCGTGGCGCGTCCATTCGATGGTCATCCAGGTCACGGCTGCGGTGGCGGCGGAGATATGGGTGACGGTGATTGCCATGCCGGCGGCGCCGTCGGCAGCCAGGGCAGAGCCGCCGTTGAAGCCGTACCAGCCGACCCACAGCATCGCCGCACCCATCATGACAAGGCCTGGTGCGTGAGGAGGCTGCACCTCGCGCGGGAAGCCGCGACGGGCGCCGAGTTCACGTGCGACAACGAAGGCCGCGGTGCCGCAGGTGACATGCACGACAAGGCCGCCCGCGAAATCCTGCACGCCCATTGCGCCGAGCCAACCGCCGCCCCAGACCCAGTGCGCGACAGGAACGTAAACGAGCATCAGCCACAGGATGGTGAACAGCACGACGGCGCCGAACTTGATGCGCTCGACATAGGCGCCGACGACCAGCGCCGGCGTGATGATGGCAAACGTCATCTGGAACATGAAGAACACGGTTTCGGGCAATGTGCCGCTCAACGCCCCGGTGCCGACGCCGCTAAGAAAAGCCTTGGACAAACCACCGATCCATTTGTTGAGGCTGCCGCCGTCGCCGAAAGCCAGGCTATAGCCTGCGACCAGCCAAAGCACCGAAACGATGCAGGCGATGGCGAAGCAGTGCATCAGCACGCTCAGCACATTCTGCGCGCGGACGAGGCCGCCGTAGAACAGGGCGAGGCCGGGCAGGGTCATCAACAGGACCAGCGCGGTCGAGGTCAGGATCCACGCGGTATTGGCGCCGTCCAGTTTGGCCGTCGCCGTCTGGGCGAAGGCCTCGGGTGCGCTCAGGCACAGGACCCCGAAAAGTGTTGCCGGCAGCAGCCGACTGAAGACTCCAAGTGACATGTTTTTTGTCCTTTCGCTTCGCATTCCGGGTTGCCGGGGCTTGGGTGCCTTAGATGAAGGCACGATATGTCGCCCCGAATTTGAGCTGCCCGGTTGTCGTGTTTAATTATTAGGCAATCAGAGGGCTTCGCCGCCGGTCTCGCCGGTGCGGATACGCACCGCTTCCTTGAGATCGAGGACGAAAATCTTGCCGTCGCCGATCTTTTCCGTGCGCGCCGCCTTCTGCAGGGTTTCCACGACCCGGTCCTCGATCTCGTCGGCGACGGCCAGCTCGATCTTGGTCTTGGGCAGGAAATCGATGGAATATTCGGCGCCCCGGTAGATCTCGGTGTGCCCTTTCTGGCGGCCAAATCCCTTGACCTCGCTCACGGTCATGCCCTGGACGCCAAGCTCGGTCAGGGCTTCGCGCACGGGATCGAGCATGAACGGTTTGATGATGGCGATGATGTATTTCATGGTCCTGTCTGCTCCCCAGCCGTTCGACTTCTTCGCATCGTTGCGATCTCGCAACGTTATTCGGCGCGGCATGTAACCGGGCCTTTCCAGTTTCCCCATTACAAGCCCCGTGCCGAAATAAAAAACATCGATAAACCAATCACTTAATGTGTACGGCTTGATTTTTGCGGGGGACCAACGGATCCCCTTGCCCAATATTCGGGCAACGAAAAAGGCCCGGAAGGAGGAGACCTTCCGGGCCAGTCTTGCGAAGGAGGGGGAAAATCCCCCGGGGACCCGGCCCCGCGCCCCTTGGGGGTCAGCGCGGGACCGGAACTGTGAAGCGGTTACTGGACGCTTTCGCCGTGCAGCGCCTGGTCGAGGCCTTCCCGCTCCTGGTCCTCGGCCACGCGCAGGCCGATCACCAGGTCGATGACCTTGAACAGGATGAACGACACCACGCCGCCGTAGACGATGGTCCACAGGATGCCCTTGGTCTGCAGCCACAGCTGCACGACGTTGCCTTCCAGCACGCCGGCCGTACCGCCGATCGCCTTCACCGCGAACACGCCGGTCAGCAGGGCGCCGACGATGCCGCCGACCGCGTGCACGCCGAAGGCGTCGAGCGAGTCGTCGTAGCCCAGCATCCGCTTGACCGAGGTCGCCGCCCAGAAGCACACGACGCCGGCGATCAGGCCGATGATCAGCGCACCCTTGGGATCGACGAAGCCGGCCGCCGGGGTAATGGCGACGAGACCAGCAACCGCACCCGACACGATGCCGAGGACCGAAGGCTTGCCACGCAGCATCCACTCGATGAACATCCAGCCGAGCGCCGCTGCGGCAGCTGCGATCTGCGTCACGGCCATTGCCATGCCGGCAGTGCCATTGGCCGCAACCGCGGAACCCGCGTTGAAGCCGAACCAGCCGACCCACAGAAGCGACGCGCCGATGACCGAAAGTGTCAGGTTGTGCGGCGCCATGTTCTCGGTGCCGTAGCCCGTGCGCTTGCCGAGCACGAGCGCGCCGACAAGACCCGCAACGCCCGCGTTGATGTGAACGACCGTGCCGCCCGCGAAATCAAGGACGCCGTCCTTGCCGAGGAAGCCGCCGCCCCAGACCCAGTGGCAGACCGGCGCATAGACCAGGATCGACCACAGGCCGACGAACCACAGAAGCGCGGAGAACTTGATGCGGTCGACCAGCGAACCGACGATCAGCGCGGGGGTGATGATGGCGAAGGTCATCTGGAACACCATGAACACGCTCTCGGGAATGGTGCCCTGCAGACCCGCGGGCGTCATGCCGTTGAGGAACATCTTCGACAGCCCGCCGACGTAAGGATTGCCTTCGGCGAAGGCGAGGCTGTAGCCCACAACCATCCAGATCACCGTGATCAGCGAGGTGATGGCGAAGCTCTGCATCACGGTCGAAAGGATATTCTTCTTGCGCACCATGCCACCGTAAAACAGGGCGACGCCCGGGATGGTCATCAAGAGGACGAGTGCTGTGGAAGTCAGCATCCAAGCCGTGTCGCCCGAGTCCAGTTTGGGCGGCGGCGTCTGCGCGAAGGCATCGGTCGCGAACAGAACCGCACCGACCGCGGCGGCAAAAATGCCGCCGGCAATACGATTGAGAATAGACATTGTCATCTCCTTCTTTCCCCGCCGCTTCTAGAGAGCGTCGGCGTCGGTTTCGCCGGTCCGGATGCGGACGGCCTTGAGAACTTCTGTGACGAAGATTTTCCCGTCGCCGATCTTTCCGGTGGCGGCAGACTTCTGGATCGCTTCGATCACGCGTTCGGCGACGTCGTTCGAAACGGCGAGTTCGATCTTCACCTTGGGCAGGAAATCGATGGCGTATTCCGCGCCGCGATAGATTTCCGTATGGCCTTTCTGTCGGCCAAAGCCCTTCACCTCGCTCACGGTCATGCCCTGGATTCCGAGTTCGGTCAGGGCATCGCGGACCGGGTCGAGCATGAACGGCTTGATGATGGCCACGATCATTTTCATTTCATGCACCCCTTGTTGGTTATGTTCCCCGGGGGGGACGCAGGGTGCTTTTCAAGCCCCGTGCCGGAATCGGCGGCGGGATTTTCTGAAATAAAATCAGAATGTTATGGACTGGTGAGGAAAAGCCCCGACAAATGGCGGCCAAGATATCGCCTAATTTTTAGCCTATATTTACATCATGCCTACTTTTTAGCCATTTTATATCCTTCCCGTCCCTGTTTGTCCCTTTACCCATGACCGGTGCTCAAGGAAACTGCGCCCCATGCAGACTGAAAGCGCAGAAACCGGAGCTTCGGCCCCCGTTACCGGTGTTGCCGTCATCGGCGCCGGAAGCGCCGGCCTGATGCTGGCCCTGGCGCTGGCGCGGGCGGGTATTGCCGTGTCGGTTCTCGACCGCCGCGCGCCGGTCCCAATGGGTCCCGATGGGGACCGCCGGGTCTTTGCTCTTTCGGCGGGCTCTTGCCGCGTCCTCGAAGGCCTCGGCCTGTGGCCCGCGCTCGTGACCGAAGCCCAGCCGATCAGCGACATCGTCGTCAGCGATCGCGCCGGACCGCCGCTCGTACATTTCGATCACGCCGAAATGGATGTCGGCGCCCTTGCCCATATCGTTGCCGCCGATGCATTGCAGCGGGCTTTGCTGGCGGCGGCAAAGGCCGAACCTCTGATCCGTTTCGTCGCACCGGTGCAGATATCCCGGGTCGATATCGGCAGCGATCGCGCCGTCGTTGCCCTTGCCGACGGCGGCTGCGTTGCGGCGCGCCTGGTCGTCGGCGCCGACGGCCGCAATTCGCTGGTCCGCCGCGCTGCGCGCATCAACGTCACCGAATGGACCTACGACCAGTCGGCGATCGTCGTCGAAATCGCCCATGCGCGCCCTCACCATGGCGCGGCGGAAGAAAAATTTCTTTCAGGCGGCCCCTTCGCGGTCTTGCCCCTGCGTGATGGGCGAAATGGCGGGTCGCGGTCCTTCGTCGTGTGGACGGAGCCATCGGCCCGCATTGCCGATCTGATGAAGCTGTCCGATGCGGACCTGGAAGAAGAACTGAACCGTCGCCTTGGCGACCGTCTCGGCCGCGCGCGGATCAACGGACCGCGCCAGAGTTTTCCCCTCGCGCTCACCCTTGCCGAAAATTATGTCGCCCATCGGCTGGCATTGATCGGCGATGCCGCCCATGCCATTCATCCGATCGCGGGGCAGGGGCTCAACCTCGGCATCCGTGATGCCGCCGCGCTTGCCGAAGTTATCGTCGACGCCCATCGCCTCGGCCTCGATTTCGGAATGAAAACGGCGCTGCTCGATTACGAGCGCTGGCGCCGTTTCGACAATACCTGCCTTGCCGCCGCGACCGATCTTCTCAATCGCGTCTTCGCCATCGACAACCCGGTGCTCAATGTCGCGCGTGAGGCCGGCATGGCGCTGCTCGACCGCATCGGCCCGGCGCGCCGCCTGTTCATGTCTGAAGCTATGGGATTGCACGGCGATCTGCCGCGCCTCATGCGCGGTGAACCGCTCTAGCCGTCAGGAAAGTTCCCGCGAAAGCCCGCCCTTGGCGAGCGCCTTGAGATACGCGTTCCAGCGCGTGTCATACTCGTCATCCAGCTCGCGCAGATAGGTCCAGGAATAGATGCCGGTGTCGTGGCCGTCGTCGAACAGGATGCGCACGGCGTAATTGCCGACAGGCTCCAGCCCGCTGATGCCGACTTTTGCCTTGCCCGGCACCGTGATGCGCTGGCCCGGCCCGTGACCCTGCACCTCGGCCGACGGGCTTTCGACGCGAAGGAACTCGGCCGGGAAGGACCGGCGCCTGCCATCGGCGAAGGTGACGTCGAGGCGGCGCTCCGCCCGGTTGAGGCGCAGTTCCTCTACCGCAGGTTCGGGCGCGCGCGCGGGGCCGGTCATGGGCACATCAGCCCTGTGCGGGTTCGGCGTCGATCTGGCGCGCTTCGTCCACCAGCATGATGGGAATGCCGCCGCGGATCGGGAAGGCGAGCCCGGCCTTCTTCGAGACCAGTTCGCCCTTTTCGCGGTCGTAGGTGAGCGGGCCCTTGGTCACCGGGCACACGAGGATTTCGAGAAGCTTGGGATCGACGTCGTTGTTGTCCGCCATGATAGGGCCTTTCCTGTTGATCAGTGGCGCGTGCCTTCGGGCGCTTCGGGTGTCGCTGACATCTCCAGCAATGTCGTCAGCACTTCGGCGCGGGACGTTAAATCCGCGGCTTCCAGCAATGCCTGTTTTTCCGACGGGTTGAACGGGCAGCCCATGCCGAGCGATGTCACCAGCATGCGGTCGCCCATCTCGCCGATGGCCTTCCAGTTGGGGTCGATGTTGTGGGTCTTGAAGTAGGTCCGCAGTGCCGCCATCAGCCTTTCGCGGTCGAAGGTGCCGCGCTTGTACTCTTCTTCCAGATCCGCTTCGAACGGCGTCCAGTCAGGCCGCACGCGGCGATAACCGCGCATCATCGGAAATTCTTCCGCGACGCGGAAGCGCGAAATGCCGACCAGCGTGATCATGTAGCGCTTGTCGCGTGTTTCGGCGAACTGGATCATCTTTCCGGCGCAGCCGATCTGGAAAACCTCGGGCCCGTTGCGCCCTGCCGCCGCAATCGCCTCGGCATCGTCTGTGCCGGTCGGCTGGATCATGCCGATCATGCGGTGTTCGGTCTTGAGCGCGTCCTCCGTCATCGCGAGGTAGCGTTCTTCAAAGATGTTGAGCGGCAGCGATCCGCGCGGCAGCAGCAGCACGCCTGCCAGCGGAAAAATCGGCAGGATGTCGGGAAGCACGTCGGGAGCAAAGGGATGACGCGCCATCGGGGCCTCACGAAAACAGGATTGCCGAAAGACGCTGGCGTCCTTCGATGGTGAGCGGGTCTTGCCCGCCCCAGGCTTCGAACATCTTGACCAGCTGCTTGCGCGCAGCGCTGTCGTTCCAGTCGCGCTTGCGCTTGATGATCTCCAGCAGGTGATCGACCGATGCCTCGCGCTGGTCGGCGCCGAGCAGCGCCACGGCCAGGTCGAAACGCGCCTGGTGATCGGCGGGATCGGCTGCGACCTTCGCTTCCAGCGTCGCTGTTTCGCCTGCGACCGCGGCACCTTGCGCCTTCAGTTCAAGTGCTGCGCGCGCGGCCTGCGCATCGGCATGGTTTCTCGCGCTGTCGGGAAGTTCATCGAGAATCGATTGGGCTGCTTCCATCTCGCCTGACGCGATGTAGCAGCGCGCGAGCCCGGCCAGCGCATCGACGTTCTTTTCGTCGTGTTCGAGGACCTGCGAATAGAGGCTGAGCGCGCCGCCTTCGTCGCCCTTTGCCAGCGCCTCGCGCGCTTCTGCGATCAGCTTGGCGATGTCGGGGCCGTCGCCGCCGGGGGTGCCGCCCGCGGATGCGATCAGGTTGTCGATGAAGGCCTTCACCTGGCTTTCGGGCACGGCACCGGCGAAACCGTCCACGGGTCGGCCGCCAAAGAAGGCATAGACCATGGGGATCGACTGGATGCGCAGCTGCCCGGCCAGCGCCTGGTTCTGGTCGATATCGACCTTGGCGAGCCGCACCTTGCCGCCCGCCGCCGTGACCAGCTTTTCGAGGATAGGGCCAAGCTGCTTGCACGGGCCGCACCACGGCGCCCAGAAATCGACGATGACGGGGACCGTCCGGCTGGCCTCAATGACGTCGGCCATGAAGGTGGCCGTAGTGACGTCCTTGATCAGGGGGCCTGCGGCCCCGCCAGATGCCGGCTTGTCGCCCCCGGGGGCGCCGGGGATGCCCGGAGCGCCCGGACCCTGTGCCGGCCCCGGCATGCCGGGGCCACCTGTCATCATGCTCATGCTGCTCTCGCCTAGAAGGGGGGCTTTCGCCCCCGGTGTTGGTTTTGTTGCCTCCTAAAATGGGGCGTTATGCGCCAATGTCAACGGTTGCCGGGGGTTTCGGGCCCGCCCGGGGGGCCTGGAGGGGTACTGCCGGGGCCGGTCACAGAGGGCTTGCAAAGGACATTTCTTTTATTATGATCGCGGGCCTTCAAAGGGGCCCCGCCGTTTCGCGGGCCCCGACGCCAGAGCGGGCGTAGCTCAGGGGTAGAGCACAACCTTGCCAAGGTTGGGGTCGAGAGTTCGAATCTCTTCGCCCGCTCCAATTTCTCCCACATTTTCCGTCCTGACCGCATGACCCATCGGGCCGTGATCGCCTATAGTGGCGCTCTCACAGAAAACCGAGGCACAGAACACCGAGGCCTGTCATGAACGATTTCCGCACCTATGCCACAAGCCGCCGCGAACCGTCCGCGCCCCTGACCCCCGTCGTCGACCCCGCCGGCTGGACGCCCGACCAGCTCGCCGGCACGACGGACTGGATCTATCACCTGAACGACTCCGAAGTCGCCAACGTGCGCGATGCCGTCGCCGCCGTGCGCAAGCGCGGACTTGGCATCGTTGATATTCGTTCCGATGTTTTTCCGCTTGGTGCTTTCGCCGACATCGTCGCCGATGTGCGCCGCGAGTTGCGCGACGGGCGCGGCCTGGTGATGCTGCGCGGCATCCCGGTCGAGGAACTGGGTCTTGAAGGTTCGGCCATTGCCTATTTCGGCATCGGCACGCATCTCGGCAGTCCGTTGCGCCAGAACGCCAAGGGTCACGTGCTCGGCCATGTGAAGGATCTCGGCGGCGACTACAACGATCCGAAGACGCGCGGTTATCTCACCCGTGCGGAAATGCGCTTTCACTGCGACCACAGCGACTATGTCGGCCTGCTGTGCCTGCACAAGAGCAAGTCGGGCGGCGAAAGCCGCATCGCCAGTTCGGTTACGGTCTATAACCGCATGCTGAAGACGCGCCCCGATCTCGTGCAGGAGCTTTGCAACGACTGGTACTGGACGAAGCATGGGCAGGTATCTTCTGCCGATGAAACGCCGTGGTTCAAGGCGCCGATCTTCATGTTCGAAAAGGGCGTGTTTTCCGCCCGCGGGCTTGGCGCCTATGTCATCAAGTCCCAGGGCCTGCCCGGCGTGCCGCCGTTCACCGCCGCCCAGAAGGAAGCGATCAAGGTCTATGGCGAAACGGTGGAAGCGTCGGCTGTCGATATCGGCTTCGAGCCCGGCGACATCCAGCTTCTCAACAATCATGTCATGCTGCATACGCGCCGTGCCTTCGAGGACTGGCCTGAGCCGGAGCGCAAGCGCCACCTGCTGCGCCTGTGGCTGAGCGACGAAGACGCCCGCGTACTGCCCGTCTTCATGCGCGAGGGCATGCTCGGCGAAGGCATCGCCCTGAAGGGGGTGCGGCCCATCGCCCCGCTCGAGGCGGACGCGGCCTAAAGCCCCGATTCCTGGGTTTTTCCGCAATTTTTGCGCCGGGTGATCCACCCGCTGCGTACTTCCGTAGAAAGGCCATCATCGGGCTTCCTGATGCCCATGAGCCTCCCTGTAAGACTGGCCCGCCGTTTCCCCCCAACGGCGGGCCATTTCTTTCAGGCCGTCAGCAGCCGGGCCTGCCCCGCCTCGATGACGAAGGAGGCGTCGGTGCGCACCGCAGCGTTGCGGTTTTGAACAGTGTCGAGCACGCGGAAATCCGCCCGCCAGCGTGCCGCGGTCAGGGAGTGGCGGATGTAGCCGCGTAGATCGCGGGCATAATGGAAATGCGGATTGACCGCGAGCCAGTTGCGCGCAGCACGGCTGTTCGGATTGCCGTCGCCGCGCGACGAGATCGAGGTGTTTACGAGTTCCGTCGCAATTGCAGGCGTGGCGGGGCTTGAAAAATTGCGCCGCAGTTCCGCGGCGATGTGGCGGTGAATATCGCCCGACAGCACGATCGGATTATTGATGCGGGCATCTTCGAGGAAGGCGAGCAAGCGATCGCGCGCGGGACGATAGCCGTCCCACTTGTCCATGTCGAAGCGCGGTTCGTCTCCCGGCGCGGCGCGGTTCATCTCGGCCATCACGACCTGCTGGGCGATGACGTTCCAGCTCGCGCGCGAGCCCGAAAGACTGCGGCGTAGCCAGTCTTCCTGCGCGGCGCCCAACATCTGAAGATCGGGACGCGTGTCTTCGATGCAATGAGGCACGGTGCCGCCGCCGCAGGGCTGGTGGCTGCGATACTGGCGCGTGTCACACAGGCTGATGTGCGCAAGCGATCCGTAATCGAGGGCGCGGTAGAGCCTGATGCCGCCATCATGCGGCCTTGCCCGCACCGGCATGTGTTCCTGCCAGGCCTTGAGCCCCGCCGCGCGGCGCGCGCAAAAAGCAGCGCCGCCGCGACCCTTGCCGTCGATGTCGCTCGCCCAGTTGTTGGCGACTTCATGATCGTCGATGACGACGGCGAACGGATGCGCCGCGTGTGCCGCCTGCAAATCCGGATCACCCTTGTAAAGCGCGTAACGCAGCCGGTATTGCGCAAGGTCCACGCAATCATGGTCCGGATGCTCTCGTACCAGCCCTGCGCGCTTTTTTCGCGCCCGGCCTTCGTAGATGTAATCGCCCGTGTGAATGACGAGATCGAGGTCCTCTTCGGCAAGGCGCCGGTAGGCGGCATAAAAGCCCGCCTCGAAATTCTGGCAACCGACCGAGGCAAGGCGCAGGCGGCCTGGCATCATCCCCGGTGCGGGCGCCGTGCGGGTGCGGCCGACCGGGCTGACGGCGCCGCCCGCGATGAAACGGTAGAAGTAATGGCGTCCGGGTTCGAGCCCCGCCGCATCGACATGAACCGAATGGGCGTGGGCGGCTTCGGCTTGGGTCCGGCCCTCGGCGCGGATACGGGCAAACCCCTCGTCGTCGGCGACTTGCCAGCGCACTGCGACGGGCGCCGGGTTCATGCCGCCGTCTTCGTCGAAGGGGCGCGGCGCAAGCCGCGTCCACAGCATCACGCGGTCGGGCAGGGGGTCGCCTGACGCAATACCAAGAGTAAAAGGATATTCAGTAAAGTTATTACCTGTTCGTGGTCCCGAGGCACAGCCTAGTGGACCCAAGGAGGAGGCAAAGGCGAGCGCCGCACCGCCTTTGAGGACATGCCGACGCGCGATCACGCCGCTGACTGAAAATATGCGCTTGGAACGCGACTTTGCCATGGGGGCGCACTTTCAGGTTTTACGTCATCTTAACCATGATTGGCTAATAATTCGCTGGTGTTTTAATGTGTTAGCGGCCGTTACCGAAACCAGGCGCCCGCGCCGCCGGCGCCGACCAGAGGACATCATGGCCGAAGCCCGAGACAGCCAGGACAGGGTTCATAACAAGCCGCTGATCGACAAGATCGTGGCCGCAGCCGGCCGTGCGCGCAAGGGAAAGGCGCGCGCCGAAGCAATGGCCTTCGCCCGCGCCTATTTTGCCCGTCTTCCCGCCGACGATGTGCGCGGGCGGGAGCCCCGGGAACTGGCCGCGCAGGCACAGTCCTTTCTGTCCTTCGCGGGCACCCGCCGTACCGGCAAGCCAAACATCCGGGTCTTCACCCCGGATGAAAAGGCGGACGGCTGGACCGGCACGCACACCGTCATAGAAATCGTCAACGACAACATGCCGTTCCTCGTCGATTCGGTCGTGCTTGCGCTGAATGCGCGCGGTTTCGGTACGCGCCTGGTCATTCATCCGGTGATGACGGTCTGGCGGGACGGCAAGGGACAGATCAAGGCCTTCGGGCATGTCGAAAAGCCCGGTGACGGCTGGAAGGAAATTTCCGAATCCCTCATTCATGTCGAAGTCGACCGACAGGCGACGCCCGTCGAAGCAAAGCAGATCGAAGAGGCTCTTGAGGGCGTGCTTGCCGATGTGCGCGCCGCAGTGGCCGACTGGATGGCGATGCGCGGAAAGATCGCCGAAATCATCCGCGATCTCGGGGCCACGCCGTCCGTTTCCGACCCCGAAGAACTGAACGAGACCGTCGCATTTCTGAAGTGGCTCGACGACGATCACTTTACGTTTCTGGGTTATCGCCGTTACGACTTCACCCAGCGCAAGGATACGAAAGACGCGCACGTGGTAAAGGATTCCGGTCTCGGCATCCTGCGCGACCCTTCGTCGCGCGTTTTTTATGCCGACGATTCGACCCTGCCGCGCGATGTCCGCGAGATACTCGAAAACCATACAACCATCTCTATCTCGAAGGCGAACCGACGCTCGACCGTTCACCGTTCCACCCACATGGACACGATCGGGATCGTGCTGACCAACGCCAAGGGCGAGATCGCAGGAGAACACCGTTTCGTCGGCTTGTTCACCTCTCACGCCTACAGCCTGAGCCCGCGCTTCATTCCGCTCCTGCGCCGCAAGATCACGCGCACAGTCAGCCGCACCGGCTTCGATACGAGCAGCCATGACGGCAAGGCTTTCCTGCATATCCTGGAGACCTATCCGCGCGACGAACTGTTCCAGATATCCGAAGACGATCTTCTGGAAAACGCGCTCGGCATCCTGCACCTGCAGGAGCGCCAGCGTACGGCCCTGTTCGTGCGTCGCGATCCGTTCCGCCGCTTCATGTCCTGTCTCGTTTATACTCCGCGCGAGGTCTATTCGGCTTCCTTGCGCGAAAAATTCAGCGAAATCCTTTGTCGCGCTTTTCCCGGCACACAGTCCGCGGCCTATACCCAGGTCGGCGACGAAGCGCTCGCTCGCATTCACTTCATCATCAAGACCGATCCTGAACGGGACGTTGCTTTCGACCGCGATGCGATCGAACGCGACCTCGCCGCAGCCGCGCGTTCATGGGCGGACGATTTGCATGACATCCTGATTGCATCCCACGGCGACCGGAAAGGGCTCGACCTGTTTGTGCGATATGCCAAGGCGTTCCCGCCCGCCTATCGCGATGCATTCTCGGCGTCCCAGGGCGTGCATGACGCCGACAAGATCGAGGAGGTTCTCGCCAGCGGCTGTCCGGCGTTCCACCTTTATCGCCGGCAGGGCGACGCGCCGGGCGAACTGCGGCTCAAGATCTACCAGCCGGACCTGCCGCTGCCGCTTTCCGACGCCCTGCCCATGCTGGAAAACATGGGTCTCGAGGTGATCGAGGAAGTGCCTTTTCAGGTTTCTCCTAACGGCCGGGCGCCTGTGTGGATCCACGACTTCGGGCTGACGCGCCGCGTTCCCGCCCGCGACAAGGAAGACTTCACCCGGCTCAAGGAACTGTTCGAGGATTGCCTCGCCCGCGTGCAGTCGGGCAGCGTCGAAAACGACGGCTTCAACCAGATGGTTCTCAGCGAAGCGATGGCCTGGCGCGATGTCGTCATCGTGCGCGCCTATTCGAAGTACCTGCGCCAGGCGCGCGCGCCGTTCAGCCAGGACTACATGATCGAAACCCTGGTCCGGAACCGCGGCTTCGCGGGCCTGATTACGCAGATGTTCGCGGCCAAGTTCGATCCTGCCGCGCGCGATGGGGCCAATGCGCGGCTGACCGCGCTCAAGGTCCAGTATGAGGAAATGCTTGAAAAGGTCTCCATCCTCGATGAAGACCGCATCCTGCGCCGTTTCCTCAACCTCGTGATGGCGTCGCTTCGCACCAATCATTACCAGAAGGGCGACGACGGCAACGGCAAGCCGTGCCTTGCCATCAAGTTTTCCAGCGGCGATATCGACAACCTGCCGCTGCCGCGCCCGTGGCGGGAAATCTGGGTCTACAGCCCCCGGGTCGAGGCCATTCACCTGCGCGGCGGCCGGGTAGCGCGTGGCGGCATCCGCTGGTCCGACCGGCGCGAAGACTTCCGTACCGAAATTCTCGGCCTGATGAAGGCCCAGACCGTGAAGAATCCGGTGATCGTTCCGGTCGGCGCCAAGGGCGGCTTCGTCGTCAAGCGGCCGCCCGCCGAGGGCGGGCGCGAGGCGTTCCTGGCTGAAGGCGTCGAATGCTACAAGATTTTCATGCGCGGGCTGCTCGATATTACCGACAACAACGTCGGCACCCGCGTGGTGCAGCCCAAGGACGTCATCCGTCACGACGACGACGATCCCTATCTGGTGGTTGCCGCCGACAAGGGCACCGCGACGTTCTCCGACATCGCCAACGGCATTGCACGGGACTACGGCTTCTGGCTTGACGACGCCTTCGCCTCGGGCGGCAGCGTCGGCTACGATCACAAGAAGATGGGCATTACCGCGCGCGGCGCGTGGGAATCGGTCAAGCGCCATTTCCGTGAAATCGGCAAGGACATACAGTCGGAAGACTTTTCCTGCGTCGGCGTCGGCGACATGGCCGGCGACGTTTTCGGCAACGGCATGCTGCTGTCGCCGCATACGCGCCTCGTCGCCGCGTTCAATCACATGCATATCTTCCTCGATCCCGATCCCGATTCGGCAAAAGCGATCAAGGAACGCAAGCGGCTGTTCGACCTGCCGCGCTCAAGCTGGGCGGATTACGACAAGAAGCTGATCTCGAAGGGTGGGGGCGTGTTCGAGCGCTCGGCCAAGTCGGTGCCGCTGTCGGCGGAAGTGCGCGCCCTGTTCGGCATCAGCCAGACTTCGATGCCGCCCGACGATCTCATCCGCTGCCTGCTGACGGCGGAAGTGGACCTCCTGTGGTTCGGCGGCATCGGCACGTTCGTCAAGGCCGCCCACCAGAGCCATGGCGACGTGGGCGACCGCGCCAACGACAACCTGCGCGTCAATGGCAAGGAATTGCGCTGCAAGGTCGTGGGCGAAGGCGCCAACCTCGGCATGACCCAGGCGGGCCGCATCGAATATGCGCGCGCGGGCGGCCGTCTCAATACCGATTCGATCGATAATTCGGCGGGCGTCGACTGCTCCGACCACGAAGTGAACATCAAGATTCTTCTGGGGCAGGTCGTGGCCTCAAAGAAGCTCGCCATGAAGGCGCGCGACAAGCTGCTTGCCGACATGACCGATGAAGTCGGCCGCCTCGTGCTACGTGACAACTACCTTCAGACGGCCGCGCTTTCGGTTGCCGAAGCCGAAGCAACTGAGCGTCTCGCCAACCACCAGCGTCTCGTGCGCGTACTCGAACGCTCCGGCCGCATCAACCGTGCCGTGGAAGGGTTGCCTGACGACGAAGGTTTCGCCCAGCTGGCAAGTGCCGGTCTTGGCCTGACGCGGCCGGAACTGGCGGTGGTGCTGGCCCATGCCAAGCTCGCACTCAACGACGAATTGCTCGACTCGGATCTGCCTGACGAAAAAATCCTCGAAACCGATCTCGTCGATTACTTCCCGACACCGCTTCGCAAGAAGTATGCGGACGCGATTGGCAAGCATCGCCTGAAGCGCGAAATCATCGTTACCGCGGTCGACAACCAGATCATCAACCGCGCCGGGCCCGCTTTCGTTACCGACATCAAGGACCGCACCGGCCGCGAGGCCGCCGATATCGCGCGCGGCTTCGCCATCGCCCGCGGCGCCTTTGACCTCGACGCCCTGTGGGCCGGGATTGAGGCGCTCGACAACAAGGTTCCTGCCCAGCGCCAGATCGACATGTTGCGCGAGATCAAGCGCCTACTGGAGCGCGCGGTGACCTGGTTCATGCAGTACGGCGAGCACCCTCTCGACATCGCCGACAACATCGATCGTTTCCGTCCCGCCGTCGCGGCGCTGGGCAAGGCCCTGCCAAGTGTGCTGTCGCCGATGGCATCGCAGGAACTTGCCGGCCGTATCGCCGCCTATCGCGATGCGGGTGTCTCCGAAGCGCTCGCCAGGGGCATCGCCGGTCTTGCACAGATGAACTCGGCCCTCGATATCGTCTGTCTCGCGGGGTTCGATGCGCGCGGCGTCGCCAACATGGCGAAGGTCTATTACGGCATTGGCGCGCGTTTCGGCTTCGACTGGCTGCGTGCGGCGGCCCGGCGCATCGACACCCAGACGGCGTGGCAGCGTCAGGCGGTGCAGGCCATGCTGGACGAGCTTTACGCATTGCAGCAGGACCTCGTCGCCCATGTGATCGACGCGGCGGGCAATGCGAAGGCCGTCGATGCCATCGTCGAAATCTGGGCGGACGCCCGCAAGGCGCTGGTCACGCGCACGGAACAGACGCTTGCCGACATGCAGGCGGCGGGGACGGCGGATATCGCCATGCTGGCGGTGGCGTTGCGCCAGTTGCGCGCGCTTGTTGGCGGCTAGGGGCGCGCGGGGGTGCCGGACGATCCAGCCTCGCGCCGCGCCCGCGTCGCATGGTGCCTGTATGACTGGGCCAATTCCGCTTTCCCGGCGGTGATCCTCACCTTCGTCTTTGCCGCCTATTTCACGACGGCTGTCGCCGCAGATCCTATCGCCGGGACCCGAGCCTGGGGCACGGCGGTGTCGCTGTCGGCTCTCGCCATCGCCGTATTTTCGCCGGCGCTCGGCGCCATCGCCGACCGGGGCGGCGTGCGCAAGCCGTGGCTCGCGGCCTTCACCATCCTTTGCGTGGCCGCGACCTTCGCCTTGTGGTGGGTGGCGCCGTCGCCCGAGTACGTCATCCTGGCACTGGTTCTGCTCGGCATCGGCAATTTCGCCTTTGAACTCGGCATCGTCTTTTACAACGCGATGCTGCCCGAAATCGTCAGACAAGACCGCATCGGCCGCCTGTCGGGCTGGGGCTGGGGGCTGGGCTACGCGGGCGGCCTTGTCTGTCTCGTCGTGGTTCTCTTCGGCTTCGTGCAGGCGACGCCGCCGCCCTTCGGGCTGGATGCGGGGAAGGCCGAACACGTGCGCATGGCCGGTCCGATTGCCGCCGCGTGGTTCGCGATATTCGCCCTGCCGCTTTTCGTCTGGGTTCCGGATCGTCCGCGTATTGCCCATTCACCGATCGCAGCCGTGCGCGAAGGTCTGGCGCAACTGCGCGAAACAATCGTCAACGTGCGTCGCTATCGCACGGCGACGCGCTACCTGATTGCGCACATGATTTATGCCGATGGTCTCAATACCCTGTTCGCTTTCGGCGGCGTCTACGCGGCTGGCACCTTCGGCATGAAGGTGGACGAAGTGATCATGTTCGGCATTGCGCTGAACCTGACGGCCGGGGTCGGAGCCTTTGCCTTTGCCTGGGTCGATGACCGCATCGGCGCGAAGCGCACGATCATGATTGCGCTCGGCGCGCTGACAGTGATCGGGACTGCGGTACTGGTGGTCGAATCGAAAGCGATGTTCTGGGCGCTGGGATTGATGCTCGGCATCTTCTTCGGCCCTGCCCAGGCGGCGAGCCGGTCGTTGATGGCGCGCCTGGCACCCGCCGAAATGCGGGCCGAGATGTTCGGCCTGTTCGCACTGTCGGGAAAGGCGACGGCCTTCGTTGGCCCGGCGCTGCTCGGCTGGGTCGCGGCGGCGGCCAATTCCCAGCGCGTCGGCATGGCGACGGTGCTGGTGTTCTTCGTCGTCGGGATGATGATCCTGGCGCCGGTGCGCGAGGCGCCGAAAGCCGCCTAGTGCCTGAAGTGGCGCATCCCCGTCAGCACCATGGCAAGGCCCGCGTCGTCGGCGGCCTTGATCACGTCGTCGTCGCGGATCGAGCCGCCCGGCTGGATGACCGCTTCCGCGCCCGCCTCGGCTGCGGCCAGAAGCCCGTCGGGGAACGGGAAGAAGGCGTCGGACGCCACCACCGAGCCCTTGGCGCGCGGCGCGGTTTCGCCTGCCGCCTTGGCCGCGTCCTGGGATTTCCACGCGGCGATGCGCGATGAATCGACGCGGCTCATCTGCCCCGCGCCGATGCCGACGGTTGCCCCGTCCTTGACGTAGACGATGGCGTTCGATTTCACGTGCTTGCAGATGCGGAAGGCGAACAGCATGTCGGCGATCTGCTGCGCCGTCGGCTTGCGCTTGGTCACCACCTTCAGATCGGATTCCATGATGCGGCCCGAATCGCGGGTTTGCAGCAGAAAGCCTCCGGCCAGCGTGCGCACGGTCATGCCGGGCGAGGCGGCATCCGCCATCGCCCCGGTGGCCAGCACGCGGACGTTTTTCTTTGCCGACAGAATCTTTGCCGCCTCTTCGGAGATTTCCGGCGCGATCACCACTTCGACGAACAGCTTGGCGATTTCCTCCGCGGTCTTGCCGTCGAGCGGGCGGTTGGCGGCGATGATGCCGCCGAACGCCGACACGGGATCGCAGGCGAGTGCGCGCAGGTAGGCCGAATGCAGGTCGGCCCCGCGTGCGACACCACAGGGGTTTGCGTGCTTGATGATGGCGATGGCCGGGTCTTCGAATTCGCTGACCAGTTCGAAGGCGGCATCGGTGTCGTTCAGGTTGTTGAACGACAGCTCCTTGCCCTGGATCTGTCTGGCCGTAGCGACGCCCGCGCGCGGATGCATCGGGTCCAGGTAAAACGCCGCTTCCTGGTGCGGGTTCTCGCCGTAGCGCAGCACCTGGGCCAACTCGCCCGCAAGCGTTGCGCGGCGAGGGAATTTCTCGCCCAGCACGCCCGCGAACCAGCCCGAGATCGCCGAATCGTAAGCGGCCGTGCGCGCGTAAGCCGCCGCCGCCATGCGCTTGCGGAAGGCGAACGAGGTGCCGCCCTTGTTCGCGTCCAGCTCCGCTTTCAGCGCGTCGTAATCGGCCGCTTCGGTGATCACGGTGACGAAGGCGTGGTTCTTGGCGGCGGCGCGGATCATCGCCGGGCCGCCGATGTCGATGTTCTCCACGCAATCGTCGTAATCGGCACCCTTGGCGACGGTCGATTCGAACGGATAAAGGTTGATGATCAGCAGGTCGATCGGCCCGATGCCGTGCGCCTTCATCGCCGCCCGGTCTTCGGCATTGTCGCGCCGCGCCAGGATGCCGCCATGCACCATCGGGTGCAGGGTCTTGACCCGGCCATCCATCATTTCGGGAAAGCCGGTCAGATCCGCGACGTCCTTCACCGCCAGCCCCGCGTCGCGCAATGCCTTGGCGGTGCCGCCTGTCGAAACCAGATCGACGCCATGCCCCGCGAGGAACCTGCCGATTTCGGCGAGTCCGGTCTTGTCTGAAACGCTGATGAGAGCGCGGGTAACGGGCTGGATGTCGGCGGTGCTCATGGGAAAAATTGCCCTTCTTTCTGGGGTTGGTCAGGCGGGGTTACTGGCCGGCGCGTGCGGGGCCGTGATCGGGACCATAGTCGGGAACGAGGCGTTGCAGCGTGCCGATGACCTGCGCCGGATCGCGCGCAGCCGCCGCTGCGGCAAGCGCATCGAGCCCGTCGCTCAGCGTCGCAAGATCGAGCGGCCGGGGCCGTGCGATCAGCACGCCCGGATAGCGCGTCGGTTCGGTCACCTCCGCTGCATGGAACAGCGTTTCGTGCATTTTTTCGCCGGGGCGCAGGCCGGTAATGGCGATGTCGATATCCTTGCCCGGATGCAGCCCGGCAAGGCGGATCATCTGTCGGGCGAGGTCCATGATCCTGACCGGCTTGCCCATGTCGAGGACGTAGATGGCCGAACCCTGCCCGTCGTGGGTGCCGAGAACGCTCGCCTCCAGAACCAGTTCGACGGCTTCGCGCACGGTCATGAAGTAGCGCGTCATCTCGGGATGGGTCACCGTCAGCGGCCCGCCCGCGGCAAGCTGGCGCTGGAACAGCGGCACGACGGACCCGGTCGAGCCCAGCACGTTGCCGAAGCGCACGGTGATGAAGCGGGTCGGAATGTCGTCGCCTTTTTCGCGCGCGAGGTTCAGCGCCTGGCAATAGCTTTCCGCCACGCGTTTCGATGCGCCCATGACGGCGGCGGGGTTGACCGCCTTGTCGGTCGAAATCAGGACCATCGCCGTGACCTTGGCTGCGATGCAGGCATCAGCGACGTTGCGGCTGCCGATGGCATTGGTCAGCACGCCTTCTTCGGGGTGGGCCTCGACGATGGGCACATGTTTAAGTGCCGCCGCATGGAAAACGAGATCCGGGCGCGCTTCGTTGATCGCGTTGTGAATGCGCGCGCGGTCGCGCACGTCGGCCAGCACGGCATGGCGTGACAGTTCGGGCGTCCGTTCGGCAATTTCGAGATCGATCGTGTAGAGCGCGAATTCCGTGTTGTCGACCAGCGTCAGTTCTGCCGGGCCAAGTGCGGCGATCTGGCGCGCAAGTTCGCCGCCGATGGTGCCGCCGGCGCCCGTCACCAGCACCCGGCGTCCCTTGATCAGCGCTTCCATCGCGCTGCGGTCAAGCACCTGCTGCGGGCGGCCAAGAAGATCCTCGATCGCGATCGGGCGCGGCTCAATGCGCGGGCTCTGGGCGGCGCGGAAATCTGTCATGCGCGGCAGTCGCGCCAGCGTCACGCCGAAGGCTTCCGCCTGTTCCAGAAGCTTCGCCGCGACCTCGCCGGACAGGGCGGCGTCGGTGATGATGAAGCGCCGCGGGCGCAGGTTGACGCCTTCCAGCCGGTCCATGAAGTCGCCGATGCGCTCGAGCGGGCCGCTGACTTCGACCCCGCGGATGCGATGGCCGATGCGCGCCCCGGTCGGGTCGATGATGCCGACGGCGCGGTACCGCGCGCCGGGGTCGGTCGCCAGTGCGCGCAGGAACAGTTCCGCGCCGTCGCCCGCGCCGATCAGCAGCACGGGAACGCGCTCGCCGCCCTCGGTGCGGATGACGATGGCTTCGCGGCCCTGCTTGGCGATGCGGTAGAGAATGCGCGGACCCGCCAGCAGCGCCACCAGCAGGAACCAGTTGATGACCAGCGCCGAGCGCGGCATCGCTTCAAGCCGCGTCGTCCAGAACTGGGCGACGACGAAGACCAGGATGATCAGGGTCACGGCGCGCAGAATGCGCAGGATTTCCGGCGTCGATGTATACTGCCAGACGTCTCGGTGCATCTGCATGAAGACCAGAACAGCAGCTGCCACCACCGTGAACATGGCGGTGCCGAACACGACCAGTTCCGGCGAATAGTCCCAGGGATCGCCGCCCAGCCTCAGCGCCAGCGAGACGAAAAACGACAACGCCGCCATGACGGCGTCGTGGCCGAAGATGAAGCCCGCGCGCAGCACTCGTCTGGTCTGCGGGTTCATCACGGAAGGTCCTTGGATTGCGGGGCGGCGGCTTCGGCCCTTGGCATCATGGCGCGCATTTTCGTTCAACTGGGCGGGCAAGTCCATCGGCAGGACCGCCCCGGAGGGACATTGAAAGCTAGTTTTTTGTATCGTTTTCGGCGGGCCGGGCGCGGGCGAGCCACAGCAGCATCCAGCCCGTGACGGCGGCGGCAGCGGCGAGGCAGAGCGCCTCGCCCTTCCAGCCCACGACCTGCACGGACAAGAGGGCGATTGCGCCGAGAAACAGGTTGCCCACGGCAATGAAGCGCGCGACCCGGGCATGGCCGAGCCCGCGCTGCACGGCGCGCTGGTAGAAGTGCTTCTTGTGGGCCCGCCAGACGGCCTCGCCCGCCAGCGCCCGGCGCGCGATGGTCAGGGTGGCATCGGCCAGATAATAGGCGGGCAGGATCAGCGCCGCCGTCCAGAATCCCCAGGCGGCAAGGGTCAGCAGCATCCAGCCGAGCAGGTAGCCGAGCGCGATGGATCCGACATCGCCCATGAAAACACGCGCCGGATGCCAGTTCAGGATCAGGAAACCCGCCGCACTGGCCGCGGTCAGCAATGCTGCCAGCGCCACCGTCAGCCCGGCGGTCCCGGTGCCCGTGCCCGCGCTCGCCAGCACGGCAAAGATGCCCGCGCCGATGGCGATGGTTTCCACGCCCGCGAGCCCGTCGATACCGTCCATGAAATTGTAGAGGTTGATGAACCACACCCACAGCAGCCCCGCAATGATGCGGTCGGCGGCGACGGGCAGCAGCCCCTGGAATACCAACAGCTTGTCGGGCATCAGGGCAAGCGCCGCACCGACGGCGGCGATATGCGCGCCGAAACGGACGATCACGGGCAGATCGCGCAGGTCGTCGAGCCACGACAGGACGGCCAGCGCCGCAGCAAGGCCGAGAACGACGAAGGCCTCGATCTCGTCCGGGCGGTGCAGCCAGAACACGGCGGTAATCAGCGGCAGGGCGACGGCAAGAATGCCGATGCCGCCGCCGCGCGGTGTCGGCGCAGAATGGCTGGAACGTTCATTGGGATGATCCAGTACTTGGCGGCGATGCAGCCAGCCGATCACCCAGCGCGTCACGATCCAGCTGGCGCCTGCCGTCAGCGCGGCCAGCGCCAGCGCGCCGGCCATGCCGCCCGTGCTTGCCAGTTCCGCCATCATGCCCCTGCCCTCATGTCTTGTCCTTGAGGCGCGTGAACGCCCAGCGCAGGGTCGCACCCGGGCGCGGGCCGGTGGCGGTGACACCGCCGCTGACGACGATCTGGCTGGCGCGCCGCATGTCGCCGGTGCCGACATAGATCGAGTTCTCGACGCTGACGTTGCCGCCTTCGGCGCGGAAGCGCCAGCCCGCGCCCGACGGCAAGCGCAGCAGCACGGCGCCGCCTTCCTGAACCAGCGACGCGGTCACGCCCGGATGCAGGTGGAAGCGTACGGAAAAACTGCGCGGCCGTCCGACGCGCCACGGCCACAGGCGGCGCTCGGCCGTTTCATCCCCGGCGGCTGCGGATGATTTTTCGCTCTCCCGCCCCGGCGGGAACAGGTGGTCCTCGCCGCGCACTTCCTCGCCGCCCGCCGCGATCCACAGGCGGCGGCGATGGATCAGCCCAAAGCCGCGCAGGTAGCCGTCATGGCTGGCATCGAGCCAGGTCGAGCCCTCCGCCTCGGCGCGCTTGCGCGTGACGTTGACGGGATGCTTGCCGATCTCGCTGCCGCGTCCCGGGGCTTCGAGAATTTCCGTCGAGTTGGTATCGGCGAGGGTCAGGGTCGAATGGGCGGCGGTGGCGCGGAGCGCCTGGCGCCACTGGGCGCCCAGTCCGGGCCCGCCGCCGCAATTGACGACGAGGCGCTCCTTGCCGACGCTCATCTCGAACGACAGCGTGCCCGCGAAGGTGTGATCGCGCGCGCCCGGCGGCGGCGGCGCGCCCATGTCGCAGATCAGCAGCGTGCGGTTGACGGCGACGCGCTCGAACCCGGAATGGGGTGCACTGGCAAGCGGCTTGCCCGGCGCTTCGGCGCGGGTCAGGACCATGTCGACGAGCCATGCCTCGCCCTCGCCCGAATCGTTGAACAGCGCCAGTCCGCCGTCGCCGTGACGGAAAAAACGCAACATCGGCGCCATGCGGTCGATGGAACGCTGCACCGTGTTGGGAACTTCATGTCCACCCGCCAGCAGCACGGCGCGAATATCGACCAGATCGCGCAGCACGGTGAATTGCTGCGCGGGCGAGCGCTCGATATGGCCGCCGTCGCCCAGCACCTGGTGTTCAAGCTCGCGGGCGAGCCGCGTCAGTACGCGTTTCAACCGCCAGCCGCCGCCGAACAGGGCGGCTGCGGCAAAAACCTGTCCCTTGAGGACCGTGAGAAGCCGCGCGCCGGAAAGGCCGCCCGCGCCGCCGCGCAGCAGATGGCGTCCCTGGCGGGCGAGGTTGTTGAAGAAATCGCGCTCAAAGGCGGGCTCGGCGCCTTGCAAGATGACGTCGGCGCTGGTGATCCATGCGCTGATGCGCGCGGCCAGGATGTCGGGGCGCCACGGCATCCGCCGCCAGCGCTGGTGGCGCGCGATCCAGTCGGCGACCAGTCGGCGCGCCGTTTCGCGGGCGGGCTCGCCGCCGGCGACGCGCAGATCGCGCAGCCAGCCGAATTCGTGCAGCGCGGCCAGCCAGTCGGGCGCGGCCGACGCGGGCGCCCACAGCGCCATGCCCGGCCCGGCACCCTGGGTCGGCGGGGTCACGCGCACGATGCGTCCGGCAAAGGTGAAGGTGCCGGCGATGATGGCGCGCCCGCGGGCGGCATCGCCGGGCCACGGGTCGATGGGCATGCTGGCGATGGCCCGCGGGGTGGAGCCTCCCAGCAGCAGGCCGTGAACGGGGGATGCGTAATAGATGCTGCGCAGCGCATAACCCAGCGCGCGCACGTTATGGGCGACGGGGCGTCGCGCGACGGCGGTGTACCAGCCGAAGGGCGGGCGCTGGGGCGACGGGGGTGCGGCCTCGCTCATGGCCCGGCGCTCCGATCAGGAGCCGCGCAGGCGGGCGATGTTGGGGGCGTAGGCGCTCTCGCCGCCCTTGAAGGTGGCGGTGCCGGCGACCAGCAGGTCGGCACCCGCCGCAATGGCGCGGGCTGCCGTGTCCATGTTGATGCCGCCGTCCACTTCAAGATCGATGTCGCGTCCCGTGGCGTCGATCATCTTGCGCACGGCGGCGATCTTGGCGAGCTGGGATTCGATGAAGGCCTGTCCGCCGAAACCGGGATTGACGGTCATCACCAGCACCAGGTCGATGTCGCCGATGACGTTGTCGAGCGTTTCCACCGGCGTTCCGGGGTTGAGCGCAACGCCCGCTTTCTTGCCGAGCGACTTGATCAGCTGCACGGTGCGATGCAGGTGGGGACCCGCCTCGGGGTGGACGGTAATGATGTCGGCGCCCGCCTCGGCAAAGCCGGGGACGTAAGGATCGACCGGGGAAATCATCAGGTGGACGTCGAAGGGAAGCGTGCTGTGGGCGCGCAGCGCCTTCACGACGTCGGAACCGATGGTGATGTTGGGCACGAAGTGGCCGTCCATGACATCGACATGGATCATGTCGGCGCCAGCCTTCGTTACCGCAGCGATTTCGGGGCCGAGGCGCGCGAAATCGGCGGCAAGGATGGAGGGTGCTATGCGGACGGGCTTGGCCACCGCCGTTAGGTAGCAGCTTCCCCAGACCGCCGCAAGCGCGCGGCGAAGAAGCCGTCGCATCCGCCCGCGTCGGCCAGCATTGACGGCAGTGAACGGAAGAATCCGGCGCCGGTGGCGGCGGCTTCCAGGCCCGGCAGCTCGGCGCTTGTCACGGCCTGTACGGTGAAGTCGCGATGGCGGGCAAGAAAGGCGGCGATGCGTTCCTCGCCTTCGGCGGGTTCCAGCGAACACACGGCATAGACGAGGCTTCCGTCCGGGCGCGTCAGGCGGGCGGCGGCATCGAGCAGTTCGTCCTGAAGGCGGGTGGCCCCCGCAACGTCGTCCTCGCGGCGCAGGCGGGCGATATCGGGATGGCGGCGGATGGTGCCGGTGGCGCTGCACGGTGCATCGAGCAGCACGGCGTCGAAAGGCGGGGTCTCGTAGCGGCGCGCGTCGGCTTCGGCCAGTTCCGCCCGCAGTCCCGTGCGCGCGAGATTGGCCGCGATCATGTCGAGGCGCGCGCGCGACTGGTCGAGCGCGGTGACGGTTGCGCCCGCCGCCGCCAGTTGCAGGGTCTTGCCGCCGGGTGCCGCGCACATGTCGAGTACGCGCAGGCCCTTGACGGGGCCGAGCAGCCGGGCGGGCACCTGCGCCGCCGCGTCCTGCACCCACCAGCGTCCCGCCCGGAAGCCCGCCAGTTCGGATACGGCGCCGCCCTTGCGGTGGCGCAGCGCGCCGGTGGCCAGAAGCTCGGCCTCTAGCTCTTCGGCAAGTGCGGCCGCGTCGCCCGGATCGCGCGGGCAGAGATCGAGCGGCGGCTCGGCCAGGTGTGCCTCGGCGATGGCGCGCGCCGTCGCCTCGCCATAGGCGGCGGCCCAGTTTCGCCACAGCCAGTCGGGCGTGTCGAGGCGTGCGGCATCCAGCCCGTCGACCAATGCCTTGCCCTCGCGCGCCACGCGCCGCAGCACGGCGTTCACCAGTCCCTTGAACTTGTGCTGGTTGAGCGCTTCCGTCATTTCGACGGCGGTGGCGACGGCGGCATGGGCGGGCGTGCCCAGGTAGACGAGCTGCACGATGCCGAGCGCCAGGATATTGCGCACGATGCGCGCGCCCTGGGGCAGCGGGCGTTCGATCAGGCGCGCAAGAACGGCTTCGATTTCCCCCGCCCGCCGCAGCGCGGTTGCCAGCAGAAGCCGGGCGAAGGCGCGGTCACGCGCGGGCAGTGAGGCGAATCCGGCGGTGCCGTCCAGCGCAGCTTCAAGCGCCATGTGCTGGCTCTCGATGCGCCCGAGCGCTGCGCATGCGGCACGACGTGCATCGGCAGGCAGGCTGCGCGCGGACCGTGGACGCTGGGCCATCAGGCCCAGGGTCCGGAAACGCCGGCCATCTCGCGCAGGCGGGCGACGCGGTTGGCGGTCGCGGGATGGGTGGAAAACAGGCTGTCGACCGCGTGTGCATGCAGCGGATTGATGATGAACATGTGCGCGGTGGCAGGGTTGTGCTCGGCCGCTTCGTTGTCGACTTCCTCGGCCGCCGACTGGATGCGCTCGAGCGCGGAGGCGAGCCACAGCGGCCTGCCGCAGATCTCGGCGCCGATGCGGTCGGCTTCGTATTCGCGGGTGCGCGAGATCGCCATCTGCACCAGCATCGCCGCGACCGGGGCCAGCACCATGACCAGGACCATGCCGATGATGCCGAGAGGATTGTTGCGATTCTGTCCGCCCCCGATCAGGAAGGCGAAATTGGCGAGAAAGCCGATCGCGCCGGCGATGGTCGCGGTCAGGGTCTGGATCAGCGTGTCGCGGTTTTTCACGTGGGCGAGCTCGTGCGCCATGACGCCCGCGACTTCTTCATGGCTGAGGCGCTGCAAAAGCCCCGTCGTCGCCGCGACGGCCGCATTCTCGGGGTTGCGGCCGGTGGCGAAAGCGTTGGGCTGGTCGTTGTCGATGACATAGACGCGCGGCATCGGCAGATCGGCATTCGCCGCGAGCTGCTCGACGATGCCGTAGAAGCCCGGTGCATCGGCGCGGCCCACCTCGCGCGCGCCGTACATGGACAGGACCATGCGGTCCGAGTTCCAGTACGCGAACAGGTTCATCGCCGCGGCGATGGCGAAGGCGATCAGCATGCCGCCCTCGCCGCCGATGAAGAAGCCGACGGTCAGGAACAGGGCCGTGATTCCGGCGATCAGGATTGCAGTGCGGGCTTGGGCCATCGGGTCTTTCAGGCAGCCTTGCTGCCGTGGACTGGTAATTTCGCTGAAAGTACTTAGATTGGGTGAAGGCCCCGTTCAAGGGGCACCCACGCAAATGCGGGAATTCCTGCACCATGACCGATACGCCGAAGAAGCCGTCCCGCATCCTTCCGCCCATGCCCCCGCCGGCGCCCGCGCGCCGGCCGCTGGCGCCGGTTCCTGCCGATGGCGGCGGCGACGGCAAGCCCGAGGCCGAGCGCAAGACGCCTGACCCGACCCGCTTCGGCGACTGGGAAAAGAACGGGCGCTGCATCGATTTTTGATCATCCTGCATATGAATATATGCAAGTTCTTGATTTGTTCCGCAAATACATGTAGGTTGTTCGGCTGAGGTGCTCCCGGTCATCCGGGACGCCGTCGTTTCCATTTTCGGAACAGCCGATGCGATCGCGGGTGATCACGATTTTCCTGGCCTTTCTGGTGGCGGCGCCGGCCCTGGCCGAAGCGCCGAAGCCACCGCGCCCGCCCGCCGGCCGTGAAGTCCTGCCCGGCCCGGTCAAGGCCGAGGTGCTCAAGGTCCTCGACGGCGATACGTTGACCGTGCGCGCCCGCATCTGGGTGGGACAGGATCTTGAGATCAGCGTGCGCGTCGCCGGCATCGATACGCCCGAGCTGCGCGCCCGCTGTGATCGCGAACGTATTCTTGCGCGTCAGGCCCGCGATGCCGTGCGTGCTGCGGTCGTCTCGGGCCGCGTGCGTCTGTTCGATGTGAAATACGGAAAATATGCGGGTCGTGTTCTGGCCCGTGTCGAGGCCGAGGATGGCCGCGACATCGCGAAGCTGCTGACCGATGCGGGCCTTGCCAGGCCCTATGACGGCGGCAAGCGCTCGGGGTGGTGCGGCTGACCGTCGCGGCAATTTGCGTTAGTATGAGAATATGAACAGCCGGATTTCCCGATGACCGGCAGCGCGCCCGAATCCGCGCGCAGTACCTGCACCTGTGCCGCGCTCGGCGTAGCGGGTATCGTCGGCGCGTACCTTTCGCTTGCCCTTGCGCCGTTCGCACTTGCTGCGATCACCGCACCGCAAGGCAGCGGTGTCGCCGCCGAGCTCGGCAGCGGCTTGGCACTCGCCGGTTACGCGATGCTGCTGATGCAGTTTCTGCTGACCGGCCGGTTTCGCACCATCGGCGGCCGCGTCGGCATCGACGTCATCCTGCGTCTGCACCAGATCGCAGCGCGCATGCTGACCGTGATGGTGTTGCTGCATCCCTTCGTCTACGGCTTGCCGCGCCTTTTTTCAGATCCCGCGGCTTACTGGTCGTCGCTCGCACGCATGACGATGATGCCTGCGTTTGCCTCGGGCGTTGCGGCATGGCTGCTGCTGGTTGCGTTGATGGCGATGGCCCTGCTGCGGCCGCGCCTGGCGATCCCTTACGAATGCTGGCGGGCGAGTCACGGCATCCTTGCTGTCCTGATCGCCCTGGCCGGGTTGCATCATGCGCTTGCCGTCGGCGGTCTCAGTGCTGCACCCGCGCTTCGCTGGTTCTGGATCGCGCTCGCGGCGCTCGCCCTCTATACCCTTTTCCATTCCTATGTGGTGCGGCCTTGGCTGCAATTGCGCGATCCGTGGCGTATCGCCGAAGTGCGGGCGTTGGGCCCGGCGCGCTGGCTGGTTGCGCTCGAGCCGGACAATCGCCCGCTTGCTTTCGATGCCGGGCAGTTCGCCTGGCTCAAGGTCGGGCCGCATCCCTTCTCTTTGCGCGAAAATCCGTTTTCGATCGTGTCTGCGCCCGGCGCGCGCCGCATCGAATTCCTGATCCGCGAGGCGGGCGACTTTACCTCCACCGTCGGCACGCTTGAGCCTGGAGCCCGCGCCTGGCTCGATGGACCGCACGGTGCCTTTACTCTTCGCGCGGCAATGGATGCAAAACGCATCGTCTTGCTGGCGGGCGGCGTCGGCCTCGCGCCCTGCCTGTCGATGCTGCGCGCGGCAGCGTCGGCGGGCGACCTCCGGCAATATCACCTGGTCTTCGGCAATCGCTGCGAAGACCAGATCGTGCCAAGGGACGCGCTCGAGGCACTCGCGCCGTCGCTCAATCTCAAGGTCGATTACGTTCTGTCGGAGCCGCCCGCGGGCTGGACCGGCGCCGTCGGCCAGATGACCCCGCAAACGCTTTTGCCGCTGCTGAGGTCGGGTGACGTTGCGGGCACGGTTTATTACCTGTGCGGACCGCCGCCGATGGTGACGGCTTCGCTGCGCGCGCTGGCCGCGCTGGGGGTGCCGGCGTCGCGTATCGTTACCGAACGCTTCGATTACGACTGAGGCCGCCGATGCCAAGACCGGTTTTCCAGGACAGGGCAGTGCGGATGTTTGCGATCATCGCCGCGGCAATTGCCGTGGCGATGCTGGCCTTCGTTCTGCGCTGAACCTATTTCGTCGCGCCGAGGGCGCTCTCCAGATAGCCGATGATGGCCTTGCGCTCCGCGGCATCGCGGGCATGGTGGCGCGCGAGCTTGCGATCAAGCCACACGGCCCGTTCCTTCGCATCCGGATGGGATTTGAGGAATGCCACCGCCGCCGCCGTGTCGTGACAGCGCGCGCAGCGTTTGCCGAATTCGGCTTCGCCCGCCTGCTGTGCTGCGGCAGGAAAAGCGAGAACGACAAACATCGCAAGCAGTGCGGATGCCTTCATTTTTCGTTCCCCGATTTCATGCCTTTCAGCAGGAAATAGAAAACGCCCGCGGTGATGAACGGCAGGATCAGTACGAGATCGTCTGCGCGCATGTTCATGGCGCTTGCCGCGTAGATGCTGCCGTAAATCAGCAGCACCGACACGACATAAACGACCGTTCCGCCGACGGCGGCGAAATTGATGGTCTTGCCATTGGTGCGCAGCACGTAGCCCACGACGAAGGCGGGCAGCAGCGTCGAAAAAAGAATGATGGCGATCTTGCCGTCCAAAGCGAACGATTCCTTTCCTAGCGATTAAGGCGATTGTCGACCAGATCCTGCACGACGCCGGGGTCGGCCAGCGTCGAGGTGTCGCCGAGATTACCGTAGTCGTTCTCGGCGATCTTGCGCAGGATGCGGCGCATGATCTTGCCCGAGCGCGTCTTGGGCAGGCCCGGCGCCCACTGGATCTTGTCGGGTGCGGCGAAGGGGCCGATTTCCTTGCGCACCCACAGCACCAGTTCCTTGCGCAGATCCTCGTTGGCTTCGGCGCCCGCCATCAGGGTGACGTAACAGTAGATGCCCTGTCCCTTGATGTCGTGGGGATAGCCGACGACGGCCGCTTCCGAAACTTTCGGATGCGCCACCAGCGCGCTTTCGATTTCCGCCGTGCCCAGGCGATGGCCCGAAACGTTGATCACGTCGTCGACGCGGCCTGTGATCCAGTAATAACCGTCCTCGTCGCGGCGGCAGCCGTCGCCGCTGAAGTACTTGCCGGGGAACTGCTTGAAATAGGTATCGATGAAGCGCTGGTGATCGCCGAACACCGTGCGCATCTGGCCGGGCCAGGAATCGGCCATGCACAGGTTGCCGACGCCCGCGCCCTCGATCAGCGTGCCGTCATGATGCAGAAGTTCCGGCTTGACGCCGAAGAACGGCACGGTGGCCGATCCCGGCTTCAGCGCGATGGCGCCCGGAAGCGGCGTGATCATGTGACCGCCGGTTTCGGTCTGCCACCACGTGTCGACGATGGGGCAGCGGCTGTCGCCGACCACTTCGTAATACCAGCGCCAGGCTTCGGGATTGATCGGCTCGCCCACCGTGCCCAGCACGCGCAACGATTTGCGCGAGGTTTTCTTCACCGGCCCGTCGCCGCCCTGCATCAGGGCGCGGATGGCGGTTGGGGCTGTGTAGAAGATGCTGACCTTGTGCTTGTCGACGACCTGCCAGAAGCGCGAGGAGTCCGGATAGTTTGGCACGCCTTCGAACATCAGCGAGGTGGCGCCGTTGGCGAGCGGTCCGTAGACGATGTAGCTGTGGCCCGTGACCCAGCCGACGTCCGCCGTGCACCAATAGATCTCGCCCGGGTGATAATCGAACACGTATTCGTGGGTCATGGCCGCAAAGACGAGATAGCCGCCCGTCGTGTGCAGCACGCCCTTGGGCTTGCCGGTCGAACCCGAGGTGTAGAGGATGAACAGCGGGTCTTCGGCGCTCATTTCCTCGGGCGGGCAGTCGGCGGAAACCTTGGCGACTTCCTCGTGGTACCAGACGTCGCGCCCTTCGACCCAATCGATCTTGTTGCCCGTGCGCTTGACGACGATCACCGTGTCGACGCCCTTGCAGTTCTTGACGGCGGCATCGGTATTGGCCTTGAGCGGAATGAGCTTGCCGCCGCGTACGCCTTCGTCCGCCGTGATCACGCAGTTCGATTTGCAGTCGGTGATGCGGCCGGCAAGCGAGTCCGGCGAAAAGCCGCCGAACACGACCGAATGGATCGCGCCTATGCGCGCGCAGGCAAGCATCGCGTAGGTCGCTTCGGGGATCATCGGCATGTAGATGGTGACCCGGTCGCCCTTCTTGATGCCGCGCGCTTTCAGAACGTTGGCAAACTTGCTGACATGCTGATGCAGCTGACCGTAGGTGATCTTCGCATCCTGCTTGGGATCGTCGCCTTCCCAGATCAGCGCGACCTGGTCGGCGCGGTGGGGCAGATGGCGGTCGATGCAGTTGGCGCAGGCATTCAGGGTACCGTCCTCGTACCACTTGATCGAAACATTGCCGCTGAACGTCGTGTTCTTGACCTTCGTATAGGGCTTGATCCAGGTGACGCGGCGGCCGTGTTCGCCCCAGAACTTGTCCGGATCCTCGATCGAGGCGCGGTACATTTCCTTGTATTTCGCGCTGTCGATCAGCGCATGGGCGGCGGTTTCTTCGCTGACGGGAAAGACGGGATCGTTCGACATGCCGGTGAGCCCCCTGATGTCCTGCGGCTGTTTTTGAAAATTCGCCGGGCTTTTGCCCGCGCGGCGCGTTGGGCGCCAGTGCCTCGGTCATTATTGTAGGCCGTGCCGCAGGGCACAAGGGGGCGCCCGCCGTTCCGGCGAATACCCCTGAAGGCCGCGGTTATCCTAGCTTTCGTGGCGCGGCGCGAGACGCACGACGCCATCGGCAACGTCGATGGGCACGGCGGTCAGGGCGCAGGACGCGGGCATCGGGCCGGACAGCACCTGGCCCGTCTCGATGCGGAAGGTCGCGCCATGCATGACGCAGAGGATGCGGCTCTTGTCGAGGGTCAGGAACACGTCGTCCTTCCAGTTGAGCGGCAGCAACTGGTGCGGGCAGTCGTTGATATAGGCGTAGACGCAGTCGTCCTTGCGCACGGCGAAGATTTCCACTTCCTCGCCGTCATCGAACTGCAGCGTAAAGGCCTTGGAGGGCGGATCGGAAAGGTCCTCGACCCTGCACAGGATGTCACCCGGTTTGACGATGGGGGGTTTTGACACGACGGACTCCGTTTTGGCATGGCGCCGGAAAGGGACGCGGGCGTTGATAGCACGCTCGCATACCCCGAGAAACACAACCGCCTAACGGATTAAACAACTCGCTGAACGGCATATTACTTATGAGCTAAGTCATTTAAAAATCAAGATAATTTTGCCCCGAATTAACTCTTGGGTAAGCACCGAAAGGGTATCGGATTCGCAATATACGAATGCGTCTTTTCTGGGGGCCTGCCGTGGGAAACCTGCTGTCGAAATTCCGTATCTCTTATCAGATTGGCCTGATCGGGGCCTTCGCCGTTCTGGGCTTTGCCGCCGTGGGTGGCGTTTACGCCTTCAAGACCCTCGAGCAGTCGCGACTGCAGGTGCAGGCGCAGAAGGCCGACCAGCTTTCGATCCTCGCAAATGCGATCAGCAGGGGCGTTCAGGAAGCACGCGGTCACGAACAGAACTTCTTCATCATGGGTGAGGAAGTCTACGTCGTCTATCACCAGAAGGCGGTCGAAGGTGCCGCCAAGGCGCTCGAAAATTTTTCCAAGGCGATCGAAAGCAAGGACCGCAAGCAGAAGGCCGAAGCCATCGGTGCCGATATCCAGGACTATGTTGCCGATTTCGCCAAGATCGTCGCGCTCAAGAAGCAGTCGGGTATCGGCTGGGAAGAAGGCCTGCTGCCCAAGGTGCGCCGCGAAGGCGATGCGCTGGACCAGCTCGGCCTGCAGTCGAAAGATCCGGGCGTGCTCGCCGGCGTCATCACGATGCGCCGCACGGAGCGAAGCTTCCTGACCGAATTCACGCCGCGGTTCGTCTTCGCCATGAAGAACGAGGCGCGTCTGACCGTGGAAGCCGTCGACAAGGCGAAAATCCCCGCCGCGATGAAGGACGAGATCAAGGCGAAGGTCGAGGAGTATCACAAGGTCTTCGAGAAGATGGGCGAGGTGGAACTGGCGCTCCGCGAACAGCGCACCCAGCTCGAGGACTATTACAACAAGATCCTTCCTCCGCTCGCCGAAATGGTGAAGGAATTTCAGGCTGCGGCTGCGGCGGCCGACGGCAAGGCGCAGGCCAGCCGCGCCGAAGCCGGCACCATCATCGCCGGCGCCATCGGCCTCGTGATGCTGGTGACTCTGATCGCGGCGTTCTTCGTGTCGCGCGGCATTGCCAACCCGGTCAATGTTTTGACCGACATCCTGACGCGACTGGGCCAGGGCGACACCTCGGTCCGCGTGCCGCGTGATGAACGCCGCGACGAGATCGGCGCCATGCACCATGCAGCCCGTGCGCTCCGCACCGCTGTCGGCGACGCCTTCCGCCTGCGTCAGATGGTTCAGGACATGCCGACGCCGGTGATGACGGTGCGCCCCGACGGGCTTGTCATCGACTACATGAACGAAGCATCAAAGGCAGCGTTCGCAAGCCTCGCGTCCGAGCTGCCGGTTGCCGCCGAAAGTGTCAGTGGTGCCGAAATCCATTTCTTCCTCGATGATGCGGAAGGCCGTGCCGAGCAGCTGCTCGATGCCGACTCGATGCCGTTCACCTATTTCAGGACTTTCGGGGCCGAGACCGTACGCGTCGAGGTTTCCGCGATCCGCGGCCGCGACGGTAGCTTCATCGGTCCCATGTTCGCATGGTCGGTAGTGACCGAACAGCTGCGCGCTGAACGCGACGCCCAGCGCCTCGTCAACATGGTCGAGGAAATGCCGACTGCGGTCATCACCCTGGATCCCCGCGATCTCACCATCAACTACCGCAATGCCGCCTGCCGCAGGGCTTTCGAGCGCCTCGCGGGGCTGCTGCCTGAAAGTGCGGGCGGCATCGACAATGCCGCCATCGTGTTCTTCCTCGACGATGCCGAGGCGCGCATGGCGATGCTGAAGGACCCGGCACAGATGCCGTTCACCTATCGCAAGTCCTTTGGCGATGAAACGATCCGCGTCGAGGCATCGGCGATCCTGGATCGCGACGGCAACTTCATCGGGCCGATGCTGGCCTGGACCATCGTCACCGACCAGCTGCGCATCGCGCGTTCCGTGCGCGAAGTGGCGGAACTCGTCGCCAGGTCGGCCACCACGATGGAGCAGAGCGCCAATTCCATGTCTTCGGCGGCGGAAGAAACCGATGCCCAGTCGAAAGTCGTGGCGACTGCGTCCCAGCGCTCCTCTGAAAATGTCCAGACCGTCGCGTCGGCGACCGAGGAACTGTCGGCCTCGATTTCGGAAATCGGCCAGCAGGTGACGCGCTCGACGGAAGTCGCGGGCGGCGCCGTCAAGGCTGCGTCCGAGGCGAATGATACCATTGAAGGCCTCGTGCGCATGGCCGATCGCATCGGCGATGTTGTCCAGCTGATCACCGAAATTGCCGACCAGACCAACCTGCTCGCGCTCAACGCCACCATCGAGGCGGCGCGCGCCGGCGACGCCGGGCGCGGCTTCGCGGTGGTTGCCTCGGAGGTGAAGAGCCTCGCCCAGCAGACGGCGCAGGCGACCGAGCAGATCACCGGCCAGATCAAGGAGATCCAGGGTGCCACGGGTTCGGCCGTTACCGCCATCAAGGGCGTGACGACGACCATCGGCGATATCCGCGACATCGCTTCGGCAATCGCAGCCGCGGTCGAGGAACAGTCGGCGACGACCAGCGAGATCGCCCGCAACGTCCAGGAAGCGGCATCAAGCTCGGAACAGGTGACCGGCAATATCCAGAACGTCGTCGCGGCCGCCGCCGAAACCGGTACCTCGGCGACGACGGTGCTGGGTGCGGCGCAGGAACTGGCGCGTCATGCCGCGCGTCTCAAAGGCGACATCGACAGCTTCATCGGCAGCGACGCGGCCTGAGCAGGCCGCACCGCCGCTCTCGCTCAAAGGAACGCTTAAAGGGGGATGTGCCGCGTGGTCAGGCTTTAACGCCGGCCATGCGGCACAGGATTTTCCACTCCGCCGCCGACACAGGCACTACCGAAAGCCGCGACTGGCGTACCAGCGCGAGCTGGGACAGGGCCGGTTCGGCCTTGATCGCGGCGAGCGTCACCGGCGTTTTGACAGGCTCGACCGCCTTCACATCAACCATGCCGAAACGGCCCGTCGCGTCGCTGTCGTCGGGATAGTGTTCCTTCACGACCTCGACCACGCCGACGATCTGCTTTTCGTCGACCGAGTGATAGAAGAAGCCGCGGTCGCCCTTCTTCATCGCCTTCATATTGTTGTTGGCCTGGTAATTGCGCACACCGTTCCAGTGGGTGCGCTTGTCCTTCAGCAGCCGGTCGAAGGAATAGGCGCCGGGTTCGGACTTGAACAGCCAGTATGCCATGTGCCGTTCCCTACTTTTCCGGGAACACGAGGCGCCACGGCCAAACCGTGCAGGACGAAAACAGGCCCGCCTTGGCATAGGGGTCTTCGGCGGCGAAGCGCTTGGCCGCGGCAAGATCGACCGCCTCGACGATCAGCAGGCTGCCGATCGGGGTCTGGCCGTCATCGGCCAGGATCGGCCCCGCCGTCATCAGCTTCGATCCGGCAGCGCGCAGGTAATCGAGGTGCGTCGGGCGCACCTTCATGCGCAGATCGACGCTGTTCGGCTTGTCGTGATTGAGGATGGCGAATTGCATCGGAAACCTCTCTGTTGAAACCTAGCCGTCGATGCCTTCCCGCCGGAACGGGCGGGCAAGCAGTTCGTTCATGATGCGGGTGAGATCGGCATCCTCGTTGACGATGCGATCGACGCCGGAAACGATCGGCATCTCGACGCCGAGCTTTTCCGCGAGCCGAACCACCGCGCCCGCGGTATAGGCGCCTTCCGCCACCGTGCGGCGGGCGGCGAGAATTTCCGAAGCCCGCTTGCCGCGCCCGATCTCGAGACCGAGCGTATAATTGCGCGATGATTCGGACGTGCAGGTCAGCACCAGATCGCCGAGGCCGGCCAGTCCCATCATGGTCTCGATCGCGCCGCCCTTGGCGATGCTGAGCCGCGTCATCTCCTGCAGGCCGCGCGTCATCAGTGCCGCGCGCGCGTTCTGGCCGAGATCGAGCCCCGCCACCATGCCGCAGGCAATCGCCATGACGTTCTTCACCGCACCGCCGATCTGCACGCCCGTCGTGTCGGGCGATGTGTAGGGGCGCAGGCGCGGCGCGCCGATGGCTTCGGCGAGTTTGTCGGCAAGTCCGGGTTCGGTCGCCGCCAGCGTCACCGCCGTCGGCTTCCCGGCCGCGATCTCATGGGCGAAGGTCGGTCCCGACAGCACCGCCGCGCGCGCTTTCGGCATCGCTTCGCCCAGCACTTCGGTCATCAATTGGCCGGTCTTTTCCTCGATCCCCTTGGCGCAGATGACGACGGGCAGGCCGTCACGGGCGTGGGGCGCGAGGCTTGCCGCGACGGCGCGCAGATGCTGCGCCGGGCAAACCAGCAGCACGGCATCCATCGCGCCAAGGGCGGCGATGTCGCCGGTCGCCTTGACCCCGGCATCGAGTGTGATGCCCGGCAGGAACAGCGGGTTTTCGTGGCGTTCGTTGACGGCGGCGACGACCTCGGTCTCGCGCGCCCAGATCAGCGTCTCATGGCCCTGCGCGGCCACGGCCTGGGCCAGCGCCGTGCCCCAGGCGCCTGCGCCGATCACGCCGATGCGTTGGAAGCTCTCAGTCACCGGCACCCCCCGCCGGAAGGGCGAAATTGAAGGCGACGGAAATCCGCAGGTCCTCGCCCTGATAGGGCCGCACGCCATGCAGCAGCCAGGCCGGAAACAGGAACATGCGGCCGGTCGTGGGGCGGATCAGTTCGGTGCCGCCCATGGTCAGGCACCCCGAAAGGGCGGGCGCCAGTTCAGGCGCGTACATGGCGGGTGCCAGCCCGCGCGGGTCCATGACCTCGAACTCGCCGCCAAGTGCCGCGTTCTCGCCGCAGCCGCCGTCATCGACGTAATAGCAGCCCGACCAGATGGCGCCCGGATGGGCGTGCATCTGGTTGGCATGGCCGGAACGGTTGACGTTGGCCCAGGCGTTGACGAACCAGTCGACGGCGACGCGCTGGCCGGCGCGGTTGGCGGTCAGCTGGTCGGCCATGCCGCGCGCGAAGTCGATGAGCTTCGCGCCCGCCTCGCCGCCCCAGTCGGTGAAATCGTCGCGCGACTGCCAGCCTCTCAGGTTCGAATGAACAACGCCGCTGCCCGCCTTTTCCTTTTCAAGGATGGCGGATTTCAACTCGGCATTGTCGTCTGCCGTCATGGGTGCGCGCGCACTCACGAAGGGTGTGGGGAAGAGGCTTTTGACCTCGATATCTTTTTCCGGATGACGGCCGGTGTTTGTCATGTCCATGTCCCTTTGAACGGGTTCATTGTTTCCTTGCGCGACGATGCGTGCAAGTGCGGCGACGATAGCGTGTTCATGGCGCCGCCCGGACTTCACCCAGCGGCCAGCGCGGCCGCGCCTTGAAATCGAGCGTATCGGTCAGCCCCAGCTTCATGCGCTCTATCCCGGCCCAGGCGACCATCGCCGCATTGTCCGAACAGAGCGCCGGCGGCGGGGCGACAAGATCGAAGCCGTGTTCTGCGGCAAGGGCCGCGAGCTCGTTGCGGATCGCGCCGTTCGCGGCAACGCCGCCCGCCACCACCAGCTTGCGCGCGCGCGGGAAGGCGGCGGCGAAGGTTTCGAGCGCATTTCGCGTGCGCCGCGCCAGTGCTTCGGCAGCCGTAGCCTGGAAAGCGGCGGCAACATCGGCGACATCGCGTTCCGACGGCGCCGGGCCCAGCCCCTCGACGGTTTGCGCCACCGCGGTCTTGAGGCCGGAAAAAGAAAAATCGCAGCCGGGCTTGCCGAGCAGCGGCCGGGGCAGGGCAAAGCGCGACGCATCGCCCGACTTCGCTGCGCGTTCCACCGCCGGGCCGCCCGGATAGGGCAGGCCCAGAAGTTTCGCGGTCTTGTCGAAGGCCTCGCCCACCGCGTCGTCGATGGTGCTGCCCATGACGCGGTAACGCCCGACGCCCTCGACCGCGACGAGCTGGCTGTGCCCCCCCGTCACCAGCAAAAGAAGGTAGGGAAAGGGAACGTCGTCGGTCAGCCGGCAGGTCAGCGCGTGCGCTTCCAGGTGATTGACGTTGATCAGCGGCTTTCCCAGCACCTGGGCCAGCGTTTTGGCAGTGACCGCGCCGACGATGACGCCGCCGATCAGGCCCGGCCCGCCGGTCACGGCGATGGCATCCATGTCGGCGAGCTTTGCGCCCGCCTCAATCAGCGCCTCGCGCACCAGCCGGTCGACATGATCGAGATGGCTGCGCGCCGCGATCTCCGGCACCACGCCGCCATAGGGCGCGTGCTCGGCAAGCTGGCTCAGCACCTTGTTCGCGCGAATCTCGCGCGCGTCGGTGACGATGGCCGCTGCCGTTTCGTCGCAGCTCGTTTCAATGCCGAGAACGATCATATTGTCCCGTCGATCCTTCGTTTTCGGCCCCTTCATAGCGGCTTGGCCGTGCCGGCGCCAGCGCCCCCTTGCGCCCCGCCCGTCGCCCGCGTACCAATGACGCCATGACCGCTTCCGGCCCCGATTCCCGCGCCCGTGCGGGTGCCCTGATTATCGGCACCCGCGGCAGCCCGCTCGCCCTGGCCCAGGCCAATATGGTGCGCGATGCGCTGATGGCGGCCCATCCCGGGCTCGAAGTCTCGCTTTCCGTGATCCGCACCTCGGGCGATGCCTTTCTAGACCGCCCGCTCGCCCAGATCGGTGGCAAGGGACTTTTCACCAAGGAGATCGAGGACGCGCTTCTGTCCGGCGCCGCCGATATCGCCGTCCATTCGATGAAGGACGTGCCCACGGTCCTGCCCGACGGCCTCGTCATTCCCTGCATGCTGGAACGCGAAGACGTGCGCGATGTCCTGATCGTCCGCGATGATGCGGTGAAGGGACTGGCGGATCTGCCTGCGGGCGCGCGGCTCGGCACCGCATCGCTGCGCCGTGCCGCGCAGGCGCTGTCGCGCAACCCCGGCCTGAAGATCGTCACCTTGCGCGGCAATGTCGGCACGCGCATGGACAAGATCGCCGCGGGCGAGGCGGACGCGACGTTTCTTGCTCTTGCCGGGCTCAAGCGCCTCGGCCTCGCGGGTCGCGCGCGCATCGTGCTCGATGCCGACGAAATGCTGCCCGCCGTCGCCCAGGGCGCCATCGGCATCGAATGCCGCGCCGGTGATGGGCGCGTGCATGAACTGATCGCGCCTCTCGATCATGTGCCGACGCGCATCTGCGTCGATGCGGAACGGGCGCTGCTCGCCTCCCTCGATGGTTCGTGCCGCACGCCGATTGCCGCCCATGCGATCCTTGGGGGCACGAAGCTTTCCCTTCAGGCGATGATCGTGTTGCCCGACGGCAGCCGCCGTTTCGACGCAAGCCTGTCGGGGGCCGTGGCCGAAGGCCCCGCCATCGGGCGCGAGGCGGGCGCATATCTGCGCGAACGTGCCGGGCCCGATTTCTTTGCAGCACTTGCCGCGATGTCGGGGCAGGGGTAGTGAGCTTCCCGCGCACCGTTCTCGTCACGCGCCCGGTCGAGGATGCCGGGCCGCTCGCCCAACGCATCGAAGCCCTCGGCCACCGCACCATCGTCGAGCCGCTTCTCACCATCCGTTTCCTCGGCGCCCGCATCGATCTTTCCGGCGTCCAGGCGCTGGCCTTTACCTCGGCCAACGGCGTGCGCGCCCTCAAGGCGGCGCTCGGCGACGGGGTGCCCGCCACGATGCCCGTTTTCGCCGTCGGCCGCGCTACGGCAAAGGCCGCGCGCGATGCGGGCTTCGAAAAGGTGACGGCGGCGGCGGGAGATGTCGAAAGCCTCGCCGCCCGCATCGGCGAAGACGTGCAGGCTTCTGGCGGGGCAATTCTGCACATCGCGGGCCGGGACCGGGCGGGCGATCTTGCTGCGGCGCTTGCGCGCCAGGGCTTCGAGGCCCGCCGTGTCGTCCTTTACGCCGCCGATGCCGCAAGCGAACTGACTGCGGGCACGGTCACGGCCCTGCGCAAGGGGGCGGTCGACGATGTGGTGATTTTCTCGCCCCGCACGGCGCGGCAGTTTGTTACGCTGGTCGGCGACGCCGGGTTGCGTTCGGACATGCGCCGGGTGCGCCTGCTGGCGTTTTCGCCGCGGGTCGCCGATGCGGCGAAGGAGTTGTCCTTCGCTTCGGTTGCCGTCGCCGCGCGCACCGATGAAGATGCGCTTGTCGCTCTTCTTTCCGGCGAAACGAATGAGGACGAAAGCCCTTCCATGTCCGCAGAGACGCCCCCCGCCGAAGCCGACGAAAAGCCTGCATCGCCGCCTGCACGTCCACGCGGGCGGACGGGGCTTGTGCTGCTGCTGGCATTTTTGACGCTCGTCATCGCGGCGGGCGTGGTGGCAGCGCTTGATCCGGGACTGCGCGCGCGCATTCAGGGGTTCTTGCCGGGGGCCGCTGAAACGGCCGCCCCGGCGCCATCGCCGGAGATGCAACGCCTTGATGCGCTCGCGGCGCGCATCGGCGCGCTCGGCGGCGATATCGCATCGCTCAAGTCCGAAGTCGCCGGCCTGCCCCGCCAGGCGGGCGCGGATCCGGCGCGCCTTGATGAACTCGCGCGCAAGCTCGACGGCCTCGCCGAGCGCATCGCGCGACTTGAATCGGGCCTTGCCGAACGTCCGGCCAAGGCCATCGCCGATGCCGATGCGCTGGCGCTTCTCGGCCTGATCGCCGCACTCGACGCCGGGCGCCCCTTTGATGTCTATCTTCAGGCCGGACGACGTGCGCTTGTCGCAACGGGCGCAGGTTCCGCGCAACGTCTTGCCGCACTCGATGCCGTTGCGCCGCGTGCCGCGCGCGGCATTCCCACGGCCGCCATGCTGGCCTTGCGCGCGGGTACGCTGAAACTGCAATCGCCGGCACCGGAAAAGCCGGTGCCTGCCGCATCGGCGGCAGCGCCGCCGCCTGCGGGCCTGTGGGATCGCATCGTTGCCCGGCTATCGGGCCTCGTCACCGTGCGGCGCATCGGCGACAGCACTTCTTCCGCAACTTTACGTGATGATCCGCTCGATGCGGTCGTGCAGAATTTTGCCGCTGGCGATGTCACGGCGGCGCTCGCGGGCCTGCGCGCGATTGATCGCGCCGCGCTTGCGCCCGCTTCGGCGGACGGCCTTGCCGCCCTCATTGCAGATGCCGAGGCGCGCCTTCTTGCCTCCCGCATGGCGAGCGGGCCGCTCGCGGCGGGGCAATGATCCGCCTCCTCGTCCTGATCGGCCTTGTCGCGCTCACGGCGGCCGCCGTCGGCTGGTTCGCCACCGACCCTGGCCGGGTCGTCCTCGATTTTCGCGGCTGGCAGATCGAAACTTCCGTTGGCGTACTGGTGCTGGCGGCAGCACTCGCCATGCTTGCCGTCATCATGGTTTGGTCGTTGCTTGGCTGGCTGATTGCGGCCCCGGGGCGCATCGGCGCCTGGCGCCGTGCAAGGCGCCGGGCGCGCGGCCTCAAGGCGCTGGCGGCGGGGATGGTTGCGGTCGCCGCGGGCGATGCGAAGGGCGCGCGCAGGTTCGCCCGCCGTGCCGGTGCGGCGGAAGGCGAAACGCCGCTGACGCTGCTTCTGTCGGCGCAGGCCGCGCAACTCGAAGGTGACGACCGCGCGGCGGAGAAATATTTCACCGCGATGCTGGCGCGGAAAGAAACCGAATTTCTCGGCCTGCGCGGCCTTGTCGCGCAGGCGACGCGCGCGGGCGATGCGCCTCGCGCGCTGGTTCATGCCGAACGCGCGGCGAAATTGCGGCCCGAAGCGGGCTGGGCACATGCGGCGGTGTTCGATCTTGCCGTGAAGGCGCGAGCCTGGAAGCAGGCGGAGGATGCGCTCGGTCAGGCGATCCGTCGCGGCGGCATCGGGCGCGAAGACGGCAACCGCCATCGCGCGGCGCTTTTGCTGATGCAGTCGGCGGAAGCCGAGCAGCAGGGTTTCGCGGTCGAGGCCCTGCGCCTTGCCGTGCGTGCGCGGCGCGCCGATGCGGGGTTTGCCCCCGCCGCCTTTCACCGCGCCCGCCTCGAGGCGGAACAGGGCAACCGACGGCGCGCACGGCGCATTCTCGAACGCGCCTTTGCCGATCACCCGCACACAGATCTCGCGGTGGCGCTTCTGGCGCTGGCGGAGGGCGAGGGCGAAGCGCTTGTTCTTGACCGCCTGCGCCTTGCGGCCCGGCTGCTCGATCGCGCGCCCGAAGCCGCCGAAGCTCATCTCGTCGCGGCCGAGGCGGCGCTCGATGCCCGGATCTGGGGCAAGGCGGGGCGTCATCTCGACGATGCCGAGGCGCGGTTTGCCGCGGCGGGTGACGGCCCTTTCCCGGCACGGCTCTACCGGCTGCGCGCGCGCCTCGCCGAGGACGAGGGCGGCGATACCCGCCAGGCGGCCCATTGGCTCTCACAGGCCGCCGCCGCCGCGCCCGATCCGCGCTGGGTCTGCGCCGCCTGCGGCCACGGCGCGCCGACCTGGGCGGGGCTGTGCCCCGATTGCGGGGGCTTCGATACGATGGATTGGCGCACGCCCGCGCCGCTCGCAGCACTGGCCGCGCCCCGCGGGCCGGCTGCGGCGGCGCTGCCCGGCATCGCCGGCGCCCTTACGAAAGATTAGGGATTTGCGCTTAAAGCCGTTTCGGCGTAAACGGTGGGGCGCGCCGGGTACCCCCGCGCGCTGCCAACGGGGCCGCCTTAGCTCAGCCGGTAGAGCATCGCATTCGTAATGCGAGGGTCGCGTGTTCGAGTCACGCAGGCGGCACCACCTCTTTTCCCGATCCGATCCGCAATCTGCAACGGGTTAAACATGCATCCGGATACCGGATTGCGCGTCGCGCCCGGTTGTTTTTGCGCGATTGTCGTGGTCAGCTTGCAGTCGGCGCCTGCAGTATTCACAGAACAGGGAGAGACCGCATGACCATCGCCCGCGTGATCATCATCAAGACCCCTGACGAAAAATTCTCCGATGCCGAGCGCATCTGGAAGTCGCAATGCGCGCCGCTGATGCAAAAGCAGAAGGGCTGCCGCATGGAAAAGTTCATGCGCTCGACGGAACAGCGCGATCTCTACATTTCCTATTCGGAATGGGACAGCGTGGCCGATATCGAGAATTATCGGTCCACCACCGAACACGACACGATCCAGAGCGAGGTCCGCGCCATCCAAGGCTCGCGCGCCGTGGTCTGGACCTACGAAATACTGGACTGACTTCGGTCCGAAAAGAACCCGAAAATCTAACCGCTATCGGGCTTCTCCCCCGTATAAGCGCCGTGAGAGGTCGAGGGCATCGGTTCCGTGCCGCGACCATACATTGGCCCAAGAAGGGGGAGCTATGAACAAATTCACCGTCATCACGGATTTCACCCGTGCGACATTCGCCCGCATTTACGCAAAGTGCCAGGCAACGTTTTCGGAAAAGTTGATCGCTGCCATCGAAAAATACCTGAATGTCACGAATTCGCTGCTTGTTCCGTTGTCGGCCCTGATCATCCTGATTGCCGGCATCGTCGTTTCAATCAAGCTCTCTGTCGCCACGCCGTTCTTCGGCGGCGTTGCCGCTGTGTTCCTCGTTTTCTTCGGCGACTACATCTCGGAAAAGTTCCATGGCGCCTGCCGTGCCGCGTTGGAGGCCAACCCGACCTCGATCAGCTCCCCTGCCTATCTCGAACTCGCTGGCTTTCTTAACGTCTTTCTGGGAATTGCCCTTGTCTGCGGCGGCGTCTATTTCGGGATCCAGTCGTCGAGTTTCCTCATCTTCCTCGGCTGCGTCACCGGCGCCCTTCTGGTGCTGCTCAGCAATGTGCCGATCGTTAATCCCCACCTCATCAATATGAGCATCGCGGAAAAGAGCGGTATCGCGAGCGATCTTATCGGGCTGTTTTCCATCAACGTGAAGAGCGGCCTTTACTTCAGCACGCTGTTTTCGCGGCTGCTGACCATCACGGGCGCAGTGCTGATTCTTGTCGCGATTTACAAGATCATGACGGCCAAGGGCTATGTCATGTTCGCTGCGATCAGCGACGGCGGCATCGCCGTGGCAGTGCTGTTCGCGGGTCTGTTCTACCCCGTGATCGCCTACTTCGTGTTCATGATCGTATTCTTCATCGCCGATATCCTGCTGGCGATACTGAGCCTGAAGAAGAACTAGTATCCGGCGCTTCTCAGAAAAGCCTGCAGAGCTAGGGGAAATGTCCCGTGGTTTCTGTTTTCAAGGCACTCGCCGCGCGGGTCCCGAACAATGCACTCGGAGAGCCCCCAATCGTCACGCTGGTCGTGTAATTCCAGCATTATCCTCCAGGCTTCCTCGCGTTCGCCCAGGAGCGACTTTGCGGCGACATAGCCTGCGAGGAAGCCGTTGGCGGAACTGCGGCGACGGCGAATTTCCGGAAGTTGGCGGTCGAGCCGCTCGGCGTGGTCCTGCAGGATGAAGCGAAAACCCGGCTCTCGTGTCGCATCCTGGAACCGCAGTCCCACCAGCCGGTGGATCTGCACGGGTGCCACGCTGCCCGCATAAGACGAGAAACGATAAAGAAAGCGGTTGTCGCTGGTCAAAAACTCGACGCGCCCGTCGAGATCCATATCCCTTGCCGACAATACGCCGCCGTCACGCCACCCCAGGTCGACCGATTGCCATCTTTCACCGTTGCTGTCGGCAGTCAGAACCCGTGTTCGCGAACAGCAATGCGCCCCGCCGGAATAGGTCGAGAGTATGACCTCCGGAAATCCGTTGTCCTTGTCCATTTCGGCAATCTGCAGGATCGTCCATGGAATCGAGGATTCTTCGCCGACCAGACGCCCAACGCGTCTATCCCCTGCGGTTACGTCCACGATGGCCTGTGTCATTCCGCCCCGGCGCTTGATGTGACGCACGCGCGCCGTGACGCCACGCAGGGAAAGGCTCCGCGGCCCCAAATTTTTGCTGTCTATCTCGACCTGTACGCTTGTTTCGGCGAGGCGGCGGAGACCGCTCTCTATCGAGGCGCCGAGTTTTTCTCTCAACCGGTCAAGAGACTGTGCGTGCCCCGGGGCGGACATGAGGCCCACAAGGGCCGTAATGGCAATGAGGGATATCAGTCTCAGCATACCTTGCCCGTATCCTTGGCAATTATTGAACAGTGAATTCTTCTTTCACCAAAAAACGGTCCCCGACGAACACGGAAACCGACCATGCGCCGGGCCCGGTTTTTGCCCATGCCCAGCTTCGCCAGCGCCGTGCCGGTTTCAGTTTGGTTTGAACGGTGGTACGCACACGGTTGTTGACGCTGAAGACGAAAGTCAGGTCCTTCGCGGCACGCGTGCAGTCAAGCGCGATGAAGGCGTGAATCCGTGCAACATCTTTCGCGATGATCTTGCC